>JASGKY010000025.1:0-249524 GCA_049840435.1 Verrucomicrobiota bacterium | reverse complement strand
AGCAATGACTCTATGAGTCAGCAATCGTACTAATCAAAACTACAACTGAACTACTACTCACAATTTATGATATGAAAACTACAATTGATGAAATCATCGTCAGCAATGACTACTATGTGAGCAATCCACTAAATGACACCAGAGATTTGGGGACCACATGAGCAATGGCAAACACCGGAATGCGTGATCGGTGTAACGACTGGGGCAAACGGAACACCGATTGGAGGATACGATTCCGATCAGGCCGATCGGTGTCACGGTTGGAGCAATCGGTGTTACGATTGGTCGGACCGGAATACCCGCCCGAGCCACCCGAGTAACGCTCAAGGCAATCGGAAGCGCGACTGGAGCAGTCGGGGGCGCGTTATGGGGAAACGGAATACCTCCCAAGGCCGGCGGAATCCAGGTCAAGCCCGGCGGAATCAGTTTTTAGCGGTCTTAAGTGCTTCCCAGTGAAAGCCACCCCGATCCCCAGCTTTTCCCGTTGACCTCAACCGCTCGTCACCATAGTGTCGCCGTGAACTTAGGAAACACCGGAACACTTTGATTCCATGTTTGGGGGCTAATATCCAATATCATGGAAAACTTTCCATATAATTAATTAGTTAGACTCCTTCGACACGCCTATGCTGAACGCGACAAAGGAACAAGATTTGTTGGACGCACTTCAGACGGCGCAGCGAAGCACGGACAGATTGGCGATTGAGCAGGCGGTCAGTCAGCTAGCTCTTTTCTACGTTGAGACGGCGCAGTTTTCCGCTGCCGTTTCGTTTTGGCGTCGTGGGGCTGAGCTTGTGGCGGCTAGTACTGCACCCGACTCAGCCGAGCTTGCGACTTACTTGCATAATATGGCCGCCACTTGTTTGATACCGGCTGGACTGCGAGATGAGGCCCGTGCCATTCTCACGAGAGCGCGAGAGCTTTACCTGGGTCACTTTGGTTCTGACGCTCAGTGTGTGAAGGACGTAGAGGAGTTGCTTGGATGAAATCGACACTGGAGTCTAACCATGCGCTGCAGCGAACCCCGCGCTCCGCCCTCGGGTTGTTCGACAACCTTTGGTCCGCTCACCGGCCTCGCGGTGCGGGGTCGCTGAGCTTGGGTCGTTAGGCCTCCAATGCATCACGTTCCACCAGAGCTAAAAGGAGCATTCACTGGCTTCGTTGTATTGCTCTCCAAAGGTTTGATTGATGACGAGCGTTGGGATTGGGATGTTGATCGGTGTGATTGGAAGGGCTACCAGGCTGCATTTGGTGACCCGTTGATTTTGAAGACCACGTTGGCCGTGTTTCTGAATACGCTCGTGACAGACGATGCGGGTGTGGTTACGAATTATAGGGATGCCCGATTTAGAGCCTTTCAGTATTTCAGAGCGCAAATTGACGAGGCGTATCCGATGGCCCTAGTGCAGCCACCATTTCAGTCACATGAGATTGAAGAACCAGATTGGCGAGTTTGGGAGGCCTAACCAATCGCTGCAGCCAACGCCGGTGGGCGTTGTCAGGTCCGCTGACGCGGGCCACGTCGTTGTTCCGGCGTGGCTGAGCTTTTGTCGTTAGGCGCTGAGATATGCTCCACGTTTTATATCAGATCGCATTTGCAGTAGCCGTGTTGAGCTTCATCGTTGGCTTTGTTGGCCTGCTGACATACACATTTCTTACTTGGGGCATCCTGTTTCGTGTGGCTAGATTTTCTGACGCCTTTTCCTTTGATCCGGTGAGGAAGCGTGCGGTATGGGGCAGCATTCCGCCGAAGATTCGTAGACTAGGTATGTTGTCTGGTCTGGTTGCGGCAGGTGGTTTGCTCTTAGCATGCCTGGTTGATTTGTTGCGATGATATTTACGCCTAACCATGCGCTGCAGCGAACCCGGCATGGCGTCGCGGTTTGCAATCGTGGCGTCCCGTGCGCCGGGTCGCTGAGCTTGGGTCGTTAGGCCACATGACACGCGGGGAGTTTTCGGGAGTCGGTTTCGTTGCGCCGGTCGGGACAGTTCGGTTCTTGCGGGATGAGAGCGGCGGGACAATTTGATCACGGTGGGCTGCGCTTCCTTGGGTGCGAAGTGACGGGAGCGAAGCTTCTCGACGGTTCGAGGGATTTTATTTACCCAGTTTGTTATGCAGATCACGACTTTGTGGCCTAACCATGCGCTGCAGCGAACCGCCGTTGGCGGTTCGGGTCACGCGACAACCATTCAATCGTTCCCATCTCCGGCTCGGCGGTCGCTGAGCTTGGGTCGTTAGGCCACTTTTCACCACCACGCAAACTCTATGAACCTAAAAGACTACCTCTCAGAAAAGACCAAAGGAAAAGGCAAAACAAAGGACTGGCTGCCATTTTGCACACTTGATGTCACGACAGGCTCGCTGTGGGCTGGCGATCCTCATCTTGCTAACGCTGAGGATGGCTGTGTCGTGGAAGTGCCCTGCGGCAGATACGTTGTCGAGGCGATTGGCCTCGCCTGGGGCAAAGACCGCATTGTATCGAGGCTGCGAGTGCGGCTAGAAGGCGCAGACAATGTTGAGATAGGCGAAGAGTTAGGTGAGGCTGGGACAGACTCAGCGATGATTGGAGTATGTGATATTAAAGCGTTCGACAAAGCGATTGGCCCGGATACAGGCGAGGAGGTTCAGGAAGCTATTGAGTCTCAGACCGGAGATGGTTTTGGGGTCATCACCATTGAGAAGTTCCCCGGAACAGCAATGCCATTTATCCCCACAGGCAGTGATGGCAACGGCCCGGTGATGGCATTGATGTCTGGAGACAGGTGCGTCGGCATTGAGCTTAAGTTCATGGATGAAGAAGACGTGGCCTAACCATGCGCTGCAGCGAACCCGGCTTGAGCGTCGCGGTTGCAATCATGGCGTCCCGCGGGCCGGGTCGCTGAGCTTGGGGCGTTAGGTGTCAGCCACACTCTCGACCACATGAGCACTTTTACGACTGTTGCGATTGTCGTTGGTCTCATTCTGGTGTTCGCGTTTGCAGAGTGGGCGCTCGGAAAGGCGATCACGCCAATCGTGAAGCCGATTGAGAGGGATTGTCAGAAGCTGCCACACAAGACCAAGGTATCGTTGGTTGTGGTGATGCTTGTTATCGCAGCTTGCGCTTGGATTTACGGATGCACTCGGCCAGGATTTTGATGAACACGATGACACCTAACTGTTGTACCTCGAGACGTTGTCCGCAGTTTGAGGGAGGCTGAAAGCTGGGGCGGCTTTGCCAAAATGGGTGGCGGCTAAGAATTAAAGGGGCGGTTTTCTTCGCAGGCAAATCTTGACCTTTGGCCGTAAATCCGCATTATACGCAGCCCGGTAGAACCCGTCGCAGCGCAGTCCGCTGGCTTTCGGCCAGTGATTCCCGGTAGGAGTTAATCATGCGGCTGTTACATTGAATTATGGGCGAACCGGTCATTTACGATATGCAGCACATCCGAAACATCGCGATCATCGCGCACGTTGACCACGGCAAGACCACGCTCGTGGACTGTCTCCTCAAGCAATCCGGGACGTTCCGTTCCAATCAGGCCGAGACGCAGGTCGAACGCCTCATGGACTCGATGGACCTCGAAAAGGAGAAGGGCATCACCATCCGCGCGAAGAACGCCGCGTTCAAGTATCACAATTACCACATCAACATCGTGGACACTCCCGGCCACGCCGATTTCGGCGGCGAGGTGGAGCGCATCATGAACATGATTGACGGCGTGCTGCTCGTGGTGGATTCCGCGGAAGGTCCGCAGGCGCAGACGCGCTTCGTGCTCCGCAAGGCGCTCGAAGCTGGCGCGAAGCCGATCGTGGTCATCAACAAGATTGACCGCGATAACGCGAATCCCAAGAAGGTGCTCGATCAGGTGTTCGAGTTGTTCATGTCGCTCAATGCGACGGATGAACAGTTGGATTTCCCGTTCATCTATTGTTCCGCCAAGCAAGGTTACGCCAAGGTGGAGCTGGATCACACCAGCGGCACGATGGAGCCGTTGTTCGAAGCGATCGTGAAGCACATCCCACCGCCGCGCGCTCATGCGGGCGAAGGTTTCCAACTCCTCGTCGCGAACCTCGACTACAACGATTACGTCGGTCGTATCGCGTTCGGCAAGATTCACGAAGGCAAAGTCAAAGTCGGTGACGCGGCTATCTGCCGTCACGGCAGCGGCAAGATCACCAAGGGCAAAGTCACGATGCTCTATCAGTTCGAGGGCATGAAGCGGATCGAGATCCAGGAAGCGCACGCTGGCGACATCGTGGGTGTGGCAGGCTTCGAGGAAGTCTTCATCGGCGAATCCATTTGCGATAGCGAAGCGCGTCCGGCGTTGCCGTACATCCCGATTGATCCACCCACGATTCAGATGGAATTCGCCGTGAACGACGGGCCGCTCGCCGGTCAGGACGGCAAGCTCGTCACTGCGCGCCACATCTGGGATCGTTTGGTGAAGGAAATCCGCACCAATGTCGCGTTGCGCGTCGCGCAGACCAGCGACCCGAAGATTTTCGCGGTCAGCGGTCGTGGCGAAATGCAGATTGCGATTCTCGTCGAACAGATGCGGCGCGAAGGTTACGAAGTCTTGGTGTCGCGTCCCGAAGTGTTGTGGAAGAAGGACGAGAACGGCAATCCGCTCGAACCGATCGAGAAGTTGTTCGTGGAAATCCCGAGCGAAAACCTCGGCACAATCATGGAAAATCTGTCGTTCCGCAAAGCGCAGATCACGAACATGAACCACGTCGGCAATCAGGTCTCCGTCGAAGCGCTCGCGCCGATGCGCGGCTTGATCGGCTTTGAGACCGATCTCGTCAACTCGACGAAGGGCATGGGCGTGATGAGTCACTTGTTCCACGAATACGGTGCGGATCGCGGTGAAATCGCGGCCCGCAAGAACGGTTCGCTCGTCTCCATGGACAACGGTGAAGCCACCAGCTACGCGTTGAACATGGTGCAGGAGCGCGGTCGCTTGATGGTTGAGCCCGGCGACATGATCTACACGGGCATGATCGTGGGTGAAAACTCCCGCGAGAACGACATCCCGGTGAATCCGGTGAAGGAAAAGCGCCTGACCAACATGCGCTCCCAAGGTGACGGCAAAGGCATCCAGCTCGCGCCGCCGCTCAAGCTCTCGCTGGAACGCGCGTTGGAATACATTGACGTGGACGAATACGTGGAAGCCACGCCGAAGAACCTGCGCCTCCGCAAAAAGGAACTCGACGAAAACAAGCGCAAGCGCAACGAAAAGAGCCGTTCGATCAAGTTCATCGAGACGTAAGCCGGTTCACAGCACAAATCCTCTTTCACCCCTGACTCTGCTTTGTGGAGTCAGGGGTTTTTCTTTCCCCGATATTTGTATTTCCAAAACAACGGCTTCCCGCAATAACATCCGGCCATGAAAAACGTTTCGCTGTTCGCCGTTGGCCTGGCTGTCGTTCTGTGTGGCTGCGCTGCCACCTCGCTTAAACAGACTTGGAAAGCCCCGGACTATCAGGGCGGGCCGGTGCAGAAGATTGCGGTCCTGGTGGTGGAAGAGCGCGCGCTTCAGCGTTCCGTCCTGGAAAATGCCTTCGCCGCCGAATTGCAAAAACAGGGGCAGGCGATGTTGACCACGTTCAAACTGCTCACGTTGCCGGAGATCAAAGCGGATAAACAGGCGGCCACCCGGCAGCTCCAGGAAGCGGGGGCGGATACGGTTTTGATCATCCGACTCGCGGATCAGGTCACCCGGGACCAAGCGATTCGCGTGTCTCCAAACCGGTTCTCGCCGGTAGATACCAGTTTTGGAGCGATGGACTGGCACGGATATTACTTCGGGGGTGACACGGGCATGGGCACGGTCTGGGGCGAACTGCGTCAGGACGTCTATCTGGACAGCAGCTTGCATGATCTGAAGACCGGCAAGCGGCTTTGGTCCGGCATCACCAAAACCGTGCTCAAGGAAGGTTCGGATCGGATCGAGGAACTCAGGCCCATCACCAGCAAAGTGGTCACGGCGATGCGCAAAGACGGACTGATCCGTTAGCGCCACGCTTGGGCGGCGGGGAGAGCCGGGGCACGCTAACAGATGCGCGGCAACTGCTCCCCGCTCGGCATGTCGAGAATCCGGCTCGCGCCGATCGCGCTCTTGATCGTCACCAACGGCACCGCTTTCTCCATAACCTTTCCGATCAGGACGGCCTTCTCGCTGACTTCGTACTGCCGCAGGATTTGCCGCGCCCGCGCCGCATCTCTTGCCGCGACGAAAGCCACAAACCGTCCTTCGTTCGCCACGTGCAACGGATCAAGCCCCAGCATCTCGCATGCGGCGTGAACGTCCTCGCGCACCGGCACAGCCTTTTGCTCAATGGCAATTTTTACCCCCGCTGCCTCGGCGATTTCGTTCAACGCGCTCGCCAGCCCGCCTCGCGTCAGATCGCGCAGACAGTGAACTTCAATGCCAGCTTTAATCAGCGCGCGCACTGGTTCGCGGACGGATGCGGAGTCGCTCTCAATCGTACCTTCAAATTGCAGCCCCTCGCGCACGGCCATGATGGCCATGCCGTGCCGGCCCAGATCGCCGCTGACGATGATCGCATCTCCGGGCTGGACGCTTGTCGGCGCAATGTTGAGCGAGTGTTCGATGACGCCGATACCCGTCGTATTGATGTAAAGTCCGTCGCCTTTGCCCTTGTCCACGACCTTCGTATCGCCGGTCACAATCTGCACGCCACAGCGTTGCGCCGCATCGCGCATGGAACAGACCACGCGCCACAGCGTCTCCATCGACAATCCTTCCTCGATGATAAAGCCGCAACTGAGATACAGCGGGCGCGCCCCACTCATCGCAAGATCGTTGACCGTGCCGTGGATGGCCATTGAGCCGATATCACCTCCGGGGAAAAACATTGGACGTACAGACATAGGAATCCGTCGTCATTGCCAACTTGCCTGGTGGCACGGTGAACTGCGCCGAGTCGTGGCGGGAGTCGAGAATCGGATTGCTGAACGCTTTGCCGAAGACGTTTTCCAGCAGTTGGTGCATCAGCTTCCCGCCGCCGCCGTGCGCCAGCAGCACATGCGGATACTGCTGGATTGGCAGAGGGCAACTCGCGGTGAATGCGGGCGTGCTCATTTGGATATAACGGCTTCCGGCGTGGTGTGGCGGCGATAGCGATAGTAAGCCGCACATGCACCTTCGCTCGAAACCATCGTTGCCCCGAGCGGATGCTCAGGCGTGCACTTACCCCCGAATGCCGGGCACTCGTGCGGTTTCTTCAAGCCCTGCAAAATCAGACCTGCGATGCAATCTGCGGGTTCGTCTACGTGGCGATCAGATACGCCGAACTTTTGTTCGGCATCGAATGTTGAATACGCATCGGCCAACCCCATGCCGCTCTGTGGAATTTCCCCGACGCCCCGCCACTTGCGCGGTACGATCTTAAACACTTTTTTAATCAGTTCTTGTGCGGGTTGGTTGCCTTCGCGCCGCACCGAACGGACGTATTGATTCTCCACCTCGGCTCGACCCGATTCAAGTTGCCGTACGGTCATTAGGATGCCGTGCAGAATATCGAGCGGCTCGAAGCCCGTGACGACGATGGGCACGCGAAACTTTGCGGCCAGCGGCGGATATTCCTCGTAGCCCATCACAGTGCAAACATGCCCCGCCGCGAGAAACGCCTGCACACGACATTGCGCCGACGCCATCAATGCTTCAATCGCTGGCGGCACAAGCACGTGCGAAATGAGCATCGAAAAATTCTTCAGACCCTTCTGGGCCGCCTGAAATACTGCCATCGCCGTCGCTGGTGCGGTTGTCTCAAAACCCACGCCAAAAAACACGACTTCCTTTGTCGGATTCTGTTCGGCTAGCTTCACTGCATCCAGTGGTGAATAGATCATCCGCACGTCGCCGCCCTTGGCTTTCACCGATAACAAATCAGTCGTGCTACCCGGTACGCGCAGCATGTCGCCGAACGATGTGAAGATGACCCCCGGTTTCTCGGCAATTTCCAATGCTTTATCGATGACCTCCAACGGCGTGACGCATACGGGGCAGCCCGGACCGTGGATGAGCGTGAGCTGCTTTGGCAACAACTCATCAATGCCGAACTTTACAATCGCGTGTGTCTGGCCGCCACAAACCTCCATGATCGTCCACGGCTTTGTCGTGATACGATGGATCTCCCGCGCGAACTTTTGCGCGAGTTCGCCATCACGGTATTCGTCGAGGAATTTCATCGCAATCCTCCGTCGGGTGGGCGTTCTGGCGGACTGGCTGCTGATGAAATGAACTGTTCCGCCGCGAGTTCATCCAGTTCGCCGATCTGTTTCAGATAACTAAAAACCTTCTGCGCCTCTTCCTCATCCACTTTGCTCAGTGCAAACCCGACGTGAACGATCACATAATCGCCGATCTGCACCTCGGGCACGTAAGCAAGGCTGGCCTCCTTGACGACCCCGCCGAAGTTGATGCGGCCCATCCGTGTGACCGGATCGTCCCCGGTGATGCTTTCGACTTTTCCTGGAATTGCGAGACACATAATTCAAGCATAGGTAGGGACGCTGCGCTGCGGCGTCCGGACAGTGCCGTGCCGTGTGTTAGCCGACATTTCGCGCTGCGCTGCGGCAATTTGCCCCAAGGCAATGCCGCCATCGTTTGTCGGCACGCGTTGATGCCAGTACGGTTGAAAACCTTCCTTGCGCAATCGCGTCACCGCTCGTTCCGTCAGGTAACGATTCTGAAAACAGCCGCCGCTTAGGGCGACGCGTTCACAACCAAACTCCCGCGCCACGGCCACGATCGCCTCGGCCAGACCGTGATGAAATTTCGCCGCGATGTCGGCCAGCGGCACGCTCCGGGTGACATCCACCAGCACGCCTTCCACCACCGGTGACCAATCCAGCAGCATCGGCGCATGACTTGTCAGCAGGGGAAACTCATACGCTTCCTCCGTCCGCGCCCCGGCGCACGCGAATTCCAGTTCCATCGCCGCCTGACCCTCGAACCGCATGATCTGACGCAGTCCGGCCAATGACGCGATGGCATCGAACAGCCGGCCGACGCTGGAACAGAGCGGGGAGTTCAGATTGCGTTGCAGCATGGTTTTCAACGCGACTTGTTCGGCGGACGAAAGCGCGGCAATGGTGCGGATGTCGTTTCGTTGAAACGCCTCGTCGCCCAGCAGTTGAAACAGCAACCCCAGCGCGGCGCGGCGTGGCTCTTTCACGGCAGCGTCGCCGCCCGGCAACCGGAACGGTCGCAGATGCGCGATGTGTTGCGCTGCCTCGTCGGTGACGAAGAAAAACTCGCCGCCCCAGATCGTGCCGTCACTGCCAAGCCCTGTGCCGTCCCAGGCAACGCCGAGTGCGGGAAGTTCTACTTCATTCTCCGCGATGCAGGCCAGCGCGTGGGCGATGTGGTGCTGGACGCGAATGACTGGCGGAGCGCCGGTCTCCGCCCCGGCAGATTGGGGAGCGGTCGCATTACGCCGGGTCGGAGGCCGGCGCTCCAAAGCGAACTGCGTCGAAAGGTAATCGGGATGCAGGTCCGCGGCGATGACTTCGGGTTGCGCATCATAAAGCCGGGGCAAATCTTCCGCCGCGCGCTGAAATGCCTGGTGTGCCGGCTCCGTCTCGAGATCGCCGATGTGCTGGCTCAAGAAGACCTGTTCGCCGATGGCGAGCGCAACGGAGTTTTTCAGATGTGCGCCAACGGCCAAAATGATTTCAGATTTCGGATTTCGGATTTCAGATTTCAGCGGGATCGGCAGCGGCGCATAACCCCGCGCCCGACGCAAAACCATTTCGCGCCCAGCCATCACACGTACGATGGAGTCGTCTTCGGGCCGGACGATGGGACGATTGTGAACCAGCAGAACATCGGCGATGCCGCGTAGCCGGTCGAGGGCTTCAAACTCATCGATGCAGATCGGTTCGTCGCTCAGGTTGCCGCTCGTGGCGACGACGGGGAAGCCAAGTTCAGCCATGAGCAGGTGATGCAACGGATTTGAGGGCAGCATCACGCCGAGGTTGGGATTGCCGGGAGCGACACTGGGGGCAAGCGAAGATGGAGAATGGAGAATGGAGAATGGAGTTTTCCGCAGCAGCACGATGGGCGCTTCCGGGGATTGCAGCAATCGTTCCTCCAGCGGCGAGACTGCACAAGCTGCCTTCACGCTCTCCAACGTTGGGAACAGCAAGGCGAAGGGTTTTTCCTCACGATGCTTCCGTTCGCGCAGGCGGCGGACGGCTTCGTCGTTGCGCGCGTCCACAAACAGATGAAAGCCGCCGATGCCTTTGACGGCGACGATGTGGCCGCAGCGGATGACGTGTGCGGCGGCGAGCAATGCATCGTTGCCGCGCGCGAGACGACGGGGCGGCTCGTCATTCGTGGCTTGGCCGTCACCGGGCCAGAGTTCGAGTTGTGGGCCGCAGTCAGGACAGGCGTTGGGCTGGGCGTGGAAACGGCGGTCGTTGGGATCGTCGTATTCCGCCTGACAGCTGGGGCACATCCGGAAGCCGCGCATGGACGTGTTCGCGCGATCGTAGGGCAGGGCTTCGATGATGCTGAAGCGTGGGCCGCAGTGGGTGCAATTGATGAACGGATAGCGATGCCGGCGGTTTGTCGGATCGAGCAGCTCACGCAGACAATCCGGACATGTGGCGATGTCAGGCAGCACCAGCGCTGCTTTGCTGCCAGTGTTTTCGCTGGCGCGGATGACAAAGCCGTCGAAGCCTGCGGTATCAAGCCAGGTCGCTTCGCAGCTTTGGATGGAACTGCGCGGCGGTTTCTCGGTCTCGAGGCGGAAGCGGAATTCTTCGAGCGCAGGCCGCGGGCCTTCGATCTCGATGCCGACGCCTTGCGGAGAATTGTTCACCCAGCCGGTCAGCCCGAGTTCGTTCGCGAGGCGATAGACGAAGGGCCGGAAGCCGACGCCTTGCACTGCGCCGCGAACGGCGAGCCGCAAACGTGTGGTCATCTCGGGATTGGTGACTGTCAGGCTCATGGTCAGGCAACGACTGGCACTGCTGCCAGCTACGGTAGCTTGCCCCCAAACCGGGGCGGTGACCTTCCGCGGATTGGCAATAGCTGCCCAATAATTGTCAAAGGAAGAAAAGCTTAAGTTGGGCGGCCGTGGCAGGGTGGGACAACACAAGATGCATGAAGTCGCGATCATGACCGAAGCAGTGCGGATGGCGGCGGAGTCCGCGCAGGCCGCCGGGGCGAAGCGCATCACGGTGCTGAAGCTGCGGATCGGCACGCTGAGCGGGGTCGTGTCCGAGGCGCTGCAATTCGCCTGGGATGTCGTGCGGCGTGACACGTTGTTGGCCGACGCGCGGTTGGACATTGAATCCGTTCCTGCCGTTTGCTGGTGTGCGACGTGTCAGGCGGAGTTTGCGTGTCAGGAGTTTTTGAGTGAATGCCCGCGCTGCCATGACTTGAGCGGCGATCTGCGCCGCGGGCGTGAATTGGAAATCGCAGCTGTGGAGCTTGAATGATTTTGTAGCGGCACTCTGTGAGTGTCGCATTTGCAGAATAACTGCGGCGGTCATAGACCACCGCTACATAAAAATTATGTGCAAAGAATGTGGATGCGGACTCGGCGGTGGCGATGTGAAGATCGGCGGGCATTCCCATGACCACGATCATCACCATGGCCACGGGCACAGCCACCATCATCATGATCATGGGCACTCACACGCACCGGCGCCGTTCAAGCTCGACCTCAACCGTTCGCTCATGGAGAAGAACAATCTTTTGGCGGAGCGAAATCGCGGATTCTTTAAAGCCAAGAAACTTCTCGTGCTGAATGTGGTTTCGTCGCCGGGCTCGGGCAAAACCACCTTCATCCGGGAGACGGCAGCAAAGCTCGCTGGGAAGCTCCGCGTGGGTGTCATCGTTGGCGACCTTGCGACCGACAATGATGCTGCGCGGTTGCGCGAGGTGGGCATCCCGGTGGTGCAGATCACGACGGGCACGGTCTGTCACCTGGACGCGGAGATGGTTTCCAAGGCGGCGGCGCAGATTGATTTAGACAAGGTGGACGTGCTGGTAATCGAAAACGTCGGCAATCTCGTCTGTCCGGCGGATTACGATCTGGGCGAAGACTTGCGAGTGGTGCTGCTCTCGACGACTGAGGGCGAAGACAAGCCGCTCAAGTACCCGCCGATGTTTCACTCGGCCAACGTTGCCATCGTGACGAAGAGCGATATTGCGGTGGCGGCGGGTTTTAATCGCGATCTGGCGTTGGCAAATCTCAAACGCGTAAGTCACCACGCGCAGGTTTTCCTGTTGTCCTCCCGAACTGGCGACGGCATGCAGGCGTGGCTGGATTTTCTGGTGAAACGGCGCGCCGAAGTTTAAGGCTGGCGACCCTTTGGTGCCGTCAGCGGCACAAGGCTTGGATTTTGTCGATGGCTTCCGCGCAGCCGCGCTGAGCTTCGGGGGTAAGCGATTCGCAAAATTCCATATTCACGGCGGGAATGGTCAGCCACCACGCTTGAGGCACATGACCAAAGACATCGCGGGACAACGCCAGCATCGTACACGGGTTGGCGGCGTGCGCCATCAGCTGGGTGGTGTCGCTGGGTTCGAGCCGACGCAATTGAACTTCCTGCGGGGCATCCACGGCAGCATCCACAAAGATTACTTTTTCGGCGAGCGAGATCGGGGCGGCGTGTTCGGGGGAAAGTTGCTGGCAGATGAGCGTGCGGACGCCCGGTAAACGCAGCGCGCCGACGGCTTCCGCCACGCGTGGGCCGACGCCGTCATCGCCGCGCAAAGTATTGCCGTAGCCGATGACCAGCATTGATCCGGTGGAGTTCATAGATCAGCCTCGCGTCACTTCGTTCAACACCGCTCCATCAGGCGCAATCAACTGCACGTGCAGCGGCATCTGGCCGACGGCGTGCGTCGAGCAGCTCAGGCACGGGTCATAGCAACGGATGCCGTGCTCCACGCGATTGAGCAACGGTTCGGGAATCTCATTGGTGCCGCCTTTGACGTAGTGCCGGGCGATCTGCGCGACGGTCTGGTTCATGGCCAGGTTGTTCTGGCCGGTGGCGACGATGAGATTCACCTTCTTCAGCAGGCCATTGCGGTCCACGGTGTAATCGTGGAAGAGCGTGCCACGCGGGGCTTCGCTCGCGCCCACGCCACGCAGACTGTTGATGCCGGCATCGGCCCGCAGGTAATCGCTGGAAAGCTCTGTATCGTCCATGTAACGCTCGACAAATTCGATGCTCGCGAGAATTTCGATGAGGCGCGCGTAGTGGTAGAGGAACGACGACGTGACCGCGCCGCGGCCGAGGCTCTTGAATTTCTTCAGTTCCGCGTCTGCTTTGGGCACGCCCATGCGTTCGCAGATGTTGAGGCGGGCGAGTGGTCCGACGCGATAGATGCCCGCGGGAAAACCGAGCGGCAGGTAATACGGCGACTTGAGATAGGAACTGTTCTGCACGGATTCGCCGATGAATTCCGCGTAGCGGGAAACCTCGATCTGGTCCGCGATGATGCTGCCGCTGCTGTCGGTGAAACGCAGTTTGCCGCCGTGATGCTCCCACGAACCGTCCGCGGCGATGAGACCCATGAACAGCGAGGGGAAGTTTCCGTAAATCTGAATCTCGCGTTGATGCGTCTCCATCGTCTTTTTCCAGAGATCGAAGGCGACTTGAATGGTGGCGTAGGCCTCGGGCAGCCAGCCGCGGATTTTCTCGCGGCCTTCTGGTGAGAGCGCGCTACGCACGCCGCCCGGCACCGCCCATTGGGGATGAATCTTCTTATCGCCCAAGATCTCGATGATCTCCTGACCGAACTGGCGCAGGCGGATGCCGGCGCGGGCAAGTTCCTTGTTGGCCGCGATCAGGCCGAAGACATTGCGCTGGGCTTGGGGCGAATCCCAGCCGAGCAGAAAGTCCGGCGCGCTCAAGTGAAAGAAACTCAGCGCATGACTTTGGATGATCTGTCCGAGGTTCAGCAACCGGCGGAGCTTGTCCGCCGCAGGCGGAATGCTGACGGCCATGAGGGCATCGCCGGCTTTGGCCGCCGCGAGCGTGTGGCTGACGGGACAGATGCCGCAGATGCGCTGCGTGATGCCGGGCATCTCGTGAAACGGGCGGCCCTCGCAGAATTTCTCAAAGCCGCGGAATTCTACGACATGAAATTCCGCGTCGGAGACGTTGCCGGCGTCGTCCACGAAAATGCTGATCTTGGCGTGGCCCTCGATGCGGGTTACCGGGTCAATGACGATGCGTTTTGACATATCAACCAAATTTCAGATTTGCACCTTCCAGCTTCGGGGCACTGCCGCTCAACAGTTGCGCGACCAATGACTTGATCCGTGCCGCCGGCGGTGGGCAACCGGGCAGGAAATGCTCGACGTGAACCACCTCATGCACGGGTAATACGCGTTCCAACAATGGCGGCACGATGCCGTCCTGTTTGGGTTTCACCGAATTGAACTGCGCGTTCTCGATGTAGGCGCGTTGCAGGACATTGTCCGCGTTATCAATCCCGAACTGATTGCGCATCGCGGGCACGTTGCCGGTGACGGCGCAATCGCCGAAGGAGACAAGTACCCTTGGTGCGCGCGCGGATCTTGTGGAGGATTTCCAGATTGTCCTCGTTGCAGACCGCGCCTTCGATGAGGCAAAGGTCCACGTTCTCCGGATATTCCTTCACATCCACGACCGGGCTGTAAACGAGATCCACCGCGTCGGCGAGCTCGATCAGAAACTCGTCGAGATCGAGGAACGACATGTGGCAGCCGGAACAGCCGCCCAACCAGACTGTGGCGAGACGAATCTTCATTTTTTATTTCGGTAGGGCAGAGCTGCTGCTCTGCCCACATTATTAATTCAGCGATACAGTTTGCGGCGGCGCGGCAGCGCCGCCCTACCAGCTCTTAGTCCGTCGCGATCCATTGCTTCTTCTCGCGCGCGGTGACGATGAATTCCAGCTTACTGCGGTCGCGTTCCATTTCTCCGGTGGCCGAACCTTTGTGGAACAGCGCGCCGGTCGGGCAGGATTGCACGCACTTGCCGCATTGCGTGCAGGAATCCGATTCGCCCCAGGGTTGGTTTAGATCGGTGATGATCTGCGAGCGACCGCCGCGTCCCGCGACGTTCTTCGTCCCGCGCCTTCGATGTGCCAGCAGACGCGCACGCAGCGGGAGCACAGCACGCAACGATTGTGATCCATGCCGAATAACCGATGCGTCGTGTCCATGCTCCATTTCGGGAACAGGTAATCGTAGCGGACGTGATCCATGCCGTTCGCGTAGGCGAGGGTCTGCAGTTCGCAATGCCCGTTCGAGACGCACACGGCGCAGACGTGATTCCGCTCGGCGAAGAGCAGTTCGAGGATCATGCGGCGATACTTGGTCAGCCGCTCGCTGTCCGTCTTGATGTCCATACCCTCGGCAACCTTGGTCGTGCAGGCGGGCAGCAATTTCGGGATGCCGGTCACTTCGACGATGCACAGGCGGCACGCGCCGACATCGTAAACGCCTTCGAGATGGCACAGCGTCGGGATGGTGATGCCGGCCTCGGTGGCGGCCTGCAACACCGTCGCGCCTTCCTCGGCGGTGATCTGTTTGCCGTTAATCGTTAAGGTCTTGGCGGCCATAGAAAAGTCCTGGTTATTTCGGAGTCGCGGCAGGCTGCGGTTTTGCTTCGCCGTTGGCGCGCGGGCCGTATTTATCTGGCTGCAGCAACTCTTCGTATTCCTGCCGGAAAAAGCGCAGCGTGCTGATCACCGGATTCGGCGCGGTCTGGCCGAGACCGCAGAGGCTGGTGTTCTTCACCATGTCGCAAAGTTCTTCGAGCTTCGCGAGGTCGCGCGCGGTGGCTTTGCGTTGGGAAATCTTTTCCAACAGGTGGAACATCTGCACCGTCCCGGCGCGGCAGGGGATGCATTTGCCGCACGATTCATCCATGCAGAACTCCATGTAGAACTTGGCGATCTCCACCATGTTCGTCGTGTCGTCCATCACGACCATGCCGCCCGAGCCCATGATTGAACCCAGTTTGCCGAGCGATTCAAAATCCACCGGTGTGTCGAGATGTTGCGCGGGGATGCAACCACCCGAAGGCCCGCCGGTCTGCACGGACTTGATCGAACGCCCGTCCGGAGCGCCGCCGCCCATCTCCTCGACGATCTGCCGGAGCGGAATACCCATCGGCACTTCGATGAGGCCGTTGTTGTTGATCTTGCCGGTGAGCGCGAAAACTTTTGTGCCCTTGCTCTTCTCGGTGCCGAAGCTTGCATACCACTCCGCGCCTTTGCTGATGATGGGCGCGATGTTGGCAAACGTTTCGACGTTGTTGATGAGCGTGGGGCAACCCCACAAGCCGCTCTCGGCGGGAAAAGGCGGTCGTGGACGCGGGGTGCCGCGTTTGCCCTCGACCGATGCCATCAACGCGGTTTCCTCGCCGCAGACGAATGCGCCTGCGCCGATGCGGATATCCACGTTGAAGACAAAAGGAGTTTCAAAAATGCCGCCACCGAGCAGGCCAAGTTGCTTGGCTTGTTTGATGGCAATCTGGAGGCGCGAAATCGCCAGCGGATATTCCGCGCGTACGTAGAGGAAACCCTGATCCGCGCCCACGGCAAACGCGGCGATGGCCATGCCTTCGAGCACGAGGTGTGGATCGCTTTCGAGCACGCTGCGATCCATGAACGCGCCGGGATCGCCTTCGTCCCCGTTGCAGACGATGTATTTCTTCGCGCCGGGCGACTTGGCAACCGTGCCCCATTTCAAACCGGTCGGGAAACCCGCGCCGCCGCGTCCGCGCAAGCCACTCTTGGTGATGGCTTCGACGACTTCAGCCGGCTTCATCTCCGTCAATACCTGGTGCAGTGCCTGATAACCGCCTACGCCGATGTAATCTTCGATGCTCTCGGGATCAACGATGCCACCGTTGGCGCGGACGATCTTCACCTGCTTGGCAAAGAAGGGATGCTGTGGATCGCCGCGTTTGACCTCGCACTTGCCGCCCTTGAGCGAACTCACGATGGCCGGCGCGTCCTCGGGTTTGACGAACTCGAACAGCTCTTCCCGTCCCTCGTGGTTGTGGTCCACGCCCACCAACGGACCTTGCCCGCAAAAGCCCATGCAACCGACGCGGCGCACTTCGACTTCTGCTTCCAGTCCCTGCGCCTTTACCTCGGCGTCGAGATTCTTTTTGATGACATCGGCCTGCGACGACATGCACCCCGCCGACATGCAGGTGCGCAGACAGACTTTCTTGGCGGCGGCTTTTTCTTTTTCAGCGATGGCGTTGAGATCGTCCAGTTGCATAAATCATTTCCACTGGCTGATTTTTTCGAGTGCGGCTTCGGAGGTTTGTTTTGGGGCGACCTGCCCGTCGTAGGTGACCGCGGGTGCAATACCGCACGCGCCGATGCAGCGCGCGGTGAGCAGGGAAACCTTACCATCCGCCGTGGTCTCGCCGGACTTGATCTTCAGTTTCTCCTGAATGGAGTTGATGACCTTGTCCGCGCCCTTCACGTAACAGGCCGTGCCCATGCAGACCACGCAGGTGTGTTCGCCTTGTGGTTTGAGTTTGAAGAAATGGTAGAACGTCGCGACGCCATACACGCGGCTCGGCGGCAACTTGAGCTTGTGCGAGACGAATAATAGGAGGTCGTCCTCGAGAAAGCCGAACAACTCCTGCGCCTTGTGCAGCACTTCAATGAGTGCATCCTGCCGGAACTGATGTTTCTTCATGTGCACTTCAAGGATCTTGAAGCGCTTGTCACCGGAAGCGTGGTCCAGCGCGGCTTGGAGCCGGCGTTTGGGCGGTCGGGCACTGGTTGCGTTCATGGCGTGGACAAACGTGTTGCTGGTATCTAATGCTGCTGCGAGGAAACATTAGGTGATGCGGGAGGTGGTAACTCCGCGCTTTTTGGCAAAAGGTCATCGCGCGTTGGCGGAAGCGGACAACGAAGCGAAGCCGCCGCGAGAAAAAATTTACCGAGGAAAGAATCGAGCGGAGAAGAATTGGCTGAGCGAAAGCATCAGCCTCCCGCGAGCACTGGCTGGAAGTTGGCTTCGGTCAGGATGCGGGCGACCTCTGCGCGCTTGTCTCCTTGAATTTCAATCTGGCCATCCTTGACCGTGCCGCCGGTCCCGCAGGCTTTCTGCATCGCCTTGGCAAGCTGCTCTTTTTCCGGAAGGCCGATACCCACAAAATTTTTGATCACCGTCACCGTTTTGCCGCCACGTCCTGCCTTGACCCGCAGAATATCTACGCGCCCGCGATTTTTCTGTGCCAGTTTTGGCGCGGAGGCTGGCGTTGAAATTATCGGCGCTGGCTCGGAGACTACTGGGAGTCCTTCACTGGAGAGTGCGGCAAAGGGATTGTGACCAAGGCTGGAGCCGCCGTCAGTGGGGATGCGTTTGGAACTGCTCATGTTCAGCTGGTGGAGAGATCTCAGATGTACAGATCGTGTTCGCTTAGTTTTTCCGCTTTGAATTCGCCTAGGTAAATCGAGTCGGAGCGTAATTTTTTCGCTCGGGAAAGTCCACCCGCCTTTGCATATCTGTGGTGATTCAATCCGAGATGCAGCCGCAATCTTGAAGTGACATGGAAGCCAACATCTTTGTGTCGCTTTTGCGAGTCAGGACGGCGCGCTTCCGCGTTGTCAGGAACAGACTTGCGGCATAATCTCCCCACGCGCTCGTGCCATGACGCCCACACAACAACACGCCACGCTTTCTGCTGCCAACTGTGAGATCGCGTTCGACAATCTCACGCGGCAACTCTACGCCACGGACGCCTCGCATTATCAGATCGAACCAATGGCGGTCGCGTTTCCGCGGCACGCCAAGCAGGCGAGCGCGGTGATTCAGGCGGCAGCACAGGCGGGCGTGTCGGTGATTCCACGCGGCGCCGGCACGGGGCTTGTCGGCGGCGCCATCGGGGAGGGGGTGGTGATGGATTTCTCTCGTTACACGCGCATCATCACGGATTTTGACGCCGAAAAACGCACGGTGCGGGTCGGTGCGGGCGTGGTGCTGGATCAACTCAATGCCTTTCTCAAGCCAGAGGGGTTCGCTTTCGGGCCGGATGTGGCCACGAGTTCGCGGGCCACGATTGGCGGGATGATCGGCAACAATTCTTCCGGCGCGCGCACGGCGTTGTACGGGACCACGCTGGATCATATCTTGGAATTGGAGATCGTGATGGCGGACGGGCGTATTTTGCAGGTCGGTCCGGAGCGCGGCACGTTGCCGATTCAGCGCGAGTTGCTGGAGAATATGGCCATGCTCAACGCGCTCCAAATCCACGATCGGTTTGGTGACGGTTTACTGAAGCGCTGGCCTGGCTACGCCTTGGATCGTGTGGTCAAGGCACCGAACAATCTCATCAACGTGCTGGCGGGCAGCGAAGGCACGCTCGCGGCGATTATCTCGGCGAAGCTCAAGATTGTTCCCACGCCGGATGAAATCGGGCTGGGGTTGATCTTCTTCGACTCCGCGACCGAGGCAATGCAGGCCACGGTGGAGCTGGCACATTTGAAACCTGCAGCGATTGAGTTTCTCGATCGCATGTTGCTAGATCAGACCCGTGGGCAAAAGGAGTTTCAAGCCGCCCGGGATTTGCTGGAATTGGATGCGCATCCGGCGGAAGGCGTGCTGGCTGTTGAGTTTTACGGGCATGTCGAGGAGCGACTTGCCGCGATGGAAAAATTATCACTCGGGCGGCGCAAGAAAATCATGCAGACGCTCGCGGAGATCAATCTGGTCTGGGCGTTGCGCAAGCAGGGCTTGTCGCTGCTGACGAGCTGCAAGGGGGCGGCCAAGCCGGTGACGTGCATCGAGGACGCGGCAGTTCGCCCCAAGGATTTGCCAGCGTATTACAGCGAGTTGTCGGAGCTGATCCACGAGATGGGGTTGCAGGCGTCGTTCTACGGGCATGCGGCTTCCGGGTTGTTGCATGTGCGACCGGTGCTGGATCTGCACAGTCCGGGGGATCTGAAAAAATTCCGGCAGATTACCGAAGAGGTCGCCGCGCTGGTGCGACAGTTCAAAGGCTCGTTTGCCGCCGAACACGGCGTAGGCATGGGCCGTACGGAGTTTTTAAAAGAGCAGGTGGGCGAAGAACTGTATCTGTTGATGCGGCAGATCAAGAAGTCGTTCGACCCGCATAATCTGTTTAATCCGGGCAAGCTCATTGACGACGGGCGTTATCGGCTCGATAAAAATCTGCGCCCGGCGGTAGGGGTGGAAAAGAAACTACCGTTCGAGCCGGTGCTGGCGTTTGCGGCACGGGATGGATCGTTTGCTGCGAATCTCGAGCAGTGCAATGGCTGCGGCGGTTGTCGCAAGGAGACGCCAACGATGTGCCCGACTTTTGTCGCGACCGGTGAGGAAAGCATGTCCACGCGCGGGCGGGCCAATCTCATTCGCGCCGCGCTGGACCGGCGTGGGGTGAGTCGCGGACACGAGTTGGATTCCCCGGAACTGGAAGCGGCGTTGAGCAACTGTCTCGCGTGCAAGGCTTGCACGAATGAATGTCCCTCCAATGTGAACATGGCGCTGCTCAAGGCGGAGCTGCAATGGGCGCGTATCAAACGTGATGGCTTGTCACTGCGCGAACGGCTGTTCAGCGCGGCGGATTTGCTGGGACGGATCGGGTGTCTCCTTCCGCGGATCACCAACGATTTGCTGGGTTCGGCGCGGATGCGGCGCTTGCTCGGACGGCTGACGGGGATTTCCGAGGAACGCCTGTTGCCGCGCTACGCCAGCCAGCGGTTTGATCGCTGGTTCGCTAAACGCGAGAAGACGGAGTGCAAGTTGCGCGGGCGGGTGATTTTGTGGGACGACACGTTCGTGCGTTACAACGATCCGCACGTTGGTATGGCAGCGGTGACCGTGTTGGAGGCGGCGGGTTACGATGTCATGCTGGCCACGGGAAGGAAATGTTGCGGTCGCCCGGCATTCAGTCAGGGCAACATTGGGCTGGCACGCAAACTCGGGGCGCACAATCTGGCGTTGCTGACCGAAACCGGCGACGACATCCCGATCATTTTTTTGGAGCCATCCTGTTACTCGATGTTCATCGAGGATTATCGCGAGATGAGCCTGCCGGATGCGGATCGGATTGCGGCGCGGTGTTTTTTGCTGGAGCAATTTCTCGATCAGCTTTTACGAAGTGAACCGGAGGCGCTGGTCTTTCATGCGCGGCCAACCACGGTGGCGATCCATGTGCATTGTCATGCCAAGGCGCTGACGAATCCGGCGTATATGCATCGCCTGGCAGCGCGGTTGCCGGGACGCAAGGTGCATTATCTCGACAGCGGTTGCTGCGGGATGGCAGGTGGGTTCGGCATGTTGGAATCCAAGTACGAGCTTTCGTTGCAGATCGCCAAGCCACTAGTCGATAAGATCCGGGATCTGCCGTACGGCAGTTTTGTGGTGGCGAGCGGTGCGAGTTGCCGGCATCAGATTGATCACCTAGCCACCGTTCGGACGCGCCACATGGCCGAAGTGTTGGCGGACGCGTTGGAGTAGGATTGAAGTGCGGCAGCTCCGCGCGCTCAGGCGTGGTGCTGAAACGGGCGGCTTTCCAGAAACTGGCGGAATAGCAGGGTGAACAGCCAGGCGCGCACATTGGCCGGCACGGGCAAGTTCTGGCTGCGGTCCAACGCGAGCTTGACGGTGCGCTGGGTCAACAAAATGGCGCGCGTGGGACTGCCGCACAGGCGTTCGGCAAAACGGAATAGTGGCAGGTAATAGATTTCCAGGCGGCTTTCGATCTGGGCAGGATTGATGGTTCGCATTGCCACCAAATCAGCTAACCGTGTGCCAGCGAGAAAATTTTCTTATCCTGCCTGATTCAACTGCATTTCTGGCCGGCGGTGTCTCAGGCTCGGGCGATGGCCCGGAGAAACTTTGACACTCAACCAGAGTGGTCTGCTGTCAAAGCTCCAGCGTGCGGGCGGCTTCACTGAGCGTTGCGCAGGTGACAATCCGCGGGCGTTGCTTGTAGTGAAAGGCCGTCAGGATATTCAAGCCGATGTCCTTGCTCGGGTCGGGAATGACGCGGACTAACATCCCCGGCTTGGCGGCGTCAACCAACTCCATCCCTGCGCCCACTTCGGGAACGCAATCTGCCGCCATACTCTCCAATTGACTGAAATCCGCGAGTACGTTGAACCCCGCTGTCAACTCGGCCAGCAAGGCTTTCAAGTCGCTGCGACTAGCCTTGAGATGTTTGGCCGTAACGCGGTCGCAGTAACGCATGACCAGGAGTTGCTTTGCCGGGTTGGAGGTGACCAAAAACATGACGCCACTCTAATGACGTCAGTGTCGGAAGGCAATCAAAGCGCCGGCCGGTAGTATCAAACTGCAGTTCGCTGTCGTGGTGACGTCCTGGCAACAAAGGGAAATAATCTTGCTCGGTTCTCAGGCTCTGATTATTCCTCTGCGCCAGCCACCTGTGGCAGCGATGGCGGATTTCTCAATCCGTAGCTGCATCACAAACAACCTCGTCGTCGGTCCGAGCGGACGACCGGCATTGTCGCAAGACAAACCAAACGAAAGGTTCAGTTCAGTTATGGCTAAGTTCTTAAAACTATTTCTCACCGGCAGCGCTCTGGTTTTTATTCCACTGCTCGCACAAGCACATCCCGGACATGGGAGCGGCGGATTCGCACCCGGCTTCACGCATCCATTATTCGGTTGGGATCATTTGTTGATGATGCTGGCGGTGGGTATTTGGGCGGCGCAGAAGTTTGGTGCGGCGCGATGGCAGATTCCGGCGGCATTCGTTGGCGCGATGATGGTCGGCGGCATCGCGGGTGCGGCAGGATTGCATGTCCCCGGCGTGGAATTCCTGATCATGCTCTCTGTGCCGGTCATCGGGTGGATTCTCATCGAGCGCGTGAAGCTGAACAATGCCTGTAGCGCGGCGCTGACGGGGTTCTTTGCGTTCTTCCACGGCATAGCGCACGGCGCGGAAATGCCGGTGTCGGCCAGTGTGTTGCCGTTCGTCATCGGTTTCGCAGTGGCGACGGTATTGTTGCAAGGCTTGGGTTTCATGCTTGCGCGGGTGGCGGTGGCATTGTTTGCGATGGCGAGCGGCGGGAAGGTGTTCGCCCAAACCGCGACCAACACCGACCCGACGACGCGCTTGAGTGAAATCGTCGTGGAAGGTCGCGCGGACAGTTTGGTTGGCATCGCGGACTCGGCGACACAAGGCACGGTCGGTGCGGCGCAACTCGCCGAACGCCCAACGCTTCGCCCCGGTGAAGTGCTGGAAACTGTACCCGGCGTTATCATCACGCAGCACGCGGGCGGTGGGAAAGCGAACCAGTATTTCCTGCGCGGCTTCAATCTCGATCACGGCACGGACTTTGCCACGTTCCTCGACGGCATGCCGTTGAATCTTCCGACGCATGGTCACGGTCAGGGTTATTCCGACATGAACATTGTCATCCCGGAACTCGTGCAGCGCGTGAATTATCAGAAGGGTGTTTACTACGCGGAGAACGGCGATTTCTCGTCGGCGGGCGCAGCGCGGTTGGAGTTCTTCAAGGTGTTGCCGCAAGACATCGCAATTCTTGAAGGCGGCAGTTTCAATTACGGTCGCGTGATGTATGCCGCATCGCCGAAGGTGGGTGAAGGTAATTTGCTCTACGCCGGCGAATATCTGCACAACGATGGCCCGTGGGACAAGCCGGACAATTACAACAAGTTCAACGGCCAGATCACCTACAGCGAAGGCGACGACGCAAACGGCTTCAGCCTCACGGCCCATTCGTATTACGGCGTGTGGGATTCGAGCGATCAAATCGCCACGAGCGCGGTGGACTCCGGCCTCATCCCACTTTACGGTTCGCTCGACAACACGACGGGCGGTGATTCCCAGCGTTACAGCCTGCAAGGTGAATGGCATCGCAGCGACGATCAATCCGCCACGAAGCTCATGGCCTACACGTTTTATTACGACATGGATCTGTTTAGCGACTTCACTTACTTCCTGAACAATCCCGTGCAAGGTGATCAGTTCAAACAGGTGGATTGGCGCTGGACCGGCGGTTTGGATGCGCGGCACACGCTCTTCGGTGGTCTCGGTGAGCGCGATATGGAAAACACCTTCGGCCTGCAATTCCGAAACGACGCCATCAAGAACGGTCTCTACAACACCCAAGGCCGCATCCGCTACTCCACCACCCGGGCGGATAGTATCATGCAAACCAGCCTGGGCGCGTTCTGGGAAAACAAAATCCAATGGACGGAAAAAGTCCGCAGTGAAGTCGGTCTGCGCGGTGATGTTTACCGCTACGACGTGGACAGCACGCTGGCGGCGAATTCTGGTGATCGCTACGACGGCATCGCCAGTCCGAAGGCGACACTGGTGTTCGGCCCATGGCAGAAGACGGAGGTTTATGTGCAAGGCGGCCTCGGCTTCCACAGCAACGACGGACGCGGTGCAACGACGACGATTGATCCCACCACACTCGACAGCGGTGAACCGCGCTGATCCGCTCGTGCAGACGTATGGCGCGGAAGTCGGCGTTCGCACCATGGTCGTGGACGGCCTGCAAAGCACGCTGTCGCTCTGGTGGCTGGATTGCGATTCCGAGTTACTCTTCGTCGGTGACGCGGGCACGACTGAGCCCAGCCGCCCGAGCCGGCGTTACGGTGTCGAGTGGGCGAACTTTTACAACCTCACGAAGAACTGGACGATTGATGCCGACTTCTCGTTCTCACACGCGGAGTTTCGCGACAATGAAATTGACCCCGGCACGGGTCTGCCGGTGGGACAGCACATCCCCGGTTCGATTGAAAGCGTCATCGCCGCAGGCATCACGTATCGCGCCGACAATGGTTTCTTCGGCAGTGTGCGGTTGCGTTACTTCGGCCCGCGCCCGTTGATCGAGGACAACAGCGTCCGCTCCGATGACACCCTCATGGTGAACGCGCAGGTTGGCTATCATTTCAACCAGACGTGGACCGCGACGATGGAGGTGTTGAATCTGCTCGATCGCAAAGATCACGACATTGATTACTACTACGAATCGCAGACCACGCCCGGCGGCACGCCGAACACGGAAATCCATTTCCATCCGGTCGAGCCGATCCAGGTGCGAGCCGCGTTGACAGCGCGGTTCTAGTGTGGGGAAACGCAGCATGATTTGACCCGAAGGAATCGAGGTCACGAGAGTTCTTGCAGATGTATTTTGGTCCCCGCATAAACTGATGCTGCCACCATGAAAAATCTCACGTTGCTGCTCCTCGCGGTTCTCGCGTTCGCGCTCCGGGCGGAAGCGGATTCGGCGCTGATCTTGAGCAAAATCATTCCGCTTCCGGGTGTCAAAGGCCGCTTCGACCACTTCGCGTTGGATGCGAAAGGGAAGCGGTTGTTTGTCGCCGCGCTTGGCAATGACACCTTGGAAGTGATTGATCTCGCTGCGGGCCAGCGACTGAAAAGCGTCACCGGTATGCGCATGCCTACCGGAGTGCTTTATCTCCCGGAACAAAACGAGATCGTGGTGGCCAACGGCTCCGATGGCACGGTGAAGTTCCTCGATGGTGCGGACTACGCCTTGGTCAAATCCATTGGCGCGCTGGACGATGCGGACAATCTTCGCTTCGATGCCACCCACCGGCACATCTATGCAGGCTACGGAGACGGCGCTCTCGCGGTGATTGATGCGGCGAAAATGAAACGCATCGGTGATATTCCTCTCAAAGGTCATCCGGAGTCTTTTCAACTCGCCACTGATAACAACCAGATCTTCGTGAACGTGCCGGACACCAAACAGGTGGCGGTGGTTGACCGGGCGCAACAGAAGGTTGTCGCCGAATGGCATTTTGAAAAGGTGACGGCCAATTTCCCCATGGCGCTCGATGAAACCCATCGGCGGCTCTTCATCGGTGGCCGGCAACCGCCCTGGCTGGTGATTGCCGATGCCGAAAGCGGCAGACTCATCAAAGTGCATACCATTTCCGGCGATACGGACGATCTGTTTTACGACGCCAAGCGCCAGCGTATCTACATTTCCTGTGGCGCTGGGTTCATTGACGTGGTCGCTCAAAAGGATCGCGACACGTACGAAACCTTGGAACAAGTCCCGACGCGAGCCGGGGCGCGAACGTCGTTTTTCTCCGCGGAACTGGACCGGCTGTTTCTCGCCGTCCCGCAACGAACCGGACAGGACGCGGAAATCCGCATTTATGAGTTTGCCAAGTAGCAGCGACA
This sequence comes from Verrucomicrobiota bacterium, assembly GCA_049840435.1. Taxonomy (GTDB): domain Bacteria; phylum Verrucomicrobiota; class Verrucomicrobiia; order Limisphaerales; family JADLHS01; genus JADLHS01. Next base: position 223,353 of record JASGKY010000025.1, on the reverse strand, counting down.
AATCCCGGCCCAACTGGCAGGGCGTCGGCTATGCGTTAGTGGCCGCGGCGTTGTTCGGTCTGAGCACGCCGCTGGCAAAACAGGTATCGCCCCTCGTCCATCCGGTGTTGCTCGCGGGACTGCTCTATCTCGGGTCAGGCATCGGCCTGGGTGCATACTCGCTCCTTCGACAGGTTCGCGGGCGGCATGGTCCGCGCGAGGCCGCCTTGAAACGAGCCGATGTGCCATGGCTGGCTGGTGCGGTCATGGCTGGCGGCGTGTTTGGTCCGTTGCTGCTGATGTGGGGACTGGCGCAGACTCCGGCCTCTAGCGCGTCGCTGCTGTTGAACTTGGAAGGAGTCTTCACCGCGTTGCTCGCGTGGTTCGTCTTCAAAGAGAACTTCGACGCCCGCATCGCCTGGGGCATGGCTCTGATTGCTGTGGGTGGCGTGTGTCTGTCGTGGCTCGGAAAACCCGCGACCGGCCTGCCCCTGGGCGCGCTGGCGATTCTCGGCGCGTGTTTCGCCTGGGCGATCGACAACAATCTCACGCGCAAAGTGTCCGCCGCCGATCCGGTGCGGATCGCCCTGTGGAAAGGGCTGGTCGCTGGCGGCATGAATACCACGCTCGGAATGGCTCTCGGTGCGAAATTGCCATCCGCAATCGTGTTGGTCAAAGTCGGGCTGATCGGCTTCTTCGGATATGGATTGAGCCTGACGCTGTTCGTTCTCGCGTTGCGGCACATCGGCACGGCCCGCACGGGGGCATATTTTTCAACCGCCCCGTTTGTCGGCGCTGCCGCTGCGATTCTTTTCCTGGGCGATGTCGTAACGGCCGGGTTCTGGATCGCGGCAGCCTTGATGGGCTGCGGAGTATGGCTGCATCTGACCGAGCGCCACGCGCACGCGCATCGCCATGCGCCTTTGGAACACGAACATTTACATACACACGACGAACATCATCAACATCGCCATACTCCCAATGATCCACCGGGAGACACGCATTCGCATCCGCACCGCCATGAGGAACTGACCCATGCCCATCCCCATTACCCGGATATTCACCATCGGCACACGCATTGAGGATCAGGTGTTCACGTGGGCGGCGGTGACGCGGCCGCAATAACGCATGATAAGGAGCTGCTTTGTCTTGTTGGACGTGGCCAAGATTGGCGACGCCAGTAGTGCCGGTCTGGCAATCCAGACGCCGGATTTATTACGGCTTTGCGTATTTCTGCGTCAGCTGAGACACCGTTTGTCGCAAGTTATCAATTATAAGGTGGAAATTTGTGCGGTATTCATTGATGTGGTCAGCCCCCTTACCGATGAATTCCTCTATACTTGACGTTGCACGCACAGCGTCGCTGAGTTGGTCGCAAAATTCATCATCTAATCTGAGCGCTTCGGCTTGCTTAGAAAACTCCTCTAGCTCGCGGAATGGAAGCCGTGATTCATGCACATTGTCAAAAGCCTGTGTCGAAGTCCGACTTCTGAGGAGCGTTATACGATTTTCAAACCCGGGCAGAAACTTAGAGAACTTGTGCCGGAATCGGGATTCAGCTTCTCGTTTGGCTGCTTCCTCTTTCTGATTTTCTTCTTCATGTGCCAATTCCAAGAGCGCATCGGGGCTTAGTTCTTCTGTGCTGCTGCCGCGTCGTACATAAATAACATTAGACTTCACTCCTCCGTAGGTCTGGTTTACGAAGATGGGCCATTTCTGGGTGCTTTCGATTTGAATGACCGTAACACGCAGAGCCTTGTAGAAAATGTTCTTAACGAGAAATGAAACCGGGCGGTTTGTCTTCTTATTCACGAACTGCTGAATATCCGCATCATCTAGTGTCGCATCTGCACCACAAACACGTTTTTCGGGTTGAAGGTGTTCATCAACGCCAATCAGAATATGACGGGGAGAATTCTTCCGCACATTGGCCATGGCAATGATATCCTTGAGTAATTTGCTCTTTGATTCATCGCTAGCATCAGCGCCAGCGTATTTATATTGCTGGCTTTTGAAATCAAGGGTTTCACTTTCGCTTTGCTGTAGGAGTTGTGTTAGGTCGGATTCGTTCATGCTAGTTTCCACTCCTGCTATAGGCCTCGGGTGGCTTTTACCGTCAGCGGGACAATTGCATTATTTCAAATCCGCTGGCCGCAGCCGCTTATTGGTAACGGGATTTTTGCTTCCTCCATCCATGAACTCAAATCCGGTTTGAGCCAGATTTGCAATAAAGGACTCGCCAGAATTGCTATCTAAGCATTTTTTAGAACTTTTTGTTACTAAAGGTATGTTGGTGTAGTCCAGGAGCGGCAATTGTTTAACGGATTCGAATAAGTCCGGTTGACTAAGCCTCGGAGGGAACAAGGCTAGAGGTTTAGTAATGTTTCCTGACAAATATTTTTCAATTTTTCTTCCGATTTGTCTCAATTCCTTAAACTCGAATTTGACCTGGCCGTAATGCTTTCTTTGCGCACCTTCAATAGAAGAAAATGCGATTTTGTTCAGTATTTCATACAAATAAAAGGCTAGGCCAGCAGAGATCAAAAAGCCGAAGTTTCGAGAAATTGTCAGGGTTCTGGCCACGCAAACCGCGGGGAATGGATTTTGTACTAAATTGATTTCCAATGTCTTTGAATTCCACCCACTAAAAAAATTACTTTCATAAATTACCCGATTTTTTAGCACCTGCGGAGCGAACTCGATAATGATGCCATCTAGATTAAGAAAGGTGGTTGCAGGCAAATTGTTCCAAGAGGGGTTTTTAACGTAACCATTACGGAATGCCCACGTTGCTGACAATGGCCAGGCATCGATGACGACGTGTTGGATTTGGAGTTTAATTCCGCCAAAATTATTTTTCCGGAGGATGTTTTTGGAGTAAGCGGATTCGAAGGATTCGAAATGGTCATCTTCAAAGACCAAATCTAAATCTCTCGGTGTGTATGTTTTTCGAGAATCGTAAACGCCTCTCGGGGTGCCGCCGAAAGCGAAAACTGTCCAGCCACGCGACCGGAATTGACGAGCGATTTCATCTACTACTTTGCCGTCGTCTTTGCGGCGATGAAGGAAGCGGTGGAATCGTTCTTTAAGGATTTCGTGTGGTGAATCGCTCACGCTAACAATTTTTTAGCTCTTTGTGAAGTGTTCGGGCAAATGTGTCTGTCATGCCACATACGTAATCAACTACGAGCTGAATTTGTAAATACGTCAATGGGATTTCAGGATTTGATTGCCGCGCACGGTCAAAGACATCTTTATAATTATCAGATAAAAGAGAGGAGATTTTCCCCTCAAACTTTGTTCCGGTGTTTTTTTTGTCATATTTTCCTGCGCCTTCCCAAAAAAACGTCAACAAATCTCCTATGATAAAGCGTCCCATCAATTCCAACTTCAGATTTGGGTCTGTGCTATAAATGCGTTCGCTTCCAATTGCTTTACATGCCTTGATAACAGCGCCGATGTCTTCACCTACCTGATCATCATAGATGATTTCCTTATGATAATTACCTGCAAGAATATCGTCGTGTTTTTGCATAAACTTTTCTGTCACCATAAAGACTCCGAGTCCAATGACAGCTGTTCGGAAGGCTCGGACGTAAATTTTGTCATCATATTTTTCATCGTCATAATTCCCTTTGCTGTCGTGCTCAATACCTAAAATTTTATACGTTTCGAGATATGCTCTGCTCAACACCGGGTGAATTTTGCTAAGCTTTTTTTCCAAAAGTTCTTTGAGTTTTATCCAGCCGATGATTCCTTTTCGATGTGGCATCTTCGATATCAACAACCGAATATGCCATATCGTCGGCGGCCTCGACCAAGAATGTAATCGGGTTTCTATGCGGGCCAGTGCCGGTTTCCTCCCTGATTCTCTGAACAATGCTGCTCTCTGATGAAAAATAGCCGAGCTTCGAATTGGCGTGCCGTCTATTTTGTTTAGGCTTAGCGCACTCTTCCTTTGCTTCCAATGAATTCGAAATGTATTTCATCGAAGCCGATAATGTTCCGAATGTTAGGTTTAATCCTTCAGGCTTTGCGAGAAGCTGCAATTTTGTGATTAGCCTTAATGTTTGTGCATTGCCCTGAAATTGAGAAAAATCTTGTTCGAAAGAGGTTTCTTTCCCGAGTGCTTCGACTGCTTTGTCAGTAGCTTGAAGGTTTTTAAACCAATTGATAATAGCATCCTCACCTGAATGACCAAAAGGCGGGTTTCCTAAATCATGAAGAAGGCCACAGGTGGCGGCGATGGCCTCAATTTTTCGCCCCATCTCAATGTCGGTTATTATACCCTTTTCAATCAGTTTTATGCTCACAGATCGAGCTAGGCCTCGGGCTATTGTTGAAACTTCAAGTGAATGAGTCAGGCGGGTCCGAACAGAGTCGTTTGGGTCCAATGGAAATACTTGAGTCTTGTCTTGTAGTCTGCGCACGGGTGTTGAAAACACAGTGCGATCGTAATCACGTTCGAATTGGACGCGGTGATCGGGTTTCTTTTGAGTCGTATCCCCAGGCCGATTTGGATTTAAGAGTTTTTCCCAATTCATAAAATTGCCTTCTGATTAAAACCGCAGCGGAGTGTGACTGCTGCCGCGGTCGATTGTCACGCCGAGAAATAGCGGCCTCTGGATTTCTCCAGAGGCCGCCTTGTTTCTGTGGCTGAGGATTGTTTGCGTCAGTGCGCTGCGGGGGCAGGGGATGGAGTCGGAGTTGTTGGCGTGGTCTCGCCGTTACTTCCACCGCCGCCGAGGTCCACGATGATGCGGGCGCGTTTCCAGGTTTCGATGAAGCGTTGGCCCGCTTCCGTGCCGTCGAATTGCACGACCAAATCATCGAGATCGCTCACGCGTTCGACGAGCGCGGCGACGTCGGTTTCCACTTCGCGCAACAACGCGCTCCGGTTCACGATCTGGCCACGCGGGGAACTCATCACCCCGGTGAAGTTGTTGATGGCGGTCGTGAGGGCGGCAACGCGGGCTGGAGTCACGCCCCGTTGGGCGGCGTTGGGTTCGGTCTGCGCCACGGTGGCGATGTCGCGGATGGCGGTAGCTTTGTTGGCGAGTTCCTGGGTGCGCAAGCGGACGATGGCGGTTTTACTCAGGTCCACTTTGCCGAGCCGGTCGAGGTCACCGATTTTCTTGAAGTGATTGGCCAGCGCGCGGGTGACGATGAACGCGGCCTCTTCCAGCGCGGTTTCCGCGCCGCCTTTGGCATCGGCGGCCCCGCCGGTGGCAACTTCGGCTTGGGCGGCCTTGGCGGTCACGTTGTCGTGATCGGTCTGGATTTGCGTGATGTCGGCGGCGAAGTCCGCCGGTTCGTTGCCTTCCCAGACAGCACGGTGTTCGGCACTGAACGCGATGTTGAGACATGCGCCGACCATGTTGAGTTGGTTTTGCAGACGTATTTTCATGCCCTGATCCCTTTCTGTGTTTTTTGTTGTTGGTTGTGCGATGCAGAAGAAGGTCGAACCTGAAGTGATGTTTCGCACCCCTCACCTCGTTCCTCTCCCCACTGGATGGGGAGAGGAACGAGGTGAGGGGACTACACGTCCGCTATCGTTCTGCAATCGGTTGTTTTATCCCTACCCCTGATGAACGCCCTGAAGGTGAGATGTTGGGAGAGTAATGTTGCGAGGACGGATGGCAACTATGGTTTGTTATGCTTTGGTATACGACAAAGTCGTCCGAGGCAAATCAGGGCTGAAAGCCCGTCATGTGATAGCCCGGGCTGGCGCGAAGCGGAGGCCCGGGTTATGGCCCAATGAAATCAGTCCGCCCTGAAAGGGCGGAACTCGGTTCGATGCCGGTGGTTTGTTTCGGCCTTTCAGGCCTCGGGATGATTTACGGAATCCAGTTCCCGGGCCTTCAGCCCGGGCTGTCACATCCGGGGCTTTCAGCCCCAAGCAAGTTTTCATGCTGCGGGATTCAATTGTAGCGGCGGTTTGTGACCACCGGTCGGTAGTCGTCCGCAAAGACCGGCGCTCACAGAGCGCCGCTACAGTTTGAGTCTCGTTACCTCGACTCCTACGGGAGTAAGGGTGATTTGGGTGTTTTGACGTAAGCTGCTGTTTTTAAGGAGATTGCTTTCATGTCTGTGGCGATTGCTTGCATGTAAATGTCGATTGTTGACCAGTTCATGGTGATTGCTTTGATGTCACTGGCGATTGCGACGGTGTCCGTGGCGATTGTTAGTCAGTTCACGGCCATTGCTTTCATGTCACTGGCGATTGCTTGGTTGCACGCCCGGATTGCTTCGCTGTCCGCGGCGATTGTCTGGCGGTGCGAGGCGATTGTTTCGTTGCGCGAGTGGTTGGCGGCGCTGTGCGAAGCGTTGGAGCGGAGGTGCAAATGGCTCATTGACGCGTCACCTTTCTCTTCTATCCTTTGCGACTTGCGTTGCGGCAGGTGCGTTCCCATTCCAGCCCGGGCGGAGATGTTTTCTCTGTTCGTTGGGTAGTGGGACGTCGTTCGCCAACGCGTTGATGCCATGCTGACAATTCGTGATCTCAAGATAACGCTCGGCGCGCGGACGCTGTTCGAGAATGCGTCGTTCTCCGTCAATTACGGCGAACGCGTCGCGCTCGTCGGCCCGAACGGCGCCGGCAAATCCACGCTGTTCTCCATCATCCTCAAGCAACGCGAGCCGGATGCGGGCGTCGTGGAGCGCGATGAATGGACGATGGTCGGTTATCTGCCGCAGGAAGGCGAAGCGCTCGGGGACGGAAACGGTGTTGGACGTGGCGACGGGACGCGTGGATGAATTGCCCGCCATCGAAAAGCGCTTGCACGAATTGGAAAAGGCGGGCGATGTGTCGTCGCCGGAATACATGGAGCTGCACGCCAAGCACGACAAGCTGAACGATCCCGAGGTGGACGTGAAGGCGAAGAAGATGTTGCGCGGACTTGGGATTTAAGGACGCGGATTTCGAACGCAAGGCGAAGGAGATGAGCGGCGGTTGGGTGATGCGAGCGCGCCTGGCGCGTTTGCTCGTGATGGAGCCGGATTTGTTGCTGCTGGACGAGCCGACGAACCATCTTGACCTGATGTCGCTGCTGTGGCTGCAGAATTATCTCAAGAATTATTCCGGCGCGGTGCTGTTGATTTCGCATGATCGCCAGTTCATGGACGAAATCATCGGGCAAGTGCACGAAATCGCGGACAAGAAGTTGATTGCGTACACGGGCAACTACACCGATTACCTGCGCCAACGTGAGGAGCGATACGAGCAGCAGCTTGCGGCCTACAAGAATCAGCAGAAGGAGATTGCGGCGTTGCAGGAGTTTGTGATCGCGGTTTCGCTCCGTGACCTCGAAGGCGTCGCAGGCGATGAGCAAGCTCAAGCAGATCGAGCGCATGGAACTGATCGAGCAGCCGCAAGCGCCGCGCAAACCGTTCCGCTTTCACATTCCGCAGCCGCCACGTGGCGGACAGCGGGCGGCAACGTTGGAGGGGGTTCACATGGCTTACGGCACACATCAAGTGTATCGCGGCCTCGACCTCACGATTGAACGCGGCGAGCGTACGGTGTTAGTCGGACCGAACGGTGCGGGCAAATCCACGTTGCTGAAGATTCTCGCAGGCGTGGTGGAATTCCAGAAAGGCACGCGCGATCTCGGGCACAACGCGAAGATCGGTTATTTCAGTCAACATCGCGCGGCGACGCTTGATCCGGAGCGGACCGTGTTGGAAGAAGTCATTGCCAGTGCCCCGGCGTTGCCCGAGAACGAGGCACGCGGGATTCTGGGGTCATTCCTGTTCCGCAAGGACGACATCTTCAAGAAGACCGCGGTGTTGAGCGGTGGCGAGAAGAGCCGGTTGAATCTCATCAAGTTCCTCGTTGATCCGCCGAACTTGTTGCTGATGGACGAACCGACGACGCACTTGGACATTCTCACCGTGGAATCGTTGACGCTGGCGCTGGAGCGTTACGAAGGCACGCTGGTGTTCATTTCCCACGACGTGCATTTCATCCGCAAGCTCGCGACGAAGGTGCTACACGTGAACGCCGGGCAGATCACGCCGTACTCAGGTGGTTATGATTACTTCCTGGAAAAAACCAATGGCTTGGCGGATGAACGCGCGGCGTTGACGGCGGCTTGAGGCCGCGCTGCTTTAGGCAATAGTCCCCAAGCGGTCGCCGATGCGGGCGTAGAGTTCGCGTTGCTGGCGGCTTTGTTTGACCAGATCGTCAGCGAGACGGACGCGCCCGGGCTCGAACAAGAGCAGGGTGGAACTGCCGCCGAACTCGAAGTAACCCTTCTCGTCGCCTTTGTTGACCGGGCCGGGACGATAGGTCTGCTTGATCGAGCCGACGTTGGTCGCACCGATTTCCAGCATGAGCACTGTGCCGAGCTTCTCCGTTTCAATCGTGGTGATGGTGCGACGATTTTCCCAGAGGTAGGAGAGCTGTTTCCGCAGCGCGATGGGATTCACGGAGTAGAGCGGGCCGTTGAGCAACTTGGTTTCCGAAGCGCGTCCGCCCACCGGGAAGTGGAAGCGGTGATAATCCACCGGGCACAGACGTGACAGCACAACCGCACCTTTCGCATAACGAGCGGCGAGGGTTTCGTTGTTCAGCAGGCGCGCGAGATCGAAACGCTGGCCCTTCACGAATACTCCTTCGATCTGTGACGCGTCCTGAAAGCCGAGATGCCGCGCATCCGCCGGGAAGACCACGGTGTTCGGATCGTTATCAATCGGTCGCGCGCTGGGCTTCAGCCGGCGATAAAAGAATTCATTGAACGAGCGGAATGATTCTGGCCGGTCGGCGAATTCATTCACGTCCAGACCGTAAGTGCGGATGAACGGGAGCACTTTCGCACGGCTAACCGAGCGATTCATCCGCCAGCCATACCATTGTGAGAAGATCGGACGTTTGACGAACGCTTCCAGCGCGATCCGGCCGAAGGGATTGCAGTAGGTCCAGCGCATCCACGCGGCACCATAGACTTGTTCCTGCTCCACGCGTTGCGTGTAGCGGTTGAAGAACTGAATCGCATCCGGGTCGGGCATAAAGCGGGCGGAGTTTAGGGTGAATGTTTTCGGACGGCGAGCTTTTGCGTGACGGATTCATGTTCAGCACGACATTCCGCACTCGCTTCGCGAGGTGGGGTTCGTTATCTAACTGGCGGCTGATGGCAGACAGGTCGGCCCGGTCATGACGATTCAAACTATTGAGATACTCGCCACAGTGTTTTTCGGGCTGGCTGTGCTGCACACGTTTTGCGTGAAGCAATTTGCCCGGCTGGCGCATCGCTATCCCTCCGGCTCGGTCAAAGAAAACCTGTTCCACTTCCTCGCGGAAACCGAAGTCGTCTTCGGGCTGTGGGCGGCAGCACTGTTTCTGGGCATCATCGCTGTGCGAGGATCGCTCACTGCGGCAGTGGAGTATGTAGATGGACTAAACTTCAACGAGCCCAAGTTCGTCTTTGTCATCATGGTGGTGGCGGCGACGCGACCGGTGGTGAAATTGGCGGAGGCGTTCATTTCGCTGGCTGCAAAATTGATTCCTGCGCGGAGAGTGTGGCGTTTTATATCGCAGCACTGTTTCTCGGACCGTTGCTGGGATCGTTCATCACCGAACCGGCGGCGATGACGTTGCTGGCGTTGCTGCTCAAGCGGCGCTATTTCGACCAGAACATCAGCGGCAAGCTGGCGTATGCCACGCTCGGGTTGCTCTTCGTGAATATCTCTATTGGGGAACACTGACACATTTCGCCGCGCCGCCTGTCCTGATGGTCGCGGCGAAATGGAATTGGGGGCTGGCCTACATGTTCGAGCATTTCGGTTGGCGCGCTGCGACCGCTTGTGCCGTCTCCTCCTTGCTGGTGGCTGCAATGTTCTGGCGCGAATTATGTGTCGTGCCGGTTGCGCAGGGTGACAGTCGGCGCGTGCCGCTCTGGTTGACGCTGATGCATGTGGGGTTTCTGGCGCTCGTAGTCGTTTTCGCGCATCACCCAAATATCTTTTTCGGAGTGTTCATTTTGTTTCTGGGGCTGGTGACGGCCACGCGCGAATACCAGGATGGGCTTAAGCTGCGGGAAGGATTGCTGGTCGGTTTCTTCCTCGCCGGTCTGGTCACCCTCGGCTCGTTACAATCTTACTGGCTGCAACCCTTGATCGGACGCTTAAGCGGTAACGCGCTCTACTTTGGTGCCACGGGCCTGACCGCGATCACAGATAATGCGGCGTTCGACTTATCTCGGCTCACTAGTCGAGGGGATTTCCGAAGAGTTGAAATACGCACTGGTAGCTGGTGCGGTGACAGGGGGTGGGCTGACTGTGATTGCCAATGCCCCCAATCCGGCCGGCGCAGGTATTTTGCAGAATGCAAAAGTGTTTGCGGGTGAAGGCATCAGTCCGCTTGGATTATTTCTCGGCGCGCTACCGCCGACGATGATCGCGATCGTGTTTTTCTGGCTGGTGCATTAACGGCGTGCTACCGGGTGTCGCGCTCTACTCGTTGTGCGGGATCTTGATGGTGCTGCCGCCAACGAATTCGCGGATGACGGCATCGCCGGGGAGCACACCGTGATTTGCCACATCTGCCTTGCTGAAGCCTTCCACCGAATCGAGGAGCGATTTCACCCGATGGAAGCGCAGCTTCGCGTCGAGGAATCCACCGTAGCTGCGGAAATCATCCTCGCGCGGCATCAAGCTGCCATCACCGGTGAAGAAGGGCTTGAGCGCGGGCAGATCGAATGGGAAGCCGCCGTTGACGACGTGATCCGCCAGTCCTTGCAGCGGGATGATGCTGAAGAGTTCGCCCGCGCGGACGTAATGCCAGTGCAGGATGGTTTTCAACGGCCCGTGATTACGGTGCAACGCATCGCGTAACATCCGGCGCACGAGCCGCACGTCGGTGAACTTGGTCAGATGCTTCGAGCTGCCATCGCCCTCGTAGAGCATGTTCTGCGTCTCGATGTAGAGCTTGAATTGCATGCTCGGGTCAATGCCTTCGGTGATTGGTGGATAAAGTCCGTGTAAACAATCAAGCAGCAAAATCTGGTCAGACTCCAACTTCACCGGCTTGGAGCCGATCGCGGCGGCCTTCTTTGAAATTGTAGATCGGTTTCTCGACCGTCTGGCCCTCGAGCAATTGCTGGAGTTGATGGTTCAACAGCTGAATGTCCAGTGCTTCAGGCGTTTCGTAGTTACGATCGTTGATCCAATCCGTCGGATGCTCGACGAGCGACCAGAAATAATCGTCGAGGTTCAGCATCAAAAACTTCAGGCCGTGTTTTTTCAACCGCTGCGTGAGTTTCACCGTCGTAGTGGTCTTGCCAGAGGAACTCGGCCCGCTCACCCAGAGCATCCGCAGCTTGTCGCCTTTGTGGATGCGCTCCATGACCTTGGCGGCAGCCTCGTCGAGCGACTTCTCGTAAAGCTCGATGGAGTCGTGGATGACTTTCTTGATCTTGCCAGAGCGGACGGAACCGTTCAGGCCATCCACCGTGTGGACGTGATGCTTCTTCGCCCAGTCGAGGTTCTGCTTCATGCGCTCTTGGGGAAAACCGTTGCCCATGAAGGTTTCTGCCGTCAACGCACCTTCGCGCATCCAGTGGCGACCCCAGCGATAGCACTCGTACGAGTCAGCGGTGCTTTGAAAGCCGTAACTACGCAGCACGTGCAGAACCTCGTCCTGGATCGTCTCGATGGTCGGCGGGAAATTCGAGATGAGATGATGCGGGTCGCCGTTCAGGCAGACCGTGACGGCTTCGCTAAGGAAGTTGGCGAGCTGTTCGTCGCCGTTGTTGATCGCAAAGAGTTTGTCGTTGATGCCGGGGAGCAAGTCCTGCTGAAACCCACCGATGGACGTGGCGGCGCGGAGGATCGCTTTCCCGATGCGGGCCTCGTCGTAGCGCACCAAGGCGCGGTTGCGTTTCTGAACCTTGACGATGCGGTTTTGAACGGCCATGTGCGGGATAATGCCAAGCGGGCTGCGGCGAGACAATCCGGTTTGCATCCCTCTTTCCAGCCGCAACAAGATGGCTAGATTATTTGATTTGCACAGAAGCTGTCTTCCCCTTGCCGATTGAATAATCTCCTTCTGGCCGGATTGTGACTGTTACGGTCATGCCTCCCGGTGGGGGACTCACTGGAGAAACAAGTGCTGCGACCGAACTCAGGCCATCGGGAATGTCCACATAGCCTGGCAAGCCTCGGTAGGTGATAACAGGCTGACCGTTTTTATAGGCCCGAACAGTTTCTCCTTCCACGCCATAATAAACGCGGAGCGGCTCATCGGTTGCACCCGTGCGGCTGAAGGTAAAAATGCCGGGCATCGCGACAGTTGCGGACGAGACGGTGGCTGTCACTTGGACCATCGGAAGCGCGGGTCGGTCATGGTTGATAATCGTCAAGAACAGCCACGCCGTTGCTGGGATCAATCTGATAGCCTGTTACTCGGGTGATGGTTAAAACGGCTGTCACATCCACAGTGCTTTTGGAATCGCGCAAAGGCCTGACCGGCAAACTTACAGTCCCTTCGTTGGCCCGGAATGTGACATTCATTGGCAGTGCGGTAAAATTCACCCCGCCTTTTCCTGTTCCGCTCATGGAGAAGAATACTGTCGCCGGCTTGTCCTGATTGCCATCGCGGATGAAGTAAAATTCACCCGCATTTGTGCCGTAGGTTGGTGACGGTTCATCCAGTCGTGGAGGTATTGCCATGACTCGCACTGCGGGTAAATCATCGTCCACAATTTCCACCTGCGCCTGGGTATGGCAGCACCGGCCCCATACTGCAATCGGTGAGCGTAATTTCCACCTGCCGGTCCAAATCTTCGTAGGTCTTGTTGTTGATGGCGTAAACAAGAATGTTTCCCGATTGGTTGCCGGCGGGGATGGTGATACTGCCCGCCGCTGGCGAAACGGTAAACTCATCGGGATAAACCGCCGAGCCATGTAGCCGGTATCGCACCACCGCACCCCCTTTGGGCGCAGGATTGGGTAAGCGAATGGTGAATTGGCTTCGCACCGCCTTCCCTGGCTATAGGCTTGGAGGCGAAAATTACGGTAGTGCTGTGTCGTACCTGTTCCAAGGCCCACGGCAATCCATTCACTCCCTGATTTCATCGCCGTCCTCGATTCCGTTCTGATTTGAGTCGCGTGATTGCGGATTGGTTTTGCTGACAACCGTTTCAAACGCGTCAGGTAGGTAATCGCCATCGGTGTTCAACATTGTTCCCAGCAGGAAATAGGGCTTGGTCACCCAGACATTTGCTAGCGTCAAATTGGTTTCCCCGAACCTGACCCGTCGTATCCATGACCAGTTGGTGGCGTCCAGTCCGGGATTGCCGCCGCAGCCGCATTGGTGGTTACAAAGACGTCATAATCCGGCCCATAGATGCGGAAAATCTGCTCTGAATCATTCAGTTCCAGCCGCATCAATTTGCTGGCCGGATCATAGCTAGACTTCACGGCAGAGGTTGGCAGGAAGGCGGAAAAGTGTTTGAAGATTGGGCGAAGCAATTGAAAACGCCCCCCAGCATTGACAGATAGAAGGCCAACGCCAATCCAACTTTTTGCGCCAATGTTCTGCGAAGGCCTGTTTGAAGGGTGTGAGTTCTCGTATCAAAACTCATCAAGGCGTGGCGGCGTTTCTGAACCTTGACGATGCGGTTTTGAACGACCATGCCCGGATGATGCCAAGCGGGCCGCTGCGAGACAATCCGCTTTCAGTCTAACTGCTCAGCCGAACTGGATGCCTTGCGCCAGCGGTAGATCGGTGCCGTAGTTGATCGTCGCCGTTTGACGGCGCATATAAACCTTCCACGAATCACTGCCGCTTTCGCGACCGCCGCCCGTTTCCTTTTCACCGCCGAACGCGCCGCCGATCTCCGCGCCGCTTGTGCCGATGTTCACGTTGGCGATGCCGCAATCGCTGCCGCGCGCGAGACAGAACAGTTCCGCTTCGCGCATGTCATTCGTGAAGATGGCGGAACTCAGGCCCTGCGGGACTTCGTTTTGATAGGCGATGGCGTCCTCAAACTCTTCGTAGCCGATGACGTAGAGGATCGGCGCGAACGTTTCTTCGTGGACAATCTTCATGTCGTGCTTCGCTGCTACGATGCACGGGACGCACATAACAACCACCGGGATACTTGCGCGGCCGATGAGCTTTTCGCCGCCGTACAAGAATCTTGCCGCCTTCCGCCTTGACTCTTTTTAGCGGCGTTTTGCATGTCGGTCACGGCATCGGTGATTGATGAGCGGGCCCATAAGCGTGCCGGCTTCGGTCGGGATTGCCGATGCGTGACCTGTTCATAGGCTTCGACCAACCGGCGTCACGAGAACATCGCGGATGCGATTCGTGAACGATGATACGGCGCGTGCGTGGTGCAACGTTGGCCGGCTGTGCCGACCGCGCCGAACAAGAATCGCGCGGGCGGCGAGGTCCATGTCGGCGCTGGGAGCGACGATGATGGCGTTGTTGCCGCCGAGTTCGAGAATCGTTTTGCCGAAACGTCGTCCAACGCATTCAGCGACGCGCACGCCCATCTTGGACGAACCGGTGGCGGAGATGAGCGGCACGCGTTTGTCGTCGAGCAAGCGCTGACCGACCGTCGCACCATCGCCGATGAGCAGTGTGAAGATGGCGGGATCGACATCGTTCGCGCGGCAAACCTTCTCGGCGATCTTGATCGTGCGCGACGGCAGTGAGTGGCGTGAGACTGGAAGGTTTCCAGACGGACGAATCGCCGCAGACGGCGGCGAGTGCGGTGTTCCACGCCCAGACGGCGACGGGGAAATTGAACGCGGTGATGACGCCGACGACGCCGAGCGGATGCCATTGTTCCATCATGCGATGGTTCGGGCGTTCGCTGGCGATGGTTAGGCCGTAAAGCTGGCGCGAGAGGCCGGTCGCGAAATCGCAGATATCAATCATCTCCTGCACTTCGCCCTGACCTTCGGCGATGATCTTACCGGCTTCGAGCGTGACCAACATGCCGAGGTCTTTCTTCGCATCGCGGAGCGCATTGCCGAGTTGGCGGATGACTTCGCCGCGCTTTGGGGCGGGCACGGTCTTCCAATGCTGCGAAAGCAGCAGCGGCGTGTTTCAGCGCGCGTTCGTATTCTTCTGGCGTGGCGGTGCGGACTTAGCCGAGTAGCGAACCATCATTCGGCGAGATAGCTTTGGAGCATTTTGCCCGAGCCGGACCATTTGCCATCGAAGACGCCGGGATTGACGGCTTGCGCAGGCCGAGAGCTTTGAGGGTGGCGGCTGCAGAACTTTTTTGGCTGCGGGAAGCGGATTTCTTCGCCATAGCAATTGGATGCAATTCGTTGCGGGGAATTATTTAGCCAATTTGCGGCATTCGTCATTCATGATTTTGAGCGATTGTTCGATGATGTCGTCCTTTGACATCGAGCACGGGGCGCAGGCGGATGGAACGTTCGCCGCAACGGACGACTAGCAAGCCAAGTTCGTAACAACCTTTCCAGAAGGCGTCGCGCGTGGCGGTGTCCGGGAGATCGAAGGCGAGCATTAGGCCTCGACCGCGCGGCGGCAGTGACAAGCGGGTATTTCTTGGCGCCAATCTTGCAAGGCTAGGAGGAACGTTTTGCCTGCTGATGCGCGCGTGTTCGACGAGTTGCTCCTGTTCGATAGATGCGCAGGTAATGCGTCGAGCGCACATAATCGGTGAAATTGCCACCCCACGTCGAACTGATGCGGCTCGGGAGGCGGAAGCAATTGTCCTTCACCTCGTCGAGACGCGCGCCCGCCATCACGCCGCAGACCTGGGCTTTTTTGCCGAAGGCGAAGCAAGTCCGGGACGAACATCGAAATGTTCGCAGCGCCCAGCTTTTGCCGGTGATGCCCATGCCGCATTGCACTTCGTCGAAGATCAGCAGGACGTCGTTGTCGTCCGCGAGCTTGCGGAGCAACTGCATGAACTCAGGCGCGGAAATGATTGTCGCCACCTTCACCTTGGATTGGCTCGATGATGATGGCGGCGATATCCACGGCTTTTTGCGCGAGCACGTCGCGGATTTCCTTCTCGGCGATCTTCTCCTTCGCGATGACGTCGGCGAGGCGTTCTTTCTCGGGCAATGCGAAATTGATCATCGGCGTGCTGATGCGCGGCCACGGGAACTTTGCAAAGTAAACGACCTTTTTCGGGTCGGTGTTCGTCAGGCTCATCGTGTAGCCGGAGCGGCCGTGAAAGGCATGTTTGAAATGGATGATCTCCGTGCCGCGTTCGCCGCGACCGGCGGCGATGTTTTTGCGGACCTTCCAATCCATCGCCGTCTTGACGGCGTTCTCGACGGCGAGCGCGCCGCCTTCGATGAAGAAATAACGCGAGAGTTGCGGATGCCCGACGACGCGGGCGAAGGTTTCGACGAACGTGGCGTACTGCGGGGTATAAACATCTGCGTTGGCGACCTTGACTTTTGCGGCGCGGAGCAAGTCGGCTTGGACATCCGTGCGACTAAGGTGGGATGATTGTAACCGATGGGTTGCGACGCGTAAAAACTGTAGAGGTCGAGGAACTCACGACCACTCGCCGCGTCCACGAAATACGAGCCATGACTTTTCTCCACATCGAAGATGAGCTTGAACCCGTCCACGAGGATATGCTCTTCCAAAGTGGTGAGCACATTGCGCGGCACGACGGGCGTGGTTTTGTTGCCGGCGGCGGCGCGGGCTTCGAGTGGTTTCGGTTCGGTGATGATGGTCATAGCTCCAATTTCAATCCTGCGAAGTGACGATAGGCTCGCGATATTTTTGCTTCAAGGGAAATGCCGGACGGGGAGGTGATTTACATCGGAATTTATTGGGGACATCAGTTGTCACCTCGGATGACATGATTATGGCAATTGCCAAAAGTGAGGGTGAAGTCGGGTGGGGGCGTGACGTAGAGGTTGGAAGAGCTGGGGCAGTCAGAGCTTCTGGCGAAAATTGGAAACACAGAATTCAATTTGAACGTTGCTTCGCGCGTGACGGTCTGGGTATATGTCTGTCCAATCCATCGGCTGCGCTAGGGATCATCGAGATGGAGAGCAGCAAAAATCACATGGCTCAGAAAACACTTTTTGGCCGGGCGCATGGCGCGTGGCAATGCTTCCTCAGCGGGTGTCTGGTTCTCTTCCTGATGGCGAGCGCACAGGCGGAATTGCGCTTTGATGTTTTCCTTGGCTACGACGGTACGGTCCGCGAGGCGTCGTGGTTTCCCATCACGTGCGAAATTCAGAATAGCGGAGCACCGATCAATGGCTTCATCGAAGTTGCCCCGAGTTCTTACGGGAAAGGCCAGACGCAGCGGTTGCCGATCGAGCTGCCGACCGGGACGACCAAGCGGGTGTTCATTCCGACCTTCGCGCCGGGGCGCTATCAAAGTGGTTGGGATGTGCGGCTGGTGGATCAGCGCGGCCGGGTGCTCGAGGAAGTGGTGGCAGCCCGATCGCAAAAGTCGGTGGGGTGGGAAACGAAGGTTGTGGGGGCGTTACCGCGCTCGGCGGCAGGCAACGTTTCGTTGCGTAGCATCAAACGCAATCAGCCAGACATGCAACCGACGTCGGCGCGGTTTCAGCCGGCGATGTTTCCGGACAATCCGTTGCTGCTCGAAGGCCTGGACGCCATCTATCTGAACTCCGAGGTGGCGACGTCGCTGCGGGTGAGTCAGGCGAATGCCATGCTGGCGTGGCTGCATGCGGGTGGACATCTGATCGTGGCGGTTGAGCAATCCAACGATTTCGCCGCGGTGCCGTGGTTGCGGAGCATTTTGCCGTGCGACTTAAAGGACATGCTGGCGGTGGCGAGCCATCCCGAGTTGCAGGCGTGGGTGGAGCAGGGGACGACGATTACGAATTTTGCATTGATTCCGGGCAAGGCGCGGCGCAACAAAGTGCCTGCGCCTGTGGATCAGGCAGACCAACCAAAGGCGGCTTTCGACGATGTGCGGACGGATTCGATATTTGAGGCGGCAGAGCTCCGGGTCGCTACTGGTCCGTTGCGCGATGGCAAGGTGGTGATTGCCGTGGGCGACCTGCCGTTGGTGGTGACGGCGAATCGCGATCTGGGCCGGATCACGCTGTTAAACTTCAGTCCGGAACGCGAGCCGTTCAAGTCGTGGAAAAACCTTTCGACGTTCTGGACCAAACTCGTTGAGGTGCCGCTGGAGCTTTATACCTCCAACGATTATTACTCAGGCTATGGGCTGGGTGCGGACGGTCTGTTTGGGGCGATGATTGATAGCCGGCAGGTGCATAAGCTGCCGGTGGGCTGGTTGTTGATCCTGTTGCTGGTCTATCTCGTCGTCATTGGTCCGGTGGACCGCATCTGGTTGAAGAAGATCAACCGTCCGATGCTCACGTGGATCACGTTCCCGTGTTATGTATTGTTCTTTTCGGGGTTGATTTACGTCATCGGTTACAAACTGCGCGCCGGCGAATCCGAGTATAGCGAGTTGCACGTGGTGGACGTGCTGCCGAACGGCGAGCGCGCGGAATTGCGTGGGCGCACCTACGCCAGCATTTATTCGCCGGCCAACGCCAAGTATCCGATGCACAGTGAAATGAAGTTCGCCACGTTGCGCGGCGAATATCTGGCGTCGCGGGGCGGCGAGACTTCCGAGAAAGGCAATTTGGTACACACCGGCGACAACTTCAAAGCGGAGGTGTTTGTGCCGGTTTGGACGAGCCAGTTGTATCTGAGCGATTGGTGGAATTCCGGCCCGCCTCCGTTGACGGCGTCACTTAAACCCATTACCGGTGGCTGGACGCTTACGGTGGAAAATCGGAGCGGCAAACCGGTCAACGCGGCGCGGCTGGCCATTGGCGATTATCTTTATCCGGTGGGCGAAGTTGAACCGGGGCAGAAGAAGATCGTGACTTTGAATGAAGGCGGGACCAATGTGCAGTCGCTGCATGCGTTTGTGCAGGGAAACCTAGCGCAATACCACAACGCCGTGCAGGCGCGGCAATACGCGTTTGGCCGGCACGATAGCGGGACGCTCAACGATCTGGCCACCGCCAGCATGGTGGCGTCGTTGTTGGGCAAGGTGAACGAAGTGCGGGGGGGGATGAATTTTGTCGCCTCGCCGGGGCTGGATGTTTCTGCCGCCATTGATCGGGGCGAGGCGATGTTGTTTGCCTGGTCGCCCAATGCGGCGGCCGTTCCCGTGCTCAACCAGACCAAGACCAAACGCTCGGCGGTGAATACCCTCTGGCGCGTCCCGATTTCACTTCAAACGCAAAACTGATTTTATGGTGAACGAAGCTCCTCCTGTCGCTGCGGTGCAAACTTTCGGACTGACGCGCACTTATGGTGCGATGACGGCGTTGTCAAATCTCGATCTCACCGTCAACAAGGGGGACTTGTTCGGTTTCATCGGCTCGAATGGCGCAGGCAAGACGACAACGCTGCGCATCTTGGCGACATTTCTGGCGCCCAGCGCTGGCACGGCTAAAATCCTTGGCCATGATGTGGTCAAAGATGCTGACGCGGTGCGTCACGTCATCGGTTATATGCCGGACTTCTTCGGCGTGTATAAAGATATGGAGGTGACGGAGTATCTGGATTTCTTTGGCGCCTGTTATCGCATCCCTTCGGCGCAGCGGGAGAAAACCGTCGGCGATGTGCTTGAACTCGTCGGCTTGAGCGAAAAAAAAGGTGCGCTCATCGGCGCGTTGAGCCGGGGTATGCAGCAACGGCTTGGCTTGGCGCGGGTGCTGATCCATGACCCGCAATTGTTATTGCTTGATGAACCAGCGAGTGGTCTCGATCCCCGGGCGCGGATCGAGATGATGGAAATTCTCCGCGAACTCCGGCGCATGGGCAAAACCATCATCATCAGCTCGCACATCCTCAGCGAACTGGAAACCATCTGCAATCGGGTCTGCATCATCGAAAAGGGCAAGCTGATCTACAGCGGTCCGGTGCAGGGTGTGCGCGATCAGATGTCCTCCGGCCTGGTCTGCTGGGTGCGCGTTGGCAGCGATACGGAGCAAGCCGTGGCTCTGTTAAAGGCCCGCACCGAGATCACGGAAGTGTTACCCATAGATCACAAGCTGAAAGTGACTTTCGCCAGTCACGATGCGGATCACAGTGTCATCGCTGACACGCTGGTGCGTGGTGGTGTGAAGCTGTTGGAATTGCGTGAAGATGAAATCGGGCTTGAAGAAGTCTTCTTGCGCGTCACGCGGGGCGAGACGCAGTAACTGTTTCCAATGAACTTCCTGCCCGTCATCTCGCGGGAGTTGCAGGTGCAGGCGCGGCAGCCAGCGACACATCGGGCGCGCTGGGTGGCGGCGGGCGTGGTTATGGGCCTTTGGGTGTTCCTGATGCTGATGGGAGGCCGCAATGCTCCCGAAGCGCGTGCCCACCTGCTTTTTCTCATCGTTGGCTTTTCCAGTCTGGGCTTCGTGATGCTGGCGGGCGTTTTTCAGACTGCGGATTGTCTCAGCCGGGAACGCCGCGAGGGCACATTGGGGTTGATGTTTCTGACCGACCTCAAGGGTTACGATGTCGTGCTTGGGAAACTGGCTTCCACCTCGCTCCAGTCGTTCTACACCTTTCTGGCCGTCGTGCCGGTTTTGGCGCTGACGTTTTTGCTGGGAGGCATAATGTGGGGGGAATTTTGGCGAGTGACGTTGGTGTTGGTGGCGACGCTTTATTTTTCGCTGGCGGTGGGAATGCTGGTTTCCAGCTTCAGCCGCGATGCTCGCGTGGCGATGGGGGGGACGATCGTGCTGCTCGCCACGATGGGTGGGTTGATTCCCATCTTGTGGTGGTTGGCGGTGGGGCGAAATGCCAACGGCGCGGGGACAGCAACTGAGTTTTTGCTATGGGGTTGCCCGCCGTATGCCTTCCGGTTGGCGTGGTACGACGCTTATTCAACGACACCGGGAGCGGCTGGCTTTTGGAATTGCATCCTGATGTTCCTAGGACTCGGCACTGCTGGTCTGGCGGTGGCCAGTTGGGTGTTGCCGAATTCTTGGCAGGACCACAAGCAGAGCCGGGCAATCCGGGCGGAGGTGTTTCAGCCGCGGCCGCTTTCCACACAGACTGCCGCACGACGCCGGAGCTGGCGGGACCACCGGCCTTTGTTCTGGCTTACCACTCGAGACAGTCGTCCGAGGCGGATGGTGGGGACGGCATTCATCGTTCTTTTGCCCTTCTGGGTTTTTTCACTTCTGCAGGTGGGGATGGGCAGTAATCCAACGCAACGAACCGCGACCGTGGTGGCCCTCGGCATTACTTATTGTCTGCACTTAATCGTCAAATGTCTCGTGGCGGCGGAGGCGAGTCGGTTGTTAAGTGAGGACCGGCATAACGGGACGCTGGAGTTGCTGCTCGTTTCACCCTTGTCGGTGGAAAGCATCGTCACGGCTCAGTTGCGCGGCATCTGGTATTCTTTCCGCAAGTGGGTGGTGATTCTGACGGTCATGAATCTGGCGGTGATTCTCTTCACGGTGCAGGCGGATGTTTTTCAGAATAATGTCGAATTTGCCGCTTGGGTGACCCTGACGATGGCTGGTGGGGCGGTGCTGCTCTTTGTCGACGGGTGCGCGATCATGAACGTTGGCATGTGGATGGCCTTGGTCAAAAAGAACTACGCGCACGCGTTCATGGCAACTGTAATGCGGGTGCTGTTACCGCCTTGGTTGTTGGGGGCGTTCTTCTTCATTCTCGTTATGGGGGGCGGTGGGATGGGGGCGGTGGCTGGGATTATGGTCATCTGGTTTATTCTTTGTTTTGTTATGAACGTCTGTCTCGCGCTGCCTACCTTACGAAAGTTGCACCGCCAATTCCGCTCGGTCGTTGCGTTGGGCAATGTGAAGGTGCGTGAGACGCCGAATCAGGCTGAAGCAGCCACTGCAATGGAGTCGACATGAACGTCCTGCCTGTCATCTCGCGGGAACTCCGCGCGCAATCGCGGCAGGCATTCACTTACTGGCTGCGCGGGCTGGGGGTGCTGACATTGCTGGTCGGCGGGGTGTGGTTCATGGATGAAAGTGCGTTTGAACCCAATGTGGGCGGCGTGCTCTATGGCCGGTTGCATCTGATGACGTATTTCGCGCTCTGGTTGCTGGTGCCGTTGGGCGCGGCCGATTGCATCAGCCGGGAGCGTCGCGAAGGCACGCTTGGCCTGCTTTTTCTCACGCCATTGCGCCCGCCGCACATCGTCATCGCTAAAGGCTTCGTGCATGGGTTGCGGGCGACGACTTTGATCGTGGCCATCGTGCCGGTGCTGACGATTCCCTTTCTGCTCGGTGGCGTCGTGTGGCAGCAGGCCGCCTTGTCTGTGGTCATCTATGCCGCTGCAATCTGCTGGTGTCTGGCGGCGGCGTTGGTGGCGTCAGCGTTGGCAAAGAACAACAATCGCGCCATGGCCTTCACGATG
This sequence comes from Verrucomicrobiota bacterium, assembly GCA_049840435.1. GTDB lineage: Bacteria > Verrucomicrobiota > Verrucomicrobiia > Limisphaerales > JADLHS01 > JADLHS01. The sequence continues at coordinate 201,025 of JASGKY010000025.1, read as the reverse complement.
TTATTTGCGTGCTTTGGGTTCATTGGATTTCCGTGGCTGGTTGGGGCAGGGTTGGGGCTCAACTCTGCCACGACTTGGAACACGGGCTACAAGCAATCCACCTACGACTTTTTTGTCGGGTTCTGGGTGGTGGCGATGCCGTCGGGGGATTTCAGCCATGTGTTGCGCATGTTCAAGCTGCCACAGCTTGTCACTGCCGTTGGTTTTGCGGCGGCGGTGTCGGTGGCAGTGCTGGTGTTTGCCGTGGTGTTTGCCGCGAATTGTCTGCGTCGCGTGTGGCGGGATCAACCGCCGTCTGCGCGTGTAGAAAAAATGGAGCGCGTCTTCTTCCGGCCGGTGCTTTGGAAAGGATTTTTACAGCGCTGGATGCAACGCAAGCTGGAGCGGAATCCGATCGGCTGGCTCGAACAGCGACAGTGGAGCGGACGCATGGTCACTTGGTCGTGGTTTGCCATCATCATTTCGCTCTACAGCGTGGCGTTGACGGACAACAACTTTTTCCACAACTCCGCTGGCATCCAACTGGCCGTGGGTTGGCTGTTGGCACTGAGCATGGCGGTGACGGCGGCGGGGAGTTTCCGACGTGAACGCGAAACCGGCGTGTTGGAACTGCTATTGGTGTCGCCGCTATCTGCGCGTCAGATCATCAACGGGCGATTGCGTGGGTTATGGGGGCAATTTTTGCCGTCCATCGTGACGTTGCTTGGCATCTGGCTGTATTTTATGCTGCTGATGCGCGGGCTTTATTTTTCCGGCTCAGATTGGGGCTATGGCAATATCTGGTCGTTTGGCGTGATGTTCTGGGTGCTTCCGGTGATCGGGTTGTATTTTTCCGTGCGGTGCCGGCATTTTCTCGTGGGCTTGTTGCTGACAATCGGGTTCGCGATGGTGTTGCCACTCCTGTTGTCATCAATCGCCCAAGCGGTGGTTGCGCACGCTGGTTTCGACGAGGAGTTGGGCCGACCGACGTGGTTTTTTCAACTCATCGTGGCCGCCTATCTGAACCGGGCCTTGCACCGGAAACTGGAACGCCGGCAGTTTCCGCTGGAGCGCGCGTTGGGGTGAAGCCGATTTTCTCCTTTGGCACTTCGCTTCATTCGGCGTAGGGTAAGCCCGTGGAAGTTTCCGAAACTATCCAATGTCCGTTCTGTGGTCAGCGCTTCGAGATCGTGGTGGACACAAGCATGGGCACGAACCGCTTCACGACGGATTGTGAAGTCTGCTGTCGCCCGATGGAAGTCGTGGCCGAGTGTGAGCCAGGAGAAATTCTGAGCTTGGACGTGATGGCCGGTTGAGGCAGGCTGCGCGCCGTGCAAAATACTGTCTTGTGGATTTACATCGTCCTGTTGGTGGTTGGTGGACTCATCGGCTTTTTGAAAGCGGGCAGCAAAGTCTCTTTGCAAATGGCCAGCGCCTTCGCGGTTGCGCTCATCTTGCTGGCGATTCCGGATCTGTTTGCCGCTGGTTTCCGCCGTGGCGCTACCAATGTCTTGCTCGCTGTTCTGTTGATCGTGTTTAGCATTCGGCTCGCGAAGACCAAGAAATTCATGCCCGCCGGAATGATGGTAATCGCGACGCTCGTCGTGCTGGTGTTGCGCAATATCAATTTTTGACCCCGCGTCATACTCTGGATGAATTTGCGCCGGTTGTCTGTCTAGTCACTTCAACTAGCAGAAGATCCTGAAAATAAGGCAGACCCCGCGAGAGGCATTGCTCCCCGCGAGGTCTGGTTTTTCCCAACTTCTTTCGCCCGCCCGAATCGCTTCGCACGAGTGCTGCAGAACCAAGCTTACGGATAACGCAACCGGAAGAACACTGTCGGGCTGGCGGGATTGATCGCGATGTTGGTCGCCGTCACCGAGGCCGAGCCCGGCCAGTCATACCAATTCGTATTCAGCCCAATGCTCAGCGCGTTGGTCTGCGTCTGGAGCACCCAGCCGAGATAATTCGCCGGCCAACTCAAGCTGATCGTGTTGCCCGTGACGTTGTAGGTCAGATTCGTGGGCGTGCTCGGAACACCGGTCACGACGCTTAACACGCCCGTAGTCGGGTTGAAGGTGAACCCGATGCTGCTGTTGCCAGTCTGGTTCACAATGCTGGTGAAGTTGCTTGAAGTTGCGCTGGCCGTGAACAGCGGGAACGTGTCGCCGATGTTCAACGTGCCGCCGAAATTCGTCACCACTAACGCTCCGCCGTAAGTGACACTGGTCAGGCCGGCGAATTTGTCGTTCGTCGTCGCCGTCTTGTGCAACTTGACCAAGGTCGTTCCAGCGAGCGTCAGGCTGTTCGAGATGGTGAGCGTGCCGATGCTATTGGTGTTGCCCGCGCCGATGCTACCGCCCGCCGGAACGCTCACCGCGCCAAGAACCAGTCCCGTGCCCGTGAACAAGCCGCCACTGACAGTCGTGGTGCCGGTGCTGCTGTTCGTGCCAGTCAGAACCAATGCCCCCGTGCCGGTCTTGGTGACATTGACAGCGAAACCGTTGGCGTTCTGGATGCCGCCGGGCAGCACGATGTTGCCCGCGCCGGTGAAGGTCAGGCTGCGTGCCGAGCCGATGGCGGCGTCGCCGATGTAGGGGAACGGTTGCACCAGCGTCAACGTGCCGATGTCTGACTGGATATACATCCCGCCGCCGGTGGAGATTGTAATGCCGCCGGAGACCGTGTTATTGCCCGCGAGATTGCGGATGTTGGCGACGGCCACGCCGCGACCGCGCAGGAAGATGTCGGGAGCAATGTTCACGCTGCCCGTGCTGCCATCCAGGCCGAGCGTGGAACTCGCCGCGGTGTTGTTGTTCATAAAGATGTAAGGCGTACCGAGCACCGCCGGAACGTTGGCAAGAGCGGCGGTGTTGGCGATCACGGTCATGCCGTCCGAGCCGTCGAGGTAATTGATGAACGTATCAATGTAGAGCTGGCCGGAGAAACTGTTGCTGCCGGCGAGAACCACCGTGCCTGCGCCGACCTTGGTCAGATTCGCCGCGCCACTGATCTCGTTGGAAATCGTCAGCGTCACACCAGTGGGGATAGAGAGTGAACTGTTGCCGTTGATGGTGATACCGATCTTGCCATCATTTAATGTGACGTTGGTGGACGCACCGAACGCGCCGCCGTTCATCGTCACCTGGCTGGGGTTGAAGACTGCGGGCACGAGGCCGAGCGATTTTGCGCCGGAGATCCGCAGTGTGCCGCCGTTGATCGTGGTTAACCCAGAGAAGTTGTTGCTGGGCGCAATCGTCCACGTGCCGCCGCTGACGGTGAGTCCGCCGGAGCCAAGCGCGAGCGGGTTGGGAATGACGCCCGTGCCGCCGCCCGCGAAGGTGAGGTTGGCATTCGCACTGACGCCATTGACGCCATTTGTATGGGCGAAGGTTAACGTCGCGCCGCCGTCCACGTTCAACAGCGTGTCCGCCGTCAACGTGACTGGACCGTAGAAGGTCGTCGGGCCGGCGAAGCCTTTGCGCAACGCGCCGTTCCCGTCCGGGCCAATGCCGGCCAGCATCAACGCTTTCGGGCCGACGTCCACGTTTGCCACCATGTAAAGCTGCCCACCGCTTGCCACGGTGATGCCGCCGTTGGTGTCGCCGAAGCCCGCGCTGTTTTGCAGCAATCCGATGCCGCCATTGATGAAGGTTGTGCCGGAGTAATAATTCGAGCCGGGCGCGGCAATCGTCCCGGAGCTGATCGTCACCGTGCCGCTGCCATAAATCGGAGTCGCCAGCGTCGCGGCGTCCGCTCGCGAATAAACAAGGCTGGCATTGTTGGTGACCACGCCGCTGCCCAAACTGCCAGCAGTGCCGCCGCTGGCTCCGCTGAGATTGCCGACCTGCACCGCACCGCCGCTGATGATGGTCGCGCCGCTGTAGGTGTTGTTGTTTTCCAGAATGAGCGTGCCGCTGCCGCTCTTGGTCAGAGTGCCGGAGCTGATGCCGCTGCCAGTGAAATCATACGATTGGCTGCCGGTCACCGCGGTGGCGGCGGGTTGAATTGTGCCGGACAAGGTGATGGCGGGCGCAGTGCTGCCGCTGTCATTGAAAGTCACCGAGTCGCCGGTGCTGAAGATTTGATTCGTGCCGGCTTGCAGCCAGTTGGCGGTCGTGCCCGTGTCCCAGACGTTGCCGGAGCCATCGCCTTGCCACGTCAGCGCAGCGGGGGCGCGTGTCTTGATGAGTTGGATCGTCTTGGTGGCTGTGTTGTTCGTGACCACATAACCGGTTGGCACGGCGAGCGTGGCGAGGTCGCCGGAGAACGAGCCGTATTGGATGAGCGTGTAAGTGCCGGTGCTGGGCAAGCCGGAGATGTTCACTGTAGTCGTGCCGCCCGGGAGACTGAGCAAGCCGGAAACAACGATCAGATCATTCGTTCTGCGCCCGGCGTCAAGCTGCTCGACAAATCAAAATTCAATGTGCCCGCGCCATTCAATGTCAGACCACCTGTGATCGTCAGCGTGCCAAAACTGCTGCCGCCCGGTGCGAGAATCGCACTGCTGTTGTCCGTGAGCGCACCCAACACCGTGCCACTGCCGCTGAGCATCTGATTGGCAAGGAGCGTCAAGCCGCCAGCGGCGGTGACGTTCAACGTGGCATTCGAGGCGATGAAGATGTTCGTGCTGTAGAGCGGAGCGCCGCTGCTGGCGAGGGCAAGCACGCCGTTGCTGATGGCGGTTGTGCCGTTGTAGTAACCGCCGCCGTTCAAAGTCAACGTGCCGGCGCCGGCTTTTGTCAGCCCGTAACCGTAAACATTTTTGTACACCGAGCCAACCGTAAGGGTGTTGTTGGAAACCGTGACGGTCACGCTGCTGCCCAGCGAAACCGAGCCATTGCCCATATCGAGACTGCGCGTGCCGATGAAGCCGAAGCTGCTGTTCCAAGTCTGGGCGTTATTGTTCGGCAAGGTCATCGCGCTGCTGCTGACGTTGTCGAGCAGGAGATTGTTGCCGCCGGTGATGGTGATCGGACCGGTGCCCACGGCGTTGGAATTTCCAATCCGGAACGTCGAACCCGCGTAGAAACCACCGAGGGTCAGGCCGCCGCTGAAATAGTTGCTGCCGGAAAATGTCAACGTGCCAGCGCCGTTCTTCGTGACGCTGAAACCGCTGCTGTTATCCGAGATGCTCACGCCAATCGTCGTGTTGCTACCAGCGTTGACGGTGGCGAGCGTGAGATTGCCGCCGAGGGTGATGCCGCCATTGGCGTTGGTGAGCGTGATGCCGGCGGTGTCTTGGATCGTCATGGCCGCCGTCGTGGTGATCTGGCCAGGTGTCGGCGTGACGGGATTGCCGGGCGCGCTGAGTGGATGCGCGAAGATGACGCCAGCGCCAGTGCCGAACCAAAGTGATCCGGTGAAAGCGGAGTTATTCGCGCCGTAAGTGATGAGCTGGCTGTTGAGATAATTGTTCGTGAGAATACCACTGCCGGCGAGCGGGGAATTGATCACCCAACTGCATTGGTCCGCCAGCAAGGTTGAGTTGGCGGTCACGGCGAACACGTTGCCGGTGAGAATGGTGGTCGAACCGGTGTTGCCGCCGCTGCGCAGCAAACCACCGGCGTTGGTAAGATTGTTGATGGTCATGCTCCAGGTCGCGCCCGCGGCGACGAGGCTTTTGACGAGCACGCTGTAACCGCTCGTCGTCGGAGGTTGGAAGGTCAATGAGTCGCCAGCAAAAACATAATTCGCGGTGGTCGGCGGTGTGCGCAGGCCATACGTGGCCGTGAAGTAATTATTTCCCGCCGCGGGAGCTGTGGCGGCATTCCAGTTGCCCTTCGCATCGAAGGACGTTGCGCCCAAGGCGTCGGTGTTCGTCAGCGTGATGCTGGCGGCGCGCGCCGTGGGCCGTGGACAGGATCAAGAGCAGGGATAACAACGGAGTCAGGGTAGAGTTCAGCTTCATAATTTCACGTCGGGGTTTGGTTCTCCTCACGAGGCATCAGGAAATGCCGGCGCGACCTTACGGAGGTGCGACCGACGCGTCCATCACTCGAATGGGTGAATTGCGCTATCGCGGGCGAAAGGTGCGCTCGCTATGAATGGAATGACGAATTTGGATGAAGCGAAGCTGGGCTTGGCCGGGTTTTGCAGTTGCTGGACAGTCTTAAACAGCCCTCGGTTGGCACTCGGGTAGTAATTCCGGCGCGCCGCGTTTCGGATTTAAACTTTATGTGAGCGGCAAGGCGCCAACCGTTTTCGCGCGCTAATATCAACAGCGCCGCCAGCGTAGGGTTGGAAGCGCAGTTCAAACTGCCGCCGGCTTTTCTTTGGTCCGAGGCAAGTAAGCCCCACAAGATTCACGAACGACTAGATGTGGAGACAGGTAAATGGTTTTTGCTGGCAAGGTCGGCTCCTTCAATCGTTCCAGCATGATTCGAAAGGCGGTTACCGCAATATCCCGACAAGGTTGGTGGACGGTGGTCAACGGTGGGGAAACCAAGGTGGCATATTTTACATCGTCGAAGCCGACCACTCGGATGTCGCGTGGCACTTGAACGCCTTGGGATTGGAACGAGCGCATGAGCACGGCAGCGGTGTAGTCGTTGGCACAAATGATCGCATCTGCTTGTTTGCCGGCCATCAGGTGGCGGACAAATTTCATGTCGGCGGGGTCGCCGGTTCGCAGCCAGCCTGGAGCAGGCTCAATTCCCTTTCGCGCCAGTGCTTCACGGACGCCGGCGATACGGGCGTCCACCGTGGCGGCGGAAAGGGGGCGTGCCACGAAGTGAAGATTGCGGCATCCCAATTTGATGAGATGTTCTGCGACCAGATAGCCACCCGCCATATTGTCCAAACTGACCAAGTCAAAATCGCTGCGCTTGGGGAATTCCATGAGATCGCGATCCAGCAGCACAACGGCAATACCGGCACCGCGCAGCGATTCGGCCAGCCGTCGATTAGCCTGTTCCTGACCTTGAGTCAGTTCGGCGGGAGCAAAGAACACGCCGCTGATTTTGCGGGCAATGAATTGCTGACACAGTTCCTCTGCATGTTCCAAGCTGTCGTCCTGATCCTCGTTGGGATGGGTAGAGCCGCCCCAGAGCAGACCATAATTGTTGACGCGGGCGAGGCTCGCGATTTCTCCGCAAATGATCTGAAAGATTTCCGTCGTGCCGAGTCCCGGTACCAGCAACCCAAAGATGCGCGCCGTGGCTGACTGGGCGCGAGTGGAGCGAACGTAGGTGCCTGAACCGGCGCGGCGCTCAATCAATCCTTTGGCCTCCAGATCCCGCAAAGCGCGGCCGATGGTTGGGCGAGACACGGAGAATTGTTTGACCATCTGAACCTCGCTGGGCAAACGACCACCCGCAGCATACTTGCCCGCGGCGATGTCGGTTTCGATCTGCGCGCTGATTTCGGTGTGCTTCGGTTTTGTTGCCATGGCAGTCCTAAAATTAGTAGTGACCAGATTTAAAGCAGTCATAGCAACTATTGCTGAATTGGTCTAGACAGATATTGGTGAGGCAGTCACTCGGTGGATAAGGTTGCGGCAATGAATCCCGCGATTGAGCGCAAAACGGAATATTGTCGTCTGATGCCGCGCTGGGCGAAGGCGAGCAACCGAAACGCGTTCACTTTGATCGAGCTATTGGTGGTCATAGCCATCATTGCAGTTCTGGCGGCCATGCTTTTGCCCGCTTTGAGCAAGGCGAAGCAAAAGGCTCACGCCATTTCCTGTCTGAATAATTTGCGGCAGGTGGGGTTGTTCAATGCTCTGTATGTGCAGGACAACAACGATGTGTTTCCCGCCCATCGCGACAACGATCCAGCCAACGGCATTGATTGGTGGGGGCCGATGATTGTCAGTTATGGTGGAGGCAAATCCAATCTCTTCCACTGTCCCAGCATCAACTCTGCGACCAAGCTTCCCGATGGGACGCCGTGGACTTGGGCCTTCAATCGCGACATGGTCGGCTACGGTTACAACTCATTCTTCCTAGGATTGTATTCACAGCCGGGCCAATCCGCGGTCGTCGGAGGCGTGACGTTTACGGCCGCCTGGTGGTTCAAATCTACTCAAGCCAAGTCGCCGGTGGATACCTTGGTGTTTGCGGATAGCGGCCCGTATGTCGTGGGAGGCAGTGGCTATTGGAGTTCGTCCTGTTGGTGGCCGACGGCGTGCATGAATTCGGTGGCCAGCACGAGCAAGAAATTTGAAGGAGTGGATACTTCCCGCCATAACAAACGCGGCACCGTTGTGTTTTTGGATGGCCACTCAGAAGCACGCAAGGATGCTGACATCAATCCTCAGGCCGATCCCGCCAGCGGTGGCAATGGCGGACTAATCAACTCACGCTATTGGGATCCGTTGAAACGCGCCGGGGACAAGTGATCCGATTTTCCAACGCCCAACCTCAGTACAACCAAACAACCGTATGAACAAAAATTCGAGTCTAAAGAAGAATGACAATCCGAGTAGTTGGTCCGCGAGCCGACTACTATCAATTACGGCGCTGGCCGGCGCATGTCTAATTTCGTCACAAACTGCTAAAGCCTCCTTGCTCGCGTATGAAGGTTTCAATTACGCGACCGGCAGCGCCAATCTGACCGGCTTGGGCGGTGGCTTTGGTTGGGGCGGAGCATGGCAAGGCGTGAACAATGGTGCATCGAGTGTGCAGGCCAGCAGCTTGGTGGCCGTCGCCAACGCACCAACCGGCTACGATTCTCTCTCCGCTGGGAATTCGGCTTCCACCCCCAACAACACTCGCACCGGAAGGCGGGTGGACGTCTCGGCGGGTGGTTCATTCGGACTGGCGGGATATTTGGATGGCAACAGTAACGTCGGGGCGGACGGCAAAACAATTTATCTCAGCTTCATGCAGCAGCCCAACGGCACGAGTGCTTATTACGAATTCGAGTTTCACCGGGATAATCTAGGTGACCCCGGCCGCATCGGCGGCATCGGCAATGATCAGGGGGGCAACAATGTAAATCTGCGGTCTCCGAATGGAACGCATACGTTGATCGGCGCTGGCGATACTGGCGTGAATTTTTACGTGGTGCGCATTGACTTCAAGGCCGGCAACGATGACGTGTTCGTCTATCGCAATCCGACTTCCGCCACCGAACCGTTGACGCCAACACTGGTGGTTTCAAATGCCGCCGATATGTCGTTTGATGGGCTTTCATTTGGGGCGTTTAACAATGGCCGGACGGTGGCGCATGATGAAGTGCGGGTTGGAGAAACCTGGGCGGATGTTGTCAGCCCTGCCGCTTACAGCGCGGGGAACTGGGATGGCGGCGGTGCAAACAACAACTGGAGCACGGCAGCCAACTGGGATAATAATATCGTTCCAGTTTTCCCGATTGCGTTGACGTTTGATGGTAACACCCGGCTTTCCAACACCAACGATCTTTCCAGCATCAGTGCGCAAAGCATCACGTTCAATTCAACCGCAGGCACGTTTGCTTTGAACGGCAACAGTCTAGGATTGAATGGTAATATCTCGTTCAACGCCAATCCGGCAGCGCTGATCACGCAGACCATCAACCTCCCGTTGACGCCGGTCGCAAATTTCACTGTGGACACCCGCACCAATGGAAACATCGTGATCAATGGCAACATCACAGGCGCGGGCAGTGAATTGACGCAGACAAGCGCGGGCAATGCCGGCATCCTGACTTTGGGCGGAAACAATTCGTTGAAAGGGATGGTTGTTAATGGTGGGACGAATCGCATTACCGGCACCACTGCTATTAACGGGATCGGGGGTAGCTCCTTTCTTTCTTCTTGGCGGATGCGAACATCAATCGCAAGGCAACCTTGATCATTGAGAGTGGTGCCAATTTGAGTGTCGCTGGCGCTTTCAAGATGCCGCTGTGCTGGGGCGTGATGGCGGCGTAGCCACCGTGATTCAAAACGGCGGGACGTTCAGCTTCAATATCAATGACGGTGCGCATGAATTCCTGTTTGTGGGGGTCTCGGGAAATCCCAACACACGTGCGACCTACCAGATGAACGGCGGCGTGCTCGACATGAACGGCAAAGTTCTGGGCATCGCGCTCGGGCGAATACCGTGATTACTGGCGTGGTCAATCAGGTCAGCGGCGCGATTAACAACGTGGGCGAGCTGCGTTTCAGCCCGTTCTTCACGCAGGGATATGGCATCTATAATCTCAGCGGTGGGAGCATCTCAATTGGTTCTGGCGGGATCACGGCATTCCCCGGCAGCGTCTATGAGGTCAACCTCGGTGGCGGTACTGTTGCCGCTATCACCAGCTGGTCTGCAGCTGTGAACATGAATCTGACGGGCGTTAACGGTCCCGTTACTTTCAATCCTGCGGGCAACATCGTGCTGCTTTCGGGCAATCTCTCCGGTGCGGGCGGCTTGACTGTGGCTGGCGCGGGGATTCTGGAACTTTCCGGGGTGACTGCTTATACAGGTGACACCATCGTCACGGCGGGCAGCACATTGCAATATGATGTTACCGGCACCGGCTTTGGGGCGTTACGCCTCGCTAATGGTGCGGTGTTGAACCTGAATTTCAGCGGCACGCGCGTCGCGGCGGCTTTCTATACCAATGGTGTCGCGCTGCCGGTCGGAACTTACAACGCGGGTAACTTGCCCGGATTCATTGCCGGTAGTGGGGATTTGCAAGTCACCAGCGGCATTAGCACAGGCGTTTGGGATGGCGGCGGCGCAAATAACAATTGGAGTACCGGGCCCAACTGGGATCAAAATTCGGCACCAGTTTTTCCCATCGGTTTAACCTTTGCCGGTACCACTCGGCTGGCCAACAACAACGACCTCGCTGGCATTACGGCCAGCAGCATCACATTTGATGCCGCGGCTGGAGCGTTCGTTCTGAATGGCAATGACATCACGATGAGTGGCGGAATTGCTTTCAATGGAAATCCTGCCGCACCGGTCACTCAGACCATCAATCTAGGCATGACTTGGGCCGGCAATCAGACCATTGATACGCCCGCCAATGGCAACCTGACGCTCGGTGGCAATATCACTTCTGGAAATGTTCTGACTAAAGTGGGGCAGGGCACATTGACGTTTGGGGGCACGGCTGGGTTCTCCAGCAGCTACTTCAATCACGGCACGAATGTCATTACGGGTAATGTCATGATCACCGGGACTGGTGGGGGCAGCCGCTTCTTACTGGCGGATGCAAACACCGCCTTCAATAGCGCGGTGGTGATCCAGCCAGGAGCGACGCTCACAGTGAATGGGAGTTTCGGGGATGCCGGGGTCATCGGTCGCGACGGCGGAAAGGGACCATCATCCAAAATGGCGGGAACTTCACCTTCAACCCGGGGAATCAGGCGTATATGTTTGTCGGTGCGTCCGGCAATCCAGCCACGCGCGGCGTCTATCAGATGAACGGCGGGGTGCTGGACATGAGTGGCTATACGTTGGGCATTGCGCTCGGCGCGAACACGATCATCACCGGTGTGGTCAATCAGGTCAGCGGCGCGATCAACAATGTGGGCGAGCTGCGTTTCAGCCCGTTCTTCACGCAAGGCTACGGCATCTATAACCTCAGCGGTGGCAGTATCTCGATTGGCGCTGGCGGCATCACTGCATTTCCCGGCAGCGTCTACGAAGTCAATCTCGGTGGTGGTACCATCGCGGCCTCCGCAAGCTGGTCGTCTTCATTGAACCTGAAACTCACGGGTCTCAATGGTTCCGTCGCTTTCGATCCTGCGGGTAACACCATCGCACTTTCGGGGGCACTGTCCGGCGCCGGCGGTTTGACGCTCACTGGTTCCGGCACGTTGGAACTCTCGGGCGCGAACACCTACACGGGTGACACGGTCATTAATAGTGGCACATTGCAATTAGACACCGCCGGATCGAGTCCAAGTGCGTTCCGCATCGTCACTGGCGCGATGTTCAATTTGAACTACTCCGGCACCTACCTCGTGGGCAAACTCTATACCAATGGCGTGGCGTTGCCCGTCGGGGTCTATAATGCCGCGAACCTCCCTGGGTTCATCACCGGCGCCGGCGATTTGCAAGTGGCCGGACTGGTGTTCACTGTGCAGCCGCAGAGTCAGACGATATATTTGAACGGCAATTACCATCAGTCGGCTAGCTTCACCAGCGCGGTCACCGGAGGCTCGGCCACCTTCCAGTGGTATCTGAATGGCAACCCGATCGTGGGGGCGAACAGCAGCAACCTCACTGTATCCAATGTGCAGATCACGAATGCTGGAAACATGTTTGTCGTGGCGACTGGCACTTCAGGCTCGGTGACCAGCAGCGTGGTTTCGCTCACTGTTTACGGGGTGAACAACAACCTTTTCGTCTATGATGGGTTTGACTATCCGGATTCGGTGTTGATCGATGGCAGCCAGAATGGCGGTCATGGTTGGAGCGGCGGTTGGAGCTTGGTTAACAATGCCAATGTCAATGTCACCTTGGGCAACTTGGTCGGAGGTGTTAGCACTCCGGCGGGCTTTGATTCGCGCTCCATCGGCAATTGCATCGAGGTCTTGGGATTCAGCCGTGCGGGTCGCAACTTGGATCTTTCCAGTGGCACTGAACTGTTCAAGCAAGGCTTCGTGAATGGCAGTGGCAACCTCGGTGCGAATGGCAAGACGATCTACATCGGCTTCCTGCAACAGCCGAACACCACTGACTTGTATTACGAGTTCGAGCTCCATCGCGGTGATCTGGGCGATCCGGGGCGGATTGCCGGGGTCGGTAATGATGCGGGTGGCAACAACGTCAATCTCCGTGCTCCAAACAACGTGAATAACCGTTCGCTGGGGGCAGGCACGACGGCTGTGAACTTCTACATCGTTCGCATTGACTTCAAGGCGGGCAACGATGATGTGTTCGTCTATCGCAATCCCACCAGCACGACTGAGCCGCTCACTTCGACGCTGACCGTCTCGAACGTCGCAGACCTGTCGTTCGGGGGACTTTCGGTTGGCGCGTTTGTTGGATCAACAACGGTGAAGCATGACGAAATTCGGGTGGGCGCCACTTGGGCGGATGCTATGGGATTGGCGGTTTCCAATCTGTTGCCGCCAACGAAAACCACGAACGGCTACAAGGTTCAGTTCGCTTGCACGCCCGGGAATTCGTACCGGATTCAACGTGCCACTGTCGTGACAGGGCCGTGGACGGATCTTACGACTGTGGTCGGCCCGGCTAACGCGTTCATTGAATACGAGGACGCGAATCCGCCGGTGGGTCAGGCGTTCTATCGGACGGTTACGCCTTGAATGGTTTGGTTGGTTAGTTGGTTAACACGAAGAGTTGCCGGAGTGGTTGGACTCCGGCAACTCTTGTTCAAACAAGTCGGACTCGGAGCCAAGAGGTAAACATCATGTTGTTGCGGTTGTTATGGATGGTTGTCTGTGCCGGCAGTTTGCTGCCTGCGTCCAGCCGCGCTGAACTCTTGGGTTACGAAGGATTTAGTTACTCCGCGTTCGGCAGTCCCAGTTTGGGCGGCCTGAACGGTGGTGTCGGCTGGAGCAATAGTTGGGTTAACGTGGCGGGGGGCGGCGGGGTGGTGATCAGCAACAATCTCGCTTTGGGAAATCAAGGGACCGCCGGCTTCGATGCCCGCTCGCTTGGCAACAGCGCCTTTGTTGGCAACGCCCGGCGCGCCGGGCGCTTCTTGGATCGTGCCGCCAATGGCAATTTTGGATCGCGTGGTTATGTGGATAGCAATGGTCGTATTGGGGCCGATGGAAAAACTCTTTACGTGAGTTTCCTCCAACAGCCGAATGGCGCGACGTTGTTTTACGAATTTGAATTTCATCGCAGCGATCTCGGAGACCCTGGCCGGATTGCCGGCATCGGCAACGACTTCAATTCAACCACGGTCAATCTTCGCGCCCCGAATGCCAAACAGACCCCGCTGGGGTTGGGCAACACGAACGTCAATTTCTACGTGCTGCGGATTGATTTCAAAGCCGGCAACGATGATGTCTATGTTTATCGCAATCCGTTGGGAAGCGCCGAAGCGGACAATGAGCCAGTGCTGACGATGGCGTCCGTTTCTGATATGTCGTTCGACGGGATTTCCCTCGCGGCTTTTGTCGGCACGACGACCGTCAAACACGACGAGATTCGGTTGGGCGAAACATGGGGTGATGTGTTGGGCGGGCCGCCGCTGTTTGTGCAGCAACCAACCAATCAATTGCGCTACGCCGGTCAACCTGTGAGTCTGACCGCTTTGGCGCAGTCAGTTCAGGCTTTGAACTACCAATGGTATTTCGGCACGACGGCTTTGGTGGGCAAGACGAACGCCACTCTTTCATTGGCCAGTGTGCAGTTCAACGACGCCGGGCCATACTTCGTGGTCGCATCGAATGCTCTTGGCGTCGCCGTGAGTTCGCCTGCCGGGTTGACGGTTTTGCCAATTACTGTGGCGATCACCAGTCCACAAACGGTCACGATGGAAGCCAGCAGCAATCTCGTCATCAGCACTTCCATTGCTGGAACACCGCCTGTGTTGTTGCAGTGGTATCGCGATGGTGTGGTTGTTCCCGGAGCGACCAACGCCATGTATTGGCACAGCAATGCCGACGCGTTTGCCGCCGGTTTGTATGTGCTGGTCGCCAGTAATTCCTACGGCAGTGTTACCAGTTCTGTTGTGAGGGTCGCGACTGACTTTGGTGGCTTGCTCGCTTACGAAGGCTTTGGGTACGGGGCGATGACTGGTGACGTTGGCGGTTCGGGCGGTGGATTTGGTTGGGCTAACGCGTGGGTGAATCTCAGCGGCAGCGCATCCCAGATTCTTTCCTACAACTTGGCCGCCGGGAACAACAGCCCGGCTGGATATGACACTCACTCCGCTGTTGGTGCTTTGTTTGTTTCCAACGCAAGTCGCAAAGGGCGTTATCTGGATTGCCTGCCCACGGGGACATTCGGGCTGCGCGGATACCTTGATGCCAACGGCAATGTCGGGGCTGATGGCAAAACGGTTTACCTGAGTTTTCTCCAACAACCGAACGGCGCCACGCTGTTCTATGAATTCGAGCTGCACCGTAACGACCTCGGGGACGGCGGTCGCATGGGAGGCATTGGCAATGACACCGGCGACGCTCAAGTCCACTTGCGCATTCAGTCGCCAGCGGGCGGTGGCTCGACGTACTACGATTTGGGGGCTGGCAATACTAACGTAAACTTTTACGTGCTGCGGATTGATTTCAAGACTGGCAGCGACGATGTCTTTGTTTATCGAAATCCCACTTCCGCCACCGAGCCCATCACGCCGACGCTCGTCGTCTCCAATGCCGCCGACCTGTCCTTCGATGGCATTTCATTGGCCGCTTATGTAAATGGTCGGACGGTGACGCATGACGAAGTGCGGGTTGGAGTTGCTTGGGCGGATGTCATCGGCAACACCAGGCCAGCGCAACTGCGGCTGGCGCAACGCGCGAACAATCTTTCTCAACTGCAAGTGGCCGGCGCGCCGAACTTCACGTATCAAGTTCAAGCGGCGACCAATGTGGTCGGGCCGTGGACAAACATTGGTGGCGTGGTGGTTTCCAGCCTGGGTATCGGGCAGTTTGAGGAGATGAGCGCCGGTGACCAACGTTTCTATTGCGCCACAAATTCACCGGTGTGGAGTGCGCCTGCTTCGACAGACCTCGTCATCGCAGATTTTGAACAGTCGACTTATGGCGCATGGGTGGCTACGGGAAGGGCATTCGGCAGCGGACCAGCCCAGGGCACATTGGCCAACCAGAATCCAGTCAGCGGCTACGTGGGCTCAGGGCTCGTGAACTCTTATCTCGGCGGCGATACCACAACGGGCACGTTGACCTCGCCGCTGTTTGTCATCACCAAGCCATTTCTCAACTTCCTCATCGGCGGCGGGAACAACCCGGGCGTCGTGGGCATGAATCTCATCATCAGTAACGTGGTGGTGAAGAGCACAACCGGCGCGAACAACGAAGCCCTCACACCGCAGCAATGGGACGTTAGCGTCTATCTCGGTCAGTCAGCGCAGGTGCAGATATTTGATTCAGCGACGGGCGGTTGGGGACACATCAACGTGGATCAGGTCACGCTGTCCGATGAGGCCTTCCCGTCGCTCTCGCGAACATTGCTGCTGACGAATGCGTTGCTGAACTTCCCCGTGAAGAATGGCGCGGCGATGCGTCGCGTAACCGTGACCGTCGGCGGAAACGCGGTGCGCGATTTCGACATCGAACTGGCTGATGGCGCGCCGGACTGGTGGGCGTATGCCGATGTGTCTGCGTTTTCAAATCAGTCGGCAATCATTTCGATAAATAGCCTGACCCCCGGCTCGACCGGCCTGAGTTCCATCGTGCAAAGCAACGGCATCGTCGGGGCGACGAACCTGTATCGGGAGACGCTGCGACCGCAGCTTCATTTTTCCAGCGCCCGCGGCTGGCTCAACGATGCCAACGGCATGTTTTATTACAACGGTCAGTATCACCTGTATTATCAGCATAATCCTTACGGTTGGAGTTGGGGCAACATGCACTGGGGGCACGCCGTGAGTTCCGACATGGTGAATTGGAAACAAATCTTGCCTGAAGGAATTTATCCGCACAGTTATGGCGATATGGTTTTTTCCGGCAGCGCAGTGGTCGATACGAATAACACCAGCGGCCTCAAGTCCGGCACAAACGATGTGATTGTGGCCGCGTTCACTAGCACGGGGCGGGGCGAGTGCATCGCTTCCAGCACCAATGGCGGACTGACTTTCATTGATTACACCAACAATCCCGTCATCGTTCACAACGGTCGCGACCCGCGGCTGTTGTGGTATGCGCCGTCGAATTACTGGGTGATGGCGCTTTATAACGCGACGGGGGGCGATGGCATCACATTCCACTCCTCAACCAATCTTCGGGACTGGACGTATCGCAGCAAGATCAACGGTTACTTTGAATGCCCGGACATTTTTCCCCTGCCGGTAGACGGTGACACGAATAACCTGATGTGGTTGTTGTGTGATGCTAGCAGTGGCTATCAGCTTGGGCAGTTTAACGGACTCACTTTTATTCCAAGCACTACAAAGTTGCCCGGCAACAGTGGAGTGGGATTCTACGCGTCGCAGACTTTTTCCAGAATGTCGCCGGGTGATGATCGCATCGTCCGGATTGGGTGGGCGCAGATGGCCACGCCGGGGATGCCGTTCAACCAGATGATGTATTTTCCGACCGAACTTAACTTACGCACGACTGCCAGCGGAGTCCGGCTGCACTCGACGCCGATTGTGGAAATCACTAACAACATTTCAGTCCCTTACCTGTGGACGAATCTCACCGTGAGCCCTGGCAACAATCCGTTGGCGGGCATTCGCGGCACGCTGTTCCACGTGAAGGCGCTGTTCTCGGCCGGCACGGCGCAAACTGTTACGTTCACTTTCCAAGGTGTCGCCGTAACCTATAATGCGACTACCCAGCAGGTTTCCTGTAGCGGCGTCGTCAGCAGTCTTGCACCAGTTAGCGGTAACATTCAACTGGAGCTGATTGTGGATCGCGCCACGGTCGAGATTTTTGGTAACAACGGCCAAGTCTATATGCCGTTGCCTGCCACTAATCCGGTTGGCAACTCGCTTGTTTCTCTGTCCTGCACCGGCGGGACGGCGACATTCCATTCCCTAGCGGTTTCCAAGCTGAAGCCGGCTTGGTTGCAGCCCTAGTTAGTCTTAACACGCGACGAAATTGAGAGCATCATGGCCACCATGTTAAATCAAATCACTTCACCCAAAACAACGGCGGGCGCACTTGCGGTGCTGGCCGTATTGGCGCTAGGCGTTGTTCAGGCCCAAGAGCCTGACATCGTTATCGCAGATTTCGAAGCCGCGACCTATGGGAAGTGGATTGTCACTGGCACCGCATTTGGAGCTGGTCCGGTCAATGGAGCTTTGCCAGACCAGATGCCGGTGGAGGGATTTCGCGGCGGAGGCTTGGTGAACTCCTACCACGGAGGCGATAACTCGACCGGAACGCTGACGTCGCCACCATTCAAGGTGAAGCGCAAGTTCATCCAGTTCCTGATTGGCGGCGGGGGATGGGAAGGTAAGACCTGCATCAATCTATTACGTGATGGCAAAGTCGTCCGCACCGCCACCGGCCCTAACACGCAGTCGGGTGGCAGCGAACAATTGTTGCCCCAGCGCTGGGACGTCAGTGAATTTATGAACCAGTCGGTCGCGCTCCAGATCGTGGATCAAGCTGGCGGGACTTGGGGGCACATCAACGTGGATCAAATCATCCAGACCGATTGGAAATTGATCGGAGCTGCGGCCCCAAGGAGATGACGCGCACGATCAAGGTTCAGGACGATTATCTGAATTTGCCCGTGAAAAACGGCGCACCCAAGCGGCGCATGAGCCTTTGGGTTGATGGGAAGGCAGAGCGTGAGTTCGATATCGAATTGGCGGACGACCAACCCGATTGGTGGGCTTTTCTGGACGCGACGCCGTTCAAAGGCAAAACCGTCACGCTTAAAGTCAACAAACTGCCGGAAGATTCAGCGGCCTTGAGCGCGGTGGAGCAAGCAGCCCAACCCAAAGCACAGCAGGATCTCTATCAGGAGTCGCTCCGCCCGCAGTTTCATTTCTCGTCCCGCCGCGGCTGGCTGAATGATCCGAATGGATTGGTGTATTATCAGGGCGAGTATCACCTGTTCTATCAGCACAATCCGTATGGATGGGGCTGGGGCAACATGCACTGGGGGCATGCGGTCAGTAAAGATCTGGTGCATTGGGAAGAGTTGCCGGTGGCCCTTTATCCAGACGAGCACGGCACGATGTTTTCCGGCTCGGCGGTGGTGGATTGGAACAATACGACCGGCTTTCAAACTGGTGAAGAAAAGCCATTGGTTGCCATGTTCACTGCCGCTGGAAAACCGTTCACGCAAGGAATTGCCTTCAGCAATGACCGCGGTCGCACTTGGACGAAATACAAAAACAATCCCGTCCTCCCACACATCGCGGCCGAGAACCGCGATCCCAAAGTAGTCTGGTACGCGCCCGGGAAAAAATGGGTCATGGCGCTCTACCTTGATAAAAGTGATTATGCGCTGTTCTCCTCGCCGGATCTCAAACGGTGGCAGAAGTTGAGTGACGTCACGCTTCCTGGTGATAGTGAGTGTCCGGATTTTTTTGAGATCGCTGTGGCGGGCGATCCGCTAAACTCGCGGTGGGTTTTTTATGGGGCGAATGGGATGTATCTGGTTGGGAAATTCGACGGCACCACCTTCACTCCTGAAACCAAGCCGCTGGCGCTGCAACACGGCAACACTTGGTATGCGTCGCAAACCTACAGTGATATTCCGACGGTTGATGGTCGTCGCATTCTCGTGCCCTGGGGCCGAAAACGGCGATTTGCACCGGGGTATGCCGTTCAATCAGATGATGGGGCTTCCGGTTGAACTCACGTTGCACAACACGTCCGAGGGATTGCGGCTTCGCGCCAACCCGGTCCTCGAGTTGGCAACGTTGCGGGACCACAGGCACGTCATCAAATCGCAGGTGCTCAACCCGGGCGAGAATCCGCTGGCCGGGGTGAAAGGGGAATTGCTCGAAGTGTTGGCGGAATTCACGCCCGGCGCCGCCGAGGAAATCAGCTTTAATCTGCGTGGTGTTGCCGTGACGTACGATACAAAGCAGCAAACCCTTTCCTGTCTGGGCAAAACTACGGCCCTGCCACTGGAGAATGGAAAGGTTCGGTTGCGCATGCTGGTGGATCGGACGTCCGTGGACATCTTTGGCAATGACGGCCAGTTATATATGCCGATGGGTGTCATAGTGGCGTTGGACAACAAATCGCTGGCAATCTCCGCCAAGGGCGGCGCCGCACAGTTGCACTTTTTGGAGACTTATGAATTGAAATCCGCCTGGAAATGATATGGCGATTCGCAATTTGAATATGGACAAGGCTGCGTCGTAAAAGAACCATCAAGCATGAACATCTCTGAAACATCTCCAGCCGGCGTGCTGGGCTTCGACTGGAAAGCCGCGTTATGAGTGGGCGTATTTTCTTTTGGTCACTCACTTCGGCCTTGGCGGGGTTTCTTTTTGGGTTCGATACGGTCGTCATCTCCGGGGCCGAACAGAAAATTCAGGCGCTTTGGGGGCTCAGCCCCGGAATGCACGGGCTGGCGTTAGGCTCCGCGCTTTATGGGACAGTGCTGGGGTCGCTGCTGGGGGGCTGGCCTTCGGACAAGTTCGGCCGGAAGCCGACGCTGCTGTTCATTGGTGTACTTTATGTCCTGTCGGCCGTGGGGTGTGGTCTTGCCAACGGCGTGGGGCTGTTCATTGTCGCGCGGTTCATTGGTGGGGTCGGTATCGGAGTTTCCACCATTGCGGCACTCTCTCTACATCTCCGAAATCGCGCCTCCTAAATATCGCGGGCGGCTCGCCGGCATGTTTCAATTCAACATCGTGTTTGGCATTGTCATCGCTTTTCTCTCGAATGCGATCATCGCCAAGATCGGCGGCGAGAATGCGTGGCGTTGGATGCTGGGGGTCGCTGCGATTCCATCGTTAGTTTATGCGTTAATGTGCTTCGGCATTCCGGAAAGTCCTCGTTGGTTGATCAGCCGCAAGGGTGACCGCGCGGCTGGAGTCAAGGTGTTGAAGCTGATTGAACCCGAGTTGTCCCTGGCGCAACTCGAAGCTCACGCCGACGAGATGATGGCGACCTCTCGAGCGGACAGCACCTCAACCTCGCGCTTCTGGACCTGGCGCTTGCGGGTGCCGATCGGCCTCGCGTTCCTGGTCGCGTTTTTCAATCAGCTCTCAGGGATCAATGCGATCCTCTATTTTGCCCCGCGCATTTTCGAACTGACGGGCTTGAAGCAGGAGGCGGCCTTGTTGCAGTCCGTCGGCATTGGCATCACCAATCTGATCTTCACCTTTGTCGGCCTCTGGCTGATCGATAAGCTCGGACGGCGCACGCTGCTTTATATCGGTTCGTTCGGCTACATCATTTCGTTGGGGCTGACGGCGTGGGCGTTTTTCACGCAGCATTACAGCATTGTGCCGGTGTGCATCTTTGGCTTCATCGCGGCGCACGCGGTGGGGCAGGGCGCCGTGATCTGGGTGCTCATCTCGGAGATTTTTCCGAACCGGCATCGCGCCGAAGGTCAGGCCTTGGGCAGTTTCACGCACTGGATTTTTGCCGCGCTGCTCACCACGGCGTTTCCCTTGATGGTCAAGTATTCCGGCGCGAATGATCAGCCGGCGCGCGCTGGGTTCATCTTTCTGTTTTTCTGTTTCATGATGGTATTGCAACTCATCTGGGTGAAAACCATGGTGATCGAAACCAAAGGCGTGCCGCTTGAACTGGTGCAGAAACGGCTCGGCATCGGATAGCCTCTCATGTTCTTATCTGCCCACAAATTCATCTTGGCCTGTGCGGTGGCTCTGCTCCCAGTGGCTGGCGCGCGCGCCGAGATCACGATCAAGACGTTGTTGCATGAGCTGACGGACTACGCGGCGGTGGCCCGGTGGCCCCAGCCGGAATTCACCTGTCACCAGGCCAGCAGTTATGACCGCGCCACGGTCGCTCCGAATCAACCGGGGTGGTTTGCCAACTCTGATCAAAACCAGTTCCTCCGCACCGAGCAAACCCAGGGGCGAACAGAGCGCGTGATGATGGATGCCGCCGGGCCGGGTTGTATCGTGCGCTTCTGGCTGACCACGGACAAAAACAAGCAGGGCGCGCTGCGGGTTTATCTGGATGGCGCATTCGAACCCGCGCTGGTTTTTCCCGCCTACGATTTGCTCAGCGGCGATCTCGCCCTCGGTTCACCCTTGGTTCAGCCGCATCCGGGCTACCAACCGGACAGCAATGGCGGCAACAATTTCTATCTACCCATTCCGTACACGAAACATTGCAAGGTCACTTGGGAAGAAGCCGGGCAGGGTTCGCGATACTACCAGATCAACTATCGGACTTACGCGGCGGTAATGGAGGTGAGAACGTTTGCGCGTGCCGCCTTGGAAGAGTGTCGGCCGCTGATTCAGCGCATGAATCAGGTGTTGTTGTCACCACCGGGTGAAGTTGAAGGGCAGCGCATTACGACGGAAACAGAAATTATGGCGGGCGGCGCGCATTCACTCGAACTCCCGCCCGGGCCGGCGGCCGTGCGCCAGCTCGAACTGCGCGTGCCGGCAGCTTTGTCGGAGCGGGCGTTGCGGTCGTTGATCGTGAAAATGGATTGCGATGACGAACCGACGGTCTGGTGCCCGGTGGCCGATTTTTTGGCAGCGGGGTGGGACTGAATGCGCTGCAGAGCTGGTATCGGACGGTTCAGACCAATGGCACGATGGTTTGCCGTTGGGTAATGCCGTATCACAAAACCGCTCGCATCGCCTTGCTCAATCTAGGCGCTGAGCCGGTGCGCATCGAACTGCGCGGGAAGGTTGGACCGTGGTCGTGGGATGAGCGGTCCATGCACTTTCACGCGACCTGGCATCATGAAGCGAATCTGGAAACACCGCCGCACCGCGATTGGAACTTTATCAAACTGACCGGGTGCGGTGTTTATGTTGGCGATACCTTGGCCTTGTTCAATCCGGTGGCCACTTGGTATGGCGAAGGCGATGAGAAAATCTGGGTGGATGGAGAATCATTCCCCTCGCATCTCGGCACTGGGACGGAGGACTACTATGGTTACTCCTACGCACCGAAACCGGTTCATCAAACACCGTTCTGTGGCGAGCCGCGACTTGATCACGCGATGACGCAAGGTCACAGCACTGCCACACGCACGCGGAATCTGGATGGAATTCCGTTCCGCCGCTCCCTCCAGTTTGATCTGGAGTTGATTTCGTGGAAGGCCACGAAGCTGGCTTATGCCGCGACGACGTATTGGTATGCGAGGCCCGGCGCGACGGCGAATGTGAAGCCTCAACCCCGCGAAGCGGCGTTGCCTGTGCCTACGCTGGCGGAGGCGATCGCTGCCGCGGCGCCGTCGCGGAGACCCGGCGCGATCGAATGCGAGACGATGAAGGTGCTGGCGAAATCCGGTGATTTTTCCGTGACTGCGCAGGATATGGAGACCGTTTGGTGGGGAGCGATGGAGTAATGGCACCCAGGTCTTGGGGCGAGCCACAGCCATTGGTGATTGGGTGGAACTTGAATTGTCAGCCCCTGATCCTGCACCGCGCAAGCTGGTTCTTTACCCCACACAAGCGCCCGACTATGCCAGACTGCGCTTCAGTGTTGATCGGCAAGTCGTGACGCCGGCTTTTGATGGCTACACGGCGCAAGTGCAGCCAGCCGAGGCCTTGGTGTTGGGGGTGTTTCCCCCGCGCGATGGTAAGTTCATAATTCGCGCTGAAGTCATCGGCGCGAACCCGGCGGCGCAAGGGGCGAAGTCCTGATTTCGGCTTGGACTGCGTGACGACTGAGAAACCATGAATCCGGCCCTGACAACAAGAGACCGTCCGTTGATCGTCGGCGTGGGAGAAGTCCTCTGGGACTTGTTGCCCGCTGGCGCAGAGATGGGCGGAGCGCCCGCCAATTTTGCCTACCACGCGCATGCGCTGGGCGCGATGGCGGGGGTGGTGACGCGAGTGGGTAATGACGCTTTGGGGGCTGAAATTGTGCGGCGTTGCCAGCAGTTTGGGTTTGTTCCAGATGCGGTCCAGTTGGACGACACCGCACCGACCAGCACGGTGTCCGTCTCGCTCTGTGACGCAGGTGTTCCTTGCTACGTCATTCATGAAAACGTGGCGTGGGATCAGTTGGCCGTGACGCCCGCGGCTCTGGCTTTGGTACGCCAGGCCGATGCGGTTTGTTTTGGCACTCTGGCGCAACGCAACGGGACTGCCCGGGCGGCAATTCAACGATTGATTGCGGCTGCTTCAGCGCCGACTTGGCGGGTGCTGGATATCAACCTGCGCCAGAATTTCTATTCCCGAGTCGTCATCGAACAATCGTTGCGCTTGGCGAATGTGCTTAAACTGAACGACAGCGAGTTGCCGATTCTGGCAGAGATGTTCCATCTGGGGGGCGCGCCGCGCCAACAGATTGAGGCGCTGGCCAAGGGATTCGGTCTGCGGTTGGTTGCTTTGACCCAAGGCACGCAAGGCAGCCTGCTTTATCAGGAGGGCCGGTGGTCTCAGCAGCCATCACTGGGGGTTCAAGTGGTGGATACGGTCGGTGCTGGCGATGCGTTTACGGCGGCCTTAGTCATGGGGTTGTTACAGGAATCAAGTTTGGACGACTTGCACGCGACCGCCGCGGAGCTTGCGGCTCATGTCTGTGCCCATGCCGGAGCCACGCCGCCACCGCCACCGCAAATTCGCGCCCGGTTCGCAAACCTGCCGAACCGCCCGCACCAACAGAGTTCCGAACACGATGTTTTCGTCTCAGCGCGCTGACGGAGGCCAGAGGCCGCTGGTGCCGTGAGACCCTATTCCATCTGATCGTTGCCCGAGTCCCGCGATGCTTGACTTTGGTCAAAGCCAGTTGCGGGACTCGCCGGCAAGATAGTGGCGATGAAAACGATCAGCGGAACTGGAAGCAGCGGAGAAATTATCCAGGCCCTGGCAGCCTTGGGAGTTTTCGCATGAGCGCCCCGGAGCCGCTCCCCTTGGTCTATGCCTGTTCTGGTGCGTCGAGCGCCGCGCAGATGGCGAACCATCTCGCAGTTAAACTGGATCGGCTCAAAGTCGCCGAGATGTCTTGTATCGCCGGCGTGGGCGGGGATGTGAAGCCGCTGGTGAAAACGGCGTTGTCGGGGCGGCCCATCATTGCGCTGGATGGTTGTCCACTGCAATGTGCGGCCAAGATTTTGCAACGGCACGGGTTGAAGGCGGACCAGCATGTGGACTTGAGCGAATGGGGCGTGAAGAAGCGCAAACACGAGGACTTTGACCCCGAGGAAGCCGCGAGAGTTCTCCAGCGATTGGTCGCCGCCGCTGATTTTCCGGGCCGACCTCAGCCGTCCGCCGCTCCACCAGCCACAACTTTGGCGGTGAAACCCAATTCGGTTGGGGCTGATCAAATTCTGGTTGAACATCTGTTCATTTCCCCCGGCCACAATTTTTTTGGCCATCACGGGCAGGCGGCGGGCGAACATCCGATTCTGCCCGTCGTGCAGATTGAATGTGTGGCGGGAAGAGGGATTCGCGGCGACCGCTTTTTCGACTTCAAAGAAGACTACAAAGGCCAGATTACTTTCTTCGCGATGGAAGTGCTGGAAGCATTGCGCCGCGAGTTGCAGCTTCCCGGGGCGCAACCGCGTGCGACGCGCCGCAATGCTTTCGTGCGCGGTCTGGATTTGAACGCGTTGATCGGGAAACAATTTGAAGTGCAGGGGGTGCGGTTCGAGGGCATGGAGGAGAGCCGGCCCTGCCATTGGATGAATGCGGCGCTTGGTCCGGGCGCGGAGGAGTGGCTGCGCGGTCGCGGGGGACTGCGGTGTCGAATTCTCACTGATGGTGTGCTGAATTGCCGGAATTGAGCGGCGTTGTCTGGCAAGCCAAACACTAACGAGTGTGCGGCAGCCCGAATGGGGCTGAAGTCACTCTTCGTCCGCGCCTTGGTGTAATTCCTCCGCCTCGCGCAAGAGAATCCGGGCCGTGAGCCAGCCGGCCAAGAGCCCCGATTTGCTATCGCTTAATTCCAACTTTTTGGCGAAGAGATCTTCGACCAGTTTTCGTCCTAATTGAAGTTCTGTCTCGGCAGCTTGCGTGTTGCCAAGCTGCTGTTGGGCCATGCTCAAAAGAATATGCGTGTTGGCGATACAGGATGGCGCCTGATTTGGGTAGCGGGCAGACTTCTCCAATCGGTCTGCTGCCGCGGTAAAGTTTCCGTGCCGATATTCCCATAACGCCAGCGCAAAGCTCCGCCACGCGGCGTGGAAAGAGGCATCGTTGACCGCCGGATTGGTGCTGGCGAGTGAAACGGTGAGCTGTTTGGTCAGAGGCTCCAGCAGGGCCATGGTGGCAGGTTCAGCCGGCAGCAACAGGCTGGTCTTGAGCAGTTGCTCGGCGGCAGTGTAGTTGGACGTCCCGGCCAGCCGGGTCAGTTCCATGTTGCGCATGCGATCATAGCCGGCGAGGTTCTCGGCCTCGATGAGCAGGGGCGCGGCGAGCAACAAATCGCTCGTCGCTCGATCCGTCCGATCGGACTTGTCCACTTGATTGACCTGAACCAGAACCGAGAAACGGTCCGCCGCCTTTTTCCAGCGGCCGGCCAAGATGTTCCAGGTGCCCAAATCACGAAAGATGGTGGTCGCTTCCATGGAGGGGGAGAACAACTCGGCCGGGACTTGTTCCAAGAGATCGTCCGCCTCCTGCATTTTGCGGTGGCTGGCCAGCACGCCTGCTTCAGTGACGCGTTCCCGCGCTTCGGCTTTCTGGCGTAACAGCATTTCGTTCGCGCGGGCCAGCTCGGCTTCCTGGCGCAAGCGGCCCTGCACCCGCAAGGCTTCCCGTTCGCGCAGAAACAGCCAGGTGGAAATCGCCAGCCCGATGATCAGGGTGAGGATTACGATTGCTCCAGAGGCGAAGACCACTTTATTGCGATAAACGAGTTTGCGCAGCCGGTAGAGCTGGCTGGGCGGCCGGGCCATGACCGGCTCCAGATCGAGATGCCTTTGAATATCCATCGCCAGCCCGTTGGCGGTTTCGTAGCGGCGGCCCCGATCTTTTTCCAACGCCTTCATCACGATCCAATCCAGATCGCCCTTGATCGTTTTGATCAACTTGACCGGCTCAATGCAGCGGCGGGTTGCCGTGAGGGTCAAATCCGCCGGGGACAGCAACGTCAGCCGGGTGGAAGGCCGTTGGGGATCTTGCTCGC
Source organism: Verrucomicrobiota bacterium (assembly GCA_049840435.1). Taxonomy (GTDB): domain Bacteria; phylum Verrucomicrobiota; class Verrucomicrobiia; order Limisphaerales; family JADLHS01; genus JADLHS01. The sequence continues at coordinate 174,315 of JASGKY010000025.1, read as the reverse complement.
GGAGCATCCGGCGCATTTCGTCGTAACCGGAGCGGACCAATTCCTGATGATCAAAGGGAGTTCGTCCGGTGAGCAATTCGTACAGCAGGACGCCGAGGGAATAAATGTCGCTGCGGGTGTCCACGTCCAGCCCTTGCATATCCGCCTGTTCGGGGCTCATATAGGCAGGCGTGCCGATGAATTGCCCCATGACGGTAAACGCGGGGGCATCGGTCAATTTCCCCTCCGTGGCCTTGGCGATGCCGAAATCAATCACCTTTGGCATGGGGACGTTATTGTTGACAGTGACGAGAATGTTCGACGGTTTGATGTCACGATGCACGACGCCCTTTTGATGGGCGTGTTGAATGGCATGACAAACCTGGATGAACAAGTTCAACCGCTGGCGTGGATTGAGCCGGTTTTCTTCGCAATACGCCGTGATGCGGACGCCGCGCACCAATTCCATCACAAAATACGGCCGACCGTTTTCCGTGGCCCCGGCGTCGAGGACTTTGGCAATGTTCGGATGGTCCATCAAGGCGAGCGCCTGCCGTTCCGCCTCAAAGCGCGCGATTACACTCCGGGTGTCCATGCCCAGCTTGATGATCTTGAGCGCGACCTGCCGGCGCACGGGTTCTTCCTGTTCCGCGAGATAGACCAAGCCACAGCCGCCTTCTCCGAGCGGCTGCAAGATGCGATAGCGCCCGACCCGCGAACCGATCTTTTCCAGACTGGCTGGTTCGAGTTCGGCCAAAGCGGTGGTGGTCAGCGAGTCCAGGGTGTGCGTCACATAATCCGAGACGCTGGGGGAAAACAGCCGGTCGCTGCGGGCGTGAGCTGCCAGCAGGCTGGCAATCTGCTCCCGTAACGGCGCATCGCCGTCGCAGGCCTGATCCAGGAACTTCATTCGTTCCCTGGAGTCGGGGATCTCCAGGGCCGCCAGGAACAGCGACTGTTCTTTTGTTGCTTCGGTCGCCACGAGGGGCTTCATGGTTTTGGGTGGGTTTCTTCCTCGATGCTTTTCAGTAGCCAGGCTTTGGCATACACCCACTTGTTTTGCACAGTACGTTCCGTGACGCCGGTCATGTCCGCGACTTCAGCGTTGGTCAGTCCGCCAAAAAACTTCAACATGACCATCTGGGCCAGTTCGGCGTCCTTTTTCTGGAGTCGCTCCAGCGCTTCGTCAATCAACAAGACCCGCTCCTCGGTCTTTTCGTCAGCAATATCCACGTCGTCAATGTTGACATACTCGGGGCGGGCGCCCGTTTCAGCGTCATTTTCTTGCGGGCCCGTTCAATCAGGATCTGCCGCATGGCCTGCGCGGCGGCGCGGAAAAAATGCGCGCGGTTTTGCCAGACGCGGGCGTTGCCGCTGAAAAGCCGCAACCACGCCTCATGGACTAGGGCGGTGGCCTGGAGGGTTTGCCCAGCCGACTGACGGGCCATTCGCATCGCCGCGAGCTGGCGTAATTCCTCGTAGACCAGCGGCAACAATTCCTCGGAAGCTTGGGCATCAGTGTCGAGCGACTGCAGCACCCGGGTTACTTCACTTTTCGCTGAATCGTCAGACATCGTGGTTGTTACGGACTTTGTGTTGGCCACCTCGGCACATTTCGGGGTGGCGACCCAATCATAACGCAGACAACGGTTTCAGCCTGCAAATTTTTTTTGAAAAAAGTTTTCCGGTTTCGCCGGGCAAAAAGCGTAGTTCCAAGTGAGCCCATGCATTGTCGTGTTCAACCCGGCAACCGCCGCCGCTTCAACCCAGCGGTGGAGACTGCTTTTTGTCTCCAGCTGCCTCAACCGAACCCAACCAAATGAACATTCGTAACCCCAACCAAACCGTGTTCTTATCCAATCCATTCGTATCGTTTGTGAAAGCGCCTTTTTTGGGTGGCTTGATTTGCGTCGCCAGCGTCTTGGCTTCGTCAGCGGCCAATGTGACCTTGAAGACCAGCGATGCGGCTGGCACCTCAAGTATTACGGGGTCGACTAATTGGAACAATAATGCGGTGGCGTCAGCGGGGAATTCCTATTTTACCACCAATTTCACGTTGCGGACGCCCAATCCGACGGCATCAGGAAACAATTACATTTTCGGCGGTGATTCGCTTTCGATTGATACGGGTGGCCGGTTCATCGGAAAAATTGGCAACAACGTTGCCAACAACACCACCGTGGGTACGGTCACCGTCAATAATCTGATCCTGAACGGCGGTTTGTTCGATCAGGCGGGCGCCAATAGCGATAACAGCGTGTTGATTGTTGTGGGCAATGTTTCGGTGAATGCAGCTTCATTTCTGGGCGCGCTGGGTGGCACAGCCAACGGGAGTGCCCGGTTTGAGACCTTGGAATTTGTTGCGCCGATCAGTGGCTCGGCGGCCCTGCAAGTATCCGGCCCCAGTGTTAATGCTGGCGGGGCTACCGGAGTGGTGAAGTTGAGCGCGCCCAACCCCTATGGCGGTACCATCACGGTTTCCAACGGTAATAACAACATCATCGCGAGCGTCGTCAACCGCATCCTGCAGCTCAATCACCTGAATGCGCTGAGCAACGCGACGTTAAATTTGGATTCTTCGCAAGCCAGTCCGGTTTCTTTTGCCACTGGAGTAAACACCGGTAGTTTCAATGTTGGCGCATTGGCGGGGCGCGCATCGCAAACCCTGATGGACACGGCAAGTTCCCCGGTTACGTTGAGCGTCGGGGGGAATAATGCCAGCACGACTTACTCAGGGGCGCTGACGGACAGTGGTAATCTGGTCAAGGTCGGTTCCGGGACGCTCACGCTGACAAGCACGAACACATATTTTGGCACCACCACCATCAACGGCGGTTCTGTGCAATTAGGTAATGGTGGAGCCACCGGTTCGTTGGCGGGCGGAAACGCGGTCACCGTTAATGGGAATCTGACCATCAATCGCAATAACGCGGTGGTGCAAGGCGTTGATTTTACGGGCAGCCCGATCACTGGAACTGGTTCATTCACGCAGGCGGGTAGCGGGACAACCACTCTGAACGCGGCGAACAGTTATAGCGGCGCGACCACTGTCAACGCCGGCAAATTGATCATCAGCACCGTTCAGACTGGCGCAGGGGCGATCACCGTCGCCAACGCTGCCAAATTGGGGATCATCGTTTCCGGCGGCAGCCAGTTGTCGCCGAGTGCACTAACTTTGGGAACGAGTGCGGCAACAACCTTGGAGTTTGATAGTGTGAACAGCACGAGCGTCGCGCCGATCAATACAGGTTCGCTTTCGGTCGGCGGAACGGTGACGGTCAACATCAACACGGGTGCATTCGCTGCTGGAAACAGCTATCCGTTGATCCACTGGACGGGCAGCGGTCCGGCTAACGCGAGTTCTTTCGTCTTGGGCATCTCGCCTGGACTTACGGCGACTTTTTCCGTCGTCAGTTCCACTCTCTATTTGAACGTCACGGCCGTATCAGACATCTGGAGTGGAACGATCAATGGGAATTGGGATACGTCCACGGCCAACTGGACTGGCAATGCCACGGTTTTTGCCAATGGTCATTCGGTGCTGTTTGACGATGCGGCGGTGGGCACAACCAGTGTCACGGTGACTGCGCCAATCGCGCCCGGTAGCATCCTGCTCAATAACGGCTCATTGCCATACTCGATTACCTCCAGCAGTGGCAGTGCGATCGGTGGTAGTGGTGGTTTGACCAAGTTGAACATCGGCACTTTCACTTTGTCCGGTGGGGCCAATACCTACAGCGGAGCGACGGTCATCAATAACGGCATCTTAAGTGTTAGTGCGCTGGCTAACGGCGGGCAACCTAGTGATATTGGAGCGGCGACTTCGGCTTCGGCCAATCTCGTCGTGAACGGCGGCACTTTGCAATACACCGGTGCATTCAGCAGCACTGACCGCGGTGCAACCGTGGGAGCATCCGGAGCAACGGTGGAAGTCACACTGTTTGGGGCGACCTTGGCGGACAGCGGCGTTATTGTTGGCGCTGGGGCGTTGACCAAAACTGGGGATGGCGTTTTGGCGCTCTCCGGGGCAAACGCGTTCAGTGGCGGCATGACTGTCAACGCCGGACAGCTGAACATTAACAACGGCGGCTCCAGCAGCGCGAATTCCGCCATCGGGGTTGGCGTGTTAACCATCGGTGCGAATACGACGATTGATAACACCAGCGGTAGCGATGTGACGTTGCTACCTAATAACGCGCAAATCTGGAACGGCAATTTCACTTACGCTGGTTCTGCCAATAGTTTGAATCTTGGGTTAGGTAGTGTGAGCCTGCCCGCGACCCGCACGTTGACGGTGAACGGAAACACGCTGACGGTTGGGGGCGTGATCAGCGGGGCGGGCGGGCTTACCAAAGCCGGCCCCGGCACGTTGGTGCTTTTGGGGGCGAGTACCTATGGCGGCAACGGAGCGGTTGATACCGCCCACAATGGCGGCACGTTGGCCCTCGGCCATGATCTGGCTCTCGGTACCAGCCGGTTGAATCTGGGGGATGGCGCTGTTATTCAGTCCATCGATGGTTCGGCGCGGGTCATCACCAACAACCTCAACTTCGGCAGTGGCGCGGGCGGTAACAACATTTTCGCCGGCACGGGTAATCTTAAATTTACTGCCTCGGCTGCCAATGGGACTGCCAAAACGTTGACCGTGAACAATCCGCAAACCGAGTTCAGTGGGGTTTTGAGTGGTGTTATGGCCCGAACGGTGGCTGGCTCGGGCATCCTGGTTTTCAGTGGGGCGAACACCTACAGTTTGGGAACGACCATCAATCCTGGCGCAACCTTGCAATTGGGCAATGGCGGCGGTACGGGCTCACTGTCCACCAGCGGCGCCATTATCACTGACGGCACGCTGCGATTCAACCGCACCAATGCGCTGATTCAAGGCACGCATTTCAGCAGTGCTCCGATTACAGGGATTGGTTCTGTGATCCAAGACGGTACGGGCACGACCACGCTGACGGCGGCAAACACCTATTCCGGACAGACAATCGTGAACAATGGCGCATTGTTCATCACACCAGCGACTCAAAGCGGTGGGGATGTTGTTGTCGCCAACAATGCGACTTTTGGTGTATCGGCTAGTTCGGTGAGCACGAGCGCGCTGATCGGAAGTCTGAGCTTGGGGAGCGGTGGCGCGACCACGCTCGATTTCTCATACGGTCTGGTCGGCAATCCGACGAACGCTGCGCTCGCTGCAGGTGCAGTCACAATCAACGGCACGAGCGCAATCCGTGTTGGTGGCAGCTTTGCCGTGGGGGCGTTCCCGGTTCTCAAATACAACAGTCTCTCCGGAACGTTCAACAGTTCCGTCACCGGTCCGCGTGGCGTGACTGCGACGTTGTCCAACGACGTCGCGAACAAAGTGCTCTACGTACCGGTTTCCTCCGTCGGCAATGGTATCGTCTGGACCGGCACCAACAGCGTTTCGCCCAATCTCTGGGACTTGAACACAACAGTCAACTGGCTCATCGGCGGTTCGCCGACGACCTACATCGAAAATGTTCCGCCGGGGGACGCGGTCACATTCAACAATCTTGGCAGCGGTTTGGTGCTGTTGAGCAACACGGCCAGTCCGGCCAGCGTCACCATCAGTAACACCGTGGTCAATTATACCTTCCAAGGCGCGGGTGGACAGATTAACTCAGCGGCAGGATTGACCAAAGTCGGCACCGGCTCGGTGACATTAAATGTCGCGGGTAACTTCTCCGGCAGCACGGTGATTTCCAATGGCACGGTCAGCATCGGAGCCAATCAGACCTTCGCGAACTTGTCTGGCAACAGTGCGGTGACTGTCTCTGCTGGTGCTCCGACGCTGACTGTCAACAGCAATGCTGAACACGACGTTCTCTGGAAACTCTGTTGGGCGCGCTTGGCTTGACCAAGACCGGGAGTCGCTAGTTCACGCTGACTGGCAGCAACAATTTCACCGGTAATCTATTTGCCAAAGCCGGTGTGATCTCGCTGGATGCCGGGTCTATTACCGGGAATCTCAACTTCTTCAGCATCGGACAAAACGGAAGCGACAGCGCGACACTCACCTTGAAAGGCAGCACGATCACCACCGTTTCCAACAACGACTTGAATATCGGGGATATTGGCGCATCCGTCGGGGTCTTGAATGTCCAAGATAACGCCAGCATGACGGTTAGTTCCTTCTACATCGGTTCTGCCAATGCCGCGGGATCAACTGCCACCGGTACGGTCTATCAAACCGGCGGCACGGTAACCCAGCAGAACACGCACGAGCCGGTACGTTCTGCGTGGGCGGCCGCGTCGAGACTACCTCGGTTGGTGGGGCGGGCATTTACAACCTGAGCGGAGGTGTGCTGACTGCGGCGCAGGATTCCGCGTCGGTTCGGCAGGGCCCGGCACGTTCAATCAGACCGGCGGCATCATCAACGCCAATGGCGATATCAATATCGCGCGATTCGCCGCCTCAGTCGGCACCTACAACCTGGATGGCGGCATCTTGCGGGCGGCACATGTGCTTTCGTCCATCGGACCAAATGCCACCTTTAACTTCAACGGTGGCGTGCTCGTCGCGACCGTAGACAATACACTCTTGATAACCAATGTGATTCAGGTTAATGTTCGCAATGGCGGCGCGATCATGGACACCACCAACTTCAATGTCACCATCAGTGCGGCATTGCAGCACAGCATCATCGGCGGTGACAATGCGATTGATGGCGGTTTGATCAAACGCGGCGAAGGTGCTTTGACCTTGGCGGATGCGTTTTCAACTTATACCGGGCCGACGTTTGTGGGTGGAGGCGCGTTGAATGTTTCTCCGTCCTCGGCTTCCAGCCTGAATGTTCTGACGGTCAGCAATTCCACCCTCCACTTGACGGTAAACGGAGGCGTGGCTTCGGTGAATGCGACCAGTTTGGGCTTGGTGGGCAATTCAGCGTTGACCCTAAACTATAGCCAGTTGTCCGGAGCACCCGTTCCCGCGCTCAACATCAGCGGCGGACTGACTGTTTCAGGGACAACGACCATCAACGTGTTGGGCTACGGTTTGACCGTGGGCCAGATTACGCTCGTGGATTACAGCGGCGCAGCATTACCAAACCTCAGCAACTTTGCGCTGGGAGCACTGCCTTACGGTGTCACTGCCAGCTTGGTGAATAACACCGCTAACACGTCCATCGATTTGTTGGTCACGGCGGTGAGTGCGGTGAATTGGGTGCCGCTCATCACCAGTGACGGATTCGGAACCTCCAGCTTCAATTCCGGATTGAACTGGCAGGACTTCACCGCGCCTTTCATTGACAATGGGTATTCAACCCGCGGATTCACCCTGCGGTCGCCAGCCGATAACCTCGCTTATACTTTTGGTGGAAGCATCCTGGCGCTCGACGAAGGTGGCCAGCTCTTGTTCAAGGGTACGGACGGTCAGGTTATCACCGTCGGCAATTTGCTCATGAATGGTGGTTTGATTGTCTATGGCGTTTCAACCGGTGACAATTTCACAGAAACCTTGGCGGGTAACGTGAGCCTCTTGTCCGGGGTGACGAGCACTATGGCGGTCAACGGCAGCGCCAACGCGTCGGAAACCTTGAATGTTACCGCCCCCATTAGCGGCGGTGGCAGTCTCCGCATCAATGGAGTCGGCGGAAATCTCGGCACCGTCCTGTTGGCCGGAAACAACACCTATACTGGGCCTACGACCGTGGCGGCGGGAACTTTGGTGGTCAACGGCGCGAATGGTAATTCAGCGGTAACGGTCAATTCAAGCGGCACGCTGGCTGGCGCCGGTTCACTTGGTGGTTCGGTAAATGTATTGGCAGGCGGTAATCTTACACCGGGTATCCCGGCTCGTGGTGCATTGACGGCCGCGATTGGGACGCTAACCGCAGGTAACACTACTGTGGGTGGCACGGTGACGATGAAGATTGACCGCGCGGCTGTGCCGAATAGCGACAAGTTGGTTGCTCCGAACGTTGTCGTAAGTGTCGGAGCAACTTTGACGGTAAGCAATCTGGGTTCAACGAACCTGGTTGCTGGGGATACGTTCACGCTGTTCAGTACGCCGATGAGCGGAGCCTTCAGCACCGTGAATCTCCCACCACTGCCGAATGCGAATATGGTTTGGACCAACAAACTCGCTATCAATGGCACCATTGCGGTGCTGTCCACCAGCACGGTCAATCCAACCCCGACCAACATCGTAGTCACGGCTGTTGGCGGTGGTCTGAACCTGTCTTGGCCGCAGGATCGCACGGGTTGGACATTGCAAGTGCAGACGAACACGCTCGCTACCGGTTTGAGCAACAACTGGGTTGATGTGCCTGGATCAACCGCGACGAATTCCGTGACCATTCCGGTCAATTCAGCCAATGGAGCTGTTTTCTACCGTCTGAAACTTTGATCACGGTAGATGTGACCATCGGAAGCTAAGAGTCCATGCGAAAACGAGCCTTCACATTGATCGAGTTGCTGGTGGTGATTGCCATCATCGCCATCTTGGCCGCCTTGCTATTGCCGGCGTTGGCCAAGGCGAAGGAAAAAGCCAAACGCATTTCTTGTTTGAGCAACCTCAAGCAAGTCAGTGTGGGGATGACTCTGTATGCTGGCGACAACAATGACTTGGTTTTGCCGGTGCGCTATCAATCCACCGGCAAGCCCGTTCCGAATACGCTGACTGATCCTGCTGGGCAATTGGCGACATCGTTGGGCCTCGTGGTTCGAAGTAATGCCAACTCAGTTTGGAATTGTCCGTCTCGCCGCGGCTTCCCGTATTGGGAGGCGGCCAATTCACAATGGGTTATCGGTTATACTTACTTCGGCGGAATCACGGACTGGTATCCAAATGGAAATAAGATGCCGACCCACAGTCCCGTCAAGCTAGGTACTTCCAAACCGACGTGGGTGTTGGCTGCAGATGCCAATATTCGGATTGGCAATCAGTGGGCTGGGGCAGCGGTTTCGCAGTCCGATCCGCGTTATATTTATTACGCCAATATCCCCGCGCATGGTAACAAGGGTGTTCCGACGGGGGGCAGCCACGTGTTCACTGATGGCTCAGCGGCTTGGTTCAAGCTCAACACCATGCATAAGTTCACACAGTGGGATGGAGCTTACGGCGCAACAGATGTCTTCTGGTATCAAGACCAGTCTGATTTTGAAGTGCAGCTGAAAACGTTACTCCCCAATCTCAGTCCTTGACGTGTCCGCATAACTTCAGCTTCGTGACTCGAACGATTGGAAAATGAGCCGCTCGGCAAGTCTCACTCCCAAAGCTTCCCCGAGGCAGACCCGAAACAATCAAAGGTTAAGAATCGTGAATGTGAGATCGAACTTGCAGCGGTCGGTGGTGAGTTTGGTGCTTGGCAGCGTGCTCATGGGGGGGGGGGGGGAACTTGCTTGGGGCAAATGTTCTTCTTACTGCTTCGGATGCGCTCGGAACATCCAGCATTAATTCGGTCGGAAACTGGAGCAATGGTGCGGTTCCCAGCAGCACCAATAGTTATGCCACGGCTGGGTTCACATTGCGTTCTCCTGCGAACACAGCATCCTACACATTCACGGGTGGCTCACTGCGCATTGATTCAGGCGGACGTTTCTTGATGAAGGGATTGGGGGGACAGACCATAACGATCAGCAACCTCATCTTGAACGGAGGGTTGGCGGATTTCGCGAACGCCGGGACAGATTACTACACGGAAACGCTGGCGGGAAATATCACGCTCCAGGCGGGGACGCTGAGTTACATGGGCGCGTTGTCAGGTTCGCCTGATTTTGAAACGCTGCTGGTTACTGCGCCAATCACTGGCAGTGGGTCGCTCCAACTCGGCGGCCCGAACGTGAATGCCGGTGCGGATAATGGGGTGGTCATTTTCGCTGGCACGAATTCTTACACTGGTGTCACCACTGTGGCCGGCGGGACTCTTCTCATCAACGGTCCGAATGGTCCTGGCAATCTCATCGTCACAAACGGTAGCACACTTGGCGGCACTGGCAGTGTCGGTGGCGCACTCTCACTGCTGGCTGGTGGAAAACTTGCACCGGGCATTCCGTCGCGTGGGCCTTTGACAGCGACGCTTGGCACGTTGAGCGCGTCCAATACCTCGATGATTGCTGGCGCAGTCATAATGCGGATTGACCGGACATCTGTATCAACCAACGACCGACTGGCTGCCGCAAGCATCGTGGTAAATGCAGGTGCAACACTGACTGTCACGAACGTTGGCTCTACAAACTTAGTTGCCGGCGATGCGTTCGCGCTCTTCAGCACGCCGATCAGTGGGGCGTTCACCACTTTGAATCTTCCGGCTTTGCCCAACCCGGCGTTGATTTGGACCAACAGGCTAGCGGTGAATGGAACGATTGCAATTGTTGCCACTAATCTGGTTGCAGTTAGTGCCGCTAACCCGCCCGTCGTTGCGGCCAGCCAAACGGCCTTGCTGACGATCGCTGTGACTCCGGCCGCGAATCCGACCAGCACCGGCATCACAGTCACGGCAAATTTGACTCCGGTTGGCGGCGTCGCTTCACAAATATTCTACGACGATGGCACGCACGGCGACGCTACGGCTGCCGACGGTGTTTTTTCGTTCAACATTATTGTGTCATCAAACACGCCTCTCAGCAGTCTGACCTTGAATGCCAGTGTCAACGATGCTCAAGGGCGTTCAGTGTCGCCCAAGATTACGCTGACCGTTGTCACTTCCGGCACACCGTTCTTTGCGGCGTCCTTTCTGCCACTTTCGGAAATCAACGCTGCTGGATCGCTGCCGCTGGCGGCGGGCGGTCAGAGCGCACCAATCTATTACAGCGCCAACGATGCGACGGTAGTCGCCATTGCTGCGACTGCGCTGCGAGATGACGTGCAGCGGGTGACCGGAGTAACGCCGCTTCTTTCTACTAACACGCCAGCGGCAAGTTTTGCGGCCGTCTTCGTCGGAACAATCGGAAAGAGCACGTTGATTGATGGGCTGATAGCTGCGGGAAAGGTCAACGTTAGTTCCATTCAAGGTCAATGGGAGTCATATCTGGCCACGGTCGTCACGAATCCCGTTGCCGGAGTAAGTCGGGCGCTGGTAATTGCCGGCAGCGACCGGCGTGGCACGGCGTTCGGCGTCTTCGGTCTTTCCGAAGCAATCGGCGTTTCGCCGTGGTATTGGTTTGGCGATGTGCCGGTGATGCAACGTTCGGCGCTTTACGTTGGTGCTGGTAATTACACCGAGCCGTCGCCGGGCGTGAAGTATCGCGGCATTTTCCTGAACGACGAGGATTGGGGATTAAATCCGTGGGCAGAGCAGGTGTTTGATCCGTCGGGGCAGATTGGACCAGCCACGCATGTGCGGATTTTTGAGCTGCTGTTGCGATTGCGCGCCAATTACATCTGGCCCGCGATGCATAATGTCACGAAGGCGTTTTATACGGTCCCCGGGAACAGGGAGATCGCGGAGAACTATGCCATCGTCGTCGGTACGTCGCATCACGAGCCGATGTTGCGCAACACGTCGGAATACAACACCACGACATTGGGCGCTTACAACTACTGGACCAACCGTGCGAATATTTACAGCTTCTGGGAACAACGCGTCATCGAGACCGCGACCAACGAAAGCATTTACACCGTCGGCATGCGTGGCTTGGGTGATGACGCGATGATTGCGCCCGTTGGCACTACGACGCAGCAAAAGGCGGATGAGTTGGAAAATTTCATCATCCCTGACCAACGCCAGATGATCAGCGATCATGTCAACGCGAATCCGGCGCTCGTCCCACAGGTGTTCGTCCCCTACAAAGAGGCGTTGGTGCTTTACCAGACGGGAATGCAAGTACCCGAAGACATCACGCTGTGCTGGCCTGATGACAATCATGGCTACATCCGCCAGCTTTCCAGCGCGGCGGAACGCGCCCGCAGCGGTGGCTCGGGTGTTTATTATCATCTGTCGTATTGGGGGCCGCCGACCAGTTACCTCTGGCTGCTGACCACGCCACCCGCGATGACGTGCGCGGAGATGATGAAGGCGTGGGATTATCAGGCGCGCCGGATTTGGATCGCGAACGTTGGTGACTTGAAGCCCGGCGAAATCGGTATGGAATTTTTCCTCCGCCTTGCTTGGAATCCGGAGGCGTTCCGCAATTTCAATCAGCACGCGTACCTCGTTAAATGGGCGGCGCAGAATTTTGGAACAGTGAACGCTGAAGCCATCGCCACGTTGCTGGATGAATACTACCGACTGAACATCATCCTGCGTCCGGAGCAGCTCAATTTCGCGACGAGCGGTTTCAGTCTGGTTAGCAACGGCGACGAGGCGCAGCAGCGGCTGGATCAATTCGCCGCACTTACGGCATCGGCAAACACGATCTATGCGCAATTGCCAGCGAACCAGAAGGCCGCGTTTTATGCGATGATTCTATATCCGATCCGTGGGGCGAATTTGCAGAATCAGAAAGTCCTGCTCGCTGAGCGCAGCCGGTTGTGGGCCGCGCAAGGCCGAGCCGCTACGACGAACCTCGCCCTCGCTGCACAGGCGACGCAAAACACCATCCTTGCGGAGACGGCGTTCTACAACCAGACCAACGCGAACGGAAAGTGGAATCGCACGATGACTGTCACCACGACCGGTGAAGCGAAGATGCCTTACATCATGCCGACGTTGGGTGGCTATGCCGCGCCGACTGCCGCCGGGATGGGAGTGGCTGTGGAAGGTTCTGCCACGGCGTTGAGTAATAGTGTGGGCCTGCTGCCGACGTTCAATCCGGTGGCGAACAAGTCTTGTTTCATTGATGTCTTCAACACTGGCACGAGCGCGATGTCGTGGACTGCGCAGAGCAGCGCCCCGTGGATCGCTCTCACGCAGACTAATGGCAACACCGACGCACGGATCTGGATCGGCATTGATTGGGCGAACGCGCCGCGCGGTTACGCCGTTCCCGGCACGGTCACGATTCGAGGGGCTGGCGTTACCAACACAGTGAATGTAAAGGCGTTTTATCCGCTCACGCTCAATCTTGCGGCACTGCCGCCAGCGGTGGAGAACAATGGCGTTGTCACAATTGAAGCGGAGAATTTTACAACGCGGCAGGACAGCACAAACGGCGTCGGTTGGCGGGAATTGAATCGCGCCTGCGTGTCAGGTGACGGCATGACGATTTTGCCCGTCACAGCCGCAGCGATAAATCCGGCGGCGATTTCCAGCAATACACCGTCGCTCACTTACCAGTTCCACACCTTCAGTGCGGGCGCGACGGCGGTGCAAATGGGATGCTTGCCGACGCACAAGATCACCTCCGACCACGTCGGCTGTCGTTATGCGATTTCGCTGAACGGTGATACGCCGCAAATTGTGGACATCAATGCGGATGAATTCACCGCTGCGTGGAGCGCCAACGTGCTGCGAGCCACGGCCAATGGTCGGTCCAGCCACACGATCACCAATGCTGGTCTGCAGACGTTGAAGGTTTGGATGATTGATCCGGGGGTGGTGCTCGATAAGGTGACGGTCACTATCAATACTGGAGTGTTCGAAGCCGAGAATCTGGGCTTCACTGCGTCCACGGACTATCACACTTTCTCTGAATCCGGGCTGAGCGGGGATGGCGCGATGTCGCTGGATGCCACGAGCGTTGGGCAAAACATTACGTTTGTGCTACCGCACCTCGCGGCGGGCGTTTTCGATCTGATGGTGCGCGCCAAGACGTGGAACAATCGTGGCATTGCGCAAGTATCCATCGGCAATACCGTCAATGGACCGTTTTCTAATCTCGGCAGCCCGCTGGATTTTTACACGGCGGCCGTAGCTTACACCAATGTAGCAACGATCCGAGTCACTAACGTCACTGCCGGGCCGAAATATCTCAAGGTGGTGGTCACTGGTAAAAATGCTTCCTCAAGCGGCTATCAAATCGCCTTGGACAATTTTGCGTTTGTTCCGGTGCAACTCGCCAATGTTGATGCCTCCATAGAAGCGTGGCGGATGGCTTATTTCGGCACGTCAAATAATACCGGAGCCGCCGCTGATGCCGCTGACGTTGATCAGGACGGGATTCCCAATCTGCTCGAATATGCTACTGGGAGTTATCCGACCATAACCAATGGACCGTTACTGACGGTCAGCCTCACAAACAACCATCTTGCTGTAACCTTCAGCCGCGCCAAGAACGTCAGCAATGTCACGTTGCACGCGGAGGCGGCGAGTAGTTTGACGGAATTGATCTCAGGTGGAACGGAAATTTGGTCGAGCGCTAGTTCGCCTTACGAAGGGGGGGACAGTGCCAGCGTGTTGGTGACCGTCATTGATCCGCTGGGTGCAACCAATGCTGCAAGGTTTCTACGGCTGCGGGCATCCCAACCTTAGCCCAAAGACGAGCCGACTCCTGTTTTTAGAGAGAGACTGAGAAACCATTTCATGCGACAGGATTTTGCCGGAGCGGGTGGCTACAATCCGCAAATACACCCGAGACATGACGAGTAGCGTGGCCAAATCTAAACCGCCGGTGACACAGTTTATACCGCGAATATTGTTCAGCATTCTGGTTGGCTGGTTTGCTCTGGCGCTGGTACCGCGCACTTCCGCTTCCACCGCCATGATTTTTTGCAACGGAAACATGGGGAGCGCCAGTGGCTTGACGACTTCCCAGATCAACGGGCTGCGCGCCTCCGGCTTCACAACGATGATTCTCTTCACCATGACTGTTCAGTCCAACGGTGATTTCACCTACAACGAGGGCGTGATGATCTGCAGTAACGGGGTTTATGTCGGTCCGTCAAACTGGGGCACGTTGTTGAATCAATGTCGCGTGGCGCCGACGACCATCAACCGTATCGAGATGAGCATCGCTGGGTGGGGCGATCCGAGCTGGACCAACATCAAGAATCTGATCGCCGCCAACGGCACGAACACCAGCACGGTGCTCTATCGCAATCTCGCCGCGCTAAAAGCGGCATTGGGGATTGATGCAATTTGTAACGACGATGAATCAGCATACGACTCGGCCTCTACGATTCAGTTCGGTAAGATGTGCGCCTCGGTCGGCCTCAAATCAACACTCTGCCCGTACACGAATCCGAGCTACTGGCAGGCGGTGTACAACGGGCTGGGCGTTACGAATTGCGATGCCGTCTATTTGCAATGCTACGATGGCGGCGGGGGAAATACTCCGGCTGGGTGGAACGCTTATTTCACCGGGTTGAAAGTCATTCCCGGGTACTGGGATTGGGAACGCACGCCGATCTTTTACACCAACATGGTGAACTGGAGTGCGGCTGGTGGTCCGGGTGGTTTTTACTGGCCGTCGTGCACGGGTTGCAGTCCGCCGGCGGACGCGGCGGGAATGAAGCAATACGCCACTTGGATTCAAAACGCGTTCTTCCGGTTTCAGCCGGACATCACGCCTGCCAGCGGGTTCAACAGCATCGCTGCCTTCAACCAGTTGGCGATGCCAACGAGCACAATGTTCATGCTCACCAACGGCACCACCAACGCCTTCTCCTGGAGTCTGAGCAACACCTCGAGTTGGCTGACGGTTTCCGCCACGTCAGGGAGTCTTGCGGCTGGCGCGACCAGTTCAGTCTCGGTGAGTTTGAACACCACTATTGCCACGAATTTGGCGCAGGGCTTTTACACCGCGAACGTCGTGTTCACCAACCCGACTGTCGGCGGCAACACCGTGCGCACGTTCACCCTGAACACCGCTGTGGCGAACTGGCCGCTCACGGTCTCCGGTTTCAACGCCGGGATTATCGCGAGCAATAACGCGACGGCAGGCGCGCCGGGAGCAACCGGATTCGACGTCCCGAACAACTATTGTTTCTTCCAGCAAGGCTTGAATGGCAGCACGCGCGGGTTGCCGGTCAGCGGGGTATTTACCAGTCTGATCAGCACCAATACAGCCTTCAAGATCGGCCCGTTCGGTGCCGCCAACGCGCTGATGCTTGGCAGCTCCTACCCGCGCTTTGGCACGCTGACGCTGAATCCACCGCAGGCGTTGAATTCGCTCGCCGTGTTGGCGGCGTCAGCCAATGGCGGCGGGCAAGGGACATTCTTTCTTACTTTTACCAACGGGGTGAAGAGTCCGGTCTTTGCGTTCAATGCGCAGGACTGGTTTTATGTCGTCACCAATGTGGCGATCCAAGGCTTTGGCCGACTAAGGCTAGGGGCTAATTTGGTGATTGATGATAACGGCGCGAGCAACCCGAATCTCTATCAGACCACCGTGAACCTAGCCGCGTTGGGCTTATCCATGCCCGTGGCGTCCATTACTTTTTCCAACCGTACCTCCGCCGGCGCGAACGAAACCGCAGCGATCTTGGGGTTAAGCGGCATGCCCGCCAGCGTTCCCCTTCAGCCACCTACAGGCGTGACGGCTATCCCCGGCACCAATGCCACCGTGCGCTTGAGTTGGAGTCCGGTGACAGGCGCGACGAATTACAACATCCGCCAGTCCTTCAGCAGCGGCAGTGGTTATGCGGTTGTGGCCAGCACTAACGGAACGAGCATCACGATTACCGGTTTGGCCAATGGTTACACTTATTACTTCGTGATTTCTGCGCAGGGAACGTTGAACGAGAGCCCCAACTCCAGTCCGGTCAACGCTATGCCCGGCTCTTATCTCGGCTGGGCCTTTAGTTTAAATCCCATCGCCTACTGGCCGTTGAACGAAACGGCTGGGCCGACAGCTTACGAAGTAGTTCGGGGCAGCAACGGCGTTTACAGCGGCGGTTTTACCCTGACGACCGGTGGCGCGACGGGAGCTGGCTTTGGCAACCCGCATCGCATCGTGTTCTTCAATGGTGCATCTGGATACGCCCAAGTTCCCCGCGTCATCGGCAATACGAATTTTTCGATCACGTTCTGGATGCGCACTGCGGCTACGGGCGGCACGCCAAATTGGTATAATGGCCAAGGCTTGGTGGATGGCGAAGTCGGTGGCTCCACTGGCGATTTTGGATTAGCACTGGTCGGAAGCAAAGTCAGCTTCGGCGTAGGCAATCCCGATACGACTTTGACCTCGGTGAAAACCGTCAACGACAACCAATGGCATCAAGTCATTGCCACACGCGATGCGGGCAGTGGCACGATGGCTTTATACGTGGATGGAAAATTAGACAATTCCACCACTGGCCCGACGGGTAGCCGCACCAGTTCGCCGGCGTTGCGTTTTGGCAGTCTCCAGACTGGCGTGAATTTCTTCAACGGTAGCATGTCCGACGTGGCTTTTTACCAGCAAGTGTTGACCTCGAATCAAATCGCCACACTTTATAGCAGCGCCTCGGGGATTTTTTACGATGTCACTCTCACCAATCGTATCAGCGGCGGTAACCTTGTCCTCAACTGGATCGGCAACGGCCGGCTGTTGGAAGCTACCAACTTGCTAGGCCCATGGACGACCAACGCCAGCACTTCACCAGTAACTGTTACTCCGAATCAGCCGCAACAATTCTACCGCATCCAGACGCAATGACGCTGGCTATGGAGGAATAATGTCGGGCTGCTAAAAGATTGCTTCTGTTCGTCACTAACTTTGTAGTGGCTGGCATCTTCAGCTGACATGACCTTCCCCTATTGACCATCGTCGTAACCGACATGGTCGCCGTCTTAAATCGCCTGGCCTCAATTTACGGTATGCCCTAGGCCATTACGGTGGAAGTCGGGTTAGGGTTCACCGGCAAGATCTTGCTAGACTTGGCGCGGCAACACGGCACGAAGTTGAACTTCAACACTCTAGGTAATCCCACTCAAAATGCGTTCATCAAAAGCGCAAGTTCCGCAACGAATGTCTCAAACACACGTTCATTGCTTTATTAGAAGCCCACCGCCTCATCAAAACCTAGGGGCAAGAATAATCAAATCCGTCCCAATATGAGCCTCGACTGCACTCCGCAAACCAGTTTGCTTCCCAATATCAAATCCACAAAGCTCAGACTTTGAACTTCTCACTCAGCCCGGCCTAAATGTTGGGAAGATGGTCAAACATGACCTCCATGCTTATTGGGATGGAGTAGATCTTATTCTGTGCGCGTATGCTCCCTTGATGTTATCATGTTTAATGTGAAGGTGGTTGTTGCGTGAATTTGCCTGCGATTATGTAATCCTTTCTCAAGGATCGGCCAAGCTCATTACACTAACCATCAAAAGCTAGGTTTTTCGAAGGGAGGTTCTCAGTTGCTGTTGGCGTGTTGGTGAGAATTAACTATGTCTGCGTTTGTCAACTTTCTAGTCAAGCGGGTTGTTTGTTTCTTATATGTTTTTAATTGAACTGTTTTTTTGCGGTAGCGCAATTGAACGAGACCGTCATCGCTTGAGCGCAAGGTTGCTGACGTGAGTTGGCCGTCGCGCCAAGACAAATCCACTTCCATACCGCTACGTGCCTGCAAGCCTTTGACGGAGCCTTCGGCCCAAGCTTTTGGCAAAGCAGGCAGCAATTCAATTTCACCTGCGTGACTTTGCACCAACATTTCGGCGATGGCGGCGGTGACGCCAAAGTTACCATCAATCTGGAAGGGGGGGCAGGCGTCGAAAAGATTAGGATAAACTCCGCCGCCGCTGTCGTAGCGGATATTCAAATCAGTTACCGGATACAGCGCTTTGCGGATGAGTTTCTCGGCGCGATCACCGTCCTGCAATCGCGCCCACATCGCGATTTTGTAAGCCAGTGACCAGCCCACGCCGTCGTCGCCGCGAACGTCCAACGACTTTCGCGCGGCTTGCGCTAGGTCCGGGGTGGTAACTGGTGAGATTTCGTGTCCGGGATACAAACCCCACAAATGCGAGATGTGCCGGTGCTGCGGCTCGGGCTCTTCGTATTCCTCCAACCATTCCAAGATGCGGCCATCCGAACTGACACGCGTCGGCGCGAGCCGGGCACGCTTATCCTTCAACTCGGCGCGGAAGTCCGCATCCACGCTTAAAACTTCCGACGCTTCGATGCACGCGGTGAAGAGGTATCGCACCAGTTGTTGCAGCATCGTCGGTCCCATGGCCACAGCGGCGGTACGACCATCCTTCATGCGGAAGTGATTTTCGGGAGAGTTCGACGGCGAGACGACCAACCACTTGTGCTTCGGCTCTTCAATCAACAAGTCAGCGTAAAAGCGAGCTGAGCCTTTAAGGATGGGATAAGCCCAGGCGAGGAATTTTTTATCGCGAGTGAACAGCCAGTGATCCCACAAGTGCTGGCAGAGCCACGCCGAGCCGCTGTTGGCCGAACCCCAATTGGCCGATTCGCCCGGTGAGGTGAAGCCCCACGGATTGGTGATGACGTGCGCTACCCAGCCTCGAGCGGCGTAATACTCACGCGCGGTCTTCGCGCCGGGTTCTTGCAACGAGTCAATCAGTGCAAACAAGGGTTGGTGCAGATCGGACAGATTGCAGACCTCCGCCGGCCAGTAATTCATCTGAACATTGACGTCGAGATGCCAGTCGCCCGTCCACGGCGTGCTGATTTCCTCGGCCCAGATGCCTTGAAGGTTTGCAGGCAAACCGCCGGGTCGCGATGACGAGATGAGTAGGTAACGACCGAAGTTGAAATACAGGGCGGCGAGGGAAGGATCATTTGTGCCTTGCTTCAGAGCTTGAATGCGCGCCGGGGTTGATTGGCTGATGACTGCGGGATTGGGTGCGCCCAATTGTAGCGACATGCGGTTGAAAAATTTGCTGTAGTCCGCCACGTGTGCCTTTTGCAATGCGGCATAGGATTTTTGTGCAGCGCGATCCAAGTCTACCAACGAAACCGTCCACGGATCTTTCGTCTGGCGACCGGCGAAGCCTTGGTAATCCGTCTCTGCTGTGATCAACAGGATAACTTCGTTCGCTTTGCTGACGACGAGAGATGGGCCATCGGTGGAAACCGCGCCGCCGCGATTGATGGCCCGCACCCGGGCGACGTAGCGCACACCTTTGCCATCCACGCCATTGTCGAGCTGCCCGGTCATCAAAAGGCTGTCTTTACCACCAGCCACGGTAGTGAAGCGTTCCGGACGATCCATTTTTACGACGAAGGAAATCTGCCCAGGTTTGTCCGCCGTCAACTTCAATACGATGACTTCATCCGGAGTGCTGACAAACATCTCGCGCTTGAAGGTCACGCCACCTCGCTGAAACTCAATTCGCGTTATCGCGTCGTTCAGATTTAATTCCCGCCGATAGTTCGTTACGGGCGCATTGGTATCGCCGCCTTGAAAGCCAAGATGAAGGTTGCCGAGCACTTGATAGCAGCCATACTGCCCACCACCTGACCCCGGCCCTTGGCAGGTGAAGTGGGAATTCACCAATGCTTCGGCCTCAGGATTTTTGCCTTCAAGCAACAGCCGGCGGATTTCGGGCAACACCTTGTGTGCGCCGATGCGGTCTGCCTCCTGTCGCGAGCCTGACCAGATCGAACTTTCGTTCAGAACAATGCGCTCCACGTCCACGCCGCCAAACATCATCGCACCCAACCGGCCATTTCCCATCGGTGACGACTCGGTGAAATTCTTCGCTGCCGCATCCATCCAGATGACCGTTTCCGGCGTGACGCTGGAGAGTGGGGCGGCCGCAAATGAATTAAGCGCCGCGGTTACAGCGAAGACGAAAACCGAGATGCGCAAGGAAACAGGGGATTGCATAGACACAAATTGTCAGAGTTGCGTGTAGGTCGCTTTCAAAATCAGTTGGTGAAAGATATTGAACGGAATCTGCCGCTTGTCACGAGACGGGTTCGATTTTAATCGAATGCTTCACCGGCGTCACCGCGTTCCGACTCGATTCACTTAACACCTTAGTCTTACGGACCAAACCTGTCTTCAGCTGCTCCAGCTGATTCTTCTCTTCTGGAAGCAGCGTGCTCCACGTCGGCAAGTGATGCAGCAAATCCTTCACTGCGGGCGTCTCATAGTTCTGTTGCGTGCGTACGATATTATCCACCCTGACAAACGGCCCGGAGAACGGATTGTCCGGAAACTCTGCGGCCAGATTGACGCCACGTTCGAGTTGGGCAGCGGTGAAGACCTTGGTTTGGCTGCCCCAAGTGACCTTGAGTTGCGCTGAACTGCCGTTGCGGACAATCAGTTGCAGGCGATTCAATTCCTCGTTGAAGGGCAGGAACTCCAGCGTGCCCGTGGGACTGTTTGGATCGGACGGTTTACCGGTGCAACAGAAAGGATAACGGGTGGATTCGATTTCGATGATTCCTTTGGAGTATGAAGTGATCTTGTGTCCTTCAGTTGCAGTCGCTGTGCCGCTCCGCGCGTCCCATGTGAATGTGCCGATGTCGCCGGAACAACCTAACGCCTTCAGAAACGCGTAAGCCATCACCAGATGCCCGTTTGGAGCGGGATGAATTCCGTCCGCGCCAGCCACATGATAGTCCGGGCCGTATTTGGCTTTTGCTGCCTGCATCACCTGCGTCATCGGGGTATAAACGTCAGCAAAGACCACGCCCTGTTCCTGCGCCACTTCGCGCGCGATTCGGGTCAGGTCGGCGAGGGTTTGATTGTAGGTTGCGGCTTTGATGCTTCTGCCAAAACGGTCGAACGTATCGGAATCCACCGGACCGGGTGAGCCGATCACAATTAAACGCACGCCCGCATCGCGGAATTGTTTCACGATGGATTCCGTGCTCTTGCGATAAGCTGTCTGACGTCCGGCGTCAATCGGCGCGTAAGCACCGTCATTCATGCCATAACAGGTGGTCGCGGCGGTCGGATGAAACGGCAGAATCTCGCCGCCAATCCGGGAAGCAAAACCATCTGCACGTTCTCCGCTCCAACCGAATTGATGCGCTGCAAGGTTCGCAGTCGGTTGGCACATCAGCAGGTAATCTTCGATGAAGATGGAATACAGTTTCTGCTCGGTGATGGAATCACCACAAATGGCCACGGTGTCGCCAGCCTTCAATCCGTCGGCTCTGGCGGTGAATGCAAACAGCATGACGCTCCATAGCGCGCAGACCAGGAAGAAGGTTCGGCGCTGCGGTGATTTGCGGTGGTGTTTCATAGCTATTTGTCCAAGCGAAGAATGAATCCTCCCCGACTTGGAATTGTATGTTGCCATTCATTGCCGGGCGACAGTGGTGAGGCGACGACTTCCATCCGAGCATCTTTTCCTTCGGCAATTAGCACGCGCTTTCCAAACTTGCGATAAGGTTTCAGATCAAGTTTGACCGACTGTGGTTGGTTCAGTCCGTTGATGCCAGCGATAAACCAGCTTGAACCCGAGCGCCGCGCAAACATCGCCAGTCGCCCCGGTTCACCGAGAAGACAATGCGTTTCATCCCAACACGCCGGAGCATCCCGGAAAATCTGCAGCGCTTCCGATGGCAGCGCTTCAAACATCTTCGCTTGGTCCGCGTAGTGAGTGATGCCGGAAGTGAAAATGATGGCCGTGGCGAGTTCGTGCGCTGCTGTTGTGGTGCGTTGGAACTTCTTGGGAGAGATTGCTACGGGCGTATAGTCCATCGGACCAACGACGTTGCGGGTAAACGGTAGCACGGTGTTTAGTTCGGCGGCTTTCTCCGTGTAGCGCGGTTCGTAGAAATAACTCTCCGTGCCGAGCACGGCTTCCGCCGTCATGAAATTGGGCCACGTCCGTTGCCAGCCGCGCGGCATCGTGCAGCCGTGCAGATTGACCAACAGCTTGCGTTCCGCCGCGTCTGCGAGCAAGGCGTGCATCGTTGCGATGGTTTCCTGACGGTCTGAAACCCAGAAGTCCACCTTCACGCCACGGATACCGGCGGCAACCATCTCGTCCAGTTTTTGTGCGCGTTTCTTGGCGTCGTAAAAATCCTGCGCATGCAACCATGCCAGTGGCGCGATGCCTTTATCCTTCGCGTGTGCCGCGAGTTGCTTGAGCCCGGGCGACCACCAGCCCGCGTCGAACAGCGTATATTCCCAGCCCATGCGCGCGGCGAAGTCGGTGAAGTTGTTAAAGTGCTCGGCGTTGAATGGTCCATCGGGATACGACCACCACGCCCACGAGGCTCGTCCCGGCTTGATCCACGAAGTGTCGGGAATTTTCGATGGCGGCGCGAGGTCGGTGACAAGAGTGGAGATCGCAATCTCAGCGGCGCTTTGCCCGAGCACAATCACGCGCCATGGCATGGTCCACGGCAGGGTAAATCTTGGATTCGTCGTCAGGTTGGTGGATTGCCCTTTCGTATGCTCGTCCGGGAGTGGAAAGGCGATGCGATATATTCCGCCGCTTGAATCGGCTGCCAGATGACAACCGGGATATGAACCGTCCGTGCCGGATTCTGTCACCAACGCCCACGAGTCGGCGCTGGGACTGCGAAACAGCGCCGGGAAACACCAGCCCCGCGGTTCACCACGCGAGCGCGGCGGAGCATCCCCGGGCACGACGTTAAAATAGAAATCCTCGTAAGCCGGCGTGTACGGTCCGGCGGCGTGATACGGTTGCAGCCAGCCTTTCGAGTCAGCAGGGATGTGAAAGCCCGTCAGTTCTTCCTTCACTTCTCTGAGGACGTTCGTTGCACCTGAAAGCCGATAGCGGAAGGCCACGCCTTCGTCGGTTGCGGCGAGATCAATCGCCAGCACCTCCCGGCTGCCATTTGTGAACTCCAGCGTGCGCTGCCGGACTTTTTTATCCACTTTGGGTGTTACACCAGCGAACAGTTCGTATCGTTCCCGTCGCGTCTCGGCTTTGCCAACCCGGGCGACCTGAAATGCCTTTGCGAAGTCGCCTCCATCCAAAACCAGTCCGAGTGGTGATGCGGGCAGAACGACTTTGCCTGCGTGCGTGACTAGATAGCTCAATCGTCCGTCGGCGTTGAGTGTCACAGAGATTTCATCACGCTTGTCCGGCGAAGCGAGTGACCACGTCTGTGTTTCAGCAGACAGTGCGGGCAATGTCGCTAGCAGCAGCGCGGTGAAAACGGTGGCGCAGTGGAGGGTGGAGAATCGCAAAATACTTCCTTAGTTTACGGCGCGAGTTCGACGACACAAGCTTCGAGCCCCTTCACGCAATTGGGGATGATTCCATCGCGCATCAGTTCTTCACCCGCGAACGATTTGCCTTCCTGCACTAGCGCCGTGCGACCCGGTGCGGGATTCAACTCGCGTACGGTGTAGCGCTTCGCAGCATCGAGACCTTGCGGGCGGACCGGTTGCGCAACGCCTTCCTTGAGTTGGAATGCGAACAACACTGCTTTGCTTTGGTCCTGAGAAACGTAGTTGATCGCCCCGCGTTCGGCGTTGTGCGGACGTTCCAGCCGATAGAGATCGCCGAGATGCACGACGTCACGAATGCGCTTGTAAGCGGCAATGGCGCCGGCACAGATGGCTTTGTCCTCCGCCGGCAGATTCACGAGATCAAGGTCCATGCCGTAACGCGCGCTCATCGCCACGCTGCACGCGAAGTGCATCGGGCGATGCCCCCAATGCGTCACGTGACTCGCCATGCTGATGGCCGGGAAAAAGTAGGAGTAGTCCCATTGCATCGGCACGCGCACCGTCGGGTCAGTGTTGTCGCTCGGCCAGAACTCGTGAAAATATTTTAACGCGCCGTAATCCACACGCCCACCACCGCCCGAGCAAAGCATCAACTCCGTTTTCGGAAAAGTCTTCGCGGTTTTGTCCATCAGCGTGTAGAGCGCGTGAACGTAATCAATCCACAGGTGCGACTGGCGATCCGGCTTTAGCCACGGCGACCCGGCCTGCGTGAGATAGCGGTTGCAGTCCCACTTCGCATACGCAATGCCCGGCACGGAGAGGATGTCTTGAATCACCTGCCACTCAAACTTCTGCACCTCGGGACGCGTGAGATCGAGCACGAGTTGGTTGCGCTGCAATTCCAGTTCGCGCTTCGGCTGACTGATGACCCAGTCGGGATGCTTCTCGAACAGTTCGCTCTTGGGGTTCACCATCTCCGGTTCGATCCAGATGCCGAATTGTAGACCGCGTTTATTCGCTTCGGTTGCGAGTGGCGCAAGTCCTTTGGGCAGGCGCTTCCGGTTCGGCCCCCAATCTCCGAGGCCCGCATTATCGCTCAGGCGCGGATGTTTGCTTCCAAACCAACCGTCATCAAGCAGGAACAACTCCGTGCCGATTTCTTTGGCGGGATCGTAGAGACTAACGATGCGATCGAAATCAAAGTCGAAGCCGGTTGCCTCCCAATTGTTCAGCAGCACGGTGCGCGGTTGGTTACCGTCGCGCAGCGCAAACGTCCGTGCCCAGCGATGCAACTTGCGGCTCATGTCGCCCAAACCATGATCGCTCCACGCCCAGATCATTGCTGGCGTGATAAACTTCTCGCCGGCTTTGAGATGATAGGCGGAAGCAAAAGAATTCACGCCGCAAACCGCGCGCAGACCGGTGGCAAAGTTGTCGAACGCAAACCGGAAGCTTCCCGACCACGCCAGCGAACCCGCGAGCACGCGACCGCTGTTTTCCTGCGGCGCGCCGTCGAGCGAAAGCACGAACGAGGGATTGCGGAACTGATGCGCACGAACGCCGATCTTGGAATCGAGCACCTTGGTGCCGGGATTCAGCGGCTCAACGTAAGGCTGCATTTCCTTGGCCCAATCACCGAAGAAATGCAGCAGGCTGGCGTTAGTCGGTGCCAGCAGCAATGCACTTGACGCCATCTGCTCCAGTTTCACGATGCCACGTTCCTGGTGCTTGATTTCAGTCCATTGCTCGATGACGTCCTGATAGCGATAAGTGCGGAAGCATAGTGTGACTTCAAACGGGTAGGCTGGGTCGCGCAAGCTGATGCGGGTGAGTTCGCGCCCGTCACTTTCTTGTGAACGAGTCAATCCCTCGTAAAGTAAGGTCGTCGAAGTGTTGCCATCGGCATGTACTGCTTGCAAAGCCGGCTCCCAGATGTAGCCATCACCCCATTGCGGGAAGGCTTCATCGTTGCGCGGCAACTTGGCTGATGGGCTACTGCCAATAGCACGCTGATACAACCGGCCATCATCACCGACCTGAAAACTTAAGCTGAAGGACTTCGTTTGCAGCGCGAAAGTTTCGTAAGCGGGAATGGAAATCGGCTTGGTGTCGTCCGCCATGATAATCTGCGCGTCGGCCCAATCCGCGTGGTCATTGCCCTCGCCGTCTCCGCCATCTGTGGCACGCAACGTTAGGACCTTCACGCCCGACAGATTCACATCCACGGACTTTGCTGGCTGGCCAGCCTTCATCACGCCGCTGCGCCAGAGTTCTTTGTTATCACCGTTAACAATAAATTCCACGCTGCCTTGCGCGCTCGCGCTGTCATTCACGCCGACCTGTGCGGTGAAGCGTTTGGCCTTGCCGCCGAGATCCACACGCAACTTGCTGTTCGCGTGTGTGCCCACACCGTTGATGAAAGTTTTTCCGGCGATGATAAACGGTCCGCCGCCGATGGCTTGATTAGCTTTTGGCTCGCTCCACCCGCAGGTCATGGGCTTTAAGTCGAGGGATGCCAAGGGAACAGATGCCGCGAGGGCGGAAGTAGCCGCCAAGGTTATCAAACCTAAGAACTGCTTTTGGAATGGGAATTTCATCATGATCAATCTGCCAAAGTAGGACCTTGTTTTCGTGCAAAATCGTTCGCCGCAAAAAGCCAACTGGCGGGGGCGCAGTCTGGACAACTTTAAGCGCCGACGCGCAGACAAACCTGCCAGTTCACTGAGCTCAGCGCCTCCACCGTGCCGCAGCAGTCGCGCTTGGCAGCTACCGCCAACGTGTCAGCAGCGCTGTTCGTCGGTTCGAGGGCGAAATGCTCATAGCTGTGCCAGCCGCCACGCGTGAGCCAGATTCCGAGCGTGTTGTTTTCGGTCGGCGCCCAGCCGAATTCCAAGCGATCCTCTGTCCCGGGGTTGTGGATAGCCGCGACCCCTTCGGTGACGCCGGTGGCAAAGATTTTTGCGCAGTCCCCAGCGGGCAGAGCGGACGTCAGATTGTCCACCCAGGCTGCGCCGTTTAGCAGCGCACGTGTAGTAGCCGGCAGCACCAATTGATCGCCTATTCGTAAGCGCAACAGCGGATGCATCGCCCAGGAGAAATGCTCCGCGGTGTTGTTGCGATTGTGCAATTGATAACTGAGGCGGATTTCATTTTCCTGCAATTCAATCGTGCGCTCGAAATCGAAGGGTGAAATCTCCAGTTGAACGCTGGTCTGCAGCACACCGTTGTCCCACTCATCGCGTTTGACAGTCCAAGGTGCGGCCCAGACTTCGCCGTGATCGGGCAGTTCGCGGCTTTGCCACCGGCAAGGGGCAATGGTAGGCAAACATTCATCCATACCCACGAGCGGACTGGTGGCAAAATCATCGCCGAGCCGATTGCGAAATAGTTTTCGTCCGCCCGGAGGATGCCAGAGCCATTCACGCCCGGTCCGGAGGTCCTTGAGCGAAATGATTCGCGCTCCGAGTTCCGGCACGACGGCGAGCTCGACGCGTTCGTTGCCGAGCACATAGACGTCGAAGCCCTGTTCCTGACGCACCGTGAAATTATTGCTGAGGGCTTTCATACGTGACAGTTTCGCAGCTGGCTGGTATCCCGGCTTTCAAAACCGTTCAGCGAAGAACATTGAACATCTGGTTTTGGCAAAGTGGGGTTCATGGGGAAGTCAGCCGAAAGAAGGCACTGGGTGTCGTGGTGGAAACTGGAATAGTCCAACGATTGGTGAATTCCGTGCCGCTGATGATTTGCCAGTTGGTGCCCAGTCCTGCGGCAAGGGAGTTGGTTTGCGATTGCAATCGCCAGCCTGTGTGGCTGACGGGCCAGGTCAAAATCAAATTATTATTGCTGACCTGGGCAGTGAGGTTGGTAGGGGTGGCTACGGCAAAGGTGGCAAAATTTGTTACGTTGCCGAAGCCGCCGTTGACTTGCACCGAGTAAACACCTGCATCGGTCTGGCTGACGGGATTGATGGTGACGGTGTTGGCGTTTTGGCCGGGAATGATCACGCCATTCTTGCGCCAGGTGTATGTGAATGGCGGCGTGCCTGACGCAATGGTTGTCAAAGTAGTCGAACTGCCGACAACGAGTGCCTGGTTGGTCGGGCCGCTGGCGTTGGTGTTGCCGTTGCCAAGGCGGAACAGCTTGGCCTGGCGTGCGCCGAGGCTGACGTTCCACGTTGGGCCGTTGACCGTGGAAACACTGCCGCTCCACAAATCCAGCGCCGTGTAGGGTGCTCCCGTGATGCCGAGGCGCGCGAGATTCAGGCTCTTGTTAGCGCTGAAAGCGGAGTAGTTGAACACGGCGACGTACCACGTGTTGCCGTCCTGACGGACAAAAACATCGCTGGCATCCGCACCAGTGTTTCCTTCGACGGGGCGGAACGAGACTCCGGCACGGGCGACTTCATTGATGGCGGCACGCGTCAGGTTGTTCTGCGCCAGCGCCTGTCCGGCGGGCGAGGCGAGGTCGTCGCTGTTGAGAAAGACCGTGCCGCTGATGGCGCAATTGATGAGGCGGCTTTGGTTTTCGTTCGCGGTCGCGCCAGCAAACTTCATCATGTCGGGATCGTTGAATTGATACAGCCGTCCGTGCATCCACCAGCCGTAGTTCACGGCTTGCATCGTGTCATGGGTGTCATTGATGGAGCTGGCGGCGTCGCAAAAGATGCGGCGCGAATGCGCGTAGCGATAGGGAAACAGCGGCGCGATGGATGCGCTGAGGAACATGCGACCGTTGTTCTGTGTGACAAGATACTGCATGCCCTGGTTGAACGCCTGGATGCCAGTGGTCACATTCGTGTCGTAATGCACACCCTCGATGGCACCGTGCGAAAGGAAATCCACCTTCAGATAATCGAAGCCGCGCGTTTTGAAATAGTTCATCAGATACGCGGTCATCTGTTTGACGCCCGGATGCGTGGGATCGAGCGCAATGGCACCGTTGTGTGATAAGATGTCGCCGTTCGGGGCGCGCAAATAGGCGTGACTCCACCGATACGTGCTGCTGCCGGTCATGAAAGCGTTCGAGCCCTGCGCCGCCGTGCCCCAATAAACGAAGGGCGAATGATAGATGCCCGCGCGCTGGCCATTGCTGTGACACAGGCTGGTGAATTGCAGCAGTTGCGCGTCGCTCAAGTTGTTCCAATACGAATCGAGGTTTATGTAAACCACGCCTTCGTTATGGAACTGATTTGATTGCAGGTTGGTTTTGAAGAACCACGAGACGGCGGAGGCGTTGGAGAAGTTGATTCCTGATGTGTAGGCATACCAACTGTTCCAGCCGAACGGCACACCGCCGTTCCACTGCAGGCGCGGGGCGATGGTGGTGTTGGCATCGGCAAACGATTCCAAGCCCGTACGCCAATCGGAACTGAAACCTACGAAGACTGTCGGCGAAACGAGGGTGTTTCCCTTCACCAAGCCGTGTTCGAGCGTGTCGCGCGTATCGCTCGACGTGACGCCGCCAAAGACGTTGAGCACATCGAGACGGTTATTTGCCCCTTGGAAATAAACGCCCGTCTTCCACGTGTCGTGCGTCACCGAACCAACGACGAGGCCAGAACGCGTGGTGTTGTCGTAAAACGCGCCGACCTCATAGCTCGTGCTCGTGTTGTTGATCGGCATGGCGTTATAGCTAAACGTGAACGAGTCGTTGTCGAACGGCACAGTCAACGCGCGGTTGTCGTTGTAGCTGCCGATATTCACGCCGCCGACCTGATCCATCACCAGCGGTCCCATCCAGCGTGATTGCAATGCCGTCCCCACCACCTCCAAGCGCGTCAGAAAACTGTTGTCGTTATCCAGAATGAAGATTTGTTTCAGCGTCGGCAGGCTGCTGTGCGTGGAAATCACTTCGACGGTGTTACTGCTCACCGTCCACGCCCGGCTCGTGTAAGTCGGCCCAATGACGTAGTTCGTTAGCACGCCGTTGTCATACAGGCCGAACCCGGCATAGAAGCCCGCGATCTTGCGACTGTGTTGCCACAGGAAATCCGCGCGCCCGGTGCTCAAGTCGTATTCGAGCCGGACGCTGCCATTGGTCATTCTGAGAATACTTCCCACTTGAACAGGCGGTAACAGCGGGCTGGCTGCAACTGTGTTGGCCAGACCAAAAATTAAAACCATTCCCATCGCGCGACACAACAAAGTCATCACCAGTACGCGTTGGTTGGGCTGGCGGTGGCTGGGGGGGTGACGGGGAAACGAAAGTTTTCCACGTGACCATCGCCGAACAACGTCGGATAGATGCCCTTGCCTTTGTCGTTGTGCCAGGCGCTGGCAGGATCGGTGTGCGAGCGATACCATGGAAAATCGCCGAGGATCAGTTTTTTCGTCGGCGCTTGGGCGACTTCGGAAGTCTTGAGCGGACCTTCGTTTCCAGTTTGGGGCCACGGCCAATTCGCCGCGCCGCCGACGTGCCGCACGCCTTTGTCGTCGACCCAAAAGATCATGTAGTAGCTGACCCCGTAAGCGTTCCAACAGGAATTGACTCCAGAACTGGAATACAGCGCGTCGCCTTTGTCGGCGGGGCAGCGAAAGATGTTTAGACTGCCGGAGGCGTAACGATTTAGCGGCCGGTCCGCTTGATCAATGTTCCCGCCGTTTGGTGTAACTGCGCTGTAGCCAGGGTCGGTGGGTTTGAGCGTTGAAGTCTGGCCGCCGTAGCCCACCCACGCCATGTAGGCGGGATAGTAATCCTTGCTGTCGTCGGCGTACATCGCCAGCGCGATGCCTTGTTGCTTGATGTTGTTGATGCAACTGGTGCGGTGCGCAAGTTTTTTTGCCCGGCTCAAAGCCGGCAACAGCATCGCCGCCAAGATCGCGATGATGGCGATGACCACCAGCAGTTCAATCAAGGTGAAGGCGGTGTGGCCTCGTCGCGGTATTTTGACGTCAAACGAATTCATGAGGCGACGGATATTCATTGCACTTTCACACGGAAGAAACGCTGTGCGTTCGTCGCGGGAATGGTGTACGGACTGGTTGCGCCAGTGAAGTCCGAATAAAACGCGGCGGCGTTGGTGGAAGACTGCAACGTGCCGGTGGGCCACGTCAAAGTAACATCGCTGCCGGATTTGGTGATGCTGAGCGTGATTGGCGTAATTCCGCTGGTGGCGTAGTTGATCCGAGTCAACGTGAGTTGCGAGCCGGGATTTCCGTCAGTGTGAATGTTGAGGGTTTGTCCGGCTGAAGCCGCCGCATTGGTAAAGCTCACAGCGGTTTCCGGCGAACCCGCCGAGTTGAACGTATAACTCAGAGTGCCGGCGGAATAGTTCACGCCCGTCGCGATGCCCGACGGATCGGCGAAGCCCGGATCGGCGGTGAAGCCGGAGATGACGACTTGTCCGCTGGTGTAGCGCGTGCCGAGGCCGGTCAAGCTGGCCCCGGCGGCGAACTGCAGGTTGATGGATTCCGCACCTTCCGTGGATTCGTTGTTATTACCGCCCGACACGCCGAACCAAGTACCGTTGCGGTTGAGATTCACGGGCACCGTGCCAGGTGTGTCGGCGTAGGCAGTCAGTGTGACTAATCCGTCCGCAGAAACAAAAGTGGGGGATACATTGGGGGTTATGTCTGTTGCCATCACCAGTGGCACGCGATCATAGCCGATGCCACCGATGCCGAACTGGCCGGAGGAACTGGTTAGTTTCAAAGTTTGCCCGACAGACGCGGCGCGATTGGCAAAATAGAATGGGTGATTGCCACCGCCCGCAACGGTGATGGTCAGTGTGCCGGCAGTGTAACTCGAAGCGCTCACTCCGCCGGAAGGATCGGCAAGTCCAGGATCGCTGAGAAAGCCTGAGATGGCCAGCGTGTTGCCGGAGTAACGACTGTCCAAGCGCACGAGCGCTGTGCCGCTGGCGAATTGCAACGTCACGCTGTTGTTTCCGCTCACAGTGCTTGGGCCGGCGATGCCGAAGCATTCGTCCATGTAGCGGCCTAGGTTTGCGGGAATCGTTGCATTCAAGTCAGAGAAACCGCGAACGGTTAACAGCCCGTCTGGCGTTGCGTGGGTGCTGCTGGTGTTCTCTGCGATCTGTGACGGATGAAGCTGCGGGCCGCCGAAGGCTTCTTGAATATCCAAGCCCGTTAAGGCGATGAAAGCGCTCGTGCCGTTTCCATTCGGGGACGCCGCGACGGTGACTATCAGATTGCATCCGGCGGAAGCCGCTGGATTGGAGAAAATGAGTTGCCCGGCGTCGTTGCCGCCATTGTCATCGAGATAATCGAAGCTCAAAGTCCCGCTCGCATACGTGATATTGCTGACACGATTCGCCGGCCCACCGGTCGGAACGACGCCCGTTCCTGGATCAGCGGTGAATCCGGAAATGCTGACGCGGGCCAGATCGCCGGCGCCAGAACCATCCGCGCCACCATAGCGGAAAAACATCATGGCCACGCCCGTGCCTTTGTCCAATTGAACGGTGATGGATTCATTGCCGTCGAGCAAAGCGCCGTTGCCCACGCCGGAGTCCACGCCCAAGAGTTCCCACCAATTCCACAAGTTGGCTTGCGTGGTAGCATTCAAATCCGCCCAGCCTGAAACGGTGAACAGACCACCGGCGGTGTTCGCCGTCATGGCGTGAGCGTAACCAGTGGCAAAGGGCGCGTCGGAACTGAAATCCACGCGTCCGAGGGGATAGGCGTGGCTTGTGGGATTCAGGGCTAACGCGAGAACGGCAGCCAGTCCGGCTTTGCGTCCCGCGAGATTCATCAGGGGTTGTTGTTTGGGGTGATTCATGGTGGCAGGCACAATCTTGGTGGTTGTTACGTTATGTGGACGTGCGATGAATCTTCCATAACCGGCGGCAAACCGGAATGGACGTTTGGGCGGCAAGGATGGACAATTGACCGGAGGAAACGAAGACGAGGCTTACGCCGGCAACTTGGTGAACAACGCAAAACTATTACGACGCATACCGCCGTCGATGCTCGGAGGGCGAGTGATTATGCATCTTTCGGAACGCACGGGAAAAATAGAATTGATCGGAAAATCCCAGCTGGTCGCTGATTTGTTTGATGGATAAATCAGTGGCGTTGAGTAATTGTACGGCGCGCTGCATCCTCAAGTGATTCAGGTAACTCAGCGGTGCGTAGCCGGTCACGCGACGGAACGACGACGTGTAATGAGAACGCGATAGATTCACCAACGCCGCCAGGGTTGCCACGGTCAACGGCTCGCGCAGATGCGACTTCATGAACTGGATGCTTTGCTCCATGCGTTCGCGCACGCTTTTCTCGCCGTAGCCGAACTCCTCTTTGTGGCGCAGGATTAATCCCATCAAATGCGTCAACGAATGCGCGGCGTAAATCAGGTGTGTGGAGGTGAAGCCGTGTTCGAGGCCTTCCAGCACATCCTCGAACAGCGAAAACAATTGCACGTCGCCGCCGAGCGGAACGACGGGTTTTTCCATCGTCACGTCGAGTTTATCGAGATAGATCGGGACGTTAGAGCCGATGGCGTGAAACCAGTGGATCGTCCACGGTGAATTCTTGCTGGCACCATAGACGTGTGGCGTGTTGGCCTTGATGACGAGTAACTGGTTTTTACCGATCTCGTGATGGCGTCCGGCGATCTCACACCAGCCGTTGCCCTCGGCGCAATAGATGAAGATGACTTCCGGGCATCCTTTTTCGCGGACGCAGGTGTGATCCTTTGCTTTGGGATAATAACCGGCGTCAGTCGGCAGCAGATGTTGCAGCAAGGGCGATTTCAATGCCGTGGTGAGGAGCGGGCGCGGCACAACGACCAAGCGTTGTCCGGCAAATCCTTCATGCTTCTCGCGCCACTTCATGGATGATGCATTGCAGCCTACTCAAGATTTGAAGTTGCGCCAACATTTCGTCCACAACGATGGGGGAGCTTGTGTCCGATGACAAAAAAGCCGCCACGCAATGTGGCGGCGGATGCTGGGCTCGAATTTCTCATGCTTTACAATTGCGGGCACGACGCCAGATCACCACCGCTCCCAAAGCCAGCAAACTCAAGCCGGTCGGTTCGGGCACGACGATGTTGTAGCCCATGTTGGCGGCAGGATAGATGGCATTATCGCCGGATTGACCTGAGGGCGGATTGGGCCAGCTCCACGACCAATCATAACGGCCGGCCCGCGTCCAAGCTTCGTTGCTGCCAACGTAATTGGAGTCCCACGTGAGTTGTCCCGCATCGGCGTCAATCAGGTCGCCCCATGTATCCACTCCATCAGTCGTTGCGGCGAGGACATACCAACTGCCGTACCACAGGCCCACTTCGGACGGCAGTTGCACCCAACGATACCCATTCACCAGTGGCGCCACTGTTCCCGCCGGAATGGTGACGCTGACCACTGGCGTTGCCGATGAACCACCCGCGCCGCCTTGAATCCACAGTGCAACTTCGTGGCTGTTTTGTAAGCCATCGCCATCCTTATCGTAGTAACCGAGCCAGTTCACCGCCGGCCAAGTGCTGTAAGTGCTGAGAAATACGCCGCCAACCACGCCGACGTGTGGGTTTTGCGTGCCAATGGATAGGTTGCCAGTCGGATTGAACAGCATGTTGTTGCCGCTCATTTGGGCATGCGCGAGTGGCGCGGTGGTGAAGCTGAGCAAGGCGGCGCAGGCGATCAAGGTGGTTTTCTTCATGGTGTGTCGGGTTGGTTGTGCTTTGATTAATCGCTGGCTTTGCTTCGAGACGGTCGTTGCCAAACAACAATAGGCGCGCGGTCCGAAAGTTTTCACTGGCGATGTTTGAACCTTCTCACGCCATTGTGCAACGGGGAATGGACAACACGCCGATGCGTATGGACAATTGGCCAACGGCAGAAGAAATTGCCGTCCGCTCGTGAAGCGGCAACCATGGATGATGCGAGTGATGCGAGTGTTGCCTAGGTTGCCGGTCAATTGCTGGCATTTGACTACGATGAATTGCGGCACGGTGGCGGTTACGAACGGGTGGAGTTAGTCGAGAACCAGATTATTACACCGGATACGGATGAGCAGTTGATAGCGATTGATGAGGCCCTGAAGAAATTGGCCAAAGAATATCCTATGCAGTCGCCGGTGGTGAAGTTGCGCTATTTCGCAGGCATAGCCAATGAGGAGACGGCGCAGTTGCTCGATCTGTCCGTCTCAACCGTGAACAATTACTGGGTATTTGCCCGGGTGTGGCCGTTCAGTGAAATGAAGAAACGTTGAAGGCTGCTTGATTGAGTGGTTCAGCTTGTCCTTTTCGACCGGAAATTTCGCTTTAATGATTGGA
This sequence comes from Verrucomicrobiota bacterium, assembly GCA_049840435.1. Taxonomy (GTDB): domain Bacteria; phylum Verrucomicrobiota; class Verrucomicrobiia; order Limisphaerales; family JADLHS01; genus JADLHS01. The sequence goes on along the minus strand of JASGKY010000025.1, from coordinate 139,259 downwards.
TGCGGATTGAGCCGCTTGTGTTTTGCATGTCTAGTGAGTTCCAAATTCGATTTGCCGAAGGAATGATTCCAAAACCGCATTGCCATGAGTGATTTTACTCCGAATGCGGTGGATTTTTTTTCGGAGGCGCTGGCGTTGCCGGTGGCGGAGCGGGCGGCTTTTTTGGAACGTGTTTGCGGCGGGAATCAAACTTTGCGGGCGCAGGTGGAAGAGTTGTTGCGGGCGCATGACGAGGCCGGGGATTTTTTGAAACAGGCAGCGGCGGAGTCGCCAGGGCTTGGCACTTTGAGCAAGGTTGGCGAAAAACCCGGCGACCGCGTGGGGCGCTACAAATTGTTGCAGCAGATCGGCGAGGGCGGTTGGGGGGTGGTTTTCATGGCGGAGCAGGAGCAGCCGGTGCGGCGTATGGTGGCGCTCAAGGTGGTTAAACCGGGCATGGACACCAAGAACGTCATCGCGCGATTCGAAGCGGAACGGCAGGCGCTGGCGTTGATGGAGCATCCGAATATCGCCAAGGTGCTGGACGCGGGGGCGACGGAAACCGGCCGGCCCTACTTTGTGATGGAGTTGGTGCGTGGCATCAAGATCACGGACTACTGCGATCAAAACTCTCTTTCCACCGCTGACCGGCTTGGGCTTTTCATCCAAGTCTGTCATGCGGTTCAGCACGCGCACCAAAAGGGCATCATCCACCGCGATCTCAAGCCGTCGAACATTCTGGTGACGACCGGTGAAGATGGCGCGCCGTTGCCCAAGGTGATTGATTTCGGCATCGCCAAGGCGACGAGTGGTCAGCGGCTCACGGAGAAAACGGTATTCACCGCGTTCGAGATGTTGATCGGCACGCCCGCTTACATGAGCCCGGAGCAGGCGGCGATGACCAATGTGGACGTGGATACCCGCACAGACATCTACAGCTTAGGCGTGCTCTTGTATGAGTTACTGACGGGAACGACGCCGTTCGATACCACCGAGTTGTTGAAGACGGGCTTGGACGCGGTGCGCCAGGCGATCACGTCGCAAGAACCCGTGCGGCCGTCGACGCGGTTGGGCACGATGGGGGTGGCGGATTTGACGACGGTGGCGCAGCGGCGGCAGGTGGAGTCGCCGAAGTTGATCCGGGCGGTGCGCGGGGATCTGGACTGGATCGTGATTAAGGCCTTGGAGAAGGATCGCACCCGGCGCTACGAAACCGCCAACGGCCTGGCCCTCGACGTCAAACGTTTCCTCGCCAACGAAACCATCACCGCCAGACCGCCTAGTTTTTGGTGTCGGCTCTGCAAACTTGCGGCGCGGAACAAGATTTTGTTCGGCGCGGCGATGATCATCGGCATGCTCGTATTGGTGTCGCTTGGTTTGATTCTGAAATCTTTGAGTACCCGAGCAGCAGGCTCGTCGAGATGCCGAGCTAGCGCGCCGGCAGGCAGAGGCGGATAAACAAAGTGCCGAGGCCGAAGCGGCCAAGAGCCGGCAAGTGACGATGTTCCTCGAAGAAATGTTGCGGGGCGTTGGCCCTTCTGCGGCGCGGGGGCGCGACACCACGATGTTGCGCGAAATCCTTGAATTGACTGCAGTACGAATCGGGCGGGACCTGACGAACCAACCCGCCGTGCAGGTAGAGCTTTGGAACACGATTGGTGGGATTTGGGCGCAGCTTGCGTTAGACCGGAAAGCTGAACCAATGTATCGCCTCGCGTTGGAGAAACAGCGCCAATTGAAAGGCGCCGATAGCCCTGAAGTCGCGAATGCCCTTTTGAATCTATCTGGGGTGTTGGCCGAACCGGAAGCCTCGGCGGAATTGGACCGGGAAGCGATTGCAATTTGTGAAAAGCGGTTTGGTGTGGGCAGCGCGAGAGTAGCCGCGGCGCAGAATTCGTTAGCCTTTCATCTCAGCGCGCAAGGCAAGTTGGCGGAGGCCGAGGCGTTGCACCGGAAGGCCCTCGCGGCGCAGCGCAGTCTGTTCGGGAGCGAACACGGGGACGTCGCTCAATCCATCGGTAATCTCGCCAACAACCTCCGGCAACAGGGCAAGTATTCGGAAAGTGAGGCGCTCCATCAGGAACTCTTGGACCTCAATCGCAAATTGTATGGTGCGCAGAGTCCCATGGTCGCGATGGCTTCAGGCAACCTGGGTTTGGTGCTGCAAAAGGAAGGTAAATTCGCCGAAGCAGAGGCTGTTCACCGGGAAGGCTTGCAAATCATGCGGACTCATTTCGATGAATGGCATCTCAACGTGAGTATCACGATGGCAAACCTGATTTACGATTTAGCCCGGCAAAACAAGGGAGAACAGGTTGAACCGCTCTTGTTGCGATTGCGCCAAACAGATTTCACCCGCTATCCGGAGGCCATTGATCAATTGAACATGCGTGCTTCCGTGCTCGCCCAACGTGGCCTCTGGCGGGAGGCCGCAGGAGATGCCTGGGTGGCCTTACGCGCCCGGCCCGGAGATCACGAAGCTTATCACACCCTGGCGCCAGTGTTAGTCGGGCAGAACGATGTCGCAGGTTACCAGGAACTTTGTCAAAGGATTGTGGCCCAGTTCCGCACCACTGCTGAAATTGAAGTGGCCGATCGCATGGCGAAGGATTGTTTAATTCTGCCGTTGCCCAAATTCGATCTTACCCCAATCGACCGGTGGGCCTCACTAGCTGTGGCCGAGGGAAAACGCAATGCGGCGTTGCCATTCTTCAGGGTTTGCAAGGCGATGGCCGAGTATCGTCAAGGGCGGTTCGCGAGCGCGGTCGATTGGGCGGAACGAGCCTTGGAGAGCTCCTTTCCATACGTCGTCGTTGAAGGCAATGCGGTGCTCGCCATGGCTCAGCACAGACTGGGACAGCATGAAGCGGCACGTGCTGCGTTAAGCAAGGCGACTGCGGTGGCGACCAGTGATTTGCCAAAATTGGAAAGCCGTGAGTTAAACGGGGATTGGCGAGATTGGATCATTTCGCATCGTTGGGTTCAGGAAGCTGCGGCGGTGTTAGAGGCAGCCGATCCGGCGAACGTTGACGTCAATCAGCCATGAATGTATTGCTATGAAAGTCGCTTCTGCGTTTGCCACAACCGTCCCGCACCGAGCCGCACCGCTTGGCGACCATCAAATGCCTGATCGCGACTCCATCAACCCGTCCACGCCAGTCGAAAGCGCCGGCAGTGCCACGGTCATATTGCATGCAATCGAAGCCGGCGATGCGAAAGCCGCCGGGCAATTGCTGACGCTCGTTTATGACGAACTCCGCAGGCTCGCTGCGCACAAGATGTCGCAGGAAGCCCCGGGGCAAACGCTGCAACCCACCGCACTAGTGCACGAGGCTTGGTTGCGGTTGGTTAGTGCGGAAGGTCGGATATTTGAGAATCGCGCGCACTTTTTTGCTGCTGCAGCGGAAGCCATGCGGCGGATTTTGATTGATCGAGCGCGGCGGCGGCAGACGCATCGTCACGGTGGTAAGCATGAACGAGTCGAGTTGGATGAAAGTGGTCTGGTCGCGCCGGCGGAAGATGAACAGTTACTCGCGGTCGACGAAGCGCTCGAAAAGCTCAGCCAAAAATATCCCGTGCAGGCACAAGTGGTCAAACTGCGCTACTTCGGCGGTATGACCAATGAGGAGACCGCGCAATTGCTCGATCTGTCGATTTCCTCAGTCAAAAATTACTGGGCGTTTGCACGCGCATGGCTCTTCGATGAAATCCGCCGTCGATAATTTTTTGCCGTGACATTATGAATGAGTCAGGCGAGCGGGCAGTGGGGCTGTTTAGTGCTGCGCTGAGTTTATCGGCGGCGGAGCGGGGGGCGTATCTGGCGCGGGCGTGTGGTGCGGATGTGGCGCTGCGGGCGCAGGTGGAGGCGTTGCTGCGGGCGCATGAGGAAGCGGGAGAATTTCTGCAAGCGGCGCCGGCGGATGCGCCCAGTCGTAGCGAACTGCCGGCGGTGCAGGGCGTTCAAGCAGGCGAGCGAATCGGGCGCTACAAGCTGTTGCAACAGATTGGTGAAGGGGGCTGGGGGGTGGTGTTCATGGCGGAACAAGAGCAACCGGTGCGGCGCATGGTGGCGCTCAAGGTGATCAAGCCGGGGATGGACACCAAGAACGTGATCGCTCGGTTTGAAGCGGAGCGGCAGGCCCTGGCGTTGATGGATCATCCCAACATCGCGAAGGTGCTGGATGCCGGGGCGACGGAGGCGGGGCGGCCCTATTTCGTGATGGAATTGGTCCGAGGCACGAAGATCACGGATTATTGTGATCAACAGGCGTTGTCTACGCCCAATCGGCTGGAGTTGTTCGTGCAAGTGTGTCATGCGGTTCAACACGCGCATCAGAAGGGGATCATCCATCGCGACCTTAAGCCTTCGAATATTTTGGTGACCACTGGAGTGGATGGCGCGCCGGTGCCGCAGGTGATTGATTTTGGGATCGCCAAGGCGACGACGGGCCAGCGGTTGACGGACAAGACGGTGTTTACGGCCTTCGAGTTGTTGATCGGGACGCCGGCGTACATGAGTCCGGAACAGGCAGCGATGACCAACGTGGATGTAGACACGCGCACGGACATCTACAGTTTGGGCGTGTTGCTCTATGAATTGCTGACGGGGACGACCCCGTTTGATACCGGCAAGTTGTGGCAGGCGGGACTGGATGAAGTGCGGCGGGTGATCTTAAACCAAGAGCCGATGCGGCCGTCGACGCGGTTGGGCACGATGGGGGTGGCGGATTTGACGACGGTGGCGCAGCGGCGGCAGGTGGAGGCGCCGAAGTTGATCCGGGCGGTGCGCGGGGATCTGGACTGGATCGTGATTAAGGCCTTGGAGAAGGATCGCACCCGGCGCTACGAAACCGCCAACGGCCTGGCCCTCGACGTCAAACGTTTCCTCGCCAACGAAACCATCACCGCCAGACCGCCGGGCCAGTTTTACAAAATCCAGAAGCTGGTGCTCCGGAATAAAGCATTCTTTGGTGGCGTTAGTGTGATTGCTTTACTCTTAGTGGTTGGCTTGATCGTGGTTTCAGCGGCGCTTGCCAAGGAGCGGCAGACACGACGTGAAGCGGACTCAGCCCGGCAACAAGCAGAGTCCGACAAATTGAAGGCGGAAACCGCAGCCGCCAAGAGTCAGCAGGTCACGCGGTTTCTGGAAGACATGCTGCAAGGAGTTGGGCCTTCGGTCGCTTTAGGTCGGGATGCTACGATGTTGCGGGAAGTATTGGAGCGCACTGCTGTTTGTGTTGGGCTGGAACTGACCAACCAGCCTGCAGTGGAAGCCGAACTGCGCTCGGTGATTGGGCGCGTTTACGCAGAGATAGGGAATTATGATCGCGCTGAGGAAATGCATCGGGCCGCGCTGAAAATTTACCAGCTGCATTCCGGTTCGGAGAGTCTGGATGCCGCGACCGCACTGAGCAATTTAGGTGAAGCCCTGTGGAAACAACGCAAGCTGAATGAGTCGGAACAAGTGCACTTGGTGGCGCTCGACATTCGCCGCCGGATCAGCGGTGTTACGAATGCTGGCGTTGCTGCTTCACTCAACAGCCTTGCTGGAGTGTCCCGGCGTCAACATCGCTTGAAGGAATCTGAAGACTTGGCGCGACAGGCGCTCGCTATTCGACAGAAGGTGTTTGGCGTGGAAAGCCTGGAAGCAGCTGAGACGCTGCACAATCTATGCATTGTTTTGGGCGACGAAGGTCAACGCGCCGAAGCGGAGACGGTCGCGCGGGAGATGCTCGCCATTCGCCGCAAGCTGCTCGGTAATGAACATCCCTTGGTGGCGGCCGCCTTGGCTGATCTGGCTTGGATCGTAACCGGCGCGGGCAAATTGCAGGAAGCGGTGGCCACGGATACCGAAGCCTTGGTTTTGCAACGCAAATTGCTCGGTGATGAGCATCCCGAGGTGGCGAAGTCTTTGGTCCTCTTGGCGCAGTTGTTGCAGCGGCAGGGCAGCAAAACTGAGGCGCGCGCCGTGCTTAAAACCGCGCTTTCTATCCAGCAAAAAATCCTCGGACCGGATCATAACGATGCGCTTGAGACGCTTCGCGTGCTCGGCTGGCTTTTGGAAAAGGATGGCGAGTTTGCTGAAGCCGAGGTCGCGTATCGCGCGGCGCTTGATCTGCGACGCAAACGAGGCGATCGCGATTTGCCGCAATTGCTTCCCGAAGTGGAAGACTTCCTTCGCGTCTTGGTGGCCCAAAATAAACTCAGCGAAGCCGAGCGAGAGCTGGCGGCAACGCTGACTCCGGAAGTGGTGCGCCTGCCTGAAAGCGCCAATCTGCTGGTTTTACAAACGGACCTCCTAGGGCGCCAAGGCCGATGGTTGGAAGCCGTCTCAAGCGCAACCATGGCTTTGGAACATCAGCCCGCAGAACACTATCGCTACCATACCTTGGCGGGATTGTTGGCGGTGACGGAACGCCGGTCCGCCTACACCCAGTTGTGCGCGCGAATTCTTACAACTTTCACAAACACGACGAACCCGTACATCGCAGAGCGGATGTCGAAGGATTGTTTGTTGCGCCCTGAGCCGGGAGTGGATTGGGCGTCCGCGGCGCGTTTGGCAGATAAATCAGTGCTACCGCCGAACGGTGATGCTGCGATGCCTTATTTCCAAGTTGCCAAAGCATTGGCGGAATATCGACTGGGAAATTTTGTTGAGGCGACCAACTGGGCTCAAAAAGCACTGAATCATCCTGAAGTCTATTCTCAATCTCATGCCAGTGCGGTCCTAGCGATGGCGTATTGGCAACTGGGGCAATGGGACGAAGCGCGTGCGCTCCTGGTCAAAGGGAAAAGTTTGGCGGAGGCGCTAAAGCCCGGTCGCGATCCAGAGAAAATTGGGGGTGCGTGGGTGGCTTGGCTCTTCTCGCAGATTCAACTCAACGAGGCCGCCGCGCTGATTGAGTCGACTCCTGCGCCCGACAGCTTGCCCAAGCAGCCTTAGCGTAGACTTAGTTTTGATAAATTGAGCATCGCGGTTTTGTCGTGACACTCTATTCCGGAGCGCTCGATTTGCTTCTCCTTCTTTTCTATGAAGTGGCTTACTTTCTGTCGTCTGTGGGTGACTAATAGGAGTCTTCACTTTTCTTAAAACTATTTTGGCTTAATGCCCGCCAAATCTCGCTTCATTCAGTGGCGGGACGATGCCCCAAGCGTGGCTGAAAGTAGCTCGCAAATGAAGGCACTACTCATACCAGAATCCTGATCGGCTATGAAATCGAAAGTTAAACCGGGAGTTGTTGCGGTTTCAGAGAGTTCCGCCGCCATTGGAACTACCCGAAGGGAATTCCTTCTGGCCAGCGCGGGAGCAGCCGCCGCGCTCAGTCTGCCCACAACACTATTGGCAGAAACGGAAGCATTCGTACAGACACAATCAAACCCCTTAGGAACAAATATTATGAGCTATATAACCACCAAAGACGGTACGACGATTTACTATAAAGACTGGGGGCCGAAGAATGGTCCGGTCATCAGCTTCAGCCATGGTTGGCCGCTTTCCGCCGATGCGTGGGAAGCGCAGATGTTTTATCTCGCGTCGAATGGCTATCGCTGCATCGCACATGATCGCCGTGGACACGGACGTTCCAGTCAGCCGTGGGATGGCAATCACATGGATCAATACGCCGATGATCTGGCCGAACTTTTTGAGAAGCTTGATCTGAAGAAGGTGATGATGGTGGGCCACTCGACGGGCGGTGGCGAAGTGGCGCGATTCATCGGTCGTCATGGTACGAAGCGCGTGGCCAAAGCCGTGCTCATGGGCGCTGTTCCACCCATCATGCTCAAGACGGCGGTAAATCCCGGCGGGCTGCCGATCGAAGTGTTTGACGGATTCCGCGCGGCCTATCTGGCGGATCGCTCGCAGTTTTTCCTGAATGTGGCGAGCGGCCCGTTCTTCGGATTCAACCGGCCTGGGGCAAAAGTTTCACAAGGCTTGATCCAGTCGTGGTGGATGCAGGGTATGATGACCGGCCACAAGAATGCCTACGACTGCATCAAGGCTTTCTCCGAAACGGATTTCACCGAAGACCTCAAAAAGTTCGACGTGCCTACCCTCATCATTCACGGCGACGACGATCAGATCGTTCCGATTGAGGCTTCGGCCAAACTCTCGGCTAAGCTCGTGAAAAACTCCGTCCTGAAAATATATCCCGGCGGAACGCACAGTCTCGGCGATACGAGCAAAGAGCAGTTAAACAAAGACCTGTTGGACTTCGCCAAGTCTTAAGCCAAGGCAGGAGGTGGGGGCGTAACGATGCCCGCGAAGCATCGTTACGCGACCAACATGGTATTGGGCGGATTCCAGAACCGACGGTAAAACGGTGTGCAGATAGACGGTACTGCAATCAAACGAACCTAACACAAATATGAGCATGAACATTACAAAGAAATTGACGGGTAAAGTCGCAGTGATCACGGGTGCATCCAAGGGCATCGGCGCAGCGATTGCCAAACAGCTTGCGGCGAACGGCGCGGCAGTGGTGGTGAATTATGCCTCCAGCAAAACCGGCGCGGACAAGGTCGTGGCGGAAATCACCAGCGCGGGCGGAAAAGCCGCCGCCGTGCAGGCAGATGTTGCGAAACTGGCGGACGTTGACCGGCTGTTTGCGGAAACGAAGAAGGTCTTTGGCCGGCTCGACGTTCTCGTCAACAATGCCGGTATTTATGAATTCTCACCGGTGGAGACCATCACCGAAGCGCACTTCCGGAAACAATTCGATTTGAATGTCCTCGGCCTCATCTTCGCCACGCAGGCGGCGGTGAAGTTGTTTGATTCCGCCGGTGGCAGCATCGTCAACATCAGCTCTATCGTCAGCACACTCGCATTTCCCAACGCTGCCGTTTATAGCGGCACGAAGGGAGCGGTGGACGCCATCACACGTTCGCTCGCTTCGGAACTCGGGCCGCGCAAGATTCGCGTCAACGCCATCCGCCCTGGCATGGTGGAGACGGAAGGAACACATGCGGCAGGCATCGAGGCGAGTGAGATGAAAAAGCAGGTCCAGGCGCAGACTCCGCTCGGTCGGCTCGGGCAGCCTGATGACATCGCGGGCGCGGCGGTCTTCCTCGCTTCCGCCGACTCGTCCTGGATCTCTGGGGAAACCCTGATCATTGCAGGCGGTTTGCGATGATGGCGCGTTGGCCGCGCTTCGCTGAATTGAACGCAACGATGGCACACTGATGAAACCACCCAAAACCATTCTGCTCATTCACGGCTTGTGGGTGACGCCCTCCAGTTGGGAGAAGTTTCGCCGCTACTACGAATCTTCCGGTTACACCGTGCTCGCGCCGGCCTGGCCGGGGATCAACGGTGATGTCCAGGCCATGCAACGTGACGCTTCCAGTCTGAAAGGTATCGGCATCGAAGAAGTCATCGCGCATTACACAAAAATTATCCGCAGCCTGCCCGAGCCACCGATCATCATGGGGCATTCCTATGGCGGACTCATCACCCAACTCCTGATTAATAAAGGATTTGGCGCGGCGGGAGTGGCGATAGATTCCGTTCCGCCAAAAGGAATTCTCATCCTGCCGGTGTCCACTTATCTCGCGTTGACACCGGCCTTTTTGAAGCCCAGCACGTTCAAGAACACATTCGCTTTCACCTTCAAGCAATGGTGGAAAGTTTTCGCCAACACCTTGCCTGAATCAGAAGCGCGCGTTGAATATCAACAGCAGGCTATTCCCGCCTCCGGTCGTGCGATCTTTCAAGCCGCGCTTTCTAGCGTCACATCAAATTCACCCGCCACCATAAACTTCCGCAATAGCTCCCGGGCGCCGTTGCTATTCATCGGCGGTGGCGCCGACGTCATCATGCCAGCGGCCCTGAATCGGAAGAATTCCAAGAAATACAAAGCCAGTTCTGCCGTCACCGAATACAAGGAGTTTCCCGGTCGGAGCCACTATATCATTGCAGAGAAGGGCTGGGAAGAAGTCGCGCAATACGCACTCGATTGGACGCAAGCCATGTTCTCTGCAAAGCAAACCGCAACCGCAAAAATCCTCCACCTATGAACCACAAAGCACATTTATCCCGTCTACTCTTACTTAGAGTTGCCTGCTGGTTGTTGGCGATTTCTTCAATTTCGACTTTCGCCAAACCTGCTGTGGCAATCACGCCACAAAGCCGCTTCGTTGAAGTCAATGGCATCCGCCTGCATTATCAGCTCGCCGGCAAAGGCGATCCCATCGTGCTGTTGCACGGCTATGCCCAAGACAGCCGCATGTGGCTGCCGTTGATGGCGGAACTGGCGAAGACGCATACGGTCATCGCTCCGGACCTGCGCGGTTTCGGGGAATCCTCCGCGCCCACCAATGGCTACACCAAGGCTGAGCTGGCGCAGGACGTTCATGCGCTGCTGCAAAGCCTCGGGCACAAGAGTATCAGAATTGTCGGACATGATATCGGGTTGATGGTCGCCTACGCTTATGCGGCGCAGTATCCGAGTGAAGTGGAGCGGATCGCGTTGATGGATGCGTTTCTGCCCGGGGTTGGCGATTGGAAAAATGTCTGGCTGATGCGTGATCTGTGGCACTTCCATTTTTACGGCGAAGTGCCGCTGGCGCTCGTAAAAGGGCGTGAGCGGACTTACTTCGAGCATTTTTGGAACGACTTCGCCGCCGACCGGACGCATTCGATTCCCGAGCGCGACCGGCGGCTTTACGCCAAGGCTTACGCGCAACCGGGCCACATGCGGGCCGGGTTCGAGGTGTTTCGCACGTTCGAGCAGGATGCAAAAGATTTCGCGCGTCTCGCTCAAACACCGTTGCCGATGCCGATGCTGGTGCTGACCGGGGAAAAAGCCTCGGGCGAGTTCTTGATTCAACAGGGCCGGTTGGTGGCGACGAATGTCGAAGGTGTTGTCATTGCCGGTTCAGGCCATTGGCTGATGGAAGAAGCGCCGGCGCAGGTGATCCCCAAGCTTGTTGAATTTCTGAATCGTTAATCCCTTTGTCTGATCAACAACAAATAACCAAAGAAAGAACCATAACATGCCTAACTATCACAAACTCTACACCGCGGAAGACAGCGCCGTGGTTTTCATTGATCATCAACCGCAGATGACCTTTGGCGTGGCGAACATTGACCGCGCCACGCTCATCAACAACGTCACGCTCCTCGCCAAGGTCGCGAAGGAATTCAAAGTGCCCACGGTGATCACGTCTGTCGAAACCGAATCCTTCAGCGGCTACGTCTGGCCGCAGTTGCTCGATGTGTTTCCCGGCCAAACGGTCGTGGAACGCACCTCGATGAATTCGTGGGACGATGTCGGTTTCCGCAAAGCCATCGAAGCGACCGGAAAGAAGAACATCATCATGACCGGCCTGTGGACGGAGGTCTGCGTGACCTGGCCGACCATCGAGATGATCGCCGCCGGTTACAACATCTATGTCGTCGAAGATTGCTGCGGCGCGACATCACAGATGGCGCAGGAAGCGGCGCTGTCGCGCATGGTGCAGGCCGGCGCGATTCGGTTGACGACCATTGCAGCCTTGCTCGAGTGGCAACGCGATTGGGCCAAGCGCGAGCATTACAACAACCTCATGACGTTGATCAAGGCGCAGGGCGGCGCTTACGGTGCGGGCGTCGAATACGCCTACACGATGGTGCATCACGCACCGCAGTCCGCCCAGAAACCGCAGGTCGTGCCGAAGAAGGCCGCGCACTGAGTCAGGAAAACTTGGGGTGCGGGCGGCGGTTGTCGCCCGCACCTCGCATCCATGCGAACCCTTGCCGCCAGCTTTGTTGTTGCCACCTGCGCCTTGTCGCGAGCGGTGGAGCGTCCGGTTTTCGAGACGCTGCGCTATAACGAGGACTGGTCGGTGCTGCGGGCGAAGCCAAGTTCCACCGATCCGCTCGACGCGTTGAAATATATTCCCTTCGACACGAACGGAACTTTATACGCGTCGCTCGGCGGCGAGGCGCGGCTCAAATACGAACTTTATTCCGAGCCGGTGTTCAACCAGAAGCCCGCCGATGACGACGGCTTCCTGCTCCAACGTTATCTGCTGCACGCCGATCTGCACGCGACACCGTATTTCCGTATCTTTGGCCAGTTGCAAAGCTCGCTGGAAGATTATCGCAACGGCGGGCCGCGACCGACGGATCGGGACGATCTTGATTTGCACCAGGCTTTCGCCGACGTTCGCGCCCCGTTGCGAGACGACGATACGGTCACTCTCCGCGCTGGGCGGCAGGAGATGGCCTATGGCTCCCAACGGCTCGTCAGCGTGCGCGAATCCCCGAACACCCGGCTCGCCTTCGATGCGGTCCGGGTGTTGACGCAGTTCGGAGGCTGGCGGGCAGACGCTTGGCTTGGTCAACCCGTGGAGATTGACCACGGCATATTCGACGACCAACGGATCAGCGAGACCACGTTTTGGGGCGGCTATGTCACCGGTCCGATCGAATGTGTGTCCGGCTTGCACGCTGATTTTTATTACCTTGGCCTGTCGCGCGACAATGCCCGGTTCGCGCGCGGCACGGCGGATGAAACGCGGCATTCCATTGGTACGCGTTTCTTTGGCAAGCACGCCGCGCTCGACTGGAATTTTGAATTCGTCGGTCAGTTTGGTGCGTTTGGCAGCGCCGACATTCTCGCCTGGACGGCCGCCTCCGACACTGGCTGGACGTTTGCCGATGCGCCGGCGAAACCGCGCGTCTTCCTGCGCGCTGACATCGCGAGCGGCGACCACGGCGGCTCAACTCTTGGCACGTTCAACCCGCTTTTTCCCCGGGGCGCTTATTTCAACGAAGCCTCGCTCATCGGCCCGCAGAATCTCATGGATCTCCAGCCCGGCGTGGACGTCACGCTCACCCGGACGCTGAAGCTCACGGCGAGCTGCGATTTTGTCTGGCGCGAGAGCCTCGACGACGGCGTGTATGGCGTCGCGCTGAATCTGCAAGTGCCGCCGGGCGCGAGCCGTGAACGTTACGTCGGCACGTTCCCGTCCCTTGCGCTCTCGTGGCAGGCGCAGCGGCATTTGAATTTCACCGTCAACTACGTCGCTTATCTGTTTGGCGATTTCGTGACTCAAACCCAACCAACCCAACGCAACGGCAATTACGTTTCCGCCGTCGCCACCTTTCGCTTTTGACCATGCCTATCCATATCGCCATCACCCGTCGCGTTAAACCCGGTTGCGAAGCTGAATTTCAAAAGGCCTTGCGGGAATTTTTTCAGGATTCCTTTACGCACGGCGGCGTGCTGGGCGCGACGATGATTGTGCCGCCGCCGGGCTCGGATTCGCGCGAGTTCGGCATCCTGCGCACGTTCGCGAGCGAGCGCGAGCGCGATGATTTTTATGCGTCGCCGATCTTCAAGGCTTGGGAGGCGAAGTGCGCGCCGTTGACGGAAAAGGATTCGTGGACGCATCGCCCGTTGCACGGGTTGGAGGCGTGGTTTCGCGCGCCGCACCGTCCGCCGCCGAAATGGAAGATGGCTGTCGCCACGTTTCTCGGCGTGTTTCCGCTGGCGATGGCGTTGAACCTCACGCTTGGTCCGGTCATCCGCGAGTGGCATTTCGTCGCTCGCAACGCCGTGTTCAACGCTGCCGTCGTCACGCTGCTGGCGTGGGCGGTCATGCCGGTTGTCACCAAAATCCTACACGGCTGGTTGCAGCCGGAATCCGAAACGAAAGAGAGAAAATCATGAGCACCATCATTCCCGATCTCATTTTGCGCAACGGTCGCATTACGACGCTCGACCCGAAATATCCCGAAGCCAGCAACGTCGTCATCAAGGACGGTCGCATCGTTGCGGTGGACGAAGCTGAGGAATACGAACACGGCCCGCACACGAAGGTGATTGATCTCAAGGGCCGTCGGGTGATTCCGGGCTTGAACGACTCGCACCTGCACGTCATCCGCGGCGGATTGAACTACAACATGGAACTGCGCTGGGACGGCGTACCGTCGCTGGCCGATGGGTTGCGCATGTTGAAGGAGCAGGCGCAACGCACGCCGCCCGGCCAATGGGTGCGCGTCGTCGGCGGCTGGAGCGAATTCCAATTCGCCGAGCGCCGGATGCCGACGCTCGACGAGATCAACGCTGCCGCGCCGGAGACACCAGTGTTCATTCTGCATCTGTATTGCCGTGCGTTGTTGAACAAGGCGGCGTTGCGAGCGTGTGGTTACACGAAAGACACGCCGAATCCGCCCGGCGGCGAAATCCAACGCGACGCGCAGGGCAACCCCACCGGCCTGCTCATCGCGCGACCTAACGCCACGATCCTCTATTCCACGCTTGCGAAAGGCCCGAAGTTGCCGCCGGAGCATCAATTGAATTCCACGCGTCACTTTATGCGCGAGCTGAATCGCCTCGGGCTGACGAGCATCATTGACGCGGGCGGCGGTTTTCAGAATTACCCGGAGGATTACGCGATCATTGATGAGCTGCGTAAACGGGGCGAGATGACGTTGCGCATCGCCTACAATCTTTTCACGCAGAAGCCAAAGCAGGAGAAGGAGGACTTCGCACGCTGGATCAAGATGACCGGCCCGGGTAAAGGCGACGATTATCTCCGCTGCAATGGCGCGGGTGAGATGCTCGTCTTTAGTGCGGCAGACTTTGAAGACTTCCTCGAGCCCCGACCAGATTTGAACGCTTCGCTGGAAGGCGAGTTGAAGGAAGTTGTCTCGCTGCTCGTGGTAAACAAATGGCCGTTCCGCCTGCACGCGACCTACGACGAGAGCATCACGCGCTTCCTGAACGTGTTCGAGGAAGTCAACCGCGATGTGCCGTTCAAAGGCCTGAACTGGTTCTTCGATCACTGTGAAACTATCTCGGATAAGAATCTTGAGCGCGTCAAAGCCCTTGGTGGCGGCATCGCGGTGCAACACCGCATGGCGTATCAGGGTGAATATTTCATGGAGCGCTACGGCAAGAAAGCCGTTGAACGTACGCCGCCCGTCCGCAAAATGCTTGAGCTCGGCGTCCCTGTCGGTGTCGGCACAGACGCGACGCGTGTCGCGAGTTACAACCCATGGGTATCGCTTTACTGGCTCACCACTGGCAAAACCGTCGGTGGCATTTCGATGTATCCAGACAAGAACTGCCTGAGTCGCGAGGAAGCCTTGCGGCTCTACACGCAAGGCAGTAGTTGGTTTTCGACTGAAAGCGGAAAGAAAGGCGCAATCGCAGTAGGCCAACTCGCCGATTTGACGGCACTAACGGACGATTACTTCACCGTGCCGGATGAAGGCATCAAGAGCATCGAATCTGTGCTGACGATTGTCGGTGGCAAGGTGGTTCACGCTACGGATGAATTTACTCCCCATGCCCCCGCGCCGATTCCCGTGCTGCCCGAATGGTCGCCGATCAAGGTGTTCGGCGGTTACGGTGCGCCTTTGGACATCCGTAAAGCCGCCCGGGCTGGTGTGCCCATGCCACAGCATCAGCATAATACCACGTGCCATGAACACGGTTGCTCACATTCATTGAAGCAATTATTTACCGCAGCTGAAGCGTCACAGAATCGTTACGCTGATTTTTTTGGTTTAGGCTGCGATTGTTTTGCGTTCTGAGGTTTTGTTGCCATAGTGGGCGGTGAGGAAATGGAATCTATGAAACTGACATTGCATCCGACTCGAAACGATCTTCCCGAGAAAACCCGCCGCGCCATGGTGGCGTTGCTGAATCAAGGCTTGGCCGATGTGCTCGACCTCGGTCTGCAAGCCAAGCAAGCCCACTGGAATGTTAAAGGTCCGAGCTTTATCGTGTTGCATGAACTGTTCGATAAAGTGGCGGACGAACTTGAAGGCTTCTCCGACGAAATCGCTGAGCGGGCGGTTGCGTTGGGTGGTATGGCGCTGGGCACTGTTCAAATAATTGCGGAGCGTTCCGGTCTCGCGGCGTATCCGTTGACTGCTGTATCGGGGCGGGAGCATATCGTGGCCTTGGCGGCGGCTCTGGCAAAATTTGGCAAAGCCACTCGGGCGGCCATTGACACGGCGACCCAGGCGGGCGATGCGGACACGGCGGATCTATTTACTGGTGTTTCGCGCGAGGTGGACAAGCTGCTGTGGCTGGTGGAGGCCCACGCGCAGGCGAAGGAGTAGTCCTTGCCAAATCGTTCTTATCTGCGCCGCCGTGCCCAAGCTCACGTTACAGTGACTTGGGCACGTTCCGCAATCTTGTGGGAGTTCCAACGACGTGCCTTCAGCGCGCCGCTAAACCTTTGTTATCCCATAGGTGTTCAAAATTGTTCGCCGAAGAGAATTGCAAGATTTCCCATCGCCAACATGAGATTCTTAGCAGCATGAAGCCCACTCGTAACAACGACCCGGTCGTCGTATCGCGCGATAGCCAGCCGGTTTTGCGGGACGTCGTTGGTGGTTGGATCAGCGAGTGGGAATAACCAACCGATCTTTTACTGTAATGCTGTTGTGAAAATATTTTTGCCGAGAACAACCCGAAACCCGCGCAGTCGTTCGCTCGTGGACGCTGTGGGTTTTCGCCTTCAAGGGCAGGGGAAGGCCTTCACTTTAATCGAGCTGCTCGTGGTTATTGCGATCATCGCTATTCTGGCGGCGATGTTGTTGCCAGCCTTGAGCAAAGCAAAGATGAAGGCGATGACGACGACGGATCTGAACAATCAGCGACAACTGGCGTTGGCGTGGGGGTTGTATCCCGACGACAATGAAGGAAAGTTGGTCAACTTTGACACAACGGTTAATGCTGATGGCGATGTGCCTTGGCGTTATGCCACACCGAATCCTTTTCCTGCCGTTCCGCCGGGAGCGGATGCGCAAACCAAGGCCATGCTTTTTTTGCAAGCCGGCTATATGCAGGGCGCGCTTTATCAATACGTGCCCAACGTGAACGTGTTGCACTGTCCTGCCGATGGTCGCTCGCGGAATCCGGTCGTCACCAATCCCACCGCCGCGCCCGGGAATTATGCCTATGGCAGTTATTCCGGGGCGGGCGGCATGAATGGCGTCGTTTATTCTCCTGACGCTGCACTAAAGAAGCAGTCCGCTATCCAGCGTCCGAGCGAACGCTACTTGTGGGTCGAAGAAAATGATCCGCGTGGCGAAAATTATAGTTCGTGGGTGATGAAGCCGGGTGCGTTGCCGGATTATACCGGGGCGGCGCTAATTGATTCGGTTGCCACTTGGCACGGTCGGACGAGCACTTTTAGCTGGGCGGATGGTCACGCTGAGGCGCATCGCTGGCTGGATGAGGCTACCGTTGCTTTCGCTTTAAACATGAATCCCGGTAAATACAGTTCGCCTCCGACGCTTGCACAAAGCCCCCGAGATGTTCTCTTTTTGGCGCGCGGTTTTGTGACGGATAAAAACCCGTGAGCTTTTGATTTAGTTCTGTTACCCAACCAAACAACTACCCATGAAGCATAACTATCCTAACTGCCGCTCTGCTGGCGTGCTGCTGGCCGTCTTAGGCTTGGCAAGCGTCTCCAGCGTTCACGCCGATTACCAAAGCTCGGTTCTCGCCGACAGCCCACGGGCTTACTACCCCTTAAATCTTGATGTGGACACCGGCAGCACCGCCAGTGACGTATCCGGCAACGGCAATTCCGGCACGCTCGTGAACATTTACTCCGGTTTCAACAATGCCGTCGGGCCGTCTCCTTTTATCACAAACGGCATTAGCTTCGATGGCTTCAGCACCTACATTGATCTGGGCGCGGGCAGCAATCCGGGGCTGTTGGACTTTGCTGGAGCGATTTCATTGGAGGCCTGGGTGCAGCCAGGCAGCACTTCGCAAGGCCTGATGAACATCATTGCCAAAGGCTACGATTCGAGCGCCAGCAACAATGAAATCACGCTCCGCGCGAATGGCGGAAATTTCTACGGCGGCACTTATTCGGACACCAACAATGTGCAGGGCGCTGCGGGTGGACAACAAACCACGGACTGGTCACATGTGGTGTTGACGCATGACGGCAGCACCTGGCGGCTCTGGGTTAATGGCCGGATGGTGCAGGCGAGTGCCGACGCCGTCGGCGCCATGAACTGGACTGCGCCGTGGCGCATCGGTGCCGGTAGCGCCAATGGTTCGGGTCGTTTGTTTTTCGGCAACCTCTCGCAAGTGGCCATTTATAATTTTGGGCTTTCTACTAACCAAGTGCTGAATCACTTTGCGCAAGGTTTGGTCGGAGTGCCCATTGCCAGCGCAAAACCCATCATCACGACGCAGCCGCAATCCCAGTCCACCTACATCGGCGGCTCGGTGACTTTTAGTGTTGGCACGGTCAGCACCCTGGCCACCACCAATCAGTGGTTCAAGAATGGCAGCCCGCTCGCTGGTAAAACGAACGCTACTTTGGTGTTGAACAATGTGCAGTCCGGCGACGACGTCAATTACAGCGTTGTGGTGGGGAACGCCAACGGCACGACGAACAGCGCGGCGGCGAGCCTGTCGTTGTTTGTTCCGGCGCAGTTGCGCTGGTTGGGCACTGGCAACAGCGGTCAATGGGATACCAGTAGTTCGCCCAATTGGTTCGATCTGACCAGCAGCCAACAGACGATTTTCAATCCCGGCGATCAAGTTCTCTTCACCGATGTCGCGGATGCGCCGACCAACGTGGTTATTGACAGCAGCGTGTCACCTAGCTTGATCACGGTGAATGCCACGACCAATTATTACTTCACCGGCTCCGGCCCGATCACAGGCACGGGTGGTCTCGTCAAGAAAGGTTCGGGCACGCTCACGATGCTGAGCGGTGCAAACATGACCGGTCCAGTGGCGATCGGTGGCGGAACGGTTTATGCCGGCAACTATGCGTTCACGGCGGCTTCTTCCATTACGGTTACCAACAACGCAACATTGGATTTCGGCGGGGCTGACATCGGTGGTGGAAAACCGGTTTTCATTTCTGGCACAGGTATCAATAACGGTGGCGCATTGCAAAACAGCAGCTTTGATACATACGGCAACGTGCTGAGCCTCACCTTGCTTGGCAATGCCACTATCGGCGGCAGTAGTCGTTGGGATCTGGCAAATGGCTCCACGATTGCCGGTTCTTACAACCTGACAATTAACCGTGCGAACAATGATGTTTATGGCGAATGGAAGTCGGTCAGCATCAGTTCGGACGTGGGTGATATTACTATCGCCACCGGAAAATTGGGTGTCAACGGGATGTCAACCAGCTTTGGCAATTCCAGCAAGTTCATCACGGTGAACACGAATGCTGAACTGGATTTTTGGAACGGCGGTTGCAATCGCAACATTCTCGTGCGCAATGCGGGTAAACTTCAAATCTTCAGCGCTCCGGCGGATTTCAACGCTAACGTGACCTTCGAAGAGGGGGCCATTTTGAATGCCTTCTGGGGCAGTGGCAATCAGGCCATGAACGGCAAATACACGTTGAACGGCATTGCGCACATCGTTTTGGGTGACGCGAACTTTGTCTTCACGAACGTCATCAGCGGTCCGGGCGGTTTCGTCTGGGACGCCTATAATCACCAGATGATCTTCTCGGCTTCGAATACTTATTCAGGCCCGACCGTTATCGGCAACGGTCAGGCCGTAGCTCTGACGGGGAATGGCTCGATCACGCATAGCGCGTTGATCTTCTTTGGCGGTAACAATGCGGGTTCGACGCACTTCGATGTCACGGGTCGCGGAGATCAAACGCTCACACTGGTGAGCGGTCAGACCTTGGGTGGTATCGGTCAGATTGCGGGTAGGTTGACGGTTGGTGCGGGTGCAACACTCGCCCCCGCCGGCACAAATACCACCATCGGCATTACTACCGGTCAGAACGCCACAGGCACGATCGCAGCCACGGGTAACATCGCGTTGAACGGCACGACGGTCATCAAGCTCAACGGCAACGGCGTGAATGACGCGGTGACTTCGACGACAGGCAGCATTGCGCTGGGCGGCATATTGAGCCTGCAGAACGTCAGCGGCGCTCCGCTCGCGGCGGGCAATTCCTTCCAGGTCTTCAACGCCGGCAGTGTCTCCGGTTCGTTCGCCAGCATTACGCCGGCGACTCCGGGCGCAGGCCTCGCGTGGAACACCAGCCAGTTGAGCAGCGGCATCATCAGCGTGGTGCCCGGGGCGTCGCAGCCGGTGATCAGTGGTGTGGTGGTCAGCGGCAGCAGCCTGATCTTCGGTGGCACGAACGGCACAGCCGGCAACCCATACTACGTGCTGACCTCGACCGATGTCGCCGCGCCGTTGAGCAGTTGGACTTCGATTGCGACAAACACGTTTGGTCCGGGCGGTGTCTTCAGCGTGACGAACGCCATCGTGCCCGGCACGCCGAAACGGTTCTATGTGATCAAATTGCCATGATGAATGGCGGTTGTTTGCCGGTGGCGAAGGCGAATCTTCAGCCACCGGCAAACACCGATGATTGGCCAACCGCCAGACTGATGTTTTGTCTGGCGGTTTTTATTTAGGAAGCATGTTGAATTTCAAATCGAGCCAACGGAAATATTTCGTTCTGCTGCTGACGGGAGTCTGGCTTTGGAGTAATCGTTGTTCAGGAGCGACGTTCCAACAGAGCGGCAATACGCTGGTCATGTCGAACGGCAACGTTCGCCTCGAATACAATCTCGTCTCGGGCACGACTGATTTCTTCTGGAAGAATGCCCGCAAGATTACCGGTTTCTACTGCGGCGTGACGTTGAGCACGGGATACATTCGTGGGATTGATTATAGCAGTCGCAGTGTTCAGATCAACGGCAGCACGCAGGCGGTTGTTACCGCCACCGGCGCGGGTCTGCCGGCGACGAAGCAATTCTTTACGCTGACCGAATCCAATAGCTTCCTCACCAAGCTCGTCATCGAGGGAACAAGTCTCAGCGCGAATTGGATCGGGCCGGTCGTAGTGGATTCCGTCGGCGGAGTTGACTTGGGCGTCGCGAATGACAATCGCGCGCTCTGCGTTCCTTTCGACAACGATCATTTCGTCCGCTACGACGCCAAGGCGATTAACAACACCGCCACCAGCTATGAGGTCGCCGCATTTTACGACAACACCACGCGCAACGGATTGGTCGTCGGTTCGCTGGAGCATGATGTTTGGAAGACGGGCGTTTATTTCTCCGGCGCGAATAACAAGCTCAACCAGATGAACGTCTATGGCGGCGCGCCGTGTCCGTGGGATGTTTCGCCGCACGGCAGCGTCACCGGAAATTCCATCAGTTCGCCGACGATGTTCGTTGGCTTCCAGGATGACTGGCGCGCCAGCATGGAGGAATTCGCTTCGGCTAATCTGCAATTCGCGCCGAAGCTGGAGTGGACCAACGGAGTTCCCTACGGCTGGAACAGTTGGGGCGTGTTGCAAACGGAAATCCGTTTCACGAACGCCGTCGCCGTGTCGGAGTTTTTCCGCACGAATCTCACCCCGAACAGTTTTGCCAACGGTGGCACGGTCTATATCAACCTCGACGCGTGGTGGAACGACAACTTCAGTAACGCGGAATTGCAAAGCTTCGTGAACCTCTGCCACACCAACGGCCAGAAAGCGGGCATCTATTTTGGGCCGTTCGTCTGGTTCGGTTCGACGAATGATGCGTGGTGGTGGCCGGTCGAGGGCACAGGCAACGTTTATCAATACGAGGACATTCTCCTGCGCGACGCCAACGGCAATTGGCAATCAAACGACGGCGGTTGGGCCGTTGATCCGACGCATCCTGGCACAAGATTAAAGATCAACTACTGGATGAACATGTTCACCAACTTCGGCTTCGATCTGGTGAAGATGGATTTCCTCGGTCACGGTGCGCTCGAAGGCCAACATTACGATCCCGCCGTCAAGACCGGCATTCAGGCCTACAGCCAAGGGATGCAATACATCCGTGACCGCAATAACGGCCGCATGTTCTTGAGTGAATCCATCGCGCCACTGTTTCCATATCAGTTTGCGCATGGACGGCGCATCGCGTGCGATGCGCAGGACTCGGGCATCGGCAACACGGAATATACATTGAACTCCGTTTCCTATGGCTGGTGGCTGGATCGGCTTTATACGGCGAACGATCCCGACCTGCTCGTGTTCGGCGATGGCACTACCGGCAACGAAGCCCAGAGCCGCCTCATCAGCGGGGCAGTCACGGGCATGATGTTGAATGGCGACAATCTTTCAAGCAGCGCGGGACGGAACGCCGCTGCAACGTATCTCAGTAATGCGGCAATCAACGATGTCGCGCGCAGTGGTCGCACGTTTCGTCCCATCGAAGGCAACACCGGCGACAGTGCCGTGGATCGTTTTGTCCGGCAGGATGGCGACACATGGCTCATCGCCGTCTTCAACTACTCAACACTGCTCAGCGCGAACAAGACAATTGACCTCGCCCGCGCTGGATTGCCGGCCGGCAGTTATCGCGCGCTGAACCTGTGGGACAACAGCGCGTCCACCGTGAGCGGCTCGTTGACCGTGAGCCTTGGCGCGCGTCAGGCCAAACTATTTCGCCTGCGCCTCAACAGCGCCACGAATCTGATGTGGGCTGCGACGACCAGCGGCGTCTGGGATAACGGCGGAACAGTGAACTGGCAGAATCAAAGCACCGGAGCGCAAAGCAGCTTCCTATCCGGCGACACGGTGTTATTCGATGATCGGGCCGGGGTTCTGACGAACGTGTCTGTCAACCAGACCCTTTCGCCGGCAACCATCACCGTCAATTCTACGACGAATCATTTCACGCTCAGCGGCGCTGGACAACTTGGCGGGACAGGAGGTTTGTTGAAACAGGGCAGCAGCACACTTGTCCTCGGCGTGACGGGCAATTTCACCGGTTCAACCATCATCGCTGGCGGGACGGTGAAGACGCTCAGTGGCGCAGCGCTGTCGGGAACATCTGCGCTGGCCATCAGCAATGGGGCGGCATTGGATTTCAGCGGTAACACTGTCCCGGGCAACAAACCCGTTTCTGTTTCTGGTGCTGGTCCGTCGGGTGCTGGCGTTCTAGTTAACACCGGCAACGATCTCTACAACCAGACTTTCAATCTCACACTGACCGGTGATACGACCTTCGGCGGCACGCATCGCTGGGATTTGGTCGGTGGTTCGTTGGTGGTCGGGCCGTTCAACGTGCGATTGAAATACGCGGGCGGTTACGCGGAGTGGGATTCGGTTTCCATCGCGGGGAATGTGGGCGACATCGAAGTCGTGCAGGGCGCGATGGGTTTCAAAGGCATGGGGCAAAGTTTCGGTAGTGCCGCGCGAACCCTTACCGTGCGCCCCGGTGCGGAGATTGATTTCTGGAATAGCGGCACGGGCGCGAATAGCGGTTACGCTAAGAACATCACCGTTCAAACCAATGCTGCAATCAAGGTGCTCACGTCTCCAAACACTCGCTTCGACGCGAACGTGTCGCTCGCCGAAGGCGCGCAGTGGGCTTTCCTCTTCGGCAGTGGCAGTCAGACGGTGAGTGGCACGTGGCAGCTCAACGGACTTACGCATCTGTTGACTGGCGACAGCACCGTCACTTTCACCAATGTCATCAGCGGTCCGGGCGGATTCGTCTGGGACGCTTTCAACAACAACCTCGTCTTCAGCGCTTCGAACACTTACAACGGTCCGACCATCATCGGCAACGGCCTCAAGTTGACATTGAGCGGCAACGGATCAATCACACGCAGCGCGATGATTTTCTTCGGCGGCACGGATGCGAGTGCGCCGCGTCTCGATGTAACAGGTAGAAGTGATGCCACCCTCGCGCTGGCAGCCGGCCAAACCATCGCTGGCATCGGCGCGATTCAAGGCAACCTGATCGTCTCGCCCGCAGCCACGGTGTCGCCAGCAGGAACAAATAATTCTCTCGGCATCACCGCCGGGGCGAATGTCATCGGAACAATTGCTGCCACGGGCAACGTCACGCTGAACGGAACAACCGTAATCAAGCTTGCCGCTGGCACGAACGATACCGTTCAAGCGGGTAGCCAGATTGCGTTCGGCGGCACGTTGAAATTGGTGAACCTCGGCGCGTCTCCAGTTGCGGGGGACAGTTACAAGATTTTCAACGCACCCAGTTATTCTGGCACGTTCACGAATATCATTCCCGCCTCGCCGGGAACGGGACTCGCGTGGGATTTGTCGCAGCTCAATGCTGGTCGCGTAGGAGTTGTTGCTATTCCCGTCACACCGCTAGCCATCACCGAAACGATGCTCGTTCCCGCCGGTCTGGTGTTTGTTGGAACTGGCGGCGTACCCGGGCTGACGTTCCAAGTGTTGACCGCAACCAACATCGCCGTTCCGCTGAACAACTGGTTTGTGGCAGACACGAATACCTTTGACGCCACGGGCAATTTCCGCCTGACAAATCCCATCAGCCCCAATGTGCCGCAGCAGTTCTACCGGCTGCGACTAAACTGAATTTATGACCAAGCTGCCTCTGTTCTTTGCGCTCTTGTTCAGCGCTACTTTTGTCGGTTGTGCCGCCGAACCAACCATGCCGCCAGCGCGCGAAGCCATTGAGTGGTGCGACATCTGGATTTCGCACGCGAACAAAACCAACCTGCCGCGCGTGCTGCTCATCGGTGATTCCATCGCGCGCGACTATTTTCCAGAAGTCGAGAAGCGACTCACGGGCAAGGCCTACGTCGGACGGCTTTCGACTGCGGCGTTTGTGACTGACCCGGCCTTGCGGCAGCAGGTTCAGATGGTGCTGAGCCAGTACAAATTCGATGTCATCCATTTCAATAACGGCATGCACGGCTGGCATTACAGCGAAGCGGAATACGCCAAGGCGTTGCCCGGACTCATCGCTACCATCCACAGCAACGCCCCACAGGCGCGTTTGATCTGGGCCAACACCACGCCGTTGCGTGACGGCAAGTGTGCAAACGGTGATCCGAAATCAGAGTATTCCAATGAACGGGTCGCCGCGCGAAACAAGATCGCCGATGAAATCATGGCGACGCAAAAAATTCCCGTGAACGATTTATTCACGCCGATGCTTGGCCATCCGGAATATCACAGCGACAACGTCCACTTCAACGGCCAGGGCATTCAGGTACAGGCCACCAAGGTGGCAGAAGCGGTGGAGAAAGAATTGGCGCGCTGAATCAGCGTTTCTCTTCCGTCACTAGATTCGTGAGCGTGCCGATCTTTTCGATCTCGATGCTCACGGAATCGCCGGGCTTCAGCCAGCGCGGCGGCTTTTGCGCCATGCCGACGCCGTGCGGTGTGCCGGTAAGGATGACTGTGCCAGGCAGGAGCGTCGTGCTGCCGCTCAGGAACTCGATCAACGTCGGCACGTCGAAGATCATGTCGTTTGTGCTCCAATCCTGCATGACCTGACCGTTCAAAGTTGTGCGAATCTTCAGCGCATTCGGATTAGGGATTTCATCCCGCGTCACCAACGCTGGTCCGAGCGGGCTGAACGTGTCAAAGGTTTTGCCTCGTGACCATTGGCCGCCGCCGCGTTTGATCTGCCAGTCACGGGCGCTGACGTCGTTGCAGCAGGTGTAGCCGAGCACATGGTTCAACGCCTCGGCGCGCGTTACATTCTTGCAGGTGCGACCGATGACGACGGCGAGTTCGCATTCGTAGTCCACTTCGTCGCTGGGCAGGTGCGTCGGGATTTCGATGGCCGCGCCGGGATGTTGCAGCGTGTTGATGCCTTTGAAGAACACGACAGGATACTCGGGAAATTTCGCGCCCGTTTCCTCCGCGTGCCGCCGGTAGTTTAAGCCGATGCAGATGATGCTTGTCGGCGTAATCGGCGCGAGCAGTCGGGCGACTTCCGCGCGTTCGGTGGTTGGCTTTGGATTGGCGTAAATGTCGCCAGCCAGCTTCAAGGCGCTGCCGTCGGCTTGCTGCGCGGCGTAGCCGATATTGCCGTTCTTGTCTTCGTAATAAATGATTCTCATGAGAATTATTTTCCAGCGCTCCAGCCACCATCAATCATCAACGTGCTGCCGGTCACCATTGCGCTTTCATCGGCGGCGAGATATAGCGCGGCAGCGGCCACTTCTTCAGGCTTGGCCATGCGACCGTTCAACTGCGTTGAAGCCATGTCGCGATAGGCGGCTTGGGGATCGGGATATTCTTTCAGGCGCGCCAGCACGAATGGCGTTTCGACGCGGCCCGGGCAGATACAGTTGAATCGCACGCCAGTGTGCGAGTGATCGAGCGCGAGGGCTTTGGTCATGCCGACCACGGCGAACTTTGTCGTGGTGTAGGCGAGTCGGTCGCGCACCGCGACGACACCGGCGATGGACGCCATGTTGATGACGCTGCCGGATTTGTGCTCCAGCATGGCGGGGACGAATGCTTTGCAGCAGTTGAACACGCCGCGCACATTGACAGCGTGCAGGCGATCGAGGTCAGCCGCGGTGGTGTTCAGCAATGAACCGACGTGGCCGATGCCAGCGACGTTTGCCAGAATGTCGAGCCGTCCAACGATCTGGGTGGCATTGAGGCAATCCGCCTCGTTGCTCACGTCGAGTGGCAGAAAATGGCCGCCGATGCGGTGTGCCATCGCTTGGCCCTCGGTTTCATTGCGATCTACGACCCAGACACGCGCGCCGGCTTCGGCAAAAGTTTGCGCCAATGCCGCGCCGATGCCGGAAGCCGCGCCGGTGACGAGAGCAGTTTTGGATTTGAGGCTGAAGAGGTTCACGGTTTGAGATCGCAACTTGATCCGACTTCCTGTGGCGTGCGATAGACGCCACCTTCAACACGGCACGGATGGACGAAGTGCTCGCGCAGATGCGGAATGTGCTCGAGAAAGATAACGTCGTGCCCGACGGCGATGTGGTTGAAGAGCACGAGATGCTGGTGTAACTGCCCCATGTCACCGACATGCGGCACGACCGGCACGCCGAACTTCTTGGACAGCAGACTCACCGCGAGGAATTCGCTGATGCCCGCGACGCGCACCGCATCCACCTGGATGAACCCCGCACACTTCGCCTGGAGGTAATTCTTGAAGACGACGCGATTGGGGACGTGTTCGCCGAGCGCGAGCTTTGTCGGTGCGATGGCGTCGGCGAGGGTCTTGTGACCGAGAACATCGTCGGGGTGCGTCGGCTCTTCGATCCAGAACGGATCAATGGCGCGGAGCTTTTGGCAAATGTCGAGCGCTTGCGGGAGTGTCCATTGCTGGTTGGCGTCCACCATGACGCGAGCCTTGCTGCCGGCGACTTCGCGGACGATGCGGGCGCGGCGCAGGTCGCGTTCGGGATCGCGCGATCCGACTTTGAGTTTCATCGCGGTGAATCCGTTGGCGATGGCGCGCTTGCAGTTCTCGCGGACTTGGTCGTCGTCGTAATTGAACCAGCCGACGCTGGTGTCGTAGCCGGGATAGCCGGCTTTCAAAACACATTCACGTGAACTGCGCGTGGATTTCTGCTGATGCAGGATTTCCAGCGCGGTGGCGGGCGTGAGTTCGTCGTCGAGATAAGAAAGGTCCAGAGTGGCGACAACTTGCTCGGGCGTCAGGTCAAGTAACAGCTTCCACAGCGGTACGCCACGAGTCTTCGCCCACAAATCCCAGCAAGCGTTCGTAACGGAAGACAACGCGAGCTGCACGAGACCCTTGTGCGGGCCGAGCCAGCGGAATTGTTGTTCATCGGCCATCTCGCGTTGCAACGCACCGAAGCGCGCCATGATTTCCTCGATGGGCTGGCCGACGAGGTGTTGCGCGTAGAAACGTGCGGCTTCACAGACGAGTTGATTGCCTTCGCCAAGCGTGAACGCCAGGCCGACGCCGGTGCGCCCGTGGTCATCTTGCAATTGCGTGACGGCGTAGGAATAGATCGGGTCGCGGTGGATGGCGTCGCTGCCGTGACCATGGCCGATGGGGAAACGAGCGTCACGCGTGGAAATGCTTTTGATCATACGAATCGTTCAGCGCCGATAGCCGAGTTCAGCGCCGCCGGTCACGTGCATGATGTGGCCGGTGATGAAGCGCGCTTTGTCAGACAGGAGAAACACGCAAGCGTCCGCGATGACCGTGCTTTCCGGGCAATAACCGAGCGGATGGATTTCGTTGAGATAACGCGTAGTCGAGACGGAATCGGGTTGTTCGTCGCACCATTCACGGAGCATCGGTGTCCACACTCCGGCGGGGCAGACGGCGTTCACGCGGATGCCTTGTCTGGCGTAATCAAGCGCCATGGATTTGGTCAGCGCGTTCAGGCCGCCTTTGGTGGCGGTATAGGCGGCGTGCATTTCCTGCCCGATGACACCGACCAGGCTCGAGGTGTTGAGAATACAGCCCTTGCTGGCAGCTAAAGCGGGAAAAGTGTGGCGGGTCGTGTGCAAAACACCTTTGAGGTTTACATCGAACAGGTCGCTCCACTCTTCGTCGCTCGTTTCGTGAACGGGCTTGCACGGAGTAGAAATGCCGGCGTTGTTATGCACGGCATCTAGGCGACCATAGTGCTTCAGTACTTGAGTGACCGTGGCTTTGACTTCTTCGTCGCGAGTCACGTCGCAAACGATGCCGAGATGATCCGAACCCAATTCCCTTGCTACCGAGGCGACGCCATCCTCGTCGCGTGCAGCGACGATGACTTTCGCGCCTTCGGCGGCGTAGGCTAGCGCGCAGTCGCGTCCGATGCCGCATGAACCGCCGGTGAGGAAGATGACTTTGTCTTGGAGCAGCAGCGGTTTCATAATTCAGCGAAATAGGAGGTAAAGCACAACGAAAGTGATCAGCACGAGCGCCGTGACGACGCGATAATTGCCAAGGCCGTGTCCGCCCGCGTCGCCGCGCAAGGGTTCGCGCCAATTGTCCCAGACGAGCAGGCGTGCCTCGGCTTTGAGCGGGGCGGGGAAGAGGAACGTGGCGGCGACCATGATCACGAGGCACGCGACGAGTAGCACGAAGGCGATGAGCATGAAGTCGCCGCGATAGATATTGTTCCAGTCGAGATAAAACGTCACCGCGCCCAAGGCCATGCCACCGATCAACGTGATGAACGCTGCTGTGCCGGAAGGACGTTTCCAAAACACGCCGAGCAGGAACACGGCGGTGATCGGCGGCGCGACGTAGGAGATGAGTTTGTTGATGCCTTCGAAGATTGTGGTGTAGTGGCCAAAGAGCGGCGACGCGACGATGGCAAGGATTGTGCCGATGACGGTGGTCCATTTGCCGATGAGCACGAGCTTGTGGTCGCTGATGTTGGGTTTGTGGCGCTTGAACAGGTCGTAAGCAACGAGCGTGGCGGTGGAGTTAAGCGCGGCGGAACAGGTCTGCATTGCAGCGGCCAGCATTGCGGCAGCGACAAGACCTTTCAGGCCAACCGGCAGCAGGTGCGTGATGAGGAATGTGTAAGTGTCGGCGGCGCTTTGCGGGGCGGCGCCGGCGAAGGCGTTCTTCTGTACCAACGCGACGCAAATCACACCCGGCAGCACGAAGAAGAACACCGGCCAGATTTTCAGGAACGCACAGAAAAGCGGACCGAGGCGGGCATGCTTTTCGTTTTTGGCGGCGAGCACGCGCTGGACGATGGTTTGGTCGCAACACCAATACCAGATGCCGAGCACGGGGTAGCCGAGCAGGATGGAATACCACGCAAGCCCGGACGGATCGTTGGCATCACGCGCCATACTCAGGAAGTTACCCGTGCCCCAAGTGACGTTGCTGCCCGGCACGCTGGCGAGCGGATGCGGATGCGATGCGAGCGTGTGGGCGAGTTCGGTCCAGCCACCCACCTTCAAATAACCGACGACCGTGATGACCACTGCGCCAACCAGCAGCAGGACGGTTTGCACACTCTCCGTCCAGACCACCGCGAGCAAGCCGCCGACCATTGTGTAGATGCCGGTCAGCAGGCCAAGCACGACGATGAATAACATCAGCGCGTCCACGCCCAGAATCGTTGCGCCGGGCGCGAGGCCGAGAATGCCGCGCAACACCCACGCCGCCGTGTAGAGCGCCACGCCCATGTGGATGACGATGGCGGAGAAGAGCGAGACGACCGACAGCACATCGCGGCAACCGCGGTTAAAACGACGTTCAAGAAAGTCGGGCAGGGTGGCCACCTTCGAGCGTAGGTAGAGCGGCGCGAAGAACAGCGAAAGCAAGATGAGCGTGAAGCCCGCCATCCATTCGAAGTTGCCGAAGACTAGGCCGAATTTGTAGGCCGCTTCCGCGAGGCTGACGAGATGCACGGTGGAGATATTCGCCGCGAACATGGCCAGTCCGATGACCGGCCAGGCGAGCGTGTTGCCGGCGAGAAAGTAGTGTCCGCCTTCGCCACCGGTTTCGCCTTTGCGCCGCAAGAAACCCGCCGCCACGCCCAATCCGACGACGGCGAGCAAGTAGATGGCGATGATTATCCAGTCGGCGTGGCTCATGGATGCTTCATTTGTTCAACCACTCGATCTCGTTGATCGTCGGGCCTTGTTTCGCCGAAAGGATGTTCAGGCGGAATTCGCGGGCGGTCACCGGGGGGAACGTGAGCTCGATATCCGCGCCGAGCGTTGCACCGGTCAGGAAAGTCTTCCATCCGCTGGCTTGCTTGGATTGGAGTTCGTATTGCTGCACGCGACCGGCGTAGGCTTCACTGATGCGCACCCGGCTGATCTTTTGCAATGAACCAAGGTCAACGGCAATCCACGTCTGCGAAGCCGAATCGTCTGAAGCCCAGCGCGTGTCCTTGCTGCCGTCGAAGGCAAACTGTGGGCCGTATTGCGCGGTTTCGCTTCGGTAGGTGTTGGAAGCTGAGGCAACAATCTTGGGCGCGGCTTCGACCGACACTGGGCCTTTGATTTCAAAAACAACGGTTGTGGAGATGTTGTTGCCGGCCTTGGCGGGAGCTTTGACCAACACGCCGTCCTTCGAATTCTTCACGCTGAGCTTCCGCGATTTATCGGCGAGCAGGTATGCTTTGCTGACTTTGCTCTTGAGACCGGGAACGACGAGTTCGCCATCGGCCGGCCAGTCGAAGACGTGCAGATAGAGCGAGGTGAGATCGCCCGTGGTTTTCATTGTGCAACGTCCCCAAGGCAGTTTCCGACTGAACGGACTGGCGCTTGTGCCGTAGATGGTTTCGCCGTTGAGTTGCATCCAGTCGCCGATTTGTTTCAGCCGTTCGAGGCTGGCGTCGGGGATGAGACCTTCGGCGGTCGGGCCGACGTTGAGCAGGTAATTGCCGCCCTTGCTGGCGCAATCAATCAGGTTGCGCACGAGCGTTTGCGTGGATTTCCAGTTGTGATCGTTTTTGTTGTAGCCCCAGTGATCGTTCATTGTCATGCACGATTCCCAATCCACACCCGGTCCGAAACCGCTCGGTGGAATGGTTTGCTCGGGCGTGCCGTAATCGCCCATGCCGTCCGAATGTGCAAAGCCACCGCCTGGCGTTGTTCGCCGGCTTGCTGACGCGATTGTTGACGATGATGTCTGGCTGCAAGCTGCGCACGTAGCGGTAAAGATCGTCGCCGCGCTCCTTGGTCCAGCAGGATTCCCATTGGCCATCAAACCACAACAAACCGATCGGACCATAGTGTGTGAGCAGTTCCTTGAGCTGGCCCTTCATGAAGGCGGTGTAGCGATCCATGTCTGGAGCGGGTGCGTTGGTGGCGACGTCATTCCATGCGCGACGTTGCCCCCAATCCGGATGATGCCAGTCCATGATCGAATGATAGAAACAGAAGGTGATGCCTTCGGATTTGCACGCGACGGCAAGCTCTTTTAACGGATCGCGTTTGAAGGGCGTGCGACCGATATCCCAGTCCGTCAGTTCGGACGGATACAGCGCAAAACCATCGTGATGTTTGCTGGTGATGACGATGTATTTGACGCCCGCAGCTTTAGCGGCGCGCACCCAATTGGTGGCGTTGAATTTGGTGGGTTTAAATTGTTCGGCGTATTTTTCGTAATGGCTGACGGGCGTGTGGGTTTCTTCCAAAAACCATTCGCCGTAGCCCGTTTTGTCCTGCCATTCGCCGGCAGGAACGGAATAAAGCCCCCAGTGAATGAACATGCCAAAGCGCGCCTCGCGCCACCATTGCATTCGAGCGTCGCGTTGGGCGGGCGATTCTGGGAGCGGCAAAGAGTCTGCGATTGCGCTTGGGGACAATCCTAGTGCAGCCATCAAACTGCAGGTCAGGATTAAAGCGGAGGCGAAGGCGCGGCGTGATGTGGGTTTGAGCTGTTTGTTCATGTTATTTAAGCCACAGCTTTGCCTCCGTTGGTTGACGGAGCGGTGATGGCTGTGAATTTGTTACGCGAAAGGCACGTCTGTTGACGACGGCAAAATTTCCGCCAAAACAGAAGGAGCAGGTCGCGCCATGATTCAACACAGGATTCACCCAGACAATTTGAAGGATGAAAGGCTGACCGTCTTGCAATTTCCTTCGGCGAAGGGTATTGAACACGCATGACCACGGAGCCCATTTATCGCATCGGCCAGAAGCATTACGGCATTGACGATTGCGAGCCGCAAAAGGAGGCGGTGCGCACGGGAAAGATCGAATTCCATGCGCTGACCAAGGGGCATTATCCCGGCACCATGATGGCGGCGGATGTCCTGCCCGGCCTGAACAGCATCGGCTTCTGGGACGCCAATACCTCGCAGGATTGGGGCTTAAACGCGCATCGCAACGAGGGCATCAAGATCGTTTTCTTCGAGACCGGCACGTGCGATCTGATCATGGAGAAGAAGGAATATGAACTGCGCGCCGGGCACTTTCTACTGACGAAGCCGTGGCAGTTGCACAAGTTCGGCAACCCGAACATCGGACGCGGGAGATTACACTGGTTGATTTTAGACGTGGGGGTTCGTGGGCCGCATCAGGAATGGACCTGGCCGGACTGGGTGGCGTTGACCAAGGAAGACATCGCCGAACTCACCGAGCGGTGGCGGAACATCAAAAATCCGGTCTGGAACGCGACGCCAGCTATCGCGCAATCGTTTCGCGAACTCGCACGCGGCATTACGTCTTGGGGGCAGCCGCACACTGTTTCGCGCATGGCGGTTCATTTGAATCTTTTATTGATCAGCGTGCTGGATGCGCTGGTGGAGCAGCAGTCGCGTAACAGCGAGCCTGCCGCCACACGGCAACGTTTGGTGGAATTGTTTTTCCAGGACATGCGGAGCGGTCGCGTGGACTTGAGCGAGCCGTGGACTCTGCACAGCATGGCATCGCACTGCAAGCTTGGGGTGACCGCTTTCTCGAAGTATTGCCGCGAACTGGTGAACATCGGCCCGGTGGAATATCTCAACCAGTGCCGGTTGGAGCGGGCCGCCGAACAACTGCGTACGTTGCAAAACCCCTCAATCACCGACATCGCTTTCACGAACGGCTTCAATTCTAGTCAGTATTTTGCCACCTGTTTCCGGCGGCGCTTCAAGATGACGCCGAGTCAATTTGTAGCTGCGCAGCATCACGCCAACGGGAATTCGCAATAATGAAGAGCGACGTGACTTCCGTCACGCCGCGCTGCTCAACCAACCACCAACTCCTGGCGAAATCAGTTCGAATGCTTGCGTCGGAAGCCCATCAGTGCAATTGCGCCGATACTAGCCAATGCCATAGCCGACGGCTCGGGAACAACGGTGGTGATATCGCGAACCTGGACGAGATTGAGCATGATGCCCGGCGACATGGTGACGCTTTGTGAACCGCCGTCAGCGAGGAAGGTTCCGATGATGTATTGCCCAGGCGTTCCGTTGCCAATCGCCACGGCATCGGAAACATTTGCGCCACCGGTGAAAAGTGAGCTGCCGGACTGGCCGCCGCGCCCATCATTCAACCATGCTTGCACGAGATAATTATTGCCCACGATCAGACCGCTCCAGTTGATCGTCAACGAACTCCCGCCCGAGTTCCAATTGAACATCGCAGTTTGCAGTAGATGATTGTAGTTGGCGTCAGCTGTGCCCGGATTGGCAAAGCCGTTGTAACGATCCATGTTGATGCCCGCGCCGCTGAAATTGAAGTTCACTCCATCAGTACCGTAGGCGTGAAAAGTAACACCGTTCACCGGGAAGAAATCGGCCCGATCGCTGCCGCCCCAATCATTGCCGGAGCCCACGATCCAAAGAATGCCCCTGAAGTGCTGATATCGGTGGCGGCAGAAATAGTCTGCGGCGTCTGCCAGTTGATGTTGGCGGCGGAAGCAGTTATCGCGAAAATTGCGGTCAAGGATGCGCCAAACAGCGCGGTCTTCAAAGTTGAGTTAGGCTGTGTTTTCATGCGGAAAGGTTGTGTTTCTTGATTGCTGGTTGTGTCTACGTTGTTTCTCCAACGTGATGCGGAATATTACACGATCGCTGCAACGCGCTGGTGAAGTGATTACGTAGCAACTTTACCTCAGCTTTTGCCGCTGGCGTCCACTTCTCTTCGGCGAAGAATTTTGAACATCTGAGTGTGTTGTGCACATTGGAATACTTGCTGGCGATTTTCGGCTATCGCAATGCACTGATTCATACTGAGCGCGTCTTTATGCCTGGCATTGACAAATTACTGGATGTTTCCTGCACCCTCGCAAACGACGACATTCTCAAGCGCTTCGACAAACAGGCAGCAGGGTTTGTAGACTTCGTCGAAAATCTGCGTGAGAAGAAGCTGTGCTAGGTAGTGGTTGCGCGTTGCGGCAACCACGCGTGTGGACAACGGGTGAAACACCATGGACAGCCTTCACGGTTAGCTCATTCGGCTGGTGTTCCTCCAGTACGTATTACTCAGTACACAAGCTCAGGCCAAACTCTATGGAGGGAAGCAAAAGGCCTGCGGATAGTGAAAATTTTCACTGCCCGCAGGCCTTTTGAGATGGTGGAGCCGAGGAGATTCGAACTCCTGACCCCCACAATGCCATTGTGGTGCTCTACCAACTGAGCTACGACCCCATCCGAAAGCGGCGCATAGACTAGCGAGGGTGGAGGTAAAGTCAAAATCAATTTCGCGGTTCAACGGAACTCGATGACCGTGAATGAGTGCGGCGGAAACTGATACGTCGCGCGGCCTTTGGTCAGTTTGTGTTCCCAATCCGCGCGTTGCGATGTGACCTGGGTGGGCGCGGTGGCGGTGTTGGCGGCGCTTAACGGCGCGGACAAAATTTCCACTTTGGCCCAGCGCGCGGCAGGTTTGAATCCTGTGATGGCCAGGTTTGCAGGGCGTGACGCATCGCTGATGTTGACGACTTGCAGCACGAGGTATTTGCTGTCTTCGCTGCGCTTGGCAGTGACATCAAAATTGTCATCAGTATTCTGGACCTCACTTTGTACGATCAGGGGTTGATGCTGTTGCGACATCATGCGCGTCACGTAACCGGGCGGTTGTAACCACACTTGAGCCGGATTCAGGAAAAGCAGCCCCTGATCCCAACCGTTGTCGTTCTGGCCATCAGGTTGCAGGCAGTTCGCCGAGCAAACAATGGGCAGGCGACCATCGCGCTCAATGGCATTCATCGCAAGTGCGTTGGCCAATGCGCGGCGTTGCGAAGGGGTGTTGGCATTCAATTCAAATACGACGACCTTGTGCTTTGCGCCATCGGCGATCTTCTCCAGCGCATCAATGTAAGTAGAACATGCCCGCGAGGCTGTGGTTTGGCTTCGGTCCATCAGTCCAGACGTGAACGTCGAACCAAACCTCGCGATTGTGCTGTTTGGCGAGTTGCAGAATCTTTTGATGCGCGCTGAGGCTGGTGATGCGTCCGTCCGCGCCGGAAAAGTTGAGCGGATCTTTGATCGGCTTGATTGTAGGCGAAATCGCCGACGATGAGAATGAGGTTCGGATCTTTGGCCCAGACCGCTTCGGCGATGGCTTTAAACTTAAGCCAGTAGGCTTCGTTGACCTGTTCCTCGTTTCCGATCTGAAGGAACTTCAGATTGTAGGGACGAGGATGGCCGGCCGCGACGCGTTTTGTCCCCACGGCGTGTTGGCGCTGCCGTTCACATACTCTACGAAATCCGCCATGTCTTGCGGCGTTTCGCTGGCATTCACATCGGGCACGTCGAGAAAACCGGCGGCTTCGCAGAAATCTAGAAACTCAAAGATGCCCCAGCCGTTCGAGGAATGCGGATACCACCAGCCCTCGTAAGGTGGACGCAGTTTCGCGTGCGCCGAGCATTTTCTTCCAGCGATATTCGGCAGCGTTGGCCATGCATCCACCGAACCGCAATACTGTGATGCCTTGGTCGCGCAAACCTTCAGCAACATCCTTGCGCACCGGCAATCCTTTGAAGCGCCCCCACGCGCCGGGTTGCAGAAAGGCGTAGCCGACCGTCACCGCGCCGGGTTGCTTTAGTTTGATGGCGAAGCGCCCAGCCTTGTCGGCTTGATTTGGCTTCAAGGCGAAGTCGAGTCGCTGCCATGCTCCCGGTGAAACCTTCAGTTGTTTCTCTGCGTAAATCTTGTCGCCGCTCCGGCTCTCCAGCGCAACGAACAGCTCTGTTGCTCGCTCGGCGCGAACATAAATGAACCCTTTGCAGGCTTTGCCTTTGATGAAGTTCATGCCCCAGCGATTGAGCCCTTGGTTCTCGATGCCAACGCAGCCTGAGCCGGAATCAAATCGGATGGTCTGGCTTTGCTGACCGGAGAAGGTGTTTTTAGTTTCCAACGAGAAACTGCCTTTGGCGTTGCCGGACCGGATTGCTCGCCACATTCCACTCACGCGGTCTGCGGGATCATTTTCCTGATCGTATTCAAAGGGGATGGATTGCAGTGAGCCGGAAGTCGTCACCGAAAGATTGCGAAACAAAACTTTGTGCTGCCAGATGCGCACTCCCACAGCGCCAGCCTCAAGCGAATGTTCAGAGTCTTCGTATTGAGTGACGCTCTTGCTATTCACGAACACTTTGAGTGACTTCACTCCGAGCCGGACCTTGAGGTTGATCCATTCGCCGACCGGAGCTTCACAAGGCACGCGGCGCAGCGGCTCCCAATTCTGCCGATGTCGTCCGAGGACGAGGAATCCCGGCCGTTCCAAGGAAACTTCGTAGCCAGTAAAAGCATCCGCTCCTTTGGCGGCGTCCTTTACCTTGAGGATCAAACCGCCGTTGCCGCCAGTCGCTTCGGTCAATTTCACATCCACGCTGACTTCGCCCTCCGCCACCGCCAGTCCGTCCCAGATGATTTTCGCGCCACCGCTGCCGACGGCTTGAACACTGCCATCTTCCAAGAACGTCCAGCGTCCGTCGTATGTTTTGAATCCCTTCAACGGCAGTTGCGCGGCAGGTTCTGCGAAGCTCTCGCCGAAGATCAACTGGCTATCAATGCCGCCATAGATTTCGTGATTTACATCTTCGAGGCACGCGCCGGTGAGAAAACGTGTCACCGGATGGCGCACCTGATCGGCGCGCACGATAATTTGCGCTTCCGGTGCGGCGAAGAGTTGCAGAACGCCAAAGGCGAAGGTGGTGACAAAGACAATGAGTTTGCGGTAGGAGAAATAATTCATGAGCAAAAAGAAAAATTACTCGACGCGCCATTCGAGGATGCCGCCGGACCAATCAGGCTGAAGTTGCACTTCGAGGCGCAGGGCCTTGGTCTCGACTGGTGCGAACGTCACGCGATTGAACCTATCCATCTCCGTGGCGTAAGGATTCGTGGCAGTGACCGGTTTCCACTGGCCGCTTTTGTCTTGGTAGAGCAATCGCCACGACTGCGGCACGTGGCAGTGGGCGTTGATGCGACGTTCATCCCACCAATAGACCTCGACTGAGGAAGCTTTGGTCGGCTGAGCGAAATCGTATTGCACCCATTCGCTTGTGCCTCGGTGGTCCCACCAAGTGAACCGGGGAATCTTGCCGTCGTCAGAGGTTGCTGGATCGAGTTGATCGTTGAGAGCTTGAACTGTATCGCGGTCGAAACAATGTGAAGCTGAGGGGCGCACGACTGAAGCCGTGGTGGTTGACAAGGCGGGTTGAGCTAGCGAAATGTCTTCAGGAATCCACGTTGCCATCT
This sequence comes from Verrucomicrobiota bacterium, assembly GCA_049840435.1. Lineage (GTDB taxonomy): Bacteria > Verrucomicrobiota > Verrucomicrobiia > Limisphaerales > JADLHS01 > JADLHS01. The sequence continues at coordinate 101,492 of JASGKY010000025.1, read as the reverse complement.
CACCGGGGGGGCGATTTGCATTGGCGTAGTAGGGGATGGCGGTGAACTCGACGTTGGCGATGCCGGGTTGTTCTGATGCCGGTACATAAGCTTGGCCTGGCCAATTTACTTTGGTCACGACTTGCGCCTTGCCGCAAATTGCCGTTACGCCACCGAGGAGGTCCGAGCGATACTCAGCGCGCAGTGCAGTTTCAGACGGAATGGCCAGATTGCGCACACGACCGTTGTTGTCCGCCGCTTCGAGGCAGTAAACGATCGGCCCGCGTCGTAGCGCCATGCGACCTGCGTTGGCTGTGATGGCTGGATGCGCTTTGAGGCGTTCAGCAGGCATGGGCAACGTGAGTTCCACCACATCGCCGCGCTTCCATTGCCGTTGCAGTCGTGCGTAGCCGCGAACGGTTTCCAGTTTCGCCACCGCTTTGCCATTTACCGTCAGACTCGGCTCACGACACCAAGCGGGGAGACGAATATTGAGCGCGAATTCAGTTTTATGCTCGGGCTTTACGACCAGCTTTATTTTGCCGTCCCACGGATAGCGTGTGGTTTGTTCGAGGTTTACTTTTGTGCCACTTAATAAGATCTTGGCGCGGTTGCCGATAAACTGATTCACGTAAATCTCGGTGTCGCTTTGCGCGTAAATGTAGCTGGGGAGTGCGCCCATGATCTTGAGAAACATCGGTGGACAGCATGGACAGGAGTGCCAGCTCCAGCGTTCGCGTTGCGGCCCGGCTTCAAGCGGGTTCTCGTAAAAGTAGCTGTCACCTTTGATCGAAACGCCGCTCAGGATCGAGTTAAACAGCACGCGCTCCAGTTCGTCGGCGTAACGCGCGTTGCGCAGCGCGAGATTCATGTTCTGATGAAAGAAGCCCGCACCGATGGCCGCGCAGGTTTCGAGGTAGCCGTTGTTGGGCAATTCGTAATCTGCACCAAAACCTTCGTGCCCGGCGACTGCACCGAGGCCGCCGTTCACATACATGCGGCGTTGCACCATGTTTTCCCAGAGACGTTGGGCTGCTTGGAGATAATCGTCGCGTCCGTTCACCATCGCGGTGGCGGCAACTCCGGCGCAGAGTAGGGTAGCGCGCACGGCGTGACCTTCGATGGTTTGTTGCTCTAATACGGGCTGATGATCCTGGCCGTAGGGGCCAAAATTCTTGCGTCCTTCGTGGTGGCCACGATTCTCGATCCAGAATTCCGCTAGTTTGAGATAGCGCGTTTCATCCACCTGCACGCCTAGACGCGACTTAAACTCCGGCTGCTCTTGGAACAGGCGGTAGAGTTCAATCAAGGCTGCTTCACCGAGCGAGTGGCCGGGAACAATGTTCTGCTTCGGAGGCGGCCCCATCAAATTCGCCATGTGATTGGCGAGGCGTGTCGCGGTCTGGAGTAACTTCGTTTTGCCAGTGGCGCGATAGTAATGAACGCCGGCCTCGATCAGCGCGCTGGCGTTGTAGACATCGTGTTGCAGGTTGTCGTCGCCGCCATTCTGCCCCCAACGATGCGTCGGCTCTTTGAGTTGCGTGCAAGTGTTGAGGTAACCGTTCGGATCTTTGGCTGCTGCCGCAGATATGAGTTCAATGTAGCCATCAAGCCGTTGCTCTAGGACTGGGTCGCGTTGCGAAGCCAGAAAATCCGCCGTGCCGGTGATCATCTCGTAGATCAAACCATCAAACCATGCCAATCCGTGATGCGAGCCGGTCAACCCATCGCGGATCATCATGAAATTGGTCAGCGTGCCGTCCTTTTCAAATTTCGTGAGGCAATCCGGGATGGTGACTTCGCGCCAGACTTTTAGTTTCGGCGACCAGAACTCGTCCGCGATGCGAACTTGAGGAATGGGAACGGGGCGCAATGGCGGCAACTGAGCCGCCTGCCCCAGCAACGCGAAGCAAGCGAGCGCAAGGCCTAGACCGGCGAGCCATGGTTTAGTCGGCAAACAAATGTTTCTCACAAAGGTGTACGTAATTTGAGCGGCACGATGGAGATTCGTAACTGGTCCACTCTTTCATCGCGGCGAACAGGTTCTAATTCTCGGCAAATGTAGCGCGGATTTCCATGAGTTCCGTAGGCCTGGATTTTGAGAATGCTTGTCGCTTTGGAATCTTGGATGAGTTTGGGTGGTGCGCCATTGTTTACGGGGTTCAGACGTGGGAATGGCCGGTTTGTTCGATTTGTCTAGCAGTCAAAATCCTGAAAACGCTTTCGCTGTTAGGTTGGCCTTGCCAACATGAACTCGTGCCACAACCGCCAAGAGTCGCATTGATCATTGAGACGTCGGTCATCTATGGGAGAAAAATCCTGGGCGGCATCGCGCGTTATCTCCGGTCGCACCATCGGTGGTCGGTCTTTGTCGAGCAACGCGAGTTGGGCGCCGCGCCGCCCGACTGGCTGTTCGCCGGCAAGTGGGACGGCATCCTCACCCGCCCGACTACGCCCGAACTCGCCGCGCTGTTCCGCAAAATGAAAGTGCCGGTCGTGGACTTGAACGACTTGCATGACGATCTGGGCTTGCCGTGGGTGGGGTCGGACCACCGAGCCATTGGACGACTTGGGGCCGAGCATTTGCTGGAGCGTGGTTATCGCAACTTTGCTTACGCCGGTTTCTCAAATGAGCTCTGGTCGGCAGAGCGACGCGAGGGGTTCACGGCTACCATTGAAGCGCGTGGATTTCCCGTGGCGATTTACGAATCGCCTTGGCGGGGCCGCGATGTGCCGCAGTGGGATGCGGATTCTGCTGAGATCGTGCGCTGGCTGAAAAGCTTGTCCCAACCGCTGGCCGTCATGGCTTGCAACGATGCGCGGGGCTTGCGCGTGCTGGAAGCCTGCGCGCGGGCGGACATTCTGGTGCCGGAGCAGGTGGCCGTGCTCGGCGTGGATGACGAGGAAATCCTTTGCGAACTTTGCAGTCCGCCGCTTTCAAGTGTTGAGCCAGACCCGGAACGGATTGGCTACGTCGCGGCGGAACTGCTCGACGCCATGATGGCGGGAAATTTGCCGACACGGTCGCGAATTCAAGTTCTGCCGGTGCGAGTGGTGGCGCGACGTTCGACTGAGGCATTGGCCATCGAGGACCGCGTAGTGGCCATGGCGATGCGATACATTCTCGAACAAGCAGCATTCGGCTGCACGGTGGAGGATGTGCGGCGGCAGGTGGGAGTTTCGCGCAGCGTGCTGGAACGGCGGTTTCGCCAGCAATTGAAGCGTTCGCCGCAGGCAGCCATCCGCGCGGCGCAGCTTGCTCGCATCAAGCAGTTGCTGGCGGAAACGAATTTTACGTTGGAACAAATCGCCGAGCGTTGTGGCATCGAACACGCGGAATACCTAAGTGTGATGTTCAAGCGCCTGACCGGCAGCACGCCTGGGGAATATCGGCGCTCCCTGCACAAGCATCCAAAGCGGCGAACGGCTTGAATCTCGTCGTCAGAAGCGTTCGCAAAGTTCTTCCCATTGGCCGTCGCCCGAATAAAATCCCGCCATGCCATCATTTGATATTGTTAGTGAAGTGAACTCGATGGAGATCGAGAACGCCGTCAACATCGCCAAAAAGGAACTCGCCAACCGGTTTGATTTCAAGGGCAGCAAGGCCGAGATCGCGCTCGAAAAGAACGACATCAAACTGTCCGCCGAAGATCAGTTCAAGATCACCGCGCTGGTGGAGATCGTCATGGGCAAGCTGGCCAAACGCAACATCAGCATGAAGAACGTGGAGCAGGGGACGCCGGATGTTTCGCCGCTTGGTCATGCACGGCAAGTCATTAAGATCAAGCAGGGCATCGCCACGGACATCGCTAAGCAAGTCACGACCTTTATCCGCGACAGCAAGCTCAAGGTGACGACACAGATTCAGGATCAGCAGATCCGTGTCACGGGCAAAAGTCGAGATGACTTGCAAGCGGTCATTGCCTCGGTGCGTGCTAAAGATTTTCCTGTGGCGTTGCAGTTTCAGAATTTCCGGGATTAAATCGCCTAGGAGGACGCGCCGACAGTTCACAAAAATTCTTCTCCGAAACTTTGAACAAATTCCAGGGTTCAAAGTCTCATAATGCAACGAAGCGCTGGGGTGACATGAAGGCAGCGCCAGCCGGTAAAAATCCGGAATGCTCTTTGAAGAATTTTTGAATTTGGCTCGCGTCTCTGGTTCAGCCGCGAGTCGAGGTCTACTAGGTCTTGCTATTGAACCAATCGAAATTCCCCGGGTCATCCGGCCACCCTCTGGCTGTTTGACCCGGTTTTTGTTTTACTGGCGAGGCGAATTTGCTCTGAACAAAAGCCCGCTAAAGCTTCGTTTCGGGTTTGAACTGCAGAGGTAATTAGTTGCTCCGCCCCCCCAAAAAAAGGCGCGCCGTGCTAACCAAACACAGCGCGCCGTACAACCCACCCAACCCTAACACCAACTAACCCTACGTATCCCCAAATATCCCCACCCAAATTTATTCGCTCCTTGTGCACTTACTAAAACCCGGGAAACGCATTTGGGCAATCAATGTCATTCGAGTGTATCGAAATCGCAGCATTGACCAGAAAAAGGGAACACCATCTTTAAGTCAGAAAGGCCTGTTTTTATTCGGTGAAATTGGTGTGGCGGAGTTCGGATGCTATGTCTCGATCCGGTTCGAAATCACTTGGCTTCTGGTAACCCGAACGAAGTTTCCGGGATCGGGTATGGGACATTCAACCGGGCGTGCCGCGACCTTGCCCTTCAATCCCAAACCTTGAAAGGCGTCCCACTACCGTCCAGAAAGACGCCGCATTTCGGGCATTTTCCCGGCTGTTGCCATGCCTGGATGCGATGGCGCGCGGAGCCGGGGCAGGTCGGTTTGTAGCGCACCCAGCGGAAGTAATTGCCGCTGCCAATGACAAGGTGGTTCAGTGCTGTAGCAAAGGTTGGTGGTTTTTCGTTGCTCGGACTGGGGGCGAAGGGAGTGGGCTTGAGTTTCCAGCGCGCTGCGGTCAGAGTCGAAGCGGCTGGCACTTTGAGCGCGGTTACGGCATCGAACAATTCCCGGCAATCGAGGCAGTGGATGGTTTGCACGGTCAAGTGCGGCCCGCTTTCAATCCCACCAGCGACGGTGGCGCGATAATTACATCTGGGACATTCGAATAAATAAGTCCGCCCCATGCGCTAAAATAGATTTAGCCTACATCCGATGTCGATTGCTGAAAGGATCGCTAAAGTCCTTCCGGCGGAGATGCGTCGGTCCTGCTGGTGCAGGGCAGCGGTGACCAGTATATGCCTTGCTCCGGTTTTGGCGGAGGCGGTAGCATTGGTGCGTGAAGTCGCTGCTAGAATCAGTCGGAGCATCCATCGGTGCGCGAAAGCTGTTTCGCGCTGGGGAGCGGATACTCGTCGCAGTTTCCGGGGGAGTGGATTCGATGGTGTTGCTGGCAGTCTTGCGGGAGCTGGCCGGAGCGCAGGGATGGAGGCTTTTTGTGGCGCATTTTAATCATCAGTTACGGGGGCGCGTTAGTGCCGGAGATGAACGGTTCGTGCAACAAACAGCAGAGCGGCTGGGGCTGCCGTTCCAATCCGGACGCGGGGCGGTGAAAGTGGTTGCCAAGGCTCAGGGGATTTCCATCGAAATGGCGGCGCGTCAGCTTCGACACGAATTTCTGGCCCAAACGGCACGCCGGTGGAGCTGTTCCGTTGTCGCGCTGGCGCATCATGCAGATGATCAGGTGGAACTTTTCTTTTTGCGCTTATTGCGCGGCTCGGGCGGCGAGGGGGCGGCCGGGATGAAGTGGAGTTCGCTGTCGCCGGTCAACAAAAGTGTGCGATTGGTGCGTCCTTTGTTGGAAATGAACAAGTCCGAGTTGATGGCGTTCGCGTGTGCGAACAAAATCCGTTTCCGCGAGGATGCTACAAATGCATCCGGGGACATCTTGCGCAATCGCGTCCGACATGAGTTGCTGCCGTTGGTCCGCCAAGAATTCCAGCCCGCAATAAACCGGACCGTGTTGCGGCTGATGGAGCTGGTCGGGGCGGAGGCGGAGGTGGTGGAAACGTTGGCGCACGCTTGGCTGGCGAAATTTCCTCGCTGTGGCGGATGGAACAAGTTGGCGGTGGGGGTCCAGCGGCGGGTGATTCAACTGCAATTACAGCGCCACAAGTTTCCGGCGGATTTTGAACTGGTGGAGCGGCTGCGGCTGCAACCAGCCAAACTCGTGTCCGTCGCCGAGGATCAATTTATGGTTCGCGAGCCAAGTGGGCGGGTGAAGCGGGTGGTGGCAGAGAATCGGGCGTTTGATCGCGCAGAGCGAAGATTGAACTTGAAGGCATCCGGTCAGGTCATATTCGGCGGATTACAAGTGAGTTGGGATTTTGCCCTGAAGGAGGGGGCGCGCCGTCCTAAATCGGTGCCGCAATGCGAGTTTTTTGACGCGGACCAAGTTGGGGCTACGGTGGTTTTGCGATATTGGCGGCCCGGCGACCGGTTTCAGCCCATTGGCATGAAAGCGGCAGTAAAGTTGCAGGATTGGTTTACGAATCAAAAGATCCCAGCAACCCGTCGTCGGGAGTTACTGTTGGCAACGACGGTTGCCGGAGAGATTTTCTGGGTGGAAGGGTTACGGATCGGGGAGGGGGTAAAACTCACGAAAGCGACGCGTAAGGTGTTGGTCTGGCGCTGGTGCGTCCGGTAAACACCCGAAGTCCTGCATTGCGAGGCTAGCTGCACCATGCTAGGTTTCGCGCGATATAAGATCATGGCTGACGACAATAAAATGAACGGTGACGAGAAGAATTCCCGCAAGCCTGCCGGTGGCGGTCGGATGCAACCCAGCACCATTGCGGTGTGGATTGCCATCATTGGCGGCATGGCGCTGTTGTTCACAATGAAGGACAAGTGGGGCGAGGCGCCGCGCACAGAGATTTCCTCTTATGATTTTGTCCAGAAGGTGAATTCCAATCTCATCGCCAGTGCAAAGGTGAATTACGGCCAGCAGTCGGCGTTGACGGAGATCACTGGTAGTTATTTTGAGACGGATGCGACGGGCGCAAAAGTCGTGGCCAATGGCAAGCCAGTCGAAGTTTCGTTCAAGACTAAAGTTGTCATGACTGAGAGTTTTGCCGACCAACTTCGCAATGTGAAGCAGATCGAACCACGGGAGACCAGCGCGTTGCTTTTCACGCTTGGGATCAATGCGTTGTTCTTTGCTGCGTTGATTTTCCTGATTTGGTTCTTTTTCATCCGCCCGATTCGGATGGCGGGGAAGGGGGCGCTTAGTTTCGGCAAGAGCAAAGCGCGATTGCTTTCCAAGGAACGCAACAAAACGACGTTCAAAGACGTCGCGGGCGTCGAAGAAGCCATCGAAGAAGTTTCGGAACTGGTCGAGTTCCTCAAGGATCCGAAGAAGTTTCAACGCCTGGGTGGTCGTATTCCCAAGGGTGTGTTGATGATTGGACCTCCCGGTACCGGCAAGACCTTGCTCGCGAAAGCCATCGCGGGCGAAGCGGATGCGGCGTTCTTCAGCATCAGCGGTTCGGATTTCGTGGAAATGTTCGTCGGCGTCGGCGCGAGTCGCGTGCGCGATATGTTTGATCAGGCGCGCAAGAATACGCCGTGTCTGGTGTTCATTGACGAAATTGACGCTGTGGGTCGCTCACGTGGTCACGGGCTCGGTGGTGGCAATGACGAGCGCGAACAGACGCTCAATGCGTTGCTTGTTGAGATGGACGGCTTTGATACGCAGGAAGGCATCATCATCATTGCGGCAACGAACCGCCCTGATGTTCTTGATCCCGCGCTACTGCGTCCGGGCCGCTTTGATCGTCAGGTTACGGTGAATCTGCCGGATGTGCGCGGACGTGAAGCCATTTTGAAGGTTCACGCGAAGAACGTGAAGTTGTTGCCGGAAGTTGATCTCTCGATCATCGCGCGCGGTACGCCTGGTTATTCTGGTGCGGAACTCGCCAACTTGTTGAACGAAGCCGCGCTCCTCGCCGCTCGCACCAATAAGAAGGGCATCGGCATGTTGGAGCTTGAAGAAGCCCGCGATAAGGTTCGTTGGGGCCGCGAGCGTCGCAGCATGGCGATGAGTGATGAAGAGAAGCGCGCCACCGCCTGGCACGAAGCCGGTCACGCGCTCGTGAACGTTTTGCTCAAGCACACGCATCCGCTGCACAAAGTGACGATCATCCCGCGCGGTCGCGCGCTGGGGGTAACGATGTCTTTGCCGAAGGAAGACGTGTTGAACATGCGCAAGAAGCAGGCGATTGACACCATCATCATGACGATGGCGGGTCGTATCGCCGAGGAGCTTGTCGTGGACGATATTTCCAGCGGCGCCGCGAGCGACATTCAACAAGCAACTTCGATGGCCAAGGCGATGATCATGCATTGGGGCATGAGTGAGAAGCTCGGCAACGTGCTTTACGGCGAGGCGCAGGAATATGTGTTCCTCGGTCGCGACATGATGCGCACGAAAGATTACAGCGAGCAGACCGCGCAGCAGATTGACGATGAAGTCAAACGCATCATCACCGACGCGTATCGCACGGCGAAGGAATTAATTGATACAAATCGCGACAAACTCGAGATGATCGCCAATGCATTGCTCGAATTTGAAACGCTCGACGGCTCGCAGGTGGAAGACATCGTGCGCAAAGGCAGTTTCACGCCGCCAACCAAGCCGACGGACGCTGGTCCAATGATGGGCGCACCCGCCGGAACACCGTTGCCCGAAGCGCCGCCGAAGCAGAATCCGCCGACATTGCCGGGACTAGGTGCGCCGTCACCGGCACCTGCTGCAAAAATCCAGCTTCCGTCCCAAGACCGGCTCTGAGTAAGCTAAGCGCAGATGATTATTGCGCCGTCGCTGCTCGCTGCCGACTACGGTAATTTTGCGAAAGACACCATCCGCGCCGGAAACTCCGGGGCGGAATGGTTGCACCTCGACATCATGGACGGGCATTTCGTCCCGAACATTTCCTTCGGCCCACATGTCGTCAAAACCATCCGCCCATTGACGAAGCTGTTCTTCGACGTGCATCTCATGTGCTCGAAGCCGGAAATTTTGCTCGAACCATTTGCCAAGGCGGGGGCGGATCAGATCATCATCCACGTCGAACTTGGCGAGGCGGTGACGCCGCTGTTGTGGAAGATTCGTTCGCTGGGTAAGAAGGTCGGTCTTTCCATCAACCCGCCCACGGACATTAATCTCGTCAAACCGTATCTCGACAAAATTGATCATCTGCTCGTGATGACGGTGAACCCGGGGTTTGGTGGGCAGGATTTCATCTACGAGACGCTGCCCAAAATTCAGCAGGCGAACACTTGGCGGCGCGAGAAGAATCTGAATTTCACCGTCGGCGTGGACGGCGGTGTGAATTTCAAGACTATCGCCGAATGTGCGCGCGCCGGGGCGGATGTGTTTGTGGCTGGTAGCGCGGTGTTCGCGGCGCACAGCCTGAAGCAGGCGGTGACCAAGTTGCGGAAGTTGGCGTGTGACAATGATCCTGCCTTGGCAGACCTCAAGTTTACCCTGACCTCTTCATGAGTATCAAATTCGGAACGGACGGCTGGCGCGCAGTCATTGCGGAGGACTTCACTTTTGCCAACGTCGCACGTGTCGCGCAGGCCACGGCGGATTACTGGAATGCCAATCCAGTTGCAGATGTGGAGAAGAAGGTTGTCATCGGTTACGACCGGCGCTTTCTTTCGAATGAATTCAGCCGCCACGCTGCTGAAGTATTTGCCGGGAATGGTTACTCCGTCATTCTCACGCCCGAGCCGACGCCGACGCCCTCAGTATCATTCGCGGTAAAGGCGCAGAAAGCCATCGGCGGCGTGATGCTCACGGCGAGCCATAATCCACCGATATTCAACGGTTTCAAACTCAAGTCACACTACGGCGGCTCCAGCGATCCCGAAACCTGCAAAGGCGTGGAAGGCTGGCTTGACAAGAATCCTGTCCGCAGCGTGAAAATCGCGGATGCGATCAAGGCGAAACGAGTCATCATTAAGGATGTCCGCCCTGCGCATTACGCTGCGCTGAAGAAGCTGGTGGATTTCAAACTCATCGCGAAGTCGAAGCTGCGGTTTGCGCATGAAGCATTGTTCGGTGTTGGCGCAGGTTGCTTCGAGCAATTGCTCGCTGGGACGACCTGCCAAGTCACGACGCTCAATGGCGTGCATGACCCGTTGTTCGGCGGCATTAATCCCGAGCCGGTCGCAGCGAACTACGGTCGCAGTCAGGCGTATCTCAAGAAACACCCGCATGATATTTGCCTCGTCACCGACGGCGACGCAGACCGCGTCGGTGGCATGGACGGGCGCGGGAATTATCTCACGACGCATATTTTAATCTGTCTGTTGCTGCGTCACTTCTTCGTCAATCGCGGTTTACGTGGCCGCATGGTCAAGGCGCTCACCACGACCTCCATGCTGGACAAGATGTGCGATGCTTACGGGATTGAGCTTGTCGAAACTGGTGTTGGTTTTAAATACATCTGTGCCGAGATGCTCAAAGGCAATGTCCTCTTGGGCGCGGAAGAAAGCGGTGGCATCGGCTTTCCGGGACACATCCCCGAGCGCGATGGCATTGCTGCCGGATTGATGTTGCTCGAGATGCTGGCCGTTGAGCGCACTTCCATCAATCGCCTGATCGCGCATTTGGAAAAGCAATTCGGCCCGCATCGCTACAACCGCATTGATACGCATTTCCCCTTGGAAAAGCGCAGCGCGTTGATGGAATTTCTCAAAACTAATCCGCCGGATAAATTGCTCCGTTCGCCGCTGGCGGACATAAAGTCCTTCGACGGCGTAAAGTTCGTTGCCGCAGATGGTTCTTGGTTGATGCTGCGCGGTTCGGTACCGAGCCGATCCTCCGCATCTATGCAGAGGCCAAGTCGGATGCCGATGTTACAAAATTGCTTCGGTTGGGCGTGACGTTGACAACACGCGTCTGATTTGCACAATCGCTCTTGGTTGGTCAGTCACACCTCGCGTGCGCGTTGCTGGCGTTGGTTGCTGGCACGGCCATAGCTTAAATGAGTTGAGGCGCGGCTTTTCCCCTTGGCCCAGCACCAGCCGCTGTCTTGCGTTTGCCAGTTTGGAAACAAATGAACTGAAACTGAACCTCGAAAAGCGTATGAAAAAAACCACCAAGAAAACCTCCGCCCCCAAAACCACCAGCACCACCACGGCGACTTCCGCACCGCAAGTGGCTGATAGTGCAAAAGCGCCGCTCGCCCCGGTCGTGGCTTCACCCGCGCCGGTCAAGGCGATGCCGGTTGTCGCCGCTGCGCCAACTCCCGCGCCAGCCAAGCCTGCTCCGGTCAAATCTGCTGCCGCCACGTCGGACGTGCCTGTGACCATCGAGGCGAAGATTGACGTCGGTTACGGCAATAATCTTTTCGTGCGCGGCCAGGGCGGGGGGCTTTCGTGGGATCGTGGGTTGCCGTTGCAAAACGTGGATTTCAAGACGTGGCGTTTGATCGTGTCGGCGAAGGACAAGGTGCAGTTCAAGTTTTTGCTTAACGACGCTGTCTGGTGCAAAGGTGAGGACCTCGTTGCTGTGCCGGGTAAAAAGGTAGAAGTGACCCCGGCGTTTTGATTTTGTTGGTAACGTTCGCCGCGCTGCGACAATTACTACCAGTTACTCCGCCGCGTAAGTCTTGGCTTTCGCAACCCGCGCCACTTCCGGCGGGAAATGCAGCTTACCGCGTCGATAATCATCCTGTCGCCATTTCAAGAAAGGTGAAGACTTGGCTGGCGTCGCCTTGTTTCGCAATGGCCAGCAGGCGTTGTAAGTGTTCTCAACCTGTTGCAGCGCTTTGATACCGGCGCGGGCAAGACGCTTGGCTTCCTTGGTTTTCCCCGCTGCCAGCGCTTGTTGCCAAAGCATGATACGACACGATTCCGTTGCCATCCGTGCGGCGAGATCGAGTTCCATTCTCAGCATCAAACCGGCCTTGGTAGTGGATTTGGTTTTAGCGAGAACAGCGCGTTGCTTTCCCACCTCTGCCAGCGCGGCGCGAATGTTCTTTGGCTTGATGCGCGCGTAATACTTCAGCCCGCTGCGACAGAACAATTCTCCTGATCCCGGTTGTGGTGCGGCAATGACGGCACCAAACGGCGTGATATTAGATTCAAGGTAATCAAACTTCCGATGCGCGAAGCCAAGCGCGAGGGCGGCCTTGGCGACGTTCTGCGTCGGGTCTTCGTAAATATCGCGGCTCAGCACGGGTGCGAGCAGCTTTTCATCAAACGATTTGCTATACCAGGAATGTGCCGCGCCGATGACGTAGAGCGGCCAGCTTACGGCGAGTGGTTGCGGATGACCGCCGTCGCCCCAATCTGTGTTCAGGTAACCGATCGCGCTGTGCTTGCGGCCGGCTTCGGCGGCGAGACGCAGATTGGCAAAAGCAGTATCGTGACGGCCCAGCAAGGTCATCCAGGTTGCAGTGCCAGGGCAGACGTAGAACGGGACTTTGGATTTGGCGAACGTCGCCGCGTCCTTTTCGAACGGATGCGTCGCTTCGTAGCCCCAATTCAGCGCGATGACATTCTTCGGCAGGCTCTTGATGAGTTCCGGATGATTTAGAATGATGTCACCCCAGAACATCATCTTGCGACCGCGCTTGGAAGCCTCGCGTTCGATCTGTTTCAGGAAATCCACATACACGCGGCCTTTGCTGCGCCGCTCGCAGAGCTTCTTGCTCTGGCCGCGACCCAAATCCCATGTCTCATCGCAACCAACGTTGAGGAATTTGCTGGAGAAATTTGGCAGTAACTCGTCGTAAAGCTCGCGAATGAATTTGATCGTGCTGGGATGGTTCGGTGCAAGCGTGGTGGGGAAGCGCAGGAAATCACCGGTCGAGCCTTCGTAGGGCTCGGAAACTTCTGCGAGCTTCTTGACCTTGGGGTGTTCGAGGAAATAGCGCAGATGGCCGAACGAGTTTTGATTCGGCACGAGATCAATGCCGAGTTCGCGACAGCGGGCATCGAGCGTGCGGATTTCTTCCGCCGTCAACGCGCCCCAATCCTGCCAGACGGATTTGTAGTGGCGATAGGCGAACGTGTGTTCGGTGTAGAGTTGGAACTCGTTGATCTTAAAATCAGCCAGCCGCTCGACGAGGTCGAGCAAGGTTTCCAGCTTGGGCACGCGACCGCGGGAGATGTCGAGCATCACACCGCGCCGCGCGAAATCCGGCCAGTCACGAATCTTGAGATGGGGCAGGCGGCGACCGTATTCGTGAAGAAGCTGTCGGAGCGTTGCTCCCGCCGCACGCAAGCCGCTGGTTTCGCGGTATTCAACGTGCACCCCTTTGCGGTTAATCGTGAGGGCGTAGCCTTCTGGATGGTCAGGTGCTTTGGCGCTGCGGACGAAAGTGATCGCAGAAAGCGGTTGGTCCTTCGGTAAAACAAAATTCCCCGCCAGCCGTTTGAGCGAGCGGGGGTAGGGGAGCAGATTCATTTTGTAGCGGCGGTCTGTGACCGCCGAGATCTGGGACGACGCTCACAGAGCGTCGCTACAGTTTTACTTCGAAATCATCCCGGTGTTGCGGGCGTAATTGAAGATGCCGCCAGCATCCACCACGGGACGCACGTCGCCAAGTTGCTTGAACGAATATACCTTGCCGGTGGCTTGCACGGTCACGCTCGCTTTGTCGAGGTCCACAGTCACGACGTCGCCGGTCTTGAGGATGTCGCAGAGGCGGTCGGCGCATTCGCAGGGATAAAGCTCGCCAGTGGCGACGCAGTTGCGGAAGAAGATGCGCGCGAAACTTTCCGCGAGCACGATTTCGCAATCCGCCGAGCCCATCGCGATGGGCGCGTGTTCACGGGAACTGCCGCAGCCGAAGTTTTTGCCGGCGACGACAATCGGATACTTGCTGTCGAGTTGGCCGGCTTCAACGTAGCGGGTCGGATAAAGCGAGGCGGGCAGGCCGTCGAGGGCGTAGCTGCCGAGTTTTTCGTATTCCTCGGCGATAGTGGGCACGAGGTTCAGGTATTGCGCGGAGATGATTTGATCAGTGTCAATGTTGTCGCGCACCACGTAAACCGGCCCGGTAAAAACAGACTTACTCATGACTATAGTGTGTGGCGGAGCAGGAGAGTTTTCAATCAGATTTCCAGCCGCTTGCTGTGAGGCAAGGTTAGACTGAGGATATGGTTGGCGCATTTTTGCTAGTGTTTTGATGCCGGCTGGCTAGAGTCGCGTTGTTCCAATCAACCCAAACCTTTCGTCATGATCACTGTCAAGATTCTCTGTGGCTGTGGGCAGAAGTATGCCTTCGATGTCGAACCTTACCAGGGTCGCATGCCCAGCTCTATTCAATGTCCGGTCTGCAAGACTGACGGGACGCAAGCGGCCAACGAAATCATTGCGCGCACTTTGCCACCGGCCCCGATTCCTGCGGCTGCGCCGCCACCGCAAATGGTTGCCCCACCGCCACCACGTCCAATGTCCCCCGCTTCCAGTCCGGGCGGTTTGCGGATCGGGGGAGCGGCAGCTGCGCCAGCGTTGAAGCCTGTTCAGTCATCCGAAGAATCAGCGACTGAAGCCGCGCCGCATGCGCAACCGGCGTCTGGGCTTGCTGGCTTGGTCAAAGGTGGCGCTCGGGCGGCATTGCGTGGTGCGGATGGGGATGAAGATGAAGATAAATGGAAGTGGTGGTATTACGTGCTCGCGGGGATTGGGATCATTGGTTACCAAGGCTGGCTGCTTTACGAGAACGGGTTTTACACGAAGTATGTCAGTGGAATTTTCGGCGGGCTTTGCTGCATTGGCGTTGGTATTTGGAGTTTTCAACGGAAGCGGGCTGCCAAGGCCTGAGGACTCGACGGACCCTGCGGTGGCAGTTTAAGCTTCGCGTCGATGGCCATCCTGTCGTCCGCATCGCATTCCAAAAAGTATTACGTCGGGCTCATGTCCGGCACCTCGGCGGACGGCATTGATGCCGTGGTCGTAGAAATCGCGGGACGCGGCCTTGGGGTGAAAGCGCGGGTTTGCGCGCATGTGCAGCAGCCTTTTTCACCTGCGTTGCGGAGCCGGATTCTTCACGCTTGTCTGCACGGAACGGTGGCTGAGATTTGTGAACTGAATTTCCTGCTCGGGGAAAAATTCGCCCGCGGCACGCAGGCCGCCGTCCGCCGCGCCAAACTGAAACCGGCGCAAATCACGGCCATCGGTTCGCACGGGCAGACGGTGCATCATCTGCCAAATGCAAAATTTCCCTCCACGCTTCAGATTGGTGAACCGAGCGTCATTGCCGAGCGCACGGGTATAACGACCGTGGCAGATTTTCGGGTGCGTGACATGGCCGCGGGCGGGCAGGGTGCGCCGCTCGTACCTTATGCGGACTGGATCTTGTTCGTTGATGCAGTTCGGCCGCGCATCATTCAAAACATCGGCGGAATTGGTAATCTTACTTTTTTGCCGCCGCGTGCCAAGTTGCAGGATGTGGTCGCCTTTGATACTGGTCCAGGCAACATGATCATTGATGCGACCGTGATGAAGTTAAGTGCGGGTAAAATGGCTTTTGATCGCGATGGGCGGTGGGCGGCACGCGGGAAGGTTTCTGAGCCTTTGTTGACGCATTGTCTGGCGCATCCATTTTTGAAACGTCGCCCGCCCAAGACAACCGGGCGCGAGGAATTTGGCGAAATGTTTCTGGAACGCATGTTTGCCAAGGCGCGAAAACTGCGCTTGTCGCCTGCGGATATTGTCGCGACGGTCACGGATTTTACTGCAGCCAGCATTGCCGATGCGTATCGGCGTTTCATCCTGCCGAAACTGAGTCCCAAGGAGCTTTCCGGTTTGCAAGTTGTAATCGGCGGTGGTGGCGTCCGCAACGCGACGCTGCTGCGTCGGCTGCAAGATCGCATTGGCTTCGGTACGGTCTGCAGTCACGAAGATTTCGGCATCGATAGCTCGGCAAAAGAGCCACTGGCTTTTGCCATTCTTGCACATGCCACTTTGACTGGTGAACCAAGCAATGTGCCGTCTGTAACTGGAGCACGCCGCGCCGTAGTGTTGGGGAAGATCGTGCCAGGCTGATTTTGCACCGAAAGCCGGAAAGAAATTGAGTTTCCACCGGTTTCTTACCAGATTCGCGGGGTTTACAACCAACTTTACGGACAACGCATTTCGGAACTATGGCCAAACTTGTCATCAAACCTGCCGGCTCGTGCGTCTTCGACGAACTATCGCTTGGCGAAATTATGCTTCGCCTTGATCCCGGTGAAGGTCGCATTCGCACGACGCGCGCATTTAACGTCTGGGAGGGAGGCGGTGAATATAACGTCGCGCGTGGACTGCGACGATGTTTTGGATTAAAGACCGCCGTCGCCACAGCGTTCGCTGATAATGATGTCGGGCGCTTGCTTGAAGATTTTATTCTACAGGGCGGTGTCAGCACTGAGTTCATCCGGTGGGCCAAGTTTGACGGCATCGGACGTGATGTGCGCAATGGCTTGAACTTTACCGAACGTGGCTTTGGTGCGCGTGGGGCGGTAGGGATTTCGGATCGCGGCCATACGGCGGCAAGCCAGCTCAAGGCGGGCGATTTCGATTGGGCTCATATCTTTGGCAAGCTCGGTGTGCGCTGGTTGCATACCGGCGGCATCTTTGCTGCGCTAAGTGACACGACGCCTGGATTGGTCATCGAAGCGGTCAAGGCCGCGAAGCAGTATGGCACGGTCGTCAGCTATGATTTGAACTATCGTCCGTCGCTCTGGAAATCCATTGGTGGTCAAAAACGTGCGCAGGAGGTAAATCGTGAAATTGCCAAATACGTAGATGTCATGATCGGCAATGAGGAGGATTTTACCGCGTGCCTTGGCTTTCACGTGGAAGGCGCAGATGAAAATCTGCTGCATATTGACGTGACCGCGTTCAAAAAGATGATTGAGAAAGCTGTAAAGGAATTCCCGAACTTCAAAGCTACGGCCACAACGCTTCGGGCGGCCAAAACCGCGACGATCAATGATTGGGCGGCCATCGCGTGGTATGACGGCGCGTTTTACGAAAGCCGGCAATATCCCGATCTGGAAATTCTCGATCGAGTGGGCGGCGGTGACAGTTTTGCGTCCGGCTTCATCTATGGCATGATGGCGACGGGTGATGCGCAGAAGGCTGTGGATTATGGGGCGGCGCATGGTGCGCTGGCCATGACCACCCCAGGCGACACATCAATGGCAGACAAGGGGGAGGTGGAGAAATTGATGAAGGGGGGCGGGGCGCGGGTAGCAAAGGTAGTCGGGGCACGACACCGATGCTGAACTTGCGCCGCGGAGTGTTTCTGTTAGCGTCGCTCTGCGCAGTTTGAAGCCGATGTGGCGAAATGGCAGACGCACAGGACTTAAAATCCTGGGACCTTAAAAAGTCGTGTGGGTTCGAGTCCCACCATCGGTACCACTGCGAGAGGTTGCATGCCTGCATTATCATCTCCCGATATCCACCATCTGAGCGCCGCCGAGGGCTGGCTTGAATTGGGTAACGCCCGGGAAGCACAGCTGGAGTTGGATTGCATTTCCCCCAAGGCGCAGGGGCGGTTGGAAGTATTGAGCGTCCGTTGGGGCATCCTCGCGCAGTTCAAATTATGGGAACAGTGCGTGGTGGTGGCTGAGCGGATGGTGACGCTGGCCCCGGACGAAGTGCTTGGTTGGATTCATCGTTCCTATGCATTGCATGAATTGAAGCGGACTCAAACCGCGCGGGATCAATTGCTGCCAGCTGTCTCGTTGTTCCCTAAATTCGAAACAATTCCTTACAATCTGGCTTGTTATGAATGTCAGTTGGGCAATCTGGCGGCTGCCCGGGACTGGTTTCGGCGGGCTTGGCAGTTGCATGACCGGGCCGATCTCAAGGAGCGGGCATTGGAGGACCTGGATTTGAAACCACTGTGGCCGGAGATCAAGCAGTTGCCGGTTTCAGGCACGGGTGAGACGACTGGCGGGGATTTGATTTGAGCCGGACGTTCGCTGGGCTGTGGGTAAGCCCGTGAACATCTTCGGATAACTTTCTCTGGTGACGTTCGTTCGTTGGGCGGATGGTAGAAGCGAGTTCCTGAGTGCGAGCGGGGATGGCTCCCTCGTTCACGCTAAGTTAACCGGTTAACGCCATGAAGATTCTGCTCCAGCATGCACGGACGCAGTTGTACTTACGTAGTCTGGGAAATTGGACTGCTGATCCGCGCGAAGCGTACGACTTTCAACATTCACAACGGGCAATTGATTTTGCGCGCGAACACTCCATCACGGGCGTCGAGATTGTGGTGAAGTTTATGGATAGCGAGTTTGAGGAAACCTTCGCCGTTCCTGTGCACATCGCTGAACCGCCCCACGCTTTGGCGTGACGGTGGTTTCAGTCAATTCCCGCCTGCCCACTTTGGCTGCTGCTTGAGGTGGTAAAGCATCTCTCCGGCTTTTGGCACAAAGAGAATGCCGTCGGCTTCGCGGTTCGCGAAATCTTCCTCGCGGATTGTCTCCGGATCGCGATACCCCAAGTTGATCTGTTTGCAGATGGCTTCCGGGATTCCCGTGGCAAGGGTAACCTTGATGCGGCATTGCTCGACGCCGTTCTCCATCTTGCCAATGCCGCGCACGTGCGTGCTGTGCGCAAGAATGCCCCACGGTTCGTTCTTGAACTTGTCCCATTGCGTGAGGAAGTAATCGCGACAATGGTAACCGAATCCGTTCGATGGTTTTACCGTGCGTAACGGAAATCTCCGTGACATGCGGGGCGTAGATAATGAGTTCGCCGCCATCAGCCACCACGGGCTCGAGCTTGTACATGCCTTTGCCAGCGACCCAGAGGTCGTCGTACATCAATGGCATCTTGGAGAGCACGGTCTTGAAGGGCTTCTCTTTGTAGATGATGTGTGTCTGGCGGGAGAGTTCGCTCGCGGCGTCCCATGCGCCTTCGGGGGCGCCGAAGGTGAGACCGACGAGTGATTTGTCCGGCGCGACGACCATGCAAAAGCAAGCTTTGCTCACTTTCACCAACGCGCCAGCGCGATCCACAACCTTGCGCACTGGTGTCCACTTGTTGCCGATGATCATCGGGTTGGTCACCACAGCGCCGAGCCAGTGGAAAAAATTCAGAATCTTCGGTCCGCCGACGCCGGGGAAGAGATATTTATTGCCGCCGGAAAACCCGACGACTTCATGTGGAAACACTGGGCCGACAATGATGACCTGATCATAGTTGAAAACCAGCTTGTTGATTTCAACCGGCACGCTCATCGAAAACAAACCATCGGTGAGTTCCTTTACATCGGTTTCGGTGAGCGAACCGATCTCTTGCAACGCCGCCGGATTGTCCCACTCATGATTGAAGAAACGGACTTTCTTGTATTCGTTACGATGTTGCTCAACCGAGATTTCCAGCCGTTCGCAGATGGCTTCCTCGCTCATGGGGGGGTGGGTGCCGAGGGCGGTGAGGACATCCAGCTCTTTCGTTACCACGCCGATCTGTGCGAAGATGGACTTGAATAATAGTCCCACGGGCGCGGTGCGGGTGTGGTCGGGCACGATCAGCAGAATTCTTTTGCCTTGGTATGCCGCGATAGGTAACGCCTGTGCGACAAGTTGCGCGGCTTGCGCTTCGCTAACTTTGCTACCAACGGCGCCGATCCGTAAAGTGGTGTTTTGCACGGGAAGAAATTACCGGTGAACTGCTATGAAATCCACCTCGCAAAGCTGCAAAGCAGATTGAATGAGGTGTCCCGCGAGGTTTACAACCCCAGCCGCATGGCCACATCTTTGGTGCTGACCGGACGACGGGAGGCGTCTTTGTCCAAGCACGCGGCGACGGTTTCCTCCCATGCCAGCGGGATGAAGGTATCCACTACGCCGAACTCGAACAGCCGGTCTGTCATGGGCGGCGGAATCACCTCATGCAGTTGCTTGAAGATATCGCCAGCGTAGAAAGGTGGCTTGCCCGTGAGCAATTCGTAGATCGTTGCCCCGAGCGAATAGACGTCGTCAGCCACAGCGGGCGGATCGCCGGTCCATTGCTGCGGGCTCATGTACCAATCCGTGCCCACGACTGGAGTGCTTGCTGCGGAATGCGCCGGGCCGCGTTTGAGTTCACGTGACAGCCCGAAGTCCGTGATCTTGAGTTGGCCGCGCGAGTTGATGATGAGATTGGAGGGTTTGACGTCGCGATGGACGATGTCTGCCTCGGTATGTGCGTAATGCAGCGCCGCACAAAGATCGCGAATCCAAGGCGCAATTTCATCCGCACTGAAAATCTGGTGTGGCTTGTCCACCTTCAGCGACCAGAGTGACCAGCCGTCCACGTATTCCATGGCCACGGCGACGCCTTGTGGGGTTTGGATGAAATCTTGGATGCGAACGATGTTGGGATGCGAGAGTTTGAGGCTGCGACGGGTTTCCGCCTTGAGCCGCTCCAACTCCTGTTTGTCCCCGAGCAGATGCGGCGCGAGGAATTTCAACGCGATGGGCTGTTCGAGCACGCGATCGTGGGCTAGCCAGACCACGCCCATGCCGCCCTGGCCGAGCGTGCGTTTGAGGTAATAACGCTCGAACACCCGCTGTCCGGCGGTGAACGGATTTTCAGTTGTCACTGCGCGCGCCATCGTTGTGCGTTACCATACCAGATTAGCTCACGATTAGCGCGATGAAAATCCGGTGATTCTTGGTCGCCACCGTAATCATCAGCTTATGCTTTGTCCTAACGGTTGGAAATTAAACCGGCGGCGTGGCTCAGATCGTCTGGCTCAAGAAGCCGCCGTCCACGACGATATCTGTGCCTGTGATGAAACTGCTCGCGGCGTGACTCGCCAGGAAAATCGTTGCGCCGACCAGCTCTTGCGATTCACCAAACCGTTTCATCGGCGTGTGTCCCCAAATCGACTGCGTGCGCGCTGTGGGAGAACCATCCTCGTTAAACAACAGCTTGCGATTCTGTTCGGCGGGGAAGAAGCCGGGCGTGATCGTATTTACCCGCACGCCTTTGGTGGCCCATTCGCGTGCAAGGAACTTGCTAAGATTCAGCACCGCGGCCTTCGCTGCCGAATAGGTGACCACGCGGGAGAGCGGCAGATGTGCCGAGGCGCTGGCGATGTTGATGATGCTGCCTTTGCCGCGCTTGCACATCGCCGGACCGAATTCCTGGCACGGGAGCAACACCCCGCCGGCGAGATTCATGTCGAAGTTCGCCTGCCAATCTTCGAGCTTGATGGATTCAAACGGGTGTTCGGCGGTGACTGTGACCTTGGGATCATTGCCGCCCGCGGCATTGAGCAAAATCGTAGGGGCGCCGAGCGCTGCCTCTAATTTTTCATGCGCTTCGCCAAGGCTGCAGCGGGACACTGCATCCGCCGTAAAGAACGCGGCCCTGCCGCCTTTGGCTTGGATGGATTTTACGCGCGCTTCACCGCGTTCCGCATTGCGACCGAGCACGGCGATCTTGGCGCCGGCAGCGGCCAATCCTTCCGCCAAAGCGCCGCCGAGTACGCCCGTGGCACCGATGACAACCGCAACTTCTCCCGAGAGATCAAAAAGTTTCATAGAATAGCCTGAGTATGTTTGAAAGCCGGACTGTGACGAAAGAAGTTATTTGTAGCCAATCATGGTGATTATTTGAACTGCGTCCTTTGATCGGCATAGCGTGCTGCTTTTGGGGTTGTTCGTTTGGTCCAGAATTCTCCGCCTGATTTCGAATATCCGTTTGACACCCGACGATTGAGTGCGATTCTACGGACATTCCCGGCTTCGGGAATGTGGAGCAAAATCCGCAACGGCAATGGTGGAAGTGCCTCAGGTGCTTCTGACTTCAAAATTGCCAAAAATACAAAATTAAGACGTGTTTGTATGAAGGTTCTCAATCCCAAAATCCTTTTCGCGTGTCTGTTCTCATGGATCGTTTCTGTCAGCGCTAGCCCCTTGGTTGACCTTATTGAACCGCAAGATTTTGTTCGCGGCAAAGGCGCGCCTGTGGTCGAGGAGGTCATCTTTCACGTGCCCGAGGCTGGTGCGGCAACGTTGGATATCGCCAATGGTTTGACCGGCGCGCGAGTGAGTAGCGCCGTGGTTTGGCTCAATGGGGTGCAAGTCCTCACTCCCGCGAATTTCAATCAGCAGGTCGGTCATCTAGTAGTGCCGGTCTCAGTGCGGGCGGGGGATAATTCGCTAAAGGTCGAGTTGCGCAGCAAGCCCGGCAGCAGCCTGACCGCATTTGTTTCCGCGCCTGTGGATACAATCAATCTACTGCCCATTCCGGCGCCGGTGCAAAAAGACGTTGATTCACTTGCTTGTTCTGCCGTGGTATCCGCGCTGGGAATTCCGGCGGCGGGTATTCCCATTACGTTCAGCGTTGCTGGATTTGATGGGGTTGTGCCGCAAGTCGCTGAAACCGATGCGTCCGGTACGGCTGCGGTAGTGTTCGCTCCGTTTGCAGTTGCGGGGGTGGGAGTGGTGACCGCGCAAGCGGGCGACGCCGAGGCCGGGTTGGTTGACAGCGAAACCTTTGAAGTGACACAACCAACTTCTTCTCCGCGGGCCATCACTTTGACGCAGAGTGCTTCCATGCTGAATGTGACGATGGGAAGCGCGCAGCCTGTGAGTTTTCAGGTCAATCTTTCCGGCGTTGCCGGGCAGCCGACGCATGTCGTCTTTTCTCAGCAAATCATTCCAGCACTTGGCGGCATTGCAATCAGTAGCGATTACCCAGTTTCGGGTTGGCAGGCCACGACCGATAGTCAATGGCAGGTTTCCGCCTCCATCAGCGGACTACTGCCCGGCGTCTATTTTATCCAGACTACGGCAACCATTGTTGAAACCGCGCAGTCGGCGAGTGCGGAAATGCTGGTAATGGTTCCCGGTGGCGGAGGGCCTGTCCCTCCAACCCCCTTCGGCTTCTAATTTGGAGTCAGCGATGTGACTCGTCCGCCACCGAGCGCCGCAAGGACTCGGTGGCGGTGCTTTAAAAGGCAGGAATGCATCGTCGTTGGGGATCAGGGAACATCAACGTAGCATTGAGTCGTCGGGCTTGGTGCCTGTGAGTTTGAAAGCGTAAGGCCATTGGGCCGTGACGTTGGCACTGGCGCTTAGATTTGAGTTGGCGATTGGGTTCGTATTGGCAGTTACGGAGGCGGTGGCGTTAGTCGAGGCACGCGGACGACTGCCTCCGCCGCCGCGGCGCCGTGGTGCGTGAATCCAATGTTCCGTTGGCGCGCCAGTCACGACGAGCCAGAGGTGTTTTGAATGGTCCGGAACGGTGAATTCCGCCGTGCCGGGGGATTGAGAAAAGGCGTCGCTATAGACGCGCGAGCCGTCTTCCTTGGAAACGAGGAAGCCGTAGCGCCAACCGGCTTTGTCAGATTGGACGTTGCTGAAGCCTTCCACGTCAACGATGCCTTTGAAATCAATTTTAACTTTGGTGCCGCTGGGGGGGACTTGCAGCTGGATGGCGTTGTAGCCGTAGTTCTGAGGGACTTTATTCGCTGCGATCTGATACCAACCGTCGGCGGCATTGGTCAACGTAGTGAAGTGTTGGTTGGCGTAACGGGCCGCAACTTTCTCGATGCGCGGCATGTCCCACGTGACGAAGCGCCGGGCGGCATCGAAGATCTCGTCGTTGAATTGTTCCTGCGTGATGCCAGTGAGGCGTTTGTAAGTCATCACGGGATCTTCGCCGTGCTGCACTTCGCGCCACATCCTCCCGATGAATTCCACGCCATGCTTTTCCGACCAATACTCCAGCACTTGGGCGCAGTGATATTGATTCTCTTCATGCAGGAAGGCGAGATGCGTGGCCTTCATGAAATCGTTCAGATGATAATTCTCGAATGTGAGCCACTCCGGATAAACCTGCCAGAGCATGTATTGGGAAGTCATCTCGTGGATACTGCCGCCGGAGAAGGAAGCCGCCCCATCCGCGCGGAGCAATGCTTGAAACGAATGACCGAGTTCATGGGCTGCGACGCCGTAGGGCGCGCGATTGATGCGGGTGGCCGGCGTCCAGAACGCGCCGATCTTGTCGCCCACCGTGCCGCCGAACGCCGTGCCTTCATTGCCGCCGAGGACGAAGAGGAGGAATTTGTATTTCGTGGCGTAGGATTTTTCCGGGTCCACCCATTTCAACGTGTGAACGTAATAATCATAGAACCGATCGCATTCCTGGAGAAAGGCCGCCGCGTCGAACCGCCGGTTGGCGACGGCATTAGTCATGGGATCGGCGCCGTATTCTTTGGCCCAGAACAGAACGAAGTTGTCGGTGGACTTGCTGCGTTGAAAACAGAATTCGCTGTCCGGATTGTTGAAGTCGTTATCTTTCGGGACGCGATAGATGTCCGACGGCAGAAGGACTTCTTTGCCGCCAGCCTTGGTGCTGCTGGGCGCGGTTGTGTTAGTCTGACCGACGGCGAACAACGCACCGCCCAAGGTGAAGAGGATGGCAACGGTAACAACAGCTTTCTGGAATCGCGGGTAGTGCATAATGATTTGGCTTCAATCCGGGTTTTGGGCGTCAGCGCTTGTGCATTTTCCAAACCTAACGTACGCCCGCCCGGCGCGGGAAGCAGCCAAACCCACCTCCAGCATCTAAAAAAGCAACTGCCCTCCGGCAAAAGTTGGCGGCGCGGCAACGCCGCCCTACCAGAACGGCGGTAGGGCAGAGCTGCCGCTCTGCCTGTTCCCATCCAACAAAACTGATTACCACCAGACAAAACAGCGGAGCATGTGTATGACAAAACATGCTCCGCTGCGGGTGTTCGTTCGGGTTCTCCAACTTCTACCGGGAGAAAGTGACCGGTAGAAACTTCACGATCTCACGGTGCGAACAACGGCACCGGATCACTCCAGGGGCTTTGGCCGACCGGGCCTGCGGCGGCTACGCGAAACCAATACTTCTTCCCGCTCACCATGGAGTTGACCGAGGCCGACTTTTTCGTGGCCGTGGCGATCTGACGGAAGGTCAATTCCTCCGCGTCCTCCGCCCGTTCGATCAGGAACAACCGCGCGTCCCGATCCAACTGCCAAGACAAGTCGGCGCTGCCCGGATGATCGCTCGCCGCGGCCTGCAAGTCCGTCGGCGGCGGGAGCTGGCCGATCGGGGTCGGTTCATTGCGTACGCTGAAGCCTGCGCTCTCGATCTTGGCCTTGTCTCCGTCGCTGACCTTCTCGACGTAGTTCGCCAACTGTTGCAATGTCCAGTCCAGCCCGACTTCCTGTTCGTCCTGGATGCTCGTTTTGGACTTCGCGGTCTGCCGGGCCGTGCGCGCGTCATTATACGCGGTCTCCGTTCCATCCGTCTCACCCGTCACCGACGCCAGCGTCGGAATACCGGAGTGGGAAAGTTCGGATTGCCGGTCATGTTTTGCACGACCTGACGGCTGAACTGGATTTTGTCTGGCAACGACATGCGTCCCAGACCCAATTTGATGAGGCTCATTTTTGTTCTTTCTGTGTTGTACGACCCCGGCCCAGGCACTCCGGCCCGCCGGTCCTTTTTCTGTTTTTTTACAACCACAGCCTTTACGAACTTGCGCCGCTTCCCCGAAGAAGACAGTTCTCTGAGAACGACGCCCGGGCTATTGCCACCCGTTTTGCTTACGACGTGCCAACGTCGAAACCATTGGAAATCAGCGTCACCCGGCATGGATTTCCCAGCACAATTTTGCCTTCTATACCAAAGAATAAGACCAAATGTTCCTACCGATCCGCCCCAGGTCGTCTCCCGGCGGCAAGCTGCGTCCTCCCGTTGCGCCGTTGTTGCCTCACTATGCTCCCAAGTTCTCTGACCTACCAACGATGTCCCCGGACAACTGCGTCCGGTCCCCTGACAAGTAGTCCATGTCGCCCAGCAACCACGTTATGTCGCCCGATCAACAGCAGAAGTTCCCCAGCAACCACCCCTTGTCGTTTGACGCCCGAAGGATGTCGCCTGACAAGTGAAGGATGTTTGCCGACATAACTCCATTGTCGGCCCGCAAGTGGTGGTTGTCAGTCAATGCGCCCGCGAAGTCGCCCGCCAACAGAGCTAGGCGTGGGAACAACGGCCCGGCGGGAGTCGCCATGCAAACAAAGTAATCATCCGCCCGGACTCAATCCGCCTTCCATTTGTAACCGTATCCGGCCGGGGGATCGAAATCCGACGCCATCAGACCAGAGGAACGGGCGCCGACTTTGATGCGATTGGTATGCCAGTAGCTCTTCAGATAACCCACGTGGCTAAGGCGGTTGATCACAGCTTGAAGCCGCGCTTGAAATGGCGAGAGCCTCAACAGACAGCCGTGGAAACCATTCAAGGCTACGGAGCGCTGCTCGAGTCGCATAACCAGAAAATTAAAAAGCTCGAATCAATCCAACCAATCATCGCCGCCGTAAAAACTTTTGAATGAGGTGGCCACGCGAGGATGGCTCCTGGCGTGGCGTTTGACCATTTCAGTTTCGACCCAGCCGCGATGCGTCGCGACGGCTTCGCCCCTTCGACCATTGAGTTGCGCGCGCAGTTCTATCAGAGGCTTACGGCGGTTGCCGAGCCCCCGTTGATTGGCGAGTCGCTCACGCCACTGACGCCCACCGCTGCCGCATCAGCGCCAGCAGTTTTGGTGATTTTTTCGTTTGCCCCAAAGCCACTTCAGCCATAAAGTCACCCCTCAAGAACGGAATAAAACATGAAAGCTACTTTCCATGTTTGGGGGCTAATATCCAATATCATGGAAAACTTTCCATATAATTAATTAGTTAGACGGCATTCACGCTATGAGCACATTCAACGCATTCTACATCCGCAAGAAGGCAGCAGACAAAGAGACGCGTGCCGCGATTTTGAGCGTCTATCCCAAAGCGAGCATCCAGGCGTTCGATGATTTCATTGGGGGCATTCTTTCTTCGGACGATGTCGAGCCACCAGAGAAGAAGCTGTCTGCATTGTCAGCGAAGCTGACGACCGACGTTTTTTGGGTTACCTACCAGACCACGGCAGGATCGTTTATTTATCACCATTGGCTGGACGGCGAGCACCTGCGCGCCTTGATGTATGGATGCTTGAAGGAAGGCAGATGGGACAGAGTTGAGGGACAGGCCGAAGAGTGGGAGGAGGAGCAGTTTTGGAGTAAGGATTCATTGAAGTTTTGTCTGAAGGAGGCCGGTTCGGAAGCAGAGAAGAAGAAGCTTAAGAAGTTGTGGGAGGACGGCGTGCTTATCAAAGGCAGTGAGATGCCGTCGGCAGGTAGTGATACTGCGGTTGAGGCCATCATGGATCATTATGGATTTGGTTATTAACCGTTTGCCGTCTAACCATGCGCTGCAGCGAACCCGGCGTGAGCGTCGCGGTTGCAACCGTGGCGTCCCGCGGGCCGGGTCGCTGAGCTTGGGTCGTTAGGCGGCTATGTCACACACCGAAGCACTCGCGCTTATCCACGCGGAAGCCGGAGAGTCCGGATTGCATGTTGCCGCTCGCATGGGCGAGGACCTCGACCCGGAGCGAGTCACGCGCCTAGCTTCCGCGATCCGAATTGTCGCTGCTAGCCTGCGCGGCGAGGGCAGTCTCGACCGCGAGCTCGCTGCCTCACTTCACATTCTTGGTTCTACGGTTTTTCGAGAAGCTGAGGGTTGGGCATCTCATTGCAGGCGGGAGCTTCCAAAGGTAGTGCTCGATTCTCTCATTGACCTTGAGAGCGCAGTCGAGGATTTGTTCTTCGATATTTCCAGATGATACTATGACGCCGCCTAACCATGCGCTGCAGCGAACCCGGCATGGCGTCATGGTTTGCAATCGTAGCGTCCCGCGAGCCGGGTCGCTGAGCTTGGGTCGTTAGGCGGCAGCACACGCATGACACCAGACGGCATCATACAGATCGAGCGCGAGTTTGGTGTCTCGCTACCAACCGAACTACACGCGCTAGTCGCTGCGGGTCGCACTAAGGTTAGTGCGATTGACCCTTGTGGTTACCTTTTCACATTTGATGGACAAGCGATAGGCGAGAATCGCAGCGCGCGAAGAGGTCACTTTTACGGCGTTGCTTGGCCGGATAGTTATATTCTTATTGGAGCCGACGATTCTGGTGGTTGGTTTTGTTTAGATACTCAGCGGAATCCAGCACCCGTGATTCGCTTTGATAGAACAGATCGGTCTTTTCGGGAAGTCGCAGCCAGCATGAGTATTTGGCTGCCGAAAGTTTCTGAACTGTATGCAATTTGAGCCGCCTAACCATGCGCTGCAGCGAACCCGACTTGGGCGTCGCGGTTGCAATCATTGCGTCCCGTGGGTCGGGTCGCTGAGCTTGGGTCGTTAGGCGGTAGCTTATGGCGTTTCAGTTCCAATTTGATTCTGCGCCCAAGGCCGTGCGCCGTAGTGCTGGTATTGCTGTGATCATACTGAGTCTCGCGGCGTTTGGTTTTGGCTTTGCGGCTGTTTCTGCGGAGTCATCGGGATCGCTCCGAGATTGGGGCAAGCGATGGAGTCCGGTGGTGACTCGGGAGAGTGCTCCAGAGGTCTTTCGTCAGAATATCCACCTGCGGTGGGCGGCGGCGGGATTTTGTGTTCTGGTTGCCTCCGGCAGTTTTCTGTTTTATCGGAAGCTCGGAGATTATGTGTGACGTGATTTTACCGCCAAACTGTCGTATCTCACGGGGTTGTCCGCAGCTTTGGAAGTTTTGAAGCCGGGATGCCCGAGGGTGGGAATATGGCTCGCTTCGTTCATTTGTTTCTGGCTTCCCATGCACCGCCCGGATTGTCCGGGCATCACTGTTTACAAAAATTATGGGATAATTTCTTCCGGCAGGAGGGCTTGCGTTGCGGACGCAAAAGTTAAAACCTGCCGCCAGTGTTTAATCTGATTAAGAGTGGGTTTGTTTTGCTGGTAATGGTGGGGGCGTTCTTGAGCGCCGGGTGCGTGTATCATCAAAGTGAATCCGTTCGCGCTCAATCGTTCGCGCCGCACGCAGATCGGAAGCTTGGCGGGGTTGAGGCGGAGCAATTTCTTCGCGCCCGCGTCACGTTGCTTGTTTCCAGTGATCCAGCTTCCCAGCCGCGCGCGACCAATGCCGCCATCAGGATTTTCCCCCACAGCAATCTCGGGTGCGCGGTGGCGATTGACCCGCGCGGTTATTACCTGACGGCGGCGCATAATCTTGTGCATGAGGAGGCGTATCTGTTCGTCGCTTCCAATCGGACGATCTCAGTGATGCCGGCTCGGGTCGTCTGGCGGGGCATTCGTCGCCGTGGTCAGCCGGACCTAGCGATTCTTCATGTTCCCACAACTCTGGAGTACACCTTTGCCTGGGCGAGCGAGGTTCAGGCAGATGAAGTCGCGCTGGCGGTGGGTTTATCTTGGGGAGAGGGGAAGTTTTCGGGTTTCGGATTGGTGGGCGGGAAAATCCTGAATTGTCGAAAGTCGAAGAGTGACGTCGGCGAGTTGCTGGTGGCGAATGATCTGCCGTTGCAATCGGGTGATAGTGGCGGGCCGTTGGTGGACGCGGAAGGGCGGTTGATCGGCATCAATGTGCAAGGCACGCCGCCGGTGGTGCATTGGGTGTTGCCGCGCCGGGTGTTTCCCATGCTGGCCGAGCGCCCGCAGCAATCTTGGCTGCGGGAAACGATCGAGGCGGATGTTGCCGGGCGCAGTCGGTAGGGACAGCGCGCTTGCGCCGTCCACCGGCCCGTGCAGGGCCGGAACTGCTTTCTGCAGAGTGTGACGTGTCTGATGCGGGGATGATTCCGCCCACGATACGGGCGGGGACGCCGCAAGCGTGGCTTCCCTACCTGAATTGGCTCGCTTCACGTGATGGTTTCGGGTTTCCTGTGCAGCGCCCGGATTGTCCGGGCATCATTGTTTACAAAAATTATGGAATCATTGCCTACTGTCATGCTCAAGCCGGGGGAAGCGGATCGCGTTGTCGCGGGTCACCCTTGGATTTATCACGGTTCGGTGCTGCGGATGACCGCGCAGGCGGGCGACGGCGAATTGGTGCAGGTCAAAGATCATCGCCAGCGCTTGCTCGGGGTTGGCTTCTATAATTCCAAATCCAAGATCAACGTGCGCGTGCTCGCGCCGGAACGCATTGAGGTGGATCAGGCTTTCTTCGACGAACGCATCGCCGCCGCGCTCGCGGTGCGCAAACGCTTTTTGCCCAAGGCGACGTCGTTCCGCGTGGTGAATGCGGAGAGTGATTTTCTCACCGGCCTCATCATCGACAAGTACGAGGACGTGATCGTGATCCAGATTTCTGCGCTCGGCATGGAGAAGCGGAAGGACAAGATCGTGGCCGCAGTGCAAAAGATTTTTTCGCCCCGCGCCATCATGGAGCGGAGTGATGTGGCCTCGCGCAAGTTCGAGGGTCTGGAGGAGGCGAATGGGTTGATCGCCGGCCAACTCGACGGGCCGGTAGCGGTGAATTTGAACGGCATCAAGTTCGAGACGGACATTCTTGGTGGACACAAGACGGGGATGTATCTGGATCAACAGACGAGCTACGAGGCGGTGGCGCAGTTCGCGAAGGGCGCGGATGTGCTGGATTGTTTTAGCTTTCTCGGCGGGTTCGGGCTGCATGCAGCGCGCGCGGGAGCGAACAAGGTTTTGATGCTCGATCAAAGCGCGGATGCCGTGAAGGCGTCGTTGCGCAATGCAGAGGCGAACGGCTTGAAGAAGACGGTGAGCGCGGAGGCGATCAATGTGTTCGACTGGCTCAAGGCGAACACGGCGGTGAAGCCGCATGAGCGCGTGATCCCGCGCTTCGATCTGATCGTGCTCGATCCGCCGTCGTTCACGCGGAATCGCGCGTCGGTTGGCGATGCATTGCGCGGTTACAAGGAGATCCACATCCGTGCACTCAAGCTACTGAAGCCGGGCGGCACGTTGGCGACGTTCTGTTGTTCGCATCACGTGGATGCGGTGACGTTCCAGGATGTGATCTTGTCGGCGGCGTATGATACACGGCGCATCTTGCGGCGCGTGGCGCAATACGCCCAATCGCCGGATCATCCGGTGATCCCGATGATTCCGGAGACGGAATATCTGAAGGGTTATGCGTTTGAACTGGTAAGGTGAGGGCGGGGCAGGGCGTTGCTGGTTGCAGGTCGAAAGTTGCAGGTTGGTTTACGCGCGATGTTTTGCTTGCAACATTCAACCTGAAACTTGCAACTGGTCACGCTTCCGGCGTGAAACCCATCACGATGTCGAACTTGGCGGCGAGTTCGTTGGCTTTGGAATTCTTCACGGGCGTGAAGGGAACAATCACGGACGCGCGGGCTTTATCATCGCGGATACCGCGCAGGACTCCGTCGCGTTCATTCTGCGGTTCACCTTGGATGTAACATTGCGTCGTGAACTTGTCGCGCCCCTTGAGTTTGATTGCGAAATGGATGTGTGGCGTGCGGCCCGGATAGGCGACTGGCTTGATGGTGCGGAACAAATATTCGCCGGATGAACCCGTGAGGAAGCGTCCGTAACCCTGAAAGTTTGCGTCGCGTTTTGTTGCGTTGCTGCTGGTGTGCAGGTAAACGCCGCGGGCGTCGCATTGCCAGATCTCCACGGTGGCGTTGCGGAGCGGGTCGCCTTTCGCATCGAGGATACGGCCGCTGAGCCAGGTGATTTCGCCAGCTGCCGGCGAGAGCGAATCGTTGACAATGATGAGATCGTTGTCGGTATCGAGCGGCAGTTTGTCCGGGTAAAACGGGCCCTCGGTCTGTTCCGGCGTAGGTATGAGCGCTTCGGCAAGGGCGCCGGGCGCAGCGAACAAAATCGAGGCACAACCGAGTTGGGAGAGGAAGCGGCGGCGGGGTTCAAGCGGGTTCATGGTCAGAACTTGCCGCACCTTCGTTAAGTGGGCGAGTGATTTGTTGCTGGAATTTTTAAGAAGATGACGCGGGTTTCACACCCCAAGTGAAACCCGCGTTGTCCTAACCACTCCACTAACAACCCTGTTATCCCTATGTCCCAAGTTTTATGAATCGCCGGTGTCGCTGGTGCCGATGCCTGGTCCAGTTATGATGCCGAGAATGGGCAGAAACATCGCGGTGACGATGCTGCCCACGACGACGGCAAGGAAAACGATCATGATGGGTTCGAGCAACGAGGTCATGGCGCTCACGGCGTTGTCCACCTCATCGTCGCAACCATCGGCAACCTTCATGAGCATGTCGGGCAAGGCGCCGGTTTGTTCGCCGATGTCCACCATGCCGACGACCATCGGCGGGAACACGTTCGAGGCTCGGAGTGGGCTGGTCATGCTTTCGCCTTCCTTCACGCCATCGTGGATTTTGGTCACGAGCCGACTGACGACGGCATTTCCTGTGGTTTCGCGGACGAGTTGTAATGCTTGTAAGACCGGCACGCCGCTGCTGAGCAAAGTTCCCAACGTGCGCGAGAAGCGGGAGATGGCGGATTTCCGGATGACCGGCCCAAGGAGCGGCATCTTGAGTTTGAATTGGTCGAAAGCAAAACGGCCGAATCGGGTGCGGATGCTCAGCAGAAAAGTGGCAACAACGGCAGCGATGGCGATCAAGACCACCGGGGCATGGTGACGCACAGCATCACTGATGTTCAGGACAAAAGTGGTGAAAGCGGGTAGGGGAGCGCCGTTGGTCAGTCCGGAGAACACTTCTTTGAACTTCGGAATGACAAACACCGTCATGAGCGCGATGACCCCGATGGCGACGCACATGACGGCGGTGGGATAAAACATCGCGGATTTGATCTTGTTCCTGATCTTCAGCGCTTTCTCCATGAATTCGGCGAGACGTTTTAAAGCGATTTCCAATGCGCCACCCGCCTCGCCGGCGCGGACCATGTTCACGTAGAGTTTGTTGAACACCTTGGGGTGCTGGGCGAGCGCTTCGGAAAGAGTGCTGCCGCCTTCGATGGTTTCACTGATTTCACCGAGGATGCGTTTGAGTGTGGGATGAGTTTCCTGCTGTTGCAAAATCCGCAGACCGCGGAGTAGGGGAAGGCCTGCATCTGACAATGTGGCGATCTGGCGTGTGAGCGCGGCGACAGCCGCGGGTTTGACGCGCTTCTCGAAGAAGGTGAATTGGAATCGTTTGTCGGGGGTGGTGGTAGCGGGCTTGTGGAGGGCCAGCTTGATGCGATTCGGGTGGCGTTCGGTGACGCGCGTGGGAAACAGGCCCATTTCCTTGATGCGGCGCACAGCCTCGTTCTGGCTGGCGACTTCGAGGTAGCCGGAGGAACTCAGCCCGGCGGCATTCACAGCTTCGTAGGCGTAGGTGTTCATAGGCTTTGGTGAATTGACCGGGCTGGGGCGAAATCATCACGCAGTGGGGCAAGCAAAGTTGGTTTGCCAGTTCCGTCAGCCTGTGCTCTAATATGCGGGTGTCGTCCGCCAGAAGGGTGGGCAAGCCAACAATAATTATGCTGACTCAATCCGAACAGAATCTCGTGCTCGAAAAGACGCGCGAGTTGTGCACCACCATCCTGGCCCAGCCGAACATGGGCACGATCCGCAAGAGCATCGACTCGTTCATGGCGGACGATAAATCCCGTTCCCAATACGAAACTCTGATGCAAAAAGGTCAGGAGCTGCATGAGAAACAGCACAAATCACTGCCTTTAAGCGGCGAGGAAATCGGTGAATTTGAAAAGCAACGTGAAGCGGTTCTGAACAATCCCGTGGCGCGGGGCTTCCTCGATGCGCAACAGGCGTTGCATCAGCTTCAAGAGACGGTCACCCAGCAGATCACCAAGACACTGGAACTCGGGCGTTTGCCAAAGGAAGAGGATTTTGAGCAGGGCTCGTGCGGCCATGGTTGCGGTTGCGGTCACGGTCACGAGCATTGAGCCGACGAACAGATTTCGACGTTGCGCGGAGTGGAAACGCTCCGCGCAACTTTTTTGTACGCGCGTGGTTCAATTGAATTATGAAATCACAGACTCGCGCGGCCTTCACACTTGTTGAAATCATGATCGTTGTCGCCATCATCGGTATGCTGGCGGCTATTGCGATTCCAAACCTTTCGCAGGCGATCAAAACCGCCCGGCAGCGGACCTGCGCCATCAATCGCAAGAACATTGACGCTGCTAAGCTGCGCTGGGCGCTGGAGACGCAGCAACCCGAAAACGCGACGCCGACGGAGGAGGACTTGTTTGGCACCAAGCAGTACATTGAGCATAAGCCCGATTGTCCGGCGAGCGGTAAATACACGTTGAATGCGGTTGAGGAGAAATGCACCTGCAGTGCGGCGGACCATGTGAACTTGGCGGTGAACAAAGTTGAATAAAAGTGGCGTTGACTTCGTTGAGAATTGCGGAAATCGTCACCGCACTCATGTTCAACTCACGCTCATCACTTTTGCTCGTCACCTCATTGCTGTTTGCTGTTGTCGTTGCAGGCTGCAAATCGTCCGCCACCGCCAGCACGACTGGGCCAAGTCGCGGTCACTTGCTGGTCTGTAACAAAGGCGATCACGCGCTTGGCATCATTGATGTGGAAGCGGGAAAGCAGATTGCGGCGGTGGACGAAGAGGGTGTTACTGGGCACGAGGTGGTCGCTTCGCCGGATGGTAAACGGGCGTTCGTGCCGATCTTTGGTAACTCGGGGGTGGGCAAGCCGGGCACGGATGGCAGCGTGATCCGGGTGATTGATCTCGCAGAGAGAAAGATTGTCGGTACGGTGGATTTTGGCCGCGGCGTGCGGCCGCATTGTGCGGTCATCGGGCCGAAGGATGGGTTGCTGTATGTCACGACCGAGTTGGAGAACGCGGTGACGGTGATTGATCCCGTGACGCTAAAGATTGTGGCGACGATTCCAACGGGGCAGGCGGAATCGCACATGTTCGCCATCGCGCAAGACGGGAAGCGTGGCTACACCTCCAACGTCGGCTCGGGCACAGTCTCGGTGCTCGACCTCGCACAACGAAAAGTTCTCACGACGATCGCGGTCGCCCCGGTGGCACAGCGGCTTTCGCTTTCCGTGGATGATCGTTGGCTATTTACGTCAGACCAGACCAAGCCACGCCTCGCAGTGATTGATACGAAGACGGATGCGGTCGGTCGCTGGATTGAAATGCCGAGCATCGGTTACGGCACCGCGCCGACGCCAGATGGGAAGTGGTTGATTGTGGCGTTGCCTAAAGTTAACAAGATTGGGGTTGTTGATCTCCAGACGATGACGGTGGCTCATACACTGGATGTGCCCGCAGCACCGCAGGAAGTGTTGGTGCGGCCCGACGGGGCCGAAGCCTACATTTCCTGTGACGCGAGTGGAAAGATTGCGGTTGTGGATGTGCGAAGCTGGATCGTAACAAAATTGATTGATGCGGGGCGAGGTGCAGATGGTCTGGGGTGGGCAGTTGGGAAATGATC
The DNA here is from genome assembly GCA_049840435.1 of Verrucomicrobiota bacterium. Classification (GTDB taxonomy): domain Bacteria; phylum Verrucomicrobiota; class Verrucomicrobiia; order Limisphaerales; family JADLHS01; genus JADLHS01. The sequence continues at coordinate 66,256 of JASGKY010000025.1, read as the reverse complement.
TTCGTTCCTAACGACAATGCGTTTGATATCGTTGTTGTCACTCGCCAAACAGCAAGTGTTGGCAGATTGGGGTGATTCGGTTCAAGAAAGTGCTGAATTTCGACGATGTTGGTGGCGGAGCTGTTTTTATTTGAACGGATAATGCCGTTCCAGTATCAATCAATTACTGTCGTGCGGTCATTAAAGAACATACTGTTTGTGTTGGCGGCCTTGGCTTGGTTGCCGATGACCTCGCATTGCCGATGGGAGTCTGTTCCAGGCTTCGAGTTTCTCGGTTGCGTTTCGGAAGCCAACTGCCATGGGGAGTCCAAGCCGCAACAATCTGCGCCGGAGCAATCCGGTTGTTGCTCGGTCGAAAAAACTCAATACAAGTCGGACCAGCTTCGCATAACGCTTCCTACGCCAGAAATGCTGGCGATTGCTGCCACACCACTGTGTGATCTGGTTAGTGCATTGCCCGCCGAGGTCTGTGTCGGAGTTCTCAACACCGGTCCGCCAGAGTTGCCATCAACTTGGCAGTTTAGTTTCCGCACGGCACTTCCTGCCCGTGCGCCGTCCTTCCTTTCTTAATTAGTCCCGGCTTCCGCTGCGGACTTTTCCCGTTTGTATCAAGCGCGCCTTTTCGCGCCTAAGCTTGGTTCATTTGTCGTTCAACGCAATTTTGTGTCTGTTTGTGCCACGTCCGTTTAGAAAATTATGAAGCAACCATTCATTGCTATTTGGTGTCGCCAATCCGCCGTGGGCGCACTTGCCCTAAGCTTTAATCTGACGCTTATGCGAGCGCAGGAGGTCAGCCCATCCAATACGCCCATCCCCGCCGCCGTCGCTAAAACGCTCGACGCACTTGTCGCCGAGGCGTTGGAAAAAAGCCCTGAACTGAAATTCTATGAGGCAGAAATTTCTGCTGCCAAAGCGGGGCGCAAAACCGCCGGACAGCTTGGCAATCCCGAAGTCAGTGGCGGCGTGGGGCAAAAGCGGGTGTCCTCGCTAGGACTCTCGGACGAAGGTATCGCATGGTCGGTATCCGTGGTGCAGCCATTGGAATGGCCGGGCCGCATTGGACTCCGCAAAGCCATTGCCAATCGCGACATCGAACTCGCGCAACTCGGCTATGGCCGATTCAAAATTGCCCTCGCCGGTCGCGTGCGGACGCTGGCTTACGGCCTGTTTGCGGCGCAAGAGAAGGCGGCTGCTTCGAGTGAAGTTGCTGAACGATTCAAAGCGCTGCGGGAAGTGTTGGTCCAACGCGATCCCGCTGGACTCACACCCTTGCTTGAAACCCGCGTCATCGAAGCCACCGAATTGAACGCCCAGCGCAAGGCAAGCGAAGCAATGCTGGCGACGCAAGCGGCGTTGCTCGAATTGAACCTGCTGCGTGGTGTCGCGCCCGAGACTCGGCTGATGGTTGCTCAGACGCAACTCAGCTTTCGCTCCCCGGAGGAACGCATGTCGCTGCTCTCCTTGGCGCAAACCAACAACTTCGAGTTGCGGATGCGCGCGGTGGAACTCGCGCAACAGGGTTTCCGGGTCAAACTCGCCCAGAATGAACGCTACTCGTCGCTATCCATTGGGCCGGAGTATTCGGAGGAAAAAGTCGGCGATGACCGCGAGCAGATCATTGGTGTCAGTGTTTCAATGTCCCTGCCGCTTTGGGATCGCAACACCGGGAACATTGAAACCGCCAAGGCGCGGCAGATGCAGGCGGAGGTTTCGCTCAACGTGACCGAACGCGACATCCAGCGGCAAGTTCTCTCCGCTGCATTGACCTACGAAACCAAATTGCGCGAGATGGCGAAGTGGCGACCCGATTCCGTGCAGCACTTCAAGGAAGCTGCCGAGCTGGCCGACCGTCATTACCGTCTCGGGGCTGTGCCGATTTCCACCTACGTTGAGTTACAGCAGCAATATCTCGACGCCGTGGATGGATTGCTGGAAACAAAACGCGAAACGCTCGAAGCCGCTTCTCAACTCGAACTGCTCACGGGTCTGTCCGTGCCACTGGCGAAGACCGGCGTGTCCGAGGAAGCCAAATGAAACTCGCTCCCTATATTTCATTCCTGCTTGTGGCGGCAGCTTTAACCGGCTGCGGTGACAAGCCCCAGACAGGCGACGGGCATGGCCGCAGCGCGGAAAAGGCCGAAGGCAAAGACGGCGGCCACGGCCACGAGGCAGAAACACCGTCGGGTGCTTCTTTCAAGGCGGGCAAAGGTGTGATGCTCACAGACGAAACGAAGAAGATTCTTGGAGTGGAGGTCACCGAGGTGACGGAACAAAAGCTCCCGGCGCAAATCCGTTTCAACGTGCAGGTCTTCGGGGAGAAACATCACCACGCCATTCGTGATGACGACCACACTGGTTGCGATGTGCATGGTTCGGGGTTTTTGCCATCCGATAAAGCGGAGGCCGTTCGGCCCGGTCAAAAAGTGGAGGTGCAGACCCGCACCAACGAATCGCTTGCCGGAGTCGTGCTGGCGGTGGAAAAAGCACTCTCGTTTGGTGAAGTTGAAGTCATCGTCGGGCTCACCAATGCGACGGACAAGGTGAAGCCGGGCGAGTTTCTTTCCGCTGTCATCAACTTGCCACGCGACATCGTTGTGAGGGTGATCCCACGTTTGGCATTGCTCCGCACCTCGGAGGGCACATTTGTTTACACGTTGAATGGCGAAGCTTATCTCCGCACCCCGGTCAAACTCGGCTCGGAAGCGAACGGCCTGTTGGAAATCACCGACGGTTTGCTAGCAGGGGATTCGGTTGTGACGAAACCAGTCGAAACTTTTTACCTCATCGAACTCCGCGCGACGAAGGGCGGCGGTCACTCGCACTAAATCAAATCTTTCACTGCCCACATTTATGAAACTAACGAACATTTTACGCTGCTCCTCCGGCAGCGCGCTGATCGTCGCAACTGTCACCATAACCGGTTGCGCGTCGACTCCACCTGTGCCCCTCGAATTGCGCCCCGAAGGACACTCTGCCGGTGGAGTACAGGTGCAAACCGTGAAGCTCGCAAAATCTGGCAAGGGATTGCAGGTTTCCGGCTCCGTCGGACGCTTGGTTGGCTACGGCGGTTCGTCTTACCGCCATCTGGATGTCGAAATCGTTGCTGTCGATGGCGCGGTGTTGGCACGTGAGGCCACGAACATTAGTCCCAATCCCATCCGCCACTCACCGCGCGTCAGGAGTCATTCCAACTACGCTGTGACGTTCCCGGAACTGCCGCCGCTTGGCAGCATCGTTCGAGTCACCGTTCATCCAACCTTGATGTCCGGCTGCCAAAACTGAGTCCGCCCTATGCTAAATCGGTTGCTTGAATTTTCAGTCCGCCAGCGCGTGTTCGTTTTGCTGGCCACCGTTGTGCTCGTGGGCATCGGCGTTTACTCCGCGTTGCGCCTGCCGATTGACGCTGTGCCGGACATTACCAACGTCCAGGTGCAGGTCAACACTGCTGTCCCTGCGCTTGCGCCCGAGGAAATCGAAAAGCTCGTCACGTTCCCCATCGAAAATGAAATGGCGGGCATCCCCGGCCTGACGGAACTGCGTTCGCTATCCAAGTTCGGTCTTTCCCAAGTCACGCTCGTGTTTGAGGAAGGCACGGACATTTTCCGCTCCCGCCAGCTCGTGAGTGAGCGGCTGCAAACCGTCGTTGAAGATTTGCCGCCAGGACTTACGCCCAAACTTGCGCCCATCAGCACCGGTTTGGGGGAAATCTATTACTACGTCATCGAATACACTCCCGGCGCAACGAACAAGCCGGCCACGCGCGAGGCGCAGTTGATGGAATTAAAACTGATTCACGACTACATCATCAAACCGCGCTTGCGCTCCACGCCCGGTCTGGCGGAAGTCAATTCCCAGGGCGGCTACGAGAAGCAGATCATCATTCAGCCCAACCCTGAAAAACTCAAGAGCGTTGGCATGTCGTTCAGTGAAATTGCCGAAGCCATCGGCGAGAATGTCGAGAACGCGGGCGGTAGTGTGATTCAACTCGGCGGCGAGCAGGTTGCCGTGCGTGCGGCCGGTCGAGTGCAAACGGTGGAGGAGATCGAACGGTTGCCGCTCAAGTTTGGTTCGCGCGCAACACCGCTCCGGGTACGTGATGTTGCTGACGTCGGTATCGGAAAAGCCGTCCGCACCGGCACATCTACCTACAACGGCGAGGAAGCCGTGCTTGGCGCAGCGCTCATGTTGTCCGGCGAGAACAGTCGCTTGGTCGCCAAAGCGGTCGCGGCGAAGTTGGAGGAAATCAAACCCAAGCTGCCCGTCGGGGTGGAAATTATTCCTGTGTATGATCGCACGGTTTTGGTGGATCGCACTATTCGTACGGTTGAGATGAGCTTGTTCGAGGGGGCGATTCTTGTCGTAGTCGTATTGCTCATCATGCTCGGCAACTGGCGGGCGGCGTTCATCGTGGCGTTGGCAATTCCGCTGTCTCTGCTCTTCGCCATGACTGGCATGGTGCAGGGAAAGATCTCCGGCAACCTGATGAGCCTGGGCGCGATTGATTTCGGCCTCATCATTGATGGCGCAGTCGTCATGGTGGAAAATATCATCCGCCATCTCGCGGAGAAACAGCACAAACTCAAGCGCCGCCTCACGGCTACCGAACGCGCTTACGAAGTGTTGGTTGCCGCCAAGGAAGTCGCCAGCCCGATGTTCTTCGGTGTAATCATCATCACGGTGGTTTATTTTCCAATCCTTGCGCTCACGGGTATCGAAGGAAGGATGTTCAAGCCGATGGCCATCACGGTCATCTTTGCGCTGGTTGGTGCGCTAGCGCTGGCGCTCACGTTGATGCCGGCACTCTGTTCTTATTTGTTGGGTGGCAATATCAAGGAGGAAGACAGTTTCCTCGTGAAGTTTGCCAAGAAGCTCTACGCACCGTTGCTGAATGCTTCACTTCGCTTTCGCTGGCGTTTTACGGGAGTCGCGGTGGTGTTGCTCGCAGTGGCAGTTGTGGTATTCACAAGGTTGGGAGCGGAGTTTGTGCCGCAACTGGACGAGGGTTCGTTTGCCACACACATGATTCGCACCACGAGCATTGGCATTGACGCTAGCGTGGACATGCAGAAGCGCGGCGAGAAGGTGCTGTTGGAGAAGTTTCCCGAAGTGGATTACGTCTTCAGCCGTCTTGGAACGGCGGAAGTCGCCACTGATCCGATGGGCGTGAATGTCGCTGACACTTACATCATGTTCAAACCCCGCGACAAATGGCGGAAGATCAGCGGCAAGACCATCAGCAAGGACGAACTTGCCAACCTGATGACCGAAGAGCTTGGTAAATACGTTCCCGGCGAAGCGCACCTGTTCAGCCAGCCGATTGAAATGCGTTTTAATGAAATTCTTGAAGGCACCCGCGCCGACATTGCTGTGAAAGTGTTCGGGGAAGATTTTATGATGATTGAAAAAATCGCAGGCGAGGCTCGAGAGATTTTGGAGAAAATTCCCGGTACCGCAGACGTGGAGTTTGACGCGCTCGGTAAATCGCCGTTGCTCGAAATCGTTCCCAAGCGCGAGGCGATGAGTAAATACAATCTGCACGCCGCCGAGTTGAATCGCGTGGTCAGTACTGCGCTCGCCGGGCAGGAAGTTGGTAAACTCATCGAGGGTAATCGGCGCTTCGACATCGTGGTGCGTCTGAACGAAAATCTGCGCGAGCAGATTGATGAACTCAAACGGCTGCCCGTTCGTGTGGACGACGGCGGATTACTCACGCTCGGCCAGGTCGCAGATTTCAGGGTGGGGGAACAGGTCGCCGCCATCTCGCGCGAGTTCAGCCAGCGTCGCGCGGCCATCATGATCAACCTGCGCGGGCGCGACGTGGAAAGCTTCGTCCTCGAAGCGCAGGCAAAAGTCGCCGCGCAAATCAAACTGCCGGATGGTTACTCCATTGAGTTCGGTGGACAGTTCAAGAACTTGCAGGAGGCGCGGGCGCGGCTGATGATCGTTGTGCCTGTGGCGTTGGCGCTGATCTTCGTGTTCGTCTTCATGGCGCTCGGCAGCTTGCGGCAGACGTTGCTGGTCTATACCGGCATTCCGCTCGCTGTAACCGGCGGTATCTTCGCACTGTGGGCGCGTGGGTTGCCATTTAGTATCTCGGCTGGCGTTGGATTCATCGCGCTGTCGGGCGTGGCCGTGTTGAACGGCTTGATGATGATTTCCTACTTCAACCTGCTGCGGGAACAAAGCCGCACACATAGCCTGACGGATTGCGTCCGTGAAGGCGCAATGACCCGTTTGCGTCCCGTCTTGATGACTGCGTTGGTCGCTTCACTTGGATTCGTGCCGATGGCGATTGCCGGCGGCGCAGGCGCGGAAGTCCAACGCCCGCTCGCCACCGTCGTCATCGGCGGCGTCCTGGTTCCACTTTCCTCACCCTCGTTTTGCTGCCGACGCTTTACGAGTGGATTGAACGAAACCAAGAAACCGCAGACAACGAATCGGGAGGGCCTCCTTCTGGTGAAGGTGCAACTTCCCCCGACGTCCCGTCCGCACCTACCGCGTCACAAAGAAAATGAAAACAAACCTCCGCGCCCTCACCCTCGCCACGCTCTTGTGCGTGAGTCTCGCAATCCCGGCTGTTGCCGAGGACAAGCATGACCACGGTCATAAAGCAACTCCCAAGGGCGGGCGTTTGCTCGAAAAGACTGAGCCGCGCGCCGAATTTGTGGTCGAGAAGGACCGCACCGTGACCATTAACTTCTACAACACCGAAATGAAGTCAGCGGCTGTCACCACCCAAAGCGTGACGGTTCAGGCCGACGGTAAGGACGGCAAGGTGAAACTGGAGTTTGAAAAGAAAGGCGATGCACTGGTCAGTAAGACGAAGCTTCCGGATGGTGACGGCTACAACATTGTGGTGCAGTTCAAGCAGGCAGCCGAAGGCAAACCGCAAAACTTTCGCTTCAAGCTGGAGCTGAATATTTGCGGTGAGTGCAAGCGGGCTGAATACGCCTGTTCTTGCGGTCACTGAACCGTGGTAAAGCCCGTCGCGTGGTTTGATTTTCACCACGCGGCGGGCGCTTTTCCGCCTGGCGAACTCCAACGACATCTGCATTTTCTCTGGCGAACAGTTAAAACTGATTGTCCGCCCCTCGTAATAGGCCACCTTCGCCTCCAGATTGAGTCAACCGGGCCAGTTTCGCATTCAGTTCTTGCCTCCGCCTACACTCATCTGCTTGCCATTCTTCCCGTCTGCGATCTCGCGCAGCCGCGCGCTGTTGTTTCTGTTCTTCGGTAAGTTTCTGCCCTTTCTGGATTTTCATGGTTCGATGATGAAAAAGCCCGCCGCTGGCGATGTCGAACCGCGCCATGCGAGCATGACGCCACCACCAGGGCGGGCAGATTGGTTTTGAGGAACTCCGCGCCGGGTTCGAAGCTGGCGGAAAGTGGAAAACCGCTAAGAATTTCTTCGATTTGTTATGCGGAAGCGTTATGTCTGCGGCATCGCTAACACTCTGAAGTGTGAAAAATTGCTTGTTTCCAAGTGTTCGACGAAGTGGCGACCCTACCGGGAATCGAACCCGGGCTACCATAACGGGCATAACGCCTATGTCGCCAATGCTGAAAATCAATGACTTGTGACATCGTCGGCATTGAAATCTATTGACGTTATTCCGAAATTCATTCTGAATATCTCCAGACCGTTCAACCGTTTTGGACCTATGGCAAGCATTTGGAAAGATGATCGCAGCCCATTCTTCACAGCCTGCTTCACTGGCTATGTTGGCGCGAGCGCGCGGCAGTTCAAGCGCACCACTGGCACAGCAAATAGACGGCTGGCGCAACGTATCGCGGACAAACTGGATGATGTCGGGCGCGGCGCTTGTTCGCCCGAAGGGGTGAAAGAATTTTTATCCGGCTCCGATTTCAAGACGAAGGATCGTGAGGGGAACGAGCAGGAGGATCTGCGGGCGAAGCGTAAAGCTCGGCAGGCGCTCGATTATGCGTTGCGCCAGACAACCGGACGGAGTCTCGAAAGCAAAACGGTGAAGGGATTCGTCGAATCTTGGCTCGAACGCACTAGGGGCGAGGTTTCTGCTGGCACACGCGCCAAATATGAAGCGACAGGAAAACTGTTTCTTGCCTCGCTTGGAGGCAAAGCCGAGCAAGACATTGCCGAGGTCCGCAAGGAGGACATTGCTCGCTTCCGTGATGTGCAAGGTAAGCGCGTGGCACGTAGCACGGCGAATGTCTATCTCAAGATCGTCCGCATCATCTTTGCCGCAGCGGAAGCCGATGGCTTGATCGTTCGCAATGAGGCCAAGCACATCAAAAAACTTAAACTGGCGAATGAGGCCGGCAGCAGACGGGCTTTCACTCTACCGGAACTGAACAAGATTCTGGCGCAATGCGATGACGAATGGCGTTCGATGGTGCTGTTTGGTTTCTACACCGGGGCACGCTTGGGCGACGTGGCGCGGTTGACGTGGCAGAATCTTGATCTTGCGAATGAGGAACTGAGCTACATCAGCGGAAAAACGGGGCGGCAGGTTAGAACACCGCTGTCGGCTGCGTTGTCGCGACACATACACAGCCTTTCTGCTGGCGACGATCCGAAGCAGCCGCTTCATTCACGTGCTTACGAGATATTGAGCAAACACGGCAAAGCACAGCGGCTTTCGAGTCAATTCGCTGACATTCTGGCCGACGCTACCCTGATCGAGCCGCGCTCCCATCAGGTTGAGGACAGTGAACGCAAGGGGCGCGATACTCGGCGGAACGTGAGTGAGATCAGCTTTCATTCCTTGCGGCACACGGCGGTTAGTCTGCTTAAAACGGCGGGTGTATCTGATGCTGTGGCGCAAGACTTGGTTGGTCACGAAAGTGCCGAAATTTCCCGCCAATACACCCACATCGAGACCCCAGCGAAACGCGCGGCGGTGGACAAGCTCCCGGTGATCGGACAATAAAGCCTGGAGGCTTGAGTAGAAGATAAGAGAGATTCTCTCTCCTCTTTTTGTAGTGCGTCGCTTCTTCGCCGGGGGAGTTTTTCCGGACGGATGGCTTTTTGTCTGTCCATCCGTCCACCGGCCTTATGGATAAGAGTTGGACGGATATGACGGAGGGGCGGGGGGGGGCGCAGGTTGGCAGGGGCAGGCGATACTAATATGGGTTAAGACGGGCGAAAATTTTTTACAACTGGGGCCGTGAACCAGTCCGGACGCAAGTGCTGATCTATTTGAGGGGGTGTTGCTCGCTATTCCCTTCGTCTTTTCCATCCGGTTTCCCTCCGGACGCGTCAAACCATGCTTACACTCCTCGCCCCGGCTTTTAGGTTTGCCTCGACGAGGGTTTGGCCTAGGATTCTCCGACACTACCGCGTTTGGGTAAAAATAGGCATGACGCCGGAAGAAAAAGCCCGCCAGAAGATTGATGCGATGCTCGCCGCATCAGGCTGGGCCGTTCAGGATTTCAAAGCCGTGGATTTCTCTGTCAGTCGCGGTATTGCACTCCGGGAAGTTCCACTTACCACCGGCCCTTGCGATTATCTCCTGCTGGTGGATCGCAAAGCCGTTGGCGTGGTGGAAGCCAAGAAGGAAGGCACGACGCTCTCCACCGTCGCCGAACAATCCGCTCGCTACGCCTCCAGCCTGCCGGACTTTCTCGCTGCTGGCCTCACTGGCGCGCTTCCGTTCCTTTACGAATCCACGGGCGTAGAAACCTTCTTCCGCGATGAACGCGATCCCGCCCCACGCTCGCGCCGCGTGTTCACGTTTCATCGGCCTGAGACGCTGGCCGAGTGGTCTGCCGAGTCCGGCACGCTCCGGCGAAAGCTCGCGCAAATGCCCTTTGCGCATCCGCTCGTCACCTCCGGCATGCGTGATTGCCAGATTGAAGCCATCACCGGTCTGGAGAAATCTTTCGCTGAAGATCGTCCGCGCTCGCTCATCCACATGGCCACTGGTGCAGGCAAAACTTTCACCGCCTGTGCGTTCACGTATCGCCTCATCAAATACGCCAAGGCCCGGCGCGTGCTGTTTCTCGTGGATCGCGCCAATCTCGGCGAACAGGCGCGCGATGAATTTGCCCGGTTCAAGACGCCGGACACCGGTCGCCTCTTTACCGAACTTTACAACGTCCAACACCTCACCTCGCCGCACATAGACGATGTCTGCCGCGTGACCATTTGCACGATTCAACGGCTCTACTCCATTCTGCGCGGCGAGGAACTGGCCGAGGATGCCGACGAACTCTCCGGTGCAGAACTCGCCAAGGCGCTGGGCAATCGCACCCGCGATGTCGCTTACAACCCCGCCGTCCCCATCGAGAAGTTCGACTTCATCGTCACCGATGAATGTCATCGCTCCATCTACAATCTCTGGCGGCAGGTGCTCGAATACTTTGACGCCTCGCTCATCGGCCTTACCGCCACGCCCGCGCCGCAGACCATCGCTTACTTCCATCAGAACCGCGTCGCGGAATACAACCACGAACGCGCCGTAACTGATGGTGTGAATGTCGGCTACGATGTTTATCGTATCAAAACCAAGGTCACCGACGCCGGTGGCAAGGTGGACAAAGGTTTCCTTGTGGATCACCGAAGCAAAGCATCGCGCAAAGCCCGTCAGGAAGTGCTGGCCGATGATCTTGATTACACGCCGGAGGACCTTGACCGTTCCGTTGTCGTGCCAGACCAGATCCGCACCATCCTGCGCACCTACCGCGATGTCGTGCAGACTGAACTTTTCCCCGGTCGCACGCTCGTGCCCAAGACGCTCATCTTCGCCAAGGACGATTCTCACGCGGAGGACATTGTCCATCTTTGCCGCGAGGTGTTCGGCAAGGGCAACGACTTCTGCAAAAAGATCACCTACCAGGCCAAGCATCCCGTCACCGGCAAACCCGCCAAGGCTAAGGAACTCATCCGCGAATTTTGCCTTTCGCCGTCGCTGCGCATCGCCGTGACCGTGGACATGATCGCCACCGGCACGGATGTGAAAGCGTTGGAAGTTCTCATTTTCCTCCGCGATGTCCGCAGCCGCGTTTATTTCGAGCAGATGAAAGGTCGCGGCACGCGCGTGCTGTCTCCGACCGACCTGCAAGCCGTGTCTGGCGAAGATGCCCGCGCCAAAACCCGCTTCGTCATTGTGGATGCCGTGGGCGTGTGCGAGAGCGACAAGACCGAATCCCGCCCCCTCGACCGCCAACCCACCGTGCCGCTTAAGACGTTGCTCCAGCGCGTCATGTTCCCCGGTGGTCGTGATGAAGATACGCTCACCACCCTCGCCGCGCGTCTCGCCCGGTTGGACCGCGAACTCGAACCCGCCCAACGCCAGCAGATCGTCACCGCGTCCGGTGGTCAAACTCCGGCCACACTCGCCGGCGCGTTGCTCCGCGCGTTTGATCCCGACGCCATCGCCGAACGCGCCACCGGGAAACCGGGCGCTTCGCCTGATGAAGTTGCACCGGAAAAATTCGAGGCCACCCGCCAAGAATTGATTGCTGCCGCCTGCGCGCCGTTCGACAAACCCGCGCTGCGCCAGACGCTGGAGCAGTTGAAAAAGGAAACCGAGCAAGCCATCGACATCTACACGCCGGACGAGGTGATCGAGCAAGGCTTCGATGCCGCCGCCAAGGCCAAAGCCGCCGGGCTCGTCCAGGCGTTCCGCGATTACCTCGTGGCGAATCAGGCGCAGATTGATGCCCTGCAAATCCTTTACAGCCGTCCGTTCAAACAGCGGCTCACCGAGCCGATGCTCAAGGAACTAGAGAAAAAGCTCCGTGAACAACACGCGATGTGGACCGAGGATAATCTCTGGAATGCGTTTGCCGCCGCCAAACCCGGCAAGGTCAAAGGCCGCTCGCAGGCCGGACGCTTTGCCGACCTCGTCGCGCTCGTTCGCTTTGCGTTGGAACAGCAGCCCGTGCTCGAACCCTTCGCCGAATCCGTCACCGCGCGTTTCAACGAATGGCTCATGGATAAAGCCAAGGCTGGTGTGAAGTTTTCTGCCGACCAACTCGTGTGGCTCAATCTCATCCGGGATCACATTGCCACCAGCCTGAGCATCGAGCCGGACGATTTCGATTACGCGCCGTTCAGTCAGCGCGGCGGGTTGGGGAAAGCCCATCAGCTATTTGGTGAGCAGTTGCCAAAACTGCTTGATGAGCTCAACCAAAAGCTGGCTGCATAACCGAAACCACAAACAAACATGCAATACCACAATACCATTGACGCGCTTGTTTATGACCAAACCGCAGCCGAGGATTATGCGCTTTATCTTCAGTGTTTCGCGCTGGCAAGAATGCGGCTGGATGCAGAAATCGCTAAACGCAAAGCTGCTGGCGCCACGGCGGCAACCTTCTATTTGGTTACAGATTGTGATGAAACCATCCTCGACAACTCCGCCTACAATGCGTGGTTGATCCAGACGGGCCGGGATTTTCATGACGACACCTGGCGGATTTGGTGTCGGGCTCAACAGGCGAGGGCCACCCCTGGGGCGATTGAATTTATGACCTATGCCGCCAGCCTCGGCGTCACCATTTGTTATGTCACCAGCCGGTTTGAAGATACTCGTGCGGAGACAGCGGCAAACTTGCAAGCCTTGGGCTTTCCCCTCGCTGACTTCAGCATATCTCCCCAGAACTCTCAGCTCTTTTTGGCGGGCATGTCTATCAATGGCGTGCTGACGAAGAAAAAAGAACAATTTGCATGGCTCGCGCAACGCTTCGGCGTTTCGCCGCTTGTTCAGATGGGCGATAGTCTCTCCGATCATGATGCCGACCGGTATTCTCATAAGGTTCGCTACGACCAGCGCGCCGCCAATGCGGAGCAGGACAAAACGCGCTGGGGCTTTGATTGGATTGCTTTTCCAAACTCGGTCTATGGTGCCTGGCGGCAATCCTTAAAAATCAAAAGTGGCGGCGTTGATTACCCTGCCACAGACGAACCGACGCCAGTGCCTTTCCAACCGCAACCCGTCCGTCCTGTCGTCACGGCGGCTGAAGCTCCCAAGCTTGGTTTGTTGACCCGCTGGAATCCCAACCCGCCTATCGCTTGATAATTTTCACGGAATCCGTTCAAGCTGAAAGCTGGGGCCAGTTGCTGGATGAACTAAATACTCGTCTCGCCGCATGAGTTTCCTCGATAAATTATTTGGGCGCAGCAAGCCCATGCCCCCCGCCGCCGCGCCGGCCCCGTTCAAACCCGCGCAGCTTCCGCCGAAGAAAGCGGCATCGGTGGATGCTCCCGGTGCTCCGGCCATGATGAAGGTCTGGGACGCTTACGGGCGCATCGGGGAAATCCCCCGCGAAGAATGGCGCACCAAAGTTCTGCCGCTGAACTTCCGCAACAACTGGAACAAGCCGGACGAACTCGCCGCCCTCATCAACAACGCGCTGAATGATGGCTTCCTTTCCGATTGCGTCGAACCTGCGCGCCAGCTTTGCCGGATTGATCCGCAACCCAAACGCGCCGTCAACCTCCTCGCCTTCGTGCTGCTCAAGGTCGAGAAACTGGACGAAGCCGAACGACTGCTCACCGATGCACTCAACCAGCATGGCCGCGACGGTTTGCTCCTCAACAATCTGGCCAAGGTCCACTTCGCGCGGGGCAAACATGCCGAAGTCGAAACCACGTTATGGGAGGCGCTCACCCTCGATCCGAATGTTGAGAACACCTGCGGCTGGTATGTTGCCATCCATCGCGACCGCGGGGGCGAGGCCGCCGAGTCCGACTGTCTGCGGCGGATTGCTGCGTTGCCCGGCAGTTGGCGGGCGCAACTCTGGCTCGCCCGCAATGCTCTCAAAGCGCGTCAATCGGATCAGGCCCTCGTCTTGTATCAAGAATCCCTCGCCCATGCCGGCAAACCCATTCCCACCGATCTGCTCCAGCAGATCAGCGGTGACCTCGGCAATGCCGGGCATCTCCCGGAAATCCTGCAACTGGTCGAGCCACACTATGACGCGGCCAATCACGGCCTGACGGTCGGTAACAATCTCATCAAAGCCTATTTCGATCTCGGCCAACTCGATGCCGCCCGCCGGTTATTGGATCAACTCTACGCCCTCAATCGCACCGATTGGAAAGAGCATCTGGCCTATTGGGACACTGAAATCGCCAAGGCCCGCGTCGCTCTCGCCGATGTTCCGAAGGAAGTGCCGCAGATCGCCATGCTCACCATTGTCGGTCCGGTGTGGCTCAAACCCGAATCGCCCGCCGCCGAACTGTTCCCGGCCAAACCCGCCGATGCGCCCACCGTGGCCTTGCTTGGCAGCACCGCCGAGATCGCCACCAATTCCAAGCGGATGCAGAAACAAATGTCCGATGCCCCCGGACGCATGAGTCGCGCCCTGCCGCTCTTTCTGGCGGAACAAATCGAATTCACCAGCAACGCCCGCGTGCAAACGCTCGTGCCTTGGATCATGGGCGACTCCCCCGGATTCGTGCTCAGTGGCGGACCGTGGGAAGATGAAACCGCCGCCACCTCCGCCCGCCAGGCCGAACTCAAAAGCGATTACGTCGTCATCATCCATCTGAAACCCAACGCCGAGCCGTGGAGCGCCGACCTGCGCCTCGTGCGGACCATTGATGCCAAATGCCTCGGCACGCTGACCGGCAGCTTTCCGTTTGCGAAACCGGAGGAAGGTATTCCCGCCCTTGCGCGCCAGTTGCTCACGTTGCTCCGCGACCAGGCCGAAGTCCAAACCGTTTCCGCCCCGCCGCAGTATCAAGTTCCCCCCGCGTCGCACTTTGCCGGCTACCTGTTGCGCTTGGAACAACTGCTGGCCGTCCGTTGCGCCGGGATGGATGGCGTGGGCAGGGGGGGGCTTAGTGGCGAACGCGAGATCGTGGATGGCAATTTGCAATTGTGCCTGGATTTCCCGCAACATGTCGGTGTGAGAATTCTTTTAGCACAAACCCTGCTGGCGATGAAACGCGCCCGACCGAACGTCCTGCCAGAATACCGGGAGAAGCTTGCGCTGTTGCAAAAAGAGAAGCCCCTGCCTGAACCCGCGCACGGCGTGGTGCAGCGGATGCTTAACGAAGCATTGGCATCATGAACCGTTGCGACCACATCGCCACCAGTCTGAGCACTGAGCCGGACGATTTCGATTACGCGCCGTTCAGCCAGCGCGGCGGACTCGGCAAAGCGCACCAGTTGTTCGGCGAACAACTGCCCAAGCTGCTCGATGAACTCAACGAGGTGCTCGCGGCATGAGTGCAACAATGCAAACGCCCGTGAATTCATGGCGAACAACGCGCCTGCTAGACGTGACTCGCCACCACTCCGGTAATGGCAAGCTCATCAAAGGGAAATTGAATGATGCTCCGGCGGACGGATTGTTTCCGGCTTACAGCGCATCCGGCCAAGATGTGTGGCGAGATGCATTTGAACACGAAGGCGACGCAATAATCGTTTCAGCCGTCGGCGCTCGTTGCGGAAAATGTTTTCTGGCTTCGGGGAAATGGTCAGCCATAGCTAACACGCACGTGGTCTGGCCGGACGTAGAAAAGATTGACCGAAAATTTCTTTGGTATCGCGTCAACGACGAACGGTTTTGGGAACGCAGCGGTTCGGCACAACCGTTTGTTGTCGTTCGCAAAACTTTCGAGCGCGATTTCTTGCTTCCACCACTTCCCGAGCAGGGCCGTATCGTTTCCGAGATTGAGAAGCAATTCACGCGGCTGGAGGCGGGGGTGGCGGCGTTGCGGCGGGTGCAGGCCAACCTCAAACGCTACCGCGCCGCCGTCCTCAAAGCCGCCTGCGAAGGCCAACTCGTCCCCACGGAGGCAGAGCTTCAGAAGTCAGAGGGCAGAGGTCAGAAGCAATTCGAGAGTGGCGAACAATTGCTGAAACGGATTCTCGCCGAGCGCCGGAAGAACTGGACCGGCCGCGGCCAATACAAAGAACCCGCTGCCCCGGACACCGCCAACCTCCCGACCCTCCCCGAAGGCTGGAAGTGGGCAAGCGTCGAACAACTGGCTGCGCTCGTCCAATATGGCAGTTCCGCCAAGACCAGCGAAAACGACACTGGCATTCCAGTTTTGCGGATGGGAAACATAGACGATGGCAAACTTGTCTTCGATAAACTGAAGTATCTGCCCAAAGCCCACGACGAATTCCCTGAATTGCTACTTCAGAAAGGTGATCTGCTTTTTAACCGCACGAACAGCGCTGAACTTGTCGGCAAAACAGCAGTGTTCCGCGGCACGCCTGAGCCTTGCTCGTTCGCGTCGTATTTGATTCGTGTTCGGCTCTGTGCTGGTTGCGTGCCCGACTTGGTTGCGTATTACATCAACTCAGTTTTCGGTCGCGCATGGATTGCCGGTTGTGTCAGCCAACAGGTCGGGCAAGCCAACGTGAACGGCACGAAATTGCAGGCTCTCGCCATCCCACTTCCCCCGCTGGCCGAGCAAACGCGGATTGTGGCGGAAGTGGAGCGGCGGTTGAGCGTGGTGGAGGAGATGGAGTCGGTGGTGTCGGCCAACCTCCAGCGCGCCACCCGCCTCCGCCAGTCCGTCCTCCAAAAAGCCTTCACCGGAGGACTTACCAAATGAGGCTTTCAGAGCACAAATTGGGAATTGAATGGCTGCGTCAATTTGATGCACGCGACATTCATATTGCCCGCCTTTTGCTGGATGGCCTAAAACTGGTTTCATTTGGGGAGTCTGAAGCAGCGCTTGCTAAGGCCGCTGAACAGATTATTTCGGCGACTACAGGGCTGATAGCTGTATTCCCCATCGACAAACGAATCATCTTTCCTTCTGGCACGCCAAACAGTGCTGATCGTTTGAGGCACGCGATGACCAACTTGGACCGGGTTTACCCTGAAAGACTCCTGATTGAACCCAGCCACCAAGACATGATCGACAAGAGGGTCAGACATATCTTGCTGTTGGAAGATTTTGTCGGGTCTGGACAACGCGTGAACGAATTCTGGGATTTGTGGATGCTTTCCCCGACGATCAGGAGTTGGCATTCCTACCACCGTATCGAACTCTGGATAGCGGGCTATGCAATTCATGATGTCGGCTTGGAGGCGATGCATGAGCACATTACATTTCTCAGGCCCGACCATGTGCGCTTTGATCTTCGGCTGAGTGCTCAGACGAATTATTGGCCGGAAGCTGTGGTTGAATTGTGCGAACGCAATGCAAAGCGCACCGAATTGCCCATCTATCCGATGGGAATGGGACATCTCGGCGTTCCATTAGTTTTCCAGCACGGCTGCCCCGACAATTGCCCCACAATTTTGTGGAAACACGGGAAGACGTTTGAGGCTCTGTTTCCTGGACGAGGGATTCCACCCGACCTCCATCAGTGCTTTTCTAGTGCAACCGACTGCGGCCGGACGTCACAATTGCTCTGGGATGCCGAACGCCATCGGGGCGCGCTATCATTGATTCGCGAGATGGAAGGCCGGAAGCGTAGTCCTCAATATGTTGAGTTAATCGCAGTGCTGTCTTTGCTTCATCGTGGTTATGCAGCAGCCAATCTGAATAAGGTAATGACGCTCAAAACGTCACATATTCATAGCTTGCTTACGACCGGCCAGGAAATGGGTTTGGTGAATGGAGAAAATCTTTTGACAGACTTTGGTCGAGATATTGTCCAGCGGTCAAAGAAATCGTTTCTGCCGCCAACGGCTAACCGTGATGCCTCCATTGAGCGAGGAATTGGTTATATCCCAATGCAATTCAAAAAATCAATTTGTGGTGTCCAGAGAACATCTAGCAACGCACTGCCCACGGTGGAGTAGCCCCGGGACGGTGTTCGACAACATGGAAGTGGAATCCACTATCCGCGTAATAGCCGCTGCTAAAGAGCCAGTTGTGAGCGCCATGCGCTTACGATTCGGTGTCTCTCTACGCATGCCGCTCACATCTCGCTCCGCGAGTCAAAGTAGATGAGTGACTGGACACCACATTCTTTTAAAGCAGCTGCAACAGCCAAAGGCGTTGCGCCTGACGCTCTTCAGAAACTCATCGAGGAAGGAGAACGGCTAAGACTAAAGGGTGTGCCTGTCGTCTTCACGCTTGGTCATTTGGCTGCAATCTGCAACGTGCCATACAAGTATCTGCGAGATATTGTCTCGCGGAAATTCGATCCATATAAGGTTTTCAACATCCGGAAGCGCAGCGGCGGTTACCGCCAGATTACTGTGCCGGAGGTGACGCTAATGCGTGTGCAAACGTGGATTCACGAGAACATCCTCGCCGTCGCGAAGGTGAGTCCCATATCGACCGCTTACTCAGAGGGTTCTAGCCCATTCAAAAACGCTGAACAGCACAGTCGATGTCGCTGGCTTGTTAAGGTCGATGTAAAGAGCTTCTTTGAATCAATTTCGGAACGACAAGTTTACAAGGTGTTTCGTTCCATAGGATATCCCCCCTTGCTGTCATTCGAGTTGACCCGCCTCTGCACGCGCTTTCCGGGAGGCGAGTCCAAGCGCGACCAACGGCGTTGGCGTTCAAACAGCCGACCCTATGCCATCCAACCATACATGACACAGGTAGTCGGACATCTACCACAGGGCGCACCCACAAGTCCGATGCTTGCGAATCTGGTTTGCGCCGAACTCGATAGCCGCTTGGCAGAATTAGCGACCAAGCACGGCGGGGTGATAACGCGATACGCGGATGACATCGTATTCTCGGCAATGGATTTCGACCGGACGCGGGCTAAATCACTCGTGAAGGAAATCACCGCAGCATTAACATCTCTCGGACTCAGAAGAAACGAGACGAAAACTCATGTTGTCCCACCAAGCGCACGACGTGTGGTGACCGGGTTGTTGGTTGATTCAGGCGCGCCCCGATTGACCAAGGCATTCAGAGACAAATTGCGCATGCACTTGTTCCATGCACGCACGAAGGGTATTCGCGTGCATTGTGAACGACGGAAGTTTCGCTCATTGATTGGCTTTCGTGAGCACGTCCGCGGGCTCATTGCTTACGCGGCGCAAGTTGACGAGCAATTTGCGGCTGAGCGCAGAGCAGAATTTGAAGCCCTCCCTTGGGGAATCCTTGGAATCTGAGTTATTTATGGCCACCGAAGAAAGGTTTTTTTACCACTGCTTCCCCAGAGGGCAGCAAGCCAATGCTGACTTAGGAATAAAGACTCTGGGACTCATCGCCAAGATCGGATTCGTTCTAACGCCCGAGGTAATCGCTTGGGATGAACCTATAGCCACTGGGCGAGGTCCGACGCTCAAAAAACTTCAGCGGCGAATCTGTTTCACGCAACTACCAAAGGGTGAGTTAAAACAACATTGTGCCACTTTTGGCGATTTCGCGATACAATACTCATACGAAACATTGAGGCGCATTGGGGGAATTCCGGTGTTTTATGTGCCGCAAAATAGAAACCAGGAAGTTGCTTTGGATTCTGCTGGTTCGATGCTTGCGTGTCGGCTGCACATAATCCGGAAATTTTTCCAGAACATGGTCGAGCTTAAAAACATGCTCAATCAGCCCACGCTTCCGGCGATCGTGCGGCTAGAGTCGCCGACATTTCAGACAGACGTTTCCGCAGTGGAGGCAAAAAAGGTAACGGACTATCTTGACATCAAGCCGTTCTCGTTTGAGGAGTTTTTTTACACCATTGATGCTGTCCAAAATCTTTTACTCCCTACCGAGAATCCTCAGCACAACGGTGAACTAGCCTATTATCAGCAGCGAGAATGGCGCATCATCGAGAACTACGCAATGGATGGTGAACGGCTGGCAAAAGATCTCACCGAGGAACAGAAGCAGGAACTTCTGCAAACTTCGACCGCATTTTTTGACAAGGACTTTACCGATGAAAATGGTTTGAAACGAAAGCGCGTTGATTTTTGCCTCGTTTATCCAACAGTTGCTAAAAACCATGTGCTCACTTTTGCAACGAACGTATTAGTTCCAGCGCTGGCTGTGGATAGTGCGAAGGCAGTGCTGAAGTCACATGGAATTAATGTGCCGGTGCTAGATATCGATGGATATTTGGCAGGGAAAGTCTAATGCCATGAGCAGTCCTCAACAACTCGTTCAGAAACTATGGAATTATGGCAACATCCTGCGTGGTGACGGTTTGTCCTACGGCGACTATGTGGAGCAGTTGACGTTTCTTCTAGTGGGCTCACTCGCGCCCGCTTGTTCGAGCTTACGTCCTTCTGCTCCGCAAAATCCCTTTCGCTCGCTTCCCAGCGGCTCAAGTCTCAAAATGACGGATGTCCGCGCGATACCCTCGACGCACTGCGAACTTGAACATCGTGGAGAGTCGCGAGCGCAGCGTTGACCGAGATTCGATTTTCTTTCCATCCAAGAATCGTTCGACATCCTTGACTGTGAACTTTGATACATCGCGAGATTCAACACCTTTGCAGAATGCGAGGCAGATGTTTTCCAAACTGTCCAGATAGTCCGAATCGCGCCCCGCCTTGCGCTTCGTTTCTTCCATCTCGGTGATCACGCTTTTGATTGAGTGTGACGCGGGAGCATCTTTGGCAGATTGCAGCAGTGTAAGAAGTGACGCCAGATCAATGCCGCGCCTCTGAGATTCACTGTGAACCAACAGGAGTTTTTCGACATCGGATTGACTCATGGCCATTATCCGTTTCCGATGACTTAAAATCTCGCCGCTGACGATGGCTGCATGAGCCTCCGCACCCAGTTTTGTATCAAAGAATTTTCGATGCGCGCGACCAGCCTCAGTCCAACGCACCTGCCACGTTGAAACACCACGTCGCTTGATTTTAGTGACTGAGATTTTGTGTTTCATGATTTAGCACCAACTTAGCACCTTGGCCGGAAATTGACCAGCGAACAACCCGCGAACACGCCACGAACATGGGTTGAACATGCTTTTAGGAAGCGGCGCATTGCATTGATTTTATTGGGGGAAACTCGACGAAAGCCTCAGTTTTATTGAGTGGCGACCCTACCGGGAATCGAACCCGGGCTACCTCCGTGAAAGGGAGGTGTCCTAACCGCTAGACCATAGGGTCGTCGAGGGCGGGCATTGTAGTAAAGTGCGGCGACGTGTCACGAAAAAATCAGAACAATTTCTTGCCAAGTGGCGGGCAAGGAAGTTGAATATGCGTCCCTTCGCTGGCTGGGTAGCTCAGTTGGTAGAGCAGAGGACTGAAAATCCTTGTGTCGGCGGTTCAATTCCGCCCCCAGCCACCACTTTCCTCACATCAGTGGTTTCCGTGTCTTGTTTCTGTCTTGTTCTGGCGGACTATCACGCCACTTAGATTTTCTTCCCCGCGAATCCTTGCGTCTCTGTTTCCACAAGGATTTCACCTTTGGACTTCAATTTCCACGCGCATCAAACCCGCGCGGAGTTCCCCTAAAACAAATCTGCCCGCTCGGGCGGTGGTGTCGTGCTTCGGCATGTCACGGTTTGACGCCGTTCGGGCGGGCGCTCATACATCAAACCTATGAAGAAAAATGTAAACACCGACCAAAAAAGCATCAGCGAGACAATCCATAATCCACGAAAGAAAGCAGCAAAGCCATTCGATGTTCGGGCAGCCAGAAAAAATCACACATGGGTGAACTGCTTGATCCAGCATGGCGAAAAGCCTCTCAAGGATGTGCATGCCTTCGGAATTGCAATCAGTGATGACGGCCAGACACTGCAGGAAGTCACAATCAGTGCCGCAAATGGTATTTCGGCGCGGGATGTGACTGACCGCGCAAATGCTGATGGTTTCGATCAGGCTTTCATTGCGGGAGGCAAGCTCCGCGGCGCGTTCCTGTGCCGCAATCACGGCCGCGCGGGACTCAAGCTCGGCATCCACTTGGCCGGGTAAGGCTGCCTCGAGGTGTTCACGCCGGATGCGCCACTGGGCTTTGAGTGACTTCACGACCCCGATGCGATCGCGGTTGCCCGTCCGCGTCATCTCATCGACAATCTCGCCTTCGGTCGGATTCCATTCCACCTCGGCCCGGGGCGCAGGTAATTCAGCTGGCGGTTCAGTTTTTTGTAGTGCGATTTCTGACGATGTTTGCAGCATTTTTCCTCCTTCGTCGTTTTGGTGTGGATCAGTTTCCTAAAATGATTTTGTCGATGGCCTTTTGCGAAGCCGCCCGGGCCATTCGTTCGAGTCCTACGTTTGCGACGTTTGGCTTGCGCTGTTTCTCCGCTGGCAACTTTGCGACGTCATCGCCAATGCCTGGGTAGGTCAAATGTCGAACGTGGAAAAAGTGGGCGAGGGCGGGGCGCTGTTCCTCGGGCGACAGTTGCCAGAACCCATGACCGGGTTGTATCGCTTTCGCGGCCATCATTAGCAAATCGGTGCTGACCGCGGGTGCTGATGTTGCCGCGACTGCCGGGGCGGCAGCAGTGACCCGCGCGGGCGCTTGCGCCGCGACGCTGGCCTTGATCGTCTTTAATTCTTCAAGCCTGGCCAGACCGCGTGACATGTTGTAAAACTTCGGCGAAAGTTGCAGGCCGAATTCGGTTTCGAGTTGGTTGATTTCCGCGGTGATTTCGGTCATCGCCGGCAATGTCATCTTCGATTTGTTCGCGATGATGGTTTTGATGGTTTCGTGGTCCATAAGATCACCAACGTGAGTCAGTCAACTTTATGTCAACCGGGGATGCTGAAGACGGCTCGCGCGCGTTTGGCGTGCCTGGTGAGCGCGGACTTGGTGAGCCGATGCTTGGCGGCAACGTCGCAGAGTTTTCCGCCTGACAGCAGCGTAGCAAGCACGTCCGCCTTGACGACGAACGTGCGCCCGAAATAGCGATCAGATTCCGGAGTTCCAAGGAATTCAACAAACGATTTGGCGTCTTTCATAAAGGGCATTTCCATCGCTCCTCAGTGTTCATGCTCGCGCGCAATCGCGGCGCAATGGCGGGCCTGTGGCGCTTCACGGCGGGGCATAATTGGCGGCGGTTAAGTCGTCATCACCACCGGACAACCGAATCCAACATCGGAAATTCCGAGGTTGAGTTTTGCTCTCATCGCGATCATGACCACCGCGCAACCGATGTTCAGAAACACCAATGTTTACAGGGGTTTTGCGAGCCATTTCCAACGGAATGCCTGTATTTATTGGCAAAACCTCGGCGCAAATCGCTGATATTTACTGCATTACACCCACAGAAAAATGTTTAACACGGGAAAAATACTTCATTCATAAGGAAACTCGGCGGTGCGGTCACTACCTTGAGAGGCTGATGGGCTAAAAGAATCCTTATGGGGATGGGGTGTATCGGCGCGCGTGATCGCTTTGTTCCTGGCCACTGGATTCTTTTTGCGCGCTTGCCTCATTGCCAGTCGTGCTGAATCGCTGCGACTGGTGTAAGAACTTGCACGCCAAGACGAGTCTGCAGGTCGCGGGCGTGCTTGCAAAAATTTTGCTTGGTGACGCCAAAGAGGGCCGCGAGCTGAATCTGGTTGAATGGAACTTTATCCGGTGCAATGGCGGCTGCAAATAGCGCAAACTTCGCGACCGCACCCCGAAGGTCTACGATGGTCAGTTCGTCGCCAATCAGACCCGCGATTATTTTTCTGACCAATTCGCAGGCGTGGGCTTTTGCATCCTGTGGTGCTGATGCCAGCGCATCAAGCTCGCCATCAATTTCCGCATAGTTGAACCACTCGATACGCTCCGCGTGCCCGTTCACATTGCCGACACCGTCGTGCTCAACGTCATGGTGAACGTGCTGTGCGTCGGCGGTAGGGTCGAACGACATGACGTCAAATCGCGAACCTGTCCCGCCGTGCTTTATCGCCTGGAAACAGCGCTGGCATACCCCGCCATATTTTTCCAGCTCCGCTGGCCGGCAAAAGTGCGGCTTCCAGTTTCATACTCCGGTTCAGGAACGCGGATCTAGGACATTCGACAAATTCCGGCGGGGTGTTGGCGATTTCTTCCATCAGCTAAGTCATTAGAGTTCAGCCGGCTTGAAACCCTTTCCAGATGTATCGAGGCGACCGGCGCTCGCTTAGAATGTTGGACATGCGGGCAGGTTCAACCTGAACAATTACACCAGCTCCCGTAAGGCGCGCAAGGTATCGAGCTACGCTTGTCCAATGAATCCCAAGATGCTCATTGCACTTGCGACTCGGCAAATACCATGTCTCGCCATCGGGGGTTTGGAGGTGAAGCTGAAAACAAATGGCGCACACCAGTTTTGCCGGGTCAGATTCAAAAATGTTAGCTTCCGGTGGTAACGGGTTCGATCGGGCAAGATTCAGCGCGGATTCAAAAATCTGGGGCGGAGTTTTAGCCCTGGCAACCGCAGCATCAAATTCGCCTGCATAGTCGTCTTTCGACTGACCGGCTCGAAGGAATCCAAGTGCGGCCGTGCGCGCGTGCCACATGTTAAAAGCCTCCGACAACAGCACTGGTGTAATTCCTTCCACCCACTTGAGGCGGCGGGCAAGGTGGAAAAGCAGTCGGTTGTTTTGATGCGGGCCGGAAGGCAGGCAAGACTCCACCTTGGCACGCAATACCTCCGGCAATGAATTACCACCGTGGGCACACTGGACTAAATTGACCTGAACAGGAACAGGAGAGACACCCGAGACAACGTCTTCGACTCTACGTCTCCTCGACTCTACGTCTCCACTACTATGTAGCAGGGGGGAGACGACGCCGGCGGGCCAGCTGATTTCATCAAATGCGATCCGGGCGGCGGGAACGTTCAGGGGGCGGGTGTAGGGCATTTTTGTGCCCGGATGAATCCCCCAAATAATGGATTGATTGCCGTCCGCCCGAAATTCCCCAACGTCCACCCCTTCGACCGTTTTCATTTTTTTAGATGCCGGGTAATTGCCGATAATCCGCACCCAGAAAACCCGTCCACGCGCTCCGTGGGTTTGCAACGTCCGCGCACTCCACGGATTTGCCTGCTCGAACGGAGCGACGCAATCTTCATTGTCGATGTCGATCGCGCAAAGGCCGCCAGAGCCTCACCTAGTGCAACTCCGATGTTTCCGCGTGGTAGTTTCGCAAGGTATTCCGCGCTCATGTCCTCTTGTCGCAGGTGTGCCCATTTGCGGGGTGTCCCTTTTGAGCCGCGTGGCCATGAAAGAAAAACCACGGGCGATCCGAGGAGCATTTGCAATTCATAGACTACGTCGTTTGACTGATTCTGTTTTGTGCTATTGAATGGCATCTCATCTGTAATTGGCCGCTTCCGGTTTGCTCGGGGCGGCCAATTTCTTTTGGCCGCTGCGGCGGGTTAAGTTTCGGGGTTGTTCAAATCTTCACGGCAAGGTGCTTTGCCGGCGTTTAGTGGGTTTTTCTGGTGAGACTTCGGCGCGCTGGATTGTGGGCGGACGGAAAATGATGGCCGCGCGGCCGCACCTGGCACATTTGCAATACGGGTCACCGGGATCACCGTCACCGATGGCTTGCTCACCAATTGCGCCACAGGCGTAGCACTCGTGAAATCCGCCGGTGCAGGCGGATAAGAGGGAGGGCAGGGGATTCATAATGCCTTATCCGACTCGGTTGCCTTGATGTCCCGCACAATTCGATTCCACGTCTTTTTACAGAACGTGCCATCTGCAAGGTCACGCCCACGGAGATGTGTTTCACCCGCAAGCGGGTAGCGATTTTTGACAATGCACCCCATGTAATTACTGTCGATGTTCGCGGTGATCTTGTAGCAATTCAGCTTGGTTTTGAGTTCAAAGGAAAAACCCTGCACGCTCAATTTTCCGCTACTGAGAGGCAATTGCGTGAGCAACTTATAAAACGCGCTATGCATGAGCGATTTCATGATTGCACCTCCACCGTGGTGCCCCGCGATTCAGCTTTATGCGCTCGATCTGTGATGCGGGATAGCCGATGAGACGGCTCGTGAGGCGGTGGGGGGTAAGGCCCTTGATGGCCTCCCACCGCTAACGCGGGCGCAGGGATGCGTGATTGAGACTTGTATCGAGCCACCTCACAGGCTGGGTAGCCAATCACGTTGTATGTGATTCGGTGGGGCGTAAGATTCCATTTACGCTCATTGCGTTTTACGGTCCTGGCGCAAACGCCAAGCGACCGCGCAACTTCTGGGCGGGGGATTAAGTCTTCGGTTTGGTGTTCAGTTATGTCCGTTCTTGTCTTCACAAGAACAGGTTTGAGTAAACTTTTGACATTTAACATATCCGCCATTTAAACACAGCCGCCGCAGAGCGGAAGTGGTGCGGGTGCGCGTTTGTTTACAAACAGCCGAGATGTTGCTGCCATTATTGACTGAGGTTAGAAAAATAAAGTTGGAAAAAAGCGGTGGGACCGCTCCGACCGAACCCCCATTGGAAAGAAATCTGTATTGCCCGACCGTCTCTAGGGTGGGCTATGGCTTGAGCATCTTGCCGACCTCGAGATGAATACGCCCACGCTTGTCCACGTAATGCGCGCGGGTGATGCGAATATCGGCGTGGCGCAACGCTTCGCTGGCGGCGAAGATCCCGAACTGCTCACATATCCGGCTGCCGAATTCCTTGCGCATTGTGTGGAGTGGCTTCTGAGCGTCCACGCCTTTGTCGCGCAACCATGCGCTGAGTCGCTTGAAAGAGCAATCCGCGCGATAGTGATGCCAGTTTGCTCCGGGCCGCGGCTTCACGGAGGATTCAATGACGAATTCACCTGTGGCGGTGGCTTTGAACTTTTTGAAAATCTTCATTACGACTGGATCAACATCCACGGCGGCGATGCTGGATTCCGTTTTGGCGTCGCCGTGCGCAGTGATGACGATGTTGATCTGGTCCTTGCTCCAATTGAACTGAGGCCACGTCAGGCGGTCAATCTCGCCCCGGCGCAAGCCTACGCCAAAGCTAAGCAGGAAGATTTTGAAAAGCTCCGGTTCTTTCTTGGCTAGCTCGGTATTGGCGTTCCGGGCGAGTTTATCCGCGTCTATCGTGGAGGTGTAACGATTCCGCGGGGGCGTGCCGATTTCGACGCCATCAAAGGGCAGGGGAGAAGGTAAGTCCATTTCCACCTTGGCATCGCGTAGCCGGCGCAGGACGCGCGGAGAGAACAGGCTCTTGGAATTGCGCAGAATGCTTTGGGCGGTCGTCTCGGCGTGATGTTGCTTCAGGGCATCCCCGCGCTTGCTGGCGACGAAATTGAGTTTCCAACGGTTGATCTCGGCAGCCGGCAGGGTAGCGAGTTTTACAGCGTCCACGTCCTTACGCCATGCGGCGCTGCCTTCGCCCCGGTGGAATCGTGACGTCACGCCCTCGATCTTGCGTAGGCTGGCAACGAGCCGACGGAATTTGCGGGAATAGCTCTTGAACGTGATGGGGTTGATCCCGCCGAAGGTTTCGACGGCGGTGAGGAATTCACCGACAGTAGGTGAATCAATCCGTTGCACCTGGTTAGTCCAAGGCTTGAACAGCGATAGCGTCTCATCCCAGCCGCGCGAATGCAGGGACAGATAGATTTCTTTGGCCTTGGCAGCGGCGGATTCCTTGTTCGGGGTGCGCAATGGAAATTTGTCCTGCTTCCCGGCAAATTGAATCTGAACCTGCCAATCTGTTCCGTCTCCCCGCTTGAACAGGCGGTCATACCAATACCGTTGATCTGTTTTGCTGAGTGGGGAAGTCTTGGTTTCGCGGGTCATGTGTCTTGCTCGGGTGGAAGATTCAGGAACATGTCCTTGGCTCGAAAACCGTCTTGGCAATGGATTGCCAATCCGGTCCAAGTGTCTTGGTTTTGTCTTGCGGGCGCTGGCCGGTCATGTCATGACTATATGCGCAGACTGTGAACTATCAACCAATGAACACAAGGAAAAATGTGGCTTCGGGCCAATGTTTTCCGGTGCTCTTTGGAGGTGCTACGCAAGGACTGAAAATCCTTGTGTCACGGTTCAATTCTGCCCCCAGCCACCACTTTCAATCAATAAAATCAACTTCTCCAACGCGAGAGGAATTTTTCTCGATTTTGCCGATTTGCAGTTCTCTTGGTTTTGTGGCTCACCGCAATGCTGCATTTTTGTCCTTCCTAATTCTCGTAAGTGTGAGTGTCTGAGGATTTCGTGCTGAACCAAATACCCTCAATTTGCTTCGTTGCCCTTGCGTTGGGCAGTGGACGCTGGCTGGAGATGAGGATACGACACTTGTCGTATATTTCCGCGTAGGTGGCTTTAGTAGCTTTCCCGGATGTCCATGGGCGTTGCAGATTAAATTAGATTTCTATTCCACGAAATAGCTCTGACAATCGCAAATATGCTTCGATTGATGAAAAAACCAATAACTCTCTTTGCTGGGGTCGTGCTAGGCGCGGCGGCACTGCTCCACGCGGACGAGTCTGCCAAGCAGGCGCATAATCCCGTCCTCCACGCGGACGTGCCGGATATCGCGATGATTCGCGTGGGCGATAGCTATTACATGAGCAGCACAACGATGCACATGAGTCCTGGTGTGCCCATCATGAAATCGAAAGACCTCGCGAACTGGGAGCTGGTGAACTACGCCTACGACATTCTTGATGACGTGGACGCGTTGAATCTTGCCAACGGCAAGAGTGCCTATGGCAAAGGGTCATGGGCCAGCAGCATTCGGTTTCACAACGGTACGTATTATGTTTCGACGTTCGCTCAGACCACGGGCAAGACCTACATCTACTCAACCAAGGACATCGAGAAAGGACCGTGGCAAGTGAAGTCGTTCCGGCCGATGCTGCACGATCATTCATTGTTCTTCGACGATGACGATCGTGTTTACATGATTTCGGGCGGCGGGCGGTTGCGGTTGGTTGAGTTGAAGGAGGATTTGTCAGGGCTAAAACCCGGCGGCTTTGATCAAGTGGTGATTACAAATGCCAGTATGGTGGCTGGAACGAATATCGGCCTGCCTGCCGAGGGCTCGCAGTTGTTGAAGGCGAACGGCAAGTATTATCTGTTCAACATCGTCTGGCCAAGAGGTGGCATGCGCACGGTAACGGTGCATCGCGCGGATAAAATTACCGGACCGTATGAAGGTCGGGTGGCGTTGCAGGACAAGGGTGTCGCGCAAGGAAGCATTATTGATACGCCGGCCGGGGAATGGTTCGCGTATCTGTTCCGCGATAATGGCGCGGTCGGGCGCATCCCGTATCTTGTGCCGATAAAGTGGGAGGACGGCTGGCCAGTGATCGGCGTGGCCGGAAAAGTGCCGGACACCCTGAACCTCCCAGAGAATCGCAGCCTGATTCCCGGGATTGTGGCTTCGGATGAATTTGATCGTGAAGCTGAGGGTCGTCCATTGCCACTGGTCTGGCAATGGAATCACAATCCAGACCATAAACTCTGGTCGCTCAGCGCCCGGTCTGGTTATTTGCGGCTGACGACCGGACGCGTGGACAAGGACATCGAGGCAGCCCGAAATACACTGACGCAGCGCACCATCGGTCCGGAATGTTCCGGTTCAACCGCCGTAGATGTCAGCGGTCTCAAGGACGGCGATTTTGCGGGGCTTGTTTTGTTGGCGAAGAACTATGGCGTTGTTGGAGTGAAAGCAGACGGCGGCACAAATTACCTCGTGATGGTCAGCGCTGAGTCCAACGCCCCGGTAGAACTGGAACGCGTGCCGTTGCTGCAGTCGCGTGTTTATTTGAAGGCTGATTGTGACTTTAACAAGCAGACAGATAGAGCCCGTTTTTACTTTAGCCTCGACGGCAAATCGTGGCAGAGCATTGGCAGTCCGCTGAAGATGACTTACACGCTGGCGCATTTTATGGGCTATCGCTTTGGCTTGTTTAACTACGCAACCACGACGCCGGGCGGGCACGCAGATTTCGATTACTTCCGGATCACTGACAAGATACAAACTGCAAACTAGGTGCGGAAACGCCACGGCAGAAGTTTCCCACCCTTCCAGCACCGAGGGGGTGGTTAGAGAAGCAAGCAGTGCATGACAAAACGTCAAGTGCGATGCCATAATCGGGAAAGCATTATGAAACACCCGAGGCCCTGTGCTGGATTGCTCAGCATCCTGCTTCTGCTTGACGCATCCGCAATTGACGGGTGACCGGAGTGTCAAATGATTGAGATCACAAATCTCCAAAGACCATGAAGCCATCTTCGTATCGCCTAAAATCAATTGCGGCTGCCAGTGTTGTCTTGGTGCTCATCGGTGCGTGGCCTGTATCCGCAGCGTTGCGCGAGCGTATTTCCATCAATGAAGGCTGGCGGTTTGCCAAGGGTGACCCAACAAATGTCAGCTCGCGGGATTTGCTTTACGACGTCCGCCCGGATGCGCGCGGCGAAGACCAAAAGGAACGACTTGCTGAGGCGACCGTTGAAGCGGAGCAGCTCGCGGCAGCGACCAATCGCGTGCTCAAGCCGTGGATTTTGCCGGCGGGTAATCGGTTCATCAAAGATCCGGCCAAACGTCACGGTCGGCCGGAAGGAAATCCGGGCGGCGACGTGGCATATGCGCAAAAAAGTTTTGACGACAGCCATTGGCGGCAGTTGACCTTGCCACATGATTGGGCGATTGAGGGGCCGTTTAATTCGGGCGGGGTTGGCGGTTCGATGGGGCGATTGCCGAGTCCAGGCGTTGGTTGGTATCGCAAGCAGCTTGAGATCCCGGCCAGTGATGCCGGCAAATCCATTTTTTTGGATGTGGATGGCGCGATGTCCTATGCCGCAGTTTGGGTCAACGGCAAACTCGTCGGTGGCTGGCCATTTGGATACAACTCCTGGCGGCTGGATCTCACCCCTCACGTCGTCCCCGGTGGCGCCAATCAACTCGCCATCCGACTCGACAATCCTCCGGACTTTTCACGGTGGTATCCCGGGGCGGGCATTTATCGCAACGTCTGGCTGACCAAAACCGCGCCGGTTCACGTTGGGCAATGGGGCACGTTTATCACAACTCCGGAAGTCTCCCGCGATCGCGCCAAGGTCAACTTGCAGGTCACGGTGGATAATGATTCCAAGCAAACCGTAAAGGTCCGCGTGGCGACAGAATTATTCCTTGCCGATACGAATGGCGTGCCAATGGGGGGTGTGGTCGCCAAGATTGGTCCGCAGGAGCTATCTTTGCCCGCCGGTGTAAATGCGGTGGCGGAAGGCGCAACGTTGGTGTCAAATCCGTTGCTCTGGGGTACGCCGCCGACGCAGCGCCCCAATCGTTACATTGCCATCACGACCGTGTCGCTGGACGGCCAGGCGGTTGATCGTTACGAGACGCGTTTTGGCATTCGTAACATTGAATGCAAATCGGATGGCTTTTATCTCAATGGCGAGCGGGTGCGATTACAGGGGGTGAATCAGCACCACGACTTAGGCGCGTTGGGCGCAGCTTTCAATGTTCGCGCCGCCGAACGACAACTTGAAATCCTCCGCGAGATGGGCTGCAACGCCATTCGTCTGGCGCACAATCCTCCCGCCACCGAACTGTTGGAATTGACGGATCGCATGGGATTTCTGGTGGTGGACGAGCTGTTCGATTCTTGGGTGCGCCGCAAGACGCCGTTTGATTTTCACCTGATCTTTGCCGACTGGCATGAACAGGATCTGCGCGCCTGGATTCGTCGCGATCGCAATCATCCTTCAGTGATTTTGTGGAGCGTCGGAAATGAAGTGGGAGAGCAATACACCGGCGAGGAGGGGGCGAAGGTGGTGCGACAGCTTGTTGCCTTGGCGCATGAAGAAGACCCGACACGGCGCGCAACGGCTTCGATGAATTTTGCCAAACCTGATTCGGCGTTTGCGGCGGCAGTGGAAGTCATCAGTCTGAACTATCAGGGGGAGGGCATCCGTAACACGCCCGAGTTTGCCGAATTTACCGGCATCAAAACACCGCCGTTGTATGCCGCGTTTCACGAGAAATTTCCAGATCGTATGATTGTCAGCAGCGAGAGCGCGGCCGCTTTGAGCAGTCGCGGGGTTTATTTGTTCCCGGTCGCCAGTGCCAGCAGCAATCCGACGCGTGATGGGCGTGGTGGCGATTCCAAGCTGCATCAGGTCAGCGGTTATGAATTGCATACGGCTGATTTCGGTTCGTCAGCGGACAAGGTGTTTGCGGCGCAAGACCGGCATCCGTTTGTGGCGGGCGAATTTGTCTGGAGCGGCTGGGATTATCTCGGCGAACCGACGCCGTATTATTCCGCGCGCAGTTCGTATTTCGGCATCATCGATCTGGCCGGATTCAAGAAGGACCGGTTTTATCTCTATCAATCGCGCTGGCGCCCCGACTTGCCCATGGCGCATCTGGTGCCGCATTGGACGTGGCCGGAACGCGTGGGGCAGGTGACCCCAGTCCATGTGTTCACGTCCGGGGATGAAGCGGAATTATTTCTGAACGGCCAGTCGCTCGGGCGAAAAAAGAAAGGGGCGTTTGAGTATCGGCTGCGGTGGGATGATGTGACCTATCAACCGGGCGCGCTCAAAGTTGTCGCTTACCGAGGTGGTAAGCCGTGGGCGACCGCTGAAGTGAAGACGGCGGGTGAACCGGCCCGATTGAAACTGGAAGTTGACCGAAGAACCATTTCCACCGATGGCAAGGATCTATGTTTTGTGACGGTGGTGGTGACAGACAAGGACGGTTTGGCGGTGCCGCGTGCCGCGGATCGGATTCAATTTTCCGTTAGCGGGCCGGGGGAGATTGTCGCAACAGATAACGGCGATCCAACGAGTTTTGAATCGTTCCAGTCGCCCATTCGAAAGGCGTTCAATGGAAAATGTCTGGCGATCGTGCGCGGTCAGAAGGGGCGGGCTGGCAGTATCGAAGTAACGGCAACCGCCGAAGGCTTGGTGGGCGGAAAAGTGTCCCTCGCGGTTGCGGGTAATTGAAGTAGTGCGGGTCGAGAGTTTCGCAGCATAGAAAGTGGTCGTTGCGCCAGCGATGGTCAAAAGGCAAGAAGTGTAAATGCTGGCTTGCTACGCTGAGCTAACAAGCCACGTCGGGCGAGCCTGTTTCGTCTTGAAGTTCTGAATTTCAGGGGAAGTCTCAGCGCTAGATGAGCCTGTCTCTTAACTCAGCATTTCGGGCGGTCCTTTCCAGAGAAGTCGCATCGAGTCCAGCCGGAGGCGTGATTGCTGCAGCACGGTGGCCAGTTCTGCCTGTTGCGATTGCGCCAGCTTGATTTCTTCCGGACGAATATGATTATTCACCTGCTGAAGCGTCTGCAAACGCTGAACCTCATGACCAAGGAGAAGTTTCATCGCTTGGAGTGCTTCCTGGCGAAATCCTGTCGCACGGGTTTCCGCCAGCTCTGTGGCGCTCTGGATCATTGCGGGCAACGTGCGCCGGGCGATTTCGGTATTCTCAATCAATTTGTAGGCCGATCCTTTCTGGAGCCTTCGTTCCCACGAAGCGTCGCGATAGGTTGCGCTGACATCGTCCAGTTTGTGAGTGACAACCACCCGGATCGGAGTCGGCGGAAGAAAACGATCCGCATGCAGGCGGGGTGCAGCAATGACTTCCAATACAAAGATCAACTCCAAGAGCAGCGTCCGGTCGTTCGCCGCCGGCAGCACGGCGAAGGCGCAGTTGCCGGTTTCGCCGCCGAGCAACAAGTCCATCGCGCCCGTGACCAAGGGATGATCCCAAGTTAAAAAACCGACGTCTTCCCGGCTGAGTGCGCGTCGGCGGTCACAGGTGGCGATCATTCCCTCGGTGGGCAGGGCGGGGAATGAGTCGGTGATGATTCCCTGCGGATGCAACTGCCACGTGTGTGGAGCAAGCTCTTCGAGGTGAACCCCGAAATGATCAAACATGTCGAGCAGGTAATCTTCCAGCTCTGGTTGCCCGTCCTGTTTCCGGATCTGGGTAATGATTTGCTGCGCCGAATCGGGGCGGAATGAATTCAGTTCCAACAAACGATCCCGGCCTTGTTCCAAGCGATGTTGGATTTCTTGCCGGGCATCCCGGGTCTGTTGCAAGAGGGTGTCGAGTTCTTGTGCGGCACTAGTGCGATCGGCAATCGGAAATTCCAAGGCGAGATCATTCACGGCTTTTCCAAACCGGCGCAGCAGTTCAGCGCCGCCTTCGAGATTGCTGGCAAAGGCGTTCAAGCCTTCCTGATACCAGCGCGCCAGGACTTCCTGCGGACTCCGGGCGAGATACGGGACATGAATCTGGATGTCCTCGGATTGGCCGATCCGGTCCAGCCGTCCGATGCGTTGCTCAAGCAACTCGGGATTGAGCGGTAGATCGAACAAGACAAGATGGTGGGCAAATTGAAAATTGCGTCCCTCGCTGCCGATCTCCGAACAGATCAACAGGCGCGCGCCTTCGGGCTCGGCGAACCAGGCGGCGCTGCGGTCACGTTGCAGTAGGGTTAGTCCTTCATGGAAAATCCCCGTCTTGATCGTCAGATGGCGGCGCAGCGCCGCATCGAGTGCTTCGGCTTTTTCAATCGTGCGACTGATCACGAGCACCTTTTGCGGCTGTAATTGTTGCAACAGCGCTACCAACCAAAGCACCCGCGGGTCACGCGTCAGGTCAAACGTTTGTTGGAGTTTGGTTTTCCCCACATCCTCAGCAAACTCAGTGGAGACCCGGTCCAACCACAATTCGGCTTCTGGTCCGGCTTCCAACCGGGCGAGCCGGGCGTGGCGCTTGGGAAATCCTTTCATGGCAGCGCGGGTGTTGCGGAAGAGCACCCGCCCGGGGCCGTGCAAGTCCAGCAGTTCTTCCTGCAAGTCTGCCCTAGTTGCCGCCTCACCTTGGTTAACCTTTGCCAACCGTTGTTCTAATCGGGCGTCCGACGCGAGCAAGCGATGTAACAAGGCCACGTCGGGTTTGGTCAGTGGCGTTGCGGCACGCAATCTTTCCGCCACCCGGGCGATGTCTCGATAATCCTTTGCTCCGGCTTGAAAGGTTGCGAGGTCGCGATAGCGATCCGGATCGAGCAATCGTAGCCGCGCAAAATGACTTTCCACACCCAGTTGTTCCGGCGTGGCCGTCAGTAATAACAATCCAGCGGATTTGCGGCTGAGTTCCTCCACTACCTGATATTCGCGACTTGGCATCGCTTCCGACCATTCAAGATGATGCGCCTCATCCACGACCAGCAAATCCCAGCCCGTCGCCACCGTTTGGGCGCAGCGCTGGGGGTCGCTGGCAAGAAAGCCAATGCTGGTCAGTACCAGTTGACTGTCCAGAAACGGGTTTGCACCGGGATCACCGGCCTCAATGGCGACGCATCGTTCCGTATCGAAAAGATCAAATCGAATATTGAAACGTCGGAGCATTTCCACGAACCATTGATGTACCAGCGATTCGGGCACCAAGACCAACACGCGCTGGGCCCGGCCGGTCAGCAACAAGCGGTGCAGGATCAAGCCGGCTTCGATGGTTTTTCCTAAGCCCACTTCGTCGGACAACAGCACGCGCGGGGCGTGCCGGTCGGTGACGGCTTTTGCGATGTAAAGTTGATGCGGAATCAGGTCAATCCGGCCACCGACAAAACCGCGCACCGGTGACTGCCGCATCTGGTGGAGCAGTTCCAGTGTTCGCCGGCGCAAGGCAAAGGCGGCCGAGGTGTCAAATCGCCCTGCGAACAAACGCTCCTGTGGACCTTGCACGTTGACGCGATCGCTCAGGTGCGTTTCCGCCAAACGGTGGTCGCCGCCAATGTAGATCAGCAAGCCCTGTTGTTCGATGACTTCCTGAACGATGAATTCCTCGTCTTGCTGCGTCCGCACCTTGTCCCCGATGCGAAAACGCACCCGTTGCAGCGGTGCATGGTTCAGGGCGTAGGTCCGCATTTCGCCTGTCACCTTGAATTCAACTTGTACGCGATCGCTCGTTACCTGTCGGATTGTAGCCAATCCTAACTCGGGCTCTGATTCGCTGATCCATCGTTGGCCTGGAATGAACACGTTCACGAAAATGTCGATGCGGCGAGCGGTATGCGGGGTTTGGCCTGCAAATGCAATCTGGAATTCGCTGTTAGCCACATCAGTCAAAAGCTGCGTTACGTCAAAGCAAAGACATAGCCATCAGGGATCATTCATTCTTGAGGCCGTTCCGTGTATGGGGCTGGGCTTGCTTCGGTTGGTGGAGGTGGTGCGCTAGGCTTTGATTGCTGGCAGAAATTCAAATGTGGTTTGCCGAAACTCCCGCTGTCGTCGCGTGGAGATTCCACTTACCATCAGGCCGTGAATCCATTCGAACCGATGAAGTGCGGCCTTGCTGTCGCCTTGGTGTGGCTCGTGAGCGGGTGTGCGGCTTGTTCGCAATCGCTGGCCACCACCACGCCCGATCCGTGGGCCGTGCTGCCTGTCATCCTGCAGCGGATTGTGCCGCCGCAGTTTCCGGTGCGGGACTTTGATGTGACTAAGTTCGGCGCGGTGGCGGACGGCAAGACGACCAATACCACGGCCTTTCGCGTGGCTATTGCCGCGTGTGCGCAAGCCGGAGGAGGACGGGTGGTGGTGCCGGCGGGCAAGTATTACACCGGGCCGATTCATTTGCGCAGCGGCGTGAACCTGCATCTGGCCGAAGGCGCGGAAATCATTTTCAGCGACAACCTCGAGGATTATCTGCCGGTCGTGCTGGTGCGGGTGGGCGGGATTGAACTCTACAACTATTCGCCACTGATCTATGCGCGCGATTGCACGAACATCGCTGTCACGGGCAAAGGCAAACTCAACGGCAACGCCAAACGCTGGTGGGATTGGAAGAGCAGCGAAACTAAGCTTGGTTTCGAGATGGGAGCGAAGGGTGTGCCGGTGGCGCAGCGCATCTTTGGCAAGCCGGAATTTTGCATTCGACCCAGTTTCCTCTCATTTGTCAGTTGCACGAACATCTTGCTGGAAGACTTCACCATCGGCAGCGGTCCGAATTGGACGGTGCATCCGATCTATTGTCAGAACACGACCATTCGTGGTGTTCACGTGCTGACAGATGGGCCGAATAACGACGGTATTGATCCCGATTCTTGTCGCGACATGTTGATCGAGAATTGCGTGTTCGACACGGGCGACGATTGTGTGGTGCTGAAGTCCGGTTACAACGAGGACGGCTGGCGGGTCGGTCGTCCGACGGAAAATATTATCATGCGGAATTGCTCCAGCAAACGTGGGCACGGCGGGCTGGTCATTGGGAGTGAGATGTCCGGCGGCGTAAGGAATGTGTTCATGGAGGATTGCCATTTCGAGGGCACGGATCGCGCCGTCCGCATCAAGTCGCGCGCGGATCGGGGCGGGGTGGTGGAAAATATTTACGCCCGCAATCTCAAGGTGAAAGACATGAAGCGCGAAGTGATTATCTTGAATATGGACTACGGCTCGGATCGGCAGAAGCTGACCAAGCAGATGCCGCCCGTCTTCCGTAACATGCAGTTTGAGAACATCACCGGCGATGGCGCTCCGACGGCAATCTTGATTCAAGGCATGAACGATTCACTCATCGAGAATATCCGGTTTGTGAATCTGACCATCAAATCCACCAAAGGCGTCGTGGCAAATTTTGCCAAGGAGCTGGTGTTTGATAATGTGCAGGTCACGCCCGCCGGTGGGCCGGTCTTCAAACTCACGGACGCGCAGGACATCGCCATCAAAAAGTCGGTTGCGGCGGCAGGAACGGAATTGTTTCTGCAACTGGGCGGTCGCAGCTCGCGGACGGTGACGTTGGAAGCCTGTGACCTGAGCGCGGCGAAGAAATCGTTTGTTGTCGGCGCAGATCTCAAGCCTGAGGAAGTCATCATCAAATGAAACCGGGAGGAAATTATCGCTGGGTCGTCTGTGGCTTGCTCTTTTTTTCGGTCGCCATCAACTACATTGACCGGCTGGTCATCGGCATCCTCAAGGCACCGCTGAGCGAGGCTTTGGGCTGGAGCGAGGTGGACTATGGCAATATCGCGGCGGCGTTCTCCTTCGCTTATGCGTTTGGCTATCTTATTGGCGGCCGCTCCATGGATCGGTTCGGGGTGAAGAAGGGGCTGCCGATATTTGTCCTAGCGTGGAGCATTGCGGCGACGGCGCATGGTTTGGTGGCGTTGATCGGGCTGGAGGAAAAATTCAGCGTGCGTTACCCGTGGTTTTCGTGGACGGAAAAGGGGTTTGTCATGATGACCCTGGCGATGCCGATGACCGCGGCAGGATTTATGTTTGCGCGCATTGCGTTGGGGCTGACGGAAGGCGCGAATTTCCCCGGTGCGATCAAAGCCACCGCCGAGTGGTTTCCCGTCAAAGAGCGCGCCATGGCGACAGGTTTATTCAATGCTGGCTCGAATGTCGGGGCGATACTTTGCCCGATTGGCGTGCCTTGGATGTTTCAACATTTGGGATGGCCAGCCACGTTTTATATTACCGGTGCAACAGGTTTCATTTGGGTGGCGGTGTGGTGGTGGATCTATGAGGTGCCGGAAAAGCATAAACGTCTGTCTCCAGCGGAACTGAACTATATCAAGGAAGGCCAGCCAGTTACAGAAGAGCGATTGCCTGCAATGCCTTGGCGGAAACTGATCGGGTATCGGTCGGTGTGGGCTTTTATTGTGGCGAGCATTTTGGCCGGGCCAGCATGGGGTTTTTACCAGTTCTTTCTGCCGGATTTTTTAGCAAAAAAATTTTCCACCCCAAAGCTGACGATTGTTGATGTGCAGAACGTGGCTGCTTTTGCGGGCAAGTTAAACCAGACCAATAACAGCATGGCGTTTTATTTGCGAAGCCAGTTCTCCCCAGAAACCCACACATTGCTCGCAGCACATCAAAGTGGTGGCAGTAATGATCTTCAGTTAAGTCAGGTCTTGGTCGAGGATTTGAACAAAGTGATCCTCAGTCAGGCACGAATCAGCACCAATCATTTTAGTGACGTGTTATTGCGGAAGGAAACAGCGGAACTCCTAGCCAAGCCTGCACACACCAACACCATTGCACGCGTCAATCGAATGCTGTTGGAGGACGCCTATCCTGCGGAAATCTCTCGCATGATGAATTTGCAGACGATTGGCTGGTGGACGGGAGCGTTCTTTGCCATTGCCGCGATTGGTGGCGTATTGGGCGGTTGGCTGGCGGGCAAGTTGTTGACCAAGGGATGGAGTTTGAACGCAGCCCGAAAGGTTTCCTTGCTGTGCTGTGCCTTGGCCGTTGTGCCGGTGTTTCTCGCGCCGTATGCCTCGCACGTTTGGGTGGCCGTAGTAATTGTAGGATTGGCCGGCTCAGCGCATCAAGGTTGGTCGGCTAACTTGTTCAGTGTGATTTCCGACACGCTGCCGAAACAGGCTATCAGTTCTGCTGTCGGCTTGGGCGGCTTCCTGTGTTTCTTCACTGGTGGTTTCGTGAACAAGATCACCGGCAATCTGTTGCAAAGCACGGGCAGTTATTTGCCGGTGTTTCTGTATTTCTCAGGGATGTATTTGCTGTCGTTGCTTGCGATTCAACTGTTGGTTACGAAAATCGGGGGAGCCGAGCGTTGATGGGCTGGCTGGCGCGCCGGAAAACTGAGTGGTTTCTGGCGGCCGGAGCAGTTCGGTGAACCTGCCGATGCTGGTTCAGAGTTTGATTTTCCCTGAGAGCAAGCCCTCGATGTCTTCAATCTCCAGGAAGCCGTGCAATTGGCGGATGCGCGTCGGATGCCGCATTTTCCGCAGAGCCTTGGCCTCGATCTGCCGGATGCGTTCGCGGGTGACGCGGAATTGTTTTCCGACCTCTTCGAGCGTGCGGGCGTAGCCGTCGCCGATACCGAAACGGAGTTCCAGCACCTTGCGCTCACGTTCGTTCAAGCTCGAAAGCACGTCGGTCAACTTGTCCTTCAACAGCGCGAAGCTGGTGATATCAATCGGGTTTTCGGTGTTCTTGTCTTCAATGAAATCGCCGATGCTTGTTTCTTCGCCATCGCCGACGGGCGATTGGAGGGAAATGGGCTGCTGTGCCATCTTCAACACGGCGCGCACGCGTTCCACCGGATATTGCATCTCCTCAGCAATCTCATCTGCTGTGGGTTCCCGTCCGAAGTCTTGCAGCAACCGCTTTTGCATTCGCATCAACTTGTTGATCGTTTCGATCATGTGGACCGGGATGCGGATGGTGCGCGCCTGATCGGCGATGGCGCGGGTGACGGCCTGGCGGATCCACCACGTGGCGTAGGTGGAAAACTTGTAGCCGCGACGATACTCGAATTTCTCGACCGCCTTCATCAGGCCCATGTTGCCTTCCTGAATCAGGTCCAAGAACGACATGCCGCGATTGGTATATTTCTTGGCGATGGAAATGACCAGGCGGAGATTAGCCTCGACCATTTCGGTCTTGGCCTGATTGGCACGGGCGGAAGCCTGCTTGAGGCGCTGATGGGCTGCGGCGAAATCCGTGGCCGTCATGCGCACAAAATCCTCAAGCGCCGCAATCTTGTAGGTTTCAGATTCGATGATGTGCTGGCGGTCGGCGGGACGGGGATGCCGTTGTTCCTCGGCGATCAACCGCTGGCTGGCCAGGATTTTTTCGTGGATATTCTCAGCGACCAGCATCATCTCCTCGATGACCTTGTGCTTGTAGAAAAACTTGCCGAAATAGGTTTGGAGTTTTTCGTCCAGCTTGGTGAAGGCGGCAAGATGTTGTTCGTGCTTGGCGTGGCTGGACGCGGTGCGCCAAGCGTGAAATTCATCGTCCACCTGCCGGTCCAGTTCGCGGACGGCGTGCATGGTTTTATGCAGGGCGCGCAGGTAGAGGTCGCGCTTCTCGGCTTTTTGATCTTGCACGACCCGATCGAAGCGTTCCCGGGGCGGTTCGGCGGTCAGCTTATCGGCGATGGCCAAATGTTCCTTGGCGGCAAAACCAAGGCTGTAAACCGTCTTTTGTAGATCCAATTCAGCGTCTTCAATCCGCTTGGAAATCTCAACTTCCTGTTCGCGCGTCAGCAGCGGGACCTGGCCCATCTGCTTCAGATACATGCGGACCGGATCATCAAGCACATCGAGCCGGCTTTTTTCGTCTTCTTCGGGGGCTGCTGCGGATTCCCGGGGTTGATCCACTTCCGCTTGATCAATGATTTCAATCTCCAGTCCGCGGAGTTTGGTAAAGATTTCATCCAGTTCGTCCGGTGAAATCAGATTTTCGGGCAGGGCATCATTGATGTCGGTGTAAGTCAGGTGGCCTTGGTCCTGGGCCAAGCGGATGAGTTCTTTGACCTTCTCGGCGATGTCGGCAGGCGCGGCGCTGGTCAGCGGCGCAATGCGATGTGAGTTCTCGTCATCGTCAAGCGCGTGGTTGCCATTTTTTGTCGGTTGGGAAGTTGACTGCTCGCCAGGGGCGCCGGGAGACGACTTGCGGGTCCCGAATTGCTTTATGGGATGCAGCCTTGGCATCGGAAACACAAACCTTCGTCTTACGCATACGAATTAAAACGGCACGCCGCTAGTTGATCGGTGGAACGGCTGAGGAATATGCGGTCGAGTCTCATGAGCGTCAAGCGGTGAGCGGGAAAAACTTCCGCTCGCCGTCATCTGCTGAGCCCGCCTGCTTTTTCGCAGCCTCCCCGCTTTCATTATACTTCCAGCTTCACCGCGCGATCTGATTCGCGCCGGCAAAATACTTCGGTGTCTCGTCCGATCGTTTTACTGTCCGACGCTGACGCCGACAGAGGGCGCCGTGCCACCGAAGGCAGCAGCGCCTTCGCGCGCGGCGGCCGAGAACAAAAAGGTGTTGAACACGACATCAACGTAATTGCGCAGGTAGCGATACGGGCTGTTAGGAATAAAAACGATGTCGTGTGGCTCCAAAGGAATGTCGCCTGCGCGTCCTTCAAGGATATCCTGGTAGTTTACCACGGCGATTTCCGGCTTGGTCAAGGAGCCCGCACAATGGCGACTTGTGACAGGTAGGCATCATGCGTTGGTCCGCCTCCTGCGGTGATGGCCGCGACCAGAGTCGGGCTCTCCGAAAGAGCAAAAGCGCGCGGATTGCGAACAGCGCCAAACAAATACATTTCGCGGGCGGCTCCGGAAGGCACATAGACGAAATCGTCGGGTTGCAGATAAATGTTCTGGGACATGTCGCCTTGTTCTAGCAGCCGCTGGAAATCTACTGGCAAGGGGACGCCATTGCGGATGACCGAAGAGTGACGCAGATCTGCCG
Source organism: Verrucomicrobiota bacterium (assembly GCA_049840435.1). GTDB lineage: Bacteria > Verrucomicrobiota > Verrucomicrobiia > Limisphaerales > JADLHS01 > JADLHS01. Next base: position 24,371 of record JASGKY010000025.1, on the reverse strand, counting down.
TGTCCACGGTGCTGGCAGAGGAGTGGTCGCGCCGGGTGCCGCCCGCTAGGGACATGGCTTCCAATAAGGTGATGGGGGCCATCACTGGATAGATGCCGGGCCGATCTAGCGACCCGAGCATCCAGATGTATTTGCTGCCCACGGCCTGCAAGGTGACCGAAATCTCCACCCCAGCCACATATTTTTCGAGTTCCTTTTCCAAAGCCCGTTTGGTTTGTGCGATGGTCAAGCCCCAGACATCCATACCGGGCAGTAGATCATAATAGACCTTGCCATCGGGGCCAACGGTGACGTCCGTCCGGCTGGTGGGCCGATTGATAATTTCCACCTGAATCCGGTCGCCCGGACCGAGGGTGAACAAGCTTTTTGGTGATTGGAGTAACGTGTGATCCAGTTGCCGTTCCAAGGCTAGCCCGGTGGCGGCATTGGAGAATACTCCTGTGGCGCGGGGCTCAAAGCGTGGGGCCTTGCTGTGCTTCGGAATCTGGCATCCCGTCGCCACCAGCAAGCCAACCAACAGCGCACTGTAAAAAGCGATGTTTTTCATGAATGATTGCTCAAGGATAGTCGGGAGTATCCCATGGGGTTGAAATCAGCGGTTGGATGCCGCCAGTGTAGGTCACGACTGCCGACTGGAGGAAGGCCACGATGGCAGTATCCAAGATTTCCTCGGCCCGTGCCCACGGCCGGCGGGAGACGTAAACAATATCCTTTGGCTGCAAGCGGAAATTCTGCTGTTCGCCGGCCAGGATGGCCTTCACATCCACGATGATGGTTTCCGGTTTAGTCAACGAGCCGCGCACGACCAGCACCCGACTTTGGTAGGCCTTGTCTGCGAACCCGCCCCGGGCTGTGATGGCGGAAATGATGGTGGTATTCGGAGTATAAGGCACAACGCCGGTCCCGCCGAGGACTCCGCCAACGGCTCCAATCACATAAATCTGACTGGCTGCTGCTGAGGCGAAGAAGACGTAATCGTTCGGCTCCAGCGCAATGTTCTGGGAAAGATCGCCCCGTTGGAAAAGTTGCTCAAAGTCCACCGGCAAGCGTTTGCCGCCGCGGATCATGAAGCTATGGGACAGATCGGCGAGTTCCATGGTGTTCTGTTGGTACAAGCCGGTTTCCAGCCCGCCCGCTTGGGCGATGGCTTCAATCATGGTGGTTGGGCGGTTCAGGGTGAACACCCCTTTGCGGGACACGGCGCCGAGCAGATAGAATTTTTTGCTGTTATACGTCGCCGGCGTGATGATGGTGCGCGGTCCGCTGTAGAACTTACCCAATTCTTTGTCGAGAGCCTCGCGCAGTTCGTCAATCGTCAATCCCGCTGCCATGACATCTTCGGCCTGTAGAAACGTGATGCGCCCGTCCGGACCGATGGGAACCTCGCGCTTTCCGGTCTCAGGCCGCTCAAATAGCATCAGGTTGAGCGTGTCGCCCGGCCCCAAGGTCAACCGGCGCTGCCATTCGGCACGGTGATTGGGATCGGATGTGGAGAAAAGTCGGTTGGTGGTCGCACCGGAAGCTGGGGCGATGGTCGTAGGCGGTTTTACTGCCGGGCTGGGGTCTTCAGGAACAGGAGAAAACTGGCCTTGGGCTGGTAACGTCGTTGCCCCTGCGGCCAGAAACAGTCCGGCCAGGCTCAACAAGCGAATCTTCATAGTTTGATAAGGTACCGATTGGAGACTCAGCACAGCAACCCCCAAAATTCTAAAACCAACGGCGCGAGAAACTAATCTTCAGAGTTCTGTTGCGAAACCCCAATCAAACCCGACTTAATTTCCGGGGGATTACCGAACCCTTGCCCCCGGGGAATTGCTAGTCGGTGGCGACGAATGGTGGCATCGGGCAGTCCAAAGTCTCCGCAATGCCGCGTAGCAACTCCGCCTCGTTCTCTTGAATCACGCCATCAGCGCCGACCACTTGCACACATGCTTCAAGCAGATTCTTTTTGATTTGTGGCGCGGCGAGTCCGAGCCGGTCCAGCGAGTCGTTGATTTCATTTAGGCCACAATTCTCGCGGGGTTGCAAAGTTAGCGACACGCCTGTTGCCCGGAGATATGGCGCGCCGGCTTGGAATGCTTGAGCGATCTCTGAAGCTTCAGTCTGACCAGTATAGGCTAGTGCAGACAGAATTACCGCACAATCCGGCGCCAGCGGATTGATGCTGTAATACTGCACGACTGGTGGTCGCGCGCCGGTGAAGTGCAGTTCGATCTGCCGGTGGATGATTTTTTGCAACACGAACTCAAACAAAACAATCTGGTCATCGCTTTCAATCAACCAAGTCAAAGTAGAGGTAAACTGCTGGTATTCTTCCGCCGCCAATTGACGTAATGCCGGGATGGCAAGATTCACCAGCGGCAAACGAGTTTGTTGAGCAATGGCCGCTATCTCTGGTTTGAGCGCGACGATTTGCTCATAGATACTTGGCCCGGTGCGGTGCGCCAGTTCCTGAAGCTGGGCATTGCGCTGCGCTGCATCGTCACTCAACAGCAGTGCGTAGAGCAGGGCGCAGGCATTTTGGGGATGATGTGCTGCTACCCGGATGCTTTCCGGCAATGATTCGCGTAACGCAACGGCGTAGCGCAGGTGCTGGGGCGTTGGGTTGCCCAGATTGGGCATCACGCGATCTGCGTGGATCACAGCTGCGGCTCCGGCCAGCCCCGCTGCGCCCGGCAGGCCCGGAATGATCGGCGGTAGGGCTGATCGGCGGACGGGCTTCGTTGTGGGGAAAGCATCTTCATCTTCTGCCACTGCGGGGGTGGGGAAATTTCCGTCCCACTGCGGGTCAATCGCCTTGATGCGCTGCTCAAGGGGGGGGTGAGTGGCGAACGCGTTGAACAAGGAGCTCTTTGACGCGTTGCCAAAGAACATGTGGCTTGCTTCGGCGGCGTGTTCATTCTCGATGCGCGAGCCATGATGCGCGGCGCCGATCTTTTTTAGCGCACCTGAAAGGCCGTCCGGATTACGAGTGAATTGGACTGCGGCAGCGTCGGCCAGAAACTCGCGTTGCCGGCTGACGGCTGCTTGGATCAATCGCCCGAAAAAAAGCCCGACCCAGCCCAGCAACAACAAAACGATGCCGAGCAAGGGCAGGGGATTTTTATCACGATTGCTCCCCCGCACGCGTAAAAAGATGCGACCAATTACAGCAAGGCAGAGAATACCGAAGATGATTCCCATCAAACGCAAATTGAGCCGCATGTCCCCGTTGAGAATATGGCTGAACTCATGTCCGATCACCCCCTGTAGCTCATCGCGTTTCAACGTTGTAATGCAACCGCGCGTCACGCCGATGGCCGCGTCATTGATGTTGTGGCCGGCAGCAAAGGCATTGATTCCTTCCTCCTCGTCCATCACATAGACCTTCGGCATCGGAACGCCGGACGCGATGGCCATCTCTTCGACGACATTTAGGAGTTTGCGTTCCTGGGGGTCATTTGTGGAAACATCAATCAACCGGCCGCCCATGGATTCTGCCACGGCACTGCCGCCGCTGGAGAGTTGCATAGTCCGGAACAGGCTGCCACAGGCGACAACCGCCAGTGTTCCGCCGGCGGCGAAGAGGAAGATTCGCGGATTCCAGAGCGCAAACTGCGGCGCAGTGCCGCGCCGATGCTTGTAATTTGCCGCGCCTTGAAACACGAACAGCGAGGCGAAGTAAACGCTCGCGACAATCAGTGCCACGGCCAGCGCGAAATAGAGTATTAGCACCTTGGTGTGCTTGCGGGCCTGGTCCTGGCGCTCAAAAAAGTCCATGTGTTCGGATTGATCAAACGAGGTGCGGTTGATTTCCACCCGCTCGTTATCGGCGGAATCTGGATTGGGCCGGGATCTTTAGAATTGGACTTTCACGGCTTCGCGTTGTTCCGGTGCTTCTACCTTGAATGATTCCGCTGGGCCGAAGTTGAACATGCCGGCGATGATGTTGGTCGGGAAAATTTCCCGCGCAGTGTTGTAACCCATCACGCTGTCGTTGTAGGCCTGGCGTGCAAACGAGATTTTATTTTCCGTCGAGGTTAGTTCTTCCATGAGCTGGTTCATGGACGTATTGGCCTTCAAGTCAGGGTAGGCTTCGGTCAACGCAAATAGCCGTCCGAGCGCACCGCCCAACGATCCTTCTGCGCTCGCCAACGCCTTCATCGCATCGGGATCGCCGGGATTGCCGGCCACGCGGTCCTTTGCGGAGAAAGCCGAGTTGCGTGCGGCGATGACGGCTTCAAGCGTGCCGCGTTCGTGCTTGAGATAACCTTTGGTCGTTTCGACGAGATTGGGAATGAGGTCGTAACGGCGTTTGAGCTGCACGTCAATTTGTGCCCAGGCGTTCTTAAAGCGATTGCGCAGGGTGACGAGCCCATTGTATTTGCCGATGATGAACAGGGCGACGACGACGAGCAGGCCGACTACGACTAACAATCCAATCAGGAACGGACTCATATTTGCCTTTCTTTGAGGTTGGCGGACGCATGACAACTAGGTGAAAGCATGGAGGGGGGCAATTACAATTTCGTTACGCCATTCAAGCTTGTGCAATAAATCAGGGCTGTCGCCCGAACTTTCGTTCGCGCAACCAAAACTCACAATCACGTGTCCAAGGGTGGAAATTTGCCACTTCAAAAGTTTTGTTGCCGAGACCAATGCCATGCGGACCACGTTCATAGACATGCAGGTCAAAGGGGACCCCGACGCGTCGCAAGGATTCTGCGAGCATCATGCTGTTTTCCACCGGCACGACTTTGTCTTCCATTGTGCTCCAGAGGAAACAGGGCGGGGTATCTTTGTTTACCTGTAATTCGGCGGAGAGCTCCTGGAGCAATTCCGGTGGGGCGTTTGTTCCCAGCAGATTGTTGCGCGAGCCTTGGTGGGTGAATTCATTGCTAAGCGACACGACTGGGTAACACAAGATCGCCAGATCGGGGCGCGAACTCTGGCGTTCGATAACATCCGCAGCATGGGTGTTTCCCAAATCCCAATGTGTGATGGTCGTTGAAGCCAGATGGCCGCCCGCTGACGAGCCGATGATACCGATGCGCTTGGCGTCTAGCTTCCATTCCTTGGCGCGGGCGCGGACGGTGCGAATGGCTCGTGAGGCATCGTTTAACATTGCCGGATGTTGGTAACCGCCCGTGCCGAGCCGATACTTCAACACAAATCCCGCGATGCCTTGCTGATTCAGCCAGCGCGCGTAGTGCGACCCTTCGTGATCTGCCAGGTGTCCGTAACCGCCTCCCGGGCAAATCACCATCGCTGCGCCTGTGGTTGTTTCCGGTGCCGGCAGAAACACCGTCAGCGTGGGAATGTCTTTCGCCTCCTGGCCGAGCGCGCCGGGCGCTCCTTCCAGCCAGAGCGGAAAGGTCAGATTAGTTTGCGCATTCATGCAAGAAGTTGAGACGGCGAGCAGGCAAAGCATTTTGGCCAGAGGATTCATTGCCGCGTAGCCTAAGGGTTTCACTGGTGCAATTCAATCTTAGCTCCCAGGCGAACTCGCATGGTCATGTGTAGAAATTGACGTGCGACCCGCTGCCCGCGCTGACACAGTTTTCCCGTGCGCATCAAAACCATCGTCGCTCTTGCCGTTGCTCTTGTCGCCATGAATACCGCTTGGTTCTCTGCTGCCGAAAACGCTGATCGCTCTCTCGCGGAAGCGCGTCGCATCCTCAAACAAGTGCCGCTCATTGACGGGCACAACGACGTCCCCTGGCAGTATCGCAAACGTACAAGCAACGATTTCTCGGCCCTCGATCTCGCGCATGATACGGCAGGACTCCAGCCGGCGATGCATACGGATATCCCGCGTCTCCGCACCGGTGGGGTTGGCGGGCAATTCTGGTCGGTCTATGTGCCGACCAAACTTTCCGGGCCGGAAGCGGTGCAGGCTACTATTGAACAAATTGATGTCGTCCATCGCCTGTGTAGCCGGTATCCCGAAACCTTCGAACTCGCGCTCACTGCGGATGATATTGAGCGGATTCATCGCAAGGGGCGCATTGCCTCGCTCATTGGTATAGAGGGTGGGCATTCGATTAACAATTCGCTTGCTTCGCTGCGCATGATGTATCGCCTCGGCGCACGCTATATGACGTTGACGCATGTGAAGAACACCGATTGGGCAGATGCGGCAGGCGACGTTGCCAGACACAACGGATTAACACCTTTCGGCGAAGATGTGGTGCGTGAGATGAACCGTCTCGGGATGCTGGTGGATTTGTCTCATGTCACGGATGCCGTGATGCGGGATGCGTTGCGAGTGTCGAAAGCGCCGGTGATTTTTTCGCACTCGTCCGCGCGGGCGATCTGTGATCATGTGCGCAATGTGCCGGATGATGTGCTGCGCCTGACCGCGACGAATGGTGGCGTGGTGATGGTTTGTTTTTTGCCGGGCTATGTGACGGAGAAAGATCGAAAAGATGCCGAGCTGGCGAAGGCGGAGCGCGATCGCTTGGTGGAGCTTTACGGCGAGAACGCAGAAGCGGTAAATGCTGGCATGGTGGAATGGCGCAAAACTCATCCTGACTCTGATGCCGCGACTTTGAAAGATGTGGCCGACCACATTGACCACATTCGCAAGGTGGTTGGTGTGGATTATATCGGCGTTGGTGGCGACTTTGATGGTTTCTCTGGCGGCGTGAAAGGATTGGAAGACGTTTCCAAATACCCCGATTTACTCGCTGAGCTATTGCGGCGCGGTTATTCCAAAGACGACATCATGAAAATCGCCGGCCTGAACGTGCTGCGGGCCATGCGCGGGGCGGAGCGCGTCGCCAAGGAGCTCCAGTCTGCGTTTCCCACAAAGTGACGATTCACTTTTGACGCTGCGCAACGGTTATCCTACGGTGAGCGCACGTGCAAACTTCAGCCGCTGACTCACAAAACTTAGCCGCCGCCCAAACCCGCGCCATCCGCGATGCGTTGCCCCCCGGCGGATTATTCGCCGGTCAACAATGGCGCATTTCGCCCACGCCATTTCCACTCGGTGATAAGCTCGCCAAGGAAGTCGAATCGCTCGGGCGTGTGCTGCTGCAATTTTATCGCGCCGTCAATCTGCTCTATCGGAAAAGCGCCGAGGGCAAAATGCCCGAGTGGGTCGCGCGCTGGCTGGACTTGGGCAAACCCGCCGAACTCGTCGCACTGCAACGCTCGCCGGCGTTCAAGAACGAAGTTCCGCGCGTCATCCGCCCCGACCTGCTCATCACAGAGGATGGTTTGCGTGTGACCGAATTGGATTCTGTCCCCGGCGGCATTGGCCTGACGGCGTGGCTCAACAAAACGTATTCCCAACTCCCATCTGCCAACTCGCAATTGCTCGGTGGCCCTGACGGTATGACGCGTGGTTTTGCCGGCATTTTTGGCGACGCCGCACACGTTCATGTAATTGTCTCCGACGAAGCCGCCACCTATCGTCCCGAAATGCACTGGCTCGCGGAACAACTCGGCGCTCGATTTAGCGTGCGCGATGCCAGCTACACCGGGTTCGCCGCGGGCGATGCCGCCTATCGCTTCTTTGAACTGTTCGATCTCTCGAACGTTGCCAACGCGAAACAAATCTTTGATCTCGCAGCAGAGAATAAAATCCGCGTCACACCGCCGCCCAAACCGATGTTCGAGGAGAAGATGCTCTTCGCGCTGCTGTGGAATCGCAATCTGCAAGGGTTCTGGCGACAGGAGCTCGGCGAAGGTTTTCTCGCGCGACTAAAGAAACTCGTGCCTTACACGTGGATCGTTGATCCCGCGCCGCTGCCACCGCATGCCGCGATTCCCGAACTCAATCTCACCGACTGGCAACAGTTGAAGACGATGTCGCAGAAGGAGCGTGATCTCATCCTGAAAGTCTCCGGCTTCTCTGAAAATGCCTGGGGCGCACGCGGTGTTTTTCTTGGCAGCGATTTGTCGCACGAAGATTGGTCGAAGGCTGTGGATGTGGCGTTGGCCAGCTTTGAGAAGTCACCCCATGTGCTGCAGCGCTTTCACAAGCCGTCGCTCGTGGACGCCTCGTGGTTTGATTTCGACAAGAGCGAACTCGTGCCGATGAAGGGCCGCGCGCGGCTTTGCCCGTATTACTTTGTCGCCGGTGAAGGCGATGCAGCACGTCCGCAACTCGGCGGTGTGCTGGCAACCATTGTTCCCGCTGATAAGAAAATTGTTCACGGCATGACGGATGCCGTGCTTGCTCCTTGTGCTGTATGAAATCACGAATCTTTGCTGCATTCACATCGCTCGTTTTGTTACTCGTTGTCGCCGTTGCGCTCTCCAGTCTTGCGGTTAATGAGTCCATCCGTTCTGAAAAGGAAAGTCAGATGGACGCGGCGATCACCGAAGCCATCGCGGCGGGCAAATGTCCCGGTGGCGTGCTGTGGGTGGAACACCAAGGACAACGCTATTACAAGGATTACGGCAATCGTGCGCTTGTGCCCAAGGCGGAAATCATGTTGGTAGACACAATTTTCGATGCAGCGTCGCTGACCAAGGTGGTTGCTTGCACGCCGGCGGTGATGTTGCTGATCGAGCGCGGGCAAGTAGGTCTCGAGGACAAGGTTGTGAAATATCTGCCGGAGTTTGCCGTCAACGGGAAAGAGAATATCACGATCCGCCAGCTTCTCACGCACACCTCAGGCTTGCGGCCGGATATCAGCTTAAAACCGGATTGGACCGGTTATGACGAGGCGATCCGTTTGTCGTGCGTGGAAAAATTATCTTCCCCGCCCGGCGAAAAGATTGTTTACAGCGACACCGGGATGATTTTGCTCGGCGAAATCGTGCGTCGCGCTTCGGGCAAACCGCTGGACCAGTTTGTCCAAACTGAAATCTACGGCCCGCTGGGTATGAAGGACACGGGCTTCAATCCACCCAAGGAGAAGCTCAATCGCATCGCCCCGACCGAAGTTGAGAATGGCTCGCCAGTTCGCGGTGTGGTGCATGATCCGCGTGCGCGGCGCATGGGTGGCGTGGCAGGTCATGCGGGGCTGTTTTTTACGGCGAGTGATCTGGCGCGTTACGCCCGGATGTTGCTCAACGGTGGCGAGCTCGACGGGGTGCGCATCTTCAAACCTGAAACGGTGAAATTGATGACGAGCGTGCAGACACCGCCTGAGGTGAATGGTCGGCGTGGTCTCGGCTGGGACATTGACACCGGTTTCAGTGGGCCACGCGGAGAGGTTTTTCCACTGGGCTCGTATGGTCATACCGGTTGGACGGGCACGTCCATCTGGATTGATCCGTTCTCGAAGTCGTTCGTGATCTTCTTGTCGAATCGCAACCATCCGACGGAAAAGGGGAGCGTGGTCGCACTGCGGAAACAATTGGGCACACTCGCGGCGCAGTGGGTGACGGATTTTGATTTCGTGAATGTGGCTGGGGCATTGCCGCCGCGAGCCATTGCAGAACGCGGGCCGGCAGCAGGCGCAACGCCGAGTTCGCCTGACAAGAAGCTGCCGGTGCTTAACGGTATTGACGTGCTGGTGAAGCAAAATTTCGCCCCACTCAAAGGCAAGAAGATTGGCCTCGTCACGAATCATACCGGCCAAGATCGTGCGCGGCGGGCAACAATTGATCTGCTTAAGGAAGCGCCGGGCGTGACGCTTGTTGCGCTCTTCGGTCCGGAACACGGCATTCGTGGCGAGGTGGACGAGAAGTTCACTGACAGTAAGGACGCTAAGACTGGGCTGCCGATCTACAGCCTTTACGGGGAGCGACGTAAACCGACGGTGGAGCAACTCAAAGGTCTCGATGCGCTGGTATTCGACATTCAGGACGTCGGCTGCCGGTTTTATACCTACACCTCGACGATGGGCCTGTGCATGGAAGCGGCGGCGGAAGCAGGTATTGAGTTTATCTTGCTGGATCGCGCGAATCCGATTGATGGCGTGACGATTGATGGCCCGGTGTTGACGGAGAAGACGAGCTTTGTCGGCTTCCACGCTAAACCGTTGCGCTACGCCATGACGATGGGTGAACTTGCGAAGATGTATAACGAGGAGCGCAAGACCAGCGCCAAGCTCACAGTCATCGAACTAGAAAACTGGCGGCGCGATGCTTACTACGACGAAACCGGTCTGCCGTGGACAAATCCGTCACCGAACATGCGCAACTTGAAGCAGGCGATCCTGTATCCGGGCGTCGGTTTGCTGGAGAGCGCGATGTCGGTGGGGCGGGGGACGGACACTCCGTTTGAACTTGTGGGTGCGCCTTACATTGATGATGTGAAGTTGGCAGAGGAACTCAATAAAGCGGCGCTGCCGGGTGTGGCATTCATTCCGATCCGATTCAAGCCCACTTACAGCGTTCACAAAGATAAAGAATGCGGCGGCGTTTATATCATGTTGAACGACCGCAAGGCTTGCAATGTGGTGGACGTCGGCTTGCTCATCGCCAAGACCGTGTATCGGCTCTACCCGAAAGATTTCCCCGTGGAGAAACCGAAGAACCTGCTGTTGCACGCCTCAACGCTGGCGGCGCTTAAGGAAGACAAGCCGCTGGACGACATTCGCGCCGCGTGGAAAATAGACTTGGTGGACTTTCAACAACGTCGCGAGCGGTATTTGATCTACAAGTAAGTAAGTTGCGCAGAGCTTACTTTTTCTCAATCGCTGCGAACAACGCATCCAGACTGTTCAGTCCCGAGTGGGAATCAGTGCTGGTGCGTGGGTTGAGCACCTGTTTCAGATAATCCACGGCTTCGGGGATGTTGCGTACGGATTTTGGAAGCAACGCGCCGCTGGCATTGGCGTGGCCGCCGCCTTGAAGTTTTTCCGCCACCTTGATCGCCTCGCCGTTGCGACTGCGGAAACTGGCTATGACGTTCATCCCGCGTTTGAACAACGTCACTAGCACTGGATATTTCACTGCGCCGCTTTCGAGGATCTGATGCACGATCTGGTTGCTGCTGCCCACCACGGTGTCCACGTAACCGACCGTGGCGCTGAGTTCGGTGATGTGGCGCTTGCTCCATTCTACGCCGATGGGATCTTCGATGCGACGTTTCACTTCCATCACCTGCAAGAGCGGATGATCGAGCAGTCGCTCAAGCTGGCCGTCGAGCAGTGCGTGCAGATTCCAGAAACCGTAAATCTTCACGAGGCTTGCGTAATCGCCGGCGATGGCGAATTGCGGGTCGTCCTCGAGAAACAGGTCGGCGACGTTGTTGTAATGCACGAGGCGATCCAACTCGGGTGTTTTCATCCCGTGCTGGCAGCACAGTTCGTAAACGAGGAGCCCGGCAGATTTGGTGATGTCGTGGACAAGTGTGGCTTGCGTGGCCTTGGTCTCAGTGACGTGATGGTCCACGATGAGCCAGTTGGCTTTGTCGAGTCGCGACTCGAAGGTGAGGTCGGTGACCCAAGCGGATTTCTCGCGGGGATCGCGTTTGATCCAGAAATTGTAGTGATAGGCCTCGAGGGGGATCTTGGCTTTGAACACCTTTTGCGCCAGCCGTTGCAATAGCACACCCGCGACGAGCCCGTCCAAATCGCTTTCGTGGGTGATGATGACCTCTGGGTGCGGCAACGCAATCATGCCCAGAAATTACGAAATTTCAAAAAGCGTGGCGAGTGGCGATTTTAGAATTTGCCCCGATTCCCGCTTGCGACTGATGCGGTAGTCTGGAATAACGCCGTCGTGCAAAGTGTTTTTTCGCCCGCCAATCCGGAACGGTTTGCTGCTGCCATCCACCGCTTTGATGCTGCTAATGCGGTTGATCCGAACATTGAGGTGGTGAATGGTCAGTCGTATCCGCGTGAACTGCTCTATGCGCAGTGGCTCACAGATTGGGTGGTGAAGCTTGCCCCCAACGCTAGCGAAGCCTTGCGCCTCGCGGCGCGGTGCCAGCACATCTGTCGCTGGGAAATTCCGCGCAATTCGTATCCGATGGACAAGCCGGGTTATCTTAGGTGGCGGGCGGATCTGAAAAAGTTTCACGCGGATATCGAGCGCGCGCTCAGCCATAACTGCCGCTCCGGACTTCTTTATGTCCTCAGTCTCTATGAAGTTAATGTTATATTTGTTCACGAGATAGTTTTCCGGTTTTTCCAAATCGCGAACAGCAATGTAGACAACGTCCTCCGGTAACACCTTCGCTCCGGGGATTCCTACGTTCTTGATCTCCTCCCAGTAATCAAGGGTTTCACCACTTGGATCATTAACCTTACACTCCAGGTTGTCGATGCCGCATGCCATCGCCAATGCCATTCCGTGCATATTACCCGAAGGCGTTGTAAAAGGTGTATGGATGTCTGCATGAGCATCAATCCATATCACTCCCAGACGGAGTTTTGGATTTGCCTTCTTGATTCCGGCTATTGTACCATAAGCTGTACTGTGATCACCAGCAATGACCATAGGGAAGTAATCCTCCCAAATATTTTCATAGACCTCGAGGCAAACGCGTTCCTCCATGATCATAACTCCTTCAATGAAATTCGCGTGAGCATGCTTGGCTCCCTCGAACAGGAGGTCGTTGACATTTTCTACCTCTATAGATTCATATTGCTTAAAGAAGTCCGACTTCATATCGAGACTGGCAATCTTAATCGCCTCAACACCCAAGCTCGCGCCGCGGGTGCCGGCACCGATTTCGGATTTTACTTCAATGATCTTCAACGTCTTCACAGGAATAAAAAATTAAATGTTTGCAATGGGTCTACTGCGCGGCAGCGCTAAGGGGAATACGGGATCGTCAGAGGTCAGGCAATGCGCGGGTCCCGAAATATTTCGGGGCGAAAAGGAGCCAGGTGAAACGATCTGCCATGCAATTTGAATGTATTGCAAAGATGGCAAATTTATCTCAATATTGCACTTCTTTCGCGAACTCAGGAAAGCCGGCTTTGGCCCACCTGTAGGGGAAACGCAAAGAAAAAGAAAGTATCCAACTGCATAATTATCAGGGTGAACCCTAAGAAAAACCGCGCCAGGATTAGATGAAGAGTTACCGAGAACTTGTTGAGCAAACTTTCGAGTTTCCCCAAAAAGAATTCAAGGTCCGCGACCACGAATTGCTGTTCAACGATGTGCCACTGATGGAGATCATCAAACAATATGGCACGCCGCTAAAACTAACTTACCTTCCACGCATCAGCGAGAATATCCGTTTCGTTCAGGCTACTTTCAAAAGTGCCATTGAACGCTTCAGATATAACGGTAAATACACCTATTGCTATTGCACCAAGTCATCGCACTTTTCTTTCGTGATGGAAGAAGCGCTGAAAAACGACGATGTCCACATCGAGACGTCATCGGCTTTCGACATTCCTATCGTGCGATCCCTGTTTGAGAAAGGTAAGATCACTAAGAATACGTACGTATTGTGCAACGGCTTTAAAATGCCGCAATACCGCAAGTATATCAGTGAGCTCCTGAACGACGGTTTCACGAACTGTATGCCCATCCTCGACAACCTGGGCGAGATCGACTATTACGAAGAAAACGTTAAGACTCCTTATCAGGTAGGCATTCGGGTTGCAGCCGACGAAGAACCAAAGTTTGAGTTCTATACTTCACGTCTGGGCATCCGATACAGCGACATCAACAGTTTCTATAAAGGTAAGATCGAGAACAGCAACAAGGCTTCTCTGAAGATGTTGCACTTCTTCATCAACACCGGTATCAAAGACACTGCATATTACTGGAGCGAATTGAGCCGCTTCATCTTCAAATATTGTGAACTTAAAAAGATCTGCCCCACGCTCGATTCCATCGACATCGGCGGCGGATTCCCAATTAAGACTTCACTCACCTTCCATTACGACTATAAATACATGATCGAGCAGATCGTGGAAAATATCAAATGGATCTGCGATAAGAACAACGTACCGGTTCCCAACATATTTACCGAATTCGGCAGCTATACCGTTGGCGAAAGTGGTGCCGTGCTATACTCGCTGGTAGATCAGAAACTTCAGAATGATAAGGAGCTCTGGTATATGATCGATGGTTCGTTCATCACGCATCTTCCCGATGCATGGGGCTTGAATCAGAAGTATATCCTGCTTGCTCTTAACAAATGGGACGACCCTTATCACAAGGTTAACATCGGCGGTCTCACGTGTGATAGCATGGACTACTACAACTCCGAAGCACATACGGGCGAGGTGTTCCTTCCGATGATCACTGACGAGGAGCAACTTTATATTGGTTTCTTCCACACCGGTGCATACCAGGAAGCATTGGGAGGATACGGTGGAATTCAACATTGCCTCATCCCAGCGCCCAAGCACGTGCTTGTTGATCGCGATGAAGATGGCGTGATAACTACCAGGCTATTCGCCGAAGAGCAAACCAGTGATAGTATGTTGAAAGTACTCGGCTACAAGTCCTGATTACTTTTAACTCTGTCCGAATAAGTCCACCTTCGCTGCATTAATTACCAGTGCCCGAGTGCCGTAGGGGATTATTTATTTCACCCTTTGAAATATCATTCTCTCGGCCCGTGAAACACTTACTTCCAGCCGGATGAGCTGTCCCTTCTTATTTCTGATGAATTCATAAAACACTGCGTCGTCGTCTGTGTAAGCATCTTTGAATACCGAACTGAGTGTCTTGGCAGGCCAATGCCCCATTTTCAAATGCAATTCGCTTTTATCAAAATAGAAGCTATAGTCAGCCCCCACTTCATCACTGTGATATGTTCCCGCGATGTCAAAGTTCATTGTCGGAGGATTAACCTTCCGGAAGCTAAGCGTATCGCCTGCCTGAATGAGCTGGATACGTCCCGGCTGAACGTAGGCCCACTTATTCGTACCCAGTGAAAGAGTATCGGCCGACACAAAACTCACCGCTTCTCCGTCCATAAATAATGAGACACCATACACTTTCAGCTGATGAAAGTCAAAATGTCTCACGCTTCGGAAATAACCTTCGAACTTCTTTAGATCGCTGTCAGCAATCCAAACTATTTTCTTCTCTCCTTTCTTCTCGGTGCCTGTACCCAAAAATACATTCGCTATTTGCCGACCCGCGTTCGATGGCTGCAACGATGCATCATTGCTCAGCAAAACTATCGAAAGACGTTTCTGCGGATAGTACGCCAGCCATGCTCTGTAACCAGCCGTCGCACCGCTATGAGCTATCTCTTTGAAATTATAGTAATCAGAAATCTGAAGGCCGGCGGCGTACGTTATTTCTTTACCATTGTTCAGTTGGCCCCGTCGGACTCGTTCCTGAAAAACCTTATCTCCACCTATACTATGTGTCTCCAACAAAGCATTCCATTTTAAGAGATCTTCGACTGTGGTGAGCAGACCACCGTGACCATGCACATCTTCAAAAGGCATAAGCTGTTCATACCTGCTCTCAACGTAACGATATCCGATCGCCCTGTTTGGTACTATCTCACGAAAATTACTTCGCCATCGCGTGTTGTTCATTTGCAACGGGACAAATAGACGCGCAGACGTAAACGCCGACAGCGACATTCCTGACACGCGTTCAACAATAGTCACAAGAAGCGAGTAGTTCGAATTGCTGTAAGAGTATTCACTGCCAGGCAAAAAGTTTGTAGACTTTTGATTCGACATAATTTGCAACGCCAGATCCTGCGTATAAACACGCGTCGTCCTCTCCCACCCGGATAAGCCTCCAATCGAACCCCAGTCTTTTAAGCCACTCGTGTGATTCAGCAGCATTTGAATCGTTACCGGTGTCGCATATACAGGCAGTTCAGGAACATACTTTCTCACGTCATCAGCAAGTGACAATTTGCCCTCATTCGCCAGCAGCAATATGCTCATAGCGGTGAATTGTTTTGCCACTGAGCCGGACTCCAACACCGTCAACGGAGTGATCGGAATATTATGTTCAAGATCTGCAAGGCCGAAACCCCTGCGGTAAACGACGCTGTCTCCAAGTTTAACGGCCACCGAGACTCCAGGTGTTGAATTATTCCATCGGCTGAATATCCGATCCAGCGCCTGGTTTTCGGCCTGACCAAACAAACATCCGGAATAGAGAATAGAACAAAAGAAAACGAATGTTCGGAAGACTGTGACGCGACGACAATTCACGCTGAGAAGGTTATACCAATGAGCTAACAATTATCTGATAATTACCATAATTTAAGTACCCGCCGATCGTTTGCCAAATGCCTGGTCGTATTTCACCGTTCGGACTCGCCGCGTGTCGCCACCTGTAAGCAGTGACAGGCCGCCGATTGGAACTCCGTCAGGTAAACACTACTTTTGCAAATCAATTGCGGAAAACTAATTCACTGCATTAGGCCCCTGCCAACCGTGGTTTCTTAAGTCTCCCCAGTTTAAAACAAGGCAGAAGACACAAACCCAACAGCACACATACAGTGCGCTCGCATGTCATCACGATAAGTTAGCGTCATAGTGTGGGCCAAAAACAAACTGCAGCGATGACAAAGGCAACCGTTCCATCCGCTTCAATCACATTCGGAAGTTCACGCCGGGACTTTGTTGTGGAGTTGAACAAACGAGTGAATGAATATTTTCGCAGTAATAAAATCGAACGACATGGCAACGCAGAGATGCTCGTGAAAACGGCGATCATGTTCTCTGCTTTTTTCATCCCCTATATTCTGATCATTACCAGCACGGTAACAAGCACCGCCGGCCTCCTCGGACTTACTTTCGTGATGGGCCTCGGACTTGCAGGTATTGGCTTGTCAGTAATGCATGATGCCAATCACGGCGCCTATTCAAAGAAACGTTGGGTGAATGACTTCATCGGGTATTCGTTGAATATGCTCGGGGCAACTTCGTTCAACTGGAAAATACAACACAATGTTCTTCATCACTCTTATACAAACATCTTCGAAGAAGACGAAGACATCAGTCCCCGTGGTGCATTGAGAATGGCTCCTCAGTCTGAGTGGAAGCCTGTGCATCGTTATCAACATATCTATGCGTGGTTCCTTTATGGCCTGATGACAATCGTGTGGATATTGTTTAAAGATTTTACACGTCTGTCGAGGTATCAGAATAATGGATTGCTCCATGCACAAAAAACAACCGTTGCTGCGCAATGGGTAATATTAGCAATCACCAAAATCTGCTTCATTACTTATGCATTTGTAATTCCCGTCCTGCTAACAGATTTGTTGTGGTGGCAGGTACTTATCGGAATCTTTGCCATGCATTATATGGCGGGATTTATTCTCGCTATAATTTTCCAACCTGCTCATGTTGTCGAAGGAACAGAATATCCTGAACCCGATGAACACAAAAGTCTGGAGCACAATTGGGCAGTGCATCAATTACTAACGACGACCAATTATGGAAATGGAAATCGTTTGTTGTCGTGGTACGTGGGAGGCCTGAACTTCCAAATTGAGCACCACTTGTTTCCGAATATTTGTCATGTCCATTACAGGAAGATCGCTGGGATTGTAAAGGCTACAGCGGAGGAGTTTGGACTTCCGTACAAGAGTTACAAGACCTTTAGCGGCGCAGTATTGGCTCACGCACGAATGCTGAAACAACTGGGGGCATCCAGATAGATTTCATGGTCAACTCCGTCTGCTCGGAATTATTCCCAGGAATGAACCAAAATTCGCGACGGCGTTGTTAATTTGAACGGCGTGTTTAATTGCATTGGCTGCACGCACTGATGTCAACGATCTGATCCTCCCCACCTCTCGTTTTCGGTAATTTTATAGCGACCTTATACCGACCTTATACCGGCCTTATACCGACCTTATACCGATGAATCGTGCATGTATCGTGCATACACAGTGTACGTAACGTGGATGTATAGGCGATCTATTCCTGGAACAGCTTTGATCCCTTTTCAATTCGAAACCGACGCCTGGTCGCAAATTGTCGTCTCACAGGTCACGTTACCGCTTTAGTTGATATGAGGTCGGCAGTCTCAAAGTTCGGACACTGCAATATCAACGATGAAGTTGCATTTCCCGTCTGAATCTCAGTTGAGCTCCTATCCATTTTCAATTACAAAAAAAAGAGATAGCTTCACTGAACTGTGACGTCATGTATTTCTAACAACCCACACCATATGAAGCTTTACATCCCTCTGGTCCTTGTTCTTTTCGCTGCTTGCACTTCAGCAGAAAAGCCTTCATCAGAAAATGCAATTAATGAGAGCGAAACAAAAAGAGTGCTCGATCATCATTGGGCAACCTTCCAGGGAAATGATCTGGAAGGTACAATGGCTGACTATACAGAAGAATCAGTCCTGATTACTCCTGATAAGACATTTCGTGGTTTAACGGAGATACGTGAGAACTTTGTAAATGCCTTTCGGGTGTTCCCTAAAGACTCTGCCACGCTGAAACTAAATAAAAGCGTTGTTACTGGTGACGTCGGCTACATCCTCTGGGAAGCAAATACGCCCACCTTCAACCTTACTTATGCAACAGACACTTTCATCATTCAAAATGGAAAGATCGTCCGGCAAACTTATGCCGGTGTAGCATCTCCTAAGTAATAAGAAAAGGAAAGTTTAGAATCCGAGACTGGTCTCCTTGAACCCGGCAGGAATTGCAAAATCAGAGGCAGGTAATGACTGCTTCTTGATGTCAGTGGCTTCCATCACCATGTTAGCCTGAGGCATCTTCATTTCCATCCTCAGTGGCACACCGTCAATTTCTGAATACCACATGCGTTGGCTTGAGTTACCAAGGCGTTGCTTGGCCATCGCCTTGAAGTCGATGCCCGGGATGTCTTTCGTAGTCCAGAATATTTGTTGCATCGTTGTGCCCTTATCAGACTTTACTTCCACGATATACTTGGTGCATGTATAATTCAGTATCCGTGTAGTTTCGCTTGTCTTTGTCACTTTCGCGTCGACGTCCTTTTTCTCTTGTGTTGCATTGGCGGCCATTGGAGAGTACGTCTTTGCTGATCGGTTGATCATGTAAACTTTATCTTCACCCGAGAGGTACAGAACTTCCATGTTGGACATCATACCGCCCTCCATCACACTCACCATATTTTTGTTCTTGAATTTTGCGGTGTAGCCTTTTGGCATCATTGAATTAATGTCACCGCTTTGAGCCATCTTCATGGCTGCTTCGATCTGCGCTTTCATTTGCGGATTACTCTCCAGCATTTGTTTGAACTGCGGATCGTCCATCTTCGCTTGCAACTCCTTCATCTGTGCCTGTGAAGCAGGGTCGTTTGCTTTCTTTTGAGCCTCTTCCATTTGCGCTTTGAGTTTGGGATCTGTGATTTCTGACGTGATCTTCCACGTCATGATGCCTTCAAAGTCCTGAGCTGAAAGTGCTGTGATACAGAAGAAGAGTGCTAATGTCAAAAGGTGCTTCATATGCTTGATTATATCCTGTATGGTTGAATAGAAATCTCGGTTACCCGAATGTAGCTAAATAACGAAGAATGGCATAATTAGTTAGGGCATTCGCTTTTTCAAGCCAACGATTTTGTTATATTCATTGTGTTATTCCCATCTTCCACTTCTAACCGTTCGCCCATGAAATGCTCATTCGACGCACTCAGTGGCCTTACGTTTTCCTTCCCAAGAGCGTTTCGTGTGACGACTAAACCAAACGCACATGAAAATCTACGACGAAAAGCACCTGAAGAACATAGTTCTGTTGGGTGCGCCCAAGGCCGGCAAGACCCTGCTGGCCGAAGACATGGTATTTGAAGCAGGCATCACACACCGACGGGGTACAATCGAAGGTAAAAACACGGTGTCTGACTTCCATGAGATCGAACAAGAGCGGGGGAATTCGGTTTTCGCCTCATCGATGCATACCGAGTGGCGAGATTATAAGATCAACATCATCGATACACCAGGATTCGATGATTTTATCGGAGAAATGGTTTCTGCAGCTAGGGTTGCAGATACCTGCGTAATCGTCGTTAACGCCCAATACGGCGTAGAGGTAGGCACCGAGCTTATCTGGGACTACATCGACCAAATGCAAAAGCCTGCAATCTTTGCGATCAACCAGGTCGATCATCCAAAAGCAGATTTTGACACAGCACTAAGTCAGGTTAGAGATCGTTTTGGGAAAGCCGTTGTTCAAATGCAATATCCGCTCAATCAGGGCGAATCGTTTAATGCAATCATAGATCTGCTGAAGATGGTGATGTACCGCTTTCCTGCCGAAGGAGGCCGTCCGGAGAAACTTCCCATCCCCGACAGTGAAAAAGAAAAGGCAATGGCGTTGCACAATGAACTGGTGGAACGCGCGGCAGAAAATCACGAAGGCTTAATGGAAAAGTATTTCGAGAAAGGTACGCTCGACGAAGATGAGATGCGCGAAGGCCTTATGCTGGGAATGATTCACCATGATGTATTTCCAGTGTTTGTTGTATCTGCCAAGAAGAACATGGGTAGTGGCAGACTTATGGGCTTCATCGACAACGTCGCTCCATCGCCACTTGAAGCAAAACCGGAACAGACTGTTGACGGAAAAGAATTACCATTTGATCAGAATCAGCCGGCAGCCGCCTTTGTATTTAAGACGCATCTTGAACCTAACCTTGGCAAACTCACCTTCTTTAAAGTAATCAGCGGTGAGATAACGACAAGCTCAGAATTGATCAATAGTCAAACGGGTGCTGCAGAGCGCTTCCATCAATTGTTTATCATGGATGGAAAAACACGCAATCCCGTTGACCGGCTCGTCGCCGGAGACATTGGCGCAACGCTTAAGCTACGCGACACTTACACCAATCAAACATTGCACGCCCGCGGTTACGATGTCACCATCAAACCTATGGAATATCCCGAGCCTCGCATACGTACCGCCGTTACGGCCAAGAGCAAGAAAGACGATGAGCGTATAGGGGAAGTGTTGCAAAAGATTCATCAGGAGGATCCGACATTGGAAGTTGAATTCTCTCCTGAAGTAAAGCAGCTGCTGATCAGCGGACAAGGCGAACTTCATCTCGCAGTCTGTAAATGGATTCTGGAGAATGTTTATAAGCTGCCCGTTGAATACGAAACACCACGCATTGCCTATCGCGAAACTATACGCAAAGGAGCAAACGCTACCTATCGCCACAAGAAGCAATCGGGCGGGGCAGGACAGTTTGCTGAAGTGCATATGAAAGTTGAGGCCTATTCCGATGGTATGCCTGAGCCAAAAGACTACAGTGTTCGGGGCAAAGAAGTAATTGATCTCCCCTGGGGAGGAAAGCTCGTGTTCTACAATTGTATTGTAGGGGGAGTGATCGATACGCGATTCATTCCATCCATTCTGAAAGGCGTGATGGAAAAAATGGAGGAAGGTCCCATTACGGGTTCACGCGTTCGCGATGTTCGCGTGATGGTATATGACGGAAAGATGCATCCGGTTGACTCGAATGATATCTCATTCAAGATTGCAGGCATGATGGCATTCCGGGAAGCCTTCCTGAAATCTGAACCACAACTACTCGAACCTATCTATGACCTGGAGGTGATGGTACCGGAAGATATCATGGGCGAAGTGATGGGAGATCTTCAAACCCGACGCGCACTTATTATGGGAATGGATAGCCGCGACAATTACCAGGTTATAAAGGCGCGAACGCCGCTGGCCACTCTTGACAGATACTCAACATCGCTCCGTTCGCTGTCGCAGGGACGTGCAAGATTTACTCAGCACTTCACTGACTACGCATCTGTGCCCGCTGATGTTCAACAGAAATTATCGAAGTCCGTTCAATTAGCAGAAGCTGTTTAGACTCACATTCTTGCACGGTACACGGACGCCTGAAGGGCGGGTGGTTGACACAACCTCCCGTCCTTTTTTCTTAATGAGACCCCCGGTGTTCACTGGGAATGCCTGGCAAAACAGGCCAAAATCGCCGTAAAAAAATTATAGTCACCGGGTTCGGAAAAAAAGTAAACCAACTTCCGGAATCGATTGTTAAAATGATGAGTTTTTATAGTTTTGTCAAAAGCCATCCCTTCAAGTGAAGAACGCCATCGTCATCATTCCTACTTATAAGGAGCGCGAAAACATCCGCGCGATGATTGATACTGTCTTTGGTCTGCCTAAGGATTTTCACATCCTTATCGTTGATGACAACTCGCCTGACGGAACTCCTGAGATTGTTGAGCAAATGCAGCAAGAGTATAACACCGATGAGGTGAGGCTTCATATGGTTCGCAGAAAAGGAAAGCTCGGACTAGGGACTGCTTACATTGCAGGGTTCCGGTACGCCATCGAGAAAGGATATGATTACATCCTGGAGATGGACGCCGACTTTTCGCATGACCCAAAGGATCTCGTAAATCTATACCTCAGCTGTGCTGAGCGGGGAAGTGACGTCGCAATTGGCTCCCGCTATGCAACAGGCGTTAATGTAGTAAACTGGCCGATCGGTCGTGTGCTACTTTCCTATTTCGCCAGCAGCTATGTGCGTCTGATTACAAGTATGCCTATCCGCGACACGACTGCAGGATTTCTCTGCTACCGTCGCCATGTGCTGGAAACAATTCCTCTTGATAAGGTTCGCTTCGTTGGTTACGCGTTTCAGATAGAAATGAAATTCCTTGCGTGGAAGTTGGGTTTCAACCTTACCGAAGTTCCGATTATCTTTACGGAACGTACACGCGGTGAATCCAAAATGTCTGCCGGTATTTTTAAGGAAGCATTCTTTGGAGTACTTCAGATGACCATTCAAAGCTGGTTCAAGAAGTTCATCCCTTTCGGCCAGTCGACACAGACGAGACTGAAGAAGAGCTACTCATAGAAATCCAGAATCCAGAATTCAGAATTGAGAATTTAGTGCGGGCCAGTTGGGCCCGTTGTTGTTGATAACGGTATTTACATCAATTGCAGGCACGTATCTCAACGAAAGATTCGAACAAATTAAGGTTGGAACAGGTATCATCAATCTTCTGGAACTCCTGAAATAAAAAGGGCCCCAGCAGGGCCCTAATAATTATCAATTGTCAATTGTCAAATTCTAAATTACTCCTGGTATCCAACGAACGACACCGGTCCAACGTGCGACTTTACAAGTTCCAGATCAGGCTCTGAGATCTCTACTTCGTAGCCGTCCTCCTTTAGCATATTCAGAATGTCATCTGCTGCTTCCCGTTGTTTATAAATGTGGTAGTCTTCGCGCGCAAACACCGGATAGCGGCCAAGTTTCTGTTCGCGATCTACAAAGTTGAAGCCGCACAAGTACAGTTTACTGTCTTTGTGCTGGATGCGATACAGCGGCATCTGAGGATACTGCTGCAACCATTCAACAATCTCTTCGCGTGTTCCCTGAATAATCTCGGTCAGCTTGAAGATCTTCAAAACCTCTCCCTGGTTGGGTTTATCCAACATTCTAAGGTCGAAATTGTGAACGTACGACGACAAGCCAACGCAACCGCACAACACCATTAAAGGATTCTGTGCGTCACCGTGTAAACGAACATCCAGATTCTTTGCATTAAAGAACGCCTGTAATCGACGGTTTCTCTTCTGAATAGTACTGGTCAAGTCCGGTCGGACCGGATTCTTAAATTTTAGCTGCATAACTTTAACTTTTCGGATCGGGTGGGCTCCCTGATTAAAGCAAAAATAGGAAATTATTCGAGTTTGTCATCTAAATGCGTCAGTCAAAACGGATCGATTTGATTGGATTGATTCTCGCAATGACCATCGTCGGCACAAGTAGCACCATTGTCACTACGACAAACGTTAGCAGGTTCAGAACGATCACCACATCCCAGTGCCATCCGATAGGAACATAGCTCATGTAGTAGTCGTGAGGATTGAGTTTAACGATTTGAAACTTCCATTGCAGGAAGCAAACAGCAAGACCAAGAACGTTTCCCAACAATAGTCCCTTGATAATAAGGTTGATGCCGTTGAATACAAATATCGACCGGATAAAACCGTTCCGAGCTCCCATCGCTTTCAGCATTCCAATCATCTGCGTTCGCTCCATCACCAAAATCAAAACGATCGAAATCATGTTAACGCACACAACGATAAGAATAATTCCGAGTAGGATGTTCACCTGACGGCTGACCAGATTTAACCACTCAAAAACCTGAATGAATTTGTCTTTCACCAGTTCAATAGACAAGTCGAAATCCATTGATTCGCCGATTTCTTCCTGCGCAACTTCCGCCTGTTCTTCCTGGCTTACAAAAACTTCAAGCCCGCCTGCGATGCTATCAGACCAATCATTCAGCCTTTGAATCATACGAATATCACTAATGATGAAACGTCCATCAAAGTATTCAGAGAGATTGGTCTCATAGATGCCGGTGATTTTGAGTCGTCGGAAGCGAGGCGGATCCTGGAAGAAGTGAATGACAAGTTGGTCTCCCACCTTTGCATCCAGTTTGTCTGCGATGGTTCGACTGACGACTACTTCTGGTGCATACGTAGAATCCGG
The DNA here is from genome assembly GCA_049840435.1 of Verrucomicrobiota bacterium. GTDB lineage: Bacteria > Verrucomicrobiota > Verrucomicrobiia > Limisphaerales > JADLHS01 > JADLHS01. Next base: position 102 of record JASGKY010000025.1, on the reverse strand, counting down.
AAAACTAATGAAGGTTCCTTCCACCATGTTCACACCAAAAGCCTTCGTATCGAATCGGGGCCCGACACCCTTCACAAATACTCCAAGCACTTCATCAGTAGA
>JASGKY010000024.1:0-349515 GCA_049840435.1 Verrucomicrobiota bacterium | reverse complement strand
GAATCCATCACTTGATAGATGACCTTCGACTGCACTTGGATCGTCTGCACGTATTCCATCGAATCGTCTTCTAGCGCCATGACAAGGGCTAGATAGCGCTGCCCCTTTCGGGACAATAAAGAACACGTCCTTTCCACTGCGGAGAAAACCACTGGAGCGACTTCACATTGGCCTTGGCCAGATCGGCAGCCGTGAACCTTCGATTGCCGAGTAAGAGTTTCTCCTCCAGTGCAGTTCTTCTCTCGATCTGAAGCCGAGGCGAAGGACCTGGTAAGTGTGCTTGATCTCCGAGGATGCTGGAATGCGTGTGCCCATGGCAGATTCTTCTAAATGCAGCCCAGTCAGTTCCTTAGCCTGAATCAAGGTTTCCTTCCTCTTCGAGAAGCCACTTGCGCTAAAGGTCCCGTTCAGGCCAATCTTCTTGGTGCCATAGTTGATGGCAATTCTGCCGCTGAACTTGGCACCAGTCGCAGTTAGGGTGATTGGCCCGGAATTTCGGTCCTTCAGGCGGCCCTGGAGCACAACCGCCTACCAGCATAGTGATTTCGGTTGCTCGAGAGCTCGCGCCGTCGCGGTGCTCGAACGTGCTGATGGCAATTTCGTCGTCATAGCCGACCAAGTGACGCTGTCGGCAGCGCGGGCCGGCGCCGTGCCACAGAGTGCGATGAAGACGAAAAGGACGCTGAGCCAGGAGGACTTTGCCCGGTGGGGAGAGGAGATAAGATGTTGCATAGCGAGCTGGAGGTGGTGGGGTAGTTGGTCTGGTCTTAGAAAATACGATGTTAGGATTTCGGCAGCTTTTTGGAGAAAGTTCCGCCATTTCCTCGAAAATGTAGCTCTTAGGATGGATCCATCTGCCCAGTCTTCATCGCGCTTGGCCACGCCTCGCAGATTGATGTACGTGATCCCGAGGCTTCGGCAGACGGTTGAACAAGTCGTGTTCCAGCGGTCGATCAGCTCATGTGAGATGGCGTTGTGCAGGCCTTGAGGGGCCTTCACCGCTTGCAATTGGGGGTAGATCCAGGGCCCGCCGAAGCCTGGGAATCCGCTGAATCGGGTCGGACGCAGGTAATCGTAGCAGTGCGTGAGCATCTTCGTGTTCTTGCTTTTGGCCCGCACTCCTGGCAAACTTGGTGAGCAGGCGCTTGTACTCGGTGAAGAACTCACTCGAGGGCATTGTTATCGATATAGTCGATTGGATCGGCCGATCCCTTTCCGTTGCGAAAAATCGTCGACAGCCCGCTGCTGGAACTCTCCCAGTGAATGAGATCGTTTCCTCCTCCGCTCAGTATGACCGCGGCGGGGAACTCACTGATTGGCCAGGCTTGAACGCCTTTAGATAGAGTCCTTGGTCGTCCTATTGCCGCAGGGTTTTCCCCGGCCCGTTCGAGTGGACGATGCACGTCGAATCTTCCAATTGATCCGTAATTACCTTCAGCAAAGGGTGATTCATAAGTTCCTCGGCCACGATTCTAGGTTCGATGAGTTCACAATGGGCGTCGGAAACGTCTTCGTCTTCCGCGACCCCGGTCGCCTTACCGATGCCGAGCACAGTGAAGCTTACGTTCGTGCTCGTAGTTCCTTGCGGCAGCGTGACGGTTCGGTTTGCCACTACTGCGGCATTATCCGAAGAGAGCGTCACTGTGAACGGACCGGTCTGACTGGAGGCTGTGGGAATCGTGACCAGAACCGCACCTGCACTGCCCGGATCTGCCGCGACCGGTTGCGCTGCCAGAACAATTGGCAATAGTCCCGCGTAAGTGTTCTTCAAGTTCGCGCTGAGACCCGCGCCATCCACGAGAGCGTTGGTGTAAAAACGGATTTCCGCCAGCGAGCCGGGGAACACGCCATAGGGAGCGAACGGATAAATCGGCGACAGCAAGTTGATGTTGTTGTTCGTGCCCATCGCGAAAAAGCTCAGGCCACCATTCACGGCGACCTGCACGCCATCGATCCAGAGGCGATGCGTACCGTCAGCATTGTTCACCTGCATTACTGCTGCGTGCGTGACATTCAGCGCGGTGGGATTACCCGCGAGTTGCACCGTGCGACTATCACCTCCGACACGCCCGACGCCGCCGTCAATTTCCAAGCCGCCTTGTGTGCCATCGTTGCCGCCCCAAGCGATGCCCCAGTCGGGCTGGCCTGCGCCGCCGATGTCGTAACCCATGATATTCGCATTGTTGTAATAACCGCCCTGAATCGGACCGGCAGCGGTGGGTTTGAAAGCGATGGCCACAGTGAAATTCGTCACCACTGCGCCTGCGCCGAAGGCCGTGCCCGCCGGGATGATGAAGCCATTGCCAGTGACGGTGTTTGCATTGTTGGTTTCCGCAACGCCTGCGTGAGAACCAAACGCACCAGCAATCAAAGTCGCGGTCGAATTGCCATTCAGCACCGCCGCAACACTGCTCACACGATCCACCCAACTGCTGCCAGGAACGAAATCGTCGCCGACCCAGCGATTGACGAGGCCGGATTGATTCAGCCCGGCAATTTTCGTTGAAGCCGTGCCAACACCGGCGCCGGTTGCAACCACCAACGCGTTGCCGACGCTGAGAATGGGCAGATTTACATTCGATGACGTTACGCCGATGGGCAGCGTGATGCTCGTGCTGGCGACAACGGCGGTGTTGCTGGAAGATAACGCAATTGTGAGTGGAGCCAGCGCTGTCACGCCGTTCGGAACACTCACGTTTAACACGGCGTTAGAACCAACATCTGCGCCCGTGGCGGACGAAAGCTTGATCACGTTGGCTGGCGCAATCTGTGCCCAGACATTCGAGACGAATGAAGAGCTTGCCGCCCCCGTGTAAAACTGCAAATTCGCCATCTTACCCAAAAACCGCGCTGGTAGTTCAGGCGATTGCCCAGCAGCAGCGTACCCGGCCGTCCCGAGCGTGAGCGGTCCTTTGTTCACAAGGATGTTGGTCGCAACTTGCATTGGTGCGGTGTTGATGTCGCCCGTATAAACGCTGAACACGCCGTTGGAGATTGCGGTGTCATAAACGAGCGCGACGAACTCCCATTGTGAAATGGGAATCTGGCCGTTCACGCGCGGCTCAAACGTAACATTGAACCCCGCCGTCGCACCGTTCTGCCCCATGCCGAACTGCAACTGGCTGCTGCTTTGCAATTGGAAGCCGATCGAGCTTTGCCCGGCGCCCGCGCCGTCCGTAATGCCGTTGGTACCGAGAATGAAGAAGCGCGGCGGGTTATTGATGTTGTTGCCGGCAAAGTTGAACCACAGCACCACCGTGCAGTTTGAGACGTTGCCCAGACCGAGATTCGCGCTGTTGGTGATGAACGCCAAGCCGCTCGGCGTGCCGTTCTGCGCGAAACAAACTTTGCCGAAGTCCAATGCCTGTCCACCGCCAAGACCAGAGCCTACGCCTCCATGCAAATCCACCGCCACACTGGAATTGTTCACAGTATTCAAAGTGATTGCGCCCGCCGCGCCTGAGCTGGTCGTGCTCGTGCCGGCGTCGTCAAAAGGAAAGTTGAATTGAAGGGTTTGCGCATGCGCCAGGGTCAACGCCGCAAATCCGGCGAGCAACCACGCGCCAGTGCGCCGAAGCATGGCACGCATAGCGAATGCCGATGCGAAACGAAGTGTGTTGGGTTTAATCATAGTTGGTTTGTTTTGGTGTGGGTGTGAGAATTACCGACGAGGCAAAATGACGGGCGCCGAGCGCTGCTGAGTTGGGTTCATGACGACTGCTGGTGTATCGCGGATTGCTTTTTCTGTCATGTAGCCCTAAGCGGCTACACGCGTTGGCTGCGGTGACTAAAGGAATCGGGGCGCGTCGAGATCGAAATAAACACGGTGGGGCAGACGCTCGGGGATTTCGTAATACGGCACGAAGTGCCCCGGACCTTGGCCACCACCGCCATCATCGTTCACGACGAAGCGGAGGTCATCACCATCACGCTTGAGTTTCTCGGCGAGCTTTCCGTCGCGAAGCGCAAGTGGATAGGTGAAGCGTGCTTCTTGCGCGAGCAACACTGGCCCATATTTCACCGCACAACGCCGCGGATGCTGCGCATCCACCGGACACAATCGCAGCTCGGGATTCAATTGCAGCATCAAGGAATCTCCCGGCTGCCATTCGCGCTCAACCACCATCCAGCCCGCCGCGTCCTTTTGAGATTGAATTGTTTCGCGTGTGCTGAGCTTCAACTTGAATTCACTCGACCAATCCGGAACGCGCAGCGCCAACGCGAGCTTCACTGGCTGCGCGGATTGAATCGTAAAGCGCACTTCGTTTGTTTCAGGGAATTGGGTTTCTTGCCGCACTGTCACCTGCTGTCCGTTGTGATTCCAAGTCGCCTCCGATGGCACAAAGAGATTCACGAATAGTCCACTGTTGTTACGCAGATAGATGAGATTGTGATAATCCGCGACGGCTTGCAGATACGTGCCCGAGCAGCACGGCCATTCATCCCAGTGATACAGCTTGGTTGCCGCACCGAGCCGATAATCTGCGTAGTAAAACGTGCGTCCATCCGGCAACACCGGCAGCGCTGCACCAATGCCGTTGTAGAGCAGTGATTCCATCCAATCCGCATAATATGCTGCGCCTGTGAAGACCTGAAGGTGTCGCGCGATTTTGAAGACAGCCCAGCTATCACAGGGAATCTCCGCCGTATCCGAGCGAATCTCCAGAGCACGCCCCAGACTCCCATCCGCAGGCACACTCCATTCGCCCGGGCCGTAACCGCCACTCGCGTAAGCCTGCGTGTTCACCGCGTACTCGTAGGCGTTTTTCAAGTATTTGAAGTTTCGGTGGTTCGCCCGTGACCGCGTAAGCCATCGCCACGCTATTGAAGGTGTTGATGTGACTGTAGGAATGCAGAAAACTCGCCCCCGCTGGAACGGAACTGTTCTCGAAGCGATCCCAATAGCTATGATAAAGCCACTGGTCAGCAAACGTCTTGAAGATGTCTTTGCCGGTGAGCAGATAGGCGCGGTAAAGATTTTCGGGGAGCGTATACCACTCCAATGTAACCGTGCGGACGCCGCCCATCGCGATCACTCGTAATCGCCGGTACTGCGCGAGCGATCAAATCGGCGGTCTGCCCAAGTGGTGATCCGTTCAAGGAGTTTGAGATCGGGATCGTAGTCCGCGTAAATCGCCATGTCCACGATACTGCACGCCATTTTTTCACGAGTATGTCTCCATGTGACAGCGGCCATCCGCGCTGACGGTAGTCTTCCATCCGTCTGCTTAATGCGACGGCCTTCTCGCGCAACGCGATAGTCGTTCAGCGCACAACTCATCCCGCGCCATACCGTTTTAGCCACTGACCGAACGCGGCGTTCAACGACTTCTTCGCCTAGTCTTTCAATCATTGCCCGGCGCGGGCAATTCCCGCCTCACGCCGAAAGCCTTTCAAGATATCGTCACTGGAGAGATTGAAATACGTCTCACGCGCCTGCTCCACCTGACGCCGAAACCTCCCCGCCAGCAACTTGACCCCACGGTAATCAAACGTTTGAAGAACCTGCTTGGGGCGCGAGGTTGCGAGCGACGCCAGCTCGTCTGCACGAACCTCGAAGCTGGACAAAGGAACGCCCGCCGCCAGCGAGGCAACACCTATGGAGGACAGAAAATCTCGTCGATTCACGACAACAGGAGTTTGGTTAAGACACGCGAACGACTCTGGCGTTCTAGTTATTTGGATTTTGCGGCGAAGTTGCCGCGAGGCGCTCGATATCTTTCAATGCCGGGCCAAACATGGCGGTCCCGATCTGCGCCACGGAAGGCCGTGAGCTTTTCCATTTCCAGTATTCGGCATGGCCATCTGCGAATGAGAGCACGCTCCCGTTTGCATGTCGAAAACCAGGAACGTTCACCCATTGATCGCCACGGGCCGCAGAAAGCGCGTAGGGATAGAGAAAATGCCCGTCATCAAGTGTATTGTCATCCTCGTCAATGAAAACGAGCGTGTTTGTGGGCTTTCGCAGGTTCACCGATTTTTTCAGCGGCTTGATGCCGCTAAGCGAGCCGGGGTCAGGGCCATTCAGATAGCAACTCATCGAAAAACAGCGATAGCGACCGATCCCAGGATTACTGGTGAATGTATTTTTATCTTCGGAACATTTATAGACACGAAGACTGTTGATGTAGGGATAAATGGTGCCCGCAGTGATGTTAGTCTGGTCGGTGTCCACGTTCGCATTCCCGAGCACCCACGAGCCCGGCAGACTCCGCGCTGGCGCACTCGCCACCCAGAGATTGGCGACAAGTTTGTCGTCGTTATCGCCGTAATACATCATCCACGCGATGCTGAGCTGCTTCTGATTGTTGACGCAGATGGTGCGGTTCGCTTTGGATTTAGCCTTGGCCAGTGCGGGCAAAAGCATAGCCGCTAGAATCGCGATGATCGCGATAACGACGAGCAGTTCGATCAAGGTGAACGCTTCGGAAAATTTCGAGCAACGGTTGAATGAGCGGTTGGACATAGGCGTGACACTACTTTAACCAACCACGCCACCCCGTCATGTAGCCCTATGTGGCTACAATCACTGCAATGAGAGATCCAACACGGGTTCGTCAGGAAGTCCGGCGCCTACCTGCTTCCACCTCACGGGCAACATCGAGATGCGCCATTCGAGTTTCAATTCCAGATTATCGCCCTGGTAGAAAAGATAATCACGTCCGTCCGCATCTTGAAACACGCCAGGATGACCGGACTCGCTGTAATTCCATGTGCCTTTCACACCACGTTTCAATAGCGGCGCACCGTTGAACATGCGTTTGAAATTGATCCCATTGCGGCTTACCGCCACCCCGATCTGTTGTGGCGCGTTGTTGTAGCCGCCTGCGTAAAACAGATAGTAATAGCCGCCGTGTTCCGCCAGTGCGGCAGCCTCGATGCATTTGCCTTCCCACGCGATGTTCGCTGCGGGCAAGCCAGCCGCCACGTCCAATGCGGTCGGTACGCATGGCTGCAACAATGGGCCGTTTGTACTGAGTTGTGTCCATTGTGGGTGCGACCAATCACTGTTCAGCGGAGCAACTGAAAGTCCAAGCATTTGCGTGACGCTGCGCGGATCACGTGTGGCCCAATACAGAAAGAGATTTGTCCCAACTACCTTTACCTCGGCGTCAATCGCGCGACCACTGTTCCAATTGCCCGTTGGTTTGACGATGGGATTTGAGGGGTCGCGCGTGAAGTTAATGCCGTCGCTTGACCACGCGTGCTGAATGCAATCGTTCGTGCCGTTGTTATAACTTTGATAGAAGAGGTGGATGCGGTTGCTCCAGACGAATGCGCCGGGCGCGGCAATGCCATTGGTCTTATGTTCCCCAACTAGAGGTAGCAAACTTTGCGGCGTCCAATCCAGCAGGTTGTCACTCGTCGCGATGCCAACTGTGATCTTGGCCTGGGTAAGCCACGCAGAATAATACATCCAATACTTGCCCTGAAAGCGAACTACGCTGGGATCTTTGACGCGCGCACTGAGGACGGAATTGGTGTCGCTGAAGAACACGCGCGGCTTGGTAAAATTTTGCGCCGGACAACGCCAAAAAAAGCAGAACGACAACACGGCGACAATGAGCCAAACAGTTTTACGCCACGCGCTATTAAACTTCATGGAAACAGTCGAAAGAATGTGTTGCTGGAAGTCAATGGAACAGTCACCTGATTTTGGTTGCCGACAACAGAGATTGCGTTCATCACGTTTGACCAGTTCGTTTTGGTGGGATCAGAAATCTGTTGCAGCCAATAGCCAGTGCCCGGCGTCGGCCAGGAGATCGTCACATTCGTCGCGCTGCTCCGCGTGATGGACAGCATCGGAACGGCCGGCGTCAGATTGCTCGCGGGTTGGATAAAGATGTAGTCCAGCTCCGCCCAATTGTTGCCTTTCGTCAACCGAACTGTGTTGAACCCGCTCGTCAACGTGACCGGTAACGTGCTGGTTCTTGTCACCAAACTGGGATTGCTGCCCGACAGCCAGCCGCCGCCCAGCCAGCCACCCGAAGGCGGCAGACTCACACTGCCAGCGTTTGTGCCATTTACAGTTACAAGATGCGTCGCAGTGCTGCCCGAACCATTGCCGTAGGCCACGCGCAGGTTGTAAGCGCCCGTCACCGGAACAGTGATGCCAAAATCAACATAGCTGTCCGCGAAATCAATGTTCCCGACACAGTTGGGGATGTAACAGGTATTGAACGACTTCAGATTGACGTGATTATTAGTCGCCAGTTCCGCTTCGTAAAAATGCCGACTGGCACGCACATCAATAAAGTCGAGTTCAGCAAAGTTCGTCCCCCGCGTGAATAAAATTTCGTTCATCCCCTGCACCAGCGATACCGGATAAACTGCCGTCCGCATCTGCGCGTTGGCCCAGCCTATCGTGCCCGGATAAAAAACCGCGCCTTGCGGCTGGCCGTTGACGATGATGTTGTGCGTCGCGCCACCAAGCCCCGCGGCATAGCGAATGAACGTATCATACAAACCATTCGAAGGCGCAGTGACGCGGAAGCACACAAGACTGTCGGGGAAATCTATGCCGCCAAGATAAGCGCCGCCAGAAGCCTGATACTGGCCATCCGCGCCATTGTGCAGCACGACGTGATTATAGGTCGCTTGCTCAGCTTCATATTTCGTCGGATAAACATCGGGGCTCGCCGCCGGAGAAATCGTCACGCGATAGCCATGATAAACGCCCTCCACGGCATTGACCGGAATGGTGATGTTGCCGCTCGCGTTGAGATTAAAATTGCGGTCGTAGATGTTATAGCCGCCGCTTTGCGGATCACCGCCACACGCGGCATCGTCGTTGGCGACATTGCTGTTCGTTGTCCAGTAAGCCATGTCGAGTCTCACGCGTACGGTGCTGCCCATGCCGAGCGCGCCAATGCCGTTGACTTGAAGAGACGTGTTTCCATCCGCTCCGCCAAACAGGCAGGTGAGTGTTTGATTGGTGGAATTCCAACTCGCAACACCATCAATCCCGCTCGCGATGATGGGAATGTATTCGCCCTGCATCTGCAGATACCAGTTGAACATGAACCAGCCAGCATTCGGTTCGGGCGTGTTATCCCACATCGTGCCGCGCATGATATTTCCGAGGTCGCCGCCGTTTTGGTAGATGCCCATGCAACCGAAGTCCACTCCGGCCCGTTCAAACTCCGCCCAGTAACGTACGACTTGTCCGGGAATGCCCTCGAACGCGCCGTTGTTGATGCCGTATTCTTCGCACGCCATCGGCAGCGGCGCGCCCGGCACACCAAGCGAAATTTCGAGCGGGCTATAATAATTCTGCAAGGCGATGCGTAGGCCGGTGGGATTGCCGTCGTAAAGACTGTGCCAACCGATAACATCAGGCACGGTACCGGTAGCCATGGCGTTGGTCAGAAAGTCGCGCATCATTGTCTGGTGGCTGGAATAATACTGCGGGCGATAATCCACGTAGTTTGGCCCCATGATCTTCACAGTCGGCAGAATCGAGCGGATGACTTGATGCGTCTTGGCCCAGACGAAGTTCATGCGCTGCAACTGCGTCGTGCCTTGGATATTCGGGTCGTTGAGGAAATTCGCATCTACCAACTGCGTCTCGGGCTCGTTGAAGATAGCAATAGCGTAAACGACATCGAGATAGTTGGTCTTGATTGTGTAGCAGGCATTCGTGACCTGTTGCATCCAACTATAGGTTGTGCCAGAGCTGAGCCAGGAACTGTCCAGTCCCGGCCATTTATACGGCGCCCAGCCGTAGCACAAATCACCGAAGCGGCAAATCATTTTGATCTTTGTGCCACGAATGACCGGGGCAACCGCTTCGGTGCTGGGCGGCACACGCCCATTGTCGCCGATGCGACCTTGATGTTCCGAGACGAACAGCAGCGAATTGGTCAGGTAAAATTTCCACGGGCCGACGTTGTTGGATACCACGCCGAATAATGTGCCCAAACCAGCCTTCTTCAAATCACCGCCGCGTTGGTCCACGTTGAGCGTCAACGTCGCAGCTTGAACGGAAATCTGGCAAGTAGTGGAAAGAGCGGCAATCAGAAGAAAACACAGCCAGGCAATATCTCGAAGCGACCAAGCGCCTAACCGCCTTGGCTGGATGGCAAACGTCAACGTCATGTGAATATGCTGAATTTAACCGACCCAGATGGAGTTTTCATGCCGCCCTAAGTGGCTACACAGCGAATGCCAACATTGTTCCCGCGTTGTTTCGGGTCCTTTAAAACAGATTACCCCTTCCTGACATTGATTTTGTTCTGTGCCTTGTTAGCGGGCCAAGTCTGTCTGCTGAAACCTCAACCTCGCGCATACCGGGCGCGAAGCAGACCCAAGCTTGATATGCCAAGCGCCGTGGCTGGTCGGCGGCAATTCCCCCACGTACCAGCGATCTAACAGTTAAAGATGTGCGAGAACTTGTTTGCGTGACGCGACAGATACCGCGGGTATATCCAGCGAGGGCAAATTTCCAATCTCCGCAGAAATTCAAACCATCAAGCACCGCCTTTCCGGTTTTTGATGCAAATTTAGTCATCGCTTCGGACGATGGACGGGCATTCATGACCAGCCTAGCCTTCGGAAACGTCCATGAAGCAAGAACCATCCAAGCAAAGCGGCAAATCACACCCGCGCCGAAATGCTTTTACGCTCATCGAATTGCTCGTGGTAATCGCCATCATCGCTGTTCTCGCAGCCTTGCTCCTGCCGGCGTTGGCAAAATCCAAAGAGACTTCAAAACGCACTGTTTGTAAGTCCAATTTGCGCCAATTGGGCTTGGCGGCCTTGATGTATGCGGACGACAACGGCGATAATTTCCCGGCAGCAGCCTCGCACTTGGTCTGGGTGACCTTGCCAACGTTTCAATATTTTATTTCCTCCATGAAAATGGGGACCAACTCGTTGCAGTGCCCGAATTATACTCCTTTTGTTGATCCGGCTTTCACAGGCAATCCCGGGATGGTTTATGTAGACGCTGGCGGTAATCGCGGGCGACTGGGGTATTACTCGTTATGGGGATTGAACACCGCCACAGATGCCCGGCCACGCAATATGAGCTACGGCTCGCAACCCGCGCCTTGGGATTCCCCACGGAAGACTACAGATAAGTTGACACCCTACATGATGTTGCTCGCTGATGTCAGCGAAAGAGGCAGCGGATTGGGCAGTCCTTATACGCGCACGCCCCACGCCAAAAGCGGATTAAAAGTAACTGGCACTGGGTCCTTGATAACCCCCATAGACCTCGGCATGGAAGGAAACAATGTGGCGGCCCTTGATGGTTCCGTGCAGTGGAAAAAAGCCGCCACAGCCTTGCCGCATACAGTGAGTCCATTTAACAACCCAGCGAATCCTCAGCAAAGCGATTTTCTACAAACAACGATCCAAGGCTACTGGTGATCGAGCTGTTTGTTATCAAGAAGTTCAAACCGTTGCCGCTTCCGTTTCAATATGATTGTCCGAAAAAACATTTCCGCCTCACTCCTGTTTGTCCTCGCTCTAGGTGTTGTCTCGATCCACAGCCACGGAGCTGATCGGACCTGGAATGGTGGCGGCGCTGATGGCAATTGGGGGACTGGTGGCAACTGGGGCGGGACGGCGCCGGTGAACAACGACAACCTGATTTTCACAGGGGCGTCCCAACAGAATAATACCAACAACATCAGCAATCTCACGGTGGGCTGGATGCAGTTTGCCAATGGCGGCTTCACTTTGAATGGCAACACCCTGACCAGCGCCGGCTCCACCACCGCTTTCTTCACGAATCTGGCCGGCATCAACACCATCGCCTGCCCCCTCATTACTACTGCACCTGGCGGGCGCTACTATTTCATCGCGCCGGGTACAGAACTCCGCCTGACCGGGCCGGTGACCAACACGGCTGCCAGTGGCACGGCCGTCGGGTGGTTGAACCTCACCAACGGCGGCACGGTGCGCATCATGAACAGCGCTAAAAGTACCCGCGGCATGGATTTGTTCCAAGGCACCGTGATCGTGGATGGCAACTCCGCGTTGGTGGACGCTAATAACGATGGTTTCCGGTTCAAACCCCCTACCGGTTCAACCGTAGCGGTGCAGATCACCAACAACGGGACGATCCGGATTGGTGGGGGTGGCAACTTCCGCATGGGCCACAACGGAACAGGCATCGGCGCAATCGCAGGCACAGGAAGTCAGAGCCGGGCGGACATCAGTTCTGGCACGCTGGAACTTTACGGCGCGAACGTGAGCGTGTTAGTCGGTGACTTGGTGGCTGGTGCAACGGCAGTGTTCAACCAGAACGGGGGCTTGGTGTGGGGCAGCGCCGGCAGCGGCAACACGGTGACGATTGGCAACTCTGCCAATGCGGATGGCACGTATAACTTGAATGGGGGCACATTGTGGATCGCGCAAGTGCGGCAAGGGAATGCTGGTGCGACCAATGCGGTCTTCAACTTCAACGGTGGGACATTGAAGCCGACGGGTAGTTTGACGACGTTCATGCAAGGATTGCTCACCGCCAACGTGCAGAACGGCGGCGCAATCATTGATACGACGAACTTCAACATCACGATCGCACAGAACCTGCAGGCGGCGGGTTCTGGGGGCCTAACCAAACTCGGCTCCGGCACGCTCACCCTCTCAGGCAACAACACCTACTCCGGCACGACCATCGTCAGCAACGGAACGCTGTTGATTTCCGGGCAGCTTAATGGCAGCGGCGCAGTGAACGTCGCTGGAGGTGTGTTGGGTGGCTCCGGAGTAATTACTGCCTCAGTCACAGTGCAAGCCAACGCAGCCCTTGCGCCGGGCGAAGCGGTTGGAATTTTGACTTTGCAAAACAACCTGACGCTGAAAGGAGATTTGATGTTGGACGTCGACAAGTCGCTTGCGGCGACCAATGACTACGTGCAAGGCAGCGGCGCGCTTACCAACGCTGGCAATGGAAGCGTTTTTATCAGTAATCTTGGTCCGGCCTTCGCTGCGGGCGACAGCTTCAAATTCTTCAGCAAGCCGTTGTCAAACGGGCAGGCTTTAGTCATATCGCCGGCGACTCCAGGCATAGGCTTGTTGTGGACGAACAAACTCGCTGTGGATGGTACAGTTGGAGTATTGCCTGCGCCTTCAGTATCCGGAGGTGATTTGGTAAGTCTCGCGCTCAGTGTTGGAACGCTAACGCCTTCGTTTACTTCGAACACATACAACTACACGGTTCAACTCCCTTACACCAACAACACCATCGCCCTCACTCCGGTTAGCGCGACCAATACTACAAGCATTCGGATTATTACCGCTACCACGACCAATCTCATAGCCTCGGGCGCGACGAGTTCTCTCATTGCGCTGCACCCCGGAACAAACCTCGTCGTGGTGAGTGCCACCGCGCCCGATAATTCTCTGACCAAAGATTACAGCCTCGTCATTACGCGGAAGCAGCCTAACGTGATCGTGATTTTTGCGGACGACCAAGGGTTCTCCGATTGGGGTTGTTATGGCAGTGAGATTCCCACGCCAAACATCGATCGGCTGGCGGCGGGTGGATTGCGCTTTCGCCAGTTCTACAATACGGCTCGTTGCAGCACGACGCGTTGCGCGCTGCTCACCGGGCTTTACACGCACCAAGTCGCCGTTGATCCATCGCAGGCGTTACCGAATCTGCGCAATGATAACAACGTGACGATTGCAGAGCTGCTGAAGGCGAATGGTTATCGCACTTACATGTCGGGTAAATGGCATCTCGGTGGTGGCGCGCTCGCGCCAGAGTCCCGCGGATTCGATCAAGTCTGGCGTTACGCGAACGCGACCTCGCACAGTGAGGACACATGGAACACTAATCTCTACACGTTCATTTCCAGCAATGGTGAAGTGACCAATCGCATCTATGCTTCGGGCGAGTTCTATCAATCCGACGCCTTGGGCGACTATGCTTTGGATTTCGTGAACAACAGTTCCGTCACGCATTCGAACGACAAGCCGTTCTTCCTTTTCATGCCATTCGGCTCGGCGCACTTCCCGATTCAAGCGCCGCAAAGCTGGGTCAACTCCAACGCGCCAGTGTACGCTGCAGGTTGGGATGTGATCCGCGATGCTCGTTATTCCAACATTCTGGCGCAAGGCGTTCTCGATGCCCGGCACGTGCTCTCGCCAAACGAAGGCACTGCTCCTTGGAATTCCATCGGAGCGGAAGCGATTCCTGCGTGGGATACCATGGCCGCCGATCGACAGGCAGACCTTGCTCGACGCATGGCGATTTATGCCGCGATGGTTCAGAAACTCGACAACAATGTTGGTCGGGTGGTGGAACGTCTTCGTGCTCTCGGTCAACTGAATAGCACGCTGATTTTTGTGATGAGCGACAACGGCGGCAATCATGAAGGCGCGGTGTTTGGTCAGACGGGTGGCACGCCCAACGCAACTCCACTGACGGGCACAGCCTTGAACAACATGGGGCTGAGCGGTCAACCGGTGATCTATCTCGGCGGCGGATGGGCGCACGTGAATGACACGCCGTTCCGACTGTTCAAGCACTTCAACCAGGAAGGCGGCATCCGCACGCCACTGATTGTACATTGGCCCCAAGGACTCACCCGCACCAATCAATGGGATAATCAGCCCGGGCATCTCATCGACATCATGGCTAGCATTGTTGATGCGACTGGCGTTAGTTATCCGACACAATTCAACAGCCACTTAGTGTTGCCGTTGGAAGGAATGAGTTTGAAGCCGCTCTTCACCAGCACGAATTTAACTCCGCGCACGTTCGGATTTGAACATGAAGGCAATCGGGCGTGGCGCAGCGGCAATTGGAAACTTGTCACAAAGAACTTCACCTCACTCAGCGGCAGTCCCGTAGCCAACACGCTGGAACTCTACGATCTCAATACTGATCCCACCGAGTTGACCAATCTTGCAAATGCATACCCTGCCATCTTGGGGCAAATGGTCACGAACTGGAACGCGTGGGCGACGCGGGTCGGAGTGCCGTCAGGCCGACTCATCAGCCCGGTGGCTTTGTTCCCAGCGGTTTCGCCTGCACCCACGGCCAATGATCTGTTCGTAGATACGTTTAATCGCGCGGACAACAGTGACATTGACGCCAGCGCATCGGGAATGTGGGGTTCGCGCGTTCCGCCGTTGAGCGCAAACGCGACTTATTATGAGGGTTTCGAAGGCAGTGGTTCAACGGCGAATCTCGCTGTCGCAGGCAATGCGCTCTACAAAAATCCCGGCGGCATGATCGAAAGCGGATTGATGCATAATTTCATCGGCGCGGATATTACGAACGCGGGCGGCTTCAGCGTCGAATGGACGGTTCAGGAAATAAACAGCGACGGATCGGACAATGCGAATCGGTTCTCTGGTGTCGCCGTGGGACTTTCCGACACCGAGGCTGCGGCTGGCGGTGATATCAATCAGACCACCGGCACTCTGTTCCGCGGTAAGATCGGCAATGCCAATCTCGGGGTCGCCGATTTTTTTGTCGAACTGGATTACAATGGCAACATCAAAGTCTGGAGCGACGGCATTCTGTTAGACACCGTTCCGGTGGGGGCGAATTTTGGAACGGTGACAGCGAGTTTTGCGACCACCGGTTTCAAAACGACCGATACGGTCACCGTCAGCGTATTCTTCAATGGACAGCAAGTGGACATCAATACGGCGAACCCGAATTCATTGACCCGCACGTTCCAATGGGATCACAATGACAGCAACTACATCGGCTTGAGTGCCCGCGCATCCAACTTTGTGCAGATGGACAATCTCGCCATCCGCAAGCTTCCCTTGAGTAGCGGTCTGCCGATCAGTTACGCGATGCAATATGGCTTGTCAGATACCGATGCGGCGCCCAGTGCCGACCCAGATGCCGATGGCGTCAACAATCTGGCCGAATGGGCCTTCGGTGGCGACCCCGCCGCGCCCGATCCGTCCATTGCCAAGCTGCAGAAAGCGCTTCTGACGCAGCAGTTCGATTTCCAATTCGAGCATCAACGGCTTACCAATGCGGCGAACTATGGATTGCGCTATCGCTATTTCGTGTCGCCCGATTTGCAGGCTTGGAGTGAAACCACGCCGACTCAAGTTGGCGTCGCTTCGAATGAAGACAAGCCGGGTTATGAGATGGTCACGATGAAACTGCTGGCGGCGAGCATCGCTGGCCAAAGCAAATTGTTCTTGCGAGTCCGGGCGGAAATGACGAACTGAAGCACCGCCTTCTCATGAGATACCAGCTTTCATCATGGCCGAGATCGTTTCGATGGTGCGTTCTTGTCATGGCTGTTGCTAGGATCGCGACGGCTGTCGTCGTAGATTCTGGTGCAACTTCCACTCGTCCCAATATCATCTACATCCTCGCAGATGATTTGGGCTATGGCGATGTCAGCGCCTTAAATCCGCAGGGCAAAATCAAGACGCCGCATCTCGACCGGCTTGCCGCCCAAGGAATGACGTTCACCGAAGCGCATTCAACTGCGGCGGTTTGCACGCCGTCGCGTTACAGCATCCTGACCGGGCGCTACAACTGGCGGTCCACGCTGAAGAGCGGAGTGTTGGGTGGGTTTGGAAAACCTTTGATTGAGCCGGGACAATTGACTGTCGCGGAATTGTTGCGCCAGCACGGCTATCAAACCGCCTGCCTCGGCAAATGGCATCTCGGTTTGGATTGGGAGCGTCGCGCCACTTCTTCGAGCAAAGAAGAGAACGACGAAGGCGCGCGGATTGATTTCACCAAGCCGATCAAGCGCGGTCCGACCACTCTTGGCTTCGATTATTTCTTTGGCATCAGCGCGTCGTTGGACATGCCGCCTTACGTGTTCATCGAGAATGATCGCGTCACTGCTTTGCCGACGATTCCGGCGGGACGATTGGTTGGCGCTGACGGTGAGAAGACTCGTGTTGGTCCGCAAGTGCCCGGATTCGAAGCCGTGGACGTCTTACCAACCTTGACTCGCAAAGCAATCGAATTCATCGAACAAAACACCGCAAACAGCGCGGGACAAAAACCATTTTTCCTCTATCTGCCCTTGCCTTCTCCACACACGCCGACAGCGCCGACCAAGGAATGGTTGGGCAAAAGCGGTTTGAGCGAGTATGCCGACTTCGTCATGCAGACTGACGATAGCATCGGACAGATTCTCGCAACGCTTGAACGGAACAATATTGCCTCTAACACGGTGGTCATTTTCACAAGCGACAATGGGTGCGCTCCGGCATCGGGCTTTCAATTCTTGCAGGAACACGGGCACGACCCCAGCGCTGGCAGGCGCGGTCACAAGGCAGACATCTTTGACGGTGGCCATCGCATTCCGTTGCTCGTCCGTTGGCCGGCGCACGTGCCGGCGGGTAGCAAGAGCGAAGCGTTTGTCAGCTTGGTCGATTTCATCGCGACCTGTGCCGATCTTCTGAGCGCAAAGCTGCCCGATAATGCCGGCGAAGATAGCATCCGTTTTCTGCCGCAACTCTTGAGCAAATCCGCTACGGGTTCGCGGGAGGTTCTGGTTGAAAGTTCCAATAATGGCTCGCTCGCTATCCGGGAAGCGAAATGGAAACTCGTGTTCTGCCCCGATTCGGGTGGTTGGAGCAATCCGCGTCCTGGCAGCGATAGCGCGAAAGGCTTGCCACGCCTTCAACTCTACGATCAGCAAACTGATCCAGCCGAAAAAACTAATCTGGTCAGTCAGCATCCCGAAGTTGTCCAGCGTCTCGGTCGGTTGATGCGTGACTACATTCGCAACGGGCGCAGCACGCCGGGCGTGCCGCAGCAAAATGCCCCAACCAAGCAGTGGCCACAGACCCAGTGGCTGGATCAATTCGCCGACGTCAAATAATTCTATCGCTTATGAAACGAAACTCTCTTTGGCTCGCGCCCCTGCTACTTGGCCTTAGTTTGATTGCTGCGTCTGGAGCGACCAAGCCGAACATTATCGTGGTCCTTGTCGATGACATGGGTTGGAGCGACCTCGGTTGCTATGGCAGCGAAATTCCCACGCCCAACCTCGATTCACTCGCCCAGAACGGTCTGCGTTTTACGCAGTTTTACAACACAGGTCGGTGTTGTCCGACGCGCGCTTCGCTGCTGACTGGGCTTTATCCGCATCAAGCTGGCGTTGGTCACATGAATGAGGACAATAATCTGCCCGGCTACACTGGACGGTTGAACAATCAGTGTGTGACGATGGCTGAAGTGTTGCAGGGTGCGGGCTACTTCACTGCGATGACTGGGAAATGGCACGTGGGGCACGTGCGGGGTGTGACGCCACACAATCGCGGCTTCATGCGCAGCCTGAATTCGCCCGGCGGTGGCTTCTACTATGGCGCGGCGAAGAACGCGAAACTCTTCCTGAATGGTAACGCGATTGAGAATGACGATCCGCGGTTGCCCAAGGGCTGGTATTCCACCGATTTGTGGACCGAATACGGGATCAAGTTCATCGACGAAGCACTCACGGAGAAAAAGCCCTTCTTCCTGTATCTCGCCCACAACGCCCCGCATTTCCCACTGCAAGCGCCTGCGGAAGACATCGCCAAGTTCCGCCACGGCATCTACACCAATGGTTGGGATAAACTCCGCGAGGCGCGTTATGCCCGTCAGAAGCAGCTGGGGCTGATCGACGCCAACTGGCCCATGTCCCCGCGCGCTGAAAATGTTTCCGCTTGGGATTCGCTTGCGGCGGATCGGAAGGATCGTTTTGATCAAATCATGGCGACCTACGCGGCTTGCGTGTCGCGCATGGACACGCAGATGGGTGTACTTGTGGCTGCTCTAAAACAGCGCGGAGTCTTGGATAACACACTCATCCTCTTCATGAGCGACAACGGCGGGAATGCCGAGTCTGGACCGAATGGACGTCTGGAAGGCGAAAATCCCGGTGCGTTTGGTAGCACTGTGTTCTGCGGTCAATCTTGGGCGACGCTCGAGAACACGCCGTTCCGCCGTTACAAACATTTCAATCATGAAGGCGGTATCTCGACGCCGCTCATTGTTCACTGGCCAGCTGGATTTAAAGCCAAGGGCGAATTGCGCAGCGAGCCCGGACACTTGGTGGATATCATGGCGACGGTGGCAGATGTCGGCGGCGCGACGTATCCCAAGGAATTCAATGGAAACAACATTACTCCCATGGAAGGTAAAAGTTTGGCGTCCGCATTCACCAGCAAACCGATTCAACGCGACGCGATCTTCTGGGAGCACGAAGGCAACGCCGCCGTTCGCGTCGGCGATTGGAAGCTGGTCCGCAAAGGCGGTAATGGTGACTGGGAGCTCTACAACATGAAGGCCGACCGCACTGAGTTGAAAAACTTGGCGGCTGATCAACCGACGCAAGTAAAGGAAATGCGGACGAAGTGGGAGGCTTGGGCAAAGCGTGCTCAAGTTATTCCTGGGCCGCCGCGTTTTGCTGCGAACGCCAAGTTCGATGAAGCCACCGGAACGAGAGCAAGAAATCGGGCTGGCCAGGCGAGTGAATCGGAAACAGATTGAAGATGCTGACTCGATTTCCAGTCTTTCATATCTGACATGAAGCGCATTTTTCTAAGCCTCATCATCGCGTCGCTTTTGCCGGCGACTTGGGCATCGGCAGCAACGAAGCCCAACATCATCTTCGTCCTCACAGATGATTTTGGTTGGGGCGATCTCGGCAGCTATGGCGGGAAGTTTGTTCCTACGCCCAACCTAGATCGTATGGCGCATGAAGGCGTCCGCTTCACTCAGTTCTATGTCGCTTGGCCCATCTGTTCGCCAAGTCGCGTTGGCTGTACGACGGGAATGTTTCCGTCGCGGTGGCGGATCACCAGTTTTCTTCAAGAGCGCAAAGGCAATGCGGCGTGCGAACAAGTAGACTTTCTTGATCCGGCGGCTCCGTCCGTGGCGCGGTTGCTGAAGACCGCGGGTTATGCGACGGGACATTTCGGCAAATGGCACATGGGCGGCGGGCGCGATGTGACGAACGCACCGCACATCAAGGAATACGGCTTCGATGAATGGGCCAGCACTTATGAAAGCCCCGATCCGCATCCCGACATCACGGCAACGAACTGGATCTGGTCGCCGCAGGACAAGGTGAAGCGCTGGGATCGAACAAAATTCTTCGTGGATAAGACGCTGGATTTTCTGAAGCGTCACCCGAACCAACCTTGTTACGTTAATCTCTGGCCCGATGACACGCACACGCCGTTCGTTCCGCGCCCAGAACTTGCAGCAAAGCATGGCGCGGGCAATAACCGCGAGGGCGAGCGGAATTTCCAAGCAGTGCTGGAAGAATACGACACGCAGATGGGACGATTGCTGGATGGATTGAGGCAGCTGGGAATCGCCAGCAACACCATCGTGGTGTTCACCGGCGACAACGGACCGTTGCCAACCTATCAACAACGGCGTACCGCTGGTCTGCGCGGCTCGAAGCTTAGTCTTTATGAAGGAGGCACGCGTGAGCCATTGTTGATTTGGGCGCCGGGACGAACGCCGGCGGGTAAGCTTAATGAGCAGACCGTTATGAGCACTGTGGATTTGCTGCCGACGTTTTGTAAGATAGCAGGACTGAAAGTGCCGGAGGATATCAGCGCGAAACTCGACGGCGAAGATCTTAGCTCGGCATTTTTCGGCGCTGAGCCGCGTCGCACCAAATCACTCTTTTGGGAGTATGGCCGTAATGACACCGCCTTCAAATATCCCGGCGCAAACAATCGCAGCCCCAATGTTGCCGTGCGGGAGGGTGATTGGAAATTGCTCGTCAACGCTGATGGAGTGGGCGCAGAGCTATACAATCTTTCGTCCGATGTTGGTGAGACAAATAATCTTGCCGGAAAGGAAGTCGAAACCACGAAGAAGCTTTCCGCGGCAGCTTTGAGCTGGCGCCGATCGCTCCCGTGACCCGCCCATCCGCGTTTCATTTGAGGCAGTCGAAATACTCGGGAAGATCGGACGAATGCGTTTTCTCAATTACGAATAAGAACAACCAAGACAAAAGAACGAAATGAAAATCACAAGGATCGCGCCGCTACTTGCGGCATTGGCATTGTGCCGCGCCAACTCCGATGCGCTGGCCGCTGACGCCTGGAAAATGGTGCCAGGTAAAATGTCCACTCGCTGGGCCAAGGATGTCTCCCCGAAAAATGTTTGGCCTGAATATCCGCGGCCGCAGCTCGAGCGCAAGAACTGGAGCAATTTGAACGGCCTTTGGGATTACGCCATCACTGCAAAGGATGCAGCAGCACCTGCAACAGATTGGCAAGGCAAGATTCTAGTTCCGTTCGCCGTCGAATCGGCATTGTCCGGTGTCGGCAAAACCCTGAGCCCAGACCAAGCACTTTGGTATCGCCGCTCATTCAACGTGAAGCCTAAGAACGGCGGTCGTGTGCTGCTGAATTTTGAAGCCGTGGATTATCATGCAACGGTCTGGGTCAACGGCAAACAAGTCGGGGAACACATCGGTGGGAATGTCGCTTTCAGTTTCGACATCACCGATGCGCTCAAGGAAGGCGCGAATGAAGTTCAGGTGCGGGTTTTGGATGAAACCGGCGGCACGCAACTGCGCGGCAAGCAGACGCTCAACCCGCAAGGCATCTGGTATACCGCTGTCTCTGGCATCTGGCAGACGGTGTGGCTGGAGGAAGTGCCGGCGGCGCATCTCGCCGATGTAAAGATGGTCACTACCATCAACCCGGCAGTTATTACCATTACCCCGAACACACTCGGATCTGGCGCTGATTCCAAAGTCCGTGTCACAGCATCGCTGAAGGGCAAAAAAGCCGGCACGGTTACGGGCTCAGGCGAGCTGAAATTGCCAATCGCCGATGCGAAACTATGGTCGCCGGAACAACCCAATCTCTACGACCTACAGATCGAGCTGCTCGACGCGAAGGACAAAGTAGTGGACTCCGTGAAATCGTATGTTGGCATCCGCGAAGTAGGCCGGAAACAGGACGCCCAGGGCAACTGGCGATTCACGTTGAACGGCGAAGAGATTTATCATTGGGGGCCGCTCGATCAGGGCTGGTGGCCGGATGGCTTGCTGACTCCGCCGTCCGACGCCGCGATGCGCTTCGACGTTGATTTTCTCAAGGCAGCAGGCTTCAACATGATCCGCAAGCACATCAAAGTTGAACCGCGCCGCTACTATGCTTATTGCGATCGCGTGGGCATGCTGCTATGGCAGGATCAAGTCAGCGCCGGCACGGGCAAGCAGCGCGGCGGCAAGGAAACCAGCCCCAAATGGACGCGCCTCGCGCCTAATCCCACCGACGCGGAATGGACGGATGCCGATCATGCTGAATGGCTGAATGAGTTCAAGGCGATGATCGACCAGTTGCACAACCATCCGTGCATCGTGGTGTGGAATCCGTTCAATGAAGCGTGGGGACAACATCGCACGCTGGATGTGGGCAAGTGGGTGGTTGCTTACGATCCGACGCGCCTCATCAACGTCGCCAGCGGTGGCAATTTCTGGCCGGTTGGCCACGTCGCTGATGCGCATCGTTATCCCGATCCCGGCTTTCCGTTGGAGCAGGAGCGATTCAATGATTACGTCAAAGTCGTCGGCGAATTCGGTGGCCACGGCTGGCCGGTGCAAGGTCATCTTTGGGATGAAAGCAAACGCAACTGGGGTTACGGTGGTCTGCCGAAAACCAAAGAGGAATATCAGGCTCGCTATGAGAAGTCCGTGCGCATCCTGGCTGAACTCAAAGCTAAAGGCGTGGCGGCTGGAGTTTACACCCAGACCACCGATGTCGAAGGCGAGATCAATGGACTCCTGACTTATGATCGCGCGGTGGAGAAAATCCCAGCCAAGAAGCTTGCAGAAATCAGCCTGCCACTAAGCGTGGAACGAAAACACTCAACTCCATAGAGACATAAAGCAAAGGCGACGCGCAACACGCGTCGCCTTTTTGCTGCCGATCTTGAATCCAATCGTCCGAAGGGATGTCTGGCTGTCTCTTTGGGGTAAGCGGTAAGTTTTCAGTGAGGCCGCAGCGGCGCGTGGAAGGTTACGGTAGTGCCGGCGCCGAGCTTGCTTTGCAATTCAGTCCGACCGCCCAATTGCTCCAAGCGACGTTTCATATTGGTCAGTCCGTTGCGCGCTGAGGTCTCGGCAGCAGGAATAATCTCAAAACCACACCCGTTGTCCTCGACGCTGATGATGATTTCATTCCCAGAAATTACCACACACACCTGGGCTTGAGTTGCCGCCGAGTGCCGGGCGATATTGTTGACGGCTTCTTTGAACGCTAGAAAAAGGTGGTGTCGAGATTCTGCGGACAGTGAAACTGCTGGCACTTGTGTAGGAATATCCAGGCGAAACCGAATGTCGCTGGCGCGGAAAAATTCTTCGGCGAAGTGCCCAAGATAACTGACCAGCCCGGCAAGCGAGTCGTTCTTGGGATTAACCGCCCAGACGATCTCATCGAGCGCAATGACCATCTCGCGAGCCCGCCCGCGGACCTGCTGAATCAGTTCTTTGGCCTCCTGGGAGGGAGTCTGGTCTCTGTTTGCCAGCGCACTCAACAAACTGATCTGGGTAAGACTAGTGCCGAGATCATCATGAAGATCGCGGGCAATGCGGGAGCGTTCCTGCTCCATCTCGCGTTGACGTTCGACTCGCTCCAAGCGCCGCCGGTATCGCTGGCGTTGCACGAGAGCGACTACAATCCCCAAAATAGCCAGCGCCAACAGAATCAACGCGGCCCGGAACCACCACGTTTCCCAGAAGTACCGCATCACGGTGAACGCCAGCGTGTCACCGGATTCATTCCAGAGTCCGTCATTGTTGCAAGCAGTGACCCGAAAGCGATACTCGCCGGGCATCAACGGGCCGTAACCGATGACCCGTTGCGCTTCGGTGCTTTGCCATTGCTCCTCCCCACCATCCAGTTTGACGCGAAACCGAACGCCGTCCGGTGCGGAAAAATTCAGCCCCGTGTAGCGGAACTGCACATAATGCCGGCCCGGCGGGATTTTGATGGGAGGCGGGGACGGCTGAGTGGCAGGCAGGCGTGCGTCGATGCGCGGCGGGACGTTGACCGGCTGGCTGTCCACCAGCATCTCCTCAATGATGACCGTGGGCGCAATGGGATTGGGAACGGTTTTGGCGGGATCCACCGTCGTCACACCATTGGCGGTGGAAAACCAGAGTCGTCCATCGTGCGAACGCCAGCAAGAAGGTTGAAATCCGCTCGAACATTCGAGCGCAGGCAACCCATCGAATTGCCCGTAGGTTCGACACTGGAGCTGAGTCTGCTGACCGGTGGTCACTGCTTGCAGGTCAGACTTGCGAGCGCGAAAAATCCCAGCATAAGTCCCCCCCCAGAGATAGCCATCCTGACTATCGAGCAGTTGGGTAATATGATTATCTGGTAGACCGTTTTCCTCCAAGCAATGGGTGAACTTGCCATCGCAGAAACGCAACAGCCCGCCACCCAAGGTGCCGATCCAAACCACGCCATTGGTATCCGGTGACAGTGCGGCAAACCGCACTGAAGGCCATTCGTTTGGTGGCGTGAAGCGGGTGAATTTTCCACGTTCATACTTCCAAAGATCTCCCGGGCCGGTGCCAATCCAGATTGCGCCGCGGGCATCTTCGGCGATCGCTCCGACGGAATGCGAATCAACAAAGCCATCTTCGGAACCGAATGTTTTATACCCACCATTCGTGAGGCAAAAAAGATTTACCAATCCGCCTACCCACAAGCGATTTTGACTGTCGTTGAACAGTACCCGGACCGTTCCCCAAGGCGTTGCAGGCCGGGTCAGATTTCCATCCCGCAGCAGGCTGAGGCCGTTGTTGCGGCTGCCGATCCAAAGTCCCCCCGTGCCATCGGGACAAACCGTGCAGCTTTCGTTTGGGCTGTTCCCCGGCACGGGATGGCCACGTTGACAAATCTCCCGTTTTGCCAGCGGGCCAACTGGCCCGACATCGTGCCAGCCCATAGTTCTTTGTCCGATGAAATCGGATTCAGACAAACGGAGCTCACCATTTTTCCGGGTAACCCATCCGCCTGTCCGAACGCATGGAACAAGCGCTCCCGAATGCGGGCGATTCCGCCGTCGTGCGTGCCGATCCATACGTCGCCTTCGGCGTCCTGAAACCAGCAATTGATGAAAACGCTGGGCAAGCCCGACCGTTCAGTCAAACGGCGCACCGAGGCATCGGACTTGATATGCCAAAGGCCCCGGCCATAAGCGACCAACCAAACATTACCTTGGGCGTCGCCATGCAAACTGAAATTACCCGCTCCCGTGATACGCTGGATTTCTCCATCGCTGACATCGGTCACCCATTGGTCATTGAGGATTTTGCGAAGCCGGTTTTTGTCCAAAACCCAGAGCCCGCCATCCCCGCTAAACGCGATGCGAACAATCCCTTGGGGCGCAACTCCGTTGGTCGGGGTGCGTTCAACAAACGTCCGACCATTCCATGTCACCAAGTAACGGCCAGTGGCCGCCCAGAGTCGTTTAGCTGGATCTACGGCGAGGGCTGCCACCGGCAGGTTGGGGAAGCCCGGCAGCTTCGGGAACGAACTCGAAACGCTCATTCACAAAACGCGCTAATCGCCGCCGTTGCGTAATGAACCAGATCGTGTCGTCCGCGTCCTTCAAATAGGCCGCCGCATCCGGCTCAATCGCGGGCCGCGGATCCAACAACTTCCATCCATTCGTCCCGGCGGGAATGTTGAAATGGACCAAATAGGAGGAATCGCCGGCGAAGAGGGCTTGATTGGTGCGGACTCCCAAGATGCGATTTGCCCGCAAGCGAGGATTGGCGCGCGGATGACGGAAGAGCTCAAATTTCCCATTTCTGAATGCGGTGATGGATTCATTGCCCATGATGACCCATAACCCTCCCGTCTCATCTACGTCCAAGTGCTCAACCTGAATGTCTTTCAACTCGCTGGTATTTTGCTGATTGAAGGGCACGAACCGAACGCCATCGAAGCGCGCCAGTCCGCCGTAGCGCATTCCAATCCACAAATAGCCTTCCGGCGTTTGGGTAATGCTAGAGACCCAGTTTTGCGGCAGACCATTATCCGTCTGCCAGACGTGCACGAGATAATCCCCGTCACCATTTTCCGGCAGTGGCCCAGCCGCAACGCTGATCGCCCATAGCATTCCGCCGAGCAGAAGGGCGGCGCTAAATTTGCGGACGAACATGGTGCGCAACAGAGTTGCGCATCGGTAGCTGAGATTCAAGGCAAGGAACGCATCTCATCGCTTTGGACGATTTTTCCGGCTGAGTAGCTCTGCTAAGGTCGTTTCACATGTCCAGCAAAGCCACTCGGAACTGTTTATGGCAGTCGTTGCCTTCCAAGACGCGGTGACATGAAATGACCCGAACCTGTTAACGACCCAACCATCCCAATCGTTGCATGAAAATCCTCAACCTAAATTTACCCCTCCCTTCAATGGCGACGGCTTTAAGCTTGTTAGCATTCGCAATTCCAGCTTTTGCGGCGGACAAAACCTGGAATAGTGGCGGCGCTGATGGCAATTGGGGGACTGGTGGCAACTGGGGCGGGACGGCGCCGGTGAACAACGACAACCTGATTTTCACGGGGGCGTCCCAACAGAATAATACCAACAACATCAGCAATCTCACGGTGGGCTGGATGCAGTTTGCCAATGGCGGCTTCACTTTGAATGGCAACACCCTGACCAGCGCCGGCTCCACCACCGCTTTCTTCACGAATCTGGCCGGCATCAACACCATCGCCTGCCCCCTCATTACTACTGCACCTGGCGGGCGCTACTATTTCATCGCGCCGGGTACAGAACTCCGCCTGACCGGGCCGGTGACCAACACGGCTGCCAGTGGCACGGCCGTCGGGTGGTTGAACCTCACCAACGGCGGCACGGTGCGCATCATGAACAGCGCTAAAAGTACCCGCGGCATGGATTTGTTCCAAGGCACCGTGATCGTGGATGGCAACTCCGCGTTGGTGGACGCTAATAACGATGGTTTCCGGTTCAAACCCCCTACCGGTTCAACCGTAGCGGTGCAGATCACCAACAACGGGACGATCCGGATTGGTGGGGGTGGCAACTTCCGCATGGGCCACAACGGAACAGGCATCGGCGCAATCGCAGGCACAGGAAGTCAGAGCCGGGCGGACATCAGTTCTGGCACGCTGGAACTTTACGGCGCGAACGTGAGCGTGTTAGTCGGTGACTTGGTGGCTGGTGCAACGGCAGTGTTCAACCAGAACGGGGGCTTGGTGTGGGGCAGCGCCGGCAGCGGCAACACGGTGACGATTGGCAACTCTGCCAATGCGGATGGCACGTATAACTTGAATGGGGGCACATTGTGGATCGCGCAAGTGCGGCAAGGGAATGCTGGTGCGACCAATGCGGTCTTCAACTTCAACGGTGGGACATTGAAGCCGACGGGCAGCTCGACGACGTTCATGCAAGGATTACTGACTGCGAACGTGCAGAACGGCGGCGCAATCATTGATACGACGAACTTCAACATCACGATCGCACAGAACCTGCAGGCGGCGGGTTCTGGGGCCTAACCAAACTCGGCTCCGGCACGCTCACCCTCTCCGGCATCAACACCTACTCCGGCACGACCATCGTCAGCAACGGAACGCTGGCCACCAGCAGTTCCTCTTTCCAAGGTGGCGGTGCTATCACCGTGACGAGCAGTGCCAATCTATCCGTGACCTACAACGGCAGTTCACTCATGGCATCTACGCTAACTGTTGGCTCCAGCGTCACCAATAGTTTGACATTAGATTTGGGGACGTCTCCTGCGCCGGGCGGAGCGCCAGTTATCTTGGCGAACACGCTCACAGCAAGCGGCACAGCACTTATCAATATCGCGGGCTCGAGCCTCGCATCCGGCACGTATCCGCTGGTCTCTTTCACCGCTGGCTCGGGCTTGAGCTCGATCAAGCTCGGCACGTTGCCGCTGGGGGTTTCCGGTACGCTCAACCAAGTCGGCAACACGCTGAATCTCGTCGTCGCGTTGGTCCCGAAAAACCTTGCTTGGAGCGGCACGATTGATGGCAACTGGAATACCACGACCTTCAACTGGGCTGACCTCAACAACGGCAACAATCCGACCAACTTCAATCAATCCGGTGGCAGCGGCGATACAGTGACATTTGACGACACGGTCGGCGCTGGCGTAACTGCGGTCATCATTCCCGGCACGGTGACGCCTTCCTTGGTTACCGTAAACAACAACGTGAACTACACGATGTCTGGGGCGGGCAAGATCAGTGGCGCGACTGCCCTGAACAAGGCTGGCTCTGGGTTTGCCGCACTTACCTTGAGCACTGCGAATGATTACACGGGCGGAACAACAGTGAACGCCGGTGCGATTTATCTCGGTCATGATCAAGGTCTGGGGCAAGGCAGCGTCACGCTGAACCTTGGGACGCTCGCTAGTGACAGCACCAGCGCGCGCACAGTGGCCAATCCAATCACCTACAACGCTGATCTCGGAATCATCCTTGGTGATGCTGCAAACGCCGGTGCTTTGACCTTGGCCGGCGGAGTTAATCTTGCCGGTGGCTTGAACCGCACATTCACTCTGAACAGCGACGTCGTTGTTACCGGTCCGTTGACCAACGGCGCGATTGTTACCAAGACCGGCTTGGGTAACCTATATCTTCGCGGTATTACGTCGCTGGCCAACAACCCAATCTCTCAGCAACAAGGCGACATCATCGTGGATAATGCCACTGTGAACAGCGCGAACGGCTGGCGTTTGCAGAGCATGTTTTCCGGCGGAACGACGCGGCTGATTGTCACCAATGGCGGTGTGTTAAAAATTTCTTCGGGCGTTAACACAGGTAATCTTCGCATCGGTCTGACGGGCGGCGATAATTCAGCAAATAACATTGTAGATATTTCCGGCACGGTGGACCTCACTTTGACCACCGGCACTTTGGCGGGCAATAACGCAGTGAGCCTCGGACAATCCGGCGCGAACGCCATCCTCTATCTGCGTAGCGGTGGCTTGCTCGTCACTCGCGCACTCTTCGGTTTGTCACCTGGCAATGCGGAGGCCCATTTCATGGGCGGCACCATGCGCGCCATGGCGAATGACAGCGGTTTCATCGCCGGTCTGACTAATGCCTACATGGACAATGGCGGCCTGACGATTGACACGACGAACTTCACGGTTACTGTGCCGCAAGCATTGCTGGCGTCAGGTAATGGTGGTTTGACTAAAATCGGCTCGGGCACGTTGACACTCAGTGGTGCAAACACTTACTCCGGCAACACAGCGGTGAACGCCGGCAAGCTGGTGCTCAGTTCGGCTCATGCCGGAACAGGCGGCATCACTGTAGCGAGCAATGCTATCGCAGCGTTCCTCTCGCCGACCCCGGGCGTTTCGGTGAACGTTCCGAGCGTCACTGGTGCCAACGGCAGTCAGTTGGAAGCACAATTCGCCGGTGGTAGCAGCAACCCCACCATTCCAGCCGCCTACATCACCAACTTGGTGGTTAACGGAACAGTCGGCGTGAACCTCGCGGGCTCAGGATTTACGATCGGACAATTCCCGCTCTTCGGATATGGCAGCATTTCTGGCAGCGGTAGCATCGTCATCGGACAGTTGCCTCAAGGAGTTGTCGGCACAATCACTACTAACACCGGCGCGAAAACAATCGACCTCATCGTTGCCAGCGTGACGCCCATCCTCTGGACCGGCGTGACCAGCGGCAATTGGGATCTCACAACGACGAACTGGACACTGAGCGGCTCACCGACTGTGTTTAAGCAAAACGATAGCGTGGTATTCGGAGACACCGCAGTGAATGCGACGGTCACACTGTCACAATCTCTGACGCCTGGCAGCATGGTGATCAGTAACTCTGGCTTGGCTTACAACTTTGGCGGCGCGGGCAGCCTTGGTGGCAGCATGAGTCTCGCGAAAACCGGCACGAACACACTGACACTTGGCACTGCCAATACTTATTCCGGCACAACAACCGTTAGCGTGGGTAAACTGGTGACGGGCAATGCTACCGCACTGGGCGCCGCCACTGCTGGCACAACGATTCAAAGCGGCGCCGCATTGGATGTGCAGGGCAACAACCTTGGATCAGAGCCTGTCATTGTTGGTGGCAGCGGCGTGGGCGGCACCGGGGCGTTGATCAACAGCGGTCCTGACCAGAACAACGCCTTGCTGGATGTCACGCTCACGAGCGATTTGGCGCTTCGTGCGGATGCGACGTTCGGCATCCGGATGCCAAATGACACCGATCCAGGTTTCCGCGGGAACGGCTTCAAACTGACGAAGACAGGTCCGGGCGCTTTGAATCTGAACGGTGGCCAGACCAATCCGGGCACGACCATCTGGGATTGCGACTTGGGCAACGTGGATATTCTGGAAGGCGCAGTATCCTTCCAACGCCGCATGACCTTGGGCCGTATTACCAATAACTTCCGGATCACAGTTGCCTCGGGAGCAAGTCTCGGTTTGTTCGCTTTGGACGCGACGATGCCGGTGCAAACCAAGGCTGTTTATCTGACCAATGCCAATCTTTCTGCCAACGGTAATAGCGCGGCAGAAGGAACAACCTTCGCTGGCCCGATTACCTTGGTTAGCGGCAGCAACTCGGTTTCAGCGCTGACGGGTGTGACCCTGCGGCTGCAAGGCCCGATCACCGGTAGCGGCGAATTGCACAACAATTCCACCGCCGCCGGGGTCGTGGTGCTGGAGGCTAATAACACTTACACGGGCCTGACGGTGGTGGAAGCAGGCACCACGCGATTGGAGGTAGCGGGTCGACTTTCCGCCACGCCTTCGATTCGTGTCGGAGGTGGTGCGACGTTTGACGTGGCTGCAGTCTCGCCTTGGACGCTGGCATCGCCACAAACGCTGGCCGGGGCTGGAACTATCAATGGCAATGTGTTGTCCGCTGGAACCATCTCGCCCGGTAACAACTCGACTCGCAATCTCACATTCAGCGGCGACTTGACCATGAGCGGGAATGCGTTGATGGAATTGAACAAGGACAGCGGTTTGACGAATGACATGATCACCGTTAGTGGCAATTTGACATATGGCGGCCAGTTGACGATCGCGGTGACCGGCAGCACCACGTTGGCGGTAAACGACACGTTTAAGTTGTTCAACTTCGCCAGCGCGCCGGGCGGAAGCTTTACGTTTAACTTCCCGTCGGGTTACAGCTTTGACACTACGCAGTTGGCCGTGGATGGCACCGTTCGCGTGACCGCCGTGCCAAACGTACGCCCGCATCCGGGCTTCACTTCTGTGACCCCCGCGAGCGGTTCGGTGATTCTGAGCGGTACAAATGCCATCGGCACATACATCCTGTATAGCAGCACGAACGTGGCACTGCCGGTGGCAAACTGGACGCCGGTGGCGACGAATACGTTTGGCGGCAATTTCAGCATCACCAATACCATGGACACGGCGCAGAAATTCTATTTGCTCCAGTAACCAGTTGGTTTCGTGGGGCGTCTTTTGGGTTGACGTAAAGTCGGTTGGGTTGCGGGTGACTTGGTTGAGGTCCAAGTCACCCGCTCTTTTAAGGTTCGTTCGGACGTAGAGCAAAGTTAAGCTAGGAGGCATTGCTGGGATTCGATGACTAACATGCGAAAAATAATTTTTAATGGTTTGCTGGTTGGATTGGTTGTGCTGACCGGTAATCTCTGGGCGGCGGAAAATAAGTCTTCGCGACCGAACATCGTTCTGATTCTTGCTGATGACCTCGGCTATTCGGACATTGGCTGTTTTGGTTCAGAGATCGCGACGCCAAATCTGGATCACCTCGCGCAGACCGGAGTGCGATTGACCCAGTTTTACAATCAAGCTCGCTGCTGTCCCACGCGCGCCGCATTGCTCACTGGTCGTTATCCACATCAGGTCGGCATTGGGGACATGATTGATGATTACGCCGCTACCGCGCGCAACGTCGCCAACTCACCGGCTTATCTGGATCACTTGACCACTGACAGTCCGACGATGGCAGAACTGTTGCGGAGTGCCGGCTATCGCACTTTGATGTGCGGCAAGTGGCATCTCGGCAAACGCCCGGAGGAG
This sequence comes from Verrucomicrobiota bacterium, assembly GCA_049840435.1. Lineage (GTDB taxonomy): Bacteria > Verrucomicrobiota > Verrucomicrobiia > Limisphaerales > JADLHS01 > JADLHS01. Next base: position 317,551 of record JASGKY010000024.1, on the reverse strand, counting down.
TGGCCGGTGAAGCGTGGTTTTGATCGCTCGTTCGTGCAGATCGATGGCGCGATGAATTATTATGGCGGCGATTCCAAGGACGGTCCTCGCACTCGCATGGCATTGGACGATAAACCTTACACGCCACCGCACGACGGATTCTATTCTACTGACGCTTTTACCGATCACGCCATTACCTTCCTGCGTGAAACCGTCACCAACAACGCGACCAAGCCGTTCTTTCTCTACCTGCCATACAACGCATCGCATTGGCCGCTGCAAGCGCCTGAAGAAGAGGTCGCCAAGTATCACGGCAAGTATGACGCCGGCTGGCAGGTGATTCGCCAGGCGCGCCTCAAGAAAATGATCGAACTCGGCGTAGTGCCCGCCGACCAAGCCATGGCGCCGATGGATCGCGGCAACCAAAAACCTTGGAATGAACTCTTCGACACGCAACGGCAGGAATGGGCACGTCGAATGGAAATTTATGCGGCTCAGACGGAGCTGCTGGATCGTGCCATCGGTCGGGTGCTCGCCGAACTCAAACGTCTTGGCGTCGAAGATAACACACTAGTGATCTTTTTATCCGACAACGGTGGAGCAGCCGAAGATCCGAACGGTGGCGACAAATCTGCGCCGATCGGCAGTCGGGATTCTTTTCGCGGTTATGCGCGTCCGTGGGCCAGCGTAAGCAATACGCCTTGGCGACGGCACAAGGTTTCTGCTTTCGAAGGCGGCGTCAGCACGCCATTTGTGGTGCGGTGGCCAGATGGAATTGCGAAAACCAACGAAGGTAAACTGGTCCGCGAACCCGCGCACGTCACCGATTTATTACCGACCTTCTTGGAACTCGCTGCGACGAATACCGGAACGAACAAGTTTGAGGGCCAGAGCATTACTGGGATGCTGCGCGGCAACGCAGGTAAAACTGATCGAGTCTTTTGCTGGGAGCATGAGGGGAATCGCGGGATTCGCAAGGGTTCGTGGAAATTGGTGGGCGTTCCGTCAGGCGATTGGGAACTCTTCGACATCGCGTCTGACCGAATCGAATCGAACGATCTCGCCAGTCGTCGCCCGGAACTGGTGAAAGAATTAAAGGCTGATTACGATCGCTGGGCTGCCCGCTGCGGAGTGATTGATTACGCCACATTGAAAAAGTGAATGGCACACAATTTATGATCCTGAACTTCAAAGCCAGAGCGCTGGGAGCACTCACAATTCTATGCTGCCTCGGCAGTGCTTCTCTGTTCGCGGCGACGTCGCCGAACATCGTTGTTTTCATCTCCGACGATCACACCCTGAGCGACAGCTCGGTCTATGGTTCAAAAGACCTTCAGACGCCACACATGGATAAACTAGCAGCAGCGGGGATGACCTTTAATTTTGCCTTCGCGCCCTCACCTTCCTGCGCTCCCAGCCGCGCCGCAATGTTGACCGGGCTGATGCCGGTACGGAATGGCGCGGAACCAAATCACGCCGCGCCGCGAGCGGACATCAAAAAGCTGCCCGCTTATCTCAAAGAGTTGGGTTACGAAGTGGTGGCCTTTGGCAAGGTGGGGCACTACAACCAGACGGCGGATTACGGCTTTGATCTGGTCAAGCATACAAACTATCACGAAGACATTGCAGTTCCGGCAGCATTGGAATGGTTGCGAAATCGCAAAAGCACGAAGCCGCTGGCTTTGTTCGTTGGCTGTAACTGGCCGCATGTGCCGTGGCCGCAGACTCCGGAAGGACACAAGCCGCAGGAGTTGACCGTTCCGGAAACGCATGTCGACACACCGGCAACGCGACGCTTTCGTGGAAAATATTATGCTGCAGTCAGTCGCATGGATGCCGATCTCGGGCTTATCTATGACGTGGCACAGGATAAATTCGGGACGAATCTTTTCTTCCTGCATTTCTCCGATCAAGGCGCGCAGTGGCCGTTCGGCAAATGGTGTCTTTACGACGACGGTATCCGCACACCGATGATTGCGGTCTGGCCGGGGCACATCGCTCCGGGCACGCGGACTTCAGCGATGGTGTCGTTAGTGGACGTGCTGCCAACACTCGTCAGTGTGGCGGGCGGTAAGGCGCCGGAAAGTCTGGATGGTCGTTCGCTTGAAAAGGTTTTGCTCGGACAAACCAACCGGTTTCGCGATTACATTTTTGCCACTCACAGTGGTGACGGCAAAATGAATGTTTACCCTTCGCGTTCCGTGCGCGATGAACGATGGAAATACATTCTGAACCTCCATCCAGAATTCAAATTCACCAGCCATACCACTGAAGTGGCCGGAGAAGATGGTAACTACTGGAACTCCTGGGTGGAGAAGGCGAAAAACAATCCCACCGCCGCCGCAAAGGTGCACCGCTATCAAGAACGGCCACGTGAGGAGTTATACGATTTGTCCAAAGATCCGCTCGAACAACATAACGTAGCGGATTCAGCCGAGGCGAAGGCGACGCTCGAAAAAATGCGCGGCTTGGTGGCAGATTGGATGAAAACCCAAGGCGACCAAGGCAAAATCTACGGCGAGCCAACATTGTTGAGCGACGCGGCATCGAAGATGCCGGACACGGCCAAAAGGCCGCAACGGCAAAACGCAAGCGATGAATGAGTTGCGGCTAGCCGGCATTGGAACGCAAGTGATTCCATGAACAAGATTGTTCTCACTATCGCCTTTGCATTGACTGTCGGGATTGCGACAGCAGTTGCAACAGCGCCAAATTTCATTATCATTCTGACTGACGACCAAGGTTGGGGCACGACTTCGGTGCTAATGGACCCGTTGGTGTCAGAATCAAAAAGCGATTTCTTCCAGACGCCGAACATCGAAAGGCTCGCCGCCTCTGGTATGAGATTTTCCCAGGCCTATGCGCACTGCAACTGTTCGCCCAGTCGCGCGGCGCTCCAGACCGGGCGCTCTCCTGCTGCGTTGCATTTCACTGATATCGCCGAACGCAACAGCGGGCCCATGTATGAGGGCAACAAGCTGATTCCTCCGCGTCATGTCAGCGCGCTGTCCAAGGGTGATGCAACGATTCCGCAACTGCTCAAAGCCTCCAATCCCGCGTATCGCGCCGCGCACTTCGGCAAGTGGCATCTCGCGGGCGGTGGACCGCAGAACTACGGCTATGATGTTTCCGACGGACCGACTGGCAATGGAGTGGGAAATCGCGCGGAGAATTTACCAGACGATCCCAAGAAGATATTCAGCGTGACGCGGCGGGCGATTGATTTCATGCAGGCCGAGGTAAAGGCAGGGCGGCCGTTTTATTTGCAAGTGTCACACTATGCCACGCACGAGGCGGATCAATCGCGGTCCGCGACGCGCGAGAAATTCCGGCAGACCACCAAAGGCAAACGGCACAACAATGTTTCTTATGCCGCGATGCTCGCTGATCTGGACACGGGCATCGGCCAGTTGCTTGACGCCGTCAAAGCCGCTGGGATCGCGGATCACACTTACGTCATTTACACCTCCGACAACGGCAGCATCCCGACAGATGACCCCGGAAATCTCAACGGCCCTCTCCACGGCTGGAAAGCATCTGTTTGGGAAGGCGGTATCCGCGTGCCGTTCATGGTCGTCGGACCGGGCATCAAGCCAGATACAATCAATCGCACGCCGATTGTCGGTTACGACATCCTCCCGACGATTTGCGACTTCGCTGGCATCACCAACTGGCCAAAAACAGTCGAAGGCGGTTCGCTGAAGCCGCTGCTGCTGGGTGAACCCAAAGCTGTCGTTAAACGTCCCGAGTCTTTTCTCGTCTTCCACTGGCCGCACTACCAACACGGGCGCGGAAGCACACCCGACACAACGATCCTCGCTGAGGGTTGGAAACTGCATTACTGGTGGGAAACAAGCCAAGTGCAACTATTCCACCTTGATCAGGACTTGGGTGAAATGAAAGACCTCGCCTCCTCACTGCCTGCCCAAGCCGCAGCCCTGAAGCAGAAGCTGACGAATTATCTTGCCGGCGTTCAGGCGCAACTCCCGACCCCCAATTCGGACTACGATCCAGCGACGAGAGCTGTTCGAAGCCAAAAAACCAAGACCGACAAAGGAGTGGAAGCGGATTAAGCACACCGTCACCCGAGCACGTTACTGCAGGTATTTCACAATCGCTTCGGAACGAGAGCGGACATGGAGTTTTTCGTAAATATGCCGCAAGTGGGTGCGCACGGTGGGAACACTGATGTTGAGTTTGTCGGCGATTTCCTTGTTTGCAAAACCCTTCGACAAAAAGGCGAGAATCTCCGTCTCACGTTCCGTCAGGGCGGTGGTATCGAGCCCCGTTGGAGTCGGCTCGTGGAAGGAATGCACGACGCGACGCGCGATCTGACTGCTCATCGGCGCGCCACCTTCGCGCGCGTTGGTGATGGCTTCCAGAATCTCCTCGGGCTCGGAACGCTTCAGCAGATAACCGCTCGCCCCGGCTTTGAGCGCGTGGAAAATATGTTCACTATCCTCGTAAACCGTCAGCACGATGACCTGCGTCGCCGGGAGCAATTCCTTGAGCTTCCGGATGCATTCCGTGCCGGACATCTGCGGAAGGTTTAAGTCCATCAACACCACGTCGGGCTTGAGCGCCGGGAGTTTTTGTAGAGCTTCTTCGCCCGTGGCACAATCGGCAGCGCACCGGAAGCCGCGCGCCTCGCCGACTAGGCGGACCAACGTCTTGCGCAAGACGTCGTCGTCTTCAACGATTCCAACCATGGTGCTCATGCCGCAATCATTTCACCGGAATGCCATGCGGTTCGCAGCAAAAATCAAAAAAGTTAAAACAACTGGCACAACCGTGTCATTTCGATGACGCGGTCTGTTTACCAGCGGAGCTTTGCGCGGGGGTAATTGGGCGGGCGCGCGGGAGTTCTTCTGGATCAAGGACGTGACAGCGTTTGGCCCATGTCTCATACAATGCGGCAAGCTCCTTCACTTTCTCTGGGTTTGTTGCTGCGAGATTGTTGGCCTCGGTCCGATCGGCGACGATGTCGTAAAGTTCCCAATCGCGATTGTGGCGTGCGACAAGTTTCCATTGGTTCAGCCTCACGGCTCGGTGTCCCTCGTGTTCCCAGAATAACGGCGCATCGTTCGCGCGTTTTTGCCCATTGAAAATGGAAACCAAGCTGCGTCCTTCGAGTGGTGGAGTGGCAGTGCCAGCGAAGGTTGTCGGACGTGAAGCGCCAGCCAGCTCCATGACAGTTGGCATGATGTCGATGATGTGCCCGGTTTCACGATTCCATTCCCGCGCCGGTTTGATGCCCTTGGGCCAAGCGGCGATAAATGGAGAGGCGATACCGCCCTCATGAGCAAAATGTTTGTAGAGTCGAAAGGGCGTGCTGCTGACATTGGCCCACGGCGGACCGTAACTTTGCCAGACATCGTCCGGACCAGCCATCACACGGCGATCATTATTGCCCACTTTGACGCGGCGACCATCCTGCGTCTTGCTGGGCACATCGTACCAATTGGGTTGAACGGCTTCATCACAGGCACCATTGTCAGAAAAGAACATCACCAGCGTATCATCGGCAACGCCACTGGTGCGCAATTGGGCGAGAATCCGGCCAATGCCCTGATCCATCCGATCCACCATCGCAGCATAGGTCGCCATGCGGTTGGCTTCCCACTCCTTGTCACGAACATTTTCCCAAGGCGAAACGCGTTCGTCGCGCGGTGAGAGTGGCGTGGTTGGAGAAATCAATCCGAGTTCAATCTGCCGTTGATGACGTTTGGCGCGGATGGCATCCCAGCCAGCCGCGTAGGTTTTGCGATACTTGGCGATATCGGCTTCGGGTGCTTGCAAAGGCCAATGCGGCGCAGTGTAGGAAACGAACAGGAAGAACGGCTGCTGCCGATTGGTTTGCGCCGCGATGTAATGCGCTGCCTGTGCGCTCAACGCATCGGTGTAATAGAAATTCGTTTCGGGTTCAGTCGGTTCGTTTCCCCGGACGAGTGCGAAAGGGTCATAGTAACTATTCACGCCGTGGATCGTTCCATAAAACTCGTCGAAACCACGTTGTTGCGGCCAGTTGTCTTTTGTATCCCAGAACGGCACCTGCGAAGCATGATCCAGTTGCTTTTTCCCATCGAAGTAGATGTGGCTCACGTGCCATTTGCCGGCCATCATCGTATGATACCCGGCTAACCGCAGTTGTTCAGCAAGCGTCGGAGTATTGCGATTTAGCTCCCCACGATACCCAGGAAGGCCGCGATCTTCCATCATGTGGCCGATGCCCGCCTGCTGAGAGTAAAGCCCGGTCAATAACGCCGCTCGCGTCGGACAACATCGCGGCGTGTTATAAAACTGACTTAGCCGCAGCCCATCGGTCGCCAAACGATCCAAATTAGGGGTGGCGATTTCTGCCCCATAGCAACCCAGATCGGAGAATCCTAGATCATCCGCCATGATCACCACGATGTTGGGTCGCGGAGGAAGATTGGTCGCAGCGTTGCTGATGCCGAGCAAAGATTGGAACGCCAACAGGACAACCGTCCACCACTGAACGCGCGATCGCCCAAACGTAATTTTTCGCTTCGTCATTAGATGAGAGGCTAGGCCGAATGCTCAATTCAGACAATCGTCCAAACCGATGAGCAATCAATCGTAGAGAACTGTAGAAGCATACGCAGGGGCGCGAAAGGACGTCACTAAAATTAGAAAACCAGCGGGAGGGACCGGGAGGGACTTACCAGTCTTTGAAATCGTCTGAAACGGTCGCCATGGCTGCTTGCTCACAGCCCCAATACAACCCGTCCCGCAATGCAAGCAACCATGGCTTTGTGGGCCTATGGTCCGACCCGCTTCATGATTGACGGCGGTAGAAAGTCAGCAACGTTGCCACGCCAAGGCCCGCCAAGGCCAGGCTGGTTGGCTCGGGGACCGCACTGATATCCACTGAGAGATTATCGACATGGATATCCGCGCCGCTGCCGTTGGCGACCCGCAATTCATTGAACGCATACCCCGCCGCCCCAACTCCCGACAAGCTGACGCCCGAGAGAGTGGTAAAAGTCCAGCCGCCCGTATCGAACTGGTAGGTAAAGGTCGCAGTCGTCGTCCCCGTGCTTTCGCCACTGACGCCGTACCCCGCGAGTGCCCCATCCACCCCCCAACTAGTCGCGCCATTCGGGTGTCCCGTAAAAACCCGCTCGTTGCCGCCCTCATACAAACTCACCCCAGACCAACCACCGCCAAAAAAGTTTGGCAACGAAAACGAGTTGTAACTCAACGTAAGGATCTGCCCTGCTCCGAGTGATGAAGTGAATTTTCCATACAGAAAACGCCCGTCTCCAGTGGTGTCCAACGTGTTGCCCGCGCTGACGACCGCACCACCACTGCCGGTCCAGTTGAGACCGATGTCAGAGCTCTTGCCGACGATCAACGTGCCCGGGGCTTCGCTGAAGTCATCAAAGAAGACGATGCCAGCATTGCCGGCGATAACCGCCATCGAAGTGATGGCCAATATTGGGATCAGTTTGTTTATCGGTTGTTTCATGATTTTTGTTGGTTTGAGATCTATCGGCCGAAGGAAAAGGACATCACGGAATCGAAATCCGATAATATCGCTGGGGCTGATCCAGCGCGATCACAGCACTGTAAAAGACCGGATTAAAAGCAAACGTGCCGCCTCCTACCGGCTGCCAATTTGCCGACATCAGGTTGGAACTGGTCAAAATGGAATAGGCCAGTCCAGCCGCGCCTTGAAAGGAAAATCCAAAGTTGCTGCCGGAGACAAACGGGGCGGACTTGATTACTGGCGCTGAGACCGGAGCAGAATTTGAAACTGACAATACCGAGCCCCAAGTTGTTCCAAATTTGATTTCGTCGTATTCAAACTGATGGTTGTTACCGCCACGCAGAAAAAGGCGATCAAAACTCAAATCGCCTGATACAGAGTTCATATAGGTGCTGCCAGAATCCTGATTCGTCTCGGCTCTGGTCGGATCAGGGTCCATCCAGACAGTGATTGTGTCGTTGCCTCCCGCCGTATAGACGATTTTTGCGACAAACATGTGAATAGCATTGTCGAGCAACAGGAAATCCCCTACCCCGTTATTGTTTCTGAGATCTACCTCCGTCGATGAGCCATAGTTAAGACTGAAAGCCCGCGCGTTCCATGCGTTCCCGATCAACACTCCAGTCGAATCACCGCCCCGGCTCAAATGCAGTCCACCATACTCACCACCATGATCAGTGGAAGCTGCACGAAGAAGGAATCGTAGATAAAGCGAGCCACCGACACGACCGCCACCGATTGTCCCACTGGCAGTATCTAGCAAACCCGCCACAGCAAAAGGACCGGAAGCGGATAAATCCGGAAGCCCGCGAAGATTTGAACCATCGCCCTTGCTCGTCACCTTGCCTCCGCTGGTCGGAAAAGCTGTCGTCGCGAGACTTGAAGTCGAAAATTGGGCGGCATCGGCAACACTGCCGCCAAACGAACTATTCAAGCCCACCCATGCGCCATTGGTAAAACCAGTGCCGCGATATGTCTGCCCTCCCAAGTTGCCGACGGAGTAACCGCTGAATGGTTCGTAAAGCAATTCCCGGCTCACGGGCAACACTGTCACAGTAAATTCAGTGCTGGCGGTGGCAGCACCATTACGCGCCGTCAATGTCACCGTGGTTGCGCCGCTGACCTGCGCAGCCGAAAGACTCAACAAGCGATTTGCACCACTGCCGCTAATCTGGATATTTGAAACCGGCAGCACGCTTGGATTACTCGATTGCGCGGTCACAGTCAGAGGACCAACGTTACTTGAAGTGACAACAAATGGAATCACCACCGGCGTTGCACCGGCCAGGAGTGTTTGGTTGGGGATGGCCGATAATTTGATCGGCGTGTTCAGCGAGAGATTGCCGAACACGGCGACGTTATGATTGGTGTCGTCGGAAGTATAAACCCCGCCAGTCAGGCCGGAAGAAATACCGGTAATCAGCGTGCCAAATTTGTTCGTGCCGCCAAGGCCAGAGTTCGCCCTGGAGTTGGCAGTCACGACTAAGCCAACGTAGGCGTTGGAACCGAAACCCGAAATGGTCGCAGTGCCGAGCAAGCTCCAGCTTGCGCCGTCGCTGGAGGTGTAACCCAAGAAATTATTACCGCTCCGCGTGAGTCGCAGCCAATGCGGCGCGGCTACTCCGGCACTGACTGTAGCTTGTGCCACGGTGTCATTGGTCGCACGGCTTTGAAACACTCCGCCATTTCCAGGCCGGAGCGCCACCACAACGCTCCGCGCGGAGCGTTGCAGGCTTTCAGTGATCATGATACCCGCCTCGGCGTTTGCATTGGTGGCCTGCTGACTCAAGAGCTGGGTCGTCAGCTGCACATCTCCGACGCACGGCTGATGCAGGAATTGAAAACCGTCGTTCGTCCCGCCCAGCCCAGCCCCAGCCCCCCGCAGCACATAAAGCGAGTTGGTAACGAACGACCCACCATCAACGGCATTGCCATCGGCGCCGACATTGCCAACGTCCCGACTCATCCAAGTGCTCGAAGCCGAAGTGAACGTTGCAACGATCAAATTACTTGAGAGCACTGAACTGATCGGGATGGTAACTTCAAACACATCAGCATCGGGAGCGCCCACCTCAGCGCCAAGCGGCATCGCGGTGGCGTTTTTGATGCGACGTACAATCTGACCAACAGCCTGTCCGTTAACCGTCACTGCGGACGGAGATAAATCCGTTGTCCAGTTCGGCGGGCGACGGAACCGCACCGTCCAAGAGCGTTGCGCAAGCGCGGTGGCGAATGTTCCAATGGCAGGCTCGATGGAAACCGAAACTGATTTTGCCGTGTCGTCGGCCCAAGTTTTAATGACTGTCGTGCGGTATTGTCCCTGCTTGTAAGCGATGGTCAGCTTGTCATCTTCATACAGCGTGGTCTGATCGGTTTCGGTGGTGCTCGGATAAACATCCAGTGTGACCAAATCCCACGGGCGCTCATCGGTGTGTTGCATCTCAGGCGCGAGCGCGAAGATGGAGCCGGAACGGATGTAGAGCGGAAGCTGATCCAACGGAGCGTTGCAAAAATCAGTCGTTGGCCCAGCCAACACCGAACCATTCCACGCGTTTATCCAGTTGCCCGGCGGAATCCAGACACTGCGCGACGCTGATTGTGGTCGCCATTTCAAACTCATGATGGCGTTGCCGGCAATTTCCAGAAATTCAACGCGCAACTGATGTGGCTGCCCCGCCCTGATGACAACCGTTGATTCGGTCGGAACGGAATCATTCGCCCCCCAGTTGTCCAGGCACAGCTGGTTGTCCACCCAGATGCGCACGCCGTCATCAGAAGTTGCCGCGAGCGTGATGTCGCCAATCGTGGCCGGAACGGTGATGCTCCCCGTCCAACGAACACTAAAATGATCCGTCGGGACGGTTCCGCCGGGCGTGCCCGTGCCCCAATTGAAATCAATGTTAGCATCCGTTCGGCTCAGTCCCGGACTGCCCATTACTGTCTCGTCATTAAAATAATCCGCCTGCAATCCCGCCTGACCATTGGTCTTGGTCAACCAAGCAGCCGGGACGGTGTTCAATCCGCCCGAAACAATCGGCGCGACCAACAATGAATGATTGATGAGATACTGGTTGTTCTGGCTGGCCTCGGGATATTGCGGGTAATCAAGATCCAATCGGCGCAGGATAGGTTCGCCGGTCTCAAAGTTCTTGTGCGCCGCAGCGTAGAATTCAGGCAAGAGCCGGTAACGCAGGTTCAAATACCGCCGCGCCACCCATTCCGCTTCTGAACCGAACGTCCACGGCATCCGGGTCAAGCCCATCGTGCAATGTGGACGATAGATGGGCGATAGCGCGCCAAATTCAATCCAACGCAGATAATCCCCCGGCACGGTGGCCCCATTATGACCGCCCAGGTCTTCACTCAGGTAGGGATAGGCCCAGTGAATGCCAGCGTGGACCGCATTCTGAACGCCGTAATTCAGATAGTTCAGATCGGCATACGTGTCACCAGTCCACTGAATCGAATAGCGATGCGCCGCAACGTTGGGCGGACGATTGCGGATGCCATTATCAATGCCATCCACGTTCGCCATGATCAACGGGCGCAAGGTAAGATTGGCGCGCACTGCAGTATCATTGTAAATTTTCATCCCCCAAACTTCTCTCCGCAGATTTGTCGCCGGCGAAAAAATACTGGCACTCCAGTTCCGGTCGTACCACCAGACATCCAAACCTTGGCTGATGAGTTGCACGAGATTGTCGTAGCGATACGTCACCTCTAATGGGTCTAACGCAGAAGCTCCCTCGGGCTCGGGATGATCGTTGAACACCACGCGCGCATTTCTAGCGTGCGCTTCGGAAAAGAATCTCGGCAGGTTCGGAAACAAGTTGGTGTTCGGCTCGTATCCGATCGAGGCGTTCACCCGCCACCCCGTATCTATCACCATCACATCCAACGGAATCCTGCGGGAACGATTATCATCTATCTCCTGCAAAGCCGACGCCTCGCTGTAGTCGTAATAGCGGCTATCCCACATGCCGAGTGCATACAGTGGAATCAGCTCCGTCGGACCGGTGAGCTTCAAAAAGTCGCGCCGCAATTGCGCATAACTTCCGCCCGGAACAAACACGTAAACGTCCGCCGCGTCATTGTTGGTGATCCACCCGCTGGTGGCCGCGTTTGGAGAACCAATTGGCGCGGGCGTAAGTCCCCAAGCCGGCGGAATGAGCCGCGGCGTATCGGCAAAGGACCACGAGACAGGATTGTCAGATGGACCGGGCAACCAGACGCTATTGTTCAAACTGCCACCACCTTGATAAAGCATCTGCCCCACCGGCGTTGTGATCGCAATCCCGCTCAGCGACGTTGCGGCAATCGGAACATGCACCACGTAGTTTGAAGTGCTGATGCGCACCTCGCCCGAAACAAAATTGCTGGTACAGGCTGTTCCTGGCCAATTACGATTCACGATGTGAAAAGTTTCGCGATCCTCAAACCCACCTGCCCCCATGACTTCCAGCCGGACCAGGGAGCTGGACAGACACTGAACCCGAACAGCACCGACAACAACATCGGCGGCGTGTAGTTGCGGCGCGCTGCTGACAAGCGTGGCAATGGCTGCCAGAACCCTGGCGAGTCTCCCGAAGAATTGGTTACGGTGAGTTGAGTGATGGAGAGCAGACGGTTGTTTTCCGCAACGACTTGGAACGCACTTTTTCATGTAAAACTTACGACCGCCAATGGACTGAAAAATCTGTGAAGATACGAATAATCAGACTGTGGAGAGGTTGCGGAATGATTATGAGAATTGCCTCGTCATTTCCGGGGGGTCCGTTCCGCCGCCCACAGGAAATCCGAACTGTTCGGAACCGGAAACTGATTAAGCGTGCCATATCGTACTGGCTGGATCGTCCGAGGATTTTTCCACTTTTTGATTTCAGAATGGCCGTCGGCAAAACTAAAACCGCACGCTCCACCATGCAGGCTGCTGGGCACATCCGTCCATTCCTCCTGGCCCGCGGGCCACTGGGGGTTCACATAAAAAGTCGCATCGTTGATGCTATCCGGATGTTCGTCGACAAACACCCACGTCATGCTCGCCCCGGGTTTGATGAGGTCGCCGGTCTTTAGCATGACATCGCACCAGGAAAAGAATTTCCCCCCTTCACCAAGGGCCGCGTTCATGGAAACACTCCGAACCCGTTCCGACCACCCCCGCTGTCGCTGAACGGGACTGGCGTAACGATCCGCCGGACAATGATAAATCTTGTATTGCTTGGCCGAGTACGAGGCGAGCTTGGCGTAACGCTCGTCGGTCAGCGTCAGGATATTGGTATTATCCGTGGCAGCCGTCCAATCCATGTAGCCGACGCACCACGAATCCGTCCCCAGACTAGCCGGCGTATTTTTCACCAACCGCTCATTGTTATCACCGGCATACATTACCCACGCCAACGCCAGTTGTTTGGTGTTGCTCATGCAGCTGATGCCTTGCGCCTTGATCTTCGCCTTGGTCAAAGCGGGGAGCAACAGGGCCGCCAAGATGGCGATGATCGCGATCACCACGAGCAGCTCAATCAAGGTAAAGCCACGTCGTGCGCTCACATCAAGCTGCAGACAGTTGTGCCTCAAAGCGCGGCGGCATTTGTCTTTTGATCGGTAATTCATGTATTCGTCCTTGGCCCAAACTGAAATCTCCCACCTTATTCCAATGCGGTCTTCTTCGGAAATGGTGACGGGGTTTTCACCCCGCCACCATTACTACCACCCTATCGTCAACCGATTGCTACTGTTTCAACCGGAAGAACATGGCTGAACCAGTGCTGGGGCGAGACTGTGGATTGCTCTGGTTCGCTGAATTTGTCCATGGGCCAGTCAGGGATGTTGCTTCTTGTAGCACGCCCACGCTGGTCCACGAGAGGTTCACATTGGCACCCGCGTTTTGAATGCTCAATACGCTCGGCGCCGGTTGCGTCGCAAAACCTACCTGCGTCCCGGTTGCCGCCATGATGATGTTGGTGAACGAAGCGGAAGCAGTGCCGTTGCCGCAGCGCAAGCGGACATTATTGAAGGAGGCGTTTGCCGCGAAGCTAAACGGCGCGTTTGTCTGCGCGTTTTCCGTTCTGCTGAAATCCGGGTCCAGCCAGATCGTGACGTTATCGTCACCACCAGAGACAAACACCGTCTTCACCACCATGGTGTGCCAGGTGTTCAACTCAATCGGGACCACCGGAGAAAGATCCTGCTGGTTACCAGCAGCGTCCATGCTCCAGTTCGTGGAGGCCCAAGCATTGCCCACAATCAAGACCTCGTTGTTATTCTGCCAGAAGTGTAAACCGCCGTAGCCCCCCCCGTTGCCCACTTCGCTGTTCAAGTCTTGGAAGACCATGCTGAACCGGGCATAGAGCGAGTTCGTTGAGGTATTGTCGTAATGGCCCGCGATCCAGCCGTGTTGCTGATTCCAGATCTGCACACCATCACCGCCACCGAAAACATCCACCGGCCCTTCCAACGTCACCGGCAGGCTCGGATAAGAATCCACCGTGAACGACCATGAAGTGGAATAAGGCGCGGAGTTTGAGTCCACCACACTGAAGGCAACAGTGTGGGTTGAGCCGGGAATAAACGGCGTGACCGGCTGATAATTTGCCGTGATCGAGCTGGGCGTAACAACGAATGCGGGCGTCACATTGACATTGTCCACACTCAGCACAGTGTTGTTTGTACCAATACCGTAGGTACCGAATAACACCGTCACACTGATTGGCGTCCCCGGGGAAACTCCAGTCGCATTTTCACCCGGCACAAAACCTTGAAACTGCGGACCGCTCGGCGCCACAAATCCCACGCCCGCCGAGGTGATAGCCACAATTATATTCGTCCACGTGGCGCTGGCAGTGCCATTGCCGCAGCGCAAACGGATGTTGTTGAACGTCGCATCAATGTTGTTGAACGTCGTAGGTGGAATGGATTGATCCGCCTCCGTAACCCCAAAATCAGGATCAAGCCAGATTCTCACGGTATCCGGCGCATTCGGCGTGTAATCGGTGCGGATGACGATGGTGTGCCATTCACCCAAAGTAACCGGCAAACCTTGAATGAGGTCCTGCTGATTTCCATTCGCATCCATGCTCCAGTTCAGCGAGGTCCAAGCATTGCCCGCGATCAATCGTTCGCCATTGTTCTCGAAAAACTGCAAGCCACCATAGCCACCGCCAGTGCCAAACTCTCCGTTCAGATCGCTGAACACCATGCTGAAGCGGGTATAGAGCGTCCGGGTGGAAGTATTGTTGTAATTCGTGCCGATCCAGCCTTCGCCCGCGGTTGTGAAAATCGGCAAATCAATTCCGCCGCCGGTGGTGAATGGCCCGGCCAACGTCACCGGTAATGCGGCATAACCAACGGTGAAGCTCCACGTATTGGTGTAAGAAACCGTATTGGCATCCTGCACGATGACTTGAACACTATGCTGCGAAGCGTAGCTGAACGGGGTAGCCGGGGTGTAGCTGAGGCTCATCACCGTGGGATTCCCTCCGATGGTTGGGGTGACCGCATTCCCATCCACCTTCATTGAAACAACACTGGTATTCAGCGGCACACTGCCCGACGCCACATTCAAGCTGATGGTCGCATTGGTCGCCGCACTGATGGAATTGGGCGCGGGCGAAACCGATTGAAACGAGGCCGGCGTAGCAGCCGTCACAATGAAGTTATCAAACTGAAAATCCTGTCCACCGCTGGGAGCAGGTGTCCCATTCTGACGAGTAAGGGTAAATTGGCTGATTGCGGCGTTGGAAATGGTGCCGGAAAAATTTGCGCCATTGGCCAGGTCCGTGAACGTATAAGTCGTGGCACTGGTCAGCGTGAACCGGAAGGCCTGAAAGCTCTGATAGGCGTAGGGAAAATTTACCGCTACCCCTGAGTTGGTGCCGGCGTCGGCATACCAACCATCCAGATTATCACCGCCCTTATGCCAATAACTGAACAGGACGTTGCCGTTCACGTCTTTCAGATCAATGCGGTTGGTGTCCTGACCGCGCAGCCCATTCAAACGCAGGGAAAAGGTAAAGGAGTCGCCCGCAACCAAAGGAGTGTTAAACGCCCGCGTCGCAATCGTCGAGCCGGCTGAACCAGTGTTCCACAAGTCAAACGATTTGCCGCTGGGGCCACCGTTCTGGATAAAGGAGCCGCCACTTACGTTCACCGTGAAGGTCCACGCCCCAAAGCCGAAGCCACCGTTCTGCCCTCCCGCACCCAGCCCGTTGGGAGCGCCCAGCCCGACGTAGGTGGCATCGGCTGCATTATCAAAAGCATTGGTGGTCTGCGCAGCAACACGCTCAGCGGCAAACACGCTTCCCGCCAGAACTAGGGCAGCAAGCCACTGTTTGCAACCGGATCGGCAATTATCTCGCAGATGGTTTGAGGTTAACTGATTCTTCATAACTTGATTGGATTTGCGTTGGTTGGTTTTTGGTCTTGAGGTGTGGGACAAAATACGATCGACCTATTAAAGCTTTATCCATTCCACGAAAATGGCTTGCCCTTGATTGATGGCTGTCGCCCGAGTGAATTGGTTCGCAAGCAGAGAGAGGCAGCTCTGCCTCTTTTGGTCTGGAAAGCCTTTATCGAAAATCAAAATTGTCATGCGGGTGCTGGTGGTGACACTAGCACTGCCCGCTTTGACCGGGTATGACGCAATTGCGTCAGGCCGCAGGATGACCGGCGAAGTCGTTTACGATCGGGGCGATACGCTACGACCGAGATATTTCAACACCGCATCCGTTCGCGTGTGGACATGCAGCTTGTCGTAGATGAATCGGATGTGGTTGCGAACCGTTTGCCAACTGATGTTTAACTTTGCGGCCACTTCTTTCGGCGTCGCCCCTCCCGCCAGCAGTTCCAACACCTCCCGCTCCCGCGCGGTCAACTCGGCGACCGCGGCGTCCGCCGGGATGACTTCCGGTTTGGGCGTATTTTTTGAAGTGTTGAGCTTGTGAAAGTATTCAACCATGCGCCGGGCAATTTGCGGAGAAATCGGCGCGCCCCCGGCCACAATATCGCGCAACGCTTCCAACAGCCGGGCCGTAACCACCCGCTTCAATAAGTAACCATCCGCCCCCGCCATGAGCGACTGAAACAACTTGTCGTTGTCGTCATAGGAGGTCAGCATCACCACCCGCAATTCCGGCAACTGCGCTTTCAACGCCCGCAGACAATCAATGCCCGACTGGCCCGGAAGATTGATATCCATCAACACCAAGTTGCATTTCAACTTTGGGATTTGAGCGAGCGCTGCTTCCGCATTCGGGCAAATAGCCACGACCTTGAAATCAGAGGTATTACCGAAGATCTGCCCCAACGTCTCTCGATAACCCGCGTGGTCTTCCACGATCGCAATATGAATCGTCGCTTTCATAACTGTCCATCATGGCAAACCACATCCCAGACGCGCATGGCACAAATGAGGGGGTCAGCTACCGGCCTCTAATTTGATTTGAAAAACAATCCGCGTCCCGTCACCGGACTGGCTGGTCAATGCGACCGTGCCGCCAATACGTTGCATCCGCACTTGTTGATTGGCCAGCCCATTGCCTTGGCTGGGAATCTGCGGATCGAATCCACGGCCATTGTCCTCCACGCTGATCAGCAGATCCGGATTGTTCCAAGTGAGGCGCAAACGCGCTTCAGAGGCTTGGGCGTGTTTGAGCAGATTGGCGAAGGCTTCCTTCACAGCAAGCGTCAGGTCATGCCGCACTTCCGCACGGACCGGAATGGCCGGAAGCTGGGTCGGCACTTCTTTCAACAGGCGCACAGGGCTGTCACTCAAACACTCCTCTGCCATCTGGCACAGATAATCAGCGAGCTGAGTGAGATTGTCGTTTTGCGGATTGATCGCCCACACGATTTCATCCATGACCGCCACGAGATGCCGGGCGCGCTTGGCGATTTGGCAAAAGCGTTCGCTGCTCGCCCCCCCTTGGGCCTCCATTCCGATGTCGGCCATCAGCCCGATCTGCGCCAGCTCCGCCCCCACTTCGTCATGGATGTCGCGGGCAATTCGCGTGCGCTCTGAGGCCACGGCCCGCTCCTGCTCCAAATGCAAAATCTGCGCCTGCGCCCGCCGTCGTTCTATCAGGCGGACGGTACCAGCCACAATGATCAGCAACACCGTGCCAACCACGGGCAAAAACCATTTCTGCTGCCAAAACCGTGGGATCAACAAATCCTCAAACGAAGAAGCCACCATCATTTGACTGAACATCCACCCACCGCCATGCCCACGATGGACCAGGCGAAATTCATCAAACGTCGCTTTGGTTTCAAAATTAACCACGATGTTGGTCGGCTGGTTGAATTCTGTGGCCCCCACGGAAAGATTGGGGTTCAGCCACGCGGTAACCCGAGCGTCGCGTCCCGGAACATACTCGATTTTAAGGACGAGAAATCGTGGCGCACCGGCGCGCATGTATTCATAAGTAAACGGAGGATCAGGGATGGCCGAGTTCAAATCCTGAAAGCCCTTGGGCGCTTTGGGGACGTTCAAGGCGGAGTGACGCCATGGCCCCATCACTATTGCCGATGCCGAGATGCTCCTCCCCCTTCTCGACCAACATGAATCCGGCTTCAAATCGCTTGATCCATTTCGTCACCGTGTCAGAAATAGGATCCACCTTGATGCGAAAATAAAGCGTGCCGGCGGAATTCTGGTTATGCGGCTTGATCGCGCCTCGCAAGATATCTTCGCCCTGGCCATTATCCCGCACCAGCACCTCTTCGGGGTGACTCCACAAAACCGTCCCCGTAGCGACATTGGTCCCACAACCGATTAAGACCATCACGGCAACCAAGACAAAACTATAATTGTATCCTCGCAATGGCTTAGAGGTTTGTTTGAGCACTGTATTAACGATGGCGATTGTATTACTACGGTTGCGGCGCTCGAAGCAAACGAACAAATTGGCCGACCCGCAGAAGTTCGCCGTCGTGCTTGCCAACGAATACTCTACCTAGTTTTGTACGGCTTCTACAACTAACGCAATTGTGCTATCCCGATCCACCCTGCGAACAGTGTACGACTATCAGCTTCGGCATGAAAAACGTTCTCAAGGAAGACGCGTTTCTGCCGGACCATCGTAAGACAGCGGTTGACTGCCAAAATCGAGAACAATCTTGTCCACAACAACGCCAGCATCCACAGCGATGAGGTGCAGCGTGTGCCAGCCAGGTTCGAGTAGTTGCGGCAGCTGCAGCGTGGCTTCCGTGACGTTTGCCATCACACGCCGCTGCCAATCAGTGAACGCGCTGTTAGAATTCTTGGGGTCGAAGCCAGTAGTCACAACCAGTGAATGCGGAGTCTCATCGTCAATGGCCAGTGCCAAGCGCAAACCTTTCCCGCTAACAAGCGGAAAGGTCGGCAGCAGCCTCACTCTCGCCGTGACGGCCCCGCTGGTCTTGACGTGGAAACGATACTCCAAGCTTGGCGCTATGTTGGACGTGATGACTGCCGTCGAAGGCAACACGGTGACCGCTGAACCTGTGCGACCGAGACCAGGTATTACCCGCCAACCAGCACCGGATGGCAAATCATGCTGCCGGATGAAATGACCAGCATGAATCGAGATCCCGCTGTTGTGTTCGACAAAATCTCCCGCTCGCCCCCCCTCCGGACGTTGAAGCAAGTCCGGCGTTGTTACCGCCGGAGGACAAACATTGTTGACGGTAGGTTCTGGACGCGGAGTTTTGATGTCGCGTTGGAAGCGGGGCCAGGCATCGGGGGAATATCCATTCTCGCTAACAATGTTGCGCCACTTGCCATCAGCGATGTCGTTGTTGTAACGGGCCGTGAGCGCCGCCACTTGCTCCTCACCAGCTACCACCGCTGCACGATTTGCGTTGCTGGTCCGCCCGCGCGCGACGTCCGCCCGCGCCAGTTCGGAACGGAAGTAACGTTCGTTGGCGGCAGCGGTGATGCCGACCGGATAGCCGACGAGTTGAAAATAAGCATCACGGGCGGCAGCAGGCAATCGCTCAGCCTGCGCGTTGCTGTCACGCAGTAGAGTAGCGCAGTCATTCAGCCGTGTGTAAATCTCAGCTTCGTTGAGTTCTGTAGCTTGATATGGCGTCATCGAAAGATGCCACTGCAGATGCTCAGTCTTGCGGGCAAAGTTGATTGCTTGCAATCGGCTGAGGATACCAGCCACGGCAGTTGCCTGATCTGGGCCGAAGTCACGCGCAGCGATTTCGTGCAAGAAACGGGCGGGCGCGTTGAGATCGGTTCGATCCGCATGCCAGGCGAGATCGAGAAAGAATTCCATCGAACGTTCGGCGTTCTTGATATCGCCGACATTGACGATCCAAACGCTGCGCGCGCCTTGTTCGTAGGCGCGGGTCATCTCTGACCAAATGAGCGCCGGCGGCAGGGTATCAACCCATAGCCACGACTGCGGCAGGCCACTATAGGAAACGTGGTAATAAACGCCAAGACCGCCAGGACGGGCGCGCTCTGCGAGCGTGGCATAGCGACGAACGTAACCAAAGTTATCATCAGGCCAAACAATGGGCACATCGTCCGGCACACGCAAACCGGCGTTGTAATCATCCAGCACTTCCTTATAGGGACAGAATATCTGCCCGACACGCCTGGGATCACCGTTGCCAAGATACTTAGCAAGGAGGCTGCGTTGGTCGGCAAAAACATTTTCCAACGTGGCAATGCGTTCCTTCTGATTTCGCGGACCGATGATGGGGCTGTCGTGGATGCCGCGCATCCCGATGGTAAAAAGGCTCTCGCCGTTGGTGCGTTCCTGAACACGTTGCTCCCAGTATTCCAGAACGCCCGTGCGATTCGTCAGGTAATTGAAAAGCTTCGCATCTTGCCTCCACTCGTTGACGTTGTTGCGCAGCATCGGTTCGGCATGGCTCGAGCCAAGCACGATGGCATAGGCATCGGCGACGGCAGCATTGCCGGGCACAGTATGGAAAGGTCGGGTTGTGGGATGCATCCCGGGCCAGATGCAGTTACCACGCAGGCGGAGGAGCAATTCAAAGATTCGACCGTAAGTCTTCGGGCCGACGTTGCCGACTTCCGGCTCAAACGTTTTGGAGGCCCACGGTTCAAGCCCCCAATCCTCGTCATTAATAAAGATGCCGCGGTATTTGACAGCGGGCTGATCGACGGGCTCGTCCCCAAGCGACAAACGAAGCTCAGTGCGTTTGGTCACGGGAACATCCGCCCACCAATACCAAGGCGATACTCCCAGGCGACGGGAAATTTCATAAACTCCATACGCGAGCCCGCGCCGATCCGATCCAGCAATCGTCAGCACATTCGATTTGGCACTCAGACGAAAAGCTTCCCAACGCCCGGCGAGATCGGCTGCGAGAAGGAGTTCGATGCGGGCGCGATTTATGTCAGTTGGAACAACCGTCAGGATTTCTGGCTTAACGCCAGAAATTGTCGCGATATCAGCAGCCAGATCGCGCCCGGCAAGTTTGACCACCTCAGGCGCATTCGGAGGGAGAATTATGGGGGCAGCCACCCCGCCAACGACCACTGGGAAATCCGCATTCAAAGATGCCGCAGCGGCGGCGTTCCACAAACGCACAGCAGAGGTTTCTACTGCGGCCACAGTAGTGGCGACTAGGCCATGGAGCAGAAACGCGATCCGCAGAAATTTCATCATTTTAAAACATCGATTCACTGCGACGATCTCACCATTTCACCCAACTGACAGGCACACGCCTGGAATCATCTTTTCTCTGATTGCATTGCTTCGTAACACTCAAACTCCACAACACCGAGGGTCCCGCTCCCGGTCCGCTCCCCCCCCGTGGCGGCGTTTTGCGGATTAGCAAGTTCGGTGATGTTGAACCCGTCACGGGTCGTCGCAGCGCCAACTAATTCGATCTTCAGCGCCCGTCCGTTGACCGGCCGAAGCGGCAGGGTCACGTACCCCAAACTTCTTGGGCTTGCTCCGCGATACACCTCCTGCCCGGCCACCGTAATTCGCAACGGATAACTGCGCTCGCGCCAGCCCCGGAGTTTCAGCGTAATTTCGCTGGGTGTTGCTTCGCGCGCAAACTGATATTCGACCCACGCTGTTGCCAATTTGTTATCATTGGTCCAAGTCGTCAGCTCATTGTCATCAAAACTGGCCAGAACCTCGTTTTCGTTCGCTCCTGCAGTTGCACTTGCGATTGGCACAGTAACGCGCGTGGTCTGGAATGATGGCGTTTCCGGCGTTGGTCCGCGGGCCAGCCGGACGGGAAGATCAGCCCCTGACAGCAACCTTGCAAGTCCGTCAGTAACGGATACTGGGCGCGAAACGATTTCAATCTGGCCAACCTGCAGACCTTCAGACTGGGCCTTAAGAATAATTTTACCGGCCTGAGGTGTTGAGCGGATCAAGACACGATTGACGCCGCACTCCACGGGCAGCGTTTTGGAAAGGATATAGTTGTCTGGCCCTTGTGCGATGCCACCGCGCCACTCCGCCGGACCTTGCAATTCAAACTGCACCAGATTGAGCGCCGTCGGGCAGCGCTGCCCCTTTGCATCCACGATTTCAAATTCTACCAATGCCACATCTGCGCCATCGGCCTGCAATCCATCCGGCGCAGTAAATGACGTCATCTTGATTGCCGCGGGCTCGCCCGCAGTTTCGCGCGTCGCCGTGCATACTTGCTTCCCTGCCTCATCATATCCTATTGCCTCCAGCTTGCCCGGTTGCCATTCCACCTGGCGAAACGTGAATAGGAATCGATTTGTCTGCGCGCCAATACCGAGCGATTTGCCGTTGAGCAATAGCTCAATTTTGTCCGCGCTGGACATGACATACACATCCTTCTTTGTGCCGGGCGCGTAATTCCAATGGCCAATGATGTGACCCCGGGGGCGTTCCACGTCCACCCAGCCATCCCACATCACTTGATGGGCGAAGAATCCGTCTTTGGGAATGCGCATCGCGTCCACCTCGCCGCTGCGCCGGTAATTTTCGGCGCCGCGATAGTGCGTGTTGGAATCGGAGAAGATGATATTAACGCCGCCGCTGCTCACGCGCGTGCCCGTGCCGGGGCGCTCTCGCCAGTAATCATACCAGCGCGTGACATTCTCAATGGCGTGTGAGTCCTGATTGCGGTTGTAGTCCGGCGCCGGCGTATTGCGATAGAGCGGACCGACGCCGTCCTTGTGGAATGGCGGTGACAACTCGTCCCAATATTTCCGCAACCCTTCGTCACGTGAATACTCCATCGCCCAGAACGGCAAGCGCGCGCTCTTGTTGATATACAACATCTCACCGCCGTATTCGGCGGCTTGGCTGTCCAGCATCTCACGCGAACCAATGGCGCGACCGCCGTGCGGGTCGTATTGATCGCGCAATGCCTTCAGTTCCGTCATGTGCGCTTCACTGATGCTTTCATTGCCACCTTCGTAAAAGAGGATGCTCGGATTGTTCCGATTGTAGATGATAGCGTCGCGCATGAGTTCAACGCGCTGTTCCCACCGACGCCCCGTGACATCTGCTTCCGCATCACCGGCCGGCATGGCTTGCAGCAAACCGACTCGATCGCACGACTCCACGTCCTGTTTTGACGGCGTGATGTGCATCCAACGAACCAAATTACCACCACTCTCGACCATCAGGCCGTTACTGAAATCACTTAACCAGGGTGGCACGGCATTGCCCATGGCAGGCCATTCGTTCGACGTGCGCTGCGCGTAACCGTGCATCTGCATGAAGCGCCCGTTCAACCGAATCATGCCCCTGGCAAAATTCGTCTGGCGGAAACCCGTGCGGGTAATGACCGTGTCCACCGCTTTGCCATTCACCTTCAAGGTTGTTTGCACGGTGTAGAGATAACCAAAACCCCAGCTCCAGAAGTTCAATCCCGCCACCCGTGCCGCCACCTTGACCACACGCGTTTCTCCCGGGGCCAAGGTCGTCGCTCCGCCCGCAACCGTTTTCACCTCACGCCCGTTAAGATCGAGCACCTTGACTTCATAGGTGAAGTTACGCGGCTCAGCGTGTTCATTCTGAACCTCGGATTCGGCGGTGACGGTCGCCGACTTGTCCGCGATATCGAAATCGCTGGCGTAAATATAGACCCCCACGGTCTTGAGATGCGACCAGAGCGGCAACGTCTGATGCAGTTTGTCGGTGATGTGCAGTTTGACGTTCTTCGGGATGCCACCGAAGTTGGCGTTGAAATTCCGGTCGTTCCACTGATAACGAGAGTTGCTGGATTTCTCGCGGTAATCCCAGGCGTTATCCGTCCTCACCGCGATGACGTTCTCCTGCGGAGCAGACAACACGACGTCCGTTACATCGAACCCTACCGCCATCGCACCGTTTTCATGGCGGCCAATCCATTTACCATTCACGTAAAACTCCCCGCCCTGCCGCACGCCTTCAAATTCCAGAAAAACTTTTCCCCCAGCCACGCCAGCTGGCAGCTTGAAGCGCTTGCGATACCATGCGATGCCGGTCGGATGCTTGTCTATACTGACCTTGAAGGCTGAATCTTCATTCCACGCATGCGGCAACGTGACCGGCTTCCACGCCGCATCGTCAAACTCCGGTTGCGCTGCGTTGGTGGCATCCCCCACCCAAACTTTCCACCCGGGGTTGAAGTTGAACACCGCCCGGACGCTTTGATGAGAAGCTGAATCAGAACCGGCGCGGCACGCAATCACTCCCACCGCAGCCAACATCGCGAGCAATCCGCCTAAACGGTAAATTTTCCGATCACCTTTCGAAGTCACCAACGTTGCTTGAGCAACAGGCGCTACAACAGTCGCCTTATGCGATGGCAGCTTCGGGGCCGAGTTTCTCTTTAACATGTTACGACTTTGCTAGAACAGGGGGACTCTTGGTTCGCTATGGCCTCTTTGATAACCCATCCGGGCACTTCCAGCCGATAAAAACCTTATCCCCAGTTCTGGCTAGGCGGACTCCCGGCGGAGGGGGCGGCCGCCTAGCTCCTCCCAATCAGCTCCACAAAACACTTTTCGTGTCATTCACAGACTTCACCGTTAACCTGTCGGCGGAAAAAGAATATTAACAATCGCCATGGCCGCCAAACCGTCATCGCCGCTGAAAACTGTTATACTCATCGGGCTCTTCTCGCTGGGCTTCTACATCGCGTTCTTTTCCTGGATGGAACATCGCCGCTATAAGAACGGCCCGTGGGAAGTCACCTTCACCGCGGTGGATAGCACCCCCGCCCTATTGATTCATCATGCCAAATCCGGCCTGACCAATATCACCATCCTGTTCCCCGGCGGCGAACCCGCCACAAACCTGCCGCAAACCGTCCGCTTCCAGCACGGCCAGGTGGCCCCGCTCGACCTGCCGTTCGGGAAATGCGTTTTTCTCGACACCTTGTTCCTCCCCGGCACGGTCGCGTGTGAGATGTTCGGCCATCAGATTCAACTCATGCCGCACACGCTTACCATTGATCGCACCCCCCACCCGTGGGCTGCGGGCGAGAAAATACTTTTGACCAACCGCAACTCCGCTACATTGTCGCCCTGATATGTTGCTGGTCATAGACAATTACGATTCGTTCACCTACAACATCGTGCAGTATCTCGGCGAAATGAACGTCGCGATGCAGATCGTGCGCAACGATCAGATCACGGTACAACAGGTACGCGACCTCAAGCCCGAGCGCCTACTGGTGTCGCCCGGCCCGTGTTCGCCCAAGGAAGCCGGGTTGTCCAATGACATCCTCCGCGAGTTCGGACCAAAGATTCCCACCCTCGGCGTCTGCCTCGGCCATCAATGCATCGGCCACACCTTCGGCGCCAACGTCGTCGTCAATTACCGGATGATGCACGGCAAGACCTCACTAATTAAACACAACGGCCAAGACCTTTTCGCCGGCATGCCCAATCCCTTTCCCGCCACGCGCTACCACTCACTCGTGATTGAACGCAGTTCCATGCCTGATTGTCTGGAGATCACCGCTGAGACCGAGGAAGGCGAAATCATGGGCGTGAAGCACAAGCAGTTTCCCATCTGGGGCGTGCAGTTCCATCCCGAGAGCATCCTGACCGAAAGCGGTCGCGCCATCTTCAGTAATTTCCTGAAGCTCAAATAACCTTCCGGTCCGCACTGGAATTCATGCGACCGGACGGGCGGGCGGCACGCCGTAATGGAAACCCGTCTCATCTTCGTAGCCGTAGGGCACGAGCAAATCCCAAGCGGTGCGCAGGGCCGTCAGCCAGCGGGCAAACCAACCCGGGCGGCCTCCCACCGTCAAACACGTCCCCGCCCCTTGAATTGTTCCCTTTGCAGTGATGAGATGTGTTGTGAGCATGATTAATCATAGTTCTTAATCTTGCGAACGGCTCGCCAGATTTTGCGCACTGCACCGCAGAAGTTGCGACCCCAGAATGAAGGATGCTGGTGGGAGAATCGGCAAACCTTCGAGCCCGGCGTCTGTTCAAGCCTCCAACTGCCGCCGCAACACCAAAAAAACTTCAGTGGCTTTGATTATACTCTCGGAGAGCAATCCCGGACGATCAGCGATCACAACTGGCCATTCTCTCGAATCTGCGGGACGCTGACCATGCGAACCTTTAACCAACGCAGCATCCAGAGGAATGACGTCCATCAACATGCGAAAGCCCAGTTTCTTTTGCAACAGTCGCCACGCGAGCTTCCCCTTCACCAGTGGAATCTCGGGATCGAGGAACAGTTCAACCGGGTCGTAGCCTGGCTTGCGATGAATATCCACCGTGCGGGCAAAGTCTGGTGCGCGCGCATCGTCGAGCCAGTAATAGTACGTGAACCACGCCCGTTCCTTCGCCACGACGATCAAATCCCCTGCCCTTGGATGATTCAGTCCCCGCGCAGTTTTCTCCGCCCCGCCCCAGACTTCTCCGATACCGGATTGCTGCTCCAGCAAGGTCCGCACCTCGGACTCCAGCGATGCGTCGTTGAGGTAAACATGCGCCACCTGATGATCCGCCACGGCGAACACACGACTCGCCCCGCAATCGAGCAGTTCCAAGCCGAGTTCCTCCTTCACCGTCAGCCAGCCGCGTTCGCGAAACAGCCGGTTCAAATGCACCGGTGTATCCACCGCACTGATACCGTACTCGGAGAGCAAGACGACTTGCACAGATTGCTTCGCAAAGAAATCAATCAAATCACCAACGATGGCGTCAATGCGCCGCAAATCGTCGGAAATCTTCGGATGGCTTCGACCGAGACGTTGCAGGTTGTAATCCAGATGCGGCAGATAAATCAGATTCAGCGTCGGCGCGTGTTTGCGCTCAATCCACTTGGCTGACTCCGCAATCCATTTGGACACTGCATCCGCTGCGAATCGGGACGAATCCACGCCCGCCGCCGGCCCCCAGAACGCAGGGAACGGAAACTCACCCAGATCACGCTTGATCTCCTCGCGGATTGAAAATGGCCCAGTGTAAACATCGAACACCTTACGCCCGTCCGCCGGATACATCGGGCGCGGCGTGATGGACCAGTCCGCGGTGGAATACATGTTGTACCACCAAAACAGTTTCGCGCAGGTGAAGCCCGGATTCGCCTCCCGCAACGTCTCCCAGATTTTCTTCCCCCCAACGAGTCGGTTCGACTGTTTCCAAAACTGCACCTCTGCAAGTTCACGGTTATACCAGCCGTTGGCGACGATG
This sequence comes from Verrucomicrobiota bacterium, assembly GCA_049840435.1. Lineage (GTDB taxonomy): Bacteria > Verrucomicrobiota > Verrucomicrobiia > Limisphaerales > JADLHS01 > JADLHS01. The sequence continues at coordinate 290,453 of JASGKY010000024.1, read as the reverse complement.
CCGTGTTCTGACGGCGTCAATCCGGTGAGATAAGTAGATTGTGCTGTGCAAGTGACTGCTGGAAACACCGGCTCAATTCGCGTCAATGCGCCCTGCGCTCGAAACGCATTGATACGCGGCGTGTGTTCGCCGAGCAGCGACTCAGACAAACCGACGACGTTGATGACCGCTGTGCGCGTCATGACTTGAATCGCTCTGCCAACTCGGCGATGGACGCTTGAATCAACTTCGTGTCCATCTCATTCACCTCAAAGCCGACACCGATATCGCGCAGAAGCGTGATGGCCAGCCGTCCGCCGAGATGTTCCCTGAACTCCTCCAGGCCGGCCAACAATTCGTCACGCAACAAGTCAGGATGAAACAATTCAAAGCCCAGCGTCTTCAGCAATCGCAGCACCCGCTCTGATTTTTCGGGCGCGAGGAAGCCGGCCCGGCGCGCGTAAATCACATCCAACGCAATCCCCACCGCCACCGCCTCGCCATGGCGCAGCGTAAAGCCGGACAGTTGCTCCATCTTGTGCGCCGCCCAATGCCCGAAGTCCAACGGCCGCGCCGAGCCAAATTCAAACGGGTCGCCGTTCTTCGCGATGTGATCCATGTGCAACTCCGCGCACCGGTGGATGAGCTTTCGCATTGCCTCCGGTTGGAATTGCGCCAGCGCTGCGGAGTCCCGCTCCAGCGCTTCAAAAAACTCCTGGTTGCGGATGCAGGCAACTTTGACAGCTTCGACATAGCCCGCCCGCTTGTCTCGTTCGCTTAGAGTGGCGAGCAGTTGGAAATCATTGATGACGGCAAACGGCGGCGCAAACGTGCCGATGAAGTTCTTTTTGCCAAACGCGTTGATGCCGTTCTTCACGCCTACGCCGGAATCGCACTGGCTCAAGGTCGTCGTCGGGATGCGGACATGCCGCACGCCGCGATGCGCCGTCGCCGCCGCGAGGCCCGCCATGTCCAGCAACGCGCCACCGCCGACCGCGATAAGATACGAGTGCCGGTCAATGTGATGCCGATCAATCGCCGCGTGCAGTTCCGCCACCGCGGACCAAGAGGCCTTGGTCTGCTCACCACCTTTGCAAAGAATCGGCGGCGCGGCCAAAGAGGCGGTGGTGGGGTTCGCTTGAAAATACTTTTCGATGCTCCGAACCAAGGCCGGTTGAGTAGCCGCGAGGGCTTCATCCATCACCACCAAGGCACGGCGGGGCGAACCGTATTCATCGCGGCTCAAGTTATCGCGCAGGGTGGGATTCGCCGGGTCAAAGACGTTTTCGGTGAACAGCACGCGATGCTGCCAACTCACTCGAATGGTGCGCTCAATCAAATCCATGTGTCCAAGGTGATGCAGTGTCCCAAAGGCAATGCGTTCGAAGCAAGCGCAGACCCTATGTCGCCGGAACAATCCGCTGCATTACCAGCGCTAAGAAGAACAGACAAACAAACACGAGCGCGACACCGAATGACAACGTCGCCACGGCGACACAATCCACCAATACGATGCCCGCGAGCAACCCGGCCACGACCCGCCCAACATTCGGCTTTGCTTCCTGCCTAAGTCGTCGAACGCACCAGAGCAACCACGCCACCAAACCAATGGCACCCAACCACGAAAAGACGCTGCGCTGTGGCTCCATCCAGAGATTCACAATAATCGGAACAGACACCAAAAGTAATGGCCAGAGTGAAGGTTTACCCGAACCGCTTTCGCCTCGCGCCAGAAAACTCAAGCCGACGATGTAAGCAGCCAGACCAAGCCCGTGCCAAATGACTGGCGGGTTCAGATGGTGAAGCGTCGCTGCTCCAGCGACCAGATAAAGCAACCAGCGACACGCGGCCATGATGAAGGGGGCGGCTTCGGTTTGTTTATGGATGGCGTCGTACAAGATGATGGCCGCCACGAGCGCCAGTCCTATCCACGCCACTGTGTTGCTGATCAAGAACAGCAGCACCCAACCGAGAAATATAAACAGCCCGCCAAACCACCAGACATCGCGCAGGGAAATTTGCCCCACCGGGATGGGACGTTCGCGTCGGAACTCACGATCAAACGCTGCGTCAAACGCATCATTCAAATACATCCCACCCACATAGAGCAACGTCGCCCCAGCACAAAGCAAGAGGAAGACGACGCAACTGCCACCCCCGTTGAGCAGCCACGCAGCGAGGCAGTTCGACCAGACCGTGGGAAGATTGGAAACCCGCCCCAAGACCAGCAACGTACTCAAGCGTGGTTCAGGATTCGCCATGCATTAACGTAGTCCGTGTTCCCCAAGTTGTCGCAGCGTCCAATCATATTCACCAACGAGCTGCTCTACGACATCGCGACTGCGCCATGGCTCGGGCAACACTCCCCAAGTATATGTTTCCATTTCCAAGTGGGAACAAAGCTGGGGTTGCGCTTCCATCAACCTGAATAGACCGAGCAGCTGATCCGCTGTGTCGCCCAGCTCATTGGCCGGTTTCCAGTGCAATGGCACGTGGAAATGCACGCGCCACTCATCACCAGACTTGGATAATTGCGCGAGCGGGCTCTGCAATGCTTCGCCGAGGTCGCGAAACCGCTTCAAAGAACCATCTGCGCGCCGGACGATCACTTGATGCAAATAAACGTCCTCCGCAAACGCGGCGAGTTGTTGAAGCGCGCCTTTCGTGGGCCGGAGCCGCAGCGCATTGCTGAGATGGATTTTGCTGAGCCGGATGCCGTTCTGCTGAAACAGCGCGACGGTCTGCGCCGGGTCTTCAAACTCGATGGCGAAGTGACAGGCGTCATAGTTCACCCCGAGATGCGATTCGAGCCGGGCTTCGTTGGGATGCTCGTCGTGCATCTGTTCGAAGAAACGCAAGGTCTCGGTGGTGTTCTCGAACCAGCCGAACGGTTCGGGTTCAACTCCGAGATGCAACTGCCGGTTTGATTTCTCACTCAGCGCCGCGATGTGTTCGACGCAACGCCAGAAGTTGTCGCGCATGGCGCGCTCCTGTTCCGGCGTCGCAATGAAATCCTTGAACGAACCGGGCGACGTGCTGACGCTCCCCTCGACGCCAGCCGGCACCAGTTGCGCAAGCAGATCAAAGAGCCGCGTGGTGTACTCAAGCCGGCGCAGACCGGTCCAGTCAGGACGATAAACATCTTCCTTCACGCGCGTGCCGTGGAACTGGCCGAAGGGAAATCCGTTGATCGTAAAAACGTAGCAGTCGTGCCGATCGAGCCAGCGCTGGAACTGGAGCAACACCGCCGGATCAGAAAGCTCGCTCGACGCCTGATCGCTCAGGCGGAGGCCAACAGCGTAACGCCCTTGCGGCTGGACGCGTTCCTTGACGCGGAGCGTGTGTTGCTCCAGCGCGGCAAATGCCTCCGCCCACGTTTCGCCCCGATGAACGTTCGTGCAATAGGCGAGGTGAAGTCCGTGTTTGAGGATCATGACGCCGCCCTTAAACCGTTGCCTCGATTAGTTTGAACTTCGGACACTGGCTCAGAAAACGTTTTGGGTTTTGATACACGAGCCGGTCAATCGCTTCCGCGCTGTGGCCGCGCTTGCGCAGTTCCAACGCCGCATACGGAATCGCCAGCGGCACGCTCACGCCCCAATCGCATGCGCTGTTCATCCAAAGCCGTTCACCGCTGTATTGCTCAATCATGTCCACCGCGCGGGCGGCGGTGCATTTGGTTTCGGGATAAAGCGTCATGCCGCCCCAGAATCCATCATCAAGCACCATTTTCACGGTGTGTTCTTCAACATGATCAATCAGGCAACGTTCCGGCTTGATGCGCGAATCGGCTTTCAACACATCGAGGATCAGGCGCGTGCCCTTGAGCTTGTCTTCGAGATGTGGCGTGTGCACGAGGATGAGTTGATTGTGGCGCGCAGCGAGATCCACGTGCATTTCAAGCACCTTGAGTTCGTTGCGCGAGTTTTTGTTCAATCCGATCTCGCCGATGCCCAGGACGTTTTGCCGCTCGAGGAATTTCGGAATGAGCGCGATGACATCGCTCGCGAGCTTTACGTCCTCGGATTCCTTGGGGTTGATGCAGAGCCAGCAATAATGCGGCAGCCCGAACTTCGCGGCGCGGCGCGGCTCGTGTTCGGTCAACTGGCAGAAGTAATCGTAAAACCCGGCGGCGGAACTCCGATCAAAACCCGCCCAGAACGCCGGTTCGCACACGGCGGCGCAGCCCGCGACGACCATGGACTGGTAGTCATCGGTAACCCGGCTGACCATGTGGGCGTGAGGTTCGATATAACGCATGGAGGAAGTTGAGAGTTACTGGTTGTGAGTGAGTGACGCTTACCGGCCAGGCCAGGCGCGCGCAGGCGGCTTTCGTAGTAGCGGCGGCAATCGGTTCGGTGGTGGGATCGCTCAACGCGGTCAGCACCCGTTCGGCCCGCGGCTTTGCGCCGGATTGCAATTGCGTCAGTGCCTGATGAAACGCGGCGAGGCGAAAATCGCCCTCGCCCGTTGCACGCTCCAAGCGGTCAAGAAAGGCAGCGAGGTCAATCAGCTTGGAGCGCGCTTCGAGATAATAGAGATCTAGCAACTGTTGGCGGTTCATGACTTTCCTTTGCAACAGGATGGCAGTTGGATTCGTTTCGCACAAACCCTATTCAGCCTTGTTCTGTTCAGATATAGGCATCGGCCTGTAAATTTTAAGAATCATTCTAAATAGGCGTTTGACACGTTTTTCGCCTCTGCTAAAGCTATGGCCCGTCCGCAAGCCGGACCAATCAAACCAAAATAGAAAACGATTATGCCTATCGCCGTTGGAACCAAAGCCCCCGACTTCACGCTCAAGTCCAAGTCCCCCGCTGACGTGGAAGTAAAACTCAGCAACAATTTTGGCTCGAAGAACACCGTCATTCTGTTCTTCCCGCTCGCCTTCACCGGGGTTTGCACCTCCGAAATGTGCGACGTCACCGCCGGCCTCAATTCCTACAAAGACCTGAACGCTGACGTCATCGGCATCAGCGTAGACAGCCCGTTCGCACAGGCCGCTTGGGCACAGAAGGAAAAGATCGGCATCACGCTCGCCAGCGATCTGAACAAAACCACCACCAAAGCCTACGACGTCGTGTTCCCGATGCTGGCCGGGGTGGGCGACACGTCAGCCCGCGCTGCCTTCGTCATTGATAAGAACGGCGTGGTCCAATACGCCGAGCAGACAGCAACACCTAAGGACTTGCCGAACTTCGCCAAGATCAAGGAAACCTTGGCCAAGCTGAAGTAATCCGAACGACTCACTTTTCCAAGGGACGCTGGCAACAGCGTCCCTTTTTATTTTTCCGCACGAACGGTTATCTTGTGACGCAGACAGTCACGGATCACCCTGATTCTGTGCCCCACCCCCTCGCTGACTTCACGGCAATGCCAGAATCATTTGCGTCCCCAGTCCCTCGCTAATTCATTACCCGCCTGCAACTGTTGATAATTATTTCTTTACAGGCGTAAGCTTGATGAGATTCACTTCCCGCACGATGCACGAGGCTTTCGCATCATTTTAACCACGCTTCATCGGTTAAGTCGTTAGGTAATTCGTAAGTCGCACCGACAGATTCACACGTGAGCTTGACCTCAGTTTCAAGCCCACGAAACCAAGCTAAAGCTGGACAAAAATAGCTGCAACAGGTCCGCATCGGACAGTTGCCGCCATTGCCGCCAGATCAATTAAAAAGGTTTGAATCATGGCACAGAACGACACACGCAGCGGCATTGGATTTCCCGCCATCTTGAACAGCGTGCTCCTCGCAAGCACCATCATTGGCGGTATTTTGCTCGCCTCAAACAAACTCACCAGCGGTCGCCCCACACCCCAAGTCGTCCCCTATCAATCCGCCATCGGTAACCAGCAGCTGGATGCTCGACTGTGGGAAGATCCCTTCAAAGCAAAGGATGCAGGACTTAGCTCCTCGCAGGAAAAAGACTTTACCAGCCTCTCTAACCAGATCGTCCGGCGGACTGAAAACGCAAACAAACTCACTATCCTGCCGGTCTTCATTGCGGGTGGGCCGTATAGTGAGGACCGGGAGTCCCGGATCCGTTCACGTTTTGCTGTCGTGTCTGCACTGGGACGCTGCAATTACGTGCCCGAGGATGCCGAGCATATCGGCGCGGCGACTCTCGCATGGCCCAACACCACCGAGCTGGAAGAATGGCGCCGGGATACCAACGCGGCCATGGCATTTGTCATCCAGTCAACGAATACAAATGCGACATCAAAAGAAAAGCGCACGATCCCGGCCTCTCTTCAGATGATGCTCCGTTATGAATGGTATCGTCCCCGCACCTTTCAACCAGCATCCAGCCCCACCGCCAAACCCGCCGTGCTGGTGCTTTGGTTGGACGATAATTTTTTTGAAGACGCACCACTGCTGCGTCTACCACTGCTGCTCAAACCGCTGATCGAGGCAGTCCCCGCAGCGTTGCGCCCCAACTTAGTGCAACTGCTTGGCCCGCGCCGTTCCGCGACGCTGCGACAAATGCTGCCGGATCAATTTACCGACGCGCCAATCTCCAGCCGGAATCTGCATCTAGCGTCACTTGCCAAAACCCAAGCGCTCAACTGGATCACCCTTCACTCGGCAACAGTCAGCGCTATGGATGCGGCTTTTGTCGAAACACCCGCGCCGCAAAGTCGGGAGGCCATCCGCACGGCTTTAAAGGCAAACGGATTTGCCGACGCGCTTTTTTACAACGCCACCGATGCGGAATTAGCCGTCAACCTGCTGGAAGAACTTAAGCTGCGCCGTGCGGACATGAGCGCCTCGACCAATCACCTCGTACTGCTTTCTGAGTGGGATACGTTCTACGGCCGAATGCTGTCGTTGACGTACAGCGCGACGGTCGCGATGCTCCAAACTAACCAACAACAGCCTTCAGGTTTTACCCAGCCAACCAACATCGGACAATTTGTGGCCGAATACCGGCAGGCAGGTCGCCCATATCCCAGCAATTTTCACAGCTTTGTTTACCTGCGCGGCTTGGATGGCAAAACGGCTAGTGGCGGCGCGGATGATTTCCGGGGCGATCTGACGTCTCGCAACGAGCAGAAACCCAAGTCCTTTGAGGATCTAGTGAACTGGAAGCCCGAAGCCAACCGGGCAGAAGGACCACCCCAATTTGATTACCTCAGCCGCACCGGCGACTTGCTGGAAGACCTGGAGGGCGATTTGCGCCGGCGCAAACAAGGCACCATCAAAGCCGTCGGCATTGTCGGCAGCGATGTCTACGACGTGCTGCTGATCCTGCAAGCCCTGCGGCAGCGCTTCCCCGCCGTGCTATTCTTCACCACCGACCTAGATGCTCGCTACTTGCATCCCAACGAACGCGCTTGGACTCGCAATCTGATTGTGAGCAGCAGCTACGGCTTGCAACTGCATCCGGATTTTCAGGGTGGCATTTCGCCATTCCGCGACAGTTCCCAAACGGCCCAGTTCGCCGCGACCCTCGCTGCATTGAATCTCGGGACTAAAACTACCAACTTGGCTTCGATGTCCCCGCGCCGCTTTGAAATCGGCCGCAGCGTTGCCGTTGATCTGAGCGTTCCCAATCTAAACACCAACCAATCCAGCGACGTTCGGATTCATCCGTTGACCCTGAGCGAGCAAATGTTAGCCGCTCCAGACCAGCTTAAAACCACCCAAGCCCGCACGCGCTGGTTATGTATTTTTCTCGCGCTATTGATCCTCTATTTTGTCTGGAATCCGTTCCGCCCCCGGTCGCTACGCGACTACGGTCTTTTCAGTCATTATTTTGTTTTTACCGAAGCCGATCTCGGTGACCACCGAGGTGCCGAAATCCTGTTAGAACGCTTGAACGAGAACAACGATCCCCTGTGCCGCGAAATTTTCTCCCGCACGCAATGCATTTTATTCGCGCCAAACCAACACGACCCTGATGGTCACCAAGGCCCGCCCCACGTCACTCCGGACCAAAAAACCCAAGCCTTATTGGATGCGTTGAACCGCATCGTAAACCACGAAGAACTTCTGCACACACTACAGTATCATCCGACCGCTTCAGGCTTGGTTTATCCGGAACTGGCCAGCAAAGCCAATCCCACCCAACCCGCCCAGCCTTGGTATCATCCTTATCGGCGATTTCAACAACGGCGACAGACGCGTAAAATGCTTGATGACTTTCTCCACCGCCTTTCGGTCGCCCCGCCCCCGGAGCTCAAGGTGGCGCAGGACGCACGGCTTGCGGCCGCCAAACTTTTTGTCATCCGCGGTACTTATCTAGGCGGCTGTATCCTGCTCGGGTTGCTGGCCGTTGGGATCAGTTGCGTCCTCTATCACACGATTGTGAAAGACACTTTTGAAACGCCGACCGGCGAACCTTTCAGTCTCACTTCTGGCACCAGCGCCTGGCCCAATCTGATCCTACGATTGATCAGCATCTTCACCGCCACGGTTTTCATCGCGCTATTGTTTCAACAACTCCGGGCGATGTTTTACAATCTGTCGCGCGAATACCGTCTGACTTTTTCCGACATCGCTGCCCCATCCCCCGCCGGGCGCATTTGCGCATCCCAGCTCTGGCGGGAATTGCGCACCACTGGACGCATCCGCTGGCGGCTTGTGCGGGCCGGGATTCCCTTCGGCTTATATTTTGGGTTTGGCCTCCAAATCATATTGCTGACAGGCGCACCATTTGCCCCGCTGCGCGGTACCGCCACCAGTCTGTGGGACAAACTCACACTGTATCCTTTTGTAATGACGTTTCTGCTGCTGTGCTTCCTAACGATTGACGCCGCGCTACGCTGCCGAAGCTTCATCGCCAAACTCAGCGCTGCCCCCACCGACTACCCGCAAACCACCCGTGCTCATTTCCAAAGCAAACGCGGAGATGTCTCTCCAGAATACTTGGATGAATGGATTGATACCCAGTTGATCGCAGACCTGACTGAACGCGTCGGCAGCCTGCTGTGGTTGCCAGCGATTTCCTTTCTGCTGATGCTGAGCGCCCGGAACAGCTATACCGATCATTGGCCATTATCATATGGGCTTTTGGTGCTGTTTGGGCTCAACTTTTGCCTAGCCACCGCCAGCGTGGTCATTCAACAGCACGTGGCGCACAAAGCCAAAAAAGTTGCGGAAGCCAGTCTGGCCTCCAAAATCAAGCGCCTGCGTGAGGCAACCCACCGGACGCGGGAAGATAATGATGTCGATCAGGCGGAAAAACTCCTTGATGAAATCAAAAATATTCGCCGCGGCGCATTTGCCAGACTCTGGGAAAATCCTGTCTTTGGCGCCATCCTGCTGCCTTCTGGTGGCACTGCCTTGATTCAAATCATCGCTTGGGCCAGCAACCGTTGACTCGCTTCGAATTAACGGTTCCCGCGTTTAGAATTGTGTTACAGCCACCACCTACATCCACCCTCTCAACGCAATACTGCCAGCACCTGAAGTGCGTTCCCGCATCAGTTTCAAGTTGGTTTCCAACATACCTGATTGGATAAGGAATCGTTGTGCCCACGATTAAGTTCCTGTCCGGAAACAGCCCGATCCAACTCGCCCGGGCCTAAGGGTAAATGCCAACTCCCGTGTATTCCAGCTTGACGGACAGTCCAAACCTTCCCTATGTTAAGACATAACGGTAAAGATTGGCGCTGGCGCGAGCTGGCATGCGAAGTCGGAAGAGTAACAATCTGCCGACTTTTTTGTTCCCCGGATGTGGAACGAGTCGGGGACGAGACAACGAGCTATGAATGCTGATTTTCTAGCGGTATTGGAATTTTGGGAGCGCGAAAAGGGCATCAGTCGTGATGTCCTGGTCGTGCTGTACAAGAAGCGTTGTTGTCTGCCGCCAAAAAAGCGGTCGGTCCGGCGCGCGAACTCCGCGTTACCATTGATCCCAAGAACGGGGACATCAAGGCTTTCGCCAAGCTGATCGTCTCCGAAAAAGTCATTTCCAAGCACGATCAAATCTCCCAGTTCGATGCCCGACGCATCAAACCAGATGCCGTCATTGGCGAAGAGCTGGAAATGGAAGTCACCCCAGCCGGCTTCGGCCGCATCGCTTCGCAATACGCCAAACAGGCGTTGATGCAGCAAATCCGCCGCGCCGAGAAGGCGATGATTTTCACGGAATTCAAGGATCGCGTCGGCGACATCATCAGTGGCACAGTGCGTCGTTTCGAACGGTCGGACGTTTATGTGGATCTCGGCAAATACGAAGCCCTGCTCCCCAACAAAGAACGCGTCCCGACCGAAGAATATCAGGTCGGCGAACGTATCCGTTGCTACGTCAAAGCTGTCGAGCAAGGCACGCACGGCCCAGAAATCATTTTGTCCCGCGCCGACCCACGCTTTGTCATCAAGCTGTTCCAAGTTGAAGTTTCTGAAATCAGCGATGGCACCATTGAAATCAAGGGCATCGCGCGCGAAGCCGGTTTCCGCACCAAACTCGCCGTTTATACACGCGATGAGAAGGTAGATCCGGTCGGCGCGTGCGTCGGTTTGCGCGGCCAACGCGTGAAGAACATCGTCCGCGAGCTCAATAACGAGAAAGTGGACATCATCAAATGGTCGCCAAACGTTCGTGACTTTGTCACCAACGCCCTTGCACCTGCAAAACTCAAGACGTTCGAGATTGATGAAGCCCACAAGCGCGTGAAGATCATGGTCAGTGATGACCAGCTCTCGCTCGCCATCGGCAAGCGTGGTCAGAACGCCCGCCTCACTTCCAAGCTCACCGGCTGGCAGGTGGACATCGAAGCCGAGGTGGTCGTCAACAAAGGTTTTGAAGAGAAAGTCGCCGAAGCGGTAAATCAGATCGCGGCCATCCAAGGCATTACCCGTGAGCAAGCCGATGCGTTGGTGCACGCTGGGATGACCCGGCTGGAAGATTTGCTGCAAGCGGACGAAAACGATTTGAAAGACATCCCGCAGATCGGGGATCAGGCCGGTGCCGTGTTGAACGCCGTGCGCGCGGAGTCGTTGCGCCGGACGTTGAATGTTTAGTATGACGGTGGCAAAGAAAATTGCCGGTTGGTTGATTGGCTTATGAAGGCGTTCTGCGCAAATAGGCCGGCCGTGTTGAAGAATTATGCCCGTACGCATTTACGAAATCTCGAAGAAGCTTGGCTTGGAAAACAAGGAAATCCTCGCCACAGCGAAAGCATTGGGCATTGCCGCGGCTAAAGTTCCGTCCAGCTCGCTAGACAAGATCACTGCCGAATATCTCGAAGAGGAAATCCTCAAGGCCCATCCCGACGTCGCCGCCAAGCTCAAGCCTTCTGCGCGCCTGCCCCAGAACCTAAGCCTGCACCCGTCGAGCAAAAAATTGAAATCATCAAAGCCCCGGAGCCGCCGCCAGCTCCGGTAGTCGTCGAAGCCCCCGTGCCGTACCCGCGCCAGTGGTTGAGGAAAAAATTGAAGCTCCGGTATTGTTGAACCGCTGCCCGTAGTGGAAGCCACGGCACCCGCACCGGCGTCCCGAGGCCAAGGTCGTGCCCGTTCCCGCACCAGCCCCAGTTGTGCCGATTGCACCAATCGCGCCCCCGCTCCCGTCGTTCCGCCAAAACCACCCGAGCCACCCAAGCCACAAGTCGGCGAGAAAGTCGGCTTCATCCAACTTACGCCACGTCCGCAGCCAAAAGCTCCGGACCGCGGCGGCGTACGCCCTCAAGGCCGCCCCGCCCCGCCCGGCTCAACCGATTTCATGCGGCGCTGGCCCCGGCCAAGGGAATACGGAACAATTTCGTCGTGGCCCCGATCAAGGCGGCCCCGGCCAACGCGGAGGCAACACCGAGCAATTTCGTCGCGGCCCCGGCCAAGGCCAAGGGGGCGGTCGTCCGCCCGAGCCCGCGAAGCCATCTGGACCAAAGTTCGCTTTGCCTGCGGACGCTCAGGTCATCACAATCAAACCGCCGATCGTCGTCCGCGAACTCGCGGAAGCGCTCAAGCAAAAACCGTTCAAGATCATCGCCGACCTCATGGAAGCGGGCGTGTTCGCCAACGTGAATCAGGCGATTGATGAGAAGATCGCAATTCAGGTCTGCGCGAAGTACGGCGTAAAATTCGAGGTCGAAAAGCGCGCCAAGGGCGAAGGCCAGGTTCACGCACCGGTCAAGAAGGTTGAAGTTGATACCGAGGACAAGCCAGAACAACTCAAGCCGCGTCCGCCCGTCGTGACCATCATGGGTCACGTTGACCACGGCAAAACCTCGCTACTCGACGTCATCCGCAAAGCGAACGTTGCTGCAGGCGAAGCCGGTGGCATCACGCAGCACATCGGGGCTTACACGATTTCCTTCCCGCATCCCGAACGGAAGAACGATCTCCAACAGATCACCTTCCTCGACACGCCCGGTCACGCCGCATTCAGCTCGATGCGCGCGCGCGGCGCGAATGTCACCGACATCGTCGTGCTCGTTGTTGCAGCGAACGACGGCGTCATGCCGCAGACGCTCGAAGCGTTGAACCATGCGAAGGCGGCGAAAGTCCCGATCCTCGTCGCAGTCAACAAGTGCGATCACCCGAACGCGAACTCCATGAAAGTTCGCCAGCAGTTGCAAGAAAAAGGTCTCACGCCTGACGATTGGGGCGGGGAAACGATCTTCGTGGATTGCTCCGCGCTCACCAAGCAAGGCGTAGACAAGCTGCTCGAAATGATTTTGCTCCAGGCTGACCTGCTGGAGTTGAAAGCGAATCCCGACCGCAACGCCAAGGGCAACGTCATCGAGTCCGGCATTGAGCCCGGCGGCCCGATGGCTACCGTGCTCGTGCGCAAAGGCACTTTGCGTCTCGGCGATGTCATTATCTGCGGCGAGTATTACGGCAAGGCTCGTGCACTCATCAACGAGGAAGGCAAGCGACTCAAGGAAGCCACGCCGTCCGTCGCTGTTAAAGTGCTCGGCTTGAACGGCGTGCCTGATGCGGGTGCTGAGTTCAGCGTCGTGGATGACGAACGCACCGCTCGCGATCTCGCTGAAGAGCGCCGCATGAATAGCCGCGCGGAAGCGCTTGACGCCAAGTCCAAGGTCACGTTGGAAAATCTTTTTGCCACGCTCGACGAACAACAGGGCAAGATGCTCAAGGTCGTCGTTAAGGCGGACACGCAAGGTTCGCTTGAAGCCATTGTGGACGCGCTCAACAAAATTGAGAGCGACAAGGTCAAACTTGAAGTCATCCACAGCGACGTCGGCGCGATCACCGAAAACGATGTGGCGCTGGCCTCGGCCTCGGCGGGTATCATTCTCGGTTTCCACACGCGCGTGGACAGCACCGCGGCGGAAAAGGCCAAGCACGTCAACGTGCAGATCAAACTTTACGCGATCATTTACGAGTTGATTGATGAAGTGAAGGCCGGCATGGCCGGCTTGCTCGATCCGTTGAGCAAGGAAGTCATCGTCGGCGCAGCAGAAGTGCGCCAGGTCTTCAATCTCTCGAAGGGCGTGCCGGTCGCCGGCTCGATGGTCACCAGCGGTCGCATCGTGCGCGGCAAGGTCCGCGTGCGCCGCCGCAAGGATGTCATCTACGAAGGTGTCACGCAGTCGTTGCGCCGCTTTCAAGACGAAGTCAACGAGGTCCGCGCCGGCATGGAATGCGGTATCCGCATCGAAGGCTTCAGCGAAATCGCTGTCGGTGACATCGTCGAGTGTTACACGATCGAGAAGGTCGCGCAAAAGTTGTAATCGGTCGCGCAGAGAGGTTGTTGATCTATGCCTAGCCTACGTCTCGAACGAGTCCGCGAATTGTTGAAGCGCGCCCTAGGCGAGGCCATCCGGCGTGAGTTCAACGTCAACGACGTCGGCCTCATCTCCGTCAACGACGTGGATTGCGCTGGCGATCTGAAGACCGCCACCGTTTATGTCAGCATCCTCGGCAACGCTGATCAACAAAAGCGTGGGCTCGCCAAACTCACCGAGCAACGCGCCCGCATCCAGGAATTGATGGCCAAAGCCGTCGTGTTAAAATTCACGCCCGTGTTAAAGTTCGTCGTGGACGATTCTATCGTGCGCGGCAATCGCGTGATGCAGATTCTCGACGAACTGGACAAAGCTTCCCCCGCCCCGCCGTCGCAACAAACTGAAAAGTGATCGTGGCTGTTGATGAAACCGCATCCGCCCATCATTGACCGCGTTCTTGACGCCATCCGCGACGCGAAGACCATTTGTGTCGTTGGCCACATTCGCCCCGACGGCGATTGCATCGGTTCACAACTCGGCATCACGCTCGCACTCCGCGCCGAAGGCAAGAAAGTCGTCTGCTGGAATCAAGACGCTGTCCCCGCAAAGTATCGTTTCCTCGACCCGGGCAAGGATTTCGAGAAACCCAAGTCCGGCGAAGAATTTGATCTCGTCATCGCCACGGATTGCGCGAGCTACGAACGTCTCGGCACGGTGACGGAGTTCATCAAGCAGCGGAAGCAGCTCATCAACATTGACCACCACGAGAGCAACACACGCTACGGCGACATCAATTGGATTTCTCCGCGCGAGCCTTCCACCGGCGAGTTGATCTATCGCCTGCTCAAAACGGCACGTTGGCCAATCACGAAACAGATCGCCGACCTGTTGTTCACCGCCGTCAGCACCGATACCGGTTCGTTCCAATATCCCAGCACGCGGCCCGGCACGTTCCACGTCGGCGCAGAACTCGTCACACGCGGCGCAAACCTTGCCAAGATTTGCGACGAAGTTTACCAGTCCTTCCCGCTCTCCCGCGCGCGTCTGCTCAAGCACGTTTACAACAAGTTCAAGCTGACGCACGGTGATCGCATCGCGTATTTCTGGCTCAAGAAAGCCGACCTCTCCCGCACCGGCGCGGAGACAAACGATACCGAAGGTTTGATTGATCACATCCGCGCCATCGAGCCTGTTGTCGTAGCCTGCGTCTTCGAGGAAATCGAGCCCGAACTCACCCGCATCAGCCTTCGTTCAAAGGATAAGTGTGTGAATGTCAGCGAAATCTGCGGCCAGTTTGGCGGTGGCGGGCATCCGGCCGCAGCGGGTGCGCGCATTGCGGGTCGGCCAATGTCCATTCAACGCCGCGTCGTGGCCGCCATTAAAAAGGCGATCAACGCCGCGAAATAATTTCCCATGCAAGACTTCTCCGCGCTTGATGGCGCGATTCTCATTGATAAACCCACCGGCTGCACCTCGCATGATGTCGTGGACGCCATCCGCCGTAAGTTCGGCATCAAGAAAGTCGGCCATTGCGGCACGCTCGATCCGAATGCTACCGGCCTGCTCATCATCGTGCTTGGACGCGGTACCAAATTGTCCGAACGTTTGATGGGCGACGACAAGGTTTACGAAGGCACGATGAAGTTCGGCGAAAGCACCGACAGCTACGACGCCGACGGCGAAATCACCGGCTCACTGCCCGTGATGCCCATGACGCTCGACCAGTTGAACGAGGAAGCCGCCACCTTCATCGGCGATCAGATGCAGGTGCCGCCGATGGTTTCCGCCATCAAGAAAGGCGGCGTGCCGCTTTACAAACTCGCGCGCAAGGGCGTTGAAGTAGAACGCGAGCCACGCCTCATCCACATCTACAATTTCCGCTTCACCGAATACAACGAGCCATTGGGCGCGTTCAAACTCGCCTGCACCAAGGGTACGTATGTCCGCAGCGTCGCGCACGACCTCGGCAACAAACTCGGCTGCGGGGCGCATCTCGCCACCCTGCGTCGCAGCGTTTCGGGCAAGTTCGATGTCGCCGACGCCAAGACGCTCGACGCGGTCATGAACATGTCCTTGTCGGAATTGGAAAAGCGCGTAATTCCGTTTTTGAAACTGGCTGCCAACACTTAAACTTCCGGCGCGATGAAACTCATCCGCACCGCCAAAGACCTCGGGAATGGCAGTCAGAAAGTCTGCTTTGCCATCGGCGTCTTTGATGGCGTGCACCTCGGGCATCAACAGATCATCCGCCAGACCATCAACGACGCGAGCCAACACGAAGCAGTTGCGCTCGTCGTCACGTTCGACAAGCACCCCAACGCCATCGTCGCCCCCGACCGCGTTCCGCCGCTAATTTACTCGCGATCGCAGAAAGTACGCGCCATTGAATCCCTCGGCGCAGATGCTTTATTAGAAGTCCCGTTTGACCGCGAGTTCAGCCAACAGACCGGCGAAACTTTCATCCGCAGCCTGGCGCGTGACCTTGGTAAAATTCAAAGCATCTGCGTCGGCGCGGATTTTGTCTTCGGCCACAAGCGTAGCGGCGACGTTTCCCTACTCCGTCAGCTCGGCAACGAATTGCATTTCTATGTTCACGGCCTCGCGGCCGTCGCCCTCGATGGCCAAACCGTCAGCAGTACACGCATCCGCGATGCCATCCGCACCGGAAATTTCGATGCTGCCAGCCAGATGTTGGGGCGCGCCTATTCCATTGCCGGCAAAGTAATTCATGGCGACCAACTCGGCCACAAGCTTGGCTTCCCGACAGCCAATCTCGACACTACCGGCATGTTGCTGCCGCCGAACGGCGTTTATGCCGCCCATGCCCGTCTCGGCAGCCAGACACATCGCTCCGTACTCAACATCGGCATCCGGCCAACCATCACCAACCCGACGCCAGCCCCACGCGTTGAAGTTCACCTGCTGGATTTTAACGGTGATGCTTACGGGCGGGAAATGGAAATCACCTTCACCACAAAGCTGCGGGATGAGCAGAAATTTTCCTCTATCGAAGCCCTTCGCGAACAAATCCACCAAGATGTTGCTGCCGCGCGCGCCGCTTTCTGATTTTTCCCGCCGCGGCGGAGCGCAATCGGCTTGCGTTCACTTACTCGCAAACTAAACTCCGCGCCCGATGTTCGACCTGAGCACGCTCAACCCGCCGCAACGCCTGGCCGTGGAAACTACCACCGGCCCGGTGCTGATCCTCGCCGGTGCGGGCACGGGCAAGACTCGTGTCATCACGCATCGCATTGCATATCTGCTCCGCAAAGGCGTCGCTCCGGGTAACATCCTCGCCGTCACGTTCACCAACAAGGCCGCGCGCGAAATGCAGGAACGCGTACGGAAGCTATTGCCGCAGCAGCCCAAGGCCGAGCGCGGCGAGCGTAAGAAAACCGAGCGCCCGACCATCTGCACGTTTCACTCTTTGTGCGTGCGCATCCTCCGCGAGCATATCGAGAAGCTGGGTTACAAGAAGAACTTCGTCATCTACGACGAATCCGAGCAGCTCGGTGCGATTAAAAAGATTCTCGCCAATATTTCCGCCAAGGGCGAAAAGGCCGATCCTTCCGCCGTTTTGGCGATGTTGAGTAAGTTCAAGAACAACGGCGAAAACTCAACTTTGTTTGGCGATCCCAATGTCCGCGCCTTGGCCCAACACGTTGCCAAGCGTTACGAAACTGCCCTCCACGCCTGCAATGCCGTGGACTTTGACGACTTGATTCTGCTCACGCTGCGTTTGTTCCGCGAGCATCCCGACGCGCTGGAAGCCTGCCGGAACAAATATCGCTATGTGATGGCGGACGAGTATCAAGACACGAACGGCTCGCAGTTTGAACTCATCCACTCGCTGACAAAAGTTCATCGCAACTTCTGCGTCGTGGGCGACGACGACCAAAGCATTTACGGCTGGCGCGGCGCGGAGATCGCCAACCTGCTCGACCTCGAAAAGCATTTCCCCGAGGTGAAAATCATCAAGCTGGAGCAAAACTATCGCTCCACAAACACGATCCTCAACGCCGCCAATGCGCTTATCAAGAACAACGCCCGGCGCCGCGTCAAAACTCTCTGGTCGGACAAAGGCACAGGCAACAAGATTTCCCTGCGCGCCTTCGAGACGGACGAGGATGAAGCGCGCGAAATCGTCACGTCCATCGAGTTCAACCGCCTCGCCAAACGCGTCACCTGGGCGCAGAACGCCATCCTATTTCGTACGAACCTGCAATCGCGCCCATCGAAACCGCGCTGCGCGCTGCGGGTGTCCGCTACCACCTCATTGGCGGGCAAAGCTTCTTTGATCGTCGTGAAATCCGTGACCTCATCGCTTATCTTAAAACTTTTCTCAACCCGCACGACGACATCAGCCTGTTGCGCATCGCCAACACGCCCGCCCGCGGCCTGAGCGATGTGACGATGGAACGCCTGCTTGCCGCGAGTCACGAACGCAAGGAATCCGTCTTCGCCTCGATGAAAAACCCGATGGTGACGACAACCTTCCAGACACGGACTCGCGAGTCGATCGAGGAATTTGTTCAACTGGTAGAACGCACTCGCAGCGAACTGATCGCCCGCCCCCACCACACTCCCGCTCCGGAAATCGATTCCGAAAGCTTACTTGCAGCCACAACAGCTCCGGCCACCGAAGGCTCAACACCCACTGCCGACGGCGATGCCTCGGCACTGAAACGTAAATTTGATCCCGGCACGCTCGCGGCTTGGACCGATGGCTTCCTCAACGACACTGGCTACTACGCAGAATTGCGGCGGGCAGAAAAGAACATCGAAGTTGCCGATAATCGCATTCGCAATCTCAAGGAGTTCATCACCACGATGGACGATCACGTATCGCCACAAGCAACCTTGCATGACCGGCTGCTGGAGTTTTTGGAGAGCGTGACATTGGATTCCGACCGCGAGGACGAGGAAGACAAAGCTGGCGACGCCGTCACGCTCATCACGATGCACTCGTGCAAAGGACTGGAGTATCCGCACGTTTACATCGTGGGTTTGGAGGATGGCCTACTACCACACTCACGTTCCAAGGTCGAAGGCACTTTGGACGAGGAGCGCCGCCTGTTCTACGTCGCCGTCACGCGCGCGATGCTGAGCCTGACCATCAGCCATTGCGCCGGACGCAAGAAATACGGGCAAGTGATGCCCTGCCACCCATCGCAATTCCTGAAAGAGCTCCCTGCTGACCTTATCGAGACTGAGGACGAGAAATCCAAGAAGCCCGTCGCGCAAACCACAGGCAAGAGCCTGTTTGCCGCAATGCGCGAAGCGGCGCAGTGATTCATGCTCAGGCCGCATCCGAGCATCTTGCTTCTCTCCCGCCGAACGAACGAGTAAAGTTCCGGCCTGATGGCCGCGACGCTTTACGATTTAATTCCGCGTGATGAGAAGCTGAGCAATGATGTTTTGCTCGGACACTTCCTTGATTACGCCGAAGGCCGGAAGCTCCAACTCTATCCGGCGCAAGAGTCGGCCATCCTAGAATTGTTCGAGGATAAAAACGTCATTCTCAACACGCCCACAGGCTCAGGTAAATCCCTCGTTGCAACGGCGCTGCACTTTCAGGCGCTCGCGCAAAGGCCGGCGTTCCATCTACACGTGTCCGATCAAGGCGTTGGTGAACGAAAAGTTCATGGCGCTCTGCCGCGAGTTCGGCCCGGACAACGTCGGGCTCAGCACCGGCGACGCTTCGGTGAATCGCGACGCGCCTATCCTTTGCTGCACAGCGGAGATTCTAGCGAATATTGCGTTGCGCGAAGGTGCGGCAGCGAACGTGCAAGACGTCGTGATGGACGAGTTTCATTACTACGCTGATCGCGAACGTGGCGTGGCGTGGCAGATGCCGTTGTTGACACAGCCACAAACACGTTTCCTCCTCATGTCAGCAACGCTCGGCGACACAACCTTCTTCGAAGAGGAACTCACGCGGCATACGGGGCAGACCGACCGTAACGGTAACATCCAAGGATCGCCCCGTGCCGTTGGCGCATGAGTATTCCGAACTACCGCTCGCCAAGACGCTCGAAAGCCTCGTCGCTTCCGGGCGTGGGCCGGTGTATGTCGTCCACTTCACGCAACTGGAGGCGGCGCAGAGTGCGCAGGATTTCACGAGTATCAACGTCTGTTCGCGCGACGAGAAAGCCGCCATCGCCAACACGATTGAAGGTTTCAAGTTCAGCAGCCCGTATGGACCAGACATCAAAAAGTGGTTGCGCCACGGCATCGGTTTGCATCACGCCGGGTTGTTGCCGAAGTATCGCGTCCTCGTTGAGCAACTCGCGCAGAAGGGTTTGCTCAAAGTCATCTGTGGTACGGACACGCTGGGCGTCGGCATCAACGTGCCCATCCGCACGGTTCTATTTACGAGACTGTGCAAGTATGACGGACAGAAGACCGGCATCTTGAGCGCACGGGATTTTCACCAGATCGCCGGGCGCGCCGGGCGCAAAGGTTTTGATGACCAGGGCTGGGTGGTCGCGCAAGCACCGGAACACGTCATCGAAAATCTCAAGCTCGCCGAGAAGGCTGCCCGCGACGGCAAGAAAACCGTGAAGCGTCAGCCGCCGGAGAAGAATTTCGTCAATTGGGACAAGAACACCTACGTCCGCCTGATCGCGGCGGCACCGGAAAAACTCACGTCCCGCTTTCAGGTCACGCACGGGATGTTGCTGAATGTGCTCAGCCGCAAAGGCGATGGGTGCACCGCGATGCAGAAGCTCATCCGCGATTGCCACGAAACTCCCAAGCAAAAACAGGCGCACATCAAGCGCGCGTGGCAATTGTTTCGCTCGCTGGTGGATCGCAAGATTGTGGAGTTCATTCCCAAGACCGAGGACGGCATTTACCTGCGCGTGAACGTCGAGCTTCAGGATGATTTCTCGATGGATCAGGCTTTGTCGCTCTATCTGCTGGAGACGATTCCATTGATGGACCCGCAAGCGCCGGATTACGCGCTTGTGTTGCTCACGCTGGTTGAGTCCATTCTGGAAAACCCCGACATCATCCTGCGCAAGCAACTCGACAAGGTGAAGGATCAGAAGATGGCCGAGATGAAGATGGAAGGCATCGAGTATGACCAGCGAATGGAAGAATTGGAAAAGTGCGAGCACCCGAAGCCGAATCGCGAATTCGTCTATTCCACGTTCAACGCCTTCGCCGCGCGCCATCCGTGGGTGGGCGAGGAAAATATCCGCCCGAAATCCATCGTGCGCGAGATGTTCGAGGAATTTCGCTCGTTCGCCGATTACATCAAGCTCTACGAACTGCACCGCGCTGAAGGCGTCTTGCTACGGCATCTGAACAGCGTATTCAAAGTCCTCGCGCAAACTGTTCCCGACTCCGCCAAGAACGAGCAGGTGCGCGAAATGGAACTCTACCTCGGCACGATGATCCGGCAGGTGGATTCCAGCTTGCTCGACGAGTGGGAAAAGATGCGCGATCCGAATTATCGCCCTGGTGAAGCCAAGGAAATCCGCCCGCCCGGCGCTGAAGAGACCGCGCAAGATATCACCCGCGATACCAAAGCGTTCACCGCCGCGATCCGCAATCGCATCTTCACATTCCTACGCGGGTTGGTGGTCGAGGATTACGAGCAAGCTATCGCCAATCTCAGCGCACCTCAGGACACCGAAGGTCAGCCATGGACCGCCGCTCGTCTCCAAGCGGCGTTGGATGCTTACTACGCTGACCACGAACGCATTTGTCTCGAACCGAATGCCCGCAACGCCCGGCACACCTACATCGTGCCTGCTGAAGACAAGAAATCCTGGCGCGTGCAGCAGATGCTCGTTGATCCCGAGGAGCATAACGACTGGGTAGCCGAGTTCGACGTTGACCTCGGGGCCTCACGGCAACAGAACGAGCCTGTGATGCGTTTACGACGCATTGGCTCGTTGACCGACCGTCAAGCGGCGTAGCCGGAGGGAAATCCCCGGGGCTTTCCCGGCCAACCGCGGCGACCTGCCCGGGCACTGAATCCGGTTCGTTCTCATGGCAGAGTTTTGCCCCGCCGGTATGGTGCAGGCAGAAGGAGCACAACATTATGGACGCCGATCAAACCGCTATCTGCCAGTTCCTCAAGTCATGGCCGGGGCAGTTCGTATCCCGTCGAGAAATTTGTCGCCGCGCCGGGGGCAAATGGCGCTATCGCGAAGACGAACACTGGGCGGTGCCTGTGCTGCAACGCATGCTCGAAGAGCGATTGGTCGAATCCGATGACACCGGTCACTTCCGGCTCATGAAGCACGCGGCGAACGATCCGCGGAACAAGAAACGGATTTGGCTGTCACCCGCCTATCGCAGCATCCTCCAACAAAGCGGCCGCAATTTCGGAACGATTGATCTGGATAAGGAGCCGGAAACGGCAGAACAAATGGCCAGCGCCGAACCGTTGCTCAGCTACCAAAACGATCTTCAATTACCTCCAGCCAACACCTCCACAGCAACACCTCGCTGAGCAGGCAAACAGCAAACGCTCCTTTGCTCAAACGCGCTGGAGCGCCATCCGGCTCAGCCAGCTGCTCTATCCCTGCTGAGATTGCATGGAAACCGGCGTCTGGAATGCGGTTGTGATTGCAATGCGTTCCTGCTTTCGAGCCCTCCCAAAACAGACCCTTCGCCATTCTCACCGTCGCCGCTTACCACCAAACTTCGAACGCGAATGAGAGGACGGAATCTGCGGACGCGATGGGCCAGCGCGGAAATTTCCACCACCAGATTGCGGGCGGGACGGTTTTGATTTCGTATCGCGGGAGGGACGGGACGGCAACGGCGGACGCGACTGGGCTTGCGTTTTGAATTTCCCGAATTTCTGCGGCGGCGAACCTTGCGGCTGGCGTTTGGCGCGCGGCCGGTCACCGTCCGCAGCGCGCTGCCAGCCGTGAGACCTTTGAAAGGGCGGACGATCACGACGTGATTCACCCGCCGCGCCCAAAGAGCGGTCATGGCCCTTCGATTGTGGTCTCGCCCCACTGCGCTCGGTGCGAGCGAGGCGGAAGTCCACCTGTTTCTTGAAGCTGTCCACCTTGGCAATTTGCACTTCCACTTTGTCACCCAAGCGAATCACGCGGCGATTGCGACGCCCAGTCAACGTGCCACGCGCTTCGTCGAATTCGTAGAAATCATCTGTAAGGCTCGAGCAATGCACAAGGCCGCTCATCGCGAGCCCTGTTACATCCACGAAGAAACCGAAGTTCCGTACGTCCGTCACCAACGCGGGATACACCGGCGGTTGCGCCATCTGCAATTGCGCCTTCAGGAAGGCATACATCTTCACGTCCTTGCTATCGCGCTCGGCATCGGCGGAATTGCGTTCGGTGTCGGAGATGTGTTCAGCGGTTTCCTTGAGTGAACCGCTAGCGTTGTGGCCAGCTTGAAACAGCGCGCGATGAACGACAAGGTCAGCATAGCGGCGGATGGGCGAGGTGAAGTGCGTGTATTTGTCCTTGGCCAAACCGTAATGCCCCAGCGGCTCGACGTCGTAACGCGCCCGCATCAACGAGCGGAGAAAGCCAATCTTCAACGCCGCGCCAACGGGATCGGCGTCCAGCTTTTCCAACAGCTTGGCGACTTCAGTGCGCTTGGTAAGATTGCCACACGGGATGTGGTGACTGAGGACGTCCTCGCGAAAATCGTTCATGCGCCGCACGTCTGGCTCTTCGTGCACGCGGTAAATCGCCTTGATGTTCTGGCCCATCAAGCGCGCCGCCACGGCTTCGTTGGCCAGCAGCATGTATTCTTCGATCAACTGATGCGAAACGTCGTTCTCGATCTTCTCCAGTCGCGTAACGCGTCCGTGGTCGTCGAGTCGGATTTTGGTTTCCGGAAAATCCAGCGCGAGAGAACCATTCTGGAAACGACGGCGGCGGATCTTTTGCGCGAGTTCGTGTGCATCGTGCAACATGCACTCAATGGAATCATCTGCCTGCGGCACCCGTTGCAGGAGCGCGAACACCTCTTGATACGTGAAGCGCCGTTTCGAGTGGATGACTGCCGGATAAAACTTGGCGCTTAACACGCGTCCATCGTCAGAGACGAGAAACTCGACGCACTTGGTGAGGCGCTCCACGTTGGGCTTGAGCGAACACAGCTCATTGCTCAACGCTTCGGGCAACATCGGGATGACGCGATCCACGAGGTAGGTGGAGTTGCCGCGCTTACGGGCTTCGTCATCCAACGCCGTGCCCGGCTTCACGTAGTGTGACACGTCCGCAATGTGCACCCACAGCCGCCATTGCCCATCAGTCGTGCGCTGCAAACAGATGGCGTCGTCGAAATCCTTCGCGTCGTCAGGGTCAATCGTGATGACTTGATGTGCGCGACAATCCTCGCGCCCGGCAAGCTCGTGCGCTTGCACCGTCGTTCCATTAGCACGCGCTTCGGCCAATACCGGCTTAGGGAAGTGCAGCGGTAGATTGTATTGCCGCAGGACGGACAACATGTCCACGCCTTCGGCATCCGGCGCACCGAGCACTTCGACAATTTCGCCTTCGGGATTAGTATGACGCGACTCCCATTCACCCAACTCAACGACGACCTTGTCACCGATGTTAGGCTTGCGCCCGACATCGCGTGGTTCAGGCACGTAAATGTTCTGCGGCATCCGCGGATCGTCAGGAATCACGAAAAGAAACTGTCGCCCGCGCTGCAACGTGCCGACAAGCTGGGTGCGCTTGCGTTCCAAGATGCGGATGACCGAACCCGTTTCCGGTGCAGCGCCCCGGTCAGGTCGCAGTCCACGCGACCGGACATTGCGTCGCACCAGCACTCGATCGCCGTGCATCGCTGTGCCGGTTTCATTTTCTGGGATGGCGAGCTCCTTCATGCCCGCATCATCCGGCTGCAAGAACCCTTTGCCCGCGCGATTGATTTGAATGCGGCCCGGGATGAGGTCAGCCTCCTCCGATTTGATGAAGCGGTCGTTCTTCGTGCGGGTGATCTGGCCGGTGCGTTCCAACTGCCGGAGCACGCGATTCAGTTGAGATTGGCGCTCCGGCGCAAGGTGCAGGAGTTCGAGTAATTCTGCCGCAGTAGCCGGAGCGTATTCTTTGTGGGCGAGGAGCGTTAAAATTTGATCTTCCATGAGTTGAGCGCCAGCGCGCTTTCACCTCGACTATGGCGGAAACCAGCCACTTTACCAGCACTGAAGATGGTTTGAACCCACGGTTTCTGGCATGTAACCGGCTTGATTTGGGGGATGGAACGAAGCGAATGGAATCCAGTTACGAAGTGGAAGCTCATCGGTTTCAGCCTCGGCGTCGGATTATTCCTCCTGGTGGTGCTGAGGTCTGAGCCAGGCTTTGTCTTCATCGTGGACCACGCCAATCTGCTCTTTCACGAAGCAGGACATCCGATCATCGGCTTGTTCAGTGAACGACTTGAGACTTACGGCGGCACGATTGGGCAATTAGTGTTTCCGGTTGTGCTTATGATCAGCTTCTGGCGCAAGGGCCAAACACTCTCGTTTGCCGGCGCGTGGATCTGGTTTTTCGAGAACTGGCTGAACATCGCCCGTTACATGGCGGATGCGCGGGCGCAATTGTTGCCACTGGTCGGCGGAGGCGATCACGACTGGCATCGGATTCTCACCCGCTGGGGGCTCTTGGAATACGACATCGCACTCGCCACAGCTGTCAAAGTTATTGGCTGGTTTGGAATGCTCGCCGCTTGCGCATGGATTGGCTGGCGCGCGTGGCAAGATCGCAGCCGACCTGAACCGCAGAACGATTTCCTTCCCGAGTCGCTCTTATACAATGATTCGCCATCACATCGCTCTGCCACTCCGCCCCGCAGGTGAACGCGGTCCCCCGCCCCTCAGTTACGCCACAAAACTATAATCGTATGGCTTGCGCATTTCGCGGGCGAGGTGGGTGTTGGCTTCGATGGCATTTTCGCCGATGAACACTTCCGCCTTCGCATCCCATTCAAGTTTTTTACCTGTCCGTAATGCAATGACGATGAGATGCCCGACCACCGCGGAACGATGTCCGCTCTCAACCGGACTGATCGGATCTTTGCGTGAGCGAACGGAATCGAAAAAGTTCCGCATGTGATCGGAGCTGTTTTCAAGCTTGATGGCGTTGTCAGGCAAAGGTGTTTCGATGATCTCGTCCTTGCTGGCGTTAAGGTCGGAGCGATTCACCCAGATCCAACCGTCCGTGCCCTCAAATCTCACGCCATTGCGTTGGCCATCTGCTTTGACCACGCCCCCATAAGGCGTGTCATCCGGCGTAGTGCGCACGATCTGCTTCACGCCATGGCCCCAAGTAAGCGTCGCTTCGAATTGCGCAGGGGTGGTAAAACCGCCAGGAATTACTTCCGTCAACGCGCGTGCCTCCACGTTCATCGGACCGTCCTCGCCGATGCCCCAACGCGCGATGTCGTTGTGATGTGCCCCCCAATCCGTCACCGGGCCGCCGGAATAATCAAACCACCAACGGAATGAGCCATGCGTGCGTTCGGGACAATAGTCCGTTTGCGGCGCCTGCCCCAGCCAGAAATCCCAATTGAATTCCTTTGGAACAGACTTGGCAGCAAACGGCCCCCCAACGATGCCCGCCGGCACCCAAACATTAACTTGTTTCAATTGACCGATGCGCCCGTTGCGAACCAGTTCACACGCGAGGCGAAACTTCTTATCGCTCCGTTGCTGCGTTCCGGTCTGCAACACAACCCCACTGTTTCGCACTGCTTTGACGAGCCGTTTTCCTTCATCGATCGTGAGCGTCAACGGCTTCTCGGCGTAGGTGTCTTTCTTCGCTTTGGCCGCAGCAAGATTGATGAGGGTGTGCCAATGGTCCGGCGTTCCTTGCACGATGATTTGAACATCGTTGCGCTCCATGACCTTGCGAAAGTCGCTGAGCTTCGAGGGCAACTTACCACCCTTGGCAAATTGCTTCGCCGCTTGTTCGGCGTGGTTATCGTCCACATCGCACACCGCCACGATGTCGCCGAAGCGGCTCGCATTCTGCGCATCCCCACGCCCCATGCCGCCGCAGCCGATGAGCGCCACGCCGGGGCGCTCATTCGGGCTGGCCGGCTTGACGACCGGCTCGACCGCTAGCGCAAGCTCGCGCTCCACGAACCAGAGCGGCAGCCCAGTAACTGCGGCAGTCACGGCGCAACGATTCAGGAAGGAACGTCGGGAAATCTGAAATGGCTTGGTCATGCGCCTAGTAAACGAGCCCCTGGTCCTCGAGCAAGCTAAAGCCCCTCATGAAAACTCATGACAAGCCCGGCGCTAAAATCCAGTCTGCTGCTACCTCTCGGTGCCCCTTGCACCTATTAATCAGCGAAAAAGCAATCACTCAAATCGCATTGTAATAGTTGGCCCATCAGATAAATTGCTCGCGTAATATCCATGAACTCCCTCAGTCGGCCAGTCCTATTCGTCTTTAGCTTGATAGCGACACTCCTCCTTCCACTTGATTTACGAGCCGATGAAAACACCAACCAATTTCTCTTTTTAACCCTGCGGCTTAAGAATGGGGAAAATCACGCTGGAAAAAGCCCAGCTCGTAGCGGGAACGCTGAAACCGCAGCAGAATTCGACCGATGAAAAATTACTGCTCATTTCCTTGGAGCAGACCAAAGACATCGCACATTGGAGTCTCAGTATAGACGACCCGTCTGTTCAGCGTCTGGAGTATGAAGACCCAGAGCATCCGGGAGCACTCAAAACCAAATGGGTGACGAGCGATGACGCTGCGTTCATCGTCCTGGCTCCTCTTAATCACCGGCGTCCGGCAGCTTGCCATCCATCGCCCGGCCGCTCCAGCGACGTTGGCCGCAGGCGGGGCAACTACAACCAACAGTCTTCTGGCGCGCATCGAGCTACCCGCAACCGTGACGAAATGAATCGGCGCCTTCTTATCTTCATCGTCTTCACGCTGGCTGCCGCATGGCACGCGGCGGGTCAAGCACAGCTGCTAACCTTGTTGACCAACGGGCCGACCTCGCGCCGGCTGAACATTGTCTTTTTCTCGGAAGGTTACACGACGAATGATCTGAGTCACTTTCCAGCTGATGCGCAAGTGATGCTGAATCGCATCCTGTCATCCTCGCCGATGGACAAATACTCCAATTATTTCAACGCTTTTGCCATTGCAGTCCCATCCAACCAATCCGGCTCAGATCACTACACGCCCACAACCGTCCTTGTGGATACCTATTTCAATTCTCGTTTCGACAGTTCGGGGGTTCAGCGCTTGGTCACAATTGATGGAGTGGGCCAGAGCCGCGCCAACGCTTTGCTCGCCCAGTTCGTTCCGGAATATGATCTCGTGGCAATTGTCGTGAATGACACCCAATACGGTGGCTCGGGTGGTTCATTCCTGATCTCCTCAATTAACTCAGCCAGTCCGGAAATCGCCACCCATGAAATGGGCCACACGTTTGCCGGGTTGGGAGATGAATATAGCTACGCAGGTTCGACTCCCAGCGAAAAGCCAAACGCCACGACCCAAACCAATCTGGCATCGATCAAATGGAGGTCTTGGATTCCCGTGGGCACGCCGATCCCCACTCCGGATGATCCCCCCTACTACAATGTCGTGGGACTTTTTCGCGGCGCGGTGTATTCCGAAAATTATTTCCGGCCCAAACATGACTGCAAGATGCGCAGCCTCGGCGTCCCTTTTTGCGAGATCTGTTCGGAAACGCTGATCAAATCCATCTATAATAAAGTTGGGATGATTGAAGGCTATTCCCCGGCCAATAATATTACCGCGCTCGTGACCAACGCCATCGCTCGGACCTTCAGCGTGACCAATCTCGTCCCCAACACCCATTCGCTATCGGTCCAGTGGTTTACCAATAATGTCGCCGTCCCCGGGGCGACTTCCGCCGTATTCCAAGTCAGCGGCTTTACCCTCCTCCCCAACGTCTTGAATCCTGTTCGCGTGGACGTCAAAGATCCGACCTCGCTGGTCCTCAGCGCGCCAACCAACATGATGAAGAGTTCACTCACCTGGCAGACCTATTTCACGCTGGAAGAACCGCGGCTCTCCATCAGCGCCGCTCCGAATGCGATCAACCTCGCCTGGCCGCCCTCAGCTACAGGCTTTTTCTTGGAGCAGACGGCAGACTTGTTTCCCCCCGGCACATGGACACCGTTCCTGCTGATCAGCAATCAGTCGGGATTAACCGTGGTCCAAACCAATTCGCCGCGCTTCTATCGGCTGCGTCGTTAGATAGTTTTTAGCTCCTTGCACAAATTATTGTTTCGCTCACTTGCGTTTCAAACAAAGGCGTCCCAACGTGAGCAAGGCGACCGCACTTGGCTCGGAAACTTCGGGAAAATAAAACGAGGCTCAGCCCACTCTGCTACGGACTATCTGCCGGAATAAGCACCACGCGCAAACCTCTTCCGCCAGCAAAAGTGCTAACACCTCTCCGGAATGCCGAACGGCATTCAACCGCTGAAGCCGCACCGCCGCGCACGATCGGGCGCGGCCCGCCCACCAACCCGACGGGATTTGTCGCCGCGCCGCCCGGCAGATTGCCCACCATCGCTCCTCCCAAATTGTCCCAGCAATACTCTTCTATATTTCCATGCATATCATAGAGGCCAAAAGCATTTGGCGTGTAATGCCCGACCGGAAAAAGGCTGCTATAAAGCAATGGATTAATGGCGGCGATATTGGTGGGATAGGGAGCGCTCCCATTGATGTTTGCGTCCATTCGGACGGCATCATTACGCAATTCAGTGCCAAAACCGATCCCGAATGGCGTGGTTGTTCCCGCGCGACAGGCGTATTCCCATTCGGCTTCGGTGGGCAAGCGATAGAACCAGTTGGTGGGGATTCGGCCTGCCGCGACATCCACCGTGGTCCGGATCGCACAGTAGTTTGAGGCATCCCCCCAGCTCATGGAATCAACCGCCGCATTGGAATTCGTTGAGGTAACGCCAGAGGGATAGCTTCCCATGATCTGCAACCATTCCGGACTTCGCACTTCAAACCGACCAATCAGAAAGCCCTTGGTCAAAGTCACAAGAGTTTGCGGGCCTTCACTTGTGAAACGCCCCTGTTCATTCGTGGGACTTCCCATCAGAAAAGTGCCGGGCGGAATCCAGACCAGGTTCGTATCCGCCACCCCGACAATCTTCGTGCGATAAAAACGTTTTTCCCCTCCAGCGGTCGCGTCGTAATACGGCTTGGGAGTCGTGTCCAGCCGCACATGCGCCAGGATGGTCCATGCATTCGTATCAGCGAGGTTGGTGGAATACTGCACCTGTTGCAGCGAGTTGAGCGGACCAGAGATGGTGATCGCCGGCACCAGACTGGCATTCAGTGCGGTGTCAGCCAAACCGCGAATCACTCCCAACCCCAGGAACGTCAGGCCAGCCAGCAGCACAAATGGACGAACGCAGATAAATTTTTCAGCGCGGAAATTCATGGCGCAAATTCTAACGATGAGCGCTTTAGCAGCAAGTCTGCTGAAGCATTTCTAAGCCTTGTTACCACCGTCGCTTCTTCCTCACTTAATGCGCCCCACCCCCACCTTGCTCCCCTGCCCGTTTTCCGCCACACTGCCCGTCCGATGAAAAAGAAATCGTCAGCCAACAAAGAGATCAATTTACGTCCGCATTCCAGCAGCCTCCTCGACGGACCGCATCGTGCCGCCGCCCGCTCCATGCTTTATCCGGTTGGCTTCACGGAGGAAGATTTCAAGAAGCCCCTCATCGGCATCGCCTCGACGTGGAGTAACGTCACGCCGTGCAACATGCACATTGATAAACTCGCGCTCGAAGCCGAGAAAGGCGCGAACGCCGGCGGCGGCAAGGCCATCGTCTTCAACACCATCACCGTTTCCGACGGCATCTCGAACGGCAACGAAGCGATGAAATACTCGCTCGTCTCGCGCGAAGTCATCGCCGACTCCATCGAAACCGTCGTGGGTTGCGGCGGCATGGACGGCTACGTGGCCATCGGTGGTTGCGACAAAAATATGCCCGGCGCGATGATCGCGATAGCGCGCATGAATCGCCCCGCGGTGTTCGTCTATGGCGGAACGATTCTCCCCGGTTGCCTCACCGCTGCCACTGCGCCCGCGAACTCGCCAAACATCGGCAAAGACCTCGACATCGTTTCCGTTTTTGAAGCCGTCGGCCAGCACGCTGCGGGCAAAGTCAGCGACGAAGAACTTCACGCCGTGGAATCTTGCGCGATTCCCGGCCCGGGTTCATGCGGCGGCATGTATACCGCCAACACCATGGCCAGCGCGATTGAAGCGCTCGGCATGAGTCTGCCCAACAGCTCCGCGCAAAACGCCATTTCCCCCGCGAAGATGGACGATTGCCGTCGCGCCGGCGCGGCTGTCGTCGAGATGTTGCGCCTCGGCCTCAAGCCGCGCGACATCCTCACGAAGAAAGCCTTTGAGAACGCCATCACCGTCGTCATCGCGCTCGGCGGTTCGACGAATGCCGTGTTGCATTTGCTCGCCATCGCGCACGCCGCGAACGTGAAGCTCACCATTGATGACTTCTCGCGCATCGGCAAACGCGTGCCCGTGGTCGCCGACCTCAAGCCCAGTGGCAAATACAGCATGAGCGCGCTCGTCGCCATCGGAGGCATCCGTCCGCTCATGAAGACGCTGCTCGACGCCGGATTGCTCCACGGCGACACCGTGACGGTGACCGGTCAAACGATGGCTCAAACCCTTGAAGACGTCGCCCCGTATCCGAACGGCCAGCAGATCATCCGCCCGCTCGACAACCCCATCAAGAAAGACAGCCACCTCGTCATCTTCTACGGCAACCTCGCCCCCACCGGCGCGGTCGGCAAAATCACCGGCAAGGAAGGCACGGGCTTCACGGGCAAAGCCATCGTGTTTGAAGGCGAAGAGAAGGCGCTGGCCGCCATTCTCGACGGCACGGTGAAAGCCGGCCACGTCATCGTCATCCGCGGCGAAGGACCGAAGGGCGGACCGGGCATGCGCGAAATGCTTGCGCCCACCAGCGCCATCATGGGCAAAGGCCTCGGCAAAGACGTCGCCCTCATCACCGACGGACGTTTCAGCGGCGGCAGCCACGGCTTCGTCGTCGGCCACGTCACGCCCGAATCCTACGTCGGCGGCCCGATCGCCCTCGTGAAGAACGGCGACAAGATCATCTTCGACTCCGTCAAACGCACCCTCACCCTCGACGTGCCCGCGAAGGAATTGACCAAGCGCAAGAAAGCGTGGAAGAAACCCGCGCCGCGTTATCCGCGCGGCGTGCTCGCCAAATTCGCCGCCCACGTCACCAGCGCCAGTGAAGGCGCGGTGACGGATAAGGATTTGAAGTTGTGATTTTCGATAGCATCCTGCGATTTCGTTAGTCTCTGACATACCAAGCTCCACGGCGACTAGCTGTGAGGAACAGCAGAATCCAACTGTTGGTTTGCAACGGACTTGGCCTTCGGTATTCTTCGGTCAATCACTGCTGAAAAGTAGCGCAAGGCGGTGGGCCAAACGAAACTGCTGCCGCAGGCAGCATAAAAAGGGTGACTCTCATGAAAAACACCAAGCACGGTGAGAAGCCAAAGCGCCAGCACAAAGAAATCAAGCAGCTTCAAATCGTTCACCTTTCCGACTTGCACTTCGGGTCGAGTCACAATTTCAATCCAGATTTAGACCCCAACGGAAAACCGCTGAGTCAAGATGGAGTTAAAAAATTCGACGACATCCTTTTGGATGACGTTGATCATTTATCAACTGATTACGCGACGATGTTTGCGTTGACTGGCGATTTTACCACCAAGCACGAAGAAGCCGGATTTGAAAGAGCGGGTCTCTTCATGAATCGCCTCGCAAAATCGAAGTTGGTCGAAGGGGGCGCACTGCTTAAAAATGTCTTCGTTGTTCCCGGAAACCACGATATCGATTTTGAAAAAACCGATCAGGTTGAAAAATGGTATCGCTTCAAGAAATTTTACAACGGCGTTTTCAAAGAAAGCACCGCCGACTCACCGCTGGATTTTGTAAAATTGGTTAATCGGGCAGATTTGGGCTACTGCGTTTTGACTCTGAATTCCGAAATGTATGTCTCAAAAGATGCCGATGATAAATACCGTGGAAGACTTGGCGACGAACAACTAGAAATAGTTGCCGACCTTCTTGCAAAGAATAAAAGCGACCTGAAAAAATCAATTTGTGTTGCGCTAATCCACCACCATCCTGTGCTGATTCCCGACTTGGTCGAAGCAAATCGAAATTACGATGCCGTAATTGGGGCTGGCCGGTTGCTCACACAACTAAATAAATATGGATTTCACACAATTTTACACGGTCACAAACACTGGCCATGCACATTTTCAGTGGATAATCGAAATGGTTACGATACGGCTTATTCGCGACCGATGCTGGTAGTTTCTGGAGGTTCAGTCGGCTCTTCTGAACTACCCAAGCATAGCGATGATAGAAACGTCTATAATCGGATACGGATAAAATGGAATTCCGATAGTGATGAAATCAGGATTTGCATTGAAACAAGAGCCCTAAACCGTTTAGACGAAAATCGTCAACCACTGCCGACTCGATCAAAATGGCATTGGAGCACAATCAGAACCGATGACCGAATATTCTACCGACATGACCGCGTACCACCGCTTCAAGAAGTGAACTATCATCCTCAAAACAACCTATCTGTGCCGCGTGATGCAGGTAGGAAAAAACAGTATGAACGGATGCGCCTAAACATGCCGGTCGTTGAGGTTCGGCCTTCACTCGAATCGGACCAAAAATACGAAGCAGTTTTTTGGCTTGTTGGCCATAGCAGCATTGATGGTAAGGATTACAGAAATCCAAAGGACATTCCTAAGCGAGTTACGTGGTCTGCTGGCAACAATTTCCAAGAAATTACAATTCTTCGGTAAGGTTGACCCTCGTTTTTGCGGCGTTTATTCCTACTTTGGGCCAATGCTAATTCAAGCAGAACTAGAATGGGAAGATGGCGCAATCGAAACCGTTTCGATTTATGCACGAATTCCATCTGGTGAAGATTACAAAAAGGCAGAGTAAGCCGAATTTTTGACCTAGCTTCGAATCAGCCAAAGGTTGCGCGGCACGCGCTACCTTGGGTCAACGCCCCCCAATATTTCCTCAACCCTGAAGTGGTTGGTACTAGCGCACGGCCAGTCCTTGCGGGCTCAATCCCCCCATTCCCTCCGCTGCAACCCGTTGGGCTTGTGATTTCTTTGTGACGCCCAGTCTCCAAAACGCAGAATCCATGCTGCATGCTCAACTTTGAGGCAGTTTTAGCTAGGAAGGGAGGAAAGGACGGCGTTTTGCAAACTTGCAGAGACGTTCAGAAACCTTACTAAGCCGCTTTGCAATGTTGCAAAACCTCTTGGCAACCCTTCTCAGCTTCTGCGCAAGGTTGCAAAGCTTCTGCGCAAGGTTGCAAAGCTTCTGCGCAAGGTTGCAAAGCTTCTGCGCAAGGTTGCAAAGCTTCTGCGCAAGGTTGCAAAGCCGTTTAGCAATGTTGCAAAATCTCTTTGCAAGGTGGCAAAAGCTCTTCGCAAACCTTTGTAAGTGCTTTGAAATCTTGCGGAACGGTTTCTTTGGTTAGCGAAGACGCTTTGTAAACCTGCAAAGCCTTTGGGAAAACGTTCCAAAAACCTGCGCAGGCACTTCGTAAACCGTGGAAAAGAGCCGGCCTGACGTAGCCCCGTTGGGGCATCCCAACAGGAATTGAAACCGAGACGAATCTCCATTGGCCTTGGCCAACGGACTTGGAATCAAGGCGCACTTTCACGCTGATCGATCTGCTGATGGTCAGCCCTTACCAAATCAAGCCCGACGATCCGAGGTGGCGTCCCACCGCATTGCCCGCTAAGCTGTGGCGCTATTCGAACTCACTCAGCCCAGCTGAGCCGCGCGAATGGGCCAGCACCAATAGCAATGAGGACTCCATCGAAAACTCAAACGATAGGCCAATGGCGAATAGTTGTTCAGCTGTTCCTGCTGCTGACATTTTGTCTTGGGGCAGTTCCAGCCTTCGCCGCGCATACCCAAGTGCGCCTCGTCTTGGAATCGGACTCCGCCCAGCCCGGTGACACCGTGCTGGCAGCCATTCCGCTGCGCATGGATGCCGGGTGGCACACGTATTGGAAAAACCCCGGCGGTTCGGGCATGGCAACTTCCGTGAAGTGGGAGTTGCCTCCAGGAATCACGGCGGGAGAACTTCGATGGCCGCCCCCCGAAGTCATGTCCGAGGAAGGTCTGACGACCTATGTTTACAAAGATGAAGCGACCTTGCTGGTCCCACTCCAGCTTGGGCCAGACCTGAAATCGGGGCCGGTCGAGATCAAAGCCAGGGTATCCTGGCTGGAATGCGAAGTGCAATGTGTGCCCGGCTCAGGCGCGGTGAGCGCCGCATTGAATGTGGGAACGCAGAAGTCACCTTCCAAAGAGGCGGCGGCATTTGCGGCGTGGCAGAAACAACTGCCGCAATCTAGCAGCGCACTCTCAGCAGTCGCCTGGTGGGAAAGCCCTGACAGCGGAGACAAGCGCACCTTGATTTTGCAATGGAACGCGGCCACCAATGACTGTCAGGGAGATTTCTTCCCCTATGCGCAGGACGATTTTGAAGTTCAGGCGGCAACGGATCAAATCCCAGGTCAACCCGGCCTGCTCCAGATTCGCAAGCAGGTAACTAAAACCAAAACGGCCGGCACCTGGCCCACCGAAATTTCCGGAGTGCTCGCACAAAAGTGCGGCGCGGAGCGCTCTAGCTACGAGGTCAAACTGTCCATCGCCTCGCAAGCTCCCGCGATGGGCGCGGCTGCCGTCCCGACTAGCACGCCGCAAGCCGGCGTCGTCACGCCTTCTCTGTGGAAGATGCTGCTCTATGCCTTCATTGGCGGTTTGATTCTAAACATCATGCCCTGCGTGTTGCCTGTGATTGCGCTGAAAATACTCGGCTTCGTCGGTCAGGCGGAGAATGACGTCGGTCGGGTCCGCAAACTGGGACTTATCTACGCCGCGGGAGTGTTGGTTTCATTTTTTGTCCTGGCGGGTTTGGTGATCGGCGTCCGGGCCACCGGCCACAGCGCGGGTTGGGGCATGCAATTCGGCAATCCCCAGTTCCTGGTTGCCTTGACCGCCTTGGTCACGCTGGTGGCGTTGAACCTATTTGGCCTGTTTGAAATCAATGTCAGCGGCAAGGTCCTGGGTACTGCTGGGGCGCTCGCTTCCCGGCACGGCGCCTCGGGCGCGTTTTTCAACGGCGTGCTCGCCACCATTCTGGCCACCCCCTGCACCGCCCCGTTCTTGGGAGCGGCACTCGGTTTTGCTTTCACGCAAAAGCCGCCCCTCATCGTGTTGATGTTCACGATGGTCGGCATTGGGCTGGCGTTCCCCTATGTGGTCCTGAGCTGGCATCCCGCCTGGCTGAAATTTCTGCCCAAGCCCGGGGCTTGGATGGAGCGTTTCAAGATCGCGATGGGATTTCCCATGTTGATGACAGCGGCGTGGTTGTTCAGTTTGCTTCCTAGCCATTACGGCGCTCGCTCCTCCTGGGTGTTGCTCTTCCTGGTATTGGTGGCGCTCGCCGCCTGGGTCTACGGCGAGTTTGTGCAACGCGCTTCTTCCCGCCGGTTGCTGGCTGGATTTATCGTGGCCGCGTTGCTCGGCGGCAATTATGCCTATGTGCTGGAAGGGCAACTGCACTGGCGCGCCCCGGAACAAAACGACACTTCCAGCACGGCCCACAAAAACAATCCCAATGGGATCGACTGGCAACCGTGGAGTGTGGAGGCTTTGGCCAAAGCGCGGGCAACCGGCCGACCGGTGCTGGTGGATTTCACTGCGGATTGGTGTCTGACTTGCCAGGTGAACAAGAAGATTGCCCTCGAGATTCCTTCAGTGCAGGCCAAGCTCAAAGAGCTCAACGCCATTGCGCTGCTGGGCGATTACACAAAATTGCCCGAGGCGATCACGGCGGAATTGAATCACTACGGTCGCGCCGGCGTGCCCTTGGTGCTGGTTTATCCGGCGAAGGCCGCAAGTCAGCCCATCGTTCTTCCCGAAGCTTTGACCCCTGGCATCGTGCTCGGTGCGCTCGAGCAAGCGACACGCTGACCGCGCGCACCTATGCTCCCCATCTCCGACGAGAATCCGACCAAACGTTTTCCCGTCGTGACGGTGCTGCTGATCCTGGCGAACCTCGCGGTATTCTTCGCGTGGCAAGCGCGCGTGGGTTTGCCACAGTCGGTGGCGCGGGCTGGATTGATCCCCACGGAATTGCATCCCCTCTCGCCCCAGGGCGTCACACATCTGTTCACGTCCATGTTCATGCACGGCGGCATCGCGCACCTGCTCGGCAACATGTGGTTTCTCTGGATCTTTGGCGACAACGTGGAAGACGAGATCGGGCGGATCAAGTTTGTGATTTTCTATCTCTTGAGTGGTGTGATTGGTGCCGCAACACACGTGGCGTTGCATGCGCAATCCGGCATTCCCATGGTCGGCGCCAGCGGGGCGATCAGTGGCGTGCTCGGCGCTTATCTGGTGCTGCATCCGAAGGCGCAGGTCAAAATGTTCGCGGGACTCTGGCTCTTTCGACTTCCGGCGTGGTTTTATCTGCTGCTCTGGGCCGGTCTGCAAGTCCTCGCCATGACGCAGGCCAGCAAGCTGGCCGGCATGGGCGTCGCCTACTGGGCGCACATCGGCGGATTTGTGGCGGGAATGTTCCTTTCGATCTTTGTGACGCCGCGGCAGCATCCCAAGGATTTTTGACGAATCGGGATACCGCTCAGTCAGCCGAGCCACACCGGAGCTTCAAAACAATTCATTCCACTGGCGGCGATCTTTGAGCATGATTTCGCGCAGCAGCCGGATGGGCGGGCAGCCGTGGCGCAACAACTCATCATGGAATTTTTGCAATGAGTAGGCCGTCCCTTCCTGCTTCTGGTAATCGCGCCGGAGCTTGAGCAGTTGTTGCTTCCCGAGCGTGTAGTAGAGATAGCCCGGATCAAACGTGCCGCGAATCGCTTCCTGTCGGGCCGGTTTTTCCTCGTAGTAACAATTTTCCTGGAAAAACTTCGTCGCCTCCTCAACCGTCATGCCTTGGCAATGGGTCTTGATGGAAACGCACAACCGGCAGAGGCGCAACAACGCCTCGTCGGATTGCGCGAGCCGATACTTCGCGGCCCTCAGTTTGTCCTCCGGCGTGGCGTTGGCCGCGGGATTCGCCCCGAACCCCTCATCAATCATCATCTGCTCGACATAATGTGCCCAGCCTTCCACGAACGCATAGCTGGTGAAAACCTTTTGCACGCGCGTGGCCTTGGAGGCTTGCAGACAGATGAATTGCAGATAGTGGCCAGGATACGCTTCGTGGATGGAGACGACATCCGTGGTGTAATAGTTAAACGCGGTAAGCCATTCCTCCTTCTGTTGTTCCGTCCAATCCTTCTCCGTCGGCGTGACGTAGTAGAACGCTTCGGTCGCCTTGGTCTCAAACGCCCCAGGCGAATCCATCGAAGCAAAGCTGGTGGCCCGGGCATATTGCGGGGTTTCCTCCACCCGCACGCGCACTTCGGACGGCAGCGTGACGATCTTTCGATCCACAAGAAACTGGCGGATGGCTTCGAGATTTTTGCGCGTGTCGGGAATCAAATTCTCGGCCGTCGGATGGTCCTTTTGGATGGCCTTGAAGACTTCGATCGGCGGCTTGGTTGGGTCAATCAGTTTGGCCGCCTTCTCAAAAGCGGCTTGTTCGCGGTGTAATTCCAGCATTCCCATTTCCAAAATGTATTCCGGCATGAGCGGGATCAACTCGACATCGCGCAGCATCGCTTCGTATTTCTCCACGCCCAGCGCGTAGTGATCGTGCGCTTTGGGCAGATGATTCGTTTTCAACCAGCCGGCGTAGTTGCGCAATTCCGCGATGGCGCGGTCATTCGCCGTTTTGAATTCCGTCATCAAGGCTTCGTTCTTCACCTCTTTGAGCGCTTCAACCAATTCCTTGCCGAGAAAATCCGCCGAGCCGTTGGCGACCTGGATGGCAGTCTCGACATAAGGTTTGGCAAGGGAAGAATCGAGATTCGCCCGGGCCGCCGCCATAACCTGCGGAGCTTGCTTCTCGATGGCGATGATGGAACGCAGCCGATCTTCCAGCGGCGCAAAGTTGCGTTTGATGTAGATGTTCACATCAAACACCCCGGCGTAGGTCATTGGGTTGCCGGTGTAACTGGCCATGGAGACGAAAGAGAACAATTCGTTGGCGATGGCGGCACGCAGCACACGATAATCCTGCCGGGAAGTCGGACTCAACGATTCCAGCGGCACTTTGTCCAGTTCGCGGTCAAATCGTCGTAAGCGGTCCACCTCCCGCCAAATAGAATCCCGGCTGAAATCGGTGACCTTACCGTCGTATTCGTGCAGGCCCAGCGCCGTGCCGAGTGCCGGACGCCACGCGAGATAGCCGGCGATAAAATCGTCGGCACGCAGGGCAAACTGCCTTTCCACCGCGGCATCATGCGCTGGGTCGGCTTGAACCCGGAACGCGCCGAACGTCAATGTCAAAGCAACTGGTAGTAAAATATGTAGTTTCATATTCAGGGATTGGGCCGACCCGCCAACCGGCTTGCTGGGATGACAGCGGAATAGCTTGGTTTCGTCAAGCCACGAGGCTTCAACAATTTTCCATCAGCGCTTAAATGCCAGCACGAGCACCCCGGCTCCGACCATGCCGATTCCGATCCATTCACGGAGGGCGGGACGCTCCTTTAAAAACACCACGGCGAACAGCACCACGAGCAACAGGCTGAACTTGTCCACTGGCGCGACTTTGGAAGCTTCACCAACTTTCAGCGCCCGGAAGTAACAAACCCATGAGCCCCCCGTGGCCAGTCCCGAAAGCACAAGAAACAGCCACGTTCGTGATGGCAGATTGAAGGGATTCGTCCACTTGCCCGCGAAGTAAACAAACGCCCCCAGCACCCCGAGAATGACCATGGTGCGAATGAGCGTGGCGAGATCGGAGTCAACCCCTTGCAGACCAAGCTTCGCAAAGATAGCGGTAAGAGCCGCGAACACCGCCGACAAGACTGCCCAGAGAAACCAGTTGGAAGTCGTTTCCATGGTTCAGTTGTAATAAACACCTTGAATTCGTGCGATACTCTTTTGCGGGAATCAACGTGGATGGCCGCAGCATTCCAGTTCTAACTCAACTGCCTCGAAACGTGGCATGACTTGGGACACGCCTCCCGTTAGGCCCTCTCTCAGCTCCCCCCAAGGCCAAGAGAATGAGACCTCGGCAACCGAACGATATCAATCACACCCTCACTAATAGATTGGCAAATCATTGGTGAAAAGCCATCGCCACCCCACCATGCCCCTGCCGACTTGATTAATCGGCATCAGAACTTACGCGTCGAACACCCCGGTGATCGCGGCACGATGCGTCATGTTTGTGACGGCATCAGGGCTGCTATTTTGTCCGGCGTTAAAGGAGCACGATGACGCAGCTTGGTTCCGCACGGATCAGAATCGCACCGATCGCAGTTGTACCCGGGAAATCCCCGGCCCTGCCCCGGTCACGGTTTCACTCGCAGGTCCCCGCTCATCAGTCGCGCTCACGGGTGTCGTAATTGCAGAAGTCGTATTTTGTGAGTCGTATCCTTTGGATCTGTATCAGCCTGTTGGCCGCATCAGCGGCCAGTGTGCGGGCCACGACCAACCATCAGGTCATGCAGGCGGAATATCGCTTGCCAGAAATTAGACTGGAGGCGACCAGCCCGGAACCTTTCACGTCTTGGGAACATTTTGAAACCGCCTTTCAACGCAACGCCGATCGTATCTTCACCGATCGATTTCATCCGCTGCAAACGACGCACTGGGAACTCGCCGTGGACGACTTCCGCACCCAACCGTCACGCACTGCGAGTAAGGCGCTAACGCGCACCCTCACCACTAGTGCCCGATCCGCAGCGGTTGAACTGCCCCTCGTGATGTGGCTGGAAGATCGCCAAGGCTTCCTCGTAGATCTGCTGCGAAGCACGGTGGAAGAGAACGACGAGGAAGCAGTAAACCCGCTCGACCCGTCCTACCGAGTCACGGAAAAATCCTGGTGGCAACGCCTGGCTGACAATAAAAACATCTACTTTGGCGTGCGGCCCTTTCGCACCAGCCCCTATGCTTACATCAGCTCGACCATCCGAAATGGCGACACACTGCTGCTGATGGCGCATGTCCGCTATCACTACAGCAATTTTGCCGAACATCAGTTTGAAGTGGCGCTGTCAATGCCACTGTCGCCTGGTCTCGCGCTGGAACTCGGTACAGCTTATCAATTCACCGAGCACTCCGAGATGAGTGTCGTCGTGCTCAAACTCGCCAAACAGATCGGCCAGCACGGGGTGATGCACGCCGGGATAGAAGTACAGGAACATCCACGATTTCTGGCGGGAATCTCCCTCCCACTGTAACAGACGTGCACCGCCCGGTGCACCCGGGAAACCGTCCCTTCCTGCAGTTACCCCCATTCATGTCATGGCGCTCGCTTGTCAAACGCGCGCCGCAGCCGCCATGCTGCGCACCATGATTCGCCTCGCGCCTGCCGTAATCCCCCTGCTGGTTTGGCTGTGCAGTTGCGCGACCCCATCCAGCTCGCCCCTTGTTGACCTCGCCCCTGCGTTGCAAAACAGTTCTCCCAACATCACCCAGCTTCTAGCAACCCCGAAAAACTATCGCTTGCAAATATTGATCGCAGAAGCGGTGACGAATCGCAGTGGGCACGTGGAACTGCGCCGCGCTGGATATCGCGTCGGCGCGGAATATTTCTATCCGGCAAGTTCAATCAAACTTTGTGCCGCCATCGCAGCGTTGCAGACGATCGAGCAATTGCAGACTCAACATCAAACCGGCGACCTGTTGGAAGTGCCGCTCGACATCGCCCCGCTCTTTCCGGGCGACGTCGCGCAAACCAATGACGCCAGCAATCTCAACGGTGGCTTCATCACCATCGGCCAGGAGATCCGCAAAATCTGCCTCGTCTCGGATAATCAAGCGTTCAATCGCTTTTATGATTTGACCGGGCACGAAGCCTTGAACCGCAAGATGCACGCGCTGGGCTTACGCTCAGTGGTGCTGAATCATCGTCTCTCAGAAACCCGCGCCATCCCGGATATGCTGGCTTCGGCAGCGGTGACATTCCATCTGTCAAACCGTGAGCCAATCATTGTTCCACCGCAGCGCAGTCCATTGTTGCTCACGAATACTGCCAAAGATTTGTTTTTAGGCACGGGCTACCTCAAGGACGACGCCTTAGTAAACGAGCCGATGGATTTCAGCCGCCGCAACGGTATTTCGCTCGTGGATCTGCAAGACTTGCTGGTAAAACTGGTGCGACCGGACATCGAGCTTGGCACGCCGAAACTGGAATTGTCGCCCGCTCATCGCGCCATGATGCTTGAAGCGATGAGCCTGTATCCCGGCGAGTCTGCCAATCCGGTTTATTCACCTGAGCGATATCCTGGCATCCGCAGCAAGTTTCTGATACCCGGCATCCGGCGCGTCTTCCCGGCAGAAAAGCGCGGCGAGCGTATCGAGGTTACGGGCAAAACCGGACGAGCCTACGGCTTCTCCATTGAGAACTCCTACGTACGCAATCCAGCCAATGGTTGCACGGTGTTCGTGACCGCCGTGCTTTACACCAATTCTGACGGAGTGCTCAACGACGACAAATACGACTACGAAACTGTTGCCGATCCGTTTCTGGCTGACTTAGGCGAATGGGTGGCACGCCGCTATTTGCAAAATTGAGCTCCGTCCGCGGAAGCCACAACAAAAAGACATTTCCTCAAAGCAAAACGCCGCCTAAGCTGCGCATGCGTTTGCGCATGAGAAAATACTGGCATGTCATTGGCATCGGAGTGCAGAACAATCTGACCTACCGGTTCAATTTTCTCGCGCGCACGCTGTTCGGCTTCATCCCACTCACGGCGATCCTGCTGCTTTGGCGCAATATCTACGCGGGCAAGGGCGAAGGCGCTTCCGTCGCCACTTACACGCTGATGGAGATGACGACGTATTACTTGATCGTCACGATGGTGGACGCGCTCACCGCAGTGAACGAAGACGATTGGCAGATCGCCGCCGACATCAAGGACGGCAACATCAGCCAGTTCCTGCTCAAGCCGGTGGATTACCTGTGGTTTCGCTTCTGCCTGTTCCTATCCGGGCGCGCGACGTATCTGACGGTCGCGTTCATCCCCATCACGCTCGTTGTGCTCTATCTGCACAAGTATTTTATCCTGCCGCCGGACATTACAACGTTCACCCTCTTTCTAGCCTCCGTTTTCCTGACCGCGTTGCTGCAATTTTTTCTCTCCTACACGATGGCCATGCTGGCGTTCTGGTTGATGGAGATTTCGACATTCGTCTTCATCCTCTACGCGTTCGAATACATCGCCAGTGGCCACATGTTTCCACTGGATATTTTACCGGAGAGTGTGCGAGCGATTCTGTTGTACACCCCTTTCCCCTATCAACTCTATCTGCCAGTTGGCATTTACCTCGGCAAAATCACCGGCTCGAACCTTGCCTCCGGGTTGTTAATTCAAGCCGCCTGGGTCTTGATCGCTTACGGGCTCGCACGATTTGCCTGGTATCGTGGCATCAGAAAATACGCTGCGGCAGGAGGATGATGTGGAATGAATCCAAAGCCTGAAGTCAAAATTCTAACGTCTGA
The DNA here is from genome assembly GCA_049840435.1 of Verrucomicrobiota bacterium. Lineage (GTDB taxonomy): Bacteria > Verrucomicrobiota > Verrucomicrobiia > Limisphaerales > JADLHS01 > JADLHS01. The sequence continues at coordinate 247,146 of JASGKY010000024.1, read as the reverse complement.
CGCGCCCAAGCCGGTCTCTGGCTTGCGCCGTTATTTGAACATCTACGGCGCGCTGTGGAAGAATTCGGTCACGCGTGAAATGATGTTCAAGGGCAACTTCCTGTTGTGGATCGTGGTGGAACTCGCTTGGTTTGCCTTACAACTCGGCTTTATCTCGGTGCTGTATCTGCACACCGACGCCATCGGCACCTGGACCAAGTGGCAGGTAGTGTTCCTGGTCGGCACGAGTCATTTCATCCAGCAGCTTTTTCAGACATTCTTTCTGGTCAACTGCATCAATCTTTCGGAACTGGTGCGCAGCGGCAAACTGGATTTTCTCCTGATGTTACCGGTAAACACGCGTTTCCTGCTCTCGTTCCGACAGGTGGATCTCGGAGGATTCATCAATGCCGCCTCTGCGCTCGGGGTCATGATTTATGCCGGGCTCAAACTCCAGCTTGCGCCCACACTCCCCGCCCTGCTTGGCTTTGGCGGCTTGTGCTTCCTCGGCATTTGCGTTCACTATTGCCTGATGTTCTCGCTGGCGACAGTGAGCTTTTGGACCGTGCGAGCACAAGGGATTGTCTATGGCTACTACAACCTATTCAACATCGCACGGATGCCCGATGACGCCTTTCCCAAAGGCGGTTTCTTCCGCTCGGTGTTCACGTTCGTGCTACCAGTCTTGCTGGTTTCCAATGTGCCAGCGCGCCAGCTCACGGAGCGATTGACCAGCAGCTCATGCTGGCTGCTGATTGGCTCAGCCCTCGCCTGTGCGCTCGCCTCGGAATGGATCTGGCGGCTCTCCGTGAAACATTATCGCAGCGCCAGCTCATAAAACAGTGCCGGCAATTATTATTGGTGACGTTGCTAACTTGCACTGTGTAGCCTGCTTTGACTTATGGCGATTGCGGACATTCGACGCGAATACAAGGTATTGTCTCTGGATCGGGAACAACTTGATGCCGATCCGTTGCGGCAATTCTCCCACTGGTTCGACGACGCCGTCGGCCCAAGGAGGCTCGCGATGGCGGAAAATCGGCATTGCCCTTTACAAGGTGTGGCAAGCTGTGCTCGGTCGCCCGGGCGCGGACGTAAACGCCATGACGCTCGCTACGGTGGATTCCGCCGGACGCCCTTCCACCCGCACAGTATTACTCAAAGGGATTGATGAACGCGGTTTTATCTTCTTCACCAACTATGCGAGCCGCAAAGGCAGCGAACTAGAAGCCAATCCGAACGCCGCGCTGACGTTCTACTGGCCAGAGTTTGAACGCCAAGTTTGCATCGCTGGTCGGGTCGTAAAAGTTTCGCCCGAGGAATCAGCCGCCTATTTCCACAGCCGCCCGCGCGGCAGCCAAATCGGCGCCTGGGCTTCCCGACAAAGTTCCGTGGTCGAATCCCGCGCCGTCCTCGAAAAGCATTGGGCCGAGATCGAAAAAAAATTCCCGGCCGAAATCCCACTCCCTCCGACTTGGGGCGGCTATGTTCTTCAGCCGGAACGAATTGAATTCTGGCAAGGCCGCCCCAGCCGACTCCATGACCGCCTCTGCTATCAACGCCAAGCAGACGGTTCATGGCGCATCGAACGCCTGTCGCCTTGACCAAGTGATGGTGAATAACGTGTCAAAAATTTCGCTTGCATCCCGGCTGGACTGTCCGACTCTAAAGTCAGCGCCCCGCTAGCCGTTGCTACCTAGACGTATGTGGGCAATGGTCATGCTTCGGACGCAGCTAAAAAAATAAACGCTGCCATCGAAGATATGAACACTTCAAACCTCAAGGAGACCTGCAATATCGTTGTGCTCTATGATGGCGACGTTACCCGCGCCCGCGCCATGACCGCTTGCGACTTTTTGGTGAAGCAATTCTGGGAGCACGTCGAACTAAATTTTAATTGGTGGCGTGCAGATTTTCTTAGCGATCCACACTTGGCCAACGCCGCGGCCCTTGACGCGATCGAAGCGGATTTTCTCATCATCTGCTCCGATCAACGCGGCCAACCAACCCCATCGCTGGAACGCTGGTTTGAAAGCTGGGTGGAGCGGCGCGGCGATCGCCTCGGAGCATTGGTGGATTTGACTGTTACGCCAGCCAGCCAGACTTTTGGCCTGACGGAAACCCGCCAACGATTCTTCCGCGATGTTTGTCAGCGGGGAAGTTTTGACTATCTCACTACCCTTGCCGAAGCCGGCCCGGAATTCAACACTCCATCCAGCACCCCGCGCGAAATGAACGGCATCATTGATGACATTTTGGGAGATTCCCGGCCACCGTCACATTACGGATTGAACGAATGAGGAGTAACTGACTCGCCGCTATTTTTTCGCACCATCCACCGGATGCCATGATCCGTCATAGGTCGAAACCACAACAACATCTTCGCCAAGCTCCTTGAAACCGGATTCGAGATTTTCACTCAAAGGTTGATCCGCAGTTCGTTTCGGCATGATTACCGTATCATCGCTAGCACGGATCGCCTTTTGTTCGTCCCGCAGCCGGGCGGCCTCCATTAACAGGTGTTCCCACGCCCCGGCAATCGTGTGTTGCGGCGGATTGCGGAACGGCTGCACGCGGAACTGGCCGTTACTGATCGCCAACAAACGATATAAGGCCTGCTCTCCAGTCAATCCCCCCACGACCGCGTGAACGATCGCTCCAGTCTCGATGTATATCTCGCCCCGCATCTCCGGACTTAGCACTTCGAGAATCGAAGAACTGCGTCGCAGACATTCAATCTGGATCACATCCGTCAGCCCTACTTGCCGGAGCGTTCCAGAAAATCCTTCCCGCTGACTCCAGGCAAAGAGATCGTTCAGAAGATTGTAAATGGAAACAAAACCATCCGGGCTGATCGGCTTTTCCAAAAACAGTTCCGCGCCATTGGCCAGACAGGTCGCACGATACGAATCAGTTGCATGCGCCGTCACCACCACCTTCTTCACATCCGGATGCCGCCGCTGAATCACGCCAAGCAACTGCACGCCATCAAGCATTGGCATGTTGATGTCCAGCACAGCCAGTTCGATTTGCTGCTGTTGCAGCACGGCCAAGGCTTGATCCGCCGTGGCCGCCCGATGGATCTCCCAAGTCTTATCGCTCAAGGTTTCAAACATCTCCCCCGAGTGTTTCCAAGAACGCCATGCTGTCGTCAACGAGCAAGACCTGATGCTTCTTCTCGTCCTTCCGAGCCAGAATCGCCGGAGCAGGATTGGGAGGAGAATTCTTCCCAGTCGCGCCTGGCAACGAGATGGAAATCTTCGGCGCGGCGGCTTTCGCAGGAGTTTTTTCGAAGCGAAGTTCCACTTCGCCAAGCCGGAAACTTTCGCCCACGGTCACCACGCCTTCACTCACCAACGCCCCTTTAATGAAGGTACCGTTAGTCGAGCGCATGTCACGCACCAGCAATTCCTCCCCCTGCAGCATCACCTCGCAGTGATGCCCCGAGACCGACGCCTCCAGAAGCTGAAAGGCGTTCGTGGGTGCTCGCCCAATCGTGACCCAATGGTTGCCCAACTCGAAGGTCGAGGCGGACATCCCCTTGGAAATAACGATCAACTTAGCCATGAAATGCTATTTTCCAGCAACTTCGTTGCCGTCGGCAATCTCCTCTTGCGACTCGCTGATAACGGGGGCAATGGCTTGAAGTTTGTCGCCCGTGTCCACATTTACGAGTTTGACGCCCATGGTATTGCGCCCGGCTTCCCGGATGTCCTTCACAAAGGTGCGGACCATCTGACCACCAACGGTGATAAGCATGATTTCGTCGGATTCGCGGACGGTCAACGCTCCCACCACGCCGCCGGTCTTGTCGCCGGTCTTCATAGTGATGATGCCTTTGCCGCCACGGGATTGGACGCGATACTCGTCAAACGCCGTCCGCTTGCCAATGCCGTTTTCACCAGCCACGAGCAGAGTCGCGTCTGCGACCACAATCGCCGCCGCCACCAGCGCATCGCCTGACTCCAAGCTGATGCCGCGCACGCCGCCCGCCGCCCGCCCCATGGAACGCACGTCGGTTTCGTGGAAGCGGATGCTCATGCCGTCCTTGGTGATCAACACGACATCATCGCCAGGATCGCCTTCGCCGTTGCTGCCGCGTGTCAACTTCACATCAATCAAGGTGTCGTCCTGCTCAATACCGATGGCGATGATCCCGCCTTTTCGCACGTTGCCGAAGTCACTGAGCGATGTCTTCTTCACTGTGCCTTGGCGTGTGGCGAAGAACAATTCGCCGGGCTGCGACCATGTCGTGTCTTCGCGATTTTCGTTGGTCTTGGACAAGATACGGATGAGCGCGGCAACCTTTTCGCCTTCCTTCAGTTCAAGAATGTTCGCGATGCTCCGGCCCTTCGCGGCGCGCCCCATGTCGGGGATTTCGTGCACACGCTCGACATACACGCGCCCCGTGTTCGTGAAGAACATCAGATAGTCGTGCGTGCTGGCAGTGAAGAGGTGCTCGACGAAATCATTATCTTCTGCCGTCTCGCCTTCCTTCGTCGTCATACCGATGACGCCCTTGCCGCCCCGTTTCTGCGCGCGGTATTGGCTGACGTTGGTGCGCTTGATGAGACCACTGTGCGTCAGCGTGATGATGACACCTTCATTGGCGATGAGGTCCTCAATCGCAATCTCGCCTTCATCCGGCACGATCTCCGATTTGCGCGGCGTAGCGTGTTTCTCTTTGATGGCCTGAAGCTCCGCCTTGATGATCGCCATCACGCGCGATTCCTTCGCGAGGATGTCGAGCAGGTCCTTGATGACTTCGATCAACGCCTTGTATTCCTTGTCAATCTTGTCAATTTCCAGCCCGGTCAACTGATACAACCGCAAATCCAGAATCGCATCCACCTGCCGCTCGGTCAGCGCATAGCGGCCTGCTTGCAACCGGCTTTCCTGCCGGATCAATACGCCCCACTTCTCGACCTGTTCCCGCGACCACTCGAACGCCAGCAGTTTGATCTTCGCCTCATCCCGCGTCTTGCTGGAGCGGATGATGTGAATGAACTCGTCGAGGTTCGACAGCGCGATGATGTAACCTTCCAGCAACTCGGCGCGCTCCTCAGCTTTCTTCAGTTCGAAGCGGGTGCGTCGCAAGATGACCTCACGCCGATGCTCGATGTAGCACTGGATGATTTCTTTGAGGTTGAGCGTCTTCGGGCGGCCATGATCAATCGCCAGCGAGTTGACGCTGAACGAGACTTCGAGCTGCGTGTGCTTGAAGAGATTCGCGATGACTACCTTCGGCACGGCTTCGCGCTTGAGTTCGATGACGAGGCGGCAATTCTCGTCCGACTCGTTTCGCATCGCCGAGATTTCGGTGATGATCTTCTCGTTGACGAGATTGGCGATCTGTTCTTCGAGCGCGGCGCGATTGACGTTGAACGGAATCTCGGTGATGACGAGTTGCTCGCGGTTGCCTTTGAGTTCCTCGACGCCGATGCGACCGCGTTGTTTAACGCTGCCTTTGCCGGTCGTGAAATAATTCTTGATGCCCTCGATGCCGCAGATGAAGCCACCGGTCGGGAAATCTGGCCCTTTGATGAACTTCATCAACTCCGGGATCGTGATCGTCGGCTTATCGATCTGCGCGCAGATGCCGTCAATCACTTCGCCGAGATTGTGCGGCGGCATGTTCGTGGCCATGCCAACAGCGATACCTGTGCCGCCGTTTACGAGGAGGTTCGGGAAAGCGGCGGGGAAAACGGTCGGCTCGGTGAGACGCTCGTCGTAGTTCGGGACGAAATCCACCGTGTCCTTCTCCATGTCGGACATCAGCAAAGCGCCGAGATGCGTGAGCCGCGCCTCGGTGTACCGCATGGCCGCCGGCGGATCATTTTCAACCGAACCAAAGTTACCCTTGCCGTCCACAAGCTTCTCCCGCATCGCCCACGGCTGTGCCATGTGGACGAGCGTCGGATAGATCACCGCTTCACCGTGCGGATGGTAGTTACCAGAGGTGTCACCGCAGATCTTGGCGCACTTGATGTGCTTGCGCCCGGGGAATAGCGACAGATTTTCCATCACGTACAGGATGCGGCGCTGCGAAGGCTTGAGGCCGTCGCGCACGTCGGGCAACGCGCGAGAGATGATCACCGACATCGAGTAATCGAGGAACGAGTTCTTGATCTCGTCGGCGACGTTGATCTTCTGGATCTTCTCGCCCTGCGTATAAACGCTGCCTGGCTGCGCGGGTTGCTGGTTTTGAGGCGGCTGGTTGCTTTCAGTTTCGTCTGGCATGATGCGGATTCGGGGAAAATTGTTGCGGCGCGATTAAACGTCGAGATTGCGGACGTTCAGCGCATTGTCTTCGATGAACTGGCGGCGCGGTTCAACTTCGTCGCCCATGAGCCGCACGAACATCTCCTCGGCTTCGATGGCGTCGGTGAGTTCGATGCGCAACAACTTGCGCACGGCGGGATTCATCGTGGTCTCGAAAAGTTCCTTCGCATCCATTTCGCCCAGACCTTTGAAGCGATACATCTGAATACCTTTCTTGCCGACGGCTTTCACACCGGAAAGAATTTCGGGAATTGAGAACAACGGCGTAACGGTCGCGCGATCGCCTTCACCTTCGGTCAGTTCAAACAACGGCTTGTCCTGCGCGGCGTAATGCTCCACATCCAGCCCCTTCTTGCTTAGCTTGCCGAGCAGGTCGGCGATGGCTTTGCTTTCGAGGTGCAGGTCGGAAACTTTAGCGCGTCGAGTCGGACCGTCTTTCTTGCGCTCAAACTCCGCCGTGTCGCCACCGAACAAATCGTTGTTCTCCGTCTTGAACGTCTCCAGCTCTTCCGCCGTGATGAAATAATGCACAGTTTCATCGTTGCCGGAGCGGACCTTGACCATGGACTGCGGCAACGTGCCGTCCTTCGCACGCTTCTCGACATAGTCCGCAAAATCACCACCAAGGCGCTTGATGTAGGTCGCGTGCTTGTCGAGCGATTCGAGCAACGACAGGATTTCTTCGAGCTGCTTCGGATTGAATTCCTTCCCGTCAGCGAGGTTCTTCAGCCTCACTTCCTCCACGCCGTTCTGCAGGAGGATGCGATTGAGCTGAACGTCGTCGTCAATGTAATCAGTCTTCTTCTTGCGCGTGATGCTGTAGAGCGGCGGTTGCGCGATGTAAACAAACCCCTGCTTCACGAGCTGCGGCATCTGGCGATAGAAGAAGGTCAGCAGCAACGTGCGGATGTGCGAGCCGTCCACGTCGGCGTCGGTCATGATGATGATCTTGTGATAGCGCAGCTTCTCGATGTTGAACGCGCCTTCACCCTCGCCGTCGCCGATGCCCGTGCCGATGGCTGTGATCATCGTCCGGATTTCATTGTTTTGAAGAACCTTATCGAGCCGTGCTTTCTCGACGTTGATGAGCTTGCCGCGAATCGGAAGAATCGCCTGAAACTTCCGGTCGCGTCCTTGCTTGGCCGAGCCACCGGCGGAGTCACCTTCGACGATGTACAACTCGGTGTTCTCGGGATTGCGATCGGAACAGTCGGCCAGCTTGCCTGGCAAACCGCCACCAGTCAGCGCGGATTTGCGCACAGCTTCACGCGCCTTGCGCGCGGCCTCGCGAGCGCGGGCAGCATTAAGACCTTTTTCGATGATGCGTTTTGCCACGGGCGGATTCGCATCGAAATAACTCATCAGCCCTTCGTAGCAAACCGAACCGACGATGCTGTCCACTTCGGGCGAAATCAGCTTCACCTTCGTCTGTGATTCAAACTTTGGATCGCTGTGTTTCACCGAAATGACCGCCGTCAAACCTTCGCGCACGTCGTCGCCGGTGATAGCAGGGTCTTTGTCCTTCAGCAGATTGTTCGCCTTGGAATACTGGTTGATGGCGCGGGTCAACGCGCTACGAAAACCAGTGAGATGCGTGCCGCCGTCGGGGTTGTGGATCGTGTTGGTATAGCAGAGTACCTGATCGTTGTAGCTGTCGTTGTACTGCATGACCGCCTCGACATGCACTTCGACCTTCTTGTCCGGCGTCTCGACGGTTTGCTCCTTGTGGAAGCTGATCGTCTTCGGATGCAGCGGCTCTTTGTTTTTGTTGAGTTGCTTCACGAACTCATCCACGCCGTCCTTGTAATAAAACCGCTCAGTCGCGTTTTCGGTGGCTCGCTCGTCGGTGAAAATGATTTCAAGGCCAGAATTCAGAAACGCCAGCTCGCGCAAGCGTTGGGCGATACGATCTGACTTGAACTCCGTCGTCTCACGGAAAATTTCGGGGTCAGGCTTGAACGTAATGAGCGTGCCTGTGCCTTTGGCCTTGCCGATGACTTCGAGTTTCTTCGTCGTCTTACCGCGCTCGAACTCCATGTGATGGACCTCACCGCCACGCGAGACTTCAACCTCGAACCACTCCGAAACCGCATTCACACACTTCGCACCGACACCGTGCGTGCCGCCGGAAAATTTGTAACCGCCCTGACCATACTTGCCGCCCGAGTGCAACGTCGTGAGCACCATCTCAACGCCAGGAATCTTGTATTGCGGATGGATGTCCACCGGAATGCCACGCCCGTCGTCACGGATGGAAATCGAGCCATCCACATGGATCGTGACCTCGATCTTTTTGCAGTGACCGGCGAGATGTTCGTCCACGGAATTATCGAGCACTTCGCTGACGCAGTGATGCAACGCGCGTTCGTCCGTGCCGCCGATATACATGCCCGGCTTCTTGCGCACCGCCTCGAGACCTTCGAGTTTTCCGAGTTGCGCCGAGCCGTAATCCGACTTCACTGCTGCGGTGGATGGAGCATTTTTTTCTTCGGTCACATCAGGTTCGTTCGCCATAAAATTGAATCGTGACGCCCGCTTGAAATTGCGTCATTTGAGCGTCGAAAAAGGGTAGGAAATCACACCCAAATTCACAATGTTTATTTAGGGTTTCTTCGGTCAAAAAACACCATTAGTTGCGGCAGTTTTGGCTTGCTACCCAAATATGTTGTGGAGGAAAAAATGCGGACCACGCGGATTTGCAGGCGGCGAAATAGCGCAATCAGGACTTGATGTCCCGCACGTGAAACGCCGTGCAGCCGATGACGAAAACTGTCGCACTGATGGCGAACAGAATGAGCTCCGACTGGAGGATCTGCAGCCACGGTGTCGGCGTGTGAAACACCTGCAGCCAGCAGTCAAAATGATGGGTGATAAACCAATTCTGATATGACTCAAAGAACGGAATGTTCTCCATGACCATGTTGATGAACAAATAGGACAGCGCCAGGATTGTTGCGGCGGCGGGCTTGATGTTGAAACAAGAAAACATGAACGCCACCGACATCTGGGCAACGGAATTTGCGGCCACAAAGAACAGCGAGCAGGCATAAAACATCAAACCCTCTCCCGCTGGAAACAACGCGAAGGTAGAACGCAACGGAGCAAACACGAACAGTCCCTTCCACGGGAAAACGATCCGGGCGAAACAAAGCGCGACAATCCCCAGCACTACTACCAACGACACTGAAAAAATGATTCCCGCCACCCACTTGGCTGTCAGCAATCTAAGCCGTGAAATGGGGCGGGCTAGGATCATCCGCAAGGTCCCCTCCTCCGCTTCTTTCGCCACCATATCACCACCCACGAGCGCGATGTAAAGCGGCAGCAACATCAGCACCTGCGGCGTCAACATCACCAACGCGACCGTCAATGCCGAGATGTACTCGCTGGCCAGATACCCATTTCCCTCCAACAACCGCTCGATCTGCCCCTGCCACCTGGTGTATTTGAACATCAACAGCATCACCGTCTGCACAACCAGAAATGCGCCGAAGCCGATATACGTCCGCTTCTTGCCGAACAATTTCCACAGCTCGTTCTTGAGTTGGGCGAAAAACATATCAGTTCTGTTTGGAGTTACCCGGCGCCGACTTCACAAGCTCGAGATAAAAATCTTCCAACGTTTGTTCCCGCGCCCAGATGCCGGCGACTTCGTGCCCGGCTTGGACAAGGGCTCGCGTGATTTCCGTCGTCGAGACGCCAGCGTTGAGCAAGATGAACTCCTTCCCATCGCTACCGGAAATCAAGCACGCCTGCCGCAGATATACTGTCGCGGCGGCAAAATCCTTGGTGCGCAATGCCACGCGCCCTTGCGCTGCTTTCACGTCGGCAATTGCGCCATCGAAGACTTTCTCGCCCCGGTGCAACACCGCAATGCGCGAACACAGCTGCTCCACTTCCGTCAGCAGATGCGACGACAGCAAAATCGTCAGGCCCAATTCACGATGCAGCCGCAGGATGGTCTGTCGCATTTCCGCGATGCCTTCCGGATCAAGCCCGCTGCCCGGCTCGTCCAGAATCAGCAGTTCTGGTTGCGGTAACAACGCCTGCGCCAAAGCCAACCGCGCCCGCATGCCGTGCGAATACGTCTTTACCGGACTTTGCACGCGGCCCGTCAGTCCGACCCAATCCACGACTTCACGAATTCGCTCCTTGGAAGTTGGCGCGGTGTAATGGCTGAGGATTTCCAGATTCCGCCAGCCGCTCAGGTAATCATAAAACGCCGGCGCTTCAAAAATTGCTCCGACCTTCTGTAACGCTTTGGCGCGATGGGTTGCGACATCATGACCGCAAACCTTCACCTCGCCACCGGTGGGCCAGACCTGACCGAGCATCATGCCAATCGTTGTGCTCTTGCCTGCCCCGTTGTGGCCGAGCAGGCCAAAGATTTCGCCACGCGGAACGGACAGCGTAAGGTCGCCGACCGCGGTGCGTTGGCCGAATTTTTTGTGCAAATGACTTAGCTCGATCATCACTTCTTTATTGTTCCTTCGATGGCAAGCAGGTTTTTGATGTGCCCATCGGCATAGAGGTAATTCACCGCTTTGTTCGCGCCACGAGCGCGATGAAAACTTTCCTTGTCGAAGAAGACCGGCATTGCGTGCGGGTCAAGCTTCATGCCCAACACTGACAACTGATCCGCCATCTGTCCATTGAGCAGGCTGTTCCACGAATAGCTCGTCCCCGTCGCCTCAAATAATCCTTCCCGATCCGAAGGACATCGCAGCACATTCGTGTTTCCCAACTCCGCTCGGATTACGACATCCGGACTAGACAATTCGTTCGTCGTCGTCAGGGATTTATCGCGCATCTCTGGCAAGCGCTGATTGTTCGCATCCACGTAAAGCTGCAGCGCTACTCCGATCTGCCGCAAATTGCTCAAGCACGCCGTGCCGCGCGCGCTTTCCTTTGCCCGCCTCATCACCGGCAATAGTAGCGCTGCCAGAATCGCGATAATCGCGATGACCACCAGCAACTCGATCAGCGTGAAAGCCAGGGCAACTTTCAACTTCCGGCTTTCGACTTTCGGCGCGTGGTTCATCGTCCCCGAAACGGCCGTCCCGATTCCATGTTGCGTTGCATTTCTTCTAACAACGGCGCGAGCTCCGCCTTGGTCTGTGCTGAGCTTTGGCTGTAAAACGATTTCAACCCGATCGTCCGCACCTTGGCTTCCAATTCCGGGCTCAAGGGTGGCGCACCCGCCTCATTTGATTCCCCTCCGCCTCCCTGTTGCTCGCGCAGCCGCTTCATGGCCTGATCTACCGTACGCTTTCGCTTGTCCTCTGGCATTTCCTCAAATGCCGCAATCATCTGCTTGAACCCTGTCGGCAGCGTCGCCTCGATGAAAGCCGCCTTTTCCTCCTCCGTCATCTGCGCAAACCAATCGCCAATGGTCCGCCCCATCCGCATCTCGCGTCGCTCTTCCAGCGACAGCCGATTCAACATATCCGCCAGCTTGCGCAACGCCTCGGCACGTTCGGCAGCGGATAACTTGCTTAAATCCACGGCAGTGATATATGCCCGGACTTTATCTGCCGTGACCTTGGCATGCTTGGCAATGAAATAGCCGGCCAACGCCAGCATCCAGATGGCAATGACCGCCAGCAAGGCCATTCCGACCGCGCGTCTACGAGAATTGCTCACCCCGCCAGTCTAGCGTTTGGAAATCTGCGTGCCATGAAAAGATTTTGCCCCCACTCCGCCGCACCCGGCTGGGGTCTAATAATGACCATCTCAATCTTGCATTCTGGCCGGCGCACACGACAATCTCTCATGCTCAACACCAGTTCGTTGTTTGCAACTGGCGTCAGAATCAGAGGGATTGGATTGGTCGTCTTTTTGGTAGGCCTGATCAACTCGCGTGGTCAACTGGCTCGCCCCGCTCCGCCGCAGACACCAGCCGTTAAACCGCTGATCGCGCGCCGTTACCCGGCGGACCGCAACGACGACCGGATTCAAGACACGCTCGCCGAACGCGCCCAACACGCCGGGGCAAACGCGGCCCAATTGGTAGCCCCCGCTTTGCAGGCCGACGCGGAACGACAGCTCGCTGCGTTCGTCAACGTCGAGTTGATTTTCTCCCGCCCGATTTCGCAACAGCAGATAGATGACTTCATTGGCAGCAACGGCGAAGTCACCCACGTTTACGAAGCCGTCTCTTATGGCTGGAACGGTCGCCTGCCGCTGGGCAAAGTCCTCGCCCTGCCGCAACTGATGGGCGACTCGCTCGTGCAGATCGAAGAATCGCTCCCGGCCGTATTGCATCTCGACACCGCCACCCGCACCGGTCGCGTGCGCCCCGTCTGGGCGGCGGGGTTTGCCAACAATCCGGCGGGCTTCGACGGCGATCCAAACATCACCATCAGCGTGCTGGACACCGGCGTGGATGAAACCCACACGGACCTGAACGGTCGCCGCGTGTTCTGGCACGACTACACGACCGATGCTGAACCAACGCCCTATGACCTCATTCAACATGGCACGCACGTGGCGGGCATCGCCTTTGGCACCGGTGCCGCCGCCGGCGCGGGTGACGGTGATCTGTTGTTTACTGACGAGGGGGATCTGACCGGAGTCACCGCAGGAAGTTTTTATCCGAGTCCGTTCAATCTTTCTCCCGTGTCCGGAACAGTGACCTTCGTAGCCACCTGGCAGGGCGGCGGCAGCACCACCTTGTATCTGGTCTATCACACCAAAGGCGTTTCCGGGGGCTGGACCGCACAAGCCAGCGCCACTGGCACGTCACCGTTGACCTTGACCACGACCTTCACACCCGACACCACCCGGGCATACTCCCCCGCCCTGCTCGCGGCAAGCGGGGTCGGAGTCTATACGGTGCAGGCACAGGCGCAGAGTTTCGCGGCGATCGGTGACGGCTTCAACAAGCTGCGCGGGGTTGCACCCGGTTGCAGTTGGGCGGGAGCGAAGGTCTTCGATAATACCGGCTCTGGTTCCGGCACGGATATCAACGCGGGCATCGATGGACTCGTAGCCAATCGCGTGGCCAACAACATCAAGGTGATGAACATCAGCCTCGGCATCATCGGCACCCCGGGCCTTTCCACCTCCCAGCGTGCGAAGGTGAACTCCGCGGTCAACAACGGCATCGTCGTCGTCTGTTCAGCGGGTAATGACGGCCAGGGCGCTTCTACCGCGGCCCGCGAGATTGATGATCCCGGACGCGCAGCGCTCGCGCTTACGGTGGCCGCCTCGGATGGCAACAACCAACTGACCGACTACACAAGCATCGGTTTTACCGCGCCCAGTTCCACCGCAGGATCGGAAGAAGATTACAAACCAGACCTGATGGCCCCGGGCGGTTCGGCCAGTTACTACACTTCGATGATGTCAGTGGACAGCAACTCAGGCGACGGCCAGAGCTTTGCGGATCAACGGGCGAATGATTACTACAATATCCAAGGCACATCCATGGCTGCGCCGTTTGCGGCGGGCGCCGCCGCGCTCGTAATTGATACGCTGCAACAACGCGGCACAAATTGGAGCTTCAGTTCCAGTCAACATCCACGCCTCGTAAAAATGCTGCTGTGCGCCACTTCGTCCGAATCCAATGCCAACCGTGACAGCGCGGTCAATAATCCCACGCTCCAGCGCGCCACCGCCGGCCCCAACGGTTATCCCGTCGGCAAGGATCAACACGAAGGTTACGGCCTGATCAATCCCGATGCCGCCGTGGAAGCGGTTGCGCTTTCCTATCTCCCCGGAACGACCGTCAGCGAAACACTCGGCGACACGGTGACTGATAAACGCGTCTGGGCGCGCAGCCTCCAATTACCCGCCGGCGAATCGTTCACAGTGGACCTCGCCGTCCCAGGCACGGGCGACTACGATTTACATCTCTACAGCCGCACCCCCAGCGCTTACGGCACTCCCATTCTTATCGCGGCGAGCACCGCCGCAGGCAATGGCGTTGCCGAATCGCTCTCGTTCACCCCTGCCGCGACCACCAACCTCATCCTCGTTGTCAAACGCATCTCCGGCAGCGGTACCTTCTCGCTGTTGGGCTCAGGCCTGTTCAATGTCCTCTTCACTGCAGAACCGACCAACGGCAGTTGGCCGCTCGTGGTAAATTTCGCGAACCTTTCCTCCGGGGCAACGAATTATGCGTGGAACTTTGGCGACGGCCATTTCAGCAACGCTGCAACCCCGACCAACACTTACCAGAACCCTGGCACGTACACCGTGACGCTCACCGCAATCGGAGCGACAGGCACAAACACATTTGCGCGCACGAATTACATCACAGTCACAAACCCGCCTCCGGCCCAGGCGGATTTCGCGGCAGCCCCGCGTAGCGGCATTGCCCCACGCATCGTAACCTTCACCAACCTGAGCGCGGGCGCCACGTCCTATCTTTGGGATTTCGGTGACGGTCAGAACAGCACCGCCACCAATCCAACCAATACCTACTCCGACGCCGGCAGTTATACGGTGTCGCTCACCGCCGCCGGCCCGCTGGGCACAAATACCCTCATCCGCACCAATTACATCATCGTCACAAATCAACCGCCGCTCATCATCGCCCAACCTGCCAGCCTAACAATCACACAAGGCACAACGGCGACGTTCACCGTCACCGCCACAGGATCAATGTTGCAATATCAATGGCGTAGGAACGGCGCCGACCTTCCCGGCGCGACGGCAAGCGTGCTTTCCATCTCCAACACCCAGCCCGCCGACATCGCCAGCTATTCCGTCTTCATCACCAACCTCATGGGTACCGCGCTAAGCACGGACGCAACCCTTTCATTGGTCACCGCCAGCGACGCCATCATCGTAACCGGCTCACCGTATTCGGAGAATTTCGATGGCATGACTGCAAGCGGCACGACAACACCGCGCGGCTGGTTCGTGGGCACAGGCACGGCTGCGGTCTCCAGCAAAACGGTTACTGCCGGCACGGGCTCGGTGAACACGAGCGGCAATTACAACTTTGGCAGCTCCGGAAGTTCCGACCGCGCACTGGGCTCGCTTGCCTCCGCATCCACTCAACGCGACACCGAACTCCGCTTTGTCAATCAATCCGGAGCCACCATCACCGCTCTCAATATATTCTACACCGGCGAGCAATGGCGTGTCGGTGGAAATTCCGCCGTGAACAACGCGCTTGTGCTGCAATACAGTCTTAATGGCACCAGCTTCACCGCAGTCGGCAGTTCTTTTGATTTCAATACGCCGATCGATTCCGGCAGCGCCGGCGCCTTAAATGGCAACAGCGCTGCAAATCGGGTCACAGGTATCGGCGGGACGTTCATGCCTGCGTCCGGAATTCCCACTGGCCAGACCTTTTACCTTCGCTGGGCCGACGCGGATAATACTTCCTCCGACCATGGCATCGCGGTAGATGATCTGACGATCTCCTTCACCGTGAGCAATCCCCCACCCGCAGCCGTGATCGCAGCTTTCTCCGGCAATCCCACTACTGGCCTCGTCCCGCTGACCGTGAACTTCACCAACCTTAGCTCCAATGCCACCAACTTTGTCTGGGACTTTGGCGATAATACTGGCAGCACCAATGGAACTCCCAGCCACACCTACACGAATGCCGGCGTCTACTCTGTCTCGCTGACTGCCACCGGACCGGGCGGCACCAACACGGTAACGCTCGTCAATTACATCACGGCCACCAATCAGCCACCACCGCAGCCAATCGCTAATTTCATTGCCGACGTCACCGCGGGTCTCGCGCCGTTCACGGTGAACTTCACCAATCTCAGCGCCAACGCCACCGACTTCATTTGGGACTTTGGTGACAGCTTCATCAGCACGAACGCATCTCCGGCTCACACCTACACCAATGCGGGTGCATTTTCCGTCTCACTCACAGCTATTGGGGCCGGCGGCACCAATGCCATCACCTTCCTCCTTTACATCACCGTCACAAACCTCCCACCCCCCTTGCCTATCGCTGACTTTATCGCGAATGTCACCGTGGGGCTCGCACCTCTGACCGTGAACTTCACCAATCTGAGCAGCAACGCCATGGATTTCGTGTGGAATTTTGGCGACGGCAATGCGAGCACCAATGTCAGTCCGCCCAATACCTACTCGAACGCGGGCGCGTTCTCCGTCACGCTTACCGCTGTTGGCTTGGGCGGCACAAATTTCGTCACGTTCACCAATTATATCACCGTCACCAATGCTCCGCCGCCGGTATTGGCCGTGTTCCCGCCGCAGCTTGATTTTGGTCCGGTGTTCACCGGCACGGTGGCTCAGGCGAGCTTCGTCATCAGCAATGCCGGTGGCTCGTTGCTCGATGCAACGGCCAGTCTCGCCCCCACCCCGTTTGCGTTTCTGGATGAAGCAACCAATGCAGTTCCTGAACTCGCTTTCGCGATCCCCATCGCCGGCAGCACGAACCTGCCGACCCGCTTCAGCCCGATAACTCCCGGCACATTCACCAATGCAGTCGTTTTCCTGAGCAATGGTGGCAACGCGACCAACCTCATCACCGGCATCGCCTTTGGCACTCCAGTAGTGCTGGACACGATGCTCGAGGGAGGAGAATTCCGGTTCTCGTTCCAGACCGTTCGGGGAGTGACGTATACCGTCCAATTCAAGAATTCCCTCGATGATGCCGGCTGGCAGCCGCTCCAAACCATAGTCGGTGATGGTCTGATGCAAACCATCACAAATTTCACTACTGCGCCCACCCAACGATTCTACCGGCTGAGCGTGCCGTAATCTCCTGTTCCGGCGCCGCGTTAAAACAATTTTGCCCCCGCCGCCCGCAGTCGCTAATCTGCGTCCCATGTCTTTTGCTGAGATCGGAAATCAAAACACTGAAACCCTGAAGCACCCGGACCAATTTGTCCGCCGCCACATCGGACCGAACGCCACCGAAACTGCCACCATGCTCAAAGCGGTTGGCTATGACTCCGTCAATGCACTAACGGACGCCGCTGTGCCCAAGGCCATCCGCCTCACCAAGCCGCTCGACCTGCCGAAGCCGAGTTCTGAGTTCGATGCGTTGCGCGAACTGAAATCTGTCGCGTCACAGAACCAGGTCTTCCGCTCGTTCATCGGCCAGGGTTACTATGACACGATCACGCCGCCGGTCATCCAGCGCAGCGTGCTAGAAAACCCCGGATGGTATACGCAATACACGCCGTATCAGGCGGAGATTTCTCAAGGCCGCCTCGAAGCACTGCTAAATTTCCAGACGATGGCCGCTGAACTCATCGGTCTCGACATCGCCAACGCTTCCATGCTCGACGAAGCCACTGCCGCCGCCGAAGCAATGACCATGGCGTCACGTTTGAAAGACGGGCGCAACGTTTTCTTCATTTCCGAGACCTGTCACCCACAGACGATTGAAGTAGTTGTTGCGCGGGCCAAGGCGCTCGGCATTGAAGCAGTCGTTGGCAAAGCCGATTCATTTGAGTTCAGTGACAAAGTCTTTGGCGCACTGGTGCAATATCCTGATACGTTTGGCGCAATCTACAACTACGAGCCATTCGCCGAAAAGGCTCACGCCGCCGGCGCACTCGTGACCGTCGCCACCGATCTGCTCGCGCTTACACTCATCAAGCCGCCCGGGGAATTCGGTGCGGACATCGCCGTCGGCAGCGCGCAACGTTTCGGTGTGCCGCTTGGCTACGGCGGACCGCACGCGGCGTTCTTCGCCACGCGCGATGAATTCAAACGCCAGATGCCCGGCCGTATCGTCGGCGTATCCAAAGACGCTCGCGGCAAACCCGCCATGCGCCTCGCGCTCGGCACACGCGAGCAACACATCCGCCGCGAGAAAGCCACCAGCAACATCTGCACGGCCCAGGCACTCCTGGCCAATATGGCTTCGCTCTACGCTTGCTATCACGGCGCGGAAGGGTTGAAAGCCATCGCGCAACGCGTCCACACGCTCACTGAAGTTCTCGCCACCGGTCTCGAACGCCTCGGCTACTCCGTTGCCACCACGCCGCGCTTCGACACGTTGAAGATCAATCTCGGCGACAAGAAGTCCGCTGACATCCTCAGGATCGCGGAAGCACATCGCATGAACTTCCGCGCGATTGATGACAAGACCATCGGCATCTCGCTCGATGAAGCGACTAGCGCGGCGGATGTCGCCACGCTCTTGCAGGTGTTCAACAGCGACGAAGCGCCGGACTTCAGCGTCGCGGATTTGACCGAGCACGCTGCGAAGAACGCCAAGCATGCCTGCGATCGCACGTCAGATTTTCTCCAGCACTCCGTCTTCAATCGCTACCACTCCGAGACCGAGATGCTGCGCTACATCAAGCGGCTCGAATCGCGCGACCTCTCGCTGACGGCCTCGATGATTCCGCTCGGCTCATGCACGATGAAGCTCAACGCCGCTGCCGAGATGTTCCCCGTCTCATGGCCCGAGTTCGCGAAGATTCATCCGTTCGCGCCCATCAAACAGACGCGCGGTTACCAAAAGATGTTTGAGCAACTCGAAACCTGGCTCGCCGAGATCACCGGGTTCGCGGGCATTTCGCTACAGCCCAACGCCGGTTCGCAGGGTGAATACGCCGGGTTGCTCGTCATCCGCGCCTATCACGAATCGCGTGGCGAAGCGCATCGCAACGTCTGCTTGATTCCCACCTCCGCGCACGGCACGAACCCCGCCAGCGCCGTGATGGCGGGAATGCGCGTCGTCGCCGTCGCCTGCGACCAAAACGGAAACATTGATGTCGCAGACTTGAAGGCCAAAGCAGAAGCTCACAAGGCCGACCTCTCATGCCTCATGATCACCTATCCGAGCACGCACGGCGTGTTCGAGGAAACCATCCGCGAAATCTGCGACATCATCCACACTGCGGGCGGCCAGGTTTACATGGACGGCGCGAACATGAACGCACAAGTCGGCCTCACCTCCCCCGGCTTCATCGGCGCGGACGTCTGCCATTTGAATCTGCACAAAACCTTTTGCATCCCGCACGGCGGCGGTGGGCCGGGCGTCGGCCCGATTGGCGTGGCGGCGCATCTCGTGGAGTTTTTGCCCGGCCACAACGTCGTGAATCTCGGCGGCGAAAGTCCCATCGGCGCAGTGAGCGCCGCGCCGTGGGGCAGCGCGAGCATCCTCACCATCTCGTGGATGTATATCGCCATGATGGGCGCGGACGGACTCACCGAAGCCACCAAGTTCGCCATCCTCAACGCGAATTACATCTCCAAGCGGCTCGAAAAACATTTCCCCACGCTCTACAAGAACCACAACCTCGTCGCGCACGAATGCATTCTCGACCTGCGCGCGTTCAAGGCCACCACCGCCGAGGACGTGGCGAAGCGGCTGATGGATTACGGCTTTCACGCGCCGACGCTCTCGTGGCCCGTCGCCGGCACGCTCATGGTCGAACCCACCGAAAGCGAATCCCAATACGAACTCGACCGCTTTTGCGACGCGATGATCTCCATCCACGCCGAAATGACCGCTGTGGAAACCGGCGCAGCCGACGCGAAAAATAATCTGCTCAAGAACGCGCCGCACACCGCAGACCAGATCGCCAGCGACAATTGGAATCGTCCCTACACCCGCGAAGCCGCGGCGTTCCCGGCCAAGAGCCTGCACGACTACAAATTCTGGCCGCCCGTCGCCCGCGTGGACAATGTCTTCGGGGACCGCAACCCGGTCTGCTCGTGCGTGGGGATGGAGAACTATACTTAACGGCGAAGACTGCAGAGGAAAATCTAAGCATCAATCAAGAACTGCGTGCAATAGAACAGGTGGTGTTAGGCTAGAGATGGTCGCTGACACTTGGACACCAAACAGCCATCGCGCGCCGCTGTGTTCCTCCTCTCCCCGCTAAACGGGGAGAGGAACGAGGTGAGGGGCACATAAAGCTTCTCAAAACAAAAAGCGCCTCATCCAAACTGTGATTTGCCTCCTCACCCCGACCCTCTCCTCCTTTGGGGGAGGAGAGGGAGAAGACTTCGCGCAGTTCACGTCTTTGGTGGTATCAAGCGCCATTACAATAGGTGCGTAAGCACTTCGCACCGTTCTCCTGCAAAGGGAAAAAGTTGTTGTTTAAACCAAACCAATCGTCACTTCCTTTGCGCCAATCGTTACAACGATTGCTCCAGTCTGTGGCGCTATTTTTGATTTAGCTCCACAACTTGTTCTAGTCGTAACAACAACCCGCACAGTTGTGACTCCGATTACAGCAGTTTGTGGCGCTATTTTGAAAATAGCGCCACCGATTGTCGTGGTCGGAGTTACGGGTGGCTCAGTCGTAACAACCATTGCTCTGGTTTGTGGCGCTAATTCCATTTTAGCGCCACAGACTGCGCCCATCGTTGTTACAAATGGAGCAATCGGAATGGCTCTCTATCTCAGATGGAAAGCACTTTGCCTAATGTGGATTGCATCACGTGGCGACTGACGTTACCGACGACCAGAAGGGCTTTCTCTCGTTCCTGAAGGCGGACGTCAATATCTTGTTCTTCCTCAATACGAACCGCGAACTCCTCGTCGGCACCGAGAGTTTCAGCTACACGCTGAATCAGGTGGCGGTAAAATGACTGTGGCGGCGCTCTGTGAGCACTGTTGGGGCTGCCCCGCAAGGTCGGCGGTCGCAGACCACCGCTACATCAGCTACATCAGCTACATCAGCGCGGGTTAGGTTTAAATTTCGTCGCGTGGTTTGCGCAATTCGTTTGCGCTAGCTATGCCCGCGATGTCGTGCCGGCCAAGCTCCGAAAGTCGTGAACAACCGGGTGTCGCCGTTTGCGCCGGTCCTTGCGGACGGTCACTAGATTTATTGCTGCAATAGCAGACTGATGCTCCCGGCTGCTACATCGTAACCATCCACGGCAATCTGGTAGACCATCCCGGCGGTGGCGTAGAAAGTGATCTGACTGGTAGCATAGGGAGGATAATCGTCATTGTTGGCCACCAAGGAGAGTGCAGCCATGGTGCTACCGGTGTAGGCGGCCATGATCGTATCAAAGTTGCTGCCATAGGTGCTGATGGTGACATTACCGGATGCGGGCGCTTGCCAGGTCCACCACACGGAATGCACACCGGTACTCGGCCAGTGATACGGTTCAAAGTTCTCGTAGGTGGCACCCACGTTGTTACCGATCACAAAGTCATACGAGCCGATGAGTGGCAAGCGATCTGCAAAAGCATCATTGAGAAGCCCCGGCTTCACTGTCAGTTTGATGTTGCCACTAAGTCCGAAGTAACCGTCCACTGCGATCTGGTAGGTGGTTCCGGCACTCGCAGTGAAAATAACCCGGCTGCAGGACCCCGCACCATTCTCATCATCTTGGGCAATGGAAGTCAGGCTGTTAACGGCCGTGCCTTGGTAAACGCCGAGCGTGGTGTCAAATGAACTGCCATCTAGACTTATCGAAACTAGACCGCTCGAGGGTGCAGTCCAAGTCCACCAGAGTGATTTGCCCCCGGTCGCGTTTCCATGGTTGGGCTCGCCCGACTCTTTGGTCGCGGTGGCATTCGTCCCATACACAATTCCGCCCGCGGATGGAATCGGGATGCGATTGGCGAAGTTGTCGTTGTTGGTGACTCCGCCGCCGCCTCCTGCGGACGTGGATACGGCGCGGTAGAACCGGACGGCCGCACCGGCGGCGTTCGAGTCGGAGAGACTGAGCAACCCAACTGGAGAAATGGTGTTGGTCGAGAGCGCCACCCAGTTCACGAGGTTGGTGGAGGATTGGATGACGCATTGAGTATCCGCCGGCCCTGCCAGCGTGCATTGAAAAATGCCATTGGTCCGGACCAGCTTGCTCATCAGCATCGCCGGCGCTGCGCCCGGGGCGGGAATAGTGGAATTGTAGCGGATGCTGCCCCGATTCCACCGGGTCACAACGGTTTCATCATACTGCACAAAATCCACCGCAAAGGCTGCGAGCGAGCCGTTCGTTTGATAATCCGCCTGCAGCACATTGAACCATCCAGAGAGGGTGTTGTTGCCCCGGCCAGGAGCGGTGAAGTTCAAACCGACTCCAGCGCCATTGAATGGGTACCGACTGCCTCCGGGATAATATCCCACCACCGGTAGTGACGGTCCGGCGCCGATAATCTCCAGTTGATAGCCGCTGGTCGAAAATCGCACCAAATTGCCGCTGCGAGTAGCGGAGAAGCTATTGGTCAAAGTCAGTGTCTGCCCTTGGCCAATCCAAGCAGTGGTTGAACTGGTAAAATAGAAAAAGGTCGCCGGGTTGGTCGTCAAAGGTCCGGGAGTAAAAGTAAACGTTGGCGCGAGAAAGATCGCTTCAGGATAGGGAGGCCCAAGATCAGGCATCGTCAACGTGGTCCCATCAATGTGACGAAGGAAGCGTACGAGGTTGATGCCGGGCGCAATTTGGTACGTCGAGGGATATCCGATGGTGGCATTTGCGCCCACGTCCGGCAACAGGCCGCCCAACCGGTATGAGCCTGGAGGTAGATGGACTGGGGTCACGGCGTTGACTCTCCAATCTCCGTTCGGATGTGCAGAAGACGTCAAGGTCGAGCTGGACGTAATGACTGTGCTGCGTAGCAACGTTCCATTTGTTTCCCACAACCCTACCGGAAACGTCTGCCCCAAGTAGAAGCCATCGGATGAATCGTCCCAGTATCCCAAGCCATCCACGACGATTCCGTCAGCGTTGGTGACGGCAAACTCATATCCCTCCGTGATTCCGCCGCCCAACCCTGCGGGTGCCGCTGGTGGGATCAATGCTGATGATTCCAGCCAAGAGTGAAGTCGCCATAGTCAAAGAAAGCGACAGACCAAAAATGATTGCCTTCATAAGGATGTGAAGAAGGTTCTGAGTTGCTGAGTTGATTTGATGCTCCCCAACCGCATTTCAAAACACAAGACCGTATTACCACTAAATGACGCAGCGCACCGAGTTGGTTTCAACGAGCAAAACGGACAGGTAGTTTAGGCTGGTGCGGGCCGATTTCATTTTAATCACCGCGGATTTACCCTCCATGCATTTCACTTGAATCTGCAACCGCTCTGCGGAGTCTGCTCTTCACATGAAACTCTTTTTTGCTTTTCCGCCTCTGCTTTTGGCTTTAGCAGGCTCGATCGCCGCTGAAAAACCGCTAACAACGTATGTGAACCCCTTTCTCGGCACGGCGCCGTTGACTAACGTCGCGGATATCGGCTTTGTCCCGCCGTGGCGAGTATGGGCTGGGCTGACTTTCCCGGGCGCGTCCCTGCCCAATGCCATGGTGCAACTCAGCCCCATCACTGAGTTCGGCAGCGGGGCGGGTTACGAATATGAGGACAAAGTCATCCACGCGTTCACGCATTCGAACAAAGGTCATTGGAATCTTTGCCACATCCCGCTCCTTCCCGTGACTGGCGAAGTGAGCGCTGACGATTTTGGTTCCCCCTTCAGTCACAAGACGGAGTCCGCCGCGCCGGGTTATTATCAAGTCCTGCTCGAACGCTATGACATCAATGCCGAGCTGACCACGACTCTGCGTTGCGGGTATCACAAATACACCTATCGGAATGGGCAATCCAAAAGACTCGTCGCAAACCTCGCCGTCTCAAACGAACGGGTGACGGACTGGCGACTCGAACAGGATGGGGATTATGCGTTCCAAGGCTATCAAGACACGCGTGGCAAAGTCTTCTTCTATGCCAGGGTCAATCACAAGATCACCCAAATTGATAAGCTCAAGGGCAGAAATCGTGATGTGCCCGTCATCAATTTCGCCGACGCCGACCAGCCGCTGGAAATCAAGATCGGCCTTTCCTTCACCAGTCAGGAAAACGCCAAGCTGAATCTGGAAAAAGAACTGACCGGAAAAACTTTTGCCCAGGTCAAAGCGGACGCAACCCAGATTTGGGAAGCATTGCTCTCCAAAATCCAGGTCACCGGTAGCACCGAACGACAGAAAGGCTTGTTCTATTCTTGTCTCTATCGGTCCTTCCTCTGGCCCGCCTTGCGCAGCGACGTGAATGGCGAGTTCCTGGATGAAAGCCGGCAGATTGTTAAAAAGAATTTCGAGTATTACACCATCCCCTCGTTGTGGGATGACTACCGCAACAAACTGGTGCTGCTCGGCATGCTCGCGCCCAAGGTGACTGAGGACGTGATTCAATCCATGATTGATCGCGGTGCGCACACCGGCTTCATGCCGACGTTCTTTCATGGCGACCACGCGGCGCCGTTCATTGCGGGAACGTATCTGCGGGGCATCCGGGGTTACGACATCCAAAGCGCCTACAGCCTGCTGGTCACGAACGCCACCGTGGAGCAACGCCGCGGCACGCGACCGCATATCGCCGAGTACATCGAAAAGGGTTATGTCTCGACGCCGGTCGTCGAGAAACCCAACGTCGAGACCAAAGCCAAAGCCGGTGTGACCAAGACACTGGAGTACGCTTACGACGATTATGCGGTTGCGCTCCTCGCGAAGGAACTCAAGGACGAGAAAACCTATGAAGCCATGCTGAAACGATCGCACAATTACACCAATCAGTTTGACCCGACCACCGGCTTGATGCGCGGGCGTCTGGAAAATGGCGACTGGGTCACCCCGTTCGATGCGCAATATCCCTATTACGAATACCTGTATCGCGAGGCGAATGCGTGGCAATCGTCTTTCTTCGCCCCGCATGACACCGAAGGTTTGATCAAACTGTATCCGAGCCAAGCGGCGTTTGAACAGCAGTTGGACAAGCTGTTTTCCCTTCCGTGGAATCCGAACCACATTGCGATGAACATCAACAGCTTCATCGGTCAATACTGTCATGGCAACCAACCGGATCACGGCTTCCCCTGGCTTTATTACTGGGTTGGCAAACCAGAAAAGTCCCAAGCCATCCTGAATGAGATCATGCAACGTTTCTATGGGATGGACGATGGCTTGACGTTATGCGGGATGGACGACGCGGGCGAAATGTCCGCTTGGTACGTTTTCACCGCCATGGGTATCTATCCCTATTCGCCTGCAGATCCCACTTACATCATATCCGTGCCTCTCTTTGCCGAATCGAAAATGAAACTAAACAACCAGACGTTCACCATTACAAAAATCAGCTCTGGAACAAAAGTCACCGAAATCGCTTACAACGAGCACAAGCTCGAGGGCTATTTCATTTCTCACAATGAACTGGTGAAGGGAAAGCAATTGGTCATAAAAACCGCGCCGAGCGATTCCAAGCGCTAAATTCGCCCGTGCCGAGCACGATCGGAAGGCGCGTTTTGATCAGCAAGCACAGAGTGCCCGCCGGCATCGTATAAAGCGGCCAAGCGTTAATCATTTCGTTCTATGGACAGGGATTGATCGATTGATCGTTGGGAATAATCTGCGCTATTAATTATGTCTCCCGCGCCAATTCAGGCCGTGGACGAACGAGTAAGCGGTGATCGGCGGCACGCGCGACGCCTCTGCGCTCGACGTGCAGGCGCACGGGTGGTTGGTGGCGTTGTTGGGAAAACTCATGCCGCCCGGAAGAATCCATTCCAAGACCGTGCAGAAGACGTTCGCAAATCTCGAGGCAGAGGTGCGACGAAGATCTGGTTAGACAACTTGACTGGCTGGCAGACTTAACTTCAAATGCTCAACAAAATCCATCCATGAAAATTTGCAAAACATTGCTCTCCGGAATTCTGGTCACCGTTACTTTGATTGCAAATGGGCAAGACCCGAAGCCTCCGGTCCGGGTAGCGGTGGCAGGGCTGAGTCACGACCATGCGTATGGCTTCTTTCCACCATTGCGCGGGCGCACGGACATCGAGCTGGCTGGGGTGGTGGAAACAAATCAGGCTCTGATCGAGATTTACTCCAAACGATTCAATCTTAGTTCAAATCTATTCTTTAATTCATTGGCTGAATTGTTCAACAAGACAAAAGTCCAGGCGGTTGCAGCATTTGGCAGCACGTTTGAACATCGCGCCGTGGTCGAACAATGTGCGCCCCGCGGTGTGGATGTGATGATGGAGAAGCCGCTCGCGGTAAACATGGAACATGCACGAGCCATTGCGGCAGCCGCGCAGCGCGGCAACATCCAAGTGTTTGTGAACTACGAGACAACCTGGTATGCCGGGAATCGCGAAGCTTACGAAATAGTCCACAAACGAAAGGAGATCGGCGAAATCCGAAAAATCGTGGTGCATGATGGCCATCGCGGCCCCAAGGAGATTGGTTGCTCGCAATACTTTCTTGAATGGCTAACCGATCCAGTGCGGAACGGCGGCGGCGCTTTGAATGATTTCGGATGTTACGGCGCGGATTTGGCCACGTGGCTGATGGACGGGCAACGGCCACTTTTCGTGCAAGCCGTGACGCAGCAGATCAAACCGGACGTTTATCCAAAAGTGGAAGATGAGGCGACAATTGTGGTGACGTATCCGAAGGCTCAGGCGATTTTTCAGGCATCCTGGAACTGGCCTTACAATCGCAAGGACATGGAGGTTTATGGCCAGAACGGATACGTGCTCGTGCCAAACGCTAATTTGCTGCGCGTTCGTCCCTCAGAGCAAACCAAGGAAACGGAACTCAAGCCGCCAGCTATTCCCGCCCCGGAAGGTGACGCCATCTCCTATTTGGTGGCGGTGGTGCGAAAAGAAATCGTTCCTTCGGGTTTATCGTCACTGGCGGTAAATGTGACTGTGGTCGAAATTCTGGATGCGGCACATGAATCCGCCCGAACAGGTAAGCGTATCGAATTGTTGCAACCGCCCCCCCGCTGAAAACGGGAAGGCAAAGCTCATCGCACCTTGGAGAGCAAGGCAGAGTCGATTCCGAAACGTGTTAGGACGGCACAACATCTTTCTAATTCTAACTGTACATACTAGAAGCACCTTCGTTCCCTTTTGAAGATCAGCCCCCGGGGATGGCGTGAGGTGTCCTAGAATGAGTCGCCGCTTACGCTCAACAGCCCTGTCACGAAAACTGCTTAATGCCCCACCGATAGGAGCTGTTTATGAATAAGGAACGTTTCAATGATCTGCTGATCGCCATGATTGTGTGTGAAAGTGGCATTTCTGACCTGTTGTTTGTCCCCGGGCGGGTGCCGCAAATGTCCTGTTACGGGAAATTGCGTTCCTATACCAGCGACCTCATGAATGAGCCGGTCACCGCGGAAATGACAGCGCAACTGGCCGAGATCATCATCGACGGCAACGCGTTGGTCGCGGAAAACTACCGCAAGCACGGCTCGTGTGATTGCAGCTATGCGGTGCCGGGTGTGGCTCGTTTCCGGGTCAATATCTATTCGCGGGCCGGCCAGCGGGCGATTGTGATGCGCAAGCTCTCCAATGCGATCCCGCAACTCCAGGATCTCAACGTGCCCCCGGTCTTCGACCAAATCATCAATGAAAATGCCGGATTGGTTTTCATTACCGGCGCCACCGGCACGGGCAAAACGACCACGCTGGCGGCGATCCTAAACGAAATCAATCGCACGCAGGATATCCACGTTATCAGTCTCGAAGATCCGGTCGAATATCTCCACGAACCGATGCAAGCGACGTTCAGCCAACGGGAGTACGGCAAGGATTACTTCGATCATTCCGTTGGGTTGAAGGCGGCTTTGCGCCAAGCGCCGCATACCATCATGGTTGGTGAGATTCGGGATCGAGAAACCATGGAGGTCGCCATCACGGCCGGCGAAACAGGCCATCTGGTTTTCACGTCATTGCACACCATCAACGCCAGCCAGACGATCAACCGCATCTTGGGAATGTTCGACAAGGGGGAGGAGGCGCTCATGCGTCAGCGGTTGGCGGATGCGCTGCGCTGGGTGGTAAGTCAACGGCTTGTCCCGCGATTGGATGGCGGCCTGCAGCTGGTCACGGAAGTGATGGGCAATAATATGCGCTCACGTGAAGTCATCATTGCGGGCGAGTCGGAAAAGCACAATTTGCACGATATCATCGAAAGCAGCGTCACGCCTTGGGGATGGCACAGCTTCGAACAATCCCTGCTCAACGCTGTGCTCGCGGGCGATATTGCACCAGAAACTGCGCTTCACTACGCCAACCACAAAACCCAGATGCAACAAGCGCTGGACAAATATACCGCCGGCCGGGTCGCTGCCCCCAAGCACAAAATGAGTGAGCCCGTCACCGGCGACCAGCAGAAGTTGGCATTGGCTCAAACGGCCGAGTGATCCGGCAGGGCGCAATCCAGCCGCCAACGCATTCTTAATGCTGGCTTAATCGCCAGGCGCGTAGTATCGCGGCGTGATCCTATTTCCAACCGGCCCGGCTGCTTTCATCCATTGGCGATGTATTGCTGCCAAACTAGCTTTCGCGATTTGTATTTGGGTGATCGCTCCAGTGGGATATGGTGCAACGGCGTATCCCGGTTACACGTTCGGCGCGAGCGGCGCGACCGCATATCTTGTGAATCTGAGCGGACAGACAGTTCACACGTGGACGGCAAGCAGTTCGGCGCAGACGTGCGCGTATCTGTTACCCGACGGCAGCGCTTTGTTTCCGATTCAAAACACCAGTTGCACGTCACCTTCGCATAACGGCGCCTGGCCTAGCGGCCGCTTCCAAAAGATCAGTTGGGACGGAGCGATCCTATGGGATTTCACCTTGTGCGATTCCACGGCCCGCTGCGGCTACGATGTCGAACCGATGCCGAACGGGAATATCCTCATCCCCGCTGACTCCAGTTCCGTCGCAAAGATTTTTGAAGTGCAACCCACGGGCGCAACGTCCGGCTCGGTCATCTGGACCTGCACCCTGCCCTCGGCCCTTACGGGCAGCACGACTTATATCAACAGCGTGAGCTACAACCCTGACCTCGACTTGATTCTTGTGGATTTGCAAGATCCCCAACGCAAGCTGGTCGTCGTCAGTCACAGCACCGGGAACGTGGTGTTAACGTATCTAGTCGGCGCATCGGGACGCGTGCATGCGGCAAACTGGGTGACACGATACTTCATGGGGACCACGAATCTGTTGCCGGACGCGGATTTTGTTGCGATGCGCACCAACAATCTACTGGTGGTTTACAACGGTGGCGACAAAGCGGTTGAGGTCGGGTTGGCGGCCACAAATCTTGTCCGGTCGTTTTCCTACGCCTTCAATGACCACGAGGGATCGATTCAACGCCTGCCCAACGGCAACACCCTGGTGAATCCAGGTGGCTCTGCCACCGTAACCGAGCTGGATGACTCCGGCGCTACGGTCGGAACCATTTCGATGCCCGCCTCAGTGCAGCGGGCGTATCGCTATGGTTATGCCTATTCTGGGGTATCGCGGTTGGGTACGAATCGGCTCACCATAGTTTCAGCCCATGGTTCGCCCTCGCCGTCCGGCACAAGCACGAATGCCTACGGCACGCTGATCACCGCCACAGTGACCAGCCCGGAAACAACGGCTGGAAATTTGCAATACACGACTACGGGTTGGACATTGTCCGGTGGCACGACCACGAACGGCGCGACCAGCGGCGGCACGGCGTCCGTAACGTTGGCGACAACAAACAGCCTGACGACTCTGACCTGGGGTTGGGCCACAAATTACTGGCTCGCGCTGACCACCAACGGTGGTGGCGCAATCACGGTGAACGGCGCCGCACCGGGCTGGATTCCGAGCACCAACAGCGCGATTATCACCGCGGCACCGAAAGCGAACTGGCATTTTGCCACTTGGAGCGGCGCAACGAACGGTTGCACCATGGTCGGCGCTCAGCTTACCGCACCGATGACGCAGGCCCGCGGCCTCACTGGTAATTTCACGATGGACACAAACGTGTTCCTCTCCATCAGTCTCCCAGATACAGCGGCCAGCACGTTCACGCTCACCGCAACCAAT
This sequence comes from Verrucomicrobiota bacterium, assembly GCA_049840435.1. Classification (GTDB taxonomy): domain Bacteria; phylum Verrucomicrobiota; class Verrucomicrobiia; order Limisphaerales; family JADLHS01; genus JADLHS01. The sequence goes on along the minus strand of JASGKY010000024.1, from coordinate 217,158 downwards.
TTGCCTGAGGGCGCGACAGCCGTCTTGCAATCCACAGCGACGCCCACCAGCAGCAATTGGCAGACATCACTAAGCTTCACCGTCACCGCGACCGCCACAAACTGGCTGCTGCCACGCACCACAAACGCCGCCGCGTTCTACCGGCTGGTGGTGCAGTGAGCTTGACACCGTTCGAGCGAAACTGTGGTGGTTGAACCGCGAAATTCGCTTCAACCAGATTATTGTAAACCGCCCCCATTGACTGTTGAGCGATCGCCAATCCAACTCACCTCCATTCCGACAAAACATACGTCATCCGCAAAAGTGGTGGTGCCGCTGAAACGTTGGATTTCGGTTAGAAGCGTACGAATCAGTTGGTCGGGTGCGCAGTGGGCATTCTGCCGGGCCAACGCGAGCAATTGCTTTTGATCGAAGTCTTGATTGTCTGCCCCAACCACTTCAAAGGCGCCATCCGTGAACAGCAACACCCTGTCGCCAACGCCAAGCGGCTCACAATGGGTCTGATAGATGGTTTGAGCAAACATACCCAAGGCAGGTCCGGGTCCCCCTGACGCGCAGCGCACCGGCTCAACCATGCCCGTTGCGCGTAGAAAGTGCAGCGGGTTGGGGTGCCCCGCTTTGGCATAACGCATTTCACCGCGAGCAACATCCGCCACGAAATAGAACGCCGTGGCAAAGATTGGCGCGCCGGTCTGCTTGAGGATGGCGCTCAAATCGCGATTGATGCGGGTGAGCAGTTTCCCCGGATCGTGAGCCTCCGGGGCAAGCTCCTCAACCATGGCACGCAGCATGGTTGTCACGAGTGCCGACCGAACGCCATGCCCCATCACGTCGCAAATGAAAACGCCCGCCTCGGTATCAGACAACGCCAACACGGTGAAGAAATCGCCACCAAGTGTTTCTGTCGGGTTGTAGTGATGCGAAAACCTCAAAGCACTTTGTTCAGGTGTAGCCGTTTTCGGAAAGGTCGGATATGCCTGCGGCAAAATAGCCACCTGAATTTCTCGCGCCATTCTAAGATCAGCCTCCATTTGCTCGTTTTTTGTCCGCAATTCGCTGGTGCGATCGGCGACGCGTTGTTCAAGAACTTCGTTGAGGGCCTTGAGTTCCTGCTGGGCGCGCTGACGCTCATTGGTACGGATTTCAAGGGTCGCCGCCATGTCATCAAAGGCGCGGGCGAGCTGGCTGAATTCACTGGTGCCGTAGGTGAGTCCGGTGCGCGCCTGGAGATCGCCGCCAGCCAGACGTTGCGTGGCCGTGACCAACGCGCGGATGCGACGCAAGATGAAGATATCGCTGCCAAACCAAGCCGCCAGCAGCGCCAGCACTCCGACAATCCCAAGCCACGCCACATTGCGCGTGGTCATGCGGTTCACTGCGGCGTATGCAACCTCCTCCGGAATGCCGATGCTGATGTATACCAGCCCCGAACCCGCCGCTGAGCTCAGTGGCGTAAACGCAAACAGCGTCGGGTGGCCATCCAGTCCCGGCGCTCGTGCGGTTCCTTCCACGCCCCGCTCGATCATGGTGCGGACGATGGACATTTCGGTCGCCTGCTTGCCCACCAGATTTTCCCCGTCCGGATAGCGCACGAGTACGATGCCGTTCCGATCAATGACCGTGACGCGGGCGTCGGAGGGCAAACTGGCGCGCGCGGTGTACTCGTTGAGCCACGCCAGATCAAGCGCAGCAAACACGACTCGCTGCACATTGGTGTCAGCATCCAGCACCGGCAATCCGAAGTTGATGGAAGCCTTGCCAGTAATGCGTCCGATTTGGTAATCGCCCATGGCAAACGCACGTGATTCCAGCGCGCGCCGAAAATATGTCCGATCAGAAAGATTCACGGATTGCGGCAGTTTCACCGCGCTGGCAAACACGGTGCCATTGGTCGCGATGACGCCAACGTTCGAATACAGGGGATACTGCTTGAGCAAATCTAACAAGAGCGCATTGCACGCCGCTGCGTCGTCGCCCCGAACCTGCGTCAGTTGTGCAAGCAACAGGAGAATCTGATGCGTGCCTTCGATGAGTCGCTCCTGCCCGGCAGAGGCCAAGCGCGCGACCCGCAAGGCGTCCTGCTGCACAGCGATCGCCGCAAGCCGGCGCTGTTCGATAGCAGTGTAAAACGTGAGCGCCAATGCTGGAACGCCGGCGAGCAGCACCAGCAGCGTCAAGCGAATGCGCAAACTGACGGGCGCAATGCTTCTCATGGCGAAGCCTCCAGGGTGATGCGGATGGCGCGCATGGGATTACTGCGAACCTAACCAACGAACGCAGTCCGAGCAAGCGGCGCGTTGTAGCGCCGTCCTTCAGCACTCAACTGTGAGGCTTCACACCTGGGGCGCTTTTGGCCGGCCCCGGCCCTGCGGAGCGAAACAGATTCTGCCAGTGCGCCTGCTGTTCTGGGGTAGCAGTGGGGCTGGTTTCCAATTGCCACTGTTTGTCACCCGTAGCGGGAGCGAAACGCAATCCATACCAGGCCAAGGCTTCCGAGTAATCCAGCTCGCCCGGACAGGAAACATTAGCTTTGATCCAGTCACCCAGCCGGGCTTGGGCGACTTCCTCGGCAGTGCGGCAAAATTCTCGGGCCGTAAATCCGCGAGAACCGGAGTAGCGCTGGTAAGCTAGGCGCATCAGGTCATCCAGACTACGCTGTTCCTGGGTCAGCCGGCGGATGTGGGTGTCGAGCAGGAAAGCCACGATGGGACCTTTGGTGTAGTAACTGATGGTGTTGGTACTGGTGTCGCGCGCCAAACCGGAGGTGGGAGTGTTCCAAACTTCGAGAGAGGCAGTCTCGAGCGATTGAACGAAGCGGCCTGGAGAATTTTGAAGGCGCTCGATCGAAGCCGAGAGGAAGCCAAGAAAGTCCCCCGGGGAACTGATGCCCGCACGGCAAGGCAGCAGCTCGCCATAGTAAGTGGTCATGCCTTCAGAAATCCACAAACCGCCGGTGTGCGGTGGGTGTTCATAGTCAAGCTTGCTCAGTTCTACGGGGCGCAATCGCTTTACGTTGAAGGCATGAAAGTATTCATGACAGACGAAATCCACCCAATCTGTCAGAACCTTGGATTGCCCCGGTGTCGAGGTCAGCAGCATCGAGTTTTTGTGCTCCAAGCCCCCGCCACCAGGACGAAAAACATCAAGCACGACAAACCGTTCAAAGGGAAGAACCCCCCAGAAGGAATGCAGTTCGGTAACCAGCCGATGTAACTGCCGCGTCGCGGTATCAAGATCCCATTGGGCGTACGCCCCCGCCACGGCGATGACATGCGGCACCCCGGCGACAGTGGTGGTTTGCGTCCGCAACTTTCCAGCGAGAATCGGCGAGTCCACCAGCACATCATAATTCTCAGCCCGAAATTCATTTGTGCTACCGGACACTTCTGGCAACGCGGTGACCGCCAGCCCCCAAGCCGCTGGCAATTCAAGACGCACGTGATAAGGCCGGCGAACCGTTTCCACCAAGGCCGGAAATGTCGCACCGCCATTGAAAACGGCGTAATCTGCTTCAACCCAATCCGTCGTGACAGAGTGTCCGGCGCAACGGAGGCGATAAACAACGGTGACGGTCTTATTTGTTCCGGCTTCGATCAGCCAGCGATTGGTCTGGCTCCGAGTGACCGGAAGCACGCGTCCAGCACTGCCGATTGCGGTAAGTTCCAACACCTGATCTGCGTAATTCTCAATGCGGTAATATCCCGGCGTCCACCGTGGGAGCATCAACTGAATGCGCTTCCGGCCATCGGTCGGATACACACCCGTAATCAGGACTTGCTGATTGGTGAGCTCAGGAAAACGCACGGTGAAAAGGACGGCATCACCGGCAATACAGTGGATTTGCCAACAGAGTAAGACCACAGAAAATCGGACCAACATCCCTGACATCGCTCTCATGCGCGCAGCGTAGTGAACCGGTGATTGAAGCAGAAGGCAAAGTTTTCCCCAAGGCGGTGTCGCGCGGCTGCCATCAACCGCCTTCGCAACGCGCAAACCCAAACATGGGTGAAAGAATGGGCTGGCGAATTTTTCCAAAGGCGGTTATTTGCTGGGCAGACAATCTGCTGAATTTAAAGCCATGAAAATCACGGATATTTTGCGGGCGGAACATACGGTGTTTCATCATCTATTTGACCACATCGAAGCAACAGTGCCGCAAATCAGAACTTTGGCGGAGGTGAAGTCGCTCGCGACGTTGGTGGACAAGGTCATGGCCCCACACTCGAAGACCGAGGACGACCTGTTCATCGAACCCTTGGAACATTGTTTCGAGCAGATCGGACAACGGGACACCTTTCATCATGAGCATGAGGCGATCGAACAAATCTTTGCGAGGGTTCACAAAGCGCGCGACTTGGCAACTGCCAAGAAACTACTGACCGGCGCCATGGCCGCCTCGCGCAAACATTTTGACAAGGAAGAACGCATCGTATTCCCGATGGCAGAACGCATCCTCAAGGCCAAAACGCTTTCGGAACTGGGCGACGAATGGATGAAGCGACGCGAAGCAAAACTGAAGTAAGCACTCCAAGCAAACGCCGATGCTGAATGCAGCCGCATTCAATCCCCGTAGCGATCGATCAACAGTTGCAATCCTTTTTCAGTCAGATAGTGCGGCATCCCTTCAAACCGCACGATGCCCTTCGGATCAATCAAGATGGCATGCGGAATCCCGGTGACCTGCACCTCACGCAACGCGCGCGCAGCGGTATCGGAAGCCACAGCATAATCGATCTTGGGACTTGCCATACTTCTAATATCCGCCTCTGATTCATCACTCAAGCCAACCACAACAAGATTGTCTTTGAACTTCGCTTGCAGACCATTCAGGTGTGGGATCGAACCGCGACACGGTGGACACCAAGTCGCCCAGAAGTCGACCAGCACAAACTTGCCAGCCATCGCCGGCTTGGGCGTAATCCATTGCTCCACGACGAAATGCGGGGCGGGCGAACCGCGCAGTGATTTGGCATGAAGTTTTGGCGCGACGGGTTCGTTCCCGTTATTTTCCGGAGCGGCAACGGTTTTAGTCGCCGCCGTTTTTTGCTCTCGCGCTTGAACCGCCACCGCTGTGCGAAACTTGGCGTTCGCCTCAGCCTGCTGTTTTTCCACCGCACTTCCCTTGATTGGATTATAGCCAAACTTCTTTTGGGATTCCGCACCAAGCTCCTTGAGCTTGGCGTTGCCCATCCCTTGCGCGTGGGTGAAATAGATGTCGGTGGCCGTCACGGAGGTGACAGTGACATTGGTATATGTTGCACTGCCGACCCGAAGGGTGGCCAACTTCTCATCGGCCACCGCCGATTGAACCAAAACGCCAACCAACCCTAGCAATAGCCCTGAAACCTTGTTTTTCATGCACGCCTGAGAGGCGATCAAAACGGAGCAACGCTCAGGCCAAAGCAGTTTGGATGGCAGCAACCAAGGCTTTCACCCGAACTTCCAAAGGAAAATCCGATGGTGCTTCCAACGTGTAGGACAATCGTGTCTTGTGTTGGAGCAGCCAAAAGGATTCTGGCCACAGCGGACGAGTGCGTGGATCGAGGTTGGGCCGAATGATACCACCTTGTGCCTCGCGCCCCTCGATGATCTCGGAGTGATCAATCGGACATCCCTGGGCTACCGCCGCAATCATGCCCTCGGCCAGCGAAGGTTTGTGGTCGGGATTAAGTTCATAGAGATAAAAACCGTGCGACTCCCAGTCCTCGTGCAGACATACGCAAAGATCGAATCCCACCTGCCTTTCCAGCCACGCGATGTGCGCCTGAATCTCTGCTGTCTGGGGCCGGAGGTAATCACGATTCAGGTCAATGCCTTGGGCGTTCTCACGTTGGTTATTGGCGAAACCAATCGGGTTCAAGCACGGCAAAAAAACAATCTCCGCGTGCGTCGGCCATTGATTATTTTGAATCAAGCGCAACGCCGCCAGCGGTCCGGCAGGTTCATCGCCGTGGATACCGGTGCTGAGGTAAATCCGAACCGGCTTGACGGGCGACAGTGTTGGCTTCCGATGCAACGCGAACCATTGGAACTCATCGCTCGTATGAAAGACCTCAGATTGCCAGCCCCACCCCTGTGCAATGCGCTCAACGTCGCGTAACACTTCGCGAATGTTAATCGTCTCGCCGTGGTAGGCGCCGTGATTTTTGCCGAGGCGTTGCATCGAATTGCTACCCCTCATAGCACGGATTTACGCAACGTCAAAATTCCAATCCCACCCGCCAGTGAAGCGGAAACATCACCAGCAAACGGAAACGGCCCTAATCCCAACCGCAACCCATGAACGAGTAAAACCACCCCCTCGATGATCTTAATCCAGCCAAACCACGGCAGCATTACGGCATATTTTCGTGGGAAAATTGCGAGTAACAAATACCCAGTGCCGACCAACGCAAACGCTCCAGCCGCCATCCGCAACCAGTAGTCCAACATCGGATCATATGCGATGGGCTTTGCGCCCATGCCCTGTAAAGCGCCGGCAGCCGTTTCCCAATTCATGAAGACTCCGCAGGCTGAGACACCCCAAACCAAGGCGCTGAAAAACAAAACCATTCGCAGCAGCCGGAATTGCAGCGCCTGGCTCATCAGCAATCAATTTCACTTGGCCAAAACCGGCTCGGACTCACAACTTTCCTGGCCGCAACCACAACCGCCCTCTTCCTGATCGCGGAAATCATGGTTGTCCCAATCGGGATCAAGGCCAAGGTCTTTGAGCATCTGCAGGTCTTTTTCTACTGACTGGTTGAGCGTGGTGAGATAGTTACCGACCATCAAGGCACTCGCTCCCGCCATGAAAATCATGCTTTGTGCGTCGCGGAGATTCATGGTGCGCCCGCCCGCAATCATGATTTCCTTCCGCGGCAAAATGAATCGGAAGCAGGCGATGGTCTTGAGGATTTCCATTACAGGCAGCCGCGGTTTATCGGCGAAAGGTGTGCCAGGAATCGGGTTGAGAATGTTAATCGGAACCACATTTGCGCCGATCGCTTTTAATTCAAACGCCAGATCACAGCGGTCCTCTCGGGTTTCACCCATACCGATGATGCCGCCGGAGCAAATCTTGATGCCAGCCTTCTTGAGATAACCAATCGTCTCCAACCGATCTTCGAACGTGTGCGTCGAACAGGTTTGCGGAAAGAAGCGGCGCGAGCTTTCAAGATTATGACCGTAACATTCTACGCCCGCTTCTTTGAGCCGATCCGCAATGCGCTGACTTTTGATGATCCCCAAAGACACATCAGGGCGGGTTTTGCCGGTAGCCTTGAGTTCGCGAACGCGATCGCAAATTTCGTCAAGCAACGGACCTTCGTTCAGCCCTTTCCAAGCGGCCACCAGTCCGACTGCGGTAACTTGGTTCTGCCCGGCTTCCTCCGCCGCAGCCTGCACTGGCTCCGGATCCACAAAGCCATACTTCGGCGAGCCAGTTTGGTAATGCGCGGACTGCGCACAGAAGCTGCAATTCTCCGAGCACGCACCCGCCTTGGCGTTGACAATGGAACAAAGGTGAATCTTGTTGCCTTTGAACTTCTCGCGGATGCGGTTTGACCAGGAAAGCAGGTCCAAGATTTCCGCCGTGGCCTCGAGTTCGATCAGGAAAAGGGCTTCGTCGCGCGTGATCTGACCACCGGCGAGCACGCGTTCTCCCAAAGTGGCGATGCGCTGATGATTCGTCACGTCAACACTTGTTGCAGTCATACTTGACAGGTTAATCAGCCACCCTTTTGACGCAAGCTTGGTCGTTGGCAAAGTGACACTAAAATGCAGGCTACAGCTGCCGCCAACTTCCGCTCACAACTTTGCCAGGACAGCAAAAGCCCAACTCCATCAGAGTCCGCAACCCGTTCGCGGACAATACCTGTGACAGAGATTTCAGGCGGCTCGAAAGGCGCGGGCCTGCGGAGAATAACGCTCGGCTATCATCGGCAACACAATGTCGTAATGTTGCTCATCAAACCGCAGGACGATCTGCATTCCCGTAATCTTGTGAGCCGAGCAGAATTCGATGGCTTGAGTGGAACTGAGAAAATCCATCGCGTCGACGGCGCTAGGCGTCGTGAACCCGACATCTTTGAGATACAGTCCCGATTCTTTGTGTTGAAGCAGAACTTTCATCATGCGCTTTTGGCTTGGTTGCGGTTGCCAACCAAAAAGCACCCAGCCACCACTAATTGTGGCTGGGATTGGCTGGTGTCACGACTAATAGTGCAAATCCACCAGCCCAACGCAACGACTATTTTGAGTAATTTTTATCCAACCTCAAGCTGGGCATTAGCTGACAAATTCCAACTCCTGCCGATGCGGAATAAGCTTCTGCTCGAAAGCGCGCCCGAGAAAGCGACGGATGGATTCGCGGCCCTTGTCCCCATAATCGAGCGTCCAATGATTCACATACATGCCGACGAATTTGTCTGCCAAATCGCGCCCCATATCGCGAGCATACTGCAAAGCATGCTGCACCGCTTCGGGGCGATGATCGAGACTGAATTGAATGCTTGCGGTCAGGATGTCGGAGATCACCTTGCGCGTCGCGGGATGGTACCGCTTGTGAATCACATTCCCCCCTAGCGGCAGTGGCAGCCCTTCGTTCTCGCGCCCCCACCAGATTCCCAAGTCTTCGCACACGACCAACCCCTCGTTTTGATAGGTTAGCTGGCCTTCGTGAATAATTAGGCCAACGTCAGCCCGCCCCTCGCGCACGGTTTGAAAAATCTGATCAAACGGCACGACGATGTAATTGAATTCCTTTGCTGGTTTGCCGAGCCAGAGCTGCAACGCGAGGAAAGCGCTAGTCATTGTGCCAGGCACGGCAATCTTCTTGCGCGCGACCTCTTCGCGGGAAAATTTTTGCTTTGCAACCAGCATCGGCCCGTACCCATCCCCCATGCTCGCGCCGCTGGGCAGCAACGCATATTGGTCCGAAACGTAGGCATAGGCGTGGATGCTTACGGCGGAAATATCGAGTTCCCCCCGCGTCGCGCGTTCGTTCAAAGTCTGGATATCCTGGAGGATATGTTCAAAGCGATAGCCGGGCGTGGGAATGATTTCCTTGGCCAGTCCATAAAACATGAAGGCATCGTCCGGGTCGGGCGAGTGTCCAAGAGTTAGCGTCTGTGTCTGCATCGCTCCATGTTTCAGACAGAAAAAAGCTCTGTCGAACAAAATCGCCGGGCAAGCGAACTGCTTATAGTCAGGACACGTGAGCAGCATATCCACCGACTTTTATAGTGATGTCACGAAACGGCCACGGGGTTGGCGCAGGTTTTTCAAGCCCGCCGCCGCCGAAACCCTGCCGTCCCCAGAACCGGAGCCGGCCATACACAACGCTGCTCCCGCGACCGGCCCGCAACTCATGGAGGCAGTGGCGCAACCGCAGCGAAATATATTCTCCGGCCTACGCATGCGATTGGTCGGCACAGTTTTTCTCGCCATCGTTCCCCCGCTTGGCGTGATTTATTTTCTTAAACTCGGTGATTGGGCTGCCTTTCTCGTCGGGTTGCTGGCCTTGGCCGCCGCCTGGGTACGGCGGGGAGCGCTTCATCATGTGCCAGCTTCGCGCCCTGCTCAGCGCTGCGGAAAAACTCGCCAAAGGTGATCTAACGAGCCGGAGCGGGGTCATGGACAGCAAGAGTGAACTCGGTCAACTCGCGCGCACTTTCGACATCATGGCCGAGTCGCTCCAACAACGTGCTCAGGAAAGCGACCAATCTGAAAAGCTGTTACTAAATCGCGCCCAGCAACAGGCCGTCGTCGCAGCTATCGGCCAATTCGCCATGGTCAGTCAGGATTTCAACGCCCTGCTGAATCAAGCCCTGCAACTCGCCGCCGAAACGCTCGACGTGCAACTCGCGCATGTGCTCGAACTTCAACCCGAGTCCGGCTCCTTGGTTGCCCGGGCCAGCGTCGGCTGGAAGGCGGGGCGGGGTCGGCTCGGCTCGGGGCTTATTGAAGCCCGCGGCCGCTCGCAAGGCGCTTTCGTTCTCCGCAGCGGTGCGCCCGTCATCATCTCTGACATGCGGCAAGAAAACCGGTTCATTGCGCCCAATCTGTTATTGGATCATTCGGTGGTAAGCGGAGTCTGCCTAGTCATCGCCACCCGCCAGATGCCCTACGGGATGCTCGGCGTGTATACCACCACGCCGCGAACGTTCACCGGCGATGAAGTGCAATTTCTCCTCGCCGTTGCCAACTCTATCGGCATGGCGGCCGAACGCTGCCGGACTGAGGTGGAACTGCAGAAGCTTGCCGCCTTCGCTCAGTTGAATCCGAACCCTGCCATGGAACTGGCGGCAGACGGCAATATCACTTACTTCAACGACACCGCGCTACGACTGGCTTTATCCATTGACCAACATCATCCGCGCGGCCTGCTGCCACCAGACATCACCGGCATCATCAAGAGTTGCCTCGAAAGCAATCAATGCCACACCCAGCACCAGACGAAAATTGCGGGCCGCACTCTATCCTGGTCGTTCCACCCCGTCCCAGACAGTCGCGTGGTGCATTGTTATGTTGAAGACATCACCGAGCGCTTGAGCCTGGAAAGCCAGCTGCGTCAGTCACAGAAGATGGAATCCATCGGGCAGCTCGCCGCCGGCGTCGCGCACGATTTCAACAATATGTTGACCATCATCCAAGGCCACGCGGGCATGTTGATGGTGCGCCCCGGCATGCCGCCACAAGCACTGGATTCCGCCCAAGCCGTGTTCTTCGCCTCTGAACGGGCGGCGAGCCTCACGCGTCAGTTGCTGATGTTTAGCCGCAAAAATGTCATGCAACCCAAGCATCTCGATTTGCGCGACGTTGTCGCCAACATGAGCAAGATGCTCCATCGCCTGCTTGGTGAGACGGTCTCGCTTGATTTCATCCCTCCCGCCACGCTGCCGCTTGTCGAGGGCGATACCGGCATGATGGAACAAGTCATCATGAACCTGTGCGTCAACGCCCGCGACGCCATGGAGCGCGGCGGCTCGCTCACGATTGCCCTCAGCGCAATTGAGATCGCCGAAGACTATGTCCAATCCCACCCCGACGCGCGCTCCGGTCAACACGTTTGTTTGCGCGTCAGTGACACGGGTTGCGGCATGGACACGTACGTCATCACCCGCATCTTTGAGCCATTCTTCACCACGAAGGAAGTCGGCAAAGGCACGGGCCTCGGCCTCGCCACGGTCTATGGCATCGTGAAACAACACAGCGGCTGGGTGGAAGTCTCCAGTCAACCAGGCGCGGGCACGACGTTCAACGTGTTCTTCCCCGCCAGCAATCACGTCACAAAGACTGCCACTGAGGACACCAATCCGATACCCCGGTCGCTGGCGGCACGGAAACTGTGCTCGTGGTCGAAGACGAGCCAGTCTTGCGCGAAATGGCGCAGATGATCTTAGAGGAATTTGGTTATCGCGTTATCCTGGCCACCAACGGCAAAGAAGCATTGGAGATGTGGGAACGCCATCAGAACAGCATCGATCTGCTCTTCACAGACATGGTGATGCCCGCCGGCCTGTCCGGGATGGAACTCGCGCACAAACTCATCGCGCAACGCAAAGAACTCCGCGTGGTGTTTGCAAGCGGCTACACCGTGGACGATATCAGCACGGATTTCCTGACCCGCAACAATGATGCACGCTTCCTGCAAAAGCCATACACGCGCATCAATCTCGCCCGCGCCGTCCGCGAAGCACTGGATGGCGATGCCAAACATCGCACCACCTCCCCCTTCATGGCCACGGCTACGGCGTAGTGCTGTAGCGGCGATCTGTGACTGCCGAAACCTATCAGCGCAGAAAGGAACGGCGCTCGCAGAGCACCGCTACAATAACCAAAAACCAGGTTTAGGCTCAGCCTTGAGGCTACTTGGCTTTCACCAACGCCAGCACCTTGGCCACAGCTTCGTCACTCTTCGCCGCAATGAGTGGAGCATTGCGGCGGCTTGATTTCCACTTCGCCCTTGGCCAGTGATTTTTCGCCGATGCGCAATGCGGATGGGAAAACCCACTAAGTCAGCGTCCTTGAACTTCACGCCGGGACGCTCATCGCGATCGTCGAGAATGACCTCGACGCCCTGCGCGGTCGAGTTCCTCGTAAAACTTCTCCGCCAATTGCATTACCGGACTCTCAGGCGCGACCGCCAGCGGCGTGATGCAAACTTGATACGGCGCAGTAGCCAACGGCCAGATGATGCCATCCTTGTCGTTGCATTGCTCGATGATCGCCTGCAACGTCCGCGTGACCCCGATGCCATAGCAGCCCATCACACGAAGGTTTCCGTGCGCCTGCTTCATCAAGGTAATTTGCGTTCAGCTTCTCGCTGTATTTTGTGCCGAGCTTGAAGACATGCCCGACTTCAATCGCACGACGAATCTTCAACGCCTTGCCGCATTTGCACGCAAGGCTCGCCCGCCGTGACCGTGCGCAAATCAAACCAGTGCTGTGACCTTGATATCACGCTCGATGGAAACGTTGCGGAAATGGAAACCGTCTTCATTCGCACCCGTCGTCATGTCATTCGCCCCGCGCAAACGCTCATCGGCCAACACTTTCACCTCCGCAGGAACATTGGTCGACCGCCCCCAGCGAACCCGGCTTCGCACCGAGGGTCGCAAAGCATCTCCTCCGGCGTCGCCGGCCGCGCTGCCACGGCTCCAGTCCGCGCCATCAACTTGGTTTCATTCAACTGATCATCGCCGCGGACTAGAATCAGCACCGGCTTGCTATCCGCGATGTAAACCAGCGTCTTAATCTGGCGATTCGCCGCCACGCTATACGGTGCTTTGCTCAACGCTTCAATGGTCACCACGCCCGGCGTCGCAAATTTTTCGACCGCCGCCCCGATTTCGCGCGCTGCCGTCTTGGGAATACCGCTGGTCGCCTTCTCGATGTTTGCGGCGTAACCGCAGGCTTCGCAGAATACCACGTCGTTTTCACCCGTCTCTGCCGGCACCATGAATTCATGCGAGTAATTGCCACCGATCACGCCCGTATCAGCCTCGACCGGGAAAGCTCTGCACGCCGCAACGGTCGAAGATGCGTTTGTAGGCGTCATACATCTTGTGGTAGCTCGCCATCGCGCCCTCGTCGGTGGTGTCGAACGAATACGCGTCCTTCATGATGAACTCCTTCGCGCGCATCAAACCGAAGCGCGGGCGAATCTCATCGCGGAACTTCGTGCTGACCTGGTAAAAATTCTTCGGCAACTGACGGTAAGAATTGATCTCCGTCGAAGCCATCGTCGTGATGACCTCCTCCGCCGTCGGACTGAGAAACCATTCCCGACTCGAGCCGTCCTTGACCTTGAAGAGAACATCCTTCGCCGTCTCGGCACGGCCGCTCTGTTCCCAAATTTCTTTGGGCTGCAAGGCAGGCATGAGCACTTCGACCGCGTCCGCCCGATTCATCTCTTCGCGGATGATAGTTTCAACCTTGCGCAAGGCCCGCAGTCCGAGCGGGAGAAAAGTATATACGCCACCTGCGAGCTTGCGGATGAGGCCGGCGCGCAGCAGGAGTTTGTGCGAAAGGATTTCCGCGTCAGACGGAGCTTCGCGGAGTGTCGGAATCAATGTCTTGGTCCACTTCATGTGGGGAAAAGATTAACCAAAAGGGCGGAGTGGAACGAAGTTTTTTCGTTATGCGTCAGCCAATAAAAAGCGAAGCAACTACTTCACTGTATTGACCAGCGGGGCAAGGCCGGAGATCCGCACCTCCAAACGGTCGTCCGGTTGGATGGGGCCAATCCCCGCCGGAGTGCCCGTCAAAATGACATCCCCTGGCAGCAAGGTCATTTGCGCCGAGACAAAGCTTACGATCTCGTAGCAATTGAAGATCATCTGCCGGGTGTGTGAGTTCTGCCGAAGTTGACCGTTTTGAAACAACTGGATGCTCATATCCGTTGGATCAATCTTCGTTTCAATGTACGGGCCGAGTGGCGTAAACGTATCAAACGACTTCGCCCGGCACCACTGACTCTCACCGTCTTGGATCGTGCGATCAGTTACGTCCTGCGCCGCAGGTGTACCCGAAGATGTATCGTGAAGCCGAAGCCGCCGTAACGTTACGGATTTTTCGGCCGATGATGATGGCGAGCTCCGCTTCAAAGTCCGTGCGATGCGCGGCATGCGGAATTTCAATTTTGCCACCATCTGGTAACAGCGACGTGGTCGCCTTGATCCAAATGAGCGGTTCTTTGGGTAGCTGCCGGTTCTGCTCGCGCGCGTGATCGGCGTAATTCAAACCGACACAGACGATTTTAGAGGGGGTTACCGGAACGAGCGTACGCACGCCTTTGCGAGGAGTCGGCTTTTTGTCAAATGTCGGGGATCCAAAAACGTCGCCATGCAGCCGGAAGATTTCGCCATCTACGATCTTCGCGTAGAAGATGTCATCGCCTTTTTGGAATCGCCCGATGGCCGCCATAAATGCGGCGACAAGCTAGCAAGCCGTCCGGCGCGCTAGCAAGGGTAAAGCAGTAGGAAAGCGGAGGTTGCGAGGCAGCGGCTTGCCCGCTAGAGTGTCCTGATGAATGCGCTGACGAGCCAGGAGAAATGGGTGCTTTGCCTTGTGCTGGGCCTGTTGCTCACCGGTTGGGCGGTCAAAACCTATCGTGCTGCGCATCCTGTCGCCAAACCCGTTGCCGTCGTCACCCCGTGATATGCAAGAATTGACCTTCGATACCACGCTGGATCTGGTTCTGGCCAAGGATGCCCGCTACCAACGGGACGCCTACCATTTTCTCAAGGACGCGCTCGACCACACGCAAAAACAGGTCGTACGCCAAAAGCGCGAGGAGATGCGCCACGTCTCCGGTCAGGAATTGCTCGAAGGCATCCGCGATTACGCGCTCTCGCAATTCGGCCCAATGACTAAGATGGTCTTCGAAGAATGGGGCATCAAACGCTGCGAAGACTTCGGCGAAATCGTCTTCAACATGGTCGAGATCGGCCTGCTCGGGAAAACCGAGAAAGACAGCCGCGAAGATTTCGCCAACGGTTACAGCTTCGACGACGCGTTCCGGAAACCGTTTCTCCCCGCGAGCCGCGCTGAGACAACCAAGGACCAACCCAAGTCTGCCGAGGCGTAAGCGCTCTCAACTCGCGCTGCCAATTCCCTTTGCCACGCATCCATGACTAATCTCAACCCAACGCCTGCTTCAAACAGCCCGACCATTCCCGCCGTCCCGCCCGGCGTCAAACTTGTCACGCTCGAAAACGGCCTCACCATCATCACGCGCGAAGATCACAGCGCGCCCGTCGTTTCCGCGCAAGCCTGGGCCATGACCGGCAGCATTCACGAAGGCCGCTGGCTCGGTGCGGGCTTGTCCCACGTGCTGGAACACATGTTGTTCAAGGGCACAACCACGCGCCCCGGCAGCCGCATTGATGAAGAAGTGCAGGAAGCCGGCGGTTACATGAACGCCTACACCAGCTTCGATCGCACGGTCTATCACATCGACGTGCCCAACACCGGCGCACGCGTGGCAATCGATATCCTCTGCGACATCATGCAGAATGCGTCGCTCCCGCCCGACGAACTCGCGAAGGAACTCGACGTCATTCGCCGCGAAATGGACATGGGCCAGGACGATCCCGGACGCCGCTCTGGTCGCCGTCTCTTTGAAACGGCTTACACCAAAAGTCCCTATCGCAATACAGTCATTGGTTATCTCGACATCTTCAACGAACTCAAGCCCGAAGACATCCGCGGCTACTACACCGAACGTTACGCGCCCAACAATGTTTTCTACGTCGTCACCGGCGATGTGAAACACGAAGACGTCGTCACGCAGATCCGCGAGGCTTACGCAAAGACTAAATCTCGCGCCCTGCCCCCGATGGTTTTGCCCGCCGAACCGCGTCAGACCGCTGCGCGCGAAATCCTCGAAGAAGCTGCCATCGAACTTGGTCACGTGCACATCGCGTGGCACATCCCCGACGTGCGTCATCCCGACGTGCCGCTCCTCGACGTGCTCGCCGCCTTGCTCGGCAGCGGCCGCAGCTCGCGCTTCTATCAGGAGGTCCGCGAAAAACAAGGCCTCGTGCACTACGCCGACGCGTGGACCTACAATCCCGGCAATCCCGGTCTCTTCGGTGTCAGCGCGATGGTGGACGCCGATAAATTCACTGCCGCCCGCGACGCTTTGTTCGTTGAGTTGGACAAGCTGAAGAACGCTCCCGTGCCCGCCGCGGAATTGCAGAAGGCCGTGAAACAATTCACCAGCGCCACACTCGCCACGCGCAAGACCATGCAAGGTCAGGCCGCCGACCTCGGCGGAAGCTGGCTCGCCGCTGGCGACCTCAATTTCTCCCAGCGTTACCTCGCCGCCGTCCAACGCATCACGCCCGCCGACTTGCAACGCGTCGCGCGCGAATATCTCACGCCGGAAAACCGCACGCTCTACGCGTTGTTGCCCGAAGGCGCGACGCCGCAAACTTCCGCCGTGACTGAGAGCAACACCGATAATGCGATCCAAAAAATCACGCTCGCCAATGGCCTTAAGCTGCTGGTGAAAGAAGATCATCGCCTGCCCTTTGTCGAGTTCCGCGCCGTGTTCCAAGGTGGCGTGCTCGCCGAGAACAAGGACAACAACGGCATCACGCAACTGCTCGCGCGCCTCGTCGTCAAGGGCACGAAGACCCGCAACGCCGAACAGATCGCCAGTGAGATCGAATCCGTCGGTGGCAGCCTCGACAGCTACGGCGGCAACAACAGCTTTGGCGTGAATGCCGAAGTGTTGAGCGCCGACCTAGCCACGGGCCTTGAACTCGTCGCGGACGTGATTCTCCATCCCACCTTTCCCGCCGCACAACTGGAACGGGAACGCGAAGTCCAGATCGCCGGCATCCGCAGCAACAAGGACGACCTGCTCAAAAGTGCGTTCAAAGCCATGCGCCGCGAGCTTTTTGGCGACGTCAGCTACGGCCTCGATTCGCTGGGCACGGAAGAAACCCTTGCCACGCTCGACTCTGCCAAAGTGGCCGAGTTCTATCGCAAGCTTGCCACGCCGGAGAATTGCGTCCTCGCCATCTACGGCGACGTGAACACCGCCGAAGTCAAAGCCGCCGTGGAAAAAGCATTCGGTAGTTGGAAAAGCACAAGCGCGACTACGACTCGTCCCTCGACCTTCACCCCTCTCACCTCGCCTAAGCGCGTCACTGACTCGCGCGATAAGAAACAAGCCGTCGTTGTCGTCGGCTTCCCCGGCACGACCATGAATGCGGAAGACCGACAGGCGATGGAGATTTTGCAGGAAACCTGCAGCGACCTCGGCTCACGCCTGTTCCTGCGTATCCGCGAGAAGCTTGGCCTCGCCTACTACGTCGGCGCACAAAATTTGTTGGGGATCACTCCCGGTTACTTCGCCTTCTACGCTGGCACCGAGCCGGCCAAAGCCGCACAGGTCGAAGCCGAGATGTTCAAGGAAGTCGAACTCCTGCGCACGGACTGTCTGACCGAGGAAGAACTCAAGCGTTCCAAATCGAAGATCATCGGCCAGCGGAAGATTTCCCGGCAGGAACTCGGCGGCCTGGCCACCGCCACCGCGCTCGACGAACTCTACGGCCTCGGCTACGCGAACAGCTACGCCGAAGACGCCAAGATCGAAGCCGTGACGATTGATCAAGTCCGCGCCGTCGCGCAAAAATATCTCCGCCCCGAATCCGCCGTCATCGCCATCATCAATCCCGAGAAGAAATAACCCGTGGGCTGAAGACAGAATTAGCAGGATTTACAGAATTATGCTCGTCAGCAGCCTCACCCCACCAAAGCAATCCTGTCCCTCCTGTTAATCCTGTCTGCCCCCTTGTCCATAGGGGAAAATGCCAATATTCAGCAGATGAGCAACAAGCGCGCGGGTTGCCCCGGCAAAGTCGGCGGGGCGCGATGGATGCATGGCGGCACGGGGCTGCCCGGCCATTCCGTTGCGATGCGCCAGAGATTGCCCACACCAAAAGAAAATGGTTGCGCTCCCGGAGCGGCAGCATAGTGCAGGTCGTAACAGTTTTCAGCGAGGAATTGGCGGAACTCTTCACCATCGGCACCGCCGAACAGCTTCAGCAATTCCGCGTGGGTTTCCGGAAGGTCCACATACCGTTGTGCGTCTTCGTTGCGCAGGCCTTCGCTCGACGCACCGTGATAGGTGCAAAGAAACGTATCGGCTTCCACCGGGGCGCGATCTGCATGGAATGAATAAACATCCGTAGCCACGACTTGCGGTTCGTCATCCCGCGGATAAGCCAGAAAGCAATTGAGGACCGGCGCCGCGCCGTGGTCCTGAAGTGTTCGCAAGTCTTCATGCAGGATTTCAACGGCTACCCGCCCAGCTTCGCTCACAGGCAAGGTTCGCAATCGCGTTTCGTCAATCGGTGTGACGTCTTCACTCGGGCCGAGCAATCTCACGACTTCACCAAAATCACCCGGCAAGGTGCGTTGCCAGCAAAGGGCGTTGATGCCGTCGGCAAAAGGCGTATCAACCAACTCTTGAAAGCTACTGACCCACTTAATGCGGGAATAATTAGATGAACAGTCGGCAAAACTCATTATCACTACGAAGTAGGCGCTGGTGCAGTCGACGCATTCGGCAACCGTTTAGGTTTGATATTTTTGCCCGAAAGTCTGGCCTTGAGCGATTGAACATAGTCATGCCACTCGATTTGAATCCTATCCATCGGGCCGATGAGTTCTTCAAACGCTTCCGCTTCACCACCGCGTTGCAGCAACTTGAGGGCATGGCCACGATGCGCCTCACTCTCAAAAACAAAGTGGGTAAGCGTCCACCAATGCAGGTAGTAAAGGTTGAAGTGGCTGTTCATGCTGGGGCCGCCACGATTGGTGATGATGGCGCGAAGCGGAATGACGCTGCCATTCGCCAGATTTTCTGTGAGATTGGTACTCGTTGCCAATTCATCAATCCACCAAACAGGATAGGTGTTCAGGTCAATCGTGCCAACGGCAAGTTCATTACCTCGAAGCTGGCTGGTGCTGAAGTATTCTGCCAAGCCTTCCTCCAGCCATTTTTCCAACTTGAAGTGCGTCACCTCGTGATTCAGTTGATGCACGGATTCGTGGAGCATCCAGTGGAACGGGTTAATCTCCTCTGCCGAGTAATAGGCGCGACAATAGGGTGGTGAATAAAACGCCTCCGCCCACCCAAGCCCCGGATTGATCTTCCGCATCTCCACCCGATCCTTATAGAGCTTCAACTGCATCCAAGTGTGGTTGGTCTCAAAACCAGCCACGCCGGCAAAGCGATTGGAATAGGCCGCATAGAGCAGATTCAGAGTGTGAGCAACGGCATCCGTTTGCTCACGCGTAGCGGTGGAGAATATCTTGTGGCGCTCGGTCTCAATGATCAGCGTCGGATGCCATGGCCGCGGAATGAACTTCCAAGCAGCAAAGCCAAGCAATACGACGAGATAAAACAGCAGCCGGGTTTGCCGATTTTTGAGTGACCAACGCGATGAGTTTGCCCCTGTCACTTCCCTGCCTTCACGTCGTAGCACCAGAGGTTTTGCTTATCGCGGATGTAGAGCTTGCCGTTGGCGACGACGGGATACGTCCACGCCTTCTCCATCGGATTGGCCCGCGAGGGCAGGCCCGGCGGGGTGAAGCGGCCCTTCTCGCGATACGCTTCCGCATTCGGTTCGAATAATGCCACGTCGCCGTTGTCAGCGTGGACGTAAATGCGCTGGTCCGCCACCAGGAGCGAGCCCGGTCCGATGCTCCGTTCCTCCCACTTCACCGTGCCGGTCTTGAATTCCACGCACATCGCCGTATTCCCGCCACTGCCGTAAAAATAATCCCCGACCTTCACCACGCCGCCCAGTCCGACCGGCAGCTTGCCGTTCGAATAGATTTCTTCGACCGTGAATACTCCATCCTTGCGCACCGGCTTGATGAGCGCCGTCGTGGCGCGAAACGCGCCGCTGTAAATCATCCCGTCACTCACCAGCGGCGTGATGATCACCGCCGGACTGCCCTTGCCCGACTTCTCATAACGCCAGAGCAACTGACCGCTGCCGGGATCAACGCCCATCAGCCCGCTCGCAAGAAACTGCACGTATTGCCTCACGCCGCCGAACTCAGTGATGATCACCGAGGAATAGCCCGCGGCACTCCCGTCGGACACCGCGCATTTCCAAACCAGCTCGCCAGTCTTCTTGTTCAGCGCCACCAACGTCGCGTTCGTGCCGCCAGGCGTGACGATCAATTTATCGCCATCCACCAGTGGCGATTCTGCATACGCCCACTCGCCATAGTTGCCGCCGAAATCAGTGCGCAGATGTTTGCGCCAAACTTCCTTGCCGCTCGCGGTTTCGAGACAGACCAGATCGCCGTCCGATCCCAGCGCGAACACGAGTTTGCCGTCCACCGTCGGGGTCGAACGCGCGCCGGGATAACTCGGCTGTTGTTCCGGATGACCGGGCTTGCCTAACTTCGCCGCCCAGACTCGGCTGCCGTCCTTCAGGTTGAGCGCGTAAACTGATTCCTCGCTGGCGTCACTACCAAGCAGATAAAGGCGATCGCCCGCAACCGCCGGCGTAGAATAACCCCCAAGCACATTCGTCGCTTGCCAGAGCAATTTGGGGCCGTCCTTCGGCCATTCCTGAAGCAAACCAGTTTCGGACGAATGTCCGTCACGCAACGGCCCGCGCCATTGGGCGAAGTCCGCCGCGAACCCGATGCTCGTGGTGAAGCTGAGAGAAGTAAGCGCGAGGGCAATCTTCCCGCGCCAATTGTGAACGATGGCTTTCATGAATGTGCCGAATGGTTAGCCGCAAACGCGCCCCGGTTCAATGCCGATGTTTTACCATCCCACCCTTCCGACGCTGACCGACGCGTCAGGGTGCTTGAAAGATGCGCTTCAAACAGGCCGTGTTGGCGGTGAAATTCTTTTTCACGTTGCGCGGGTCTTTGGCATCACGGGAGCGCTCGATGACCAGCCAGCCACTCCACCCCATTTCATCAAGCGTTTGCTTGATCTTGGGCAGATCGATCTTGGGATCGTTCTCCAACCACACACCATCCTCGTTGGTAGCGTGAATCTGGCAGATACGGTCCTTGCCCAACGTGCGTAGCTCACCCGCAATATCGCGTCCGTTCTTCACCGCATTGGCGAAATTGAAATAGATTTTGATGCCCGGTGAACCGACGTCCGCCAACAACTTCACCTCTTCGGCAGCGGATAAAGACGTTTCCACCCCAATGATCACGCCCGCCTTCGCGGCAATCTCTCCAGCCACTTTCAAACGCTCGACAACTTTCGGGCGCAGCTCCGGCTTCTTCTGCAAATCACACTCCACGCCCAACGGCAAGAAGGCTACCTTCACATTCATCGCCGTCATTGTGTCCATGCAGTCCTGAACCATGCGCGGCACAGTGGGGCGTTCGGCAAATGACTGGGCGAAGAAACCCGTCATGGCCAGCGATGGGATTTCCAGTCCAAGCTCCTTCTTCTTGTCAAGAAACTGCTGGCGCGTGGTGGCATTGGTCAGTTGATTTTCAAAAGTCTCGCGCTGGCCCAAACCACCCATGTCCACCTCGACGCCATCCGCGCCAAGGTCTTTGGCGAGTTGAAATGCCCCGAGCTTCTGCCGTTTGAGAATCATCAAGTCCGACACCGCAACTTGGTAACGCGGCTTGTGCCCGGCGCATCTGCCGCCCGAGCGAAAGATTGGGACGCAAGAGCAATAGCCAGCGATAAGGCAAACAGGCGGGCAATCATAAATCGTTAGTTGAGTCGTTGTTTGAGATAGCGATTCATTGAATTGAGAATATCCGGATCGAGCGTCACCTTGTGACCACGCGGCTCATTATCCATTTTGAAAACAAACTCGCTGCTGAGCGTCGCCAGCCGTTTCTGCAACACTTCCATCTGATGCAACGCCTCCGCGCCCTCAGTGCAATTGATGGTCAGGAACAGTGGCAGCGTGGGCTTGGTCAAGTAATCCAACGCACCGTGCCGCCGCCAGACATCGCGATTCGCCCCCAGTTCACCCCAAGCTTTGGCGTAACGCGGTAGCATCTTGTCGTCCGGCAGCAAATCCAGATACGTAAAGCGACCCGACATCACGACCGCACCCTGCACCGCGCTGCTGATATTGGTGTGTGGGCCAAAACCC
Organism: Verrucomicrobiota bacterium; assembly: GCA_049840435.1. Taxonomy (GTDB): domain Bacteria; phylum Verrucomicrobiota; class Verrucomicrobiia; order Limisphaerales; family JADLHS01; genus JADLHS01. Next base: position 195,049 of record JASGKY010000024.1, on the reverse strand, counting down.
TAAACTCCCCCAAGCCCTCCGTCGCCACCAACATCAAGGCCATCCCGCTCCCGCGCGAGAAACCAATGGGCGCAACCTTACCGCTCAAGCCCAGCGCCTTGCCCTTAGCCCGCAAAGTGCGCAACCCTGCTTTGATCTTCCGCGCACAATCCGGCATCGGATCGAGGCCTTTGTAAGGCGCAGCCACCGGGTGATCGGCCATCGCCACGGCGAAACCTTCCGTCGCGAACGCATCGAGAATCGTGTCGCTGCAGATCGAGAGGGAGGTGTTCCCGAAACGATTTTGGTTATCGCACGAGAACTCAACCAGCGCGCCAGCCGGTTGTTTTGGGTGCGAGGGATAAATGATGTCCATCGCCAGAGTTCGCCCGGTGTCGCGATAAAACTCCACATCCCGTTTCAGCCGACAGCCCTCGGGCACGATGAAAATGTGCGCGTCGTCCAGCTTGTATTCGCCGAGAAACTTCTTTGCCCGGATATCATCGCGCAGTTTACCAAGGTCGCGATTGAGGAACGGCACGCGCGCATTGGTGTGACCAGCGAAGTCCAACGTCACGACCAGATACCCCGCCGCATGAAAATCGGCCAGAATACTCTCGTCGCTCTCCGCCCCGACCCGCGCTGCCGCGAGCCGCTTGAGATACACGACCGTCGGCGGCGGATTGGCGGTCTTAATGGCAGGCGGCTGGACGGTGAACTCGCAGGTTCGTCCCTGCTCTGCACTTTGCCATTGGTCAGCATGCGCGGTCATCCCCGCAATCACCAGCGCAAGCAACGAAAAGAAAGACCTCCTCATAAAATCACTTCGGCAGCAATACGAGCGTTTCACTGAGGACAGAGACTCCACCGCGCTTGGCTTGCAACTCAACTTCGCGCCCCGCACAGCGAACTTTGCAAGGATTCCCGAGCTTGGAACGGATCGTCGCCTGCATCAGTGCACCGTCCCTCCATGCGATGTCCACCTCGAACCCGCCGCGGGCACACAGCCCTTTGACCGCTCCCGTCGGCCACGCCTTCGGCAACGCCGGCAACAACTCAATGACCCGCACCTCGCCCTTCTCCACTCGCCCTTCGGTCTGGTGGCTTTGCACCAGCATCTCCGCCACGCCGGCACACGCGCCAAAGTTGCCATCAATCTGGAACGGCCCGCAAAGGTCGAAGAGATTCGGCAACGTGCGTTTCTGGAGCAAACCTTGGAACTGGCGGAAGGCGAAATCGCCGTCACCAACGCGCGCCCAGAGCGGCATGCGCCACGCGTAACTCCAACCCGTGCTGCCATCCCCGCGCCACTTCAGCAACAGTTTGGCCGCATCATAAGTTTTCGCGTCAGCGGGCGTGATGTCCCAGCCGGGATACAAACCCCATAGCGGCGACATGTGACGATGATTGTTGTTCGGTGCATCCCAGTCCTCGATCCACTCTTGAAGCTGACCGTGCTTGCCAACTTGATTCGGCGGCAACTGTGCGCGCAGTTCAGTCAGTTGTTTGGCGAACTTCTTGTCCGTGCCAAGGATTTCTGCGGCTTCAATCATAGCCGTGAACAAAGAGCGGATGAGTTGATTGTCCATCGCCGGACCAGGCGAAAACAACGGCCGGTTCGGCGGCGTCTGCTCCGGCGAATGCGACGGGCTCGTGACGAGATAGCCGGTCTTCGGGTCTTTGACGAGGAAGTCCACGAAGAACAGTGATGCTTGCTTCATCACCGGATAAGCGCGCTTCTTCAAAAACGATTTGTCACCGGTGAACAGGTAATGCTCCCACAAGTGATGACAAAGCCACGCACCGCCCGTCGGCCAAAAGCCGTCTACGTTGTTGATCGGTGCAGCACCGCGCCAGAGGTCGGTGTTGTGATGCACCACCCAACCACGCGCACCGTATTGCTGCTTCGCCGCCCGCGCACCAGTGACGGTCAGGTCATCAATCAAATCAAACAACGGCTCGTGCGTCTCGCTCAGATTGCAAAGTTCCGCGGGCCAATAGTTCATCTCGGCGTTGATGTTGAGTGTGTATTTGCTTTCCCACGGTGGATTGAGTTCTGCGCTCCAGACGCCTTGCAGGTTCGCCGGCTGCGAACCGGGGCGGCTGCTGGCAATGAGCAGATAACGCCCATATTGGAAGTGCAACGCGGCCAGCGCCGGATCATTTTCCAACGGCGTCGCCTTCAACTGGCCTTGGCGTTCATTCGTCGGCAAATCAGCATTCGGCGTACGGCCTAGATCTAAACTCACGCGCCGGAATAGCTTTTGGTGATCGGCGACATGCGTGGCGCGCAGTTTGGCATAATCTTTTTTGGCGAGCTCCCGCAAGTATTCGGTGCAGCGTCGGGTTGGGCTTGCCGAAATATCCTCGAAGTTTTTGAAACTGGTCGCCGCCACCAACAGCACCGTGACGGCATCCGCCTGCTCGACGTTAACTCCCCCGCCTTGCGCGAAAACATTTCCCCCTTCCACGCGGACCTGCGCCCGCGATTTCAAACTGCAACCCATCGGCTTGCACTCGCCCGGTCAAGGTGAGCAACGGCAGGTCTCCACTATCCGGATTCAACTCCCGGGACGAACCCACTCCGACGCCCCCCCCTCCGCCCGAGCCATAAGAACCCACGCCCACACCGAAACCGATACTGACGCGCGGAGATTTGCGGCGCGACGCCGGCGCTGCCGGCACCTCTATCTGCGTCTGCGAATTCGTATGCGGACTGTCCATCCGCAACGTGAAGCTGATCTGGCCCGGTTTATCAGCAGTCAGCCGCAACACAATGACGCGATCCGGATAGCTGGCAAATGCTTCGCGTTTGAAGGTCACATTGCCGACCTTGTAGCTCACTGTGGCGACGGCAAAATCCAGATCCAATTCGCGCCGATAGTCCGTCACGCTCTCGTGGCCGGGAAATGTCAGGCGTAGATCGCCGAAGGGCTGATACGGCAACTGCCGCACCGGATCGCTGATGGCTTTTTCGCGCGCCAGTTTTCCCGCTTCGCCAGCTTTGTCTTCGAAGATAAGTCGCCGTATCTCCGGCAAAGCGTCCAGCGCCCCTTTGCGAACGTAATCGTGAGGCTTTCCGCGCCAGAGCGTGTCTTCGTTGAACTGAATCCGATCGCTCGCCGTGCCGCCGAAAATCATCGCGCCCATGTAGCCGTTGCCGATGGGCAAAGCTTCCGTCCATTTCTGCGCGGGCTGCGAATACCAGAGCGTGAGATCGTTGCTGCTCGCGAGCGCAGACATCACTGCAGCAAGACAAAAGCTCAGAGTCAGCGGCAAACGGAGGGGTGTATTCACAAATATATTCTAAACCCCGCCTCCGTTCGCACCAACAAAAGAGGCGAAGTGAAATCACTTCGCGCCTCTTGAAACTTGCTTCTGCTTAGGTCAGCGAAATCTTGTCGCCTTCCTTGAGCGTGACGATGGCCTTCTTCCAGTCCATCGCTTTGCCCGCTTGCGCAGTGCGCTGGCGGCGGGCTTTGCCCCGGACGTTCAGCGTATTCACGCTGAGGACCTTCACCTTGAACAGTTCCTGCACAGCGGCGCGGATCTGCGGCTTGGTCGCACGGCGGTCCGCCACGACGGTATATTGATTGAATTTCTCGCCCTGGCGCGTGCCCTTTTCGGTCAGCCGGACGGTTTTGACGATGTCGAAAGAGTTCATGTTATTCCTTGTTCAGACGGGCTTCGACTTTTTCAAACGCACCGCGCGTGAAGATCAGCTTGTCCTGCCGGAGCACGTCGTAGGTGTTCAACGTTTCGCTGGTCGTCAGATCCACGTTGGGCAGATTGCGAGTAGCCAACACGAGGTTCTTGTTCTCGCCAGTGGAGATGATCAACGCCGTGCCATCAATCTGCAACGCGTCAATCACGTTGATGATCTCTTTCGTCTTGGGAGACGTGAGCTTGATGTCGTCCACGATGACCACGTCGCCCGCCTTGAGGCGCTCGGTGAGCGCCTTGCGCAACGCGAGTTGTTTGGTGCGGGCGTTGACCTTCTTGGCGAAGCTGCGAGGCTTCGGACCGAAGACCACACCACCACCAACCCACAGTGGCGATTGGAACGAGCCCGCGCGAGCGCGACCCGTGCCTTTTTGCTTCCACGGCTTCTTGTTGGTACCGGCAACTTCACCAGCAGTCTTGGTGCTGGCCGTGCCGCTCCGTTGCGCGGCACGAAAAGCCGTCACGGTGTCGTGCACCGCCTGGGTGCCGCGACCATTTTCAATCAGCTCGAACTTGACTTCGAGCTCACCGGCGGCTTTGCCTTGAGAGTTTTTAACAGAAATTTTCATGGCGATTCCTTATTTCTTGCCGGAAGCAGCGGCTTGAGCAGCCTTGGCTTCAGCTTTCTTCTTACCGACAGTCGCCGTGGCAACTGCTGGCTTCCAACCCTTCGGACGTTTCTTCGATTCACGGATGACGCAATAATCGCCTTCCGCGCCCGGGAACGAGCCCTTGATCAACAGCAGATTGTCCGCTTCGATTACTTGAATGACTTCGAGATTCTGCATGGTGCGCGTCACCTGCCCCATGTGACCGGGCATCTTCATGCCGCGCATGACCGTGCCAGGGAACAAACGTTGACCGATCGCGCCGGAACGACGCTTCCAGCCCTTCGCGCCGTGCGTCTGATCACCACCGCGAAACGCGTGGCGCTTCACGACACCTTCAAACCCGCGACCTTTCGTGGTGCCGATGGCGTCCACGTAATCACCGGGAGCGAACAGATTCGCGCCGACAGTTTCGCCGGGCTTCACTTCCTTGCTGAAGTTGCGGAATTCCTTGATGCGCTTCACCGCGACGCCGTTGTGCTTCTTGATGTGACCAAGCAACGGTTTGCTGAGGCGCTGTTCCTTCTGGTCATCGAAACCGAGCTGGACGGAATTGTAACCGTCTTTGCTGGCTTGCGTCTTGACCTGAAGCACGCGGTTCGGTCCAACCAAAACGACCGTGACCGGATGCAACACACCGCTCGCGTCATAGACGCGCGTGTGGCCGAGTTTCTTTCCAATAAGTCCGAGTGGCATGGTATGAAATCGTTAAGGGTTCAGATCTTGATGGTGATGTCCACGCCGGCAGGGAGGTTGAGCTTCTTCAGCTCGTCCACCGTCTTGGCGGTCGGCTCGATGATATCAATCAGCCGCTTGTGAGTACGTTGCTCGAATGTTTCCTGCGACTTCTTGTCGGAGTGCGGTGAACGCAACACAGTGAAACGTTCGGTGCGGGTGGGAAGTGGAATCGGGCCTGCGACGCGGCTCCGGTGCGCTTTACGGTATCGGCGATTTCGCGCGCCGACTGGTCAATGACTCGGTAGTCAAAGGCCTTGAGACGAATACGAATACGTTGTCCTGCCATATAAAGAACAATTGTCTATTTTTGTCTAACGGTTCAACCCTCTCCCTCAAAGGGAAACGGGGCGCAGAGAGTAACAGACAACACTCTGACCGCAATAATTTTTTGAAAGAATTTTGGATCAATCCCGCCAAACTGGGTTTAGACACGAATTTCACCAATTATCGCGTATTAATTCCACTCCCTGAATTAGTGTTAATTCGTGTCACGCCCCTTTCCACCCCTTCCCAAATCCGTGTTCATCAGTGTCCATCCGTGGTTAAAGCTTTCTGGTTTGAACACTCCGGCTGGATTCCCTGTCCATCCGTTCGTAGAATCGGAAAATAGACATGAACACAGGAATCAACGCCATCAACGAAGCGGTCAAGGAAGCCAGCGCGTTCACGCGCCCGCTGTTCAACGAACTCGGCAAGGTCGTCATCGGGCAGAATTATCTCACCGAGCGACTCGTCATCGGCCTGTTGGCTAATGGCCACGTCCTGCTTGAAGGCGTGCCCGGCCTTGCCAAGACGCTCGCCGTGAAATCGCTCGCGAACACCATGCACGTCAAATTTTCGCGCCTGCAATTCACGCCGGACATGCTGCCTGCCGACGTCATCGGCACGCAGATTTACAATCCGCAATCCGGCGGCTTCACCACGCGCAAAGGTCCAATCTTCGCAAACCTTGTCCTAGCCGACGAAATCAATCGCGCTCCGGCGAAGGTTCAGTCTGCCCTGCTCGAAGCCATGGCGGAACGCCAAGTCACGATTGGCGACCAATCTTACAAGCTCGAAGAACCATTCCTCGTGCTCGCCACGCAGAACCCCATCGAACAGGAAGGCACGTATCCGTTGCCCGAGGCGCAGGTGGATCGCTTCATGTTGAAATTGAAGATCGGCTATCCGACGCGCGCCGAGGAACGACAGATTCTCGAAGTCATGGCGAAAACTTCAGGCACGCCGAGCGCTAGCGCTGTGGTTGACCCGAAGGACATCCTCAAAGCGCGTCAGGTCATCAACGACATTTACGTGGACGACAAGGTGAAGGATTACATCGTGGACCTCGTCTGTGCCACGCGCGATCCCGACCATTATAAGATCGCGGTGAAAGATTTCATCCAGCTCGGAGCGTCGCCGCGCGCGACCATCGCGCTGACGCTGGCGGCCAAGGCGTATGCGTTCCTCAAGGGCCGCGGCTACGTGACGCCGCAGGACGTGAAGAGCATCGGTATGGATGTGTTGCGCCACCGCGTGGCCATCACCTACGAAGCCGAGGCCGAGGAAAAGACCAGCGAAACGGTCATCCAGAAAATCTTCGATGAACTGCCCGTGCCGTGAACTCTTCCGTTTTTAAAACTCAAATCGCGCCAACGCTGTTCTTGCTGGTGTTTGTTGCCGCAATCGTAGGCTGTGCTACTCCGAAACGTGAACAGGCAGGCACAGCCCTCGAAAAGGCGGGTGGCTTAAATCAACCAGAGAATCTTTATCTGGCTGGCTTGGTTATTTTCCCTGAAACAAATCCAGCAATCTCAAAACATTTAGGACGAGAAGTTGATCCGCGTTGGACTCCGTCAACAAATATCGTGATTGAAGCCATCAACCAGCTTCCAAGCTACCTTTTGTCCACAAACAAAGGACCGCTTGCATATCCGCAATACACCGAAAAATGTTTACCCGCCAAGCAATACTTACCCAAGAGCATCTGCCAAGTCGTTGGCCTTACTTTCGAAGGTCGTAAAGGCATTTTGCTGAATTTTCTTCCGGCTGACCAGGCCAGCCGTTTTGAGACCAATTGGCGCGAGCGCTTCATCAAAGTGTATGATGGCGGACCGAGGTGGTGGAGCGTCATTTACTTGAAGGAAGAAAAAGCTTTTACCGCGCTTCACTTTGATTTGGGCTATTAGCAAATGATTCCCCGCGAGATTCTCAAAAAAATCCGGCAGATCGAGATTCGCACGAACCGCATCGTGACCGAATCGCTCGCGGGCGCGTATCATTCCGTCTTCAAGGGCCAGGGCATGAACTTCGACGAGGTGCGCGAATACCAGCCCGGCGATGACGTGCGCGCGATTGACTGGAACGTCACCGCGCGGATGAATCATCCGTTCATCAAGAAGTTTGTCGAGGAACGCGAACTCACGCTCATGCTCGTCGTGGACGTGAGCGGCTCGGGCCTGTTCGGCTCGCGCGACCAGTCCAAGCGCGAACTTGCCGCCGAAATCGCCTCCGTGCTCGCCTTTTCCGCCATCCGCAACAATGACAAGGTCGGCCTCATCCTCTTCAGCGACGAGGTGGAAAAATTCATCCCGCCGCGTAAAGGCCGCAGCCACGTCCTGCGCGTCATCCGTGAAGTCCTGTTCTTCGAGCCGAAGCGGCGCGGGACGAATCTGAATGCCGCGCTGGAGTTCCTGCTGCGCGTTCAGTCACACAAAGCCGTCGCGGTCGTCGTGTCTGACTTCATCGGCTCGCCAGCAGAACCAAAGCGGGCTGGCGGACGCAGTTTGAAACCACAGATGATGTTGATGGAATCGCTCGCTCAAGCCTCGTTCACGATGCTGAAACAGGTGAATCGCAAACATGATGTGGTCGCGGTACAAGTTGCGGACCGCTACGAACTGGAATTGCCGCCACTCGGACGCCTCGTCCTGCGCGATGCCGAGACTGGCGAAGTCATCGAGATCAATACCGGCGACGCACAGCGACGAAACGCTTTTGCACTACGCCAAGCCAAGGCGCTAGAGGACACTGCCCGATTGTTCCGCACTGCCGGGATTGACTCTATCCAGTTACGCACCGACCAGCCCTACGGCGTCGAGTTGGCAAAGTTTTTTGAAACGCGGGAGAAGCGGAGATTACGCGGTTAGTTATGGCACTGGTCACAAATTCTCAACCCGCTACTGCCCCATCGCTCGCGAATGCGACCGACATCCGCGACATCGCGCCGCCAATAGACATCCCCAGCGGCCTCGCGTGGCTCTGGTGGACGCTGGCCGCGATTGTGTTGCTCGGGCTCGCTGTCTGGCTCCTGCGCTGGTGGAAGAGGCAGCAGACGCGCATCGCAGCCAAGCCTCCCCTGCCCGCTCACGTCCGCGCCCGGATACGGCTTCAGGATGCACTGACGCTCATCGGTCAACCCAAGCCATTTGTCATCGCCGTGTCCGACGCGGCACGTACCTATCTGGAAGAACGATTTAACTTCCGCGCCCCCGAACGCACGACAGAAGAATTTTTGTATGAATTGCAACGCTCAGACCTGCTGACCCGCGAACAAAAGGACAGTCTCGGCGCATTCCTGAGCGGCTGCGATCTCGTCAAATTCGCCCGCTACGAGCCGGGCGAACCCGAACTCCGTGAATTGCACACCGCCGCACTGCGGTTGGTCGACGAAACATCGCCTCGCATTCCCGCGTCAAGTGACGCCGCGAGCCCACCCCCGCAAGAATTGCCAGCTTCGGTCAAATGACTTTCGCCCATCCATATCTGCTTTTTCTTTTGCTGCTGTTGCCGCTGGCGGCATGGCTAAAGGGTCGCCGCGGCCAACCGCCGGCGTTCGTCTATTCGTCAACTCAACTGCTGCGGGGCGTCCTGGAGATCAGCAAATCCAACGCGGGCGGTTTTCTCGCCGCCCTGCGCTGGCTGGCGCTGGGACTCTTCATCATCGCGCTGGCACAACCGCGTTTAACCAAGTTTGACACCACCAAAGCCACCGCCAGCGGCGTGGATATTGTGGTAGCGTTCGACCTGTCAGGCAGTATGGCGGCGGAGGATTTCGAACTCAAAGGCCAGCGGGTTAATCGCGTGCAGATGGCTAAGAGCGTGTTGGAAAAGTTCGTCGCCAAGCGCCCCACGGATCGCATCGGGCTCGTCGCCTTCGGCACGCAGGCTTACATCGCGTCGCCTATCACACTCGACCACGATTTTCTGCTGAAAAATCTGGAGCGGATGGATCTCAGCACCATCAATGGCAATCAAACGGCCATCGGCTCGGCACTCAGCACAGGCGTCAATCGCCTGCGTGAGCTTAAATCCAAGAGCAAGATTGTCATCTTGATGACCGATGGCGTGAACAACGCGGGCAAGATCGCCCCGCTCACTGCCGCCGAAGCCGCGCAAGCTTTGGGCGTAAAGGTTTACACCATCGGCGTCGGCACGCAGGGCCAAGCACCAATGCCTGCAACAGATTTCTTCGGCCGCCGCGTTTATCAGATGGTGCCAGTGGATATTGACGAAGAGACGCTGACAAAAATTTCCGACATGACCGGAGGTAAATACTACCGCGCGGACAATGCGGAGAAGTTCGAGGCGATCTACTCGGAAATCGACAAGCTGGAAAAAACCGAGGCCGACGTGAAAAAGTTCGCGCATCACACCGAGTTGTTTGCGTGGATCATCGCCGCGGGCGTGGTCCTGCTTACCGCGGAAATCGCGATGGGTCAAACCGTGTTGAGGAGGTTGCCATGAATTTTGCCCACCGCCACATGCTCTGGTCATTGCTAATCATTTTACCTGTGCTCACCTTGTTTTTCTGGTGGGCGTGGCGCGAGCGGCAGCGGTTGATGACACAGTTCATCCAAGCGCGCTTGCTCCCGGGATTGATTTCCGGCGTTTCCCCAACGCGACAGAAAGTTCGCTTCTTGTTGATCACCATTGCCGTCGCGCTGCTGATCACAGCCTTGGCGCGACCACAATGGGGTTTCACCTGGGAGGAATCGAAACAGAAAGGTTTGGACATCGTCGTCGCCATCGACACCTCCAAGTCCATGCTTGCGGAGGACATCGCACCAAATCGTCTGCAACGCGCCAAGCTGGCAGCGCTGGATTTGATGCAGCAGGCGCAATCTGACCGCCTCGGCTTGGTTGCCTTCGCTGGCGGCGCATTTCTGCAATGTCCACTTACGATTGATGACAACGCCTTCCGCCAAAGCGTCGAAACGCTCGACGTAAACATCATCCCCCAAGGCGGCACCGCCGTAGCCGAGGCGATCAACACGGCATTGGGCGCATTCAAAGAAGGCGATAACTTCAAAGTGCTTGTGCTGTTCACCGACGGCGAAGACAACGATGAGAACGCGTTGGAAGCTGCGCAAGCCGCCGCCAAGGAAGGCATGAAGATTTTCACCATCGGCATTGGAACGCCCGAAGGCGAAATCCTGCGCATCAAGGACGCCAAAGGCCGCACGGATTATCTACGCGATGCCGGCGGCAATGCGGTGAAGTCGCGCTTGAACGAAGGTTTATTGCAACAAATTGCCGGCGCAACGGAGGGCGGCTTCTATCTCCCGATGCGCGGCGCAAAGACGATTGATACGCTTTACGAGAAAGGTCTCGCGCCGTTGCCCAAGTCCGAAGGCCAGGAAAAATTGATCAAGCGGATGCACGAACGCTATCACTGGCCATTGGCGGCAGCGATCGTATTGTTGGTGGTCGAAATGTTGCTGCCGGAACGGAGTCGCAGAAAAGAAAGAGCCGCCAACGCCCAACGTCCAACCAGCAACTCCCAAGGGGTGGCAGCCGTCGCACTGCTCATCGGCTTGCTGGCGGCAAACGTCGGAGCGGCTTCACCAACGCAAGCATGGAAGGATTACAGTTCCGGCAACTACACAAATGCGCTGACGGAATACGAGCGGTTACTCGACGCGCAGACCAAGCAACAAAAGCCAGAAGATCCGCGCCTGCATTTCAACGCGGGGACGGCGGCTTATCGCGCCACGAATTACACGACGGCCATCACCCATTTCACCGCCGTGCTGGCAGCACAAGACATCAAGCTGCAAGCAAAGGCTTACTACAATCTCGGCAACGTCCACTTCCGCCTCGGACAACAGGCCGAAAATCTGGACAAGCTGGAGGAGGCCTGGAAGGAATCACTCAAGCAGTTCCAGCACTCCGTTGAGTTGGATAAAACCAATCCTGATGCCACGTTCAACAAAACATTTGTGGAAGAGCGCCTGAAGCAGATTGAGCAACTGCGTGAACTGGCTCGGCAGGCAAAAGCGGCTGCCGACGACGCCACCCGGCAGCGAAATTATCACGCCGCACTGCAGATCATGGAGCAATTGCTGCAGCAAGCGCAGGTCGTTGCCAAGCCATTCGAAGAATTCACCCAAAAGCTCAAGCAAATCGATGCCATCGTTAATCCCAGTCCGCAGCCGCCACTGCCTCAGTCTCAGCCTTAGTCTGCTGGTCCTGTCGTGGTGGTGCGCCCGCGCGCAGAACGCCGATGAATTCTTTCACGGCGGCGCGCAACGCTTTTTGACCAACAACATCCCGGGCGCGCTCGAAGTTGTGACGAACGGCCTGCAACACTTTCCCAATGACGAGAAGCTCCAGAAGCTCTATGAGTTGTTAAACCAGCAGCAACAGCAGCAACAAAACCAGCAAGATCAACAGGACCAAAACCAAGATCAGCAAAAGGATCAAAAGCAGGATCAGCAGAAGCAGGACGAGAAAAAGGACCAAGAACAGAAGTCCAAGAACGAGCAGCAAAAGAAAGACGAAAAGAAGCAACCGGAAGCCAAGGGCAAGAAGGAGCAACAGGCCAAGTCCGATAAACAAGCCAAAGGTAAACCTGAGGAAAAACCTGGCGAGCAACAGCCCATGGAAGCGCACGCCATGACGCCGCAGGAAGCGAAGCAATTACTCGACGCGCAAAAGGGTGATGAACAAGTCCTGATCTTCCAGCCGAAAGTTCCCCCGCCCCAACCAGGCAAGCAACTCAAAGATTGGTAACTGGGCATCAGGTTTCCAGCAGCGGACGCTGACCGGACTCATGATTCGCTGTCGCAATGGTGATGGCTTCGAGCAATTGCCCGGCAAACACGGAATAATTGATTGGTTTGACTAGCAACGCGGTGATGCCGACGGCACGGGCGGCTTCCGCCGTCAGCCCCCCTGCGTAGCCAGTCATGATAAAGACCGGGAGATTATGACGCAGTTTTAGAACTTCGGCGGCAAATTCCGCCCCGGTCATCATCGGCATGTTAAGATCCGTAATGACGGCAGCAAACCGCTGCGGATCCTGACGAAACAAAGCCAAGGCTTCATCGGGCCGCGCTTGCCATTCCACCTCAAATCCGTGCCGCCCCAGTAATCGCCGGGCGCTAGCGCCCAATGCCACCTCATCATCTACAAACAACACCCGTTGGCCGGCGGCAGTTGTGCCTGGGAAAAAGCGGGTGGTGGCATTGACGTTCTCCACCGACACGGCAGGCAATTCGATGCGAAACGTGGTGCCGACGCCGAGCTGGCTCTCCACGTGAATTTCTCCCTGATGTTCCTTGATGATACCATGAACAACCGCCAGCCCTAGCCCCGTGCCCTCACCCGGTGATTTGGTGGTAAAGAACGGATCAAAGATCCGGCCCTGCGTCGCCACATCCATCCCGCTGCCGGTGTCGCTAACGGTCAATTGCACGTGACTCGGCGGCGCAGCCAAGCCGGGTAATCCAGGAATATGATTTATGGCCGTAAGCCGGACCTGTAAGACTCCTGCTTTTCCGCGCATGGCGTGCGCGGCGTTCGCCCCGAGGTTCATGAGCACTTGATGAATCTGGGTCACGTCTGCCAGGTACCCGGCGGTAACGTCGGGTCGATTTCAGCGCGAATTTCGATCGTTGCCGGCAACGTGGACCGCAACAATTTCAACACCTCCTGCACGACCGGGCCAAGTTGGACCTGCTTGCGTTCCTGTTGTTGCCGCCGGCTGAAGGTGAGGATTTGCCGCACCAAACCGACCGCGCGCTGGGATGCCTTGAGCACTTCGCCCAGATTCTCCTGCAACTCCGAATCATTTGGATGATCCTGCCGGGACAGCTCGGTATAAGAAATGATCGCCCCCAAGATATTGTTAAAATCATGCGCAATGCCGCCAGCCAGCGTACCGAGGGATTCCAGCTTCTGAGTCTGGCGCAACTGCACTTCGAGTTTCTGCTGTTCCAGCTGCGCGAAGAGCATGGAGACCAGATTGGCCACCGCGACGATGAAAGTCTGTTCATCCGGCGTCCAAGCACGCTTCGTCCCACAATGCTCACAACTGAGCACCCCGGCGGCAGCCCCGCGCGCATGAAATGGCACGTCAAGCAATGACACGATTCCCAACGGTTGCAGATACGGCGCCAACACGGCGGTGCGCGGATCAGCACAGGCGTCGGCAGCGATGATGAGATCGGAATTGTCGAGTGCGTCGAAATAGCTTTCAAATCCAGCGCGCGCCACCGTTGCCCCCTGCGAATGTTGGCCGGAAGCGAATTCGAATAAGGCGAGACATTCCAAGCCAGTGCGGGTGGCGTTATATTTCCAGATGCCGACACGGCTGACGTCCATGGTGACAGCCACGGTCTCCGTAATGCGATGCAAGATTTCGTCCAACTCCTCCGGCTTCTGCGCATAGCTGCGGGTGAGCGTACTGAGGGCCGTTTCATGCCGGGCATAGCGGCGATTAACCTCCATCAACGCGCCCCGGCTTTCCTGCAAGGCGGCGTGCGCCGCTTCCGCCTCGCGCAGTAGTTTGCGCACCTCAGTTTCGGCCGCTTCCTTGCGAGTGTGAGCGCGTAAGGATTGAATGCCATATGCGAGGTCGTCGGCCATTTCTGTCAGCAACTTGACCTCGGCGGGATCAAAGGCATCAATCTCGCCGGAATAAATGCTCAATACTCCAACCACCCGTTCTTCCACCCGCAACGGCAGAGAGATGCAAGAACGAAAGCCTCTTTGCTGACCCGCGGCCCGCCAATCCGCCAACCGTGGATCATTCAGAAAATCATGGATGACGACTGTTTGCCCGGTGCGCACTGCGGTCAGCGTCGGACCGTTTTCGTGCGCCGGCTCGGGCCGGGAAAGACGCAGCCGCTCCAGATGCTCCCGCTGCTCGCCAGCTACCGCGACGATCCGAATCGGTTTGACCGCATCGTCCTGCACAAACCCCACCCAAGCCAGTTTGTAGCCGCCGGTATGTTCCGGCCCGGACGTCACAATGAGCTGGCAGATCTGGTCGAGCAGTTCCGCTTCGCTCAGGGCCCGCACCAACGCTTGATTGCAATGACTGATGGTTTGCAAGGCGCGATTGACGCGGCGCAATTCATTTTGAGCCCGGCGTTGCGGCGTGATGTCCACCAACACCGAGAGCAAGCAATCCGCGCCGCCGACCTCGATCACTTCAGCGGCATATTGAGCGTAAACCAACTCGCCCGACTTGGCGCAAAAGGCCATTTCCCGATCGCGCACCGAACGTTTTGCTCGTGCTTCTGCGAGGGTTTGCTGGTGTTCCGCCTCGGTCCGCCAGAGGCTCAACGTCTGGGATGTATTTCCCAGCAGTTCCTCGCGGGTGTAGCCCAAGAACTTTTCCATGGCAGCGTTCACCTCCATGAACTGACAATCTTCCAACCGCGTCAGCGCCAGCGCTACCGGCCCGGAGCGAAAGGCTTTGGCAAATTTTTCCTCGGAAGCCCGAAGCGCTTCCTCCATCTCTCGCCGCACCGTGATGTCCGTGGCTAAGCCATCCCACGCAATCCGCCCATCTGGCAGCCGGACGGGCTGCGACCGGATATGCAACCAACGCACCGGCCCATCCACACGGCGCATCCGCACCACCACATCGAATACCGACATGGAAGCCAGCGATTTCTCCCGCGCCACCGCCACGGCGGCGCGATCCGCTTCCAGCATTTGTTGAAAATACAAACCGGAATCACGCAACACTTCGATCGCCGCCAATCCGATCAATCGTTGAATCCCCGCGCTGACGTACACGAAGCGCATCGAACCATCGCGTTCCCGCACGGCCTGATAAACCATGCTGTCGGGCAGATTGTCGCCCAGCGCCCGCAACCGCGCCTCACTCGACCGCAGCGATTCCTCGGTCAACCGGCGTTCGGTGAAACTCGAGGCCAGCAGCAATGTGCCGGCACATTTCACCCCGATGAATAATTGCACTAACAACAAGCGCTCCGCCGCATCCACACCCCCGAGCGGGAATGAGCCCACCCCCATGGCGGTAACACTCACCTCGAAGACAGCCAAAATCGCTAAAAGCGTCGCCGTCGAACGGATGCCGAACCGCAGCGCGACCCACGCCAGCGGCACCACCAACATGTAGGAGACGGGCTTGATCAATAGCAGCTCGCGTTGCGGGCCGAAGTAAGCCCAATCCAATCCCAAGGCCAGCGCGGTGACCAAGCCCAGTTCCACGCCGCGTTGCCATGACCAGCGAGTGAGTTCCTCCGTCTTGGCGCGCCACCACGAAACCAACACCGGCGTTACCACCAACAACCCCAACCCATCGGCGATCCACCAACTCCGATACATCAACGCAAAGGGCAGGCCGGATTGATACGCCGCCGAAGCGCCGCCGATCACCGCCGAAAATGCCGTCACGCCCAAAGCCGCCCCCAACAACGTCACGATGGCACTGACTCGGCTAAAGCTCACTGGCACCGCATTCCAGCGGACGATCAGCCACGCGCTCCCCCAGATTTCCACCAGATTGGCGAGCACATAACCCAGTTCCCCCAGCAGCGAACGGCCCGCAAACATTTCAATGCTGAAATGAGTCAGCAGAATAACCGTCAGGAGGGCTAGCCAACGAGAACGCGGGCTCAACAATAAAGCCGCCAGCGCGATCCCATTCGCAGGCCAGACCGCCATCAAGGCCTGACCGGCGGCGGGGAAAAAATAGGCGAACTTGTGAGCCACTAGATAGGCAAGCGCCACCCCACCCAACCGGGTGGCATCCTGCCGCCAGTTTCGCGGCGCGGGCCGAACTCCGGACAATTCTGATTTGGGTTGTTCCAGCGTGGTATTCACATTGGTTCAGGAGTGCTACCAAACAGTGCCATGTTTCCCGTGATGGAGTCGCGCTGAAACCCTTTCCCCGCTGGCTTGGGACTGAACCAAGCCAACGAAAGAAAATTGGTGGTGAGGCCGACCGGGAATTGCCGGCTCTGCAACCGGGCACAAAACGCTTTCATGACGGCGGCTTGAATTTAATCCCAGCTCCAAGCTATTGGAAAGCCCACATTTCTCGCTCACCACCGGGCTGGCTTTTGTTCCGCTCCCCCAACGCTGTAATCCCCCCACGGCAACCCGCACGACACCGGCTTGGGCGACGGCCTTTAGGTGCTGCGCCAGTATCAAACCGGGCCAACCGCAGGCTAGACCGCGAGGCTCAAGGCTTTTTGAACCGCTTCCCCGAGTTGCGCCGCCAATACCGGCTTTTGCAACACCTGCGCCGCCGGAAGATTCTTAACGCGCGTCAGGAATTGCTCATCCGCAAATCCGGTCATCAAGATGATCGGCAGATTCGGACGCAACTGGCGCATCCGCTCCACAAGCGTCAAACCGTCCACGCCGGGCATGTTAAGATCGGAGATGATCAAGTCCACGCCCCCGGCATCCGCCTCGAATGCAGCCAGCGCGACTTTCGACTGATCATAGGAAAACACCTCATGACCCATGCGGGTGAGGAATTTTCCATTCACAAGCAGCAGACTGGCCTCGTCATCCACCAGCATGATCCGCCGCCGTTGTGTTGTCAGCAGGCAGCGGACAGTCACTGGACTTGGTCTCCCCCGACGTCGCCAAGGTGGTGGGAAAATACAAATGCACCGTCGTGCCCCCCCCAGACTTGCTACTCAGGGTCACATTTCCGCCATGGGCCCGCATGATCCCCAGCACTGCAGACATCCCCAACCCGCTGCCCTGCCCCGGCGGTCGCGTCGTGAAAAACGGCTCCACCACTCGCGCCAACGTCGCCTCATCCATGCCGCAGCCGTTGTCCTGAACTGACAACCGCACATAACGCCCCGGCGGCAAATCGCCGTGTTCACTGACATTCGCCGACTCCACCGTAACCGTGTGCGTGCGAATTTGAATCCGCCCGCCGGTCGCTGGCAATGCTTGCCGGGCATTGTTGCAGACATTCATCAGCGCCTGCCGGATCTGACCGCGATTCGCCACGATGACCGCGTGCACCGATACGCCGTCCGTCTCGATCTGGATGCCACGCGGGATGGCGTTGCGCAACAACTGACAGACATCTTGCACCACGGGTTCGACTTTTACCGGGGCGCGATCACCTGAGTGTTCGAGGTTGAAGGTCTGGATCTGCTGGACGACATCCTTGGCCCGCCAGGCTGCCTTGATAACTTCATCAAGATTCGGCACCAACGCCGGACAAGCATCACATTCCAGTTTGGAAAGTTCAGCGTAGGACAGGATGATGGCGAGAATGTTGTTGAATTCGTGCGCGATGCCGCCCGCCAGCGTCCCGATGGCTTCCATCTTCTGGGAACGTTGCATCCGACTCTGAAATTCGTGCCGCTCGTGTTCCTCGCGCGCCCGCTTCAAAGCGCGCTCCACCGCCACCGGCAGCAGACGCAGATATCGCCGCTCTTGATCCTTGAGCAGGTAATCGCTCGCCCCGCGTTTCATCGCCTCCACGGCGATCTCCGGCGAATCCGCCCCCGTAACAAAAATCACCGGCGTCCGTCCCACGGCTTCGAGCAGATCAAATCCCGTCCCGTCCTGGAGTGCGCGATCCAACAGAACGATATCGAATGCCTGCGTTTTCAACGCCTGCCGGGCCTCCGCCACCGAGGTGGCTACCTGCACCGTGTAAGCGAGCCGTTCCGTTTCAACAAAGCGCAGCAATGCCATACGGTCCACGACATCATCTTCCACCAGCAACAGCCGGAGTGGTGCGGCAGGAACTTGCGATTCGCTGGTTGGATTGGATTGCATAAGCTTTTTCAGGGAGACATCTCGCTGTGCCGCCAATACTGCTCAATCGCCCGCATGACCTCCACGAAACGATCATACTCCACCGGCTTGATGATGTAACCCGCCACCCCCAGATCGAAACTTCGCAGCCGATCGTTTGCCTCTTTGGACGTGGTCAGCACTACTACGGGCAAGCGGCGAAGTTGTGCATCTTGTTTTATCAAACTGAGAAACTCGATGCCATTCATGCGCGGCATATTCAGGTCCAACAGAATCAAACCCGGCAACGATTGCGTCGTATCGCGCAACGCGACCAACGCCTCTTCGCCATTGCTGACCACGCGCAGCGGATTTGGCACTTTCAACTCCCGCATGGCCCGCTGCACCGTCATGACATCCACGACGTCGTCCTCAATCAACATGATGGCGGAGGAGGATTTCATGCGCGACTTCGGGACTGACTGAACTGAGATTATCCCCAGCCCGAGGTAACCTAAAATAAAAAACGCTGCCCCGCCCGACCTCTGATTCGACCCACACTTTCCCACCGAATAATTCCACGTTCTTCTTCACCACCGACAAACCGATGCCGGTGCTCTCCACTTCATCGCGCGGCGCCAGCGTCTGGAAGATCTGGAAAATCTTCTCGAAATACTTCGCCTCGATACCTGGACCAGTATCGCGCACATAGAATTTCCAATCGTGCCCCTCCGCTTCGCAACCGATGACGATTTCGCCCGTCGGCTTGCCCATATATTTCACGGCATTGCTGATGAGGTTTTCAAAAATCTGGATCAACCGCGTCCGCTCCGCACGCAACGTTGGCAACAGATTCGCGACCCGCACCACGATGCCCGGCGGCGGAGCAAGAAGCTCAACCACGTCGCGCACGAGTTGGTTCAAATCCACTGACACAAGTTCTTCGTGCAACCGCCCGATCCGCGAATAATGCAGAATGCCTTCGACGAGCGAGTTCATGCGTTTGACGCGCCCGAGCAACAAATTAAACTGCTCTTTGCCCGCCGGCCCGACGACGCCCGCGTAATCCGTCGCCAGCCAGCCGGCCAGCGAACTGATCGCGCGCAACGGCGCCTTCAAATCGTGCGACACCACATACGCGAACTGGTTCAACTCTTCGTTGATCTCCGCCAACTCCTTCAGCAATTGATTTTGCCGTGACTCGGCGCGCTTCCGCTCGGTGATGTCGGCGCGAATGGCGACGTATTGCAACGGTTTTCCGTCCGGCCCCTCGAACGGCACGATCGTTGTGTCCACCCAATACAACGAACCGTCCTTGGCGCGATTACAGATTTCGCCTTTCCACACCCGTCCGTGCGCGATTGTCGTCCACAGCTCCCGAATAAATTCTTTGTTATGATGGCTGGAATTGATGATGCGATGATCCTGCCCCAGCAGTTCCTCCCGCGCATACTTGGAAATCGCGCAAAACTTGTCGTTGACGTAAGTGATGCGCCCGCGCGGATCGGTGATGGCCACAATGGCGTGCTGATCCAACGCAGACTTCACTTCGGCCAGCTCCTTGATGGAGTCCCGCAATTTGGCTTCTGCGAGCTTGCGTTCGGTAATGTCGGCGCGAATCGCCACGTACTGGCGTGGCTTACCTTGCTCACTCAGGAACGGAACGATGGTCGTATCCACCCAATATAACGAACCGTCCTTGGCGCGATTGCAGATTTCCCCCTTCCACACCTTACCGTTGGCAATCGTCGTCCACAGTTCCCGGATGAATTCCTTGCTGTGGTGACTGGAATTGATGATGCGATGGTCCTGCCCCAGCAACTCCTCCCGCGCATACTTCGAGATCGCGCAGAACTTGTCGTTGACGTAGGTGATGTGCCCGCGCGGATCGGTGATGGCCACGATGGCGTGCTGATCGAGCGCAAACTTCACCTCCGCGAGTTCCTTAAGCGAACCGCGCAACTCTTCATCCGAGAATGGTAATTGGGGCACGTTCACAACTCCTCTCGCGGCGACCAAAAGACAAAAGCATAACCCTCACCCTTCGACAATACTGAAGGTGAAGTTTGTGCTTCCCGCAAGCGCGACGGCCGCCACACACACAATAAAGCCATATGGACCTAGTGCGGACACAAGGCTAAGGAATTAACGGCTTAAAAGCCCCAGAACTTGAATCACCCCTCGGCTCGCATCCGTTTCAGACAATGCGTCAGATACGGCAACAGCTGTTTCTTGCGAGACACGACTTCGCGCAAGTCGAAGATACCTGGCTCGAGCTTGGGATAATCAATCTGCGCCACGAAACCATCATCGCCCGCCACGACGAGCAAGGAGTTCTGCGTCGTCACATCTGTAATGAGCAACGCGGAAAAGAGGTATTTGTGGCGGGTGCAATACTGGTCGAGCGCCTCGATCAATTCATATTTCCGTTTCCAGAACTGGTCGAAGCCAATTTCCTCGATTTGAGCCACGCTAAAAGTCTTGCCGCTGTCGTTGTATTCTTTGCAATCCGTGGTAATCGCCTTGGGCGCGGTGTGCAATGTGAGGAGCGAACCGGAAGCAAAAAGTTTTTCGGTGAAAGTCCGGGCATTGACTTCGGCAATTTTCTCCAGCTTGCGCAACACTTCAGCATCGCGCGCGGTCGTCGTCGGCGAAGTCAGATTTAACGTATCGGAAACCAATCCTGCAAGCAGCAGCCCGGCGATAGGCTTGGGCAGTTCGACTTCATGCCGGAAGAAACAATCCGCGACAATGGTACTCGTTGAACCGACGGGTTCGTTACGGAACAGGATCGGCTGACTGGTCGTCAGCGCACCGATACGGTGGTGGTCAATGATCTCGATGATCTCAACTTCGTCCGCGCCTTGCACGGCCTGGGAAAGTTCGTTGTGATCCACGAGGATCAGTTTGCGATTCACCGTTTTGAGGAAGTCGGTCTTGGACAGAATGCCCACGGTCTGCCCTTCCTGGTCGAGCACGGGGAAAATCTGGTAGCCGGAACTCGTCGCCTCTTCCCGCACTGCCAGCAACGGCGCATGTTCCCGGAAGCACATAAATTCCTCATTCAACACATGGCGCACCGCCACCGCCGCGCGACACAATGCCGCCGTCGTCGCAGTGTCGTGCACCGAGGTAATGAGGCTGACATTTTTCTTCCGCGCGGCCTCGATGGTTTTGGATTCCATCTTGAGCCCGCCGGTCACAACCAACGCGCGCACGCCTTCGCGAATCGCCAGATTTTGAATATCCCACCGGTCGCCCACGAGGATGACGAGTTTCTCTCGGTCAAACGTATCGAGCCGTTCCGCGAAGGATTCAAGGCTCATGGCCCCGATCATCAACGTCAGGTCTTCTTCTTCGTCCGGATTGTGAGCAACCAGCAATTCCCCGTGCAATGTCTGGGCGAGATTGGACAACGAAGACAACACGCGCCGCGAATCCACCAACCGGTTCGTGGTCGGGAACAAAAATTTGCTGAGCTTGAACAACGAAAGCAGTCCACAACACCGCTTGCTATCATCCAACACGGGCAGGATGCGAATGCCACGTTCGTCCATCATCCCCAAGGCATGTGCTGCGGTCGTTTGCGGCGTCACGCTCATGATGCGCGTCTGCATCACATCGCGGACTTTCGGGGAAACATCCGCAACGAACTTCGGCACGGGTACGCCAAACGTATTCAGGACAAAATCAATCCGGTCGTTCGTATCCCCGCAACGCGCAGCGACAGCCTCGGACATGCCGGTGCGGCGCTTGAATTCGGCATAACCGACCGCCGAACAAATCGCGTCCGTATCAGGATTCCGATGACCGATAACCAGGATTTCGCTCATGTGACAGGCGGCGGAGAGTAGGGATGCACCGCCACGGCTTCAAGCAAAAGGGTAGGATCCAGCGGGTTCAAGCGTTGTCCCCCGTCACTTTTCCATAACACATTCACATGAACGAGTTTGGCCAATTTGAAAAAAGCGCGACACGGACTTTTATGTGGCACAGCCCAAAACAGGCTCAAAAACTCCACTTTTGCACAAAAAACCCAATCTGCTGGGCTGGCACACGGGTCGCTATACCATTCGTAGTGCGAGGCGTTTTTTGGGTCTCGCACCTTGAAACATTGAAACTGAAATTGGAGGTAAGAACATGAAAACTAAAACCGCACTCGTGCTGTCGTTGGCTGTCAACGTAGTCGTTCTGACTGCGATTGGCTACTTCGCCGCCACGGAGGTTGAACTGGAAACAACGCCCGCGTTCATCTTCGTCACGAACGCGCCCTCAGCCACCGCATCAGCGGCAGGCAGCATCACTGTCGCGTCGCATTGATATTGGACGCACTCGAGCCCCGGCCTTCGTTTCGACGAACGCCGGGGTCTTTGTTTTGAATCTACCGCCTCGGCCGCTTCTTGCGAGATCGTAGGCAATCACGCTCCGCCATCCCGCCGATTGACCGCCCGCCCCCGCGCCGTTACGTTTGAGTCGTGACGAATACGACCGACATCCAGTTACCGCCGCTCGGCGATCTCAAGTTGCACCCCGGAATGAGCAAGGAACGCTTTGAGCCGCTCGCCAAGGAGATTTACACCCTCAAGAAACAGCTCAACGCCGTCATCCTCGCGCACAACTATCAAGTGCCGGAAATCCAGGACGTCGCGGATTATGTCGGCGACTCCCTCGGCCTTGCGCAACAAGCCGCCCAGACCAACGCGGATGTCATCGTCTTCTGTGGCGTGCATTTCATGGCCGAGACGGCAAAAATTTTGAATCCCAACAAAATTGTCGTGCTACCGGACAAAGACGCCGGTTGCTCGCTTGAAGAAAGTTGCCCGGCCCCGGAACTCGCCAAGTTGCAGGCCACCAATCCGAACTTCTGGACCGTTGCCTACATCAATTGCAGCGCTGCCGTCAAAGCACTCTGCGACGTCATCGTCACCAGCGGCAACGCGGAAAAAATCGTCAATGCCGCTCCTAAGGATAAAGATCTGTTGTTCGTCCCCGACGAAAACCTCGGCCAATGGGTCATGGAACAGACCGGCCGGCCCATGACTCTGTGGAAAGGCAACTGTTACGCGCACGTTGAGTTTCAGCGCGACGCCGTGCTCCGCGCCAAGGCAAAATATCCGCACGCCAAAGTCATCGTCCATCCCGAGAGCTTGCGTGAAGTCCGCAATCTCGCCGACGCCGTCTGCTCGACCGAAAAGATGATCACCTTCTGTAAGAAAGATTCCGCCAAGCAATTCGTCATCGTCACCGAATCGGGCATCATTCATCGGATGCAGAAGGAGTGTCCGGACAAGGAATTTTTCTGTGCGCCCACGCAAAATGTCATGCGGATGCCCGGAGACAACTGCCGTTGCAGCGAATGCAAATTCATGAAGTTGAACACGCTCGAAAAGGTGCGCGACTGCATGAAGAACCTTGCTCCGCGTGTCGAACTACCCGAGTCCATCTTAAAACGTGCTCGCCTGCCCATCGAACGCATGTTGGAAATTTCCGCACGCTGATTTACGCCAACTTGCCATAACTGGATTCCTCCAAACCAAGAAACAACGCCGTAGCTCACCCAAAGCCACGCTCCTGCTGGCATCGCCCAATCTTGTTAGAATCAGCACGCTACGATCGCATGGATGGCCTTTCGTGAAGAACGCCACCGCTCGACATCCTTTCCCGGCAATGCTGAACATACGCCGCCTCTAACTGGATGAGGCGTTACCCTTACCTTGGGATTACAGCCAATAGCAGCAGCCACTTATCGGCGACAGCAAGCAATCATGGAATTTCATGATTTATGTTATTTTGTTGGTTGAAAAATCAGCGCTCCGTAGGAAGGTGTAACGTTGTGCTCGGATTGGAACGTTGATGATTCAAACTGAAACGGGCGGCTTGATCGACGCATGTCAACACTCGCGACAGACAAGGAAATAATACCCACCACAAAGCCCCTCCAGCTTTTGTGCTTGGAAGACAATCTGCATGACCGCGAATTACTGGAAGCGGAATTCAGATCAGCAGGCCTTACCTGCAACTATCACCACGTCATGTCCCGGGAGGAATTCGAAGCCGCCCTTCAGCAACAAAACTTCGATCTGATCATTTCTGATTTTTCACTGCCTCAGTTTGACGGCTTAGCCGCCTTGGCCATCGCCCAAAAGATACAGTCAGACACCCCCTACATCTTCTTTTCGGGACCATCGGCGAAGAACGGGCAATCGAAAGCCTCAAGAACGGTGCGACCGACTACGTCCTCAAAGATCGACACGAACGCCTGGCCCCGGCTGCTCAACGCGCTTTGCTCGAACGGCGGGAACGGCTGGAGCGCCGTAAACTGGAAGAGCAATTGCGCCAATCACAGAAGATGGATGCCATCGGCCAGCTGGCAGGCGGCGTCGCGCACGACTTCAACAACTTGCTAGCCGTCATTCAAGGTAGCGCGGAACTGGCCCTCCGCAGCGACAGCCAACTGAATCCGGCCACCCGAAATTTCCTGCTCCAAATCACCAAAACCACCGAACGAGCCGCCAAGCTGACTCAGCAACTACTTGCCTTTGGCCGAAAAAACACTGTGCAGTTGGCCACCCTCAAACTCGAGGAAGTTATCGGAAATTTGGTTACCATGCTGACCCGGGTTGTCGGCGCGAATATCCGCCTCGACTATCAAGCCACTGGACCATCGTACATCCGAGGCGACGCAGGGATGATCGAACAGGTCTTGATGAATCTGGTGCTCAATGCGCGCGACGCTTTGCCACATGGCGGCCAGATCACCATTGCCAGCCAGCCGACGCACCTTAACGCTGCCACCAAGCTGCCACATGTAAACGGCCGGCCCGGAAAATTTATCTGCTTGTCGGTTAGCGATACCGGAGTCGGCATTGCAGCGGAAAATCTTCCCCGCATTTTTGAACCCTTTTTCACCACCAAAGAAATCGGTAAAGGGACCGGTCTGGGACTGGCCACGGTTTACGGCATCGTCAAGCAACACCAAGGCTGGATTAACGTCCAAAGCGGCCTCGGCGTCGGCACCACGTTCACAATATTTCTGCCGGCTATCCAGCCATCCAAGCCACCGATCTCCCCCACCGACACCGACCCGCAACTGCGCGGTGGCTCAGAAACAATCTTGCTCGTGGAAGACAACGACACTGTTCGCAATGTGACGCGCCAGACCTTGGAAAAATTTGGCTACCAAGTGATCGAGGCAACTTCTGGATGGGAAGCCTTAAAACTCAATGCCCCCTACGATTTGCTGCTGACTGACATGGTCATGCCCGGAAACCTCAACGGGCGCGAAC
Source organism: Verrucomicrobiota bacterium (assembly GCA_049840435.1). Taxonomy (GTDB): domain Bacteria; phylum Verrucomicrobiota; class Verrucomicrobiia; order Limisphaerales; family JADLHS01; genus JADLHS01. The sequence continues at coordinate 169,758 of JASGKY010000024.1, read as the reverse complement.
TGGCCGAACGCCTCCGGGCGCAAACTCCCGGACTAAAGGTGATTTATGCCAGCGGTTACAGCCTGGATGCCACCGGCATGAACACGGAATTTCTCTTCCGCCCCAACACTTATTTTTTGCAAAAGCCATTCCACTTAGAATCTCTGATCCACACCGTGCGCAACTGCCTGGATGCCACGCCGGTGAAAGCGTAAGCAGCGATACCAATATCGCGCACACCTAACCAACCTCGCCCCATATCTAGCACTCGTTGGTGCTGATCAGGTCATTCGTATTTTCACGCCACACTTTCGAAGTCAGCACCAACAACCATCAGAACAGGCGAGCAGACCGCCAGCCGCCGCTTCGGCAGCTACCCACACATATCGGCCCCCCCCCCAGGCACGGCAGCAGTGAACTTCGGTCACTAAAGTGCTCGACTCCGTGTGGAGACGCCCAATTTCATTCCGCACCCGCAAGTAAATCAGCCTACGGCAATTCATCACAACGATGAATATAAATCCGATCAAGCCATTGAAGTCGTTGCCGATACAGAGGCGGCAGGCAATAGTTGGTTGGAGGATGCCCGGTGTGGTTGCTGGGCATCCTCTTTTCTGGCCTTGAATTCAGTTGAGCCCGACTAGGCCAAGTCTGCGACGGACTTGATTGCTCCGACTCACTTCACCGGACTAGATTTCAGCCCGGATTGACCGAAATACCCAGACTATTTTGAAGTCAGACTTCCGCGTTGACCGATCTGATCGAGGCAACCAAGCTGATACGCATGCCAGTCGGTTTTGCATCTGTTCAACGCTTCCGAACTGCCGGGCCGGTCACCGTGGTGAATCTGGTGGCGCTGCTCGCACTGCTCTTATCATCCCCGGTCCTGACCGCCGCGCCTATGAACGAACACGTCATTCTCCTCCACGGTCTGTGCCGCTCCAGTGCTTCCATGCACGCGATGGAACGCGCCCTGACCGCCGCCGGTTATCACGTCTGGAATATTGATTACCCCTCGCGCACCAATACCGTTACCAATTTGAGCGAAACCGTCCTCGCCCCCACCATCCGTAATTGTGAAACTGCCGGGGCCACCCGCATCCATTTCGTCGGCCATTCACTCGGTGGGATTCTGGTTCGCGATTATCTCGCGCGACATCCAGTCACAAACGCCGGGCGCGTGGTCATGCTTGGTCCGCCAAACCAAGGCAGCGAGATTGTGGATAAACTTGGCTCGTGGTGGTTGTTTCAGAAAATCAACGGCCCAGCCGGCGCAGAACTCGGCACTGCACCTAACTCTGCGCCGAATCGCATCGGCCCGCCCAACGTCAGCATTGGCATCATTGCGGGAAGTCGCTCGATCAATTGGATCAATAGCTTCATGATCCCTGGCCGCGATGACGGGAAAGTTTCTGTCGCCCGCACCAAGCTGGTGGGCATGACTGATCACATTGTGCTCCGAGCCACACATCCGTTCCTGATGAAGAACAAGCAGGCGATCAAACAGACAATCCGTTTCTTGCGCGAGGGAAAGTTTGAACCCGAATCGGGTAATCCGATTTGATCTTGGAGATGTCACGCTACGGAGTGCAGCGGTCGACAGTTAGTTCCTCGGCGGCGTAAGGGCATGAGATTTTTCCGGTTCAGCCCGGACTTTCACCAGGCTGGCGAAGTCTTGGATTTCGGCGTGTTCCTCCGTTTCCTTGGCGCGCACTGTCAGGCCAAAACCAGACAGGACAGCCCCCGCGACGAGCGCCGCGCTGATGATGTTGTTCACGCTCAGATAACTCATATTTACTCGGATCACCGTTTTCCCCCAATGAGTCCAGCTTGCACCAGTTAAACAGACAGACGCATGAACCGTATATGACAATTTTGTCATACATGTTTTACCGAACGTTTAGGGTCATTTGAGTATCTTAACTTGGCAGACTGGATCAGCCCGGCTGTTTTATGCGCATATTAGTCGTTGAAGACGAAAAGAAGATGGCATCGTTTATCCGCAAGGCCCTCCAAGCGGAAGGCTTCGCCGTGGATGTCTTGCATGAGGGCAACGGAGTGCTTGCCGCGGCCAGCGCAACGGCGTTTGACGTGATCATCCTCGACCTCATGCTGCCCGGGCGTGATGGCCTCAGCGTGCTGAGACAACTGCGGGAAAACCATATCCGCAGCGCGGTGCTGCTGCTCACCGCCCGGGGCGAGATTTCCGAACGGGTGGCGGGCTTGAATGCGGGTGCCGATGATTATCTGCCCAAGCCGTTCGTACTGGCGGAACTGGTCGCCCGGGTACGGGCCGTGGGCCGGCGCGGCAATCAAAACCAGTCAGTGCAGTTGCGCGTCGGCGATCTCACCCTTGATACCATCACCCGCGTCGCCAAACGCCGTGACCAGGTCATAGAGTTGACGCCCCGCGATGACCGGTTGCTGGAATTTTTGCTCCGCACGCCCGGTCGGGTTTGCAGCCGCATGGCCATCGTGGAAAGCGTATGGGATTACGACTTCGATCCCGGCACCAATCTCGTGGATGTCTACATCATGCGATTACGAGAAAAGATTGATGGCAATGCCCCGATCAAATTGCTCCACACCGTGCGGGGAGTGGGCTATGTGATGAAGGAGGGCGCATGACCATTCGCACCCGCCTGACCCTCTGGTATTCGGGGGTGCTACTCACATCCCTTATATTGATGGTCGGAGTCATTTATTACGAGTTTGTCATTGAGCGAGCCCAACACAAAGCGGAAGGAAAACCTCCAGACACCGTACGCCATGAAATTTTCGAGGTGGTTTTATATTACGGGGTGCCAACCGGCGTCCTGACGATTATTGGCGGCTGGCTATTACTCCGTAAGGCGTTGACTCCGCTGCATCAATTGGCGGCTGCCGCAGAACAACTGCAACTCCATAACCTGCGCCAGGAACTGCCCTGCACAGGAAACGGCGATGAAGTGGACCGGCTTACCAAGACGCTGAACGCAGCCAACGCCCGTCTGCTCGATTCATTCAATCGCATCGGCGAATTCACACTTCACGCTTCGCATGAATTGAAAACGCCGCTGACCATCCTGCACGGGGAAATCGAAGCTGCCCTGACGTAACGAAGCAGCACCCCGACCCAAAAGGAAATGTTCGCGAGCCAATTGGATGAAGTGCAACGCTTGTCCAAGATTGTCGAAGGTTTGACATTGCTGGCAAAGGCTGATGCCGGACAGGTGACTTTGGCTCACGAAACGATTCGCCTCGACGAGCTGGTTCGAGACTGCGTGGCTGACACTGAAATCCTAGGGCTGGCGCAAAACATCAAAGTGATGCTGACCCGATGCGATGTCGTGACCATGCGCGGCAATCGGCATCGTCTGCGACAACTCCTCCTCAACCTTACCGATAACGCCATCAAATACAATCAACCCGATGGCTCGATCACCCTAAGCCTCTACGGCGGGCTCAACGGGGCGGTCTTGACCATCAGCAACAGCGGCAAGGGAATTTCCCCAGCAACCTTGCCGAGGGTGTTTGATCGGTTCTATCGCGGGGACGAATCCCATAGCAACGAGATCGAGGGCTGCGGCCTAGGCCTAAGCATCGCGCAATGGATCGTCCGGGCGCATGGGGGCAACATCCACATTACCTCCGCGCCTGAACAACTCACGACCGTCACTGTCAACCTACCTCTGCAAAAATCCTGATGAATGACCCGTTTGATCCAGCGCCCAACCAAAAGTTGCTCACGACGACTGCCGCTCGCACGGGACAATCAATTGCTCTTGGTTGGCAACGGCTCTTAACCTCTCGTTTTGGTGGCGTCGCAATTTTCTATTTGGTCTTCCTGACCATTGCCCTCCTGACACGGGTGGCGTTGCTTGGGCAGGGATTTCACCTAATCGACATCCAGCCGATCAAACTTGTCACGGTTTTCCTTACCGGAAGTCTGTATGACCTCGCGACCGTCAGTTACGCCAGCATCCCACTCATCTTGGTAGCCGTGCTTCTGCCCCAACACTGGTTCGCAACCCGCTGGTTTCGCGGTCTGACGATTGCCGGCTTCGTGGCTTTGCTATACCTGCTGCTATTCGGGGCAGTTGCCGAGTGGTTTTTCTGGGACGAGTTCACCTCCCGCTTCAACTTTATTGCCGTGGATTATCTGATTTATACCACCGAGGTCATTGGCAACATCCGGGAGTCCTACCCCATGCCCCTAATCTTCGGGCTGCTGACGCTTTCCGTTGCGGGTATTTTTTATTTGCTGTGGAAAATGAATTTTCTGCAACGCTGGTTTGCCGCCACGGAATCATGGACAACCGGACGGAGACCGGGCGCGCTCTGGCTGCTGGTCCCGCTCGCGTTTCATTTCAGCCTGTCCAACCAATGCGTTCCGGAGTTCGGCAATGTTTACAACCAAGAACTTGCCCGCAACGGGCTCTACTCGTTCTTTGCAGCGTTCTGGGATAACTCGCTCAACTACGAACGATTTTACCCAACCTTGCCCACGGCCGATGCGTTCCGCCTGGCCAAGGCTAGCCTTGGCGCCGCAACGACTTTGGGTAGCACAACAAACAACTGCGACATCACCCGGACGATCAGCGATCCGTTGCCTGAGAAACACTGGAATGTAATTCAGATCACCGTCGAGAGCCTGAGCGCCAAATTCCTCGGCCGTTTTGGCGATACAAACGGGCTTACGCCTCACCTTGACAAAATTTTCGACGAAAGCCTCGTGTTCACCAATCTCTACGCCACCGGCACCCGCACGGTCCGCGGCATGGAAGCGCTCACCCTTTGTGTTCCTCCCACCCCGGGACAGTCAATTGTTCGCCGGCCGCACAATGACAACCTGTTCTCCGTCGGGTCACTGTTCCGCAGCCGTGGTTATGACACCGCGTTCATCTACTCCGGCTACGGATACTTTGATAATATGAATGCCTTCTTCGCCGCCAACGGTTATCGCGTAGTAGACCGTACTTCTGTGGCGAAATCTGACATCACCTATGCCACGGTCTGGGGTGCGTGCGATGAAGATCTCTTCCGCTGGACTCTGCGCGAAGCGGACGCGGCGTTCGCCGCGGGTAAACCATTCCATCATTTCGTGATGACCACTTCCAATCACCGTCCCTTCGGATTTCCCGCCGCCAAGGTAGCCTTGCCCACCGGACATCGGGAAGGCGCCGTGCAATATACAGATTACGCCCTCGGAAAATTTCTTGAAACCGCACAGACGAAACCATGGTTCACCAACACCTTGTTCATCATCGTGGGCGATCATTGTGCCAGTGCCGCCGGCAAAACTGCGTTGCCAATTCCCGGCTATCATATTCCCGCCATTGTCTGGAATCCTAAGTTAATCGCCCCCCAACAAGTTGGCATCCTGTGTAGCCAGATCGACCTCCTGCCCACGGTTTTCGGCTTGATGGATTGGAGCTACGACTCCCGATTCTACGGCAAAGACGTCCTCCGCATGGCTCCCGATGAACAACGCGCGTTCATCTCCACTTACCAACGCCTCGGTTATGTGCGCCCCGGAAAGCTGGCAGGACCTAGAACCCGTGCGCCGCAAACGGATGTTTACTTTCAGCAAACCTGAAGCCCCCAGTGAGACGCGACTGGAACAGACTTCTCTCCGAAGCCATCAGTGAATACCAGACCGCCAGCTTTCTGTTTGCCCACGGATTGAACCAGTCCCCCCATGCAAAGTAGCTTCAGCCGCTTTGCCCTCACCCTGCTGCTGTTGGCCGGCACATTCGCGGTGTTTCAATTCACCGATATCGATGTGTGGGTGCAGGATCATTTTTATAATTTTGAAAAACATCGCTGGTTTCTAGATAACCAAGCCCCTTGGCCGCGCCTGATATTTTACACCGGCTCTAAAATTGTCCTGGCCATCGCGGGCGGCGGATTGGTTGTTTGGTTGCTCTTCCCGACTCGTTGGCGGCCCCGATCACTGCAGCGCGTTGAACTGCCCTGGCCAAGCCACCGTCTCTGGCCGATGCTGCTCTGCCTGACAATCGTGCCGATCACCATTGGCGCCATGAAACGGCGTTCCGACTTGAGTTGCCCATGGTCGATTGACCGCTACGGCGGTGATCGTCCACATCTCCGCTTCTTTGATGCTCTCCCGCCGGGTTATCGACCCGATTGTGGGAAATGTTTTCCCGCCGGTCATGCCAGTGGCGGTTTCGCATTATTTGGGCTCTCTCTACTTTCAGACTCACGCCGCAGTCGCTGGATTGGTTTGGCCACCGGAATGACTGCTGGCTGGCTATTGGGCGGATATCAAATGCTCAAAGGCGCACACTTCCTGAGTCACACTGTCGTGACCATGTTGATTGCCTGGGCTTTCGTCGAATTACTAAGTTATCTGTCAAACATTTGGTCTAATCAAAGCAGGAGGCGGCGTTCACGCCACTCTCAACGCGTTGAAGTGCGCCTGTGATTTGATACCCGCTGCGGCCTTGCCCGCTCGCACATCAACGGCATCCGCCACTCGACATCAGCATCAAGACGTTCCTGCCCCCGCGACGCCAATTCTGCGTTGACCGGCATCGGTGGCACAATCAAGCTGCACGCATGTCAGCCCGCCAGTTCAAGAACAAGCGCTGCGCTCGCTTGCGAAAACTCATACTCTTTGGCCTGCTCACATGGCTCACCGGCTGGCAGCCAATCCACCTCACCGCTCAAGACCGCACAAACGCCTCGCCCACGCCTGCGACGTTGAAAGTGCTGAACCGTGACATCATCGTTTTTCGCGCGACGCTCGGCACGTATGCGCCCGAGCAACGTGCCGCCGCTGCCGAAGTCCGCATCCAAAACGCCATCAAAAAACCCAATGGTTTCCGGGCGGAATCGCACGTGATGGAAGGCGCGGCGGAACTCCGCGTCCATGGCCAGACGGTCTTCTTCATCCTGCCCCAGGATGTGGATGAACTGGCCGGGGAAACACTGGACTCACTCCGACAGCAAACAGAGCAACGTCTGGGCCTCGTCGTCGCCGAGTTGGAAGAACTGCATAGCCAACGAAGTTTGATCAAATCCATCGCCATCGCCGCCGGCATGACGTTTGGACTGATCGTCTTCATCTGGCTGCTGGCGCGCAACCGGCGTTGGATCGAAACCCGCCTCATCAAACTCACCGCCGACAAGGCCGACCAGATCAAATCTCATTCGCTGCGCATCTTCGGCCTGCAAAATCTCGTCGCCGTCCTGCGCAGCCTGATGACGGCGGGCTTCTGGATTGTGACGATCAGCGCCACGTTCATCTGGCTGGAATTCGTGTTGCAACTCTTCCCGCTCACCCGCGCGATGGGCGAAGGATTGCACACCAAGTTTCTGGCCGCCCTCGGCACCCCTGGGCCGCAGCGCGCTCCACGAACTGCCCAACTTGTGCATCGCCCTCATCATCTTTGCCCTGGCCCGCTTTGCTACCACCGCCAACAAACGCTTCTTTGCCGCCGTGGCCCGGGGCCACAGCAAATCAAAACTCTTCGACCCGACCGCCGCACCCATCACCCAACGCCTGGTGGCGATCCTGATCTGGATCACCGCGATCATCGTGGCCTTTCCCTACATTCCCGGCAGCCAGACGCCGGCGTTCCGCGGCATCAGCGTGATGGCCGGCCTGATGATCTCGCTCGGCTCGGGCAACTTGATCGCGCAACTCGTCGGCGGGCTCGCGGCGGTTTACAACCGCATCTGCCGCCCGGGCGATTACGTCCGCATCGGCGAACACGAAGGCACCATCACAAACATGGGCTTGATCTCCTCCCGATTGGTGACGAATCGCAACGAGGAAATCGTCCTGCCCAACAGTCTGATCGCCAATGGCACGTTGATCAATTACTCGCGCTTGAACGCACACGGACAGCGTGCTCGTGCCCGCGACCGTGACGATTGGTTACGACACCCCGTGGCGTCAGGTCCACGCGATGTTGCTCGTAAGCCGCCAAACGTACGAACGGTTTGAAGCCCCAGCCGCAACCCATCGTTCTCCAACGTGCGCTCTCCGACTTCTACGTGGAATATGAACTGCGCGTGCCGTTGGAAAAACCCGCCCAACGCCCCCCGGTGCTTTCACAACTGCACGGGAACATTCAGGACGTATTCAACGAATACGGCGTGCAGATCATGTCGCCGCATTACATGGCGAACCCGCCCCAAGCCGCGATTGTCCCGAAGGAAAAATGGTTTACCCCGCCGGCCAAGCAGGAATCGTAGCGCACCGCACTTACTCCCAAAGCGGCAGTTCAGAAACCGGTTTTGAGTTAGCACACCGGTCTCCGGACCCCGCACGATGAAATGATGATCCTGAAACTTGTTGGGTTGGAGACCAGCACTCCGAAAAAACTCACCTGTTACTTCCCGATGCAGAACTGACTAAAGACAGCATCAAGCAGATCTTCCGTCGTCGTCTTGCCCACGATTTCCCCGACCGCCGCGATCCCTTGGCGAAGATCCAACGCGACAAATTCCAGCGATGCATCACCGCGCATGGCGTCCAACGCCAGCCGCAGACTGCCCGTCGCCCGCTTCAAAGCGTCCTGGTGCCGCGAGTTGATCGTCACCTGCGCCATCTCCGCCGTGATGCTCCCCGACCACACGAGCGCCTTGATGGCATCCTTAAGCGGTTCGAGCCCCACGCCGGACTTGCTGCATACATCCACTACCGGACCGGTTTCGGATTTCGAATTTCGGGTTTCGGGTTTGAAGACGAGCCGCACTGGTAAATCCACCTTGTTGCGGATGACAATGCGCTTCTTGGCGGCGAACTCGGCAAAAAGTTTTTCGTCCTCCGCGTGCAACGGCTCACTGGCGTCGAGCACATGTAGAATCAACTCCGCCTTGGCCAAGGATTCGCGACTGCGGCGGATGCCTTCACTCTCGATCTCATCCTTCGCTTCGCGCAAGCCCGCCGTATCAATGAACACCACCGGAATCCCACGCACGTTGGCGGTCTCCTCGATCGTGTCCCGCGTCGTGCCAGCAATGTGCGAGACGATGGCGCGGTCGTGACCGAGCAGTTGATTGAGCAGACTGGACTTACCCGCGTTGGGGCGACCGATGATTGCCGCGCGGATGCCACGCCGCAAAATCTGTCCTTCATTCGCCGTGCGCAGCAGTTCCTCCATGAACGCGATGCCGCGCGCCATACGACCCTCCAACGCCGCCCGCGTATCGGGCGCGATGTCTTCCTCGGGAAAATCAATGTGCGCCTCGATGTGCGCAAGCGTGAGCATCAACTCGTCCCGCAGTTGATTGATGCGCTGGGAAAGTTTCCCAGCGAGCTGTTCATTCGCGGCGCTCAAGGCGAGTTCCGTGCGAGCGTGGATCAAGTCCGCCACGGCCTCGGCTTGCGCGAGATCAAGCCGCCCATTGAGAAAAGCGCGCTGCGTAAATTCCCCCGGCAACGCGGGCCGCGCCCCGCACTCGAGCACAGTGTCGAAAACGGTCTTGGTCGAAAGGATGCCGCCGTGACAGGTAATTTCCACCACGTCTTCGCGGGTAAACGTGCGCGGAGCACGCATCACCGCACAGAGCACTTCGTCCACCTGCTGACTGCCACGCAGGATCTTGCCATAGTGAATCGTGTGACTCACAGCGCTGCTCGGCTTGCTGGAATGGAGGCCGACCGGCGTGAACGCTTTGTCCGCAACCGCGAGCGCGTGCCGACCAGAGATGCGGATGACCGCGAGGCCGCCTTCGCCGAGCGGCGTGGCAATCGCCGCGATGGTATCGTCGAATTGCATCAGCGCAGACAACCGCCTTTTTGGATTTCAGCGAAACTTCCCTCCAACCAGAGCCGCGCCTTCTCGTAACTCTTCTTCTGCATATAGTGCAACAGGTCCGGCGCCGTGCTACGCGGCAGTTGGTCTGCGAGGGTTTCGATATGTTGGAGCAACGGCAGGAGATTGGGCTTGGGATTGGCTGTGGCCATCGTCTTCACGGTGGCGTCCAGATCTTGCAAGGCTTTCAGGATGTCGCGTTCAATCGCCGTCATAACCATCTTATATCTGCTCCGCGACCAGTTTTCCATCCCGGAATCAGTTATAGCGGCGACGCCTCTGTCGCTTGAGTATTTGGGGGAATTGAAATACCGAGGCGACGAGGACGTCGCCACCACCTACGGCGTCCGCACCACGCGATAGAATCGCGCTGCGTTTGTGATAGAAGTTGTCCACGTCGGCTGCGATGACAACGCGGTGAGGTTGGAGGCCGTTGCCGTCCACGTCGTGAGATTCGTGCTGGATTGGATCGCAAACTTCCGCCCCACCAACGCGGGCCAACTCAGCGTCACCGTTTGATTGCTCACGCTGAGCGCGGTGCGCAATTGCGGATCGGGATAATTGAACACCATCACGACCGGCAAATGATCCGACGCCACGATGTCATCGTTGGAATTCAAATTCAGCGGTAGCGGCGGTGGCAACAGGTCCGTGCGGAAGATCTGGCTGGCGGCGATGTTGGAAGATAATACCCCCGCCGGCATCACGTAATCGAACCGCGCATCGAGCGAACCCTGGATGGAGTGCGTCATGCGCGTCAGCGTGAACGGATTCAGCGGCGTGGTCAGCCGGAGGCCCGTGCCGTTAGTGAGCCGTTGGATTGCCTGCAAGTTTTGGCTCATGGGCAGATTGACATCCTCGTTCAAATCGCCGGTGAGCAGATACGGTTTCCAGCCATTGGTGGGCAGAAATACGTTCACAAAGAAATTAGAAACCGCGCTGCATTCAGCCGCCCGCCGTTGCTGACTGTCAGTATCCGCCGCGGACTTGAGGTGGGTGGAAAACACATGCAACGATTCGGTTGCACCGGGCACAACGATTTCCGCCTCAAACAAGTCGCGGGTGTAAGTGCCGTTGTAGCCGAAGTTCGTCAGACTCACGCCATCCAGCCACGATTGTGAACGGCTGATTGGATAACGACTGATGACGCCGCTGCGGATCGTTCCGTCTGTGCCGGGACTAACCGCAAGTTGATACGTTGGAAAGAACGCCGTCATCCAATTCGTCATCTCGTAACGGAAACCATTAGGAATTTCATTGAGCAAGATGAGGTCGGGATTCAGGTAGATCAACTGCCGCGCGATTGCCTGCACTTGGGCGGCGTTTGTGCTCCAGTCGGCAGCGAAGTTCCCCTTCACATTGTAATGCACCAGCGTCAAGGTGCCGCTGGCATTGGGCAAAATCACCGTGAGCGTCGCTGCCGGTCCTGTTGGCTCCCCGGCCAGATTCGTCACCGTGACGCTGTATTGTCCGGCGGCATTGGTGGTCAACGCGGTCAAGGTGAGCGTGGCATTAGTCGCGCCGGTAACCGGCGCATTATTGAACTTCCACTGATAACTCAGCGGCGCAGAGCCAGTGGCCGTCACGCTAAACGTCGCCGCCCCGCCCTCGACGGCAGAAGTATTCACCGGCTGTTGCGTGATCGTCGGAGCAACAAGACTCGGCGCGGCATAAACATCCGCGAACGCCGTCCCGATCCGCAGATCATCCAGCGTCATCACTCCAATGCCAGAATCCTGCCGGAACGCGAGCGTCGTGATCGAACTCACCGTCGTGGCATCAGTCGCGGTGACCGAAGGCGAATTCTCCGTCTCCGGATTCACCCAGAGCGTTGCCGCCCCGGTGTTCAATGTATAACGCAAATAGACCCGCTGCTCGTAGTTGGTTTGCAACGCAACCAAGTTGGTGACGACCGGAACATTGTCGTTACCAGCGAGCCCGAGAAAATATTGTCCCGCACCTGCCCCACCTGAGAGCGCAAAGACCTTGGCGCGAAAATTACTGGTCCCCGCACCCTTGAAATGCGCGTAGTAATTACCCCCGCTGGAGGGCAGGCTGGAAAAATTCACCGTGAAGCTGGCATAGAGCGCATTGGTATCCGCAGCGGCGTAAGGTTGCCCGGGGACTAACACACTGACGTCTTCAGTTTGAGAGGAGCGCAATTCGACCCGCCCCGACGCGACGAGCGTTTCCCCCGCCGTCCCACTGTGCGTGGTCCACTGCCCGGCACTGACCGTCACCAGCGAACCGTTGGTGTAGTTAAATGGCTCCGACAACAGTATGTTTCCGTGCGCGAGATTACGCCAGCACACCAGTGACAGTATGAGAAGGATGCTCCCCGGTCGCCCAAAACAACTTACGACGGCGTTCAATTACGACTTTGACTTAAAAGACTATCGGAATTTTCCGCATTCAACTCAATCCGTAAACGTCAAAGCCACCTCGCCTACCCGCATAAACATGCGTGGCGCCGGTTTCAAAGCCCGCTGTAGCGGCGTTCTGTGACCGCCGGAACACACACTTTCGCGAAAACCGACGCTTGCAGAGCGCCACTACAGTCACAAAATGATTTCAGTAGCCGCTACTGAGCTTGCCGCCACAAAACGAGGCACGTATTCAGACTGTCTCCCTTGAATCAGACAGCGCGTTTCCCCGGGTGGCAACCGGGGCCGGGACGCCAGTTTTCCTATCCTTTAACGGTTTTTAGCTGAAAATGAACTCTGCATTCTGCAACACCCCGCTGGCTTGCCGCCCTTCACGCATGTGGCCTCGCCTATGCTAATTCTTTCGCGTTGGGCGACTCACCTGAGCCGCCAGCTCTACAAAAGTCTTATCATGAGCGCAAACGCCTCTCTCGAAGAAGTCCGGATCGAACTGGCTAAACTGAAAGTCGCCTACGAAGTCCTGGAAAAATCCCATCGCCGACTCATCACCAAAGTCCTGACGGACCGGTCGGAAGCTGAACACTTTGCCGGCCAGATGGTGATTGATCGCACGATGGCTACCCCACAGTGGCTGAAGGGGCGTTAAAATTCCCAGCAGACTGGTAGGGCACGCCCTACCTTTCCCTTTCGTGTCCTTCGTGTGTTTCGTGGTTAACCCAGCCCTCGTTTGTTTGCTTGGTTTTTGCGGCCAATTCGTGTTCTATTTCCCGCCGCATGTCTGCCGAAGATACGAATTCATTGATCGAACAACGCAAAGCCAAGCTCACCGCACTCAAGAGCAAGGGCATTGACCCGTTTAAGAACAAGTTCAAGCCCGATACCAAGTGCAATGACGCCCGCAGCGGGTTCGATTCCGGCAAACTGCCCGAAGGCACAAAAGTCTCCGTCGCCGGCCGTATCACCGCGCATCGCGAGATGGGCAAATCCATCTTCGTGGACGTGCGCGACCAGAGCGGGCGCATCCAGGTTTACGCGCAAAAGAATGCGCTGGGTGAAGAACAATGGCATGTCTTCACACATCTGGACCTCGGCGATTTTATTGGCGTGACGGGCACGTTGTTCCGCACCAAGACCGGCGAACCGAGCCTCAAGCTCGAATCATTCACCATCCTATCCAAAGCCCTGCGTCCACCACCCGCCAAGTGGCACGGCTTGGAGGACACGGAGATCCGTTATCGCCAGCGTTACCTCGATCTCATCGGCAATCCCGACGTGAAGGAAGTTTTCCTCAAGCGCAGCGCCATCGTGCACGAGATTCGCAGCTTCTTTCATAGTCGCGGCTACGTGGAAGTCGAGACGCCCGCGATGCAAGCCATTCCCGGCGGCGCGGCGGCGCAACCGTTTAAGACCTTTCACAACGCGCTTGGCTGCGAATTTTACCTGCGCATCGCGCTGGAACTGTATCACAAGCGGCTGCTCGTGGGCGGCATTGATAAGCTGTTCGAGATCGGCAAGAACTTCCGCAACGAAGGCCTCTCGCGCCGGCACAATCCCGAGTTCACGATGCTCGAAGCCTATCAGGCCTTCGGCGATTACGAGACAATGATGGAAACCGTCGAATCGCTCATCAAACACATCGCGCAGAAAGTCCTCGGCACGCTGGTCATCGAATTCAAGGACGCGGAAGGCAAGGTTACGCGGACGATTGATCTCACCACGTGGCGGCGCGTGAAATACAACGATGCCATCAAGGAAAAGTGTGGCGCGGATTGGTTTACAATCTCTGCGGCTGAACGCCGTCAAAAAGCGCATGACATGGGCGCGGAGATCGGTAAGGAGTTTGAGGACTTTGAAGTCACGAACGCCGTGTTCTCCAAGTTCATCGAGCCAACGCTCATCAACCCGACCTTTGTCACGCACCTGCCGAAGGAACTCGTGCCGCTCGCCAAGCTTTCACCTGACGACCCGACGACCGTCGAAGTCTTCGAGTGCTGCATCAACGGCCAGGAAATCTCCCCCGGCTACACCGAGCAGAACGATCCCATCCAGCAACGCACCGCGCTGGAACATCAAGCCGGCGGCGAGCAACAGAAGCTGGACGAAGATTTCCTCGTCGCGCTCGAACACGGCATGCCTCCAGCGGGCGGCATCGGCATCGGCATTGACCGCCTCTGCATGATGCTCCTCGGCCAGGAAAGCATCCGCGACGTAATCCTGTTCCCGCAGTTGAAGCCGAAGTGAGTCTCGCGCACAATCGCGGGAAATGATCCGCGCTGTTGGATTCGATCTGGGCGACACCCTGCTCTTTTATCGTGACACGCCCATGAGCTGGGCGGCCATGTATCCGGACGCTTTGGCCGCGGTGGCGAAAGGTTGTGACGCGACACCGACAGCAGAACAACTTGCCCGCGCCAAGGAAATCCTGACGCAGCACAACACCCGCGCCGTGCCACGCACTCACGAAGTGCCGGCAGAAAGCATCTTCACTTCGATCTTGAAAGCTTGGGCGCTAGATCCCGTCAAGCACATCAACGCCGCCATCGAAGCTTATTTCACCTTTTTCCAACAGCGCATGAGCGCTTATCCCGAAACGGTGGAGGTGCTCCAGACGTTGCGCGCCAAAGGTTTTCCAACAGGAATCCTGACCGATGTGGCCTACGGGATGCCACGCACGTTTGTGCAGCGTGACATTTCCGGTGCCGGCATCACAAACTTATTCGATGTGCTGCTGACCTCGGTGGAAGTCGGCGTGCGCAAACCCGAACCTGCTGGCTATCGCGAGTTGGCAAAACGCCTGAACGTCGAACCAAACCAAATGCTTTACATCGGTAACGAGCCGAAAGATGTCATCGGCGCAAAAGCCGCCGGGGCGCGGTCCGCCTTTCTCGACCGTGAAAACTCAGGCGCAAAGCACGGACAGGATTTCACCTGCTCGACTCTGAGCGACATTCATGAAATCCTCGCGCGGCGGCTAAACCAAAAAATAAATCCCGCCCAACGCATGTTTGCCGCCAGAACACTAATGAAAGCCAGACACTGGCTGTTGTGGTTGGCGATCGGAATGCTGACCTCGGTTGCTGCTGAGCTACCAGTCAAACTCAAGCCGATTCCTGCCTGTCCGACGTTGATCGCTAGCGCGAAGTCCAATCATATCCTGCTCGAAGGGGTGGAAAGCTCGGCGAGCATGAACAACTTACGACCAGGCGATCATGCCACCGTATTGGCCACATTCGTCCAGAAAAAGAAGCAACAACAATGGTTGCTGCATCTGCAAATTGCCGCCCCCAACGCAGCCAAGACGAACGAACCGACAGCAACCTTCGTCGTTAAATCCAGCTTTGGGGATATTCAGTTCAAATCGCGAATCGTGCCGATGCAACTTCAGATGTTCGGTCCGTTCGACCCAATCGATACGAACAAACCGGCCAAGGTCAATGTGACAAAATCGGAATTTGCCGTTACGGAAGATTTTCTGGCGCTGGGCCTGGACCAACCCGCCGCCCTGCTACATCGGTGGGGGCAGACCACGAATTTTTCCGGGCCAGTGACATCAAAGGCGTTGCTGGCATTGAACCCGACCCCAGACGAGCAACGCGCAATCTGCGCCACGTTTCCGGCGCTAATGTCCTACTTCAACATCGTACAGCACAATGATGGGTTGGAAGATCTGCTTTATAAGCTGATTGAGACGCCATCGCTTTGGTCGCTTATCAAGCACCGGGGGGTGGACGTTAATATCTCCTTTGGGAACGACAATCTCCCCTTGCCAGCGTCTTCCACGGACTGGCATGTCCCAGCCGCGACGCCAATTTATTATTTCCCGTGGCAACTCTCGCTGAATGACAAACCCGCACTAAAGATCACCTTGGTTGCCACCAGCCCCAAACCACCACTGTTGATCTGCGGTGGCGTGACCGCTTTGCTGGTTGAAAAGATCGGCGACAACGAAACGTACATGACTCTCCGCGTGCTCAGCGCCAAGGCCACTGGCCCAAAAACAGCAAACGAAAGCAACTAGCCCGATTATGCATAACGCGCCATGGCACGAAATCTCCAACGTCACCGAAGTAGATTCCCCGGCACTGCTAGTTTACGAGGAACGCGCTGAGGAGAATGTCCGGCGCATGATCGCCCTCGCAGGCGGGCCGAAACGCTTGTGTCCACACGTGAAGACGCACAAACTGGCGAAACTCGTCGGAATGCAGATGACGCACGGCATCACTAAGTTCAAATGCGCCACCATCGCGGAAGCGGAGATGGTCGCGAGTTGTGGTGCGGCAGACGTGGTGCTGGCGCATCAGCCGGTCGGACCAAAGGTGCAACGCCTCATCCAACTGATCAAAAAATTTCCCCAGACGAGTTTTGCTACTATCGCTGATGACGAGTCCGTCATTCGCAGGCTGTCCACTGCAGCGACCCAAGCGGGAGTGACTATCAAGCTGTTGCTTGACCTTGATTGCGGGATGCGCCGCAGCGGCATCGCACCCGGACCAAAAGCAACGGCCCTTTACCGATTGATGGCTTCACTGCCCGGCTTGGAGGCGTTAGGATTCCACGCTTATGACGGCCACATCGACGACAAGGACGTCGCGTTGCGCACGAAAAATTGTGACGAGGCATTTGCCACAGTGACTGCATTAAGAAGCGAACTGGCTGACTTACCCGTGCTCCGAATCATTGCCGGCGGCACGCCGACATTTCCGATTCACGCGCGACGAACTGGAGTTGAATGCAGTCCGGGCACGAGCATTTTCTGGGACACCAGTTACAGGGAACAATGCCCTGATCTGGATTTCCTGAACGCCGCCTTGGTTTTGACGCGGGTCATCAGCAAGCCCGGAGCAGACCGGCTTTGCCTGGACTTGGGCCACAAAGCCATCGCCGCGGAAAAACCGCACCCGCGCGTAGAATTTTTAAACTTGCCCGACGCCCGAGCCATCGCGCACAGCGAAGAGCACTTGGTGGTGGAGACCAGCCGCGCCAATGAATTCGCCGTGGGCGATGTTCTGTACGGCATTCCCCGGCATGTGTGCCCCACCGTGGCGTTGCACGCAGAAGTCGTCGTCATCCGCTCCGGCGTCGCCACGGAACACTGGAAGGTGGCTGCGCGCAACCGCAAGCTGACGGTTTAAGACCCAACCGGACATTTGGTAAACCAAATCAACCCTATGAATCTGGAATCATTTGAGAAATTTCACGTCGCCTTACAATCCCCGCTGCTATTGATTAGTGTGCGAAAGGGAGTCATGGGGTGCGGTTACTTTAACATCGAAACCTTCAATCGAACCGGCGAGGCCGCAGTAATCGTCCGCGGCGTCAACACTCACGAGGATATGCTGACCGCAAAGGTTGTCGCTGTTTCGGATGCGGCACGCAGCCTGGGAATTGAACCGGGAATGACCGGCGCCGCGGCTTTGCAGAAATTAAGCTAGCCCGTCACCAACTGCCTTCTGTCCGCAGATTGCCGGATTGCGCAATTCGGGCGGTTGCGAGACTCTTGTTTTGTTCCGCCCAAACCCGGAACTATTGCATGTCGAAATCTAAACCGTACCTGCGTCATGCCGCCGCGCTGACGGGTTCACTGCTGCTCCTGCCCGCAAACACCCACGCCAACGTCACCTTCAATCTCATCCCAGAAGCCGGCACACCGCAGTTTGCCATTGATGGGTTCACGATGGCGGCGCACCGCTGGTCGGCGGTGCTGGCGGACAACATTACGGTGAACGTGCAAATCGGCTTCGCCTCGCTCGGATCATCCATCATCGGGCAGGCGGGCAGTGATTTCGGGGAATACTCCTACCCTGATATCCTGACCGCGCTGGGCAGCCACCGCACTTCCACCGCCGACTATTCGGCCTATGCCGCCCTGCAACCGGGGGCGAGTTACAACCGCATCATCAACCATACCAGCAACAATCCCCACGGCGGCAACAGCGCCACCCCCTATCTGAGTTCGATGAACCGCGTGGGCCTGACCACCGCCAACGCCAAGGCGCTGGGCTTGCTTTCCCCGACCAGCACGCCGGACGCGTTCATCCGGTTCAATTCTGATTTTGGTTTCGATTTCGATCCAGGCAACGGGATTTCCGCCGGACAATTTGATTTCATCGGCGCCGCCACACACGAACTGGGTCACGCGCTCGGTTTTGTCAGCGGCGTGGATGACCTGGATCAACTGGGCGGCAACTACCCCGACAGTGGCTTCAGTTCCGACCTGCTCGATCTGTTCCGTTACTCGACGGCAAGCCTGGCTTTTGGTGCTGGCGTTTCGGACTACACCGCGGACAACCGGGCCAAGTTTTTTTCGTGGACGGCGGGACGACTCAACTCGCGTTGTTCTCCAATGGCGTCGTTTATGGCGATGGCCGGCAGGCGAGCCACTGGAAAGATTCCCTCGGCCTTGGCCTCATGGACCCGACGGCATTCCCGGGCGAATTGATGACGCTGACCGCCACCGACCTGCAGGCGTTTGATGTGCTGGGTTACACGCTCGTGCCGGAACCGGGGGCTGGGATCTTGCTAATCACGAGCGTCCTGTTGATGCGGCAACGAATGGCACGCCGGTAAATTCGCCCCGCGCTAATCCAGCCGCGTCACTTCCAAAATGGTGACGACCCGCTTGGCCAGCCTCAGTTCCAGCCCCAACTGCTCATGCGCCGCCTGGACCACCGCCGCCGGATCAGGTTGAAAACGCTGCGCCACTGGTTTCGCCAGTTCATTGGATAGGGTCGCAAAGTCTTCCGGACTGAGCTTGGCCTTGGCTGCGGCCAAGACTTTCTGCGGCGTATCTTTCGGCGCAGTTTCAGAAAAAATTAGTTCGAGCAGCTCCTCATCCAATTTCTTGTGCCCGATCCCCGAGAGAAACAGCTCGCCCGCGGTCATTTTCCACCGCAGATCAGCGCCCCAAAGATTTGTGGAGGCCACCTCATTAATGACAGGGCGATCAAGTTTGTCTTGGAACATCCAAGCAATCGAATCCATCCGCGAACCGTTCAGCCGGAATCCCCCCGGTTGCCCACCTCCGCCACCGGGTTTGGTTGCTAGCTTCAAATTGGGCGCGTTAGTTCCGTCACCACGGGTCATCACATACACTTCCACCTCACACTGGTTGGTCTGCACACTCAGTCCAAACGCCGCTTCAAAGGCAGATCGGAATTGAGCCTTGAGATTCATTGCCCAGTTGGTCGGACCGAAAACTTTAATATTATACAAGCCGTCGGGTAACTTGGCTGTCTCCACCACAAACTTTTCGTTGATGCCAAAATATCCGCTAAGCGCATTCCGGAGATAGGCCTTTTCCGCCTGAAATTCCGTATGGGACTCGTTCCAAGCGATCGAATTAAACGCGCCCCGCGGTCGCGGAAATGGACCGGTGATGGCAAACTCCAAAATTCTTGGCTTGGCCACTGCCGCCACCGAAACTTCCTCGTCATTATTGTCGGCAATCGGTTCTGGTGGCGGCAAAGAACACGGCTTGCCTGACAAGACTTCTTCGAGATGCTCCGCCTTGAGTTTCGCGGGGTGCGTGATCGCGGCGATGTTTCCCGCCGGCGCGACGATCACGGTATGCGGAATCCCCACCACATCGAACGCCTCCCGGGTCGCGCCCAACGCTCCATCAATCGCCACCCATGCATTCATGGGCTTTCGCAGCAGGAAATCTTTCGCGTGATCCGCGTTGTCATCGGTGACGGCAAGGAACACCACCGGGCGATTGCTGAATTGCTCAGCCAAGGCGTTCAGGTGCGGAATGGCCGAAATGCATGGACCACAGCGCGTATTCCAAAACTCCAGCACCACCACCTTGCCTTTGAGCCGTTCCCATGTGACATCACGCAATTCTGCGCCTTGCATGACCTGACTCAAATTTAACGCTGGCGGCCGCGCTCCAATTTTTGGCCCATCCATTCCCGCACTCGCTTTTGAGGCGTTGTTAAAAATTCCGAGCAGTCCGGCAACGACAACAAAAATGATTCTGGTAGTCATCATGGTTTCCCTTTGCACCAATGACTCCGACCGCACCAGCCCGGAATCATCACGAAATCAGCCGCGGATTTGTCCCGCGCCAAACCCGAGCCACTTGTAACTCGTCAATTCCTCCAAGCCCATCGGCCCGCGCGCGCCGATCTTGTCGGTGCTGATGCCGATCTCCGCGCCCATACCGAACTCGCCACCATCGGTGAAACGTGTCGAAGCATTCCAATACACCGTCGCGCTATCTACTTCGGCGAGGAACTGCTTCGCCCGCGCCTCGTTCTTCGTGACGATGCTGTCTGAATGCGCCGAGCCGTAGTGATTGATGTGCTCAATCGCCGCACGCACGCCATCCACGACGCGGACGTTGAGGATGTAATCGTTGTATTCGGTGGACCAATCTTGCTCACTGGCACGCTTGATCTCGGATTTCGGATTGGGAATGGCGGATTTCAAGACGATTTCCGTCGTCTCATCCACGCGTAGCTGCACTTGCTTCTCGCCAAGCCGCAGGCCAATGGCCGGCAAAAAGCTTTTCGCGACAGCTTTGTCCACGAGCAATGTCTCCACCGCATTGCAAACACCGGGGCGCTGCACTTTGGCGTTCAACACGATCTCTTCGGCCATCTTCAAATCGGCTTCGGCATCCACGAACACGTGGCACACGCCCTTGTAATGTTTGATGACCGGCACTTTGCTGCACTCGGTCACGGCACGGATCAAGCCTTCCCCACCGCGCGGCATGCAGAGGTCCACGTATTGCGTGAGCGACAGCAACGCGGGGATCGCCTCGCGCTCCGCCGTGGGCACAACTTGAATCGCGTGTTCGGGAAAAGCCGCATTCGCCTTGCGCCCGGCGGCAATCATCGTCTTCGCAATGAACTGATTTGAGTTCAATGCTTCTTTGCCGCCGCGCAGAATCGTCGCGTTGCCAGACTTGAAGCACAAACTCGCCGCGTCCGCCGTCACGTTGGGGCGTGACTCATAAATGATGACCACTACGCCGATGGGCGTGGAAATCTTCTGGAGCTTCAGACCGTTGGGCCGCGTGCGCTCATCCAAAACCCTCCCGACCGGATCAGCCAGCGCCGCGACTTCGCGCAGCCCCTTCGCCATGCCCGCGATGCGTTTGTCATCCAGCTTCAAGCGATCGATCATCGCTGAGGAGAGTCCGGCTTTAGCGCCAAATTCCATATCCAGCGCGTTGGCATCCTTTATAGCGGCAGCATTGGCTTCCAGCGCATCGGCCATCGCCAGGAGGATGGCGTTCTTCTCTGCCGTCGTCAGCTTGGCGAGTTCGCGCGACGCGGTCTTGGCTTGTTTGGCCAATTGCGTCATTTGTTCCAACAAATTCATGCCGCCAGCGTAGCGCAAAAGTGCGGCTTGGAAAAAGTAAATCTTGGCTTGCCCCCGCGCCGGGAAGCCGCTTCGCTCATGGCAAAGCGGCTCAACCAAAGGGTTCAAATGATCGTCAGCATGTGGATGACACGGAACGTAGTAACCATCGGCCCAAACGAATCGGTCGCCGATGCGGCGACACTCATGGCCCGCAAACGGGTGCGCCGGCTGCCCGTCACGGAAACGCACGGTCACGAGGTTCGATTGCTCGGCATGGTTTCCGCCTCGGACATTTTGCACGCTTTTCCGCCGGACGTGAATCCTTTCGCCGTCGAAGCCCCGGATGCCAAGCAAGCGCCGCAGACCGTCGGGGAAATCATGGAACGCGAAACCGAAACCGTCACCCCGGCCACGCCCATCGAGGAAGCTGCCGCCACCATGCGCGACCGGAAGATCGGCGCCTTGCCCGTCCTGCACGAAGGCCACATGGTCGGGCTCATCACCGAATCAGATATTTTTCGCGCCATCGTCAGCTTGCTGTCCCTCCCGGGCAAGGGCGTGCGTATCACGTTCGATGTCTCCCGGGACGAAGATGTGTTCAGTTTCATCGGTCAACTAGCGCGCAAACGCGGCATGCGCGTGGTCAGCTTGATTTCCGCCGAACAGGATAATCGCCCCGAGTGCGTGGTGCGAGTAGCGGGCGAGAACGTGGACAAATTTCTCGATGACATCTGGGCCTCCGGCCATGTCGTGCTGAACGTGCTGCGATTTCCGTTGGAAACGGATAAGTGAGTCTCTGCCAGCAATACTGGAAATTTGTTTGACCGCTCTGCTGCTCTGCTTACTTTGCCTACATGGATCATTCACCCGGATTTCTCGCGCTCGTCAACGACGCCAAGCAACGCATCAAGGAAGTCAGCATCGCCGACGCCCGCGCCCGGCTGACGGCCAACCCCAAGGCACTCCTGATAGACGTGCGCGAAGATCATGAGTGGACCGCTGGTCATGCGGCGGAAGCCGTGCATCTGGGCAAAGGGATTTTCGAGCGCGACCTGGAGATGCTTTACCCGGACAAGAATGCCGAGATCATCATGTATTGCGGCGGCGGCTTCCGCTCCGCGCTCACCTGCGATGCCGCGCAGAAGATGGGTTACAAGAATGTCACTTCGCTCATCGGCGGCTACAAAGGACTCGTCACCGCCAACTGGCCGATGAAATCAGGCGCTTGATCTTTACGGCTGGAGACAACGCAAGACGTCCTTTGCTCAAGCGGCAACGACTCCCGCACTCACTTTCGTGCGTGCAAATAGTCCGACAGCTTCGCGCCATCGGCAACCTGCGTCTCAATCTTCAAGAGATGCGTCATGAAATATACGATCCCGACTGGAATGGTGATCACAAAGAATCCCAACAACGTCAAGATCAGCCAACTCCCGTGCCATTCGTATCGCGTGACTTTGTCCATGTGTTTTCCTTTATTCCTGCCGGTGAGGTTCGGCGCAGCCGATGGCCCAGCGATTCGCTATGGCAATCTGGTTAGCCAGCGTCATTTCGGCAAACTCCAATCAGCTAAAAGTCGAACCTCAACATTGGTGGCTGACCACTCGATTTGATCCACCAATTGAACCATCTCAACTTCTTGCTCACGCAAAACCTTACCTGTATGCGCGTCGAGCAACCGAAAATAACCCGGAGCATCGGAACTCCCACCCGGCCTTGCGAAAGCAGTCGGGATGCGAAACACGACGATCTGAAACCGACCATCTGGACTCGAATAACGGCGATACTCTTCGCCTTTGGGTCGCCGCAAGAGCATTAAGGTCACAGCAAGCGCCACACCTATGACTACAAAACCAGCGATCCACTTTCGCGCTCTCATGCGTGCGAGCCCCGTTCAGCGCTCCGTTAAACTGAGATTGCCGCCACCTTCGGCTCCAGCTTGCACACCCGCTGCAACGCATTCGTCAACGCCACGACTTTCTCGCGGGCGATTTCGCCCATCAGACAGATCTGAATCCAGTTCTGCTTGCGGAGATAGTCGCTGTTGCAACTGAGCAGGAAGCCGGACTCTTTCATCAAGTTGCCGACGGTGACGGAGTTCAACGCCGCCGGCAACTGGATCGTGATCACCGCCGGAGACAGGGTCGCGTTCCCACCAACGAGGTCGAAGCCGGATTCGGTCAGCTTCGCGCGCAACCACGCGGAGGTTTCCACCAATTCTGCAAAGCGTTTGTCCCACTTCACACCCCGCACGGCGGCGTGGAGCGCGTGCAGCAGATTTGAGGAGAAGGTGAACGGAATGCCTTCTTGATGCGCGTAGTAACCGAGGTCGAGATAACGTGGCAACCGATCTTCCGCCGGCGCGACGGGATGATTATAGAACACCATCGAGACGCCCGGATAGGAGCGCAGTCCTTTGCCACTCGCGCAGGAGGCGAGATACACGCCGCTCAAATCCACCAGCAACGTGCCGATGCTGCTCATGCAATCGAGGCAGAGCTTCACGCCGCGTTGGGCGCAAAGTTCCTTCAACGCAGCGAGGTCATTGACAACACCCGTGGAAGTCTCGCAATGCACGGCCCAAACCCAAGTGGGCGCGGTGACTTTGGAAAGCCGTTCGCGCAATGCATCGAGATTCAGCGCCGCCCCGCGCTCAAATTCAAGGTGCTCAAAGTTCAGCTTGAACCGGCGGGCTTGGTCGGCGAGACGCTGGCCGAATTCGCCATTGCTCAGCACGATGCCCTGCCCCGGCAGCAAGGAGAGTTGCGCGCCGATCATGTCGTTGGCGAGCGTGCCGGAACCGAAGAGCAATTCCGCGCCCGTGGCGTTGGTCAGGTCGCACAACAACTTCTTGGTCTGCTGAAAATCCTGCTTGAAGCTGTCGCCACGATGCGATTCCGGCGCTTGCTCGAAAGCACGGCGCACTTCGCGCCGCACCGTCACCGGGCCAGGGAGGAAATTGACCGCGCTCGGCTGAAATGATTTCGCCGGAGCGTTGCGGAGAAATTCGCGCGCCGTCACCTCGAAGGTTTCGAGCGTGACATACATCGGCTGAAATTGCGCATCGCCCGTGCCGACCACCGGCCCGAACGGCACGAAGCCGAGGTGTTGATACAAGCGCAATTGCCGCATCGTGCCGGAGATGATCGCGAGATCGTAGCCACGTTCGACGCCATGCTGCCAGAGCAACGCCAGCAAGCCGGAGAGAATCTGGCCGCCGCGTGAGCCGCGAAATTTTTTATCAATCGCCAGCAAACGGATTTCACAGACCGTGCGGCCCTTGGGCAGATGCGTGTCGAGGTCGGGAACTTTTTGATCAAGCGAGAACGGGCGATTGCCGCGCGCGGCCAACATGCCAACCACTTTCCGATCTTGGAGACAGATGAGATAGGTGTTCTCGGCGTGAAACTTGTCCACGAGCCGGTGTGTCGGGGAGGCTTGGTGCTGCGGAATTTCCTCCACAAACGTGCGGTAGTTCAGCCGGTGAATGAGTTCAAACTCCCAGTCTTCGGAAGCGAACTTGAACACGAGGGAGGAGCGAGGTTGGCTCATGATTTGGTTTGATGTGGTTTGGCGGTCAATCCGCGCCGTGCGGCCAGCGCTGGAAATTCCTCGAGCAGATTCTGTCGGTGGGCGAAGAACACCAGCGCCGCGAGTGTCGCGAATGTGGTGGCTTCAAAATGATTGTGATGCAGCCAATAACTGACGAAGGGCAGAACAAGATACGCCAGCAAGCCCGGCACAGTCGTCCGGCGCAGGAAGGCGAAGCCGATGGCGAACGCGGCGGCGTATGTCAGCGCGAGTTGATAATCAAAAACCAGCAGTGCGCCCAAGGAAGCGGCGATTCCCTTCCCCCCGCGAAAGCTCAGTTGGATCGGCCAGATATGCCCGATCACGACGAACAACATCGCGACGGCGGCAAAGAGGTCATTGCTGGAAAAATGTCGGGCCGCGAGGACGGCGAATGCGCCTTTGCAGAAGTCGCCGAGCAGCGTCAGGAAAAAGCCACTGCGACCGAGGATGCGACCGACGTTACGCGCGCCGATGCTGCCGCTGCCGAGTTCGCGGATGTCCTGGCGGGGTCCGCGCCCGCACCAAGTAATAGCCCGTGGCAAAGCAGCCCAACGCGTACGCGCCCACGGCCCACCCGAGCGCGGGCCCTGCGTCAGCCGATTGTAATTGTGCTGGCCATGCCATGTTTGCTGCAAAAACGTAACTTGTCTGAGACCGAATCGTTGCCTGCAGTGTATGCAGGGGGAGGGGTCAAGGTGAATCGAAAAACTGCGTCCCGTTTCGATTAGAATGATGCCCGCCGCACGTCTGGTTTCCCCGGCAGTTAAGCGGAAGCCCCCTGCAGCGGCGAGGATTTTTTTTGGCCACCAATGCGACGATTATGCTTCGCGACTTGCCCGCGACCGGGAGACTTGTTTACCTGCCCGCGCTCGCAACATGGCCGCATCACTTTCAACTCTTAAATCCGGACGCCGCAAAGCCCGCGGTTACCTGGCGGAGATTGCGGCGTTCCGCGAATTCGGCCTGCCCACACGCAAGATCACGACGACCTTTCGTTCCACAAACGGCGCGCAACAACGCACTTCCACCTTCGTCAACGAATTCTGGACCGCCAAGCAACGCCAAGCCAGTTCGCTGCATGAAGTTTCCTATCGTGCCTGCTTCAAGCCGCAGCTTCCGCGCTTTTTCATCGAACGGCTCACGCGGCCCGGTGACGTTGTTTATGATCCATTCATGGGCCGGGGCACGACGCCCGTGGAAGCCGCGCTGCTCGGGCGTGTACCATGGGGCAACGACATCAATCCGCTCAGTCTCACGTTTACCCAACCGCGACTACGCCCACCAACGTTGGAACAAATTGCAGCCCGATTGGGCGAGATTGACCTGACCGACCACGACGAATTTCCAAAAGACCTGCTGGCGTTTTATCACCCGGAAACGCTTCGCGAAATCTGCGCGTTGAAGAAACATTTTCTCAACGCACCGAGCACAACCCCGGCCCGTCGCAGTAAACGGCGAGCCGATACGGCAGCCGACACTCCAACACTAGACGCGTGGATTCGCATGGTGGCGTTGAACCGGCTCACCGGCCATTCGCCAGGATTCTTCTCTGTTTACACGCTGCCGCCCAACCAAGCCGTCAGCGTCGCGTCGCAACGGAAGATCAACGCCAAACGAAACCAAAAACCGCCCCGCCGCGACGTCGCTAAGCTCATCCTCAAAAAATCCAAGCAGCTTCTCCGCGATGCCACACCCGAGGTGCGGCGCACGTTGAACACCGTGACGGATCAGGCGCGCTTTACCAATTGCCCCGCTGCGGCCACACGCAAATTACCCGCCAATTCCGTGTCGCTCGTTGTCACGTCGCCGCCGTTTCTCGATGTCGTCCAATACGCCGACGACAACTGGCTGCGCTGCTGGTTTCTTGGCATTGATCCGGCATCCGTCGCGCTCACCGTGCCCCGAAAGCTCAACGCCTGGGCCGCCGCCATGACCGGGGTGTTCCACGAATTGCAGCGCGTGCTGAAACCCGGCGGACACGTGGCGTTTGAAGTCGGCGAAGTTCACGCGGGCAAAACCAAGCTGGAAGAAACCGTGCTGCCTTGCGGCGTCACGGCAGGACTCGATCCTGTACCTGGTGCTCATCAACGACCAGAAATTCACCAAGACCGCCAACTGCTGGGGCGTGGCCAACATGAGCAAAGGGACGAACACCAATCGCATCGTGCTGTTCCGCAAACCATGAATCGCCTGTTGCTCATTCTCGCTGCCCTCGCAACCAGTGCCACCGTCCGGGCTGCCACGAACACGACAACTGCTGCTCTCGCAGAACTCACCAAACCCGCAAAGCAAATCCCTTTCAAAGAAGTCATCCGAGCCACGACACAACATCGCCTGCTCGACTTCGACACCAACAATGTCGCGCATCGTGAACTCTTCCAACACCTGACCGCTGCGGCCGAGGCCGCATTGACCAACGCTCACGCCGCCGGCTTGTTCACCGCTCGCGCCAATGAGGCAGGCAACCACATGGAAACCTTCGTCAAAGCCGCGTTGAAAACCGCCGGGCTGGTCGCCCAAACGCCCGTAACCGCCAGCGGTCGCGCCCAAAGCACCGGTTATCCCGACGTGGAAATCACGGGCGCAGTGCCGTGTTATCTGGAGTTGAAGACTTACAGCGCCGACACTGTGAACACAACGCAACGCTCGTTCTATTTTTCCCCGTCGGAGAATCCCAAGGTCACGCGAGACGCCTTGCACCTGCTGCTGGCTTTTGAACTAGAGAAAATCAAACGCGACAACCGTGAGGTGTTCGTTCCCATCCGCTGGAAACTCATCACCCTGCAAGATCTCAACGTGGACCTGAAATTCGAGTTCAACCAGAACAATCGCGGCCTTTATGGCCAAGAGGCAAAACCCGCTGTGCTCTCCGAAGGCAAAGCGGACTAGCCGCGCGTTTGACTTCGTTCCGCCCTGCTCTACTTTCCATCCGCGATGTCTGAACCGAAATCCTCTGCCGTCATCCGCCTGCGCGGGGTGCGGCACAACAATCTCAAGAACTTCGATCTCGATCTGCCGCTGCACCGGCTCATCGTCGTCACGGGCTTGAGCGGTTCGGGCAAAAGCTCCCTCGCTTTCGACACGCTCTACGCCGAAGGTCAACGGCGTTACATCGAAACCTTCTCGCCCTACGCGCGGCAGTTCTTCGATCGTATGGACAAGCCGCAGGTGGACAGCATCGAAGGCATCCCCCCCGCCATCGCCATCGAGCAGCGCAACGCCGTCCGCACCACGCGCAGCACCGTCGGCACGATGACCGAGATTTGCGACCACATGAAAGTCCTCTGGCCGCATCTCGCGCAATTGCACTGTCGCGGCTGCGGTCAGCCGGTGCGCAAAGATTCTCCGCAACTCGTGTGGGAAAGCTTGGTGGGGCGAGCGCCCTCGCGAGCCTTCGCCCAAAATGAAAACGGCTCGTCAGGAGTCTCGCCCCACCACGAATTGCTCGTCACCTTCGACGTTCCGCTTTCCGACAAACTTCCGCTCACCGAATCGCTCGCGCTGATTTCCAAGCAAGGTTACCAACGGCTGCTTGTCGAACGGCGCGGTGATCCGACTTGAGGAAACGACGGCACACCTCGCCCCCCGTGCTTCGCACCTCACCGTGATTCAAGATCGTCTCAAACTCGCGCCTGCCGTCCGCGCCCGGTTCGTCGAAGCCTGTGAGCAAGCCTACCATTTCGGCAAAGGCAAACTGGCAGTCCACGAACTCGATCCCACCGCTTCATCATTCATCATTCGCCATTCATCATTGTTCTCCAACCGCCTGCACTGCGCGAAGTGTGACATCGAGTATCCGGACGCCTCCTCCGCGCTGTTCAGCTTCAATCATCCCCTCGGCGCGTGCCCGACTTGCAAAGGTTTCGGCCGCACTATCACGATTGATTACGACCTCGCCGTGCCCGACCGCTCGCTCACATTGTCGCAAGGCGCAGTCAAACCGTGGCGCACCGGCACCGGCGCGGAATCCCAGGCGGATCTGAAAAAGTTCTGCAAGGCGCGCGCAGTCCCGATGGACGTGCCGTTCCACCAACTTTCCGCCGAACACCAAAGCTGGGTCATCGACGGCGACAAGGATTATGGTCTCGACGAAGATCACCAATGGCCGCGCGCATGGTATGGCGTAAAGGGTTACTTCCGCTGGCTGGAAACCAAGTCTTACAAGATGCACGTCCGCGTGCTGCTCTCGCGCTATCGCGCTTACACGAAATGCCCGACCTGCGAAGGCGCGCGACTGAAGCCGGAAGCGCTTCTTTACTTTCTCTCTGCTGAAAAACAAAAACTGACGCTTCCAGACTTTTACGCACGGCCTATTCGGGATGCGCTGGCTTTGATCGATAAACTCACCCAGCAACGCAGCACGCCCGGAAAACGTCAGCCACAAAATCCAATCTCCCACGCGTTGAGCGAAGTCCGCACACGCTTGGCCTATCTCGATGAAGTCGGCCTTGGTTATCTCACGCTGGATCGGCCCACCCGCACGCTTTCGGGAGGTGAAACGGAACGCGTCAATCTCACCACCTGCCTCGGCACGCGTCTGGTAAACACCCTCTTCGTTCTCGACGAACCCAGCGTCGGCCTGCACCCGCGCGACACCGACCGCTTGGTCCGCATTCTCGAAAGGCTTCGCGACACCGGCAACACCGTCGTCGTCGTCGAACACGAAGCCAGTGTCATGCGCGCCGCCGACCAAATCGTGGACATTGGCCCGGGCCACGGCGCAACTGGCGGTGAAGTTGTCTTCCAAGGCCCGTTACGAGAGCTGCTGAAATCTCCGCGCTCACTCACCGGCCAATACCTGAGTGGCCGGAAGCAGATTGAGATTCCGAAGCGTCGGCCCGTCACAGCCGGGGTAAGCCAGCTCACGATCTCCAATGCTACGCGACACAACCTGAACAATGTCTCCGTTGAAATTCCTTTGGGTCGACTCGTTGCCGTCACCGGCGTCAGCGGCTCGGGCAAATCAACTTTGATCCGCGACATTCTGCTGCCAGCATTACAGGCCAAGTTGCAAAATCTGGGTTCGCCAATCGCCAAAGCGTCAGACCGTTTGGATTCCGATAACGACAGCAAGACTGATGAAGACGAGATCAGCGCTCTCCAACCTTCATCCTCTACGCTCCAAGGTTTCGAAACCCTTGGGCAAGTCGTCCTTGTGGATCAATCCGCGCTTGGCAAAACCCCACGCTCCAATCCCGCCGTCTACATCGGTGCATTTGATGACATCCGGGAAGTGTTCGCGCAATCCGAAATCGCCAAGCAACGCGGGTTGAACGCCAGCGCTTTCAGTTTCAACTCCGGCGTAGGTCAGTGCGAGAAATGTCGCGGCGCAGGTTTCGAGAAGATCGAGATGCAATTCCTCAGCGACATCTTCATCCGTTGCCCGGAATGCAACGGGCGGCGCTATCGGCAGCACATCCTTGAAGTCAAAGTCAGCAATCAGTTGTCAGCAACCAGCAACAAGAAACCATTTGCCACCAATGCTACAGGACACGGACCACGGACCCAGGACTTGGCTTGGTCCATCGGCGATATCCTTGAAGCCACCGTGGATGAGGCGATTAATTTCCTGACTGGCTTTGCCGATTCCAAACCTGCCCAACGGGCGGCAACGGGTTTGAAGCTGTTGCAAGAAGTTGGCCTCGGTTACCTGCGGCTCGGTCAGCCAATCAACACCCTCTCCGGTGGGGAAAGCCAGCGACTAAAATTGGTCCGCCATCTGGCGGAAACTGTAGTGGCGGTCCATGACCGCCGTGCGAACGAACCTGAAGAAGCCGACGATCACAGACCACCGCTACAACAAAAGCCCACGCTCTTCCTTTTCGACGAACCCACCACCGGCCTGCACTTCGACGATGTCCGCGTGCTGCTCCAAGTTTTCCAACGACTCGTGGACGCGGGGCATTCCGTTTTGGTCATCGAACACAACCTCGACGTCATCAAGTGCGCAGACTGGGTGATTGATCTCGGTCCGGAAGCCGGAGATCGTGGCGGGCAAATCGTCGTCACCGGAACGCCGGAGCAGGTCGCAAGCAGCCAGCAAAGTTTTACCGGCCAACACTTACGGAAAGCATTTCAGGCGGTTTCCTGAAGTAAGTTGTTCCCAAGTTTTTGGTCGCGTTAATAAAATGAAATCCCTCAAATTCATTTGTCGCCTTTAGGACACGTAATTAAAGCTCTTTTGTCATTCCCCGCTCTCACCGTTCTCCGGCCAACAACCGGTGAATAATTTGTGATTAACTTTTCCAGCACATACAGAAGGTCGTGTTGTAGGTTTCCGGGCGAAGGTGAAGCCAACCAACTTCACACAGGGTTCGCCCAGTTCACAAAAACCACTGAACCATGGAAACCAACCACAACCTCAAATGCTGCTGACGAAACCATCCTCCCACTTTGCGGCGTGCTCCTGTATGAAGATCGCGCCGCCCATGCCCGGGCACTCAATCTCTACGCGCATCTCGCCGTCGAAGTCTCGCGCGACGTCCCCATCGAATTTACTTGGTGGGCCATGCCGTCCTTGCAATCCCCCGAGCACGCTGTAGCAGCCCGCGACGCCGTCCTGCTCGCGGACATGGTAATTGTGGCGGCGCGACCGGGTGCGGATTGGCCGCAAGCGTTCAAGACGTGGATTGATTCTTGGAAATTTCCGAAGCACAAAAAACTCAGCGCGCTTGGGGCACTATTTTTACCGATCGCGAATGGACTCAACTCGCTGAGCGGTCGCCACGTTTACCTCCAATACATCGCTGCCAAGCTGGAACTGGATTTCCTCACCTCCCCCGCAGAATCCACTGCTGGTCACTTGAAGGCGAAATTGGGATTAACTCCGGCAGCTCCGCCTTTATCGCCGGAAATCTATTCAGTTCCCGACCGTCCGGACTTTTCGCCGTATTGCGGCATCAACGGATAAATCCGCACGTCAGAGTTGCCAAGTCCGCGACCGATGCTAAATCTGAGGCGTGTTACGCGACCTCGACGCTCCAAATTCCAACGCAAACGCCATCACCATCCATGGCGCCCGAGAGCACAACCTCAAGAATCTCTCGCTGGCCATCCCGCGCGATCAATTTGTTGTCATCACTGGTGTGAGCGGTTCGGGCAAGAGCACGCTCGCGTTTGATCTCTTGTTCAACGAGGGGCAACGGCGCTTCCTAGATTCGATGAACGTTTATGCCCGGCAGTTCGTCGAGCAGATGGCGCGGCCTGACGTGGATTTGATCACCGGAATCCCGCCGACGGTCAGCATCGAACAACGCACCACGCGCGGCGGCGGCAAAAGCACCGTGGCGACCGTCACTGAGATTTATCATTTCATCCGCCTGCTCTTCGCGCGCCTCGGCACGCAGTATTGTCCGGATTGCCAGCTACCGGTCGAAGCCCAGACGCGCGATGAACTCGCCAAGCATCTCCAATCTGAACTCAAACGGCGCGGCGACCTGCTCTTGCTCGCCCCAATCGTGAAAAACCGGAAGGGCTTTCATACTGACGTCGCCGAATGGGCCGCCAAGCATGGTTACCGTGAAATCCGCGCCGACGGGAAGATTCACGACACGAGCAAGCCCTTCCGTTTGGATCGGTTCAAGGAGCACGATGTGGAGATCATCATCGGCGTCCTCGAAAAAGGAAAAGGCGCGCGTCAGGAACTAGTGGACGAAGCCCTTAAACTCGGCAACGGCACGCTTTACGCCCTCGACAATCGCAAACAACTTACGGTTCATTCCACCGAACGCGCCTGTCCGAAGTGCAGCAAATCGTTCGCGCCGCTCGATCCGAAGAATTTCTCCTACAACTCCGCCCAAGGCTGGTGCCCCAAGTGTCGTGGCTTTGGCGAACTGTTTTACCTGCCTGACGTGGAACGTGGCGCGGACGCCGATTCCATCGAGGAAAGCTGGTGGAGTTGGGCGCAGGAACGGGAAGTCTGCCCCGAGTGCCACGGCACACGGTTGAATCCCCTGGCGCGGGCCGTGCGGCTGCGTTGCGGCGCGCCGAACACCGCCTCGGCTCGAAAATCGAAGCATTCAAACCAAGCGGAGACGGCGATGGCGCACCCACCATTGACGCCTTCTCTGCGCTCGACGTGGAAGCTGCCTTTGAGTTTGTCCGCAAGATGAAGTTCACCGGACGCGCAGCAGAGATTGCCCGCGACATCATCCCTGAAATCCGCGAGCGTCTGCATTTCCTCAATGAAGTCGGGCTCGGTTACCTGCAACTAGGTCGCGCGGTGCCCACGCTTTCCGGCGGTGAAGCCCAGCGCATCCGGCTTGCCGCGCAACTCGGCTCCAATCTCAGCGGCGTGCTTTACGTGCTGGACGAACCCACCATCGGCTTGCACGCCCGCGACAATGAACAATTGCTAGACGTACTGCAAAAGCTCCGCAGCCGCGGAAATTCCGTCGTCGTCGTCGAGCATGATGAAGACACGATGCGTCGAGCGGATCACGTGATCGATCTTGGCCCTGGCGCAGGCGTGCATGGGGGGCAAGTCGTGGCGAGTGGAACACTTGCTGAGCTAGCCACGCATCCCAAATCGGTCACCGGCCAATGCCTGCGCGCAGAAAAGAAATTTCCAGCGCGTGGCGAACGGCGCTCGGTAGCGGCGGCCTATGACCGCCGTGCTGCTCCAAAAAAGAAGAACGACGGCCACAGACCGCCGCCACAACTCACTCTGCGCAACGCGACGGCGAACAACCTCAAGAAACTCACAGTGAACTTTCCGCTCGAACGCTTTGTGGTCGTCACTGGCGTCAGCGGCTCGGGCAAGAGCACTTTAATCCGCGAATGCCTGCTGCCGGAGTTGCAAGCGGCACTCGACAAGAATGGTTCAGGCAAAAGCAAAAACCTTTCCGGCTTTGAATCGCTCAAGGCGGTTTATGAGGTGGATCAATCCCCCATCGGACGCACGCCGCGCTCGATTCCAGCGACCTACGTCGGCTTCTTCGATGACATCCGCGCGCTGTTCGCACTTGTGCCCGAGGCACGGATGCGTGGCTACTCCGCGAGCCGATTTTCATTCAACAGCGCGCAAGGGCGTTGCCCCGAGTGTGAAGGCGCAGGCCAGATCAAGCTGGAGATGAACTTCCTGCCGCCGGCGTTTGTACGGTGTGAGACGTGCAGCGGAACGCGGTTCAATCGCGAGACACTCGACATCGAATACGGGGGCAAGAACATCGCGCAAGTGCTCGACTTGTCAGTGGAGGAAGGCATCCAATTTTTTGCCGGTGTGCCGAAGATCAAGCGGGCACTTGAAGCCTTGCACGACACAGGATTGGATTACCTTAAACTCGGCCAGCAAAGCCCGACGCTCAGCGGTGGCGAAGCGCAACGGGTGAAACTTGTTACCCATCTGCTCACTGGACTGAAGCCACAATTGGATCTGCCGGCGATGGCCAGCACTAAAGCAGCAGCCAAGAAAAATGTCTTCATCCTCGAAGAACCCACCATCGGCCTGCACATGGCTGATGTGCGGCGGCTCGTGGAAGTATTGCAACGGCTCGTGGATGCCGGGCATTCCGTCATCGTCATCGAGCACAATCTGGATCTTATCGCCGAAGCGGACTGGGTAATTGACCTTGGACCGGAAGGTGGCGCGGGCGGCGGGGAGCTTGTAGCGGAAGGCACGCCGGAGCAGGTCGCAAAGAACAAGCACTCGCATACGGGCCGGTTTCTGCGTAAGCTGCTCGCGCCATCATGATCGAGCCGTACGAAGAAGTTATCCAAGGTGAGAAAACCCTTCGCCTGCCGCCGACGCCCCGCCATGAGTTGATCTGCGGTCGCCTCCACGCCGCATTGCAAGCGGGAGTAGCTAACTTTGCCAGCACGAAGCTTCTTGAGATCCGCAGCAGCATTTTTCTTGGAAGCGGCAACGAGTTTTGCCCCGACCTCGCCCTGATGACGGCCGCCAACAGTAAACTTTGGCTGGCGGTGGAAGTGGTGAACTCCGGCGATCATCAAGCCGACACCGTGCTTAAAAAGGAAGTCTACGAAGCCGCGCGCATCCCGCGCCTGTGGATGGTGGACCCGCGCTATGACAACGTGGAAGTTTACTACGCGACCACCTACGGGCTGCGTTTACAAGAAATTCTGGCCACGCGCGACGTGTTGACGGAAAAACTGCTGCCGGAGTTTCAGATGGCATTGCCGGACCTATTCGCCCCCGCGAACGGTTGACGCACCCGGCTGAAGCCCCAGCCGCGCCGTGATTGCATTTCCCACCCGGCTGACCGATACTTGTTCTCGCGAGTCCAACCAACTTCAAATATCTGGATCATTGCAATGAAATCACATTCCCGGTTTGCCATCTGCGTCACGCTTTTGCTCCTGAGTTTCGCTCAACTGCAAACGTCTTCAGGATCATCCCTCCTGCCACTCAGCACGGGCGAACAAATCGAAAATTCTGATGCTGTGCTCCGCGGCAAAGTGGTTGGCATCAACACAGCCCGGGGAGCGGATGGATTGATCTACACCCGCACTTCCCTCCGCGTGGACGAAACGTTGAAAGGCAAATTGCCCGCCATCGTGGCGGTGGAACATCGCGGCGGCCAAGTGGGAAGCGAAGAAGAATTTTACGGTTTGTCGCCCAAGTTGCTGGGTCATGGCGAATACCTGCTCTTTGTGAAACGCAATGCCAAAGGAAAATTGGAATGTACCCAAGGCCATGCCAGTGCTGTTCATCTGATCGTTTCAACCAACTCGAACACCTACGAATCGCCCGGGCTTGAAATCCTGACCGAGACCCGCGCCATCATTGCTGCGAGCAGTTTCGATACGGTGGCGGATGTCACCGATCAGGCGGGCGAAGCCACGATTCTGCCGCAGGCGACTGCTGGCATGTTGGGTAACGTCAACACGCGCTTCCTGCAACCCGATCGCGGCGAACCGATCCCGGTGTTGATTGATGCTGATGTGTTGCCCGCCGGAATGACGCTGGCCCAAGCCACGAATGCGGTGATTCAGGCGCTGAATGCGTGGGTGGCCGTTACTAGTCTCAAGTTCAAGATCGAAAGTATCGGAGGCTTCGGACAAGGCGCGGACACCATCGCCACTCCGGATGAAAAGCTGCGTATCCAGCTTCATGATAGTTATGGTCGCATCAATACAGCCAACGTCCTCGGCATCGGGGGCCGCAATGCTTCCACAAGCCCGTCTCCCGCAGGTTGGGATATTGGAGGCAACGTGGCTGGCAACGAATTTTACAAGAGCACCTATGGTTACGTCGTGCTCGAGGCCGGTAATTCGACGCTGCAAAACTCGGTTACCTTTGCCGAAGTTTTATGCCACGAGATCGGGCACGCTTTGAACATGGCCCATTCCAGTGAAGTCAACACCTCTGACCCATTACTCCTCGGCTCCATCATGTATTATCAAGCGCACGCCGACGGTCGCGGTGCAACGTTGGGTTCGTATGACCCGCCGATTATCCGCCAGTGCTATCCTTCCAACACCGTACCCTACACGTTCCATCGCGTCATGGATGTCACCAGTGCTCCGGCGGCCATCACCAACACTGGAATCAACGAAGTTGAGGTTCGCGGCTACGATTTGCAGACCGCAAATTTGACGCTGGCCACCAACAGCCAGTCCACCGCTAACGGCACCTTTACCCTGACCGGGAGCAAAATCAAATTTACTCCGTCCGGCTATTTTGCCGACTCGGATCGCTACGACCCAGACATGAGTGGAGGAAGCTACCAGTATCGAGGACGCATCTTTGGGCGCTTTTCTGACGGCACGAACGCATCACCTTACGCACTGATTCGCGTGGTCTCACTGCGCGGCGAGGCTACCTTTACACCCGACGGAATTCCTGACTATTGGATGATGAACTATTTCGGCAGCGCCACGCCATCCGCAGGTAATTTATCTCGCGCTACCGACGACGCTGACGGTGATGGCTTGTCCAACACTGAGGAGTATCGCACCGGCACAAATCCAAAGGACGCCACTTCTCGCGTCCGCATCACCGGCTTCACCGGCGACACTTTGCAATTCCAAGCGCAAGGCTACGAACTCTACGAAATCCTCGGCACAACCAACCTCGTTAATTGGAGTGTAATCAAAGCATTTTCGCCCACTGTCGCATCCATCAACATCCGCACCAATCTGCCGCAGACCAACATCCTTGCCACCGTCTCCAACCTGCCGACCACCGGACCGAAGATGTTCTACCGCGTGTTGAAAGTCCCCTGAGCGAAGCTAACGCCGGTTGAAGGCCACCGCCTCCACATAGCGTACGCCTGCGCCACCGAAGATATCGAGGGCGGAACCAATGGTCAGGTGCACCCTGCCCTGCCCCAAGCGAGACACGGTTTTCAAATCTGCTAACGAATTCGCGCCACCAGCGTAGGTAACCGGAATCGTCGTCCATTGGCCCAGTTTGGAAACCAGTTCGCCATCAATCCCACGGCAAAGCCCCTCCACGTCCACGGCGTGAATCAAAAACTCCGCACAAGATGCCGCGAACTTTTCCAGCGTCGCTTGGGACAAGATCACGTCGGTGAACTTCTGCCAACGATCAGTGACGACGAAGTATTGGCCGTGGCGAATGCGGCAACTGAGATCGATTACGAGCCGTTCCTTGCCGATGAGTTTTACCAGTTCAGTGATACGCGCCCAGTCCACCTGGCCATCGCGAAACACCCAACTGGTGACGATGACGTGTGATGCGCCGGCGTCGAGCCAGCTGCGCGCGTTGTCCGCGTTCACCCCGCCGCCGATCTGCAATCCGCCAGGATACGCCGCCAGCGCAGAACGGGCTTCAGCATCATTGCCCGGCCCCAGCATGATGACGTGGCCACCGGTCAACCCATCGCGCCGGTATTGCGCAGCGAACCAGGCCGCCGGGCGTTCAGAGACAAAGTTCGTGCGCACCGCCGCCGAGTCTTCACTCAGCGTGCCGCCGACAATCTGGACGACCTTGCCGTTGCGCAGGTCAATGCACGGACGAAACATGACGGCAAACTAAAGTTCCTCCCGCGCAGTTCCAAGTTCCAAAATCTGGCGGCAGCGGGGGCAACCGGTTTTTGACTCGACTTGCCCACAGCTCTCCGAAAACTGTCGCGCGTGCGCGCGTGCGTTATTTTCAACCCGGCAGCCAAAGGCCAGAAGGCCGAACGATTTCGCCGTTGTTTGGAGGAAATCGCCAAGGAAGCCACCCTTAAACAAACCACGGCACCACGCGACGCCCGGCGGCTCGCGACCCAAGCTGTGGCGGACGGCTTCGACACCATCATCGCAGCCGGCGGCGATGGAACGCTCAACGAAGTGTTGAACGGCATTGGCGATGCCCCCGAAGGATTCCAACACACCCGGCTCGGCGTGCTGCCACTGGGCACGGTGAATGTATTCGCGCGTGAACTGGGCTTGCCCTCCCAACCAGACAAGGCCTGGCAAATTCTCCGCCAAGGACGCGAACGAAGGATTGATCTGCCTTACTTCATCAACGGCGAACCTGAAGCGCGAGAGAAAATTTACTTCGCACAACTGGCTGGCGCCGGCCTGGACTCTCGCGCCATCGAACTCGTGGACTGGTCAGTAAAAAAAAGGATCGGCCCGCTCGCCTACGTCGTTGCTGGGTTAAAGGCGATCAGTGGACCACAGGCCCGGATCAACGTCAGCGACGGCATCCGCACGGTGACCGGAGAACTCGTTCTTGTAGGCAACGGCCGCAAGTATGGCGGCGACTTCCGCGTCTTCCCCGCGGCGAAGCTGGACAGCGGATTACTCGAGGTCTGCATATTTCCGAAAGTGAACTGGGGCGTGTTGGCCCGCTGCGGCGCGCGGCTTCTGCTAACCCACCAATTGCCGCCTACCGGAGTAGTGCGCCTGCGTGGAACGTCGTTCAGCCTGATTGCCGAGGCGACAACGTGGTTTGAAGTGGACGGTGAACTGGCCGGACATCTACCGGCACAGCTGCGGATTTTGCCAGCAGGCTTACGGGTGCTATCGCCCTGAGGGCTTCCCGGGGCGCGCCCGGGCCTTCGGCCCCCAGTCCGACCGGGAGACTGTTCCCACCCGCCACCGTATTGAGCCCGACTCCATTCGATGGAATGATGACGGCGTTGATGAAACGAATTTCCAGGGAGGGGTCAATGAAAACGAGCACTGATCAAGAAACCCACACCAGTTGGTTTCGGCGAATCTTCACCAAGCCAGCTCGCCCAATTGATGTCGCAGCTGAAGCACCTGCGCCGGAAATGCCTAAGAAGCCAGCACGCAATCAAACGATACTCGTGGTGGACGATGATCCCTTGTTCTTGAAACTGGTCGGGTCGCAGTTGGAACTGGAAGGTTTTACCGTTCTGACGGCTACCGATGGTTGTACCGCGATTGAAATCGTCCGGATGCAACAACCGCATCTCCTAATTCTGGACGTGAACCTGCCCCAGGATGTCTCGGGCGTACCGTGGAACGGATATCGGGTGGTTTCCTGGATGCAACGCTTTGACTCGATGAAGCACATTCCAGTTGTGGTGACCTCGAGCGGCGATCCCGCCACCGTCACCCGGCAGGCTTTGAACTCAGGCGCGACGGCATTCTTCCATAAGCGCATGCACCAGTCGCATCTGCTGACCTTAGTGAATCACGCCTTGTTGCGCCGGCGGCCGACAGTGGTGAAGTCGTACGACACCGTTTCCTTGTCCAAAGAAAACGGAGTTTGAAAAGAAGTGGTGGGTTGGCGGGGACTCGAACCCCGGACCAATGCCTTAAAAGGGCACTGCTCTACCAACTGAGCTACCAACCCACAAATTCCAGCGCGAGCGGCATCTCCTGAGGGGTTATCCAACCGGTTCGGAACGCTTGCTCGCGTGTTCAGCAAGGGGCGAAACAGTCAGTCAACCCTCCGATCGGGTGCAAGATTTTTTCCACTGTTTAAGGGCCGGGGGAGGCGAAGAAATTGAACACGGCCAGGATTTGCTTCACTTCCAGTTGGGCTGCAGGGGACAGAAAAACCCAGATAGCCGCCGCCGCCGCGATGTATGGCCCATAGGGAATACGCGCAAACCGCTCCCGCCCTTGGATCATGATGCCGATGATCCCCACAATCGAGCCGAGGAAGGAGCTGACCACCAGCGCAAACACTGTCGCTTGCCAACCGAGGAACGCGCCAATGGCCGCCATGAACTTCA
Source organism: Verrucomicrobiota bacterium (assembly GCA_049840435.1). GTDB lineage: Bacteria > Verrucomicrobiota > Verrucomicrobiia > Limisphaerales > JADLHS01 > JADLHS01. The sequence goes on along the minus strand of JASGKY010000024.1, from coordinate 129,615 downwards.
CATCGCCAAAGCCCATCGCTTCCCGAGGCAGCACGATTTCGGTGCCTACGGCTTCCAGATGCGGAATTGTTTCGGGATTTAATTCTTCGTCCGCAATCTTCAGCCGCTTCGGAGAGAGCCGCACCGTGACGTTCGCATAGCCGCGGTCCACAAGTTCAATCGTCTTGGCGTGAATGACGATTTCATCGGACTCGCGATAAAACAATTCCTCGTAGGGAATGTCCTTGTCCGGAAGATGCACAGCCGTCTCGGAAAAAATGATCTTCGCATCTACCGGGAATTGCACGCGTTGGCGACCAAACATCAATTTCCCCAGCCGCACGATGGCATAGATCAACAGCCAGCCCACGCCTGCGCCAAGCAACCCTTGCCACAACCCCTTCCACATCGTCGGTTGCCCATGCAATTGCGGACAGAGCGACAACAACACACCCACCACCGTGCCACCAATCGTGATCTCGTCGGGAATGATGTAGTGCTCGAAGTCAATGAACGTCGCCGCGACCATGCCGGCGAGCAACAGCGAATACGTCAAAGCCAGCCAGGCGGAAGTCTTGCCATACGCCAACCAGCAGCCGAGAAACAATAGCCCCGTCAACAGCTCAACAAGGAAGTAGCGCACGGAGATCGGCGCGCGGCAGTTCTTGCATTTGCCGCGCAACAGCAGCCAAGTGAACAACGGCATGTTGAGATACCATGGGATGGAATACTTGCAGTGCGGACAATGCGACGGCGGCGAGACGACACTCAAGCCCAGCGGCATCCGGTGGATGCAGACATTTAGAAAGCTGCCCACCATGCTGCCGAACACAAAGAACGCCACCGACCAGAAATGGAACGGCACGCGCGCCCAGATTTCAGGATTGAAGACCGGCTCAAACATGGCGGCCTTTCAGGTGGCGAGAGAACCGTCTGAAGCCTAAAGCCTGAAGACTAAAGTCAGCGACACGCCACGCAGACGTGGCACGATGCGCCAGCAACTTTAGATTTTCGACGTTAGACTTTAGACTCTCACCTTCCATAGACATTCGCTTCCAATGCGGCACGCATCACACTGATGGGCGCGGTTTTTCCTGACCAGATTTCCAGCGCCTTGGCACCTTGATACAGCAACATGCCGAGCCCGTTCGCCGTGCGGCAGCCGGCGGCTTTCGCGGCTTTGAGAAACGGCGTCTCCGCCGGACGATAAACCATATCGTAAGCCGCCCGCGCCTGCTTGAGGGCGAAAGTTTTCTCGTCGAAGGGCAATCCATCCTCAGCTTTTAAGCCCAGCGACGTGGCGTTCAACACCAAGTCCACTTCCCCCTTCGGATAATCCACTGCCACTTGCACAGCGGAAAATTGACTCTGAATTTCTACGGCAATCTGCTCAGCCTTGGAACGCGTGCGATTCACCAATGCCAGCGAAGCGACCCCTTCCGTCGCCAATTTCAACGCCGCTGTCCGGCCCGCGCCGCCCGCGCCGAGCAACAACACGCGTGCACCACGCAGCTTGATTCCCAAATCTTCCTGCAACGAGCGCACAATAGCGTCCGCGTCGGTATTGAATCCGCGCGCCAAGATTTTTCCCGTCGCGTCCGCCTCGAAGCGAATGGTATTCACCGCGCCCCAAGTTTTCGCCGAATCATCCAGCGCATCCACCATTTCCACCGCGAGCAATTTGTGCGGGACCGTAAGATTTAACCCCACGAATCCCATTTGTTTCGCGCCGGCAATCACAGCACGAAGCTCGTCGGGATGCACATCAAAGGCAAGATAGCGCCAGTTCAAACCCAGCGCCGCGATGCCGGCATTCTGCATCGCCGGCGACGCGGAATGCTTAATGGGATGCCCCAGCACGGCGCAGTAACGCGTGCTGGCATCAATCGGAGTTGAAAACGGCGCGGACACGCGAGGGTTATACGGGCAAGCCGGGCAACTTCAAAGCGCAAAGAGTCCCAACGCAAACCGCGGGGCAGCCTTCACTGAATCAAATCGGACAATTCGTTTTCACCCAAACGCCCGGTAGCTCGAAATTACTTAACCGGGGCGACCAACTCGATCTTGCTCGCCGCCTTGAGGTGGGGCGTGATTTCATCCCGGATCACCTGAAGCGCAGCTTCCATGTTTGGTGATTTCAACATTGCTTCAGCAATTGCCGTCCCCAGCATTTGTCCGGCAGCAGTATCGCTGGGGTAATGAACGCCAGCCATCACGCGACACCATGCCGCCTCCTGAATCTGCGCTTTGAAAGCGGCGGCCTGCTCTGGAAATGCTGCGGCCAAAATGGTCCCCCACAGCGCCGCCGCCGCAGAATGCCCGCTCGGGTAGGAGGTATTGTCTGGACGTCCCACAATCGGTTGCACCGCGGCGCAGAACAAGTAGGGGCGGGTCCGATTCCATTTCTTCTTCACCTGATCATCCACGATCAACTGGCTCTCGCGATTGATCCGTTCAAAGATGGCAACCGTTTTGGGGAAATCTTTGGATTGAAACCATTCGCCCAAAACGGGACGCGCAAACGAGGTCACGGACTGGTTCGCCACCCGCTGCGCACGTTTGACTTGTTCAGGAGTCCGATCCAGCTGCACTTGAAGCACGGTCGCCAAATCCGCCCGGCCTGCGGGCGATTCCACTGCGGGCGGCGGCGGCAACAAGTTCACCAAAGCCGAAAAATCCGCCGGCAAAAATTCATGGGCCTGCCCGACCACACGCAACACCAGGACCAGCGTCGCAATCAGCACAAAAACGGAGCGTTTCATCGGAAGAACCTATTGAGCCGTCCGGCAGCGTGTCAACCCAAGGATACCCCATCTAAGAGGCCAGCATTCCAACCAACAGCAGCGCTAACCTTCGTAGGCGAGACACGGTCAACGGCCGACCGTTGTCGCTCGGCTTGATGCCGAGGATGAACGGGCACCGCTGTCTCCGCCCATTTCTCGGGCGAGGGATAACTGGAGGCCGAACCACCAAAACAACTGCGTAGCATCTCCGTGTTGATGATGCCGGGATTCAGTGCCACCGCCGCCATGCCGGTCGGCAATTCCTGCGCGAGCGATTGCGTCAATCCTTCGACCGCCCATTTCGTCGCGCAATACGGCGCCACCTCCGCATCCGCCGAACGCCCCCAACCAGAACTGAAATTCACAATCAATCCGGTTTTGCGCTGCACCATCGGCGGAACAAAATGCCGAGATGACATTGGCCACGCCCCGCAGGTTGGTGTTCATCACCTCATCAAATTCCCGCGCTTCAATCTCCCAGAGTCGGGCGTTGGCATTGATGACACCCGCATTATTAAGGATAAGATCTGGCACCCCATGCGAGGCCAGCACCAGACTCGCCCACGACTTCACCGCCGTGTCCGACGCGACGTCCACCGGATAAAAATCATGCGGCGCGGTGTATTGCTTACGCAACCGATCAATCTCCTTCCCCGAACGCCCACAGCCGAGCACCGTGTGCCCCAGCTTGATGAACGCGTCCACCATCGCACGGCCCAGACCGCGCGTGGCCCCCGTGATGACGATCAATTTCTTGTCAGACATGCCGGGCAGATGTTCGCGGCGAACCGCCTTGGGTTTCAATGTTAATCATTCGCGCGGTGAAAAGTCTGATTCATCGGCCAGCTGCTTCCATAAGTCGCGCTCGGCATCCGTGATCTGCGTCGGCACCTCCACCCGAGTCACCACCAGGAGATCGCCCCGCTCCCCCGCCCGCGACGTCAACCCGCGTCCGCGCACGCGCAACTTCTGCCCGTTCTGTGTGCCCGCCGGAATCTTGATGTTCACCGAGCCGTCCAACGTCGGTACAGCAACGCTAGCCCCCAACACCGCTTCCCATGGCGCAATCGGCGCTTCATAGATTAAGTTATGCTCGGCAACTTCAAAATCCGGATGCTTTGCTAAACGCACCCGCAAAAATAAATCCCCCGCTTTACCGCCATGCGACCCCGCTTCTCCCCGACCTGCCAACCGCAGTCGTTGACCTTCGGTGACTCCTGCCGGCACCTTCACTTGATACGTTTCCGAACGGCTCACCCGCCCAGTCCCTTCACACGCCGGGCACGCTCTCTGCCCGCGTCGCCCCGCGCCGCCACAAGTTTCACACGCGACCGCATGACGCACATTGACCGAGCGAAGCGAACCACGCATGACTTCCTCGAGCGTCACCATGATGTCGCCTTCGATATCCGCACCGCGTTCGGCAAAATCAGCCTCATCAAAACCACCTGCCCGCCGCCCGCCACTCCGCCGGCCTCCGAAAAGTTCTTCAAAGAAATCGCTGAAGCCCGTGCCGCCGAAATTGAAATCCCCCGCCCCACCGCCGGGTCGTTGTACCCCGCCCCAGCCGGGCGGCGGCCGGAAGTCCGCGCCGGATTTCCAGTTCGCACCGAGTTGATCGTATTGCTTGCGCTTGGCGGGATCACCGAGCACTTCGTAGGCTTCGTTGACCTCCTTGAACTTTTCCTCCGCGCGCTTTTTATCTTTGGCGACGTCGGGGTGATATTCGCGGGCGAGTTTGCGGAAAGCCTTCTTGAGATCGGCGTCGCTCGCGGTGCGCGGCACTCCGAGCACTGAGTAATAATCTTTGTATTGAACGGACATGTCTTAATCCACCGCCCCAGCGTTCGGGCGGCACGGGAAGAATCAGTTACCCACAATCAGGCGTTTGTCAAAAACATGCCGTCACCGGCCAACCTGAATAGGGTCAATCCACATTTGGAGCGAAATTGTAGCTTGTCGCCAATGGATTAACTGCTAGGGTCAGACTTACAGCATTGAGTTGAAACTGATGACCTGTTGATTCGGGGTCTCTGTTTCGGGCTTACGAGGCATTTGCATGAAAGGGCGAGCAAATAAGGCATCTCCAGCTGTCGGGCTTCTTGTGGCGCGGGTATTGCGCCTTCCAGTTCCGTCGTTGCCTCCTCGCACATCGCACGGCACCAAACTCCACGGCAATCATATGAACACATCTATTCCTTCCATTAGTTCAATGGGGCAAAAATCAGAAACCTGCCCAGAAGCAATCACGCTGATCCCCCTTCCTCCGGCTCGCAGATTGGCCGGCCAGAGTCTGAACCCTCTTGCACCACTATCGCTTGTCTGCAGCTTATTACTTGTGGCCAGCAACACGTTGGCTGTAACACGATACGTCAACCTCAACAACACAACTCCAGCAGCGCCGTATACGGATTGGACCACCGCCGCTACCAACATCCAAGATGCCGTGAATGCGGCGGGAGCGGGAGAGGAAATCGTGGTCACCAATGGAGTTTACAGCGCTGGCACCACAGTGATCAATGGAACCAGCAACCGGGTAGCGATTATAAAATCGGTGATAGTGCGCAGTGTCAATGGGCCAGCGGTAACGATTATTCGGGGCGGAACAGACGTCCGGTGCGTTTATCTGACAAATAATGCAGTGTTGTCGGGTTTTACTCTTACCAATGGCTCGACTCTAACTACAGGGGATTACTACACAAACCGATCCGGCGGCGGGGTGTGGTGCGAATCCATCAGCGCCCTGGTGACTAACTGTGTGCTGACGGGTAATTCCGCCAATGGCGGCGGCAGTGGAGCTTACAATGGCACTTTGAACAACTGCGCGATTTCAAATAATATCTACGCGTCCTCCGACGACCTTCTCAACGCCAAAGGCGGTGGAGTTTATGGCAGCATTCTGGATCATTGTTTTCTCGCCGGAAACGTAGCTTGGAAAGGCTCAGGGGCGGCTAACAGCATCCTGAACAACTGTCTTCTCACCGGCAATACTGGTGCATACGAAGGAGGCGGCGCGTATGGCAGCATCTTGAACAACTGTCTTCTCACCGAGAATGGGGCGGTCAACGGCGGTGGGGCGGCGGGAAGCTCGTTGAACAACTGCACCATATCGGGAAATGTTGCCTATAATACCTACCAAGGTGGTGTTGGGGGCGGAGTCTATGGTGGCACGCTGAATAACTGCATCCTTTATTACAATAGCGGCAGCTTCCTCAGCCAAGCCAATTACAGCAACGGAAGCTATGTTCAAGATCGCTATACTCCCTACACAGCTTTAAGTAATTGCTGCACCACTCCATTACCAGCGCGTGGAAATAACTTCGCCAACGCCCCGGTTTTTGTGAATAGCAATGGTTGGGCAAATCTACGTCTGCAGGCAAATTCCCCTTGCATCAATGCCGGCGGGAATGCAGCGGCAACTTCTCCCACCGATCTTGATGCCAACCCTCGCATTGTTGCTGGGACCGTGGATGTCGGGGCTTACGAGTTCCAATCTCCGGCCAGCGCCATTTCCTACCTCTGGCTGCAGCAATACGGCCTGCCCACCGATGGTTCAGCCGATCAGTCAGATTACGATGCCGATGCCCATACTACCTGGCAGGAATGGATCACCGGCACCAACCCGACCAATGCCGCTTCCGCGCTGCGAATGTTATCCATTAGCAACACCAGTTCGGGTATCGCGGTAACTTGGTCTAGCGTTACCAATCGCGCTTACTCATTGGAACGCGCTACAAATCTTGCAGCCAGCCCCGCATTCGGGCTGGTGGCGCAGAGTAATCTGACCGGATTGAACGGCAGCACTACGATCACCGACACAAACTCTGCTGGCTCTGGCCCGTTCTTTTACCGCGTTCGCGTCCAGCCATAATTATTAGTTGCTCCCCCTTGATATCGGCGTTGCTTGCGGTGTTACACTCCGAGCACCTAAGGCAGCGCCTCCCCGCGCGCCGCAACGAACAAACGATACCATTCCTCCCGCGTCAGCTCCAAATCCGCCGCCTTGGCTGCGTCGCGGATGCGTTCGGGATTGGTCGTCCCAACGATAGGTATGATCCGGCTCGGATGCTTGAGCAACCACGCATAGGCCACCAAGGTGCGGTTCACCCCACGCGCAGCGGCGATTTCATCCAACACCTTCACGATGGTGTCGGTCTTGTAGCCTTGTTGCGCGGGTAATAGGCGTTTTGCGCCATCGCCGAGCAAACCTGCGCCGAGCGGACTCCACGCCATCGGGATGATGTTCTTTTCCAGACATTGATCCAGCGTGCCATCCTCGAAGGCGGCGCGTTGAGCAAGGCTGATTTCGACCTGATTTACCACGAGCGGAAACGGAACGGCGGCTTGCAGCGCATTCACCAGCGACGGGCGGAAGTTGCTCACGCCAAAGCAACGCACCTTGCCCGCGTCATAAAGCTGTGCGAACGCCCCGGCGATTTCATGCGGGTCGCCGAGATAATCCGGGCGGTGCAGCATGTAGAGATCAATCGTCTCGACCCCGAGGCGCTGCAACGATTCCTCGCAGGCCTTCACAATGTACCTCGGGCGAAAAATCCCAGCGCTGCGGTGAATCAGGATTCGGAGAGCCCGCGTGCCGTACCCCGCACTTGCTCGTGATGAGGATGCGTTCGCGCATTCCCGAGACCTCCTGCAGCGTCTTGCCCAAAATCACTTCAGCCTGACCACCACCGTAAATATCCGCGCCATCGAATAGCGTATAGCCGGATTCGTAGGCGGCGACAACAGCAGCCTTGCCACTGGCGTCAGCCTCAGCGGGGGTTTTGAATTGATCGCGCGTACCGGCGATGCGCCAGCACCCGAAAGCGAGCCGACTGACGTTAAGCGAACTTTTTCCGAGTTTGATGGTCTTCATGTTGGCGGAGTGACAGGCGGAGCTTACTGAGTTGTCGTTGTCGGCCAAATCAAATTTCTAGGCGCGACCGATTAAAACCGCCCGCCCGACGACCGCAGCTTGTCAACGCGCGCCGCCGTCCGTTACGCTGACCATACGACATGGCAAACCAGCCCGACCGTTCCGCCCCCGACCCGATCCCCCTTGCTGTGGATCTGGACGGCACGCTCATTCGCACCGACATGATGTGGGAATCGTTGAAAGCTTTGCTGAAACAAAACCCATTCGTCTTGTTGGGCGTATTGATCTGGTGGACACAAGGCCGCGCGCATCTGAAACAAAAACTAGCGCAACGCGTGCAGATTGATCCGGCCACGCTGCCGTATCACGAGGAATTTCTCACATGGATCAAAGCCGAGAAACGCGCGGGGCGAAAACTCATTCTCGCTACCGCCTCGGATTATCGCATGGCCGAACCGGTCTTCCGCCACGTCGGTATCTTCGATGAACTCATGGCCAGCGATGGCAAAATCAATCTGCGCGGCGACAACAAACGTCGCGCGCTCTCGGCCAAGTTCGGCGAACGCGGCTACGATTACGCCGGCAATTCTTCCGTGGACCTCGGCGTCTGGCCCGGCACACGCGCGGCCATCGTCGTCAATGCCAAGCCCGGCCTCGAAAAGCGCGCGGCGCAGTTGACCCAGGTGGCGCGAGTCTTCGCTTGAACGCTTTCCGCGTTGCCATCAAACCGGACTGAATTAACATCCCCGCAATCTATGGCATTGTCGCAAACTGCTTCGTCCCCGCCCGCGCTGACGGACGGCAACCAAACCAGCTTCGCTCGATCAATTTCAAAAACCACATCGCGCCGTACGCCACCGGCTCGACGTTGATCGAATGGGGCAACACCCGCGTCATCTGCGGTGTGACCATTGAGGAAACCGTGCCGCGCTGGATGAAGGATCAAAATGTCGCAGGCGGCTGGCTGACGGCGGAGTATTCGATGCTCCCCTACTCCACCTTGCAACGAAAACCCCGCGACAGCACGAAAGGTAAGATTGACGGTCGCTCCCAAGAAATCCAACGCCTCATCGGCCGCGCGATGCGGGCGACGATTGATCTCGAAAAACTCGGTCAACGCACGATCTGCATAGATTGCGATGTCTTGCAAGCAGATGGTGGCACGCGCACTGCAGCCATCACTGGCGCGTATGTCGCGCTCGTCATCGCCATCCGTCGCCTCATTGCCAATGGCAAGCTAAAGGAGAATCCAATCTTGCACGCAGTCGCAGCAGTGAGCGTCGGCATAGTGGACGGCAAGGCGCTCTGCGATCTCTGTTACACCGAAGACGCTGGCGCAGCAGTGGATTTTAATCTCGTCATGAACTCCGCCGGGGAATTCATCGAACTGCAAGGCACCGGTGAGGAAGCCACCTTCACCGAAGCGCAACTCGCGGAACTGCTCGTGCTGGGCAAGACCGGCGTGCGGCAATTGCTCGAAGCGCAGGAAAAAGCCTTGGCGACGGCGTAACTCAACTTCGTAGCAGCCGACGTAAGGAGACTCACACTGACAGGCTCGGACTTTCAAAAATGAGCCTCCTCACGTCGGCTGCTACAACATTAGAATGAACATCACCCTCCACCTCATCCGTCACGCGGAAGTCGAAGCGGCTTACCAAGGCGTTTTCGGCGGCACGATTGACATGAACCTCTCGCCGCGTGGCGAACAACAGGCCGTCGCGCTCGCAAAATATCTGCGCCCGCAAAAGTTTGACGCCATCTTCTCCAGCCCGATGAAGCGCGTGCAGCAAACGCTCGCACCGGTGTTGAAAGAGTCGCGCCCCACCCCGACCATCCTGCCGGGCTTACACGAAGTTCACTTCGGCGACTGGCAGGGGCTGAATTTTCCCCAAGTCAAAGCCAAGTATGGATACGACGCACATCAATGGCTGGAACTGCTCGCCGTCGGCAAAGTACCGAATGGCGAAAACCTCGACCTATACCGCAATCGCGTGAATGGCTGCTTGCAAACCGTCCTGCAACAGAGCGACGGCAAGACCGTCGGCGTGTTTTGTCACGGTGGCGTGATTCGAATGTTGCTGTCGCTACTACTTCAGTTGCCGTTCGCCGAGATGGACCGGATGGAAATCGAATATGCCAGCGTCACCACCGTGGTGGTCAAACCGGAGCGCACGCGGCTGAAGCTGATGAACTTCACACCGTGGCGGGATTTGAGCCACGTCAGCGATGAGGTGAAAGGGCTTTAATTTAGGCTATGGGCTATCGGCCATTGGCTATAGGCAAAAGTCTCCTGACATCGGCTGCTACCAACCAAAATGAAACGCGAAACGATCTGGAAAACGTCCATCACCACCACCGCCGAGGCGGAGGACGCGGTGGCAGAACTGCTGGCCACGCACGTCGCGCCAAGCCCGTCGGCTTACACCGATGTCGAGACCGGCGTGACAACGGTTTCGGCCTATGCCACCAAACCACCCGCAAATCTTACTGCAACCAAAGCCGCACTCGCAGCAGGTCTGAAACAGTTGAAGCACTTTGGCCTTAGCGTTGGCTCGGGGCGGATCAGCTTCGTGAAATTGCCGCGGGAGAACTGGGCGGATTCGTGGAAGCGACATTTCCCGGCGCTGGAGATCGGCAAGGCATTGCTGGTCAAACCAAGCTGGATCAAACGCAAGTTGAAACCGGGGCAAAAACTCGTGGTGCTTGATCCCGGACTAAGCTTCGGCACGGGACAACATCCGACAACGGGATTTTGCCTACGTGAAATCGCGCGCTTTGCGAAGGCTGAAAAACCACGCTCCTTTCTCGACATGGGCACGGGCTCGGGAATTCTCGCCATCGCAGCGGTGAAGCTGGGGTTTGTGCCGGTGGAAGCGTTTGATTTTGATCCGCAGTGTGTGAAGGTTTCGCACGACAACGCCCGCCGCAATCGCGTCGAAAAACAAATCCGCATCACGCAAGCCGACCTCACCAAACTCCCCCGCCGCGCGGCGAAGCAATACGACTTCGTCTGCGCCAACCTGCTGGCGAATCTCTTGATCGCCGAGCGCGATCGCATTCTCGCCCGCGTGAAGCCTGACGGCGTCTTGGTCGTGGCCGGGATTTTGAAGCGAGAATTCTCCGAGGTGCAGAGCGTGTATGAGGCGGCAGGCTGGCAGTTGGTCGCGAGCAAGATTGAGAAAGAGTGGCGCTCGGGAACATTCGCCCGCACCACTGTTTCGTAGCCTACGACGTGAAGAAGCTGAAACTTCTGCGGCAAGAACGCTCCGCCTCGTTACCTCGGCGGCTACTAATTCGCGTTAAGGCGAAAACTCCACCAGCCGTTTTGCGGTCAACGATTCCCAATGGCCAGCTTCATCCCGGGGCAGGATTGTGCTAGTGGGATAAACCAGATAGACCGCATTCTTCGAGTAAGCCCAGGCATCAATCAGATTGGCGCGCGGGAAAACTTTGCGGACGTTCTTGCTTGTGCCGGGGTCGTTGATGATGGCGTCGCCATCCTTGGTGAAGCCGACCAGCACGACCAGATGACCACTGGGCTCGCGCCCCTTTCCGCGCAATCGGTTGTAACAAACCGACAATCCGACCGGAATCCCACGCGCAATGAAACCTTCGAGTTCGGTAACATTGCTCAGCCGCGTGGTGTAAGCACGCATCCAGCGAAACGACCCGGCGAAGGCAGTGTTGAAAACCCAGTTGCCCGTGCCGCCCCACGCGGAATCGTAAACGCCTTTGATCACTTCCGGCACATCGCAATCCAGGCCGGGTCGGTTCAGCTTTTGACTCCAATACGACAGGAGCATCGAAGTCGTCGTAGCACTGCATAGCACTTCCCCGTTCGGATAAGCCATCTGCGAACGCTCGGTCACGTCGAGGAGCTTGCCCCAAGCGGCACGGTTTGGCTCACGTGACTCGGATTTCCATTTTGAATCCAGCACCGAAAGACTAAAAAACTTCAGCTTGGGGGTTTTGTCTGAAGTTGAACCCAACGTAAGACGTACTTGAACGCGCCCTGTCGGCTCTCTCAACTGAAACGTATCCGTGTCCACGTCGCCATCGGCATCCTTTTGCTTCTTGACGCTCTCACGGGGATGCTGAGCCGAATCAACCGACCATAATCCGAGCGTGAACCACTTCGTCGTGCGGTTGGTGTAAATCGCGCGCACCTCGAGTTTGAGATACGCGTCGGGTTTCAACTCGGCGTTCCACGACGCGATGAGTTCGTCCCAGCAGACGCGTGTCTGGATTTCAGGCGAGGTCAGGACAATTTCGTTCGCATTACTGCCGGAGGATTGCGCGAACGCAGCGAACGATGTGAAGGGGAGAAATTGCACCCCGCGCGAATCCGGCGGTGTCGCCATAGATTTCATCGGAATCGTGATGGAAAACATTAGCGCCCCAAGCAGCGCCAGCCGGATTCGGTTCATGTGCGTCGACGATGACGGTTTTCGGCTTCGTTCGCGAGTGCCTATTGATGTGTAGTTGCGCCGGATTCGGTTGGCATTGCATTTGCCTTCAGAGAGCAACCCGGCGGTTGCAGGTGGCCGCCATAAGACTAAAGTGAGGTAGCGCATGAAAGTGATCCAACCCAACTGCCGCACGCAGTTCGCGGCGGAAGACATTGATTTCATCGTGTCCGTGCTGGGCGCGAAACTCGGTAACGCTGAATGTCTCGTGCGCCTGCTGGCAGACGAGGACACGCGCGACCTGATCCTCGATGACGAAGCTCTGCTCCACGCCTTGCTGGAACGGCGTGGCTGCCTGCGTGTCTCGTCACACTTTTATTTTTACGTGCTGGTCCGCAATGTCCTCAAACGCTCTGGTCTTAACGACCGTGCTGTGGCAGATTACGTTGCCGAAGTGCTGGCGGAATTTGCCCGCGCTGAGCAAATGCGATGCATCATCCCCGGGCAACCGAACGTGTTGGATTACTTTTTTGAGATGCTCGCCGCGCTCCAGACGGCAGATGACCGCACCAGTTTTCAAATCCGCGTGCATATCGGGAATCACTCGCTGTTTCTTTCCGGCGTGTTTCACGAACGTATCCGCTTCCGCGCGGAAAAGAAGGGATTTCCCGGCCTGAGTTATTATGAAGCCTTGGGACGCTCGCAGTATCGTGCCGCGAGCGATCATCGGCTGGCGCAACGGTATGAACTGACCAACATCCTCGGCACGCTCTCGGAACGGTTCGACACGACACGCCGGGCATTGAATGAGATTTCCAGCCGGCTGTTCTCGCTGGGAGATGGCGCAGAAAAGCTGGAGCGATTGCTCATCACGAAGACTGCGAACTAAACGCGCCGGGGCAGGAGGCCGGCGCTCCGCTCACGCCAGCAACCCCAAGCGTTCGATGGCCGCACGCGACTTGGCCGGCTCGGTCTGCAAGATGGTTTGCCAACCGCGCGCCGCGCCCGCCTCAATGTTCTCCTGCCGGTCGTCCAGATAAACCAGTTGCGCGCCGCGCTTGCCAGTCAATTTTTCCAGCGCCTCGTAAATCTTGGCCTGTGGTTTCATCGCCCCGACTTCGTAGCTGAAGATATAGCCGTCGAAATTGGCGAAGAACGGAAACGCACGCCGGATATGTTCGATGGCGAGGTCGTTCGTGTTGGAAAAGATGTAGGTCGGAATGCCTTTGCGCCGCAACGCCGCATGAAGCACCGTCATTTCCGGAATCTCGGTGAAGATGTCGGCGAAAAAGCTGCCAAACTCCACGAGGCTGCCACGAAAGCCGGTATGATTGCGCACCGTCTCGAAAAATTCCTGCCGCGTCATCAACCCCGTTTCGTATTTGAAGAGCAGTGGTGAGTGGTCCAAGTAGTTCTGCACCTCGGCGGCGGAGAGATTGGATTGCGCCGCAATCCGCCGGCCGGCGATGGAGTAATCAAAATCCACCAGAACTTTGCCCAGATCAAAAACGACCACGTCGGGCTTCACGATCGAGAGCGACGTTGTTTGCGGTTGCAACATGGTGACACTCTAGCGGGCCGAAGCGGGTCAAAACAATGCCATTCCCAACGTGGAGGTGCGGCCCGCGCCGGAACAAAAATAGTTTCCTGCCGGATGGCAGTGACTCAGGAAAGTCCTGACTGGTCATGAGCCTGTTTTTTCAAAACAATCAGCCCGTGCTATTCACATTGGGCAGGATATTTTTCCCCACCATGCTGCACCGGGAGCGGGAATTGCGAGCGCGGATGCGCTGGGTCGCGATTATCTTTGGGGTATTCTTGGTAGCGGGAGTATTTGGGGTGATTGCCTATGTGCAAAAATCCCGTCCTAACAATGGCCCAGAGACAGTCAAATCCCTTCGTAGCAAGAGTTCCCAGTAGCATTCCGCCAGCATAGGCTGCAGAACCATCGGGGCGTAATCGCTCCCGAAAGGAGGCTTAGTGCATCTCTCGCCGGCCTTCGAGGGCACGACTCAAGGTCAACTCATCGGCGTATTCCAAGCCGCTGCCAGCCGGCAAACCATAAGCGATGCGTGAAATCTTCAAGCCGAGGCGTGCCAGGCGTTTTGCGAGGTAGTTGCTCGTGGCATCGCCTTCGACGTCAGTGCCAAGAGCGATGACGATTTCCTTGATCGGCTCGACCGCCAGCCGTTTCTCCAATTCAGCGATGCGCAAATCCTCCGGCTCAACGCCATCCAACGGGGAAATCTTGCCGCCGAGCACGTGGAATTTACCACGATACGTGCCAGACTTTTCGATACTGAGAATATCCACCGCCCGTTCCACCACGCAGACCAATGAACCATCACGGCGCGAATCTTGACAGATGCCGCAGGGAGATTTCTCAGTCAACGCACCGCAGGTTTCACAGAACAGTATCCGTTCCCGCGCCAGCACGATGGTGTCCGCCAGATTTTTCACCATCCCGACTTCCGTCTGCACCAGGTGCAACGCGATGCGCTCCGCCGAACGCGGCCCGACGCCGGGCAACTTGCTCAACACGGCGATCAGGGCAGTGATGGAATCAGGTAACATGGGCGGAAAATGTTGAATGAAGAATTATGAACGATGAAGTGCGACTTCGCGCGATACACGCCGCCAGACTTCATCATTCTTCATTCATACTTCTCCATTCCTTCCTACATTCCCAGTCCCGGCAGATTAAACCCTGCCGTGGCCCGGCCCATTTCCGCATTAGAGATTTCCTTTGCCTGCGCCAACGCCTGATTCACGGCCAGCAGCACCATGTCCTCCACGACTTGGGCGTCGGAAGGGTTGAGCGCCTGCGGGTCAATCTTGATGGCGGCCACCGTGCCATCGCACTTGGCGGTGACTTTCACCGCGCCGCCGCCGCTGGTAGCTTCCACCGTGCGTTTGGCGAGGTCCGCCTGGATCTGTTCCATCTGCTGCTGCATACGCGCAGCCTGTTTCATCAATTTTCCAATGCTCGACATAAAATAAGGGGTTAGAAATTAGCAGCACAAAACGGGAAAATCACGCTCGCACTTCGACAATCTGGCCTTTGAACACTTCCAGTGCCTTTTGGATCAGTGGATCATTTTTAAAATCGTCCTTATTAAAAGTCATCGGGACAGGTGCTTTTTCCTTCGCGGCTGCGGGCACAGGCTTGCCCGCGCTGGGAGTGGTGGCTGGTTTGGCCGTGGGCGGAGCTAGACTTGGCGCCGGCGCGGCAGCAACAACAGTCGGTGCGAGCCGCACTCGGCCTGCTGGCGCTTCAGCTTTGATGAATTTGAACTGCACTCCGGCGTGCCCAAGCTCTGCCAGCTTGGTCTGCAGCATCGTGTGATTGCGAGAATTGTCCACCAGCCCCCGGTGATCATCGAACTCAGGATCAAAGCCGATGGTGAACAAACCTTTCTCAAACGACACCGGATGCGCTTCGAGCAGATAGGTGCGAACGAATGGACTTGCGCGACCCGCTGCGTCCACGAGTTGCGCCCAAAGAGCCTCCAGATTTTCCGACGATACTGAAACAGCAGACGACGGCGCCGGCAGCACAACGGCTGCCGCTGGCACAACAACCGTAGCTGGTGCAACGGATGGCTTGGCTGCCGGTGGTGGCGCAACTGTTGGAACAATTGGTGCTGCGACTTGCGCGACCGATGGCGCGGGCTTGGCTGGTGCAGCCATCACGGGAACGGCAGTAGTTGAAATAGGCGAAGCGTTGCCGCCTTGTCCTCGGAGTAACATTCAGCTGCTTCAGCACGGCATCAATGCTTATAGCATTGCGCGCTTCGATGGCACGGAGCAACGTGACTTCCAAGAGAATCTTCTTCGAGGCGGCATCGCGCAGGCGAAGTTCGGCATCGGCCAGCACTTCGAGAATGCGGGTCAAGGCGTCCGTCGTTGCGAGCGAGGATTGGTCGTTCAATGACGCGGCTTCGGCTTCGGAAACTTCCATCAGGTTCAAGTCGCCCTTGGAAACTTGGAACAGGATCAAGTTGCGGAAGTGGCTCAGCAGATCAGCCAGCAAGCGCCCGAGGTCTTTGCCGTTTTGCGCAAGATTGTTCAGTTGGTGCAGCGTGGTATGAATTTCGCCCGCCAGCACGGCGCGGCTCAAATCAAGAATCTGCCCTTGCGCCGCGAGCCCGAACATGGTGAGCACATCGGCTTCTTCAATTTTATCGCCGCAGAAGCTGATGAGCTGATCCAGCGTGGATTCGGCATCACGCATCCCGCCATCTGCACCCCGGGCAATGGCATAAAGCGCTGCTTGATCTACGGAAACTTTTTCCTTCGCTGCGATTTCGCTCAGATGTTTGACGATCAGTGCGGTGGGAATACGCCGTAAATCAAAGCGCTGGCAGCGGGAGAGGATTGTTGCCAGCACCTTCTCCGGGTCGGTGGTGGCGAACATGAACTTCACGTGTGCCGGCGGCTCTTCCAGCGTCTTGAGCAGCGCGTTGAACGCTGCCGTCGAGAGCATGTGCACCTCGTCAATGATGTAGATCTTGAACTTGCCGCTCGCCGGAACATACTGGCAGGTCTCGCGTAATTCGCGCACCTGCTCGACGCCGTTATTGCTCGCCCCGTCGATTTCCAACACGTCCAGCGCGCGCCCGTCAGTGATTTCTTTTACCCGCTCATCGTTGTCATCAAAGTCCACCTTCGGCCCGCCGGTACAATTGAGGCATTTGGCGAAGATGCGGGCAATGGTCGTCTTACCTGTGCCCCGCGGCCCACAAAACAGGTACGCGTGCGCGATGCGGTTCTGCTTGATGGCGTTGCTGAGCGTGTCGGTGACGTGCTCCTGACCGACGACATCGGCGAACCGTTGCGGGCGATACTTTCTGGCGATGACCTGATAACTCATGGCAAGGAGTAATGATGAAGGATGAAGGATGAAACGGAAAGCGCGAATGACAAGGTCAACAGTCGGACTTTGGCATTCATCCTTCGACCTTCCACATTCAAAAGAAATGCTAGGGTGACCACGGCAGATACGGAGCAAACTACCGTTGCTGCCTTCCGGCCCTGGCGGGGTTCGTAAGTCCACATTCCATGGGCCCTAGCACCGCAAAGGGTGCGGGAGGAAAGCGGGCGCTTCAAGGAAAAACCCCAATCGCCACTTAGCGATAATATGCTTGAAGCAATCCCCTCCTTATCCATTGTTAGTCACGGCGCAAGTGAAAGCGCCGATGTTTTTTGTGAAACGAACGCTCAAGCAACGCCATGCAGCCTCATTCCGTGGGTTGACGTTGATTGAGTTGCTCGTGGTAATCGTCATTTTGGGTCTTTTAGCCGCCGCTCTCTTCCCAGCCGTGTCCGATGGGCGGCCAACAGGTGCTAAAATCGCCAAGGCGCGAGTCGATATGATCAAGCTGGACCAAGCGATTCGCTTGTACCGAGTCTGATTATCGCCGTTGGCCGGTCTCGACCAATGTAGAAGCGGCCGAGGTTGCGGATTTCACATACGGAACGATTGGAACCAAATCCTCAGTTCTAATCACGAATGGTAGTGGCATTGAGGCAAACAATGCGGAAGTCATGAGCATCCTTTTGGACCTGACATCGTTCAGGAACGGCACCCCGACCCCAAATTATGGTAGTTCACTAAACCGAAGACACTTGGTCAGCTTGCTCGCAGACATGTCTTTACAAGATGAGCCGGGCGTCGGCATTGATGGTGTTTATCGCGATCCTTGGGGCAATCCCTACATCATCACGCTTGATTTGGATTCGAACGGCAAATGCCGTGATCCCTTGTACTCAAAAACTGAAGTGTCCGCATCAGGCAGTAGCACTAGCGGTCACTACGGCTTGCTACGTCGCCCCGACACATCGGGAACTGACAGTTATGAGTTAGACCATCGGATAATGATCTGGTCACTAGGGCCAGACGGAAAAGCTGATCCGAGCACAAAAGCAAATCGAGGCGTGAACAAGGACAATGTGCTGGGGTGGGAATGACTAACCCCAAATCAAAGGAGACATCTCCACACAGCGTTGGATTGCTTCCCGCCCTCGGTTTGTTTTCCACCATCATGCTGGTGGTTGGCGGCGTGATCGGCTCGGGAATTTTTCGCAAGACCGGCGGCATGGCGGCGGAACTCGGTTCGCCGCAACTGTTGTTGCTCGTCTGGATTCTCGCGGGCGTCATCACGTTGTTCGGCGCGCTCACCAATGCCGAGATCGCCAGCCTGATTCCCGAGACTGGCGGGCAATACGTCTATTTCGAGCGGATGTATGGACCGTTCTTCGCTTTCCTCTACGGTTGGGCGATCTTTGCCATCATCCAATGCGGCTCAATCGCTGCCGTCGCCTATCTCTTCGCCGAATATGCCGGGCGGCTGATCCATCTGCCCGAGTTCTCTCCCGCGTTGGCCGGGTGGTCATTCCACCTGTCCTTCATCGGTGATGTCACGCCGTTCGCGGAGATCGGGACAAAAGGTCTCGCCGCCGTGCTTATCATCCTGCTGACGGCGGTGAATTACATCGGCGTGCGTTTCGGCGGACTGGTGCAGAATATTTTCACCGTCGCCAAGCTCACGGCGATGGGGTTGCTCGTCATCGGCGCGTTTCTGCCAGCCACAGGTGGAAGCGTGGCGAACTTCACGACTCCAAGCGCAACGGTTCAGTTGAATGGACTGGCGTTGTTCGCGGCCATCGCCGCTGCGCTGCAAGGCGCATTCTGGGCTTACGACGGGTGGAACAAACTCACCTATATCGCCGGCGAGGTGAAAGAACCGCAACGCAACATCCCGCGCGCCTTGCTGTGGGGAATGCTCACCGTGACTGGCATTTATGTGCTGATGAACGTCGCGTATCTCTACGTGTTGCCCGTGGATCAACTGGCGCAGGCGAAGAAGTTCTTTGCCTTCGAGGTTGCGGAAAAGATTTTTGCGGGTGGCGGTAACTGGATCGCGGCGCTGGTGATGTTGTCCACGTTCGGTACCGACCAACGCCATCATCATGGCCACGGCGCGGGTTTACTTCTCAATGGCGCGGATGAATGTCTTCCCGCGTTTCATTGGCAATGTGCATCCGCGTTATCACACTCCCGCCGCATCGCTGGTGGTGCAAGGCGTCTGGAGCGTGGCTCTGTTGTTCAGCGGCACATTCGATACGCTGACTGATACGCTCATCTTCGTGACGTGGATTTTCTACGCGGCTGGGGCGTATGGCGTCTTCGTGATGCGCCGCAAACTGCCAGACGCGCCACGCGCCTACAAAGTGCCGGGCTATCCCATCGTGCCGTGGGTGTTCATCCTCTTCGCGCTGACATTTCTGGGCTTCACGGTCTATAACGACTTCGTGACGTATCGCGAAGCTGTGGCCGCCGGCAAACCGGCTTTGATCAATTCGGTCTTCGGTGTAGCGCTCGTGCTGATCGGCACGCCAATCTATTTCTACTATCGGCGATCGCGCCGTTAGCAGGGCATTTTCGCCTACTTCAAGCTTGAAGCGCCGGGAAACGGGTACTGAAAATCAGTAGGACTCAGTAACCACAGGGCAGCATTTGGCATGAGGAAAAAACTTTTCGTCCTGACTTGGCTAATTTTCATTGCGTTCGTTTTCAACACAGCAGCAATTACGCGCTATGTCAATTTGAACAACCCTACCCCCAGCACGCCTTTCACGGACTGGGCAACTGCCGCGACAAGCATTCAGGATGCGATTGATGCGGCAGTGGATGGTGATCTGGTTTTGGTAACAAACGGGGTTTACAACACCGGAGGAAGAACTGTTGGCTCAGATGCGCTCACCAACAGGGTGGTCATTGACAGGCAAATTACGATCCAAAGTGTCAATGGACCTGAGATGACGATCATTGCGGGAAATAAGGCAGATGGTTTAATCCTAGGTTCGAATGCGATTCGTTGCGTCTATATGGTCAGCAATTCCACATTGATTGGATTTAGTCTGACAAACGGTTCGACTATCGGTATTCACGAGGGGGGGATGACCGTCGGAGAAAGATGTGGTGGCGGCGTTTTCTGTTCTAGTATGAATTCGAATTCGTCACGGGTTGTAAATTGTTTCATTGGTAATAATTCGGCTTTTCAAGGAGCCGGGGTTTGGTCTGTGACAGTTGAAGGCTCTCGACTCAGCAAAAACATAACAGTAACGGAGCCCGGCACCGGTGGACAAATAGGGGGAGCTGCGATGTATTCTCGGTTGATGAATTGCTTGATTGTTGGAAATGAGGCACAAGGAGGCGGCGGCGCTTACGGGTGTGTTGTGCAAAACTGTACAGTTGTTAGCAATTATGCTAGGCCTTCTAGCACTTTTGGGGGCGTTGGCGGGGGGCTATCATTTTGTCAGGTTAACAACAGCATCGTTTATCACAATGTAGGTGGATACGAGGAACTTCAAGCGTCCATGGAATTATTACTTTGGATCGTATAGCTACACATGCACAACGCCACTGCCGTCCGGAGGGGGAAACATTGATGCTGTGCCAGCTTTTGTAAATTTGATCGAAGGGGATTATCACCTCCTACCGAACACAGAATGTGTAGACACCGGGAATAACTCTTATGCGCCTACAAGCGTGGATTTGGATGGAAAAAATCGTATTGCAGGAGTGAACGTGGATATGGGGGTGTATGAGTTGCAAGTATTTTATGTAAACATCAATTCCTCAAATCCGACACCTCCCTACACCAATTGGGCAACTGCTGCTAGGAACATTCAGGACGCGGCAAATATAGCAGATGTTGGAGATTTAGTTTTGGTGACCAACGGAATCTATTCATCTGGTGGGCGGCTGGTGCATGGGGCAGTGACTAATCGCGTGGCGTTGATAAAGCCGATCACCGTTCAAAGCGTAAATGGTTCACCAAATACAACCATCGTTGGGGACAACAATGGGCTGGTCCGATGTGCTTATTTAACCAACGGCGCGATACTGACTGGGTTTACTCTTACGAATGGCATCTTGGCAAATGATGGCAATGCGATTCAGGAAAATTCTGGCGGTGGCGCTTGGGGAGAAAGCACCAACGCAATTATTTCCAACTGTTTCTTTGTCGAAAATTTCGCCAATTACAGTGGCGGCGGGGCTTACTCTTGCACGCTTAGTAATTGTCAATTGATCAACAACTCTGCGGTCTCTGCAGGCGGGGAGCCTATGGATCTGTGGTTTTTGCTTCCCGGTTAGCCGGCAACCATGCAGCTGAAGGAGGCGGCTCGGAGGGTAGCACGCTGCTGAATTGCGTGATTACAAACAATTCCGCTGGTTCGGGTGGTGGATCTGCTTACAGCACTCTAAGCCACTGTTTAGTCACTGGTAATCATGCCAACGCAAGAGGCGGAGGAGTTTTCCAAAGCAGTCTGCAAGCCTGCAAGTTAACTGATAACACAGCGCTCGAAACAGGTGGCGGCGCGCGTTGGTCGACTTTGAGAAACTGCCTTTTGCTTCGAAATTCGGCTGGAGCCGGAGGTGGAGCAATGGACTGTATCGTGATAAATTGCACAGTCGTCAACAATACAACCACTGAATATGCCGGGGGTGTTTGCGATGGCTCGGTTCACAATTCGATCATTCTATCCAACCAGTCCGGTCTATATCCGAATCACAATTTCACCAGTTATTCGGGAATCGTCACCGGTTTAAGCTTATTCCTGTACATCGCCGATCCCATCGAACAGCATTGGCAACATAGATACTTTCAGCGGTTTTATAGATTATCAGGCTGGCGATTTCCGTTTGCCGACAAATTCACCGTGCTTGAATGCGGGTAACAACTCATATGTGTCCGATGCTTTAGATATCAATGCCACCATGCGTATCGCTGGAGGCACTGTAGATTTAGGCGCTTGTGAGTTTCAAAATCCTTCCTCAACTTTGTCATACGCATGGGCTCAAAAACATGGTGTGATGACAGACGGTTCAGAAGATTTTAATGACGTAGATGGCGACGGCACCACCAACTGGCAGGAATGTCGTGCTGATACTAATCCGACCGATGCGGCATCAGTATTAAGTGTCGTTTCTGTACGCCAAGTCCCGTGGCGTGGTTATCAAGTTCCGGAAATATCTTGGCTGGCAGTCCCCACCCGAGCATACCATTTGGAGCGAACCACCAATTTCGAGTCGTTCGAAGTAATTGCGACAAACATCAGTGGTACATCTGGGTTGCGCATCTGGGTTGATTACAGGGTATGGGAATACTTTGGCGAGCGGTATTTCTTTCGCGTCCGGGTACAATGATGCGCAACGGCATTGACGACTTTCGGGATTGAATATTTTCCCGCTTTCCGCTTCGCTGGGAGACATGAAACATTTAACCCGATTCCTATCGAGCAAAGCGGTTACGGCCTTGGCTGTCACGGCTGTTTTCACCGGGATGTTCAGTGGCTGCGGCACGGTACCAGTGACTGGCCGATCGCAGTTGAATCTGATGTCGCCGGGCGAGGAGATGCAGCTCGGGCTAACCAGCTTTGAGGAAATGAAGAAGCAGGCGCCGATCAGCAAGGACGCAGCGGCGAATGATCTGGTCAATCGGGTCGGTAAACGGATTGCGGCGGTTGCGGGCAAAGACATGCCGGATGCGAAATGGGAATTCGTCGTGTTTGAGTCGAAAGAAGCAAACGCCTTCTGTCTGCCGGGCGGTAAGGTGGGCGTCTATACCGGCATTTTGCCCATCACGAAGGATGAGGCAGGACTCGCCACGGTGCTCGGACACGAGATCGCGCATGCGGTTGCGCGACATGGCGGCGAGCGGATGAGCACGGCGATGGTGATTCAAGGCGGCGGCAGCCTGCTCGGACTAGGTTTGCAAAAGACCGATCCGAAATGGCAGGCCGCGGCGATGATGGCCTACGGTTACGGAACGCAACTCGGCGCGGAGTTGCCGCATAGTCGCGCACAGGAATCCGAGGCGGACCACATCGGTTTGATTTACATGGCCCGCGCGGGTTATCCGCCAGAGGCGGCGGTGGAATTCTGGCAACGCTTCGGCGCGTTCAACAAACAACAAGGCGACAGCACGCCGTGGTTCTTGCGCACGCATCCGCTGGATGAAACGCGAGTCAAACAACTGCAAGGCTGGATTCCCGAAGCCAAGCAGCAGGCAAGTCAGCCGCGCTGATCAATGTTTTCGGGCCGCAGCCTCCGCTTTCATCAAACTCAGTCGCCGTTGCGCAGTGAAGGCGTGAGGGGTGTTGGGAAACTCCGTGATAATCTGCGCGAGCGTCGCACCAGCGGCGGCTTCATCTTGCTGCAATTGCAACTGCCAGCCCGCAATCAACGTCATCCATTCCACCCGCTTTACGCCTGGTTGATTGTGCAGCTCCAACAGCAGACTGAGTTGTTCGATGGCAAGTTCAGGCTTACCCAACGGCTCGGCCAGCAATCGGGCTAGGCGTTCGCGGTCAGAGATATTGTCTGGATTCTTAGTCAATTTTTCACTGAGCTCATTCACCTGCTCCAGTGCGTCGTCCAACTTCAGCTTGTCGGCATGCAGTGATGATTCCGGATTCATGATGCTCGGCAGCACCGGCACCGGGATCGGCTTGGGATGGCGCAGTTCGTGATATGCCTGGTTCGAGGGCAACTGCGCCTTGCGCGCGGCGGCCATCGCGGCGAGATGCGTCCCAGGCAGGCGATCGCAGATCAATTGCAAGGTGCGCGCCGCCGCTTCGGGATCGGCCGCGAGGGTGATCTGCCAGTCGGCGAGTTTTTGCAGCGCGACCGATGTCTGCCCTGGCGTCGTGTCAGGATGAACGCAAAGGTCGAGGATGATTTTTTCCGCCTCCGCCAGTTCCTTGAAACGCGTGGCGTGCAATTCCGCAAGCAGCATCCAGCCATCGAAGTCGTCCTCGGCCTTTTCCAACTGGCGCAAGATTTCCTGTTCAGCCTCAGAGTAATTGCCCAACTTCATCCGGGCCACGGCGCGGGAATACATGGGTCGCCGCTTGGGGCGATGCAGAATCGGCGCGCCGTAACTAATCATCGGCGCGCACAGCAGCACGACCACCAACCCGAGCAATGTCCAACCGCCAAGGTAAAGCAACACCGCTGCTGGGATACCCATCAAAAACGCGCTGGTGAAACACGTCGCGCGAAACTCGAACTTCAAGTCCGCTTCCAACCCGCGATACGCCCGCAGGAGCAGCCAGATCAGTGTCGTTGCCGCCCAGCAGGAAGAAATGATCAGCAAGCCGCCCATGGCAACACGCAGGAAAACAGCAAACCAAGGCTTACCGGCGTTCTGCACAGCCTGAATGATCGGCATGAACGGCTGCAGTTCGTCGGAAATGCCGAGGTTCATCACCACCCAAAGCACGAAGGGAACAAACAACCCCTTGACCAACCACGGCCACTCGGCCCGCAGCGCAGCAACATGCCCATCTGCGGGCGCACATTTCCATACCCCCCAACCCGCGACATAAATGCACGCACCCACGAGCAGCAAAGCCAGCGTGAGGGTGAACAGGCTCATAACATTTTCCGAACCGAGGAAATTACGTTTTGAAGATGGTGCCGACGGAGGGGGTCGAACCCACACACTCGTAAGTAGTACCAGATTTTGAGTCTAGCGCGTCTGCCAATTCCGCCACATCGGCTACCGGCGACACTATATTTTTGCTCCGGCCCGAAGTAAATCATTTTTCCACAATCCATACTTGTCAGGTTAGACCGCCGCCCTAGAGTTCCCGCATGAAGACTTTTACCGCCAAACTCGCCTTTGTTGCCTGCTGGGTGTTACTGGCCGGCCTAGCCTACAGCCAAGCTCAGACCAACAGCCTCAAACTCAAGGTGGGTGATACCGCCCCACAAGTGACTGGGCTGAATCAAGACGGTCAGGAATGGAAGCTCGAGAATGCCGCCGGCAAAAAGGTCGTCCTGCTGTATTTCTATCCGAAGGACGAAACGCCCGGTTGCACCAAGGAAGCGTGCGGTCTGCGCGACAGCATGGGCGACCTGCAAAAGAGCGACGTGGAGGTGGTTGGCGTCAGCTTTGACAATGCGGAGAGCCACAAGGGTTTCATCGCCAAGCACAACTTGAACTTTCCCCTGCTCACTGACACGGAAGGAAAAATCGCCGACGCCTACGGGGTACGAATGCCGGACAAAGCCCGTGCCCGGCGCGTGAGCTTTCTGATCGGCAAGGACGGCAAGATTCTGCACATCACGGATTCCCCGCAAGCGGAGGCCCATCTTGCAGAGATGAAGGACGCGGTGGCGAAAATGAAGCAATGATGTGCCGCCCGCTGTGATTACGCTCGCACCAGCGGTGCCAGTTTGAGCTTTTCCATGTTAGCTTCAATCCGGTCGAGATACCAGTTCCGACCGGCTGGTTGCGGTTGCCCCAGGAAAAGATAGAGGCCGCCGAAGTCCTTGTTGAGTTTCGGCAGAACGTAATCGCGCCAGAATCCGGGCGTGCGCTGGATCAGGTCCGCCGCGCCGCCGAACTTAGTGATGAAATCAGTGTGCCCACGGTCATGCCGGGCGGCTTCCTGAAATTCGTCGTACAGCACCGGGAGTTTCTCCACGTAATCCTCTGCCGCCATCTGGCCGAGCAAATCCGCCGTGCCCAGCGCATGTCCAACGACACGTTCAGCTTCGCTCTCAAATGCAATACTCTCTAGGAAAGCGTCAATTCCCGTGCACCGGATCATGTTCTGCACGGTGCGAATGTCAGCGGCGGAAAACTTCTTTGTGGAAAGAAGCTGATGAGCAAATTCCAAACTCCGTAGCACGTGGGTGGCGGTGTATTTCGCGCCGGTGCCAGCCGTGTCATGGCGATGCTTCAGATAGCCGGTGTCGTGCAGAAGAATGCCGATGATGCCAAGCTCGAAGAGGTGTTGCGAAAGTTTTGGCGCTGCCCCGGCTTCATGGCGGCAACGCAACAGTCGCGCCATGCAAAGCGTGCCTTGCAACGTGTGCTCCAAATCATGATACCTCGCGTCCACCGCCTGAAAGTCCCCATACCGCCCAGCAAAACAATCGGCGGCCCAACCAAAAACCCGGGCGACGAAATCATGATCACCACGAGGGAACATGGCGAGGTAAGCCGCTTGCACTTCGGTTCTGACTGCAATGAGGTCCTTTGTGACCACGGGAGCGAACATGTGGCGACACCTTAAACCATGACCCGCCAAAGTGCATCTGATATTGCGCCGGAAGTTTGTCGGGTCAAGCCGCTTGGAAGTCAGCCTAGCGCCGGCCGTCATACCAGGCATAGCAGGCGGCTTTATCCCGCATCACCCGTTTGGGCCGTAGCGCCGCGCGGAGCATGAATCCCAACAACTCCCGCCCGGAATAGAGCTTCATCTTACGATCCGAAGTCAACAGGGGGTGCTGGCGGAGGATCACGATTTTGCGCCCGGTTTTAAGGCCCAACGCTTGGAGCCGTTTGCTCAACTCTAACTCTTCTCCGGCAAAAAGCTCGGGACTGAATCCACCGACTGCCCGGAACGCCGCCGCTTCAACAAAAATAAACGAACCCGCGAGCAACCGACGCTGACGGCTGACCCAATTCCAAGCCGAGGTCAGCCATTGAGCGACACGATGATTCCCCGCCAACCGGATGACACTGCCACCAGCCAGATAGCGCCCGGACTGAATCGCGGCGGCAACGTCCGCAAAGAGTTCCGGACTCGGATGCGAGTCCGCGTCAATGAACAGCAGCCAATCGCCTTGAGCCTCACCCGCGCCACGATTGCGCGCGCGCCCGATTTGATTGATGGGCTCAAACACGACCGCAGCACCAGCAGCACGAGCGATTTCCGCAGTGCGATCCGTCGAATTGTTGTCGCAAACAATCAGTTCAGAGTTCACCCTGCGGCAGCCAAAGCCGGACGGGCACGGTTGATCTCAGCCAAAGTTTGGGCAAGCAAGCGTTCCTCATTGAAGGCCGGAATGACAATGGATATTTGCAACGGCACAAGTTGGCTGAGGTCCGGGGTGGCGTCCAATCCAGAAAACACCACTTGGCGGCGCGGGGAAAACTGGTAATTTTAGGGCCAAGGGAAAACCGCGCGTATGAAGAAACTTATCGCCCAACTCGCTTTGCTTGCCGTGCTGCTAGGATTTTCGACTTCAGGACCGGCTCAGACCTACGCCATCAACTGGGCCTCGGTTGACGGCGGCGGCGGCACGAGCACTGGTGGCGTGTATTCAGTCAGCGGCACCATCGGCCAACCAGACGCCAGCAGCCCGATGACCAACGGTATTTACTCGGTTACTGGCGGCTTCTGGCCATTGCCAACCGTGATTCAAACCGTCGGCGCACCACTGCTCACGATTGCGGCAGCTGGATCAGGGCAGGCAACCATTTCTTGGGAGCCAAACACCGCAGGATTTGTCCTGCAAGAAACGTGGAGTCTGACTCCAGCCAACTGGACAAATTCTGTTAGTGGCGCCGCCAACCCCGTCGTCGTGCCGGCAGTCGTTCCAGCCAAGTTTTATCGTCTCTTCAAGCCGTAGTCCCAATTGTTGAATCCCGCTTGCCGGGGGTGGGTTCATTGGCTAGGGTGCGCGCATTATGGATTACACCTCCACGCCTGCGCCGGGCACACCTCCTGCATTTCAGCCACCGCCGCCGATCATTACACCGCCCCCACCCGCCCGTCCGCCGCGGCGTTGGGGTTGGATTATTCTCTCCATCTGCCTTTTTCTAGCGCTCGGCTTCAGCGTCCTGCTCAACCTCGGATCCATGTTCAGCGGCATGGCCAATGTCAGTGGCCACCACCGCCACGGCAGCGGGCCGCGACTGGAAGAAGTGACTTATCAAGACGGCGGCAAGGACAAGGTTGCGGTTGTGCCGATTGAAGGCGTGATCAGCACACATACTGGCGACCGCGGTGGTTACGACATGGTAGAAATTATCAAAGCGCAGTTGGATCGCGCCAAGGAGGATGACCATGTAAAAGCAGTCGTGCTGCGCGTCGATTCGCCCGGCGGTGAAGTGCTGGCGTCAGACGATATCGCCAAGTACATCACGCGCTTTCAGAAATCCACCGGCAAGCCCGTCATCGTCTCCATGGGCAGCCTCGCCGCATCCGGCGGTTATTATGTTTCCGCCCCCTGCAGTTGGATCGTGGCCAATGAACTCACCATCACCGGCAGCATCGGCGTGATTATGCACGGCTACAATTATCGCGGGCTGATGAACAAGATTGGATTGAAACCGATGGTATTCAAGAGCGGGAAGTTCAAAGACATGCTCAGCGGCGATCGTGAAGACGCGGAGATTTCCCAAGCTGAACGGGACATGGTGCAAAAGCTGATTGACGACACTTATGGCAAGTTCAAGCAGGTGGTGGCTGATGGCCGCAAGAACGCCCGCGAAGAAAACAGCGAGGTGCGTGCGCTCACAAGCAATTGGCAGGACTACGCTGACGGCCGCGTGTTGTCAGGCAAGGAAGCGAAAGACATCGGCCTCGTGGACGAACTTGGTGATTTCGATGCCGCCGTAAGCCGCGCGGAGAAAATGGGCAACGTCCGCGGCGCAGCGACGCTGGTGGAATACCGCCAACGGGTAGATTTTGCGGATCTGTTCGGACTGTGGGGGCAGAGCGAATCGCGTGCCGTACAAGTCAAAGTGGATCTCGGGGTCGAAGCCCCGAAGCTTGAAGCGGGCCGGATGTATTTCATCGCTCCGACCTACCTGCACTGACATGAAGGGCGTCACCGTCATCAAACACCCCTTGGTGCAACACAACCTCACGCGGTTGCGCGATGAGAAAACGCAACCGCAGGAGTTCCGCCGCGTCTTGAGCGAAGTTGCCGCACTGATGATTTACGAAGCGACGCGGACCTTTGCTACGGAGACGATTCGTGTCCAGACACCACTGGCCAAAACCACCGGCGAACGACTAAAACGGGAAGTGGTTTTAGTGCCGGTGTTGCGCGCTGGGCTAGGGATGTTGGATTCCATTTTGCAACTCATCCCCAAAGCCCGCGTCGGATTCATCGGGTTGAAAAGGCAGGAAGACACTCTCGCCGCATTGTTCTATCACAAAAGTCTGCCGAAGGACCTGCGCCAAAGCGAAGTCCTCCTGATCGACCCCATGCTGGCGACGGGCGGCAGCACCGTGGCCGCCGTGCAACTCTTGTTGGAACACAAGGCGCAGCTCAAACAAGTGCGCCTCGTCAATCTGGTGGCGTCCCCCGAAGGCGTGCGCAACGTGCAAAAGCATTTTCCCGGACTGAAGATTTTCACGGCGGCCATTGACGCCGGACTAAACGAACGCGGCTTCATTCTGCCCGGCTTGGGGGATGCCGGGGATCGGCTGTTTGGTGTTTGAAAATGTCGGAGTAATTTGCTTGTCGCGCCCAGTTCTGTCCTTAAAGTCTCTCCCCTGATGTCGGCCAAAAAACAAAAACGCCCTGCCGCCAAAGCTGCTCCCCGCTCCCCGCGGACCAGCAAATCCTCCGATACGTCATTCCAGGCCAAGAAAGCTGGCGAGACTGCATTCGCCACCAAAAAATCCGGGGAGACCGCCTTCCTCGCAAAGAAATCTGGGGAAACATCTTTTCTGGCCAAGAAAACTGGCGAGAGTGACACCAGT
Source organism: Verrucomicrobiota bacterium (assembly GCA_049840435.1). Lineage (GTDB taxonomy): Bacteria > Verrucomicrobiota > Verrucomicrobiia > Limisphaerales > JADLHS01 > JADLHS01. The sequence goes on along the minus strand of JASGKY010000024.1, from coordinate 100,048 downwards.
TTCAAAAAGCGTGTCGCCGACGAATTTGACACCGCCATCATGCGCAAAGTCAGCGGCGGCGTGGACCCGGAACAATTCAAACGCGATCTGGCGGAAGCCGCCAAGATCACGATTGATACCGGCTTCTACAAAAAGGCCGAAGCTGAGGCGCCGCTGGAATTGCAGTCGCGTGGCAGTTACGATGGTGACACGGCGGTGAAACTTTATCTGCGAGAAATCGGCTCGGTAAAACTGCTTACCCCAGCCGAAGAAATCGCCTTGGCTGACCGCATCAAGAAGGGTGACAAGAAAGCCCGCGAACACATGATCAAAGCGAACCTGCGCTTGGTCGTGAAGATCGCCCGCGATTACGAAGGCATCGGCCTCCCCCTGCTCGATCTGATCAGCGAAGGCAACATCGGTTTGATGAAGGCGGTGGAACGGTTTGATCCCGCCAAGGGTGGCAAGCTTTCCACCTACGGTTCGTGGTGGATCAAGCAATCCATCAAACGCGCGCTGGCCAACCAATCTAAAACCATCCGACTCCCAGTGCATCTGGTGGACAAGATTTCCAAGATGCGCCGCACCGCCCTGAAGCTGCAGGAAGAATTCGGTCGCGAACCCACCGACGAGGAATTGGCGGAAGAATTGCAAACCACGCCGGGTCGCGTCGCCGCCATGCGCATGGCATCGGTGCGCCCGACTTCGCTCGACGCCCCGATTGGCGATGACGATTCAAACAGTTTCTCCGAGATTGTGCAGGATGAGAACGCCGAAGATCCGTACGAGCAACTTGAAGACAAGACGGTGACCGGCATGTTGGAAGACATGGTTAAGAAGCTCGACACGCGCGAAGCGACCATCTTGCGTTACCGCTTCGGCCTGGACGGCGGCACAGAAAAGACCTTGGAAGAAGTCGGCGAAAAATTCGGCGTCACCCGTGAACGTGTCCGGCAGATTCAAAACATCGCCTTGCGCAAGATGCGCAAGATGATTGAGCGCTTTGAACGGGCCCAGCGCTAACCTTTCGTTGTTTCCCCCTGCGTTATGAATTCATCCCGTCCTACTGCTGCCGAGATTACTCAAGCCATCCGCAACGTACCGAACTTCCCGAAGCCGGGCATCCAGTTCAAGGACATCACCCCGGTGCTGGCGGATGCGCGGCTCTTTGCCGGCGCCATCGAATTGCTGACAGAAAAATTCCAACCAGGTAGCGTGGATGCAGTCGTTGGAATTGACGCCCGCGGATTCATCTTCGCGGCGGCGGCAGCGATGCGCTTGCGCGCCGGATTCGTCCCAGTGCGCAAGAAAGGCAAGCTGCCCTATCAAACGATCGAACAGGATTACGATCTAGAATACGGCCAAGCTACTGTGGCGATCCACACGGATGCCATCAAGCCCGGCTGCCGGGTGTTGCTCGTGGACGATCTGCTTGCCACCGGGGGCACGTCCGCTGCGGCAACCGCGCTAGTAAAAAAACTGGGCGGCAATATTCTGGAAGCGGCATTCCTGATTGAGTTGAAGTTCCTCAATGGCCGCGAAAAACTCGCCGGCATTCCGATCCGCTCGCTCGTGACCTATTGAAACCCGGGGATTCCATCCTCCTGCCGGCACGGGATTATGATCTGACCGCAACCCTTTCCTCAGGACAGGTCTTCAACTGGGAGCAAAACAAGGACGGGTGGACTGGCGTGGTCGCAGGCCACTGGGTTCACCTCAAAGAAACTACCAGCGGCATCCAGGCAAAAGCAGCCGCACCACAAAGCGATTGGACCTGGCTGACCACTTTTCTCCAGACTGACGTAGATCTCGCCAAAATACTCGCGTCATTTCCGGCGGAAGATCGTCACCTGCAAGCCGCCGTCGGCGCATGCCGAGGCTTGCGCCTGCTGCGCCAGGATCCGTGGGAATGTCTGGCGTCGTTCATCCTCTCTTCCACGAAGCAAATCGTGCAAATCCGCCAGATCGTCCGCCAGCTCTGCGAGCGATACGGCGAAGCTGTTGCAACGAAGCTTGCCGGCGCACAGGCGTATGCGTTCCCGACCGCAGCAAAAATTGCGGCGCTTTCTGAAACCGAATTGCGGGCGTGCAAGATGGGGTTTCGCGCGCCCTATCTGCTGGCGGCAGCACAGCGAGTGGCTGCGGGTGAAATCAACCTGGGCCTCCTCGCGCACCGCAAGATCGGAGAAGCTCGGGAGATATTGATGCAATTTGCAGGCGTGGGCGAAAAGATCGCTGATTGCGTATTACTGTTCGCCTATGGCTTTCCCGACGCGTTTCCGGTGGATGTCTGGGTGCAACGGGTTTTGACAGAGTATTATTTCCGCAACCGGCGCGTGCGACCAGATCGCTTGCGCCGCTTCATTACAACTCATTTCGGGCCGAATTCCGGCTATTGTCAGCAATACCTATTTCATCACATCCGCTTGCGCAGCGGTAAAAAGCTTTCCGCTCCAAGGGACTGATTTATTCTTCCGCCATGGGTGTAAACATCGAAGTGCTGCTCAGTCCTGCAGAATATCAAAGTCGGCGCGAACGCAGCTTTACTGGCGCAACGTGTGTCGTCTTCGATGTGTTGCGGGCAACCAGCGTGATGATCACCGGTTTGGCGAACGGAGCGCAAAGCTTTATCCCAGTCGAGGAGATTTCGGAAGCCTTGACCTGGAAATCTCGCCATCAAGATCTCCTCCTCGCTGGCGAACGCGACGGCCTGCGCATTCAAAACGCCGCCGGAAGTGGCATTGATTTCGATCTGGGAAATTCCCCGCGCGAGTATCGCCGCGATCGCATTGCAGGGAGAAATATTGTCACCACTACGACCAACGGGACCAGAGCACTGCGGACTTGTGTGACCGCAGAGATTGTCGTTGTAGGATCATTTTTGAATCTCACCGCCACGACACAGTGGTTGCGCCAGCGCCAGATTAGCGACTTGATGTTGGTTTGCGCCGGCACGGGACCATTGCCAGCACTGGAGGATATTTTGTGCGCTGGTGCATTGGTTGACTTGTGGCTTCAAGCAAAGACTGAAACCGAGTTAAGCGATGCCGCGAAATTAGCGCTGCTGGCCTATCGCGATGCAGCCCCACAGCTCACTGCGGCGATTGGCAACAGCCAAAACGGAGCGCGCTTGCTGGCGAATCCAGATCTGCGGGACGACGTGGCCTTTTGTTTACAGCGGGATGTCTATCCACTGGTCGCGGCACTGGGGCGCGATGGAAAAATCAGCCCGACCGGGGGTTAAAGCGTGGTGGCGCGGGCGCGACAGGGTTACAGTCTATGGCATCACCATGCCGAGAATATTCTGGCGCGGCACTGTGCCGTAGCTCCGACTGTCAGCGCTGTTGTTGCGGTTGTCGCCAAGGACGAAGTATTGATTCGCCCCGCAAATCCATAATTGCTCCCGCACTCTGGAACCAGGATAGGTTGGCGTATTGGGCAGGAGATAGGGTTCGTTCAAAAGTTTGCCGTTCACAAACAAGTGACCGTTCTTGACGTGAACCGTGTCCCCTTCCTTTGCGATGATACGTTTGACCGAGTAACAGTCGTCTGCTGGATCACGCAAAACGACAATCTCCCGTGGCTGCGGATCGCGAACGTGATAGACCCAGCGGTTCAACACATAACGCCCCGAATCATGCAGCGTAGGCGTCATGCTGACGCCGACCACTTGGACGGATTGGAGCACGTAGTGGGTAACAAACTGGAAAACCCCATAAGCCAGACCGAAGATCAGCAAACAAACTCCGACCTGCTTCAGGGCGGCGAACCATCGCGCGCGCGGCTGAGGCTGACTTTGAATCGGTTGCGCCCCCGAATGCGGCGCGGACGCCGGCTGATTTCGTAATTCGATTGAAGCATCCAGATTCATGGCGCGTTTGGTTTCTTCCCTGAGCCATGATTCTCATTTTGCCATCCAAGGAGCAACGCGAGCGATTACGTACCAGACGACAAAAATTACGGAACTGCCAGACGGGAACAAAGAAAGAAGGCACAAAACGGCCGGAGAAATCAGGCCGGAGAGGACTGCTTGCCACCGGTGGTTTTCTCGATGGCTTCGCGGAGGTTTTCGAGCAGGAAAGGCTTGCTGACGATAAAATCCACACCTTGCAAGGGATTATCCTCAGACTTGAGCATCTCAGCGTAAGCGGTGATCAAGACAACTGGCTGATCCGGAGCAATGGTTTTGATGGCGACCGCTAGTTCATCGCCTTTCATGGCGGGCATGGCGTAGTCGGTCAGGACCACGTCGTATTTGCCCTTTCCGAAGAGCCCTAGCGCTTCCTTGCCACTGCCAGCGGTTTCCACCTGATGACCATCAAACGCAAGCATCATCCGAACGGCGTCACAAACGAATGGCTCGTCGTCCACTACGAGAATGCGGCGCGGTGCAGTTGTTGGTTTGCTCATTGTTCTGCTTCCATTCGTGCTGGCAACGAACTTCAGTGTGAACCGTCGGTTGCTTTGTAGCTGACCCTGATCTGTTTTGAAAGGCAAAGTTGGTCCCCCGGCTAGGACTCGAACCTAGGACCAATTGATTAAGAGTCAACTGCTCTACCAACTGAGCTACCGAGGCAACCAAGGTCGTGCAGCATGGCTATCTCACCACCGCTTGTCAATCTTCTCGTCGGGCTTTTTCGCTTTGAACGGCGGCAACGCTTCCGGCTCACGCTGCAAAATCAACACCCAATCTCCGGAGCCAGGCGGCAGGAAAGGTTGCGCCGCCGGCGTCGGCTCGCGCCGGATCTCTCCCGTGCGCGGATTCACCCAAGCCGCCAAATGACGCGCGAGCGGCGTGCCAGCAATCCAAGTGACAGCTTGCGGTTCCGGTTGGTATACCACAGTAAGATCCTGCGTTTCCGTGGTGGCGACCACGAGCCGTTGCGGTTGCCCCCCTGCCTCGCGTTTGCCAGCCGGCACCCGCGTAGTGGGTTGCAATTTCCAAAACTCCGTCGTGGCAAGATGGTCCGCTAGCGGGGCAATAGCCGTTGCTCCGGGCAAGGTCAGTGCTTCGCGCCACGGATCAGGCATCTCACGCTTGAACACATGAACGCCCCAGTCGGAAACATCTTTGGCCGCATAACTCACTCCGGCGGGAGTGTTGAGCAAGGCGTTCCACCAAAGTTGTTGCCGCGCAAAATCACCATCAATCACGCCTCCCAGCCCGAAGATCTTCCCCTCCTCCGGCGGCGCAATGACAACCAACGGGCGAGCAGGCTCTTTGTGTCGCTCCTGCGCCAACGGCCCGCTGAGCAGCCACGGCAACAGATTGTTGTCGCGGACGGTAGAGGTTTGCACCCCCAAGATATCCACCCATTTCTCGCGCCTGAACGCGTCACAAACCCAGAATGATTCCCCGGGCAACAATACCACCGGCGCATGATTCACCAGATTGAACACGGCGCGGCCAATGTTCTGCCAGCGCCGCGCCTGCTCGCCAGTGCTGTCGCATTCAAATGCGATGATCCAGGCCACGTCTTCCGCCCCCCAGCGCGCTACCACATAGCGCAACAACCGAATCGCTTGATCTTCTGAAAGCCCAGAGGCCGTTCCAATTTCCCAGAGGGGCGCGATGGCATTGAGCAGCCCGGCTTGGTTAGCAGCAATGATTTTGGCGTCCAGCTGTCGGAAGGCGACCGGATTCACTGCAATGCCATCCGCGCTAGTATAAAATGTCGTCTTCCCATCTGGCAGCGCGGCCGCGAGCTGCCACTGCACGACGTTAAATTTTTGTTCCACACGTTTCTTCACGTAGTCCTGCCAGTCTGCGGTCGTGGATTTCATCGCTGCCATCCACGCCGCATCCCCCAGCCAGAAGAACGGGGTGCGGTCGGCTTGTTCCAAGTGTTGTTGATCGCGCGCCACCAACACCGGACCGTGCTGACGGAAACGCGATTGCCCCTCGGCCGCAGTGCAGAGAAATTCACCGGTCTTGCCATGCAGTCCGAGATTTGCCGTGTCAGAGCACATCGTATAATACCGCCAGCGCCCCGGGAATCCTGGCTTGAAACGGATCTTCCATTCCCGGCCCCCGTCCCAAAAACCATAGACACGATTCGTCTCGCCCAGTGGCGAAACGAAGAGCACGCGAATCTCGGCCTGTTGCAACGGATTGGTGTAAGCAACGCTGCTCTTGAGCGTGAGTTCCCAGCGCTGCCATTTCGGGACGCGACTGATGGCCTCCTTGGCCAGCAACGGCGCAGAGACCGAAAAAGTCAGAAGCACCGCGAACAAGAGCAGAATAAGTCGGAGTCGATGACGATGTGCCATTGCCGGTATGTGAACGAAAACTGCGTGAGGTGTCAAACCCTGGAGCACCAGCCCCTTGCGGACGAGTTTTAGAGCCTCGACTTAACACCATTGCTCGCTAATAAGACAACAGCACTCCCAATCGTCGCGGACGTTGCGGTCGCACTCGCGTTGAACATTTTTCCGGGCCACCTGTCAATTCCAACAAGGCGGCTCGCACCGGAACAAGCATCAAGGTGCCATCAAAACCAGCCGCAAACATTTATGAAAATGAAGACAACTTTTTTACCGTGTCGAGCCGCGCGGCGAGCGGGTTTACTACTGGGAGTTGGGTTGGCCTGCCTCGCCGCGCCAGCCGGCAACGCCAAGGAAACCCCGAAACTGTCCGTGTCGGATCGGGATGTTGATCGGGCCGCCCGCGGCGCCAGCTACGCCAACATCATCAAACGCGTAACCCCAAGCGTGGTAACCATCGAAGCCAGCCGCACCGTGCAGATGCGACAGTTCCATCATCCGTTCATGGACGACCCCGCGTTCCGCCGTTTCTTCGGACAAGATGATGCCCCCGAAAACAGCCCACGCAAAATGCGCCAGGCCAGCCTCGGCTCAGGCATCATCGTCACCGAGGACGGCTACCTACTGACCAACAATCACGTCATTGATGGTGCGGATGACGACGGCGTAAAGATCGTGATGCCCGACGGAAAAACCCGGTATGCTGCCAAGGTCGTGGGACGCGATCCACGGACGGATATCGCTGTGCTCAAAATCGAGTCCCCAAAAAAACTTCCAGCCGTGACGCTGGCGGACAGTGACAAGCTGGAAGTGGGTGATGTCGTCCTGGCAGTGGGCAATCCGTTCGGCATCGGCCAGAGCGTTTCCAGCGGCATCATCAGTGCGTTGGGGCGTGGCTCCGGGATTCTAGGACGGGAAGGCTACGAGGATTTCATCCAAACCGATGCCTCAATCAATCAAGGTAACTCAGGCGGTGCGCTTGTAGATGCGGAAGGTCGCCTGATCGGCATCAATCAATCCATTGCCAGCCCGAGCGGCGCGAATGCCGGCGTGGGTTTCGCCGTACCCATCAATCTCGCGCGCACCGTGCTGGAACAGTTGATCACCGACGGCAAGATCACCCGCGGTTATCTGGGCGTGAAATTGCAAACCATTACCCCGGAACTGGCGGAGGCGTTCAACCTGCAGGAAGCTACGGGCGCGTTGGTCGGCGAAGTGCAATCCGGCACCCCCGCCGCCAAAGCTGGCTTGCAGGACGGCGACGTCATCATCGGTTTCAACGGCAAAGACGTGAACGACTCGGCGCATTTGCGCATCATGGTCGCGCAAACGCCGCCAAAAACCGCGGTGTCCTTCAAAGTGCTGCGCAACGGCCAGCCGAAAAATTTCGCCGTCACCCTGGCGGAGCTGCCAGACAACTTGGTTGCCGGCCGGAATGATGAGGCGTCTGGAAATTCGTCGGACGCCGGCAATAGCAACCTGAAAGGTGTCGAGACGACGAATCTAGATCGCGAAACCCGCCGCCAATTCGACCTTCCCAATCGTGTGCGCGGCGTGGTGGTTACCAAGGTGGACGAAGATTCCGCCGCTGGAGAAGCCGGGTTACGCCCGGGCGACGTCATCATCGAAGCAAACCGGCAGCCGGTGCGCAATGAACAGGAACTCGACGAACTGCTCGGCGAAGCGAAGGGCAAGCGCGTCCTGCTCCGCGTCTTCAATCAAGCCGGCGGGCAAAGCGGCACGCGTTATCTATCGGTGGATCTGGGAAAGAAGTAATTGGCGAGTCTGTTCTCTCAACCGGTCGCACTCACAAAAGTGCGGCCGGTTTTTTATTACGGGCACGCTCTCTGCCCGGCAACACTGGCTTCCGCCGTGACATAATGATGTGGGCGCAGCTTGAAATAAGCGTAGCCCATCGAAAACAGACTTGCTCCGCCCGGCGCGAGTTCGCCACTGTCTGAGCCAACGAACAAGACGTTTCAAATTTGAATTCATGAGCCAGACCTCCGACCAACGTTCCGCCGACTTTCTCAAAATCGCCGATCAGTTCAAACTCGGCGCGCTGACCACCGAATCTTCCCATCCCGTCACCGCTAATCTCAGCGAGGTCGCCAAGAAGGACATCGCCGCTGGGCTGAAACTATTGTTCGACGTGGACGACGACGTCGTGAAGAAGTATCGCGAATTTGCGGAGTCGGGTCGCGCGCGAAAGATCGCCGACACAGCGCTGACGGCCTTGAAGGGCGGCGGAAATCTTTACTTTACTGGCTGCGGCTCGACGGGCCGGCTTAGCATTCAACTCGCCTCCATCTGGCGGGACCACTGGCAACGTAGTGGGTTGCCCGCGGCTAAGGAGTTTGAGAACCGCGCCTTCCCCGTCATGGCCGGCGGTGACTTTGCGCTTATCAAAGCGGTCGAAGGTTTTGAGGATTTCACTGCGTTCGGTAAAAAGCAGATCGGCGATCTGGGCGTGAACAGCAAGGACGTCGTCTTCGCTATCACCGAAGGCGGCGAGACGTCCTTCGTCATCGGCACAGCGTGGCGCGGCGTAGAGGTCGGCGCGAAGGTCTATTTCGTTTACAACAATCCTGACGACATTCTTTGCGAGCACGTGCAGCGCAGCCGTGAAGTCATTCAGGACGCGCGCATCGAGAAGATCAATGTCACCAGTGGCCCGATGGGCATCACTGGCTCGACGCGGATGCAGGCCACCAGCATCGAACTCGCCGTGATGGCGACCATCCTGGAAATGGTCGTGCGCGATCTGACGGGGACAAAGAACTCCAGCGATGTTCCGCAGCAGTTTCTTGCGACACTTACCGAGTTGCACGCCACGTTGAAGTCACCAGAGTTGCTGGCGCAACTTGCCAAGCTCACCGCGATGGAAGAATCCGTCTATCGCGCCGGACGAAAAAATAATTACTTCGCCGACCGTGTGGGCATTGACATGCTCACGGACACGACCGAACGCTCGCCGACGTATTGCACCCCGCCCTTCCGCAAGTTCGATGACACGACCGCGACGGAATCCTGGGCCTTTCTCTACGTGCCTTACCAGAATTCCGATGAAGCGTGGGAACGCGTCTGCAAACGCAAGCCGCGCTGCGTCGAGTGGAAACCGGAGGACGTGCGCGGCCTCGTACCCGACGACAAATACGCCCGCACCGTCGAGATCATCGGCAAGATCAGTTATCCGGAATTGATGCGCTTCCGCATCGGTCTGGATGGTTTGCAGAATCGTCCGCTCGGTGCCGGCGACAGCGCCGTGGGCTTGGTCATCGAAGCGGAGCAGGATTCATTGCTCGACCCGCGCGGGTTTCATCGCGTGCAATTGGAGAACGCAGTGAAAGCGGGCGCGAAGACTGGTTTGATTTACGTCGGCAGCGAAACGGGTTGCCGCGAGATGAAAGAATTTGTCGCGCAATGGAATCCGGCCTGCGCTGCAGTGTTTCTAACTGTTCCGGAAACCGGCCTGCTGTTGAACGGTGTCATGCGCGTCGGCCTCAAGATGCTGCTCAATACACTCTCGACCTGCACGATGGTCCGGCTCGGACGTGTGATGGGCAATTACATGATCTGGGTCGTGCCGAGCAACCTGAAGCTCATTGACCGCGCGACGCGTTATATCCAAAAGCTGACCGGTCTTGATTACGTGGCAGGAAACAAATTGCTCTTTGAGGTGTTTGAATACGTCGAACCGCGCATGAAGGCGGATCAGGCGTATCCGCCGGTCGTCGGCGTGAGCGTGATGCGGCATCGACATGGCCTGAGCAATGAGGAGGCAGAGCGGCGCTTGATGAGCGAACTGGCCTGAGCCAGAGCAACATCAGTATTGCCAAACGTGGCAGCCTTCCTGACACTGCGCCGCACGGTGTGGGTTCAAACCAGTCGGGATGTGCATGAACTTCAATAAAAAACTGTTCACCAGCGCGGTGGTGCTGCTGTCTCTGCTATTTTCAGGTCTTTCTTCGCATGGACAATTTCGGCTCGGTGTAAGCGCGGCACCGAATCCGGTCCAATTCAACACCACGCTTACTTACACGATTTACCTGACCAACACGACTTTGGGATCATGGCCGATTGTCTATGTCACCAATAAGTTTTCCGCCCCGGTCATTTTCACCGGGCAATACAGTTTTCCAACAAACCAGCAGGCCTTCACGAACAGCACCGAAATTATTTTCCCGGTGACCAACATGATTGCCCCGGTAATCGAATTCAGCTTTACCTTGCTCCCGCAGACCGCCGGGGCGTTGACCAACCAAATCACGGCTTTGGTGACCAATAATCTATCCACGCTCGCGACCTCCAATTACTTCACCCAAGTCAGCGCCCCGACCGCAGACCTGGCCATTACGATGACCAACGTAACTTCGGGAGTCATTGCGAACAGCCCTACCACGATCGGTCTGACGATCACCAACCTCGGCCCGAATGCCGCCGCTGACGTCGTTGTGACCAATACCCTGCCCGCCAACTTTCAACTCCTAAGCATCACTCCGACCAATGCCATCACCTCTTACACCAACGGTATTTTGGCGTGGACCATCGGCGCGTTGACCAATAACAGTTCCACACAGTTGCTCGTCATGGTTCGCCCGACCTTGGGCGGCACTTCCAATCTGACCGCCACCGTCACCGCGAGTACCGCCGATCCCAACACAACCAACAACACCGCGACCACCAGCATGACCGTGGAGGAAATCGTCTCTACGAACACCACTGTCGTCGTGCAGGTCGCGCAACAATTCAATCCCCAGACCGGCTTGATGGAAGAGATCGTGCGGGTCCAGAACACGGACACAATTGATTTTCCCGCTGTGCGCCTGTTCGTCAGCGGACTGGGCACAAACCGTCTTTACAACGCCTCTGGCACCAACAACGGCGAACCCTATGTGCAACATAACAGCACTTTGGTTGCGGGCGCTACCGTGGACTTGCGACTGGAATACTTCAGCCGCACCCGCACCTCGATCAGCAATCTGACCTACAGGGCAGTCGGATTGACCTTTACCCCGACGACCATAACAAACACGACGTACCCAGCCATCACCAACGTGCGATTAATTTCCGGCGGCCTGTTGCTTGAATTTCAATCCATTCCCGGACGGAGCTACACGATTCTCTATGGTGACGACCCCAGCCTTACCAACGCGATGGCAGCCCAGCCCGCCATTGTGGCCCCGGCTGATCGCGTCCAATGGATTGACAGCGGCCCACCCAAAACGATTAGTGTGCCCCCCGGCGGCTCGAACTCGCGTTATTATCGCGTCCAGTTGAACCCCTAATTTTTCCATGCGTGCCATGCAATACCGTCGCTTGCGAAAGCGATCCTCCCGTCTCTGGCTACCGCTGCTACTCGCCTCCGCGAGCGCGAGCCTGGCCCAGCAACCCGGCCCGTGGAATTATTCCTGGCTGGAATCCCCCGCCGACACCGACTACTGGCCCAGACATTTCCGCGTCGGCGTAATGGCCGGATTGAACATCAAAGCGGATTTCAGGATGAGCGGCACCTTCGCCGTTTCCGGTTACAATCCTGGTGCCATCGCCAACGGCACGGACCATGTTTACGATGATGGTTATGTGCGCGTGGATGAGTTGAACGACACGGTGAATTATTGGACTTCGTATTGGGGCTACAATAATGGCGGCCAGTCGATCGGCAGCACTTTGTCCTACCACAGCGCGCACACCTTCACCGCCAACGGCAGCACCAGTGAAACGGGCGACATTCAACCAGGACTAGACATCGCCTACGGCGGACACTTGGGCCGTTGGGGTGATGCACTGATCGGTTGGGAACTCGGCTTCGGCTGGCTGATGATGGAAATCGAGGATAACAATCCCATCCGGATTTCCGCAACGCGGACAACCCACACCTATGACACCGGTGGAATCCTCATGCCAGACGCCGCCTACAATGGTGGCTCTAGCGGGCTTGGTCCGAATATCAAAAACACTCCCAGTCTTGCGGCGGAGCAAACCAATGTCGGCGGTTATGTCAGCGGCCATACGCTGGATGTCTCGCTCTACACCTTGCGGCTCGGTCCGACGTTGCATTGGGAACTACCGTACAATTTTGCGACCCAAGTCAGCGCCGGCGCGGCGGTCGGCTTGATCTCCGGCGACCTAAAGTATAATGAAACCCTCCTTTTCGATGACGGCAGCAAGACAGCTAACCACGGCAGCACCAGCGACAGCCAGTTCGTTTATGGCGGTTATCTGGGCGCCACGTTGATGTATCACGTCGAAGAACACGGCGACCTTTATCTCGGCATCCAATACATGCCGCTGAGCAGCGCCACCTTCAGCGGCGGCGGACGCGAAGCGGAACTCAACATGACCGGCGGCCTGTATCTTTCCTTCGGCATCAACTGGCCGTTTTGAGGTTTGGGGTCTCATCCCAATGAATGATTGCCAGGCTGCTGGCAAATCTTAGAATCGCCAGGAATTGCATTTCCAAGTGTCTGCCCCCGCCAAAAAGAATTCCACTCGAAAGACAAAACAGAAACCGCCGCTCGCTCTGATTGGCGCACTCATTCTCGGATTGGTTGTAGCGCTGGCATTGGTTCTTCGCCCAACAGCCCGAGACTCTGCTAACAGTTCAAACGCATTCGCCCTTGAGGACGAAGCAAAAACCTTCGCGGCCTACGCCGGCTCAACCAGCTGCAAGGAGTGCCACGAAGAAGCCTACGAACTATGGGCCAAGTCAAATCACGGTCTGGCGGAACGCATGCCCACGACCAATCTGGACCAGACGGCATTTGCACCAGCAAGAGCCATCGGGCCTCGCTCGCAGCAAGCCCGCGTTCACGGCCAGAACGGTAGTTACTCCATCACTGCAGTCGGTTTGAGCCGCACGCAAGAATTCTTCCGGGTTGAACGTGTTATCGGTCACGATCCGTTGCGCCAGATGCTCATCCCGTTCCCCGGCGGACGGTTGCAGGCGACCGAACTCGCATGGGACCCGCACGCCAAGGAATGGTTCAATGTTTACGGCACGGAAGACCGGCAACCGGGCGAATGGGGGCATTGGACCGGACGCGGCATGAACTGGAACACCATGTGCGCCACCTGCCACAACACGCGCCTGCGAAAGAATTACGATGTCACCAACGACGCCTTCCGCACCGCGATGGCGGAGCGCAGTGTCGGTTGCGAATCCTGTCACGGCCCGATGAAGGCGCACAACGAGTGGCAATACTCGAACAAGGGCAAGAACCTCACTGACCCGACGATCAAAAAACTGTCGCGCGACCAGATGTTCGCCACTTGTGCGGCTTGTCATTCACGCCGGGGCGAAATTACCGGCGACCCGAAACCCGGCGACAGTTTCTTCGATCATCACTTGCTATCCACCGTGGACGAATCGGATTTATTTTATCCCGATGGTCAGGTGCGCGACGAGGATTACGAAGTCTCCGCCTTCATGGGCAGTCGGATGTTTCACAAAGGGGTCCGCTGTGTGGATTGCCATGACTTCCACAGCGCCAAGGTGCGGTTGCCCGGCAACATGATGTGCCTCAGTTGCCACAGTCCCGGCGCTACTAACGCCCCGGCCATCAATCCCGTCACGCACAGCCAGCACAGGGTATTCGGCTTTGATACCAACGGCACGATGCTCAATTTTGATCTGGGCGACTACCATCCCAAGACGATCAAGGAAACCGGCGGCGAATGCGTCAACTGTCACATGCCGCAGACGGATTACATGCAACGGCATCGGCGCCACGATCACGGCTTCACGATTCCCGATCCGTTGCTGACGAAACAGTTTGGCATCCCGAACGCCTGCAATCGGTGTCATCAGGACCAGAGCACGGAGTGGGCATTAGGCTATGTTGAGCAATGGTACGGCGACAAGATGAATCGCCCGTACCGGCAACGCGCCCAAGACCATTGCCCGCACCAAGCAAGGCGACGAAACCGCCCGCGCCGCGTTGCTGAAGATGCTGCAAACCGACGAACAAGATTACTGGCGCGCCGTCGCCGCCAATCTGCTGGAACGTTGGGTAAGTGAACCACAAGTCACAGCAGCGCTCGCCGACCGACTGGCTGACACCAATGCGCTGGTGCGGCAAAGCATCATTCAAACCTTGGCGACCTTGGGCGAAACCACTCCGCCCGAAGTTCAATCCGCGTTACGCGCCCGGTTCGACGATTCCTCGCGCAACGTCCGGGTCGTCGCCGCACAAACGCTGGCCGCGACCGTGGACTTGTCCTCTCGCGCAGGCTCGGAGTTGCAACACATGCTGCAACACAACGCCGATCAACCGGCGGGACAAATGCAGTTGGGCATTCTTGCATTGGCCCGCAATAACCCGACGAACGCACTCCAACATTTCCAGACGGCGGCGAAATGGGATCCGTTCTCGCCGGGCTTCCGCCACGAAACGGCGATCGTGCTCAGTCAACTGGGTCGTCCGCGCGAAGCATTGGCAGAGTTACAGGAAGCCGTGCGCCTGGCGCCACGCGATGCCGAGTTCCGATTCAAACTCGCGCTCGCTTGGAATGAACTCGGCGAATCCCGGAAAGTTCTGGCTGAACTGGAGGAAGCCGTGAAACTCGATCCCCGCCACGCCCGGGCCGGCTACAACCTCGGGTTGGCCCGGCACGCCGCGGGAAATTTGCTCGGCGCGATCCAAGCCCTGCTCGCCGCCGAAGGCGCCGCACCGCGCGATGCCGGGATTCCCTACGCCCGCGCCACAATCCATGCGCAACTGGGTCAGATGCGCGAAGCCCGCCAGGCGGCGAGCCGCGCATTGGAGTTGAACCCGCAATTCCCCGAAGCCGCCGCCCTGCTCCGCCAACTAGACGCGCGCTCGAACGCAAACTGAAGTCAGCTTCGTTGTCGCTTAAAAGCCGACCGTCAACGTCCGCGGGCGTGACTCGTTGGGGAAGCGAATCCAAAGCAGCTTCTCACTCGGGGAATACTCGAAACCAGTCACCGCCGCGCCATCCAAGGTGACGGACTTGGGCACACTCGCTGCACTGAGCAACACAATCGCCGGGGTCTTCGCCACGCCTTCTACGGCCAGTGACAATGACTTGCTGTCGCGGGCGGTTTCCAGCGCCTTGCACGCCGAGGCCAACACCGTGGGCTTGGCCTCGCGTTTGAAATCCAGGTCGCGCAAGAGATAGCGATCGCCGGGCTTGATGCTCACGCTATTCACCACGCGCAACTCGGAATCGAACAAGTTCACAAAACGGCCGCGCACTTCCTTGGGTTCGCCTGCCACCGACTCATCAAGACCAGCGGCAATCACATACGGTCCACGCTGAGCAACAGATAATTCCCCTCGCGCCACTTCAAGCCCGCCGCCTTGACGGCCTGTTGCGTCACCTCAACCACGCGCGCTGCGCCGGCGGGACTGGCGGAACAACTCACCGGACGTTCACGCAGCCGAGATCAATCCGCCTTTGCCGACCGACTGCAATCCATTCGCCACGACCGATGCCTTGAGCCCGAGCTTCTCGAAAAGATGTTCACGTGGCGTTGCGTAATTGCGTCTCTCGCTATTCCACCATTCGCGCACTTTCAGATAAGGATCGGCGTCGCGCATCGCAAACGACCAACACCCCGCCCCGCTTTACCCAATCCGCCAACGGCCCATGCACGTCAGGCGAAAGCGGCTTTTGCCCGTCGTAACTCAGCAACAATACCCGGAAACCCGTGAGATAATTCGGGCACCGTAAAATTCTCCAACTGCACGGGCGTGACCGGCACCCCGCGCTTCATCAGCGGCATCGCGAGGCCGTAAAAATTGCCCAAGTGCGGATCGCTCGGTGTCGGTTCACCCCGCTGGAACATCAACGAATCGCTCGCTACCACGCCGATGCCGGTCGTGCCGCAATCCCACTGCGACATGATCCTGCTTCATGTCGTTGAGCACGTTCATCACGGTCTGCAACTCGGTCGCGTACGCGGGCGGGAATGCACTGGCGCTCCTCGGCTTGGAACGGATCGTGGATAACGCCCGTTGAAGATGCGCTCTGGCCAGGGCGCGACTTCATATTGCCAGACCTCCGGTTGAAACAACGATGCGATCAGCGTGGATTCCCAGTTGCGTTTGGTAGTCATTCCAATCGTGGTTCGGATTATCTTCGATGGGATCGTTCAGATACCAGACGCCCACGCCCCGTGGCGCGAACGAGATTTTGCATCGCGCCGTATTCGAGGAACGCCGTCTCAAACGTGCGCGAGCGGACTTCGCCGCGAAACCGATTCGGCTCGCGCGACGTGCCGGTCCAAACCTGCGCGATATAACCATCGCAGCCGTTCAAGCATCGCGAGACTCGACTGCGGACTGACGATGCACCACTGCGCATAATTCAGCAGGCTGTGCGTCGGCACATAACAGCGCACATGTTTACCGGTGCGTTTGATTGAATTCCTGCACATAATCGAACACCTGCTGCAATGCGCGCCGATACAGGAAGTATTTCAACTTTCCTGCGCGCCAACGGGCATCCACAGAGCTGTGCGGCGGCTGCCATTCCTCATTGTAATAGCTGCGCCACTCGCGCTTGAAACCTTCCGAGTAACCGCCGCGATCCCAAAACTCCGGCTCTTCCAGATGAATTGCCTCCGCGCCAGCATCCAACGCACGCTGCACGCCGACGCATAGGAATTTCCCATAGTTCGTCCCCGGACACATGTAATACACGTCGCCGCCATGACTGATCTTACGGCCGTTGCGATCCGTCTGGGCCTCGTCTTCGTGATTGATGCCGTCAAAGCGACCGTAGAGATAATCCTGATATTGCCCCCACGCGACGCCTGTCATCACGTGAATGCGATAACCGCGGTTACGCCACGTCTGGATGCGTTCCGGCAACTTTGCGTCGATGCCGTAAACAATCGCGACGTCCGAACGAAGATTGCTGACCTCGCTCCAGGCCCCGCCGGTTTGGAAACAGGTGCGCTCAAGTACCTGCTGAGGATCAGTCGGAAACGGCGGCGGCGTTTCAGCAAGGCCGGAGCTCGCCGCGACACCGCAAGCGAGAACGAACAAATTTTTAATCAAACGCATGGCTGTCAGACGCACATTCAGAGTTTTTCTTTCATCAAAATTAAAAAATCATTTCAGGTGATACGAACCATTCTTAGGTCGGTAGTGACTGGACACATCCGCCACACTTAACCACCACGCCTGTGGTCAACCAGCCATGGCCGCGCCCCATTAAAATCATGACCACCAGTCATCACGGTCACCTGAATTGTGGACTGACAACCCGCGCCGCACTCATTAGTCTGTTTGCCCCCTATGAGTGCTACCAATCAACTCGACCAGCTCAAACAATTTACCGTCGTCGTCGCGGACACCGGCGATTTCGCCACGCTCAAGCAATACGCCCCGCGCGACGCCACCACCAATCCCTCTCTCATCCTCAAAGCCGCGCAGATGCCCGAATACGCCTGGCTCGTGGACAAGGTCATCACCGACGCCAAAAAATCCGGCCTCGCAGGCAAAGCCTTGTTGCATCATGTTCTCGATAATCTCCTCATCGCCTTCGGTTGCGAGATTTTGAAGATCGTCCCCGGCCGCGTCTCGACCGAGACGGACGCCAATCTCTCCTTCGACGCCGACGCGCTCGTCGCCAAAGGCCGCCAGTTCATCAAGCTCTACGACCAGGCTGGCATCGCGCGCGAACGTATCCTCGTCAAGATCGCCAGCACGTGGGAAGGCATCCGCGCCTGCGAAGTGCTCCAGAAGGAAGGCATCAATTGCAACCTCACCCTGCTCTTCTCACTCGCCCAAGCCGTCGCCTGCGCCGAAGCCAAGGCCAAACTTATCTCGCCCTTCGTGGGTCGCATCCTCGACTGGTATAAAAAATCCACCGGCAAGGATTACACCGCTGCCGAAGACCCCGGCGTGGTGTCCGTAAAAGAGATTTATTCCTACTACAAAAAGTTCGGCCACGACACCGAAGTCATGGGCGCGAGCTTCCGCAATATCGGCGAAATCCAGGAACTCGCCGGCAGCGATCTGCTCACCATCAGCCCGGCCTTGCTCGGCGAACTCCAGAAGAACACCACCCCGCTCACGCGCAAGCTCAGCCCTGAGATTGCCAAGGAAAGCAAGATCGAGAAGCTCGATGTGACCGAAAAGAAATTCCGCTGGCTGCTCAACGAAAACCAGATGGCCACGGAGAAAACCTCCGAAGGTGTCCGCCTCTTCAATGCTGATGCCATGAAGCTCGAAGCGTTCATCGCCGCGAAACTCGGTTGAAGTCTATTTTCACCTTCAAGCCCGGCGTGAAAACGCCGGGCTTTTTCATGGAGTCAGAGTTCCATTTCCGCCCTCCAAACCCCGCAGTTCTCAAACGCGTTACCTTCGACTAATCTGAACCTCGTGAGCACTGACAAAAATCCCAAGTGGATCAACTGGACCACGCGCCTCCAAGCCATCGCCCAGACCGGCCTCACCTTCGCCACCGACCCGTACGACATCGAACGCTACAAAGCCATCCGCGAACTCGCCGTCGAAATGCTCGCCGCCGGCTCAGACCTCAACCTCCCTGTCATCCGCAATCTGTTCAGCGCCGACTTCGGTTACGCCACGCCCAAAGTAGACGTGCGCGGCGTCATCTTTCGCGAAGACAAAATTCTCCTCGTTAAAGAGAAGTCTGACGGCAAATGGACACTCCCCGGTGGTTGGGCAGATGTTGGCGAAACTCCTGCCGCGAATGTCATCCGCGAAGTTTTAGAAGAAACAGGCTTCCACGTGCGCGCCACCAAAATCCTCGCGCTCTTTGACCGCACGTTGCACCAGCACGAACCGCCCTTCCCCTTCCACGTCTACAAACTCTTTGTGCGCTGCGAAATCATCGGCGGCCAGGCCACCACGAGCGATGAGACCGATGCCATCGAATTCTTTGGCAAGCACGCAATCCCCGAACTCTCCGATACCCGCATCAAACGCCACCAGATCGACTGCATGTTCGCTCACCGGCACGACCCGCAGCGCCCCACGGATTTTGACGTAACATAAGTCGCGTTGGCTGGTCTATTTGTCCATTGCCTGACCGGGCATAAATTCTGAAAGAATTTTTTGTCCACCTGCCGGGCGAGTTTCGACTAACCAGATGACAACGCATGGACGAATCTTCCGCAACCCAACTGGCTGAAGCCGCTCGCCACGGTGATGCCCGCGCGGCGACGCGGCTTATCGAATTATTCTACGAGCGGATCTACGCCTTCCTCCGGCGCTACACGGGGCATGACGCCGATGCCGCCGACCTGACCCAACGCACATTCAGCCGGGCGTGGCACGCGTTGCCGACGTTTGCGGGAAAATCCTCCTTCAGCTCGTGGCTGCATGGCATCGCCCATCACGTGTATGTGGATTGGCGGCGGGCGAATCACCGCACGGAAGCGCGTCCGATAGAATGGTGGGAAGATTGCGTCGCCGCTGGGCCAACGCCAGCAGAATCCAGCGCGCAGGCCGACTTGGCGGCGGTGTTATTTCAGCATGTGGATAATTTGCCACCGGAACTACGCGATACAGTGCATCTGCATTATTACCAGGAACTGACGTTGCAAGAGACCGCTGATGCGCTCGGCATCGCCACCAGCACCGTGAAATATCGGTTGCGGCAGGCGTTGGAAGCTTTACAGAAAAAACTGGGCGACCAACCGTCGCCACTCACCACCCTCTCGAATCGTTTGTCATGAAAACCACCGAAGCGCAAATCGAAGCATTGCTCCGGCGCGCGCCCCGCCCGACTGCACCGGCCGGCTTGAAAGACAAGTTGATCGGCCAGATCCAAGACCCGCAAACAACGACGGCCTCGCTGCAAGGCGGCAGTTCATTCCAGACACAGACGTGGTGGAAGCGCTGGTGGCCGGCGTTGGCTCCGGCTGGCGCTTCGCTCGCCTTTGCGGCCGTGATCGCCATGCAACAAAAAGAAGTCACCACGCTTCAGGAAACCGTCCGGGAGTTGAACGCCACAATTTCAGCCACGACCAATGTCACGCCCGAAAAGCCCCACTCTCTGCTTGCGGCTAATACTGTTTCGTCCACAGCCTCGGAAGCCGATGAATTGGCACGCCTGCAGCAACGGGTAGCAGCGCTCACAACAGAAATTGGGCAGTTGGAAGCGTTGTCCAAAGCCAACGACGGTTTGCGGCTGCAGTTGGCAGCCTCAAGCGGGTTGAATCAGCAGGAACTGGACGCACTCAGCGAAGCAAAAAACCGCGCTCAAACCGTCGCTTGCATAAACAATCTGAAGCAGGTTGGACTAGCCGTGAGGATATGGATGATGGAACACCAGCAAGTCACCGCGCCGGATTTTCTTTCCATGAGCAATGAGTTGAGCACGCCGAAGATTCTATTTTGCCCCGGCAACACGAATCAACCGTCCGTAAAAACCTGGGCCGAATTCGCCACGACGGCTTCGAGTTATCAATACCTTGCCGCAGGAGTGACCAACGCAGACCACGAACCACAGCGGATTCTCACCTATTGTCCCGCCCACAACATTTTCGGACTCTGCGACGGCAGCGTGCAAAATTTTTCCACGCGCCGTTACGAAGACTGCGTGACGGAACGGGACGGAAAGTTTTTTCTGGAGCTGAAAGCCACTTTCTCCCCCGCCCAGCCATGAAACCGCGCGTCTTGCTTATCATTGTCAGCATTGGATTGCTGGTCACAACGGTGGCCGTGGTGGGAAAACAACGCCAGCAACTGCACAAATTACGTCACGAAGCACAGGAGTTACAATCGCAGGTCGAAGCCTTGCCCACCAATACTACGCCGGAGATCGCCGCTCCAGCACCGACCGCCTCCGCTTCGTACTCCGGACCACCCTTGGAATTGCTCCGGCTGCGGAGTCAGGTCGGTCAGTTGGAACGGCGCAAACAGGAGCTGGCGAGCGTACGTGCAGAGAACAAACGGTTGCAGACGGAAATAGCAACCAAACCCGCCGGCCGTTCAGGAAGCGGGATGTTGCCGGCAGGCTACCTTCGCCGTGCCGAAGCGAAGAATCTGGGCTTCAACTCACCTGAGGATGCTTTGCAATCTTTCCTTTGGGGCATTGAACATCGCGATTTGCCGACCGTAATGAAATTCTTTGGCCCAGAGGAGGCCAAGCAGATGGCGACTCGGTTGGAACGGGAGGGTTCAACTGACGAATTCTGGAAAGAGGCGGGCGTCGTCCCCGGATTGCAGGTCACGGATCGTAAACAACAGGATGACGGCACAGTCGCGCTAACCGTTCAAATCATCCCGAACGATGATTCAGCTGTTTCGAAGATGTTGTTCAAGCAATTTGACGGACAATGGCGGATTATCTCCGGATTTTAACGTAAAAAGAGCGTCTCGCCAAACCGGCTGGTGGTGGTTTGTGCCAACAAGGTGAAGTTCAGTTCGTTCTGGCCCAAGCGCAAAAGCTTTACCCCATCGGAAGGATCGCCGCCCTTGTAACGCAATGCGTATTGCGCCGCAGCCCCAAGCGGAATGCGGAAATGATGTAACGCCTGCATCTTGACCTGATAAAGAGTTTCCACCGGCAAAAAGTTGCCGTGATAACTTTTCTTCCCGGCCAGGGCGACTGTGACACGCACTTGATCGTGTGGAGCGGTTTCATTCGCCCGACTATGGACTCGTGACAATGTGTTCATGCCGTTTTTTCCCGTAATCGAACTGGGAGCAAGGTTTTAGTTGGCAGCGACATGAACACGAGCCGTGCCAGCCAAAGAATTATTTTACAGAGGAAATAAAAGTCTTCTGACCAGCCGCGAAATCGCGAGCGGATTTGAAGCAACATTGATGGTAATGATAAAATCTGTGTAAACACGCATCGTCTGATTTTTGAACATACGGCTTCTGAGGACCGACAAAAATCGGACGCGCGTCATGAAACCAAAAATCTGCGCGAAAGGAAGTTATCTCAAAGTATAGGTTGCCGGCAGGGCGTCATCTCTTTCGGACCACAATGCATTCCTCCAGTTTCACGTCCGCTTCTATCACTGCATCCTCCTTGGTGATGCCTTGGAAAACCGAGCCACGGATCCGCACATTGCTGATCTCGGCGCCGGAGAATCCCTTTACATCGAGCACGCGTTTGGCGTTGGCCACGGTTAGATTTTCAATCAGCAGATTACGAACGACTGGCTGATGCGGACCTTTCGCGCCTTCTTCATAAAGGAAATCAATCTGCAATGCGGCATCGCCCACCGTGCCGACCTTGACGTTACGGATGAAAATGTTTTCCACGACTCCCCCGCGTACAGCGTTGGATTTGAAACGAATCGCCCGATCCAGATTCGGACTGTCCATGGTGCAATCCTCCACAAACACATTACGGCAGCCCCCGGAAATCTCGCTGCCGATGGTCACACCACCATGGCCTTCTTTCATGTTGCAACGGCGGATGACCACATTCTCGGTAGGAATGCCGATCCGGCGACCGTCGTTGTTCCGCCCGGACTTGATGGCGATGCAATCGTCGCCCGTGTCAAAGACACAATCCTCGATCAACACATCGCGGCAGGCCTCTGGGTCACAGCCGTCGTTGTTTGGGCCGTGGGTTTCGATACGGATGCCGCGCACAATGACGTTGGTGCTCAGGACGGGATGCAATTCCCACATCGGGGAACGCACGATACGCACGCCCTCGATCAACACATTCTGACACCGGAACGGTTCAACAAAACTGGGCCGGAGATAGTCGCCTTCGCCGAATTGACGTTCCTTCACAGGCGTGCCCGCCTCCACCATTTTGCCGAGGCGATCTCGCGCAGCCTTCTGCTGCGGCATGCCGTCTTTCCAGCCGTAATCCTTCTTCCCCTTCCACGACCACCAGTTGGTCTCGTCCGCCTGCCCATCCAGCGTGCCTTCGCCGGTGATGGCGATGTTTTGCGCCTCGTAGGCGTAGATAAGCGGCGAATAGTTGTAACACTCCATGCCCTCAAACCATGAACGCACCGCCGGCAGATACGCCTTGGGATCAGTCTTGAACTTCAGGGTCGCACCGTGATCAAGATGGAGATTCACGCCGCTCTTCAACTGGATCAGACCGGTAAGATATTCACCCGCTGGAACAATCACGCTGCCGCCACCGGCTTGATGACAGGCGGCGATGGCCTGAGCGATGGCTTTGCTGGCGTCGGAATTACCGTCCGCCGCCGCACCGAACTTGGTAATGGGAAACTCACGGTCGGGAAAGACAGGCGCTTTGATACGGGCGAGGATAACCGCAGCTTGCTCCCATCCCTTGCTGCTGGTTTTAGCCGGAGTCGCCCCAGCAGTGCCGTCGCGCTTTTCGACCGTCATTGGGAGATTGTTCAACTTCTGGAGTTCGATGCCCGCCAGCACGAACGGCCCGACGCCTTTGAGGTCGTTGTCCACAATCGGCTCACGCATATAATATTCATATGAACCGTCGCGACCGTAACCAAGCCCCGCTACGGAACAGCATTGCGTGAGAGTCACCTCGCCACTGTCGCTTCGCTTGATCAGACGTTGCAAAATCCCTTTGTAACCACGCTCAATAGCCGACGTGTAAAGGGCGCGGTCGAGATAGCCTTCATTCACCCCCTTGGCCATCGCATAGACGAACATGGTGGCCGCCGTCGCTTCGAGATAATTCTTCTCGCGCCCGCCCTGATCCAAGACCTGCCACCAAAGTCCGCTGCCTTTGTCCTGCCATTTGACGATACCTTCGCACACCTGATTGAGCGTCTTAATCAACTCGGGGCGCCCCGGATGATTGCGCGGCAGAAAATCCAGCACGTCCACGCAGGCCATCGCATACCAACCGAGACCGCGGCCCCAATAATTCGACGACGTGCCGGTGGTACGATTCGCCCAGTCCTGCTCACGTTTCTCATCCCAACCGTGATAATACAAACCTGTCCTCGGCTCAAAAAGATGCGCATCGATCAACCGGAATTGCTTCAACACATCCTCATAATCACCCGCCGACCGGGCCGCGTCGTAGCGCAACGCATACTCCGCATAAAACGGCGCGCCCATGAACAGGCCGTCGAGCCACATCTGCGAGGGATACCGCTGTTTGTGCCAGAAGCCACCTTCGCTCGTGCGCGGATGCGTCTCTAGTTGTTTCCGGAGCAGGTCAGCGCATTTTTTGTAACGCTCCTCTTTCGTGAGTTCATAGAGCGCGATGACCGTCTTGCCCGGTGCGATGTTATCGATGTTGTATTCCTCGAGTTGGTAACCTTGGATGCCACCGTCCGGCTTGATGAACGAACCGATGGTGTCCTTGCTGAACTCGACGATCTTCGCGTCCGGCACGTGCTGGTTTAACTTGAGCAACGACAACGTGAACAAACCAGCGGTGTAATCCCACTTCACTTTCCGCCCTTCGCGCCACGCTCGTTTGTCGCCCAAGCGCCCGGTCTCGGAATCCGCCAGGGCCACGGACCATTCGAGCGGTGTGAGGCCAAGGTAATTCCTGCGGGCTTCATCGCTGGTCGGCGCAGCGGTGGCTTTCCAACTGGCGCTCAGGCACAAAATCGAGACGACAACGTATCGCAGCATGGCTTTCATGGTTTGTTCGACGTAATGGGAAACAGGTTCTTCAGTCTTCCGCCAAAGCCATCCACTGTCGAGCCGGACTGCCTTGCGAATCCGGCAAAACAACGGGAATTTTAGGCACTGCCGTCGGACAATCCCAGTTGCGCCATGCTCCCGTTCCGCTAAACTGCGCGTCCTTGATTGATTACGTTAAGAGTTGTTTGTCCCGAATGAAAAAGACCGAAGAACAAGAACCAGTTGTGCCCGCCGCCGAAGCCGCCCCGACGGCTGCGGCCACCCCAGACCCCGCGCCGGTCACGGAACACCCCGCGCTCACTCCGGAACAGATCACCGACTTGCAGACCCGCGCCGCCAAAGCCCATGAAAACTGGGATCGCCTGCTTCGCACCACGGCAGACTTCGATAATTTCAAAAAGCGCGCCGCGCGCGAAAAACAAGACGCCATCAAATACGCCACGGAAAGCCTGCTGCAAAAAGTCATCCCGGTGCTCGATAATTTCGAGATGGCCATCGCCGCCGCCCAGAATAATTCCAGCACCGATATCAAATCTGTGCGCGACGGCGTGGCCATGATTCATTCGCAACTCAAGAGCACATTGACCGATGCGGGTCTCGAAGAAGTGGACGCCACCGGCAAGCCCTTTGACCCGAACATTCACGAAGCCGTGTCGCAACAGGAATCCGCCGATGTACCCGAAGGTCACGTGCTGCAACAATTGCGCAAAGGTTACAAACTGCGCGAGCGATTACTCCGTCCCGCGACCGTGATCGTCGCCAAGAAATCTTAAACCCGCTCCGAATCAGAAGCGAAAGTCCCTCCGATGGCCAAGCGCGATTATTACGAAATTCTGGAAGTCACCCGGGAAGAAACCGCCGAGGGCATCAAGAAGTCCTATCGCCGGCTCGCGGTCAAATATCACCCGGACAAAAATCCCGGCGACAAAACCGCCGAGGAAAAATTCAAGGAACTCGGCGAAGCCTACGAGGCTTTAAGCGATCCCCAGAAACGCGCTGCCTACGATCAATACGGCCACGCGGCCTTTGATCCGCGCGCCCGGGCCGGGCGCAGTGGCGCGGGCGGTGGTGGCGGCTTCCACGATCCGTTCGATATTTTCCGCGACGTCTTCGGCGGCGAAGGCGGCGGCAGCATCTTTGAGCAATTCTTCGGTGGCGGCGGTGGACGACAAGACCCTTCCGCTCCGCAACGCGGCAATGATCTGCGCTACGATCTGGAGATCACCTTCGAGGAAGCGGCACTCGGTTGCGAAAAGGAAATATCCGTCACCAAGCCGGACAAGTGCGACACTTGCAACGGCTCGGGCAGTGAGCCTGGTTCAAAGACGCGCACCTGCGACACTTGCAACGGGCGCGGCCAGGTCATCACGTCACGCGGCATTTTCAGCATCGCGCAGACCTGTCCGAAATGCCAGGGCGCGGGGCGTGTCATCGAGAAGCCGTGCCGTAGTTGCAGCGGCTCCGGTCGCAAAGATCGCACGAGCAAGATCACGTTGCGCATTCCCGCCGGGGTGGACACGGGTTCACGCCTACGCTCTTCCGGCAACGGCGAAAGCGGCTTGCGCGGCGGGCCAGCGGGCGATCTTTACGTCGTCCTGCACGTCAAGGCACACGACATCTTCCAACGCGAAGGTGACGACCTGCTCTGCGAAGTGCCGATCAGTTTCGTCCAAGCGGCGCTCGGCACGGAAATGCAAGTGCCCACGCTCGCGGAAAAAGCCACCATCAAGATTCCTGCCGGCACGCAACCCGGCACCTTGTTCCGCTTGAAGGGTCGCGGCGTGAAAAACCTGCAAGGCTACGGTCACGGCGATCTGCACGTCCGCATCAACGTGGAAGTCCCCACGCATTTGACCAGCGCGCAGAAAGCCAAGCTGCAGGAATTCGCCGCTTCCTGTGATGAGAAGGTAAACCCCATCAGCGCCAGCTTCTTTGAGAAAGCCAAGCGGCTGTTCCGCTGAAACCGCTGAAGCTCATGCACCGCTTTTACGTTCCTCCCGAACTGTGCAGCGGTAATATCATCCTGCTCAGTGAGGACGAAGCACATCACGCCACACGAGTCTTGCGCATTGAGACTGGCGAAAGCGTCGTCGTGCTAGATGGCGCGGGCCATACGTTCGATTGCGAAGTGCGCGATGTCACCAAACGTAGTGTTACCCTCAGCGTTAAACAAAAGACCTTCACCCCGCCCCTGCCCTGCCAGATCACGTTGCTCCAGGCCATTCCCAAGGCGAAGGCGATGGATTACATCGTGCAGAAGGCGACCGAACTTGGAGCAGCGCGCATCGTGCCCATCCTTTCCGAACGCGTCGTCGTGCAACTCAACGAACGCGAAGCAGTGGACAAAGCGGAGAAACTTCGCCCTGTCGCGCTAGAAGCCATCAAGCAATGCGGCTCGCCGTGGCTAACGAAGATTGACCCGCCGGTTTCGTTGAAAAACTTTCTGGCACGCGGGGAACAGTTTGAATTGCCACTCGTCGCATCGCTACACGAAGGACGGCTGCATCCGCGCGAACACATCCGCCGGTTTCAACAACAAAGCCATCGGCTGCCTAGCAGCGCTTGTGTCTGGATCGGGCCAGAAGGAGATTTCACGCCCGCCGAAATGGAATTGCTTCATCAGCACGCCCAGCCCATCTCGCTTGGCAAACTAGTGCTGCGCAGCGATACAGCCGCCATCTATAGCCTATCCGTGCTGAACCATGAGTTGCAGCCAGCCACTTGAAATTCGGGAAACTTAATCCCGGTCATTGCTGCGCGCCAGGTTCAGATAATAGAGCAACTGCATGACTGAAGCGACCAATTCGGCCACGTAAGTCAATGCCGCGGCACTCAACACCTTGCTGACGCCAGCGCTTTCCTCTGAACGCACGATACCCAGAGTGAGCAACTGTTGCTTGGCCCGCTTGCTGGCATCAAACTCCACCGGCAACGTCACCAGTTGGAACAACATCACGACGCTGAACACACCGATGCCGACATAGATCAGCTTCGTCATGTGGAGGAATACTCCCAACATGATCAGCACGATCCAAGCATAGCTGGCAATCTGCGTCATCGGCACGATGGCCGCGCGGAGTTGCAAGGGCGCATAACCAACCTGATGCTGCAGCGCGTGTCCCGCTTCGTGCGCTGCGACGCCTACAGCCGCCACCGATTGGCTGTGAAAGTTTTCTGAGGACAACCGCAACGCCCGCTTCGACGGATCATAGTGATCCGTTAGATGGCCGGGCACTTCCTCGACCGGCACATGGTGCAATCCCGCACGATCCAGGATCACCCGCGCCGCCTCCGCTCCGCTTAAGCGCGCGGCCAGTCCCACGCGACTATAACGATTGTACGCCGACATGAGTTTGAATTGTGCCCAGATGCCGACCAATGTCGCCGGCAGCATGAACAACAGATATAGCGGATCAAAAATCATAGCTTCGTCTCTCCGTCAGGTTGGCAGTTTGCAGCCAACACGCTCAGCATAGCGGTAGCCGTGCCAACCGTCGAAGTGTGAATTTATAGGGAAAATAGCCGTTGCGCTCAACTCGTGCCGGCCAGCGCGACACAACTGGGCCACAGACAGCGCGCGTTTTGGCGCAAGCGAATGGGGTATCAGTGATTCGCGGCCGTCTGCAGACGTTGTTGTTCCCAAGCTTCAAAACCTTCCGCCGGCTCGCGTTTGACCTCGGAATGGCCATCAGCAAAGCCATACACTTTGAATACTTTGTCATTCATCGTAAGAGTTGCTTTACTTCGAACCGCAATCGTCGTGGCCGGGCTGGGGACATCCGTCAACTTCCCCTGCACAACGAGTTCAAATGGATAATTTTGAAGCAAATCGCTCGCGGCGCTCCCCAGATAATTCGAAATGCTGTTCAGATCGGTCGGCAACAGGTCCGCGTTATCGCCCGCATACATAATCACTCCTAGGACGAGCTGCTTGGCTTGATTCATCCGCGCGATCGCAAACTCCTTTTCCGGATTGGCCTCAGTTTCACTTTCAGGTTGCACCGCGTTTTGGGAGAACTTTTTGACGACCTCTTGCAACTGGCGGTTTTGTTCCGCCAACTGGTCCGCTTCTTTGGCTTTGCGCCGCAACACACCGACCTCACCCCGCAATCGCATCAATTCGGTTTTGTCATTGTCCCAAAGCTTCAACTGCTCGGCATTCGCCGCCACAGCGGCAAGGGCCTCGTCGCGCTCCTTGGCGAGCGCCTCCTGCGCAGCGGCCAACTTTTGATGATCGTTGCGCA
This sequence comes from Verrucomicrobiota bacterium, assembly GCA_049840435.1. Lineage (GTDB taxonomy): Bacteria > Verrucomicrobiota > Verrucomicrobiia > Limisphaerales > JADLHS01 > JADLHS01. The sequence goes on along the minus strand of JASGKY010000024.1, from coordinate 71,043 downwards.
ACTGATCGCTGGCGCGTTGTTGCACGAAGTACGTTCCAGTGCCAGCCACAACAGCGGCGGCAAGAACGGCACTGACGGTTTTGGCGGCGATCCAGTTCATGGTGGTTTGCATGGTGAGGGTTGTGGTGACCAGCACAGCTCCCGCAGTTGTGGCAGCCGTGGAAATAGTAGCACCCAAACTTGCCGGAGCAGCTTGAACAGCGTTAGCGGAAATCAAAACAGCTAGGCCACTCGCACCGGCGGTGACGCCGCGCTTGGCGAAAAATTCCCGCAACCGTTCTACCGCACGACTCACACGTTTCTGGGCGGCATCATCGGTGACTCCGAGTTGCAGACCGACTTCGCGCAATGATTTGTTTTCGAAGTAACGAAGCACGACTGCAACGCGATCGACCTCGTCGAGCGCCGACACCGCTTCGTCAAGGAGCGGCTCAATGTGCGTCCAATTGGCGTCCGGGGTGTTGATGGCATTCATCTGCGTGGCGATTTGTTCGCGCAATTGCCGCCGGGCTTCCCGGCGCAGGACATCGATCGCCGTGCGCCGCGTGACTTGATGCAACCAGGCGGCGAGCACCGTATCCGCCCGCAATTGCGCGGCATTCCGGGCCAAGTCACTGAAGACGGATTGGGCGATCTCCTCGGCGAGTTGCGGGGTGCGAATCTGCCGCAACGCAGCGGAATAAACCAGGTTCACGTAGCGACGCACCAGTTCGGCGAAGGCCTCCTCCGCTTGATTCCGCCGATAACGTTGCAACAATTCCCAATCGGACTCGTTCATGTTCACAATCATATCGCCACCACCCGGACGAATCCGACAAGGATTTTCCCTGTCTATTCGATTGACCTGTTTGGTGCGCCCTCTAAATTTCGCGGCATGAGCATTTGTTGCATTCGGAAGCATCTCCCCTCCCTCAGCCGCGTTTCGTCCGTCGTGAAACGTTGCCTCCTCCTAAGCGCGCTGGTTCTCGCTTGGAACGGGAATCTCGCCACGACGCGCGGGGCCGAGGCGGATGATCAATACCTGAAGATTTTCAATGGCATTGAACGAGCGGACGAATTGGCGGCCAAAAACAAGACCGCCGAGGCTCGGGCCAAGTATTTGGAGGCGCAAAAGCAATTAACCCAGTTCCGCAAAACCTTCCCGGCGTACAATTCCAAGCTGGTCAGCTTCCGGCTCAACGATCTCAGCAGTAAGATTGACGCCCTGGCCGCCGCAGCCTCCAGCAATGCGGAAAGCGCCACCACGACCCTCACCATCACGCACCAGCCGGCCGCCGCCGGCCCGACGCTCAAGCTGATCGAGGCCGGCACCGAGCCCCGCCAGGTGTTACGCCTGCAAGCCAAGGCTCAAGAAGTACAACAGGTGAAGATTTCCGCACGCATGACCATGGGATTGTCCATGCAAAATCAACCGGCCCAAACGATCAAGACACCCACGGCCGTCATGTCCGCCACCGTTACCACGCACGAAGCGAACGCCCAAGGCGAAATCAGTTATGAAGTCGTCATCAACGATGTGACTGTGCAGCCCGAGGAAGGCACCCTGCCGCAACTGGTGGAGGAAATGCAAAAATCTCTCGGCGCGGCCAAAGGCACGGTCATTCAAGGAATCATGACGGACCGGTATCTAACAAAAAAGATTGAAGCAAAAAGTCCACTCCTGACCACCCCCACCGCCAAGGAAGACATCGAAACGTTGAAAGAAACATTCTCAAACTCGGAATTCGTGCTCCCGGAAGAAGCCGTCGGCGTCGGGGCCAAGTGGGAGTTGAAACACAAAAAGAAAAAGCGCGGCATGATGGTGGAGGAAACGATTCAGCATGAACTCACCGCCGTTGACGGCAACATCCTCAGCATCAAAAGCACCGTGAAACAAAGCGGCGCAACCAAAAGATCAGCAACCCGCTTATGCCCGCGCTTAAGGTGGACATGACTAAGATGACAGGCACGGTGCTGGAAACCTCCACTGTAAACCTGACCAAGGCATTCCCCACCCAAGCAACCATCAACGAATCAAGTGAAGTCAACATGAGCATGGCCAACGCTGGGCAAAAACAGACTTTGATCATGAAGTCTGAAACTCAAAGCACGTTGGAATCGGAATAAGCCGTTTCCAGAAACCACCCGCCATGGCCACGCGCAAAAAACGGATCGGCATCCTCACCGCAGGTGGGGACAGCCCCGGCCTGAACGCCGCGATCCGGGGCGTTGGCAAAGCAGCTCTCGATGCTGGCATGGAGATCGTCGGCTTCCGCGATGGTTTCCGCGGCCTCGCAGAGAATCTCACCATCAAACTCGACAAACGCGGACTGGCGGGGATTTTGACCGTGGGCGGCACGGTGCTGGGCACCGGGCGCGACAAGCCGCATCGCATGGAGGTCCACGGCCGCATTCGTGACATGCGGGATGTGATCGTGCGCAATTATCACCGGCTCAAACTCGATGCACTCGTTTGCCTCGGCGGGGGCGGCACGCACAAAAACGCCCTGCGCTTGATTGAAAAAGGCCTCAACATCATTACGCTGCCCAAGACCATTGATAACGACCTCGCACTGACGGATACGACTATCGGTTTCGACACGGCACTCGGCATCGCGACCATCGCAATTGATCGTCTGCACAGCACGGCACACAGCCATCATCGCATCATCATCGCAGAAATCATGGGGCATCGCGCCGGCTGGCTGGCACTAGGTGCGGGTATCGCGGGCGGGGCGGATGTGATTCTGATTCCCGAAATTCCCTACGACGTTCGCAATGTCGCCGCCGCCATCCGGCGCCGCAAACAATACGGCACGAACTTCAGCATTGTTGCCGTCGCCGAAGGCGCGATGCCGATGCGCGAAGCCGCACACTTTGCCATCGCCGCGCGGCATAAGAAAGAAGCCAAGAACAAGACCGAAAAGGCCCGCGCGAAAAAGGAATTGATCCATCTGCGTGAACTGCACGCCGGCCACACCATGCGCCTCGCAAAGCAGCTCGAAGAACTCACCCGGCTCGAAGCGCGCGTGACCATTCTCGGTTACGTGCAGCGCGGCGGAACGCCTTCGGCAGAAGATCGCCTGCTCGCCACACGCTTGGGCACCGCTGCCGTCGAACTGATCAAACAAGAACGATTTGGCGTGATGGTGGCCGCGCGCGGCGATGACGTGAGAGCCGTCCCGGTTTCCGAAGTTGCGGGCCGACTCAAGCTCGTTCCTCCAGATCATTCATGGGTGACTAGCGCACGGGAAGTCGGTACCTGCTTTGGTGATTAACCGGCTCGTCACCCCAACTTGGAAATTGGCAACCCGCCTTCGGCTTGTTAGCTTTCGCGCCCATGTCCGATCCGGCAGCCGCACCGCAACCACCGTCAAAAGCGAAGGTTTTTGTTCGCCGCCTCACCAGCACCACGATTTTGTGGACCGTGGTGTTGGTGGCGATGTTTTCCGGCAATAAACTTATCTCGGACTTCGTCTTCGCTGGATTCATGGTCGTGCTGGCATGCGTTGGCTTGATGGAATTTTACGGTCTGGTGGAAAAGCGCAACCTCGTCTGCTTCAAAGCCTCGGGCATCATCGCCGGCATCCTGCTGATGGTCGTGACGTCCTTACATTGCACTGGACGGCTCGGACCATTTGAAAACCCCTCGTTCGTCAACGATTTTGAGACGATCATCCTCATTCTGTTCGTGCTGGGGCTGTGCGTGCGGCAATTTGTTTCCAAATCCAATACCGCCGGCATCCTTGCCATCTCTACGACATTGTTCGGACTGATGTATGTGCCGTGGCTGCTGAATTTCATTCAGAAAATCAACTTCTACCCCGATATCAACGAGAACGGAAAATACTTCGTCCTCTACTTTATCCTCGTCACCAAGTTTAGCGACTCGGGCGCGTATGCCATCGGTTCTCTGATCGGCAAGCACAAGATGATCCCGCGTATCAGCCCGGGCAAAACGTGGGAAGGTTTCGGCGGGGCCATCGTGGTGGCGACTGGAGCAAGTCTGGTTTTCGCTCACGTCTTCCATGATAAAATGCCCGGCATGACCCCGCTACATGCGGTGATTATCGGCGTCATCCTGAGTTCCACCGCTGTCGTCGGCGATCTCATTGAATCCTTGTTCAAACGCGAAGCGGGCGTGAAAGACTCGGGCAATTTCTTCCCCGGTATCGGCGGCATCCTTGACCTGCTCGACAGTCTTCTGTTCAACGCGCCCATCATGTATCTCTATCTGCGTTACGTCTTAAATCACGCATGAAAAACGTCGTCGTCTTAGGTTGCACCGGCTCTATCGGCACCAGCACCGTCAAGGTGGCGGAGGATTTGCCGGATTGCATCCGTTTGCTTGGGTTGGCAGCGGGCAACAACGCCGAACTGCTCATCGAGCAGGCGCGCAAGCATCGCCCAATCGCGGTTTCCATCAACGATCCAGCCAAGGCGAATGAACTCCGCGGCACGCTGGGCGCGAACTGCCAGGTTTACTCCGGCGCTGAAGGGTTGCTGAAACTCGCCACTCACCCCGACGCCGACATCGTACTCATCGCCATTGTTGGCACGGCAGGATTGCAACCGGCGCTCGCGGCGATTCGTGCGGGCAAGGACATCGCCGTCGCGTCGAAGGAGATTCTCGTCATGGCTGGTGAAACCGTGATGAGCGAAGCGCGCAAACACGGAGTACGCGTGCTGGCCGTGGATAGCGAACACTCCGCCATCTTCCAATGTCTCGACGGCAAACCTAGCGCTTCGGTGCGCAAGCTCTGGCTTACCGCGAGCGGTGGTCCGTTCCGCGACAAGGCAGCTTGGCCGAAGGAGAAATTTTCTGAGATTACCGTCGAACGCGCCCTAAAGCATCCGTCATGGGTCATGGGGCGCAAGATCACGATTGATTCCGCTACCCTGTTCAACAAGGGGCTGGAAATGATCGAAGCCCGATGGCTGTTCGACATCGAGATGGCGCGCGTCGGTGTGCTAGTGCATCCGCAAAGCATCGTCCACTCGATGGTAGAGTTCGTGGACGGCTCGTTGCTGGCGCAATTGTCCACCCCGGACATGTGCCTGCCGATTCAATACGCCCTCACCTACCCCGACCGCGCCGCCAGCGAGCGTGTCCAGACCAATTTCCCGAAAGTGGGCAGTCTGACGTTTGAAGAACCGGATACCGAGCGTTTTCCAGCCATTGAACTGGCCCGGCACGCTGGAGAAATCGGCGGCACGCTGCCTGCGGTGTTGAACGCCGCCAATGAAATCGCGGTCGAAGCCTTCGTGAATCGCAAAATCAATTTCCCCCAGATCACCACCACCGTGCGCCGGGTGATGGATGCCCATCAAGTCGTGGCGCATCCGTCGCTGGAACAAATCCTGACCGCTGACGCCTGGGCGCGGACCGAAGCGGCGCGCTGAATACATTGCCGCGTGCGATTTCGTCGCTATACTCCCATCGCTCCACTGGAGCACACTGATTTAGCATGTCCATATTGAAAGTCATCCTCGTCGTCTTGGAAGCGCTGTTCGCGCTAAACCTGCTCATCTTCGTCCATGAACTCGGACACTTCCTCGCGGCGCGCTGGCGCGGCTTGAAAGTGGAACGGTTCGCTATCTGGTTCGGCAAGCCGATCTGGAGCAAAAAAATCAATGACGTCGAATACGCGCTCGGCTGGATTCCCGCGGGCGGCTACGTCTCACTGCCGCAAATGGCAACGATGGAAGCCATCGAGGGCAAGACGGAGGAAAAAGCGGAGCAACTTCCGAACATTTCGCCGCTCGACAAGATCATCGTGGCCTTCGCCGGACCGCTGTTCAGTTTTCTGCTGGCAATCTGTTTCGCGATGATCGTCTCTCAAGTCGGCAAACCCGTCAGCGTTACGGACAAAGAACCGGTCCTCGGCTGGGTCGTTCCGGACGGTCCGGCGTGGAAAGCCGGCATCCGTCCAGGCGACACCATTGTGGCAATTGATGACCAGCCCATCAAAACCTACGGCCCGCCTTCGCAAGACAGCATTACCTGGCGCGTTATCACCAGCAAAGAACCGCAGATCAAAATCACTTACGTCCGCGGCAATGAGACCAACACAGTTTCCACCACCCCGTTCAAGCGTGAGACAAAGTGGTATCAACGTCGCGCCTTGCGTCAGATTTTGGTCAACGCTCGTTCTGAAGCCATCGTGGATCGGGTTTTAACCAACAGCCCAGCCGATCTTGCCGGCCTGAAAACTGGTGACGAAATCATCAAGATCAACGGCAATCCGATTTATGCAATCGACGCCGTGATTTACGAAGAGGAACGGATGACGAACCAAAACGCCGCACCAGTCACGTTTACCGTTCGCCGTGGCACAGCAGAAATCGAACTCCCCATGCTCGCCGAGAAGCCTATTATACCGACAAATTTCCCCCCGATTTTTGGCATCGTCTGGCAAGGCAGCAATACCAATGAAACCAAGAAATACGATTACCCCGGCACGTGGGAACAGATCGAGGCCAGCGCCAATCAAATCTTCGGCACCATCGGCGCGGTGTTCTCCACCAAGACCGACATCGGCGTGCAACAACTCGGCGGCGCGGTAATGATCATCCGGGTTTACAAAAACCTGTTTGAGAATGAAGACGGCTGGCGGTTGGTGCTCTGGTTTAGCGTGGTGCTCAACGTGAACCTCGCCATGCTCAACATGCTGCCGCTTCCCGTTCTGGATGGCGGGCACATCACTCTGGCATTGATTGAAGCCGCCCGCCGGCGGCCCGTCAGTCCAAAGATTCTCAATTATATCCAAAGCGGCTTCGCCGTGCTGCTGATCACGTTCATGGTATGGATCGCATTTTTCGATACCGGCGACTGGATTCGCAGCGCTCGCGCCGACCGCGAACACAAGATCGTCTTCGCCCCCAAGAAATAATTGCCATGCGCTACTGCGAATCTCCCTACGCTTTCAAACGTCGTGTGACGCGTGAGATCGTCATCGGCGATCCCGCAAACGGCGGCGTCATCGTCGGCGGCAACCACCCCGTGGTCATGCAATCCATGATCACCTGCGACACGATGGACACGGCGGCCAGCGTGAAGCAGTCACTCGACCTCGTCGCCGTCGGCTGCCAGCTCGTACGCATCACCGCGCCGACGGTGAAGGACGCGGCGAACTTGGAAGTGATCGTCGCCGAACTGCGGAAGCAAGGCTGCAAAGTCCCCATCGTCGCGGACATTCACTTCAAACCCGAAGCCGCGATGGAAGCGGTGAAATGGGTCGAGGTCATCCGCGTGAACCCCGGCAATTACGCTGACTCGAAGAAGTTTGCCATCAAGGAATACTCCGATGCGCAGTACGCCGAGGAGCTGAAGCGGATCGAGGAGAAATTCACCCCGCTCGTGCTGGAGTGTAAAAAGCTGAAGCGCGCCATGCGCATCGGCACGAATCACGGCTCGCTTAGCGACCGCATCATGAACCGCTTCGGCGACACGCCGCTGGGCATGGTGGAAAGCGCGCTGGAGTTTGCCCGCATCGCCCGCAAGCACGACTTCCACAACTTCAAGTTCTCGATGAAGTCGAGCAACCCGAAGGTGATGATCGAGTGCTATCGCCTGCTGGTGGCGCGGCTCGAACAGGAAGGGCCGGACTGGAATTACCCGATTCACCTCGGTGTCACCGAAGCCGGCGAAGGCGAAGACGGCCGCATCAAGAGCGCCATCGGTATTGGCTCACTGCTCTGCGACGGTCTCGGCGACACCATCCGCGTCTCGCTCACGGAAGACTCTCCGCGCGAAATCGAAGTTTGCCGCGATCTGCTCGCACAGATTTCAGTTCTCTCGAACACTAAAGCTCAAGTCAAAGAAACTGGCTTTCCGTTCGACCCGTTCCACTTTGAAAAGCGAGAGACGCCTGAGATTGAACTGAACGAACAGGTCAAATGCGGTGGCGAACAGCTCATCCGCGTCGTCGTCACGCGCGGCACGTGGGACAAAGTAGCGCCCAAGATTCGCCCGAAGGATGACGTGAAGCCCGAGGCGGTTTACGAAGACCTGAATGTCGCCGAGCTTGATCCGACGCAAGATTTTGAGATCAACTGCGACACGCAGCTCGTCACGGTGAAGGACGGGGTGAACCTGCCGGTTATCACGGCGTTTCGTTTACTGACAGCCAAGCTGAAACGCCTCGGCCGCAAGAACCCGATTCTACTCAAGGATTGCCTGACGTTTGAAACCTCGGCGCTTGAACCCAAGATCGCCCTGCTCCGCGCCTCGGTCGTCATCGGCGCATTGTTGGCGGATGGGATTGGTGACGCGATTCTTGTTCGTGGCGAATCCGGCGCGGGTCAAAGCCTGCGGCTGGCTTACAACATTTTACAGGCAGCGGGCTGCCGCAGTTTCAAGACGGATTATGTCGCGTGCCCGAGTTGCGGTCGCACGTTGTTCAATCTCCAGACCGTGACCGCGCGCATCAAAACGCGCACGGAGCATCTCAAGGGCGTGAAGATCGCCATCATGGGCTGCATCGTGAACGGCCCGGGTGAGATGGCGGACGCGGACTTCGGCTACGTGGGCGGCGCGCCCGGCAAGATCAACCTCTACGTCGGCAAGACGCCGATCAAGTTCAACATCCCCGAAGCGGAAGCCGTAGAACGCCTCGTTGATCTCATTAAAGAACACAACAAGTGGGTTGAGCCTGAGGCGAAAGAACTTGCCGCCCATTAACTGGCAAAGCGCCAGTTCAACACTCGTGTTCGACAACTAACGCCGCTTCATTGGCGTTGGCTTTGATGCCGGCGGGCAGTTTCAAAAAACCTGACAGGTAGATGCACGAAAGGATGCATGTCACGGAAATCACTCCCACCACCGGAAAACGCGTGAGCTCCCCTTTCGGCGATTGGCCGATGATGTGACCGCTCACGAACGCCGCGAGTCCACAGGAGAATTGTTGCACAGACGAGTTGATGCTCATGAAACCGCCGCGATAACGCGCTTCAATGCTGCCGGTCATCATCGCCATCGCCGGCACCATGCGACCGGACATGCAGATCATCAGCACGGTGGATGTGGCAATGGCCAGCGCGATCGGCACGCGCGGCAGATTGGTGAGCGCGAGGATCGGCATCGTGGCGCACAGCGACATGATGATGAATACGCGGCGTTTGCCGGCGCGATCCGCCCAGCGCCCGATCCAGTTCATGCTGAAAATCGTGCACAGCCCGCCCGCCAGATAGATCAGCGGCAGTTGCTTCTCCGTCAGGCCGACGTTGGCGACCATGTAATTGCTCAGATACGGAAACACGACGAAGCCCGATGCCGTCAGCACCGCCATGAACACAAACGCCATCCGGTGGTCTTTATGTAACATCACGGCAAGTGTACGCTTCACTGGATGTTCTCCAGCGGCATGATGCATGTGGCCCTGCAACTTCGGCATCGCGCGTAGCGTGAGCAACCAGACGATTGCGCCCAATCCAGCCAGGCCGTAAAAAGGCACGTGCCAGCTAAGGCTTGAAGCAAGCACCAGCCCCAACGGCACGCCAGCGATGGACGCCACGGAAAATGCCGACATCACCATTCCCATCGCCGCGCCACGGCGTGCTTCCGGGATCACATCGCCGATGATCGCAAGGATCAACGCCCCGCTGACGCCACCGAAAGCACCGGCAACAATTCGCGCGATCACTAGCGTGTAGTAGCTAGGCGCGATGGCGCAGAACAGTGTTCCTAGCACGAAGCCGAGATACAACCCCAGCAGCGCTGGACGCCGATCCAAGCGGTCGAGGAAGAAACTGGCCAGCACGCCGGAAATTCCTGCGGCGATGGCATACGAGGAGACGATCAAACCGAACTGGCCCGTGTCGATGTTGAACACGCGCATGTATTGCGGCCCGAGCGGCAGGACTATGAGGAAATCCACTACGACGGTGAATTGAATGGCTGCGAGCGTGAACAGTAAGAGCCGTTCGCTGAAAGTCTTCGTCGGACTGCTGGTGGCGCCGACAGTTTTAGCTGCGTCATTACTCATGATGCGTTTATTGCGAAACTCCTTGGTGAGTGAAAGTGGAGCCAGCTGCCGGGATTGAACCGGCGACCGACGGTTTACAAAATACCGCCGCTTTGCTGCGTGTAAAGAGTCTCCGAACTGAAAAAACACAGTTCCGAGACTATGACCATTCCAGAAATCCTTCGCACATTGGCACCAGCCAAGAAAATGTCCCGCCGCCGTCTCTACGTTTACTTTGACAAGCTGAACATCAAGCCGCTCAGCCACGAACTCGCACTTCGCCAGTGCCCCCAACAATATCCTGCCGATACTCCACACCGCATCGCTCTCCAACTCGGGGTCAAACTTCCAAAGTCACCGAAGCCTCGGGGAAAGATAACACCCGCATCGAAGCGGCTGATTAAATCTATCGTACCCAAAGGCTACGTTCGGGTAGCAAGACACCTTCATGCTTAATCCGCCATGAGCAACGACTTTAACGGACACCAGAATGGCAACGGGAGCGGGCACGGAATTTTTGGCCTCGTGGCGAAAACCGATCCCGACACGCTCGCTGTGTTAGTCGCACGGCGTGCATGTCGCGCAGACTCACGACTCACGCGGTCAATGAAATCGTGCTTCGACGAAATCGCGGATCGCTGTCTCAATCCTCAGTTCTATGACGTGAAGGGCGTCGCCACGATCTCAGACACAATCCTCGCCGAAATTTACGCCGTGTCATGTCGTACGATCTACACCTGGAAGCAACGCATCGCGGAATGCGGCTACCTGTGGATCACCAAAAAGCCCAAGACGAACATGTGGCCACTCACGACGTATCACCTCACTTGCTTGCACCGACCGATGCGACAGCAACGCACCGATGCCGACGGAACTTATGGCGGAGGAAAATTCCGATCCGCTCCAGCGAATCCTGGACTCGGCGCCCGTCGTCCAGGTCAAGCCTCGTTACCCCTCCCCGGAAGTCGTCAAGTCGCACCGCCGTCAGAAAAACAGGATTTGCAGGCAATTTCCGCTGAGTCCCGCAATTTTATTCCGCTCTCACCCGAAGATAGTTTCGGCTCAGAGCCGAAGCTAGTTTCGGCGGAGAGCCGAAGTGAAGTTCGGGCCGCACCCGAAGCTGTCATCGGCTCAGAGCCGAAGCCAAGTTCGGCGGAGAGCCGAAATCTACCGCCGCCGTCCGCCGAAGTGGGCTTCCGACATATAAAGGCTAAAGCCATAGATTCAGGTACTCAATTAGGGGGTAAGGGTGATTCGGACGCTTCCTCCCCCCCCGATCTGGAGCTGGAGAAGTTCAAAAACCGATTAAACGGGATGTTCGACTCCAAGCTGGTGACGTTGGAAAAGGAACTGCGGGGCAAGCTGGACTCCGCCAAAACGCCGGCCTCCCGCGAACATTGGAAAGTCCGTCTCGCCGCTGTAAAGGCTCACAGGCTCGGCGGCTTGCCCCCTGACGAAACCGTTGGAGCAAAACCCGTCCGCACTTCAACCGGCACCAACGCACCAAAGCCGATGCCCCTAGACCAGCGGCAAAAGCTTTGGAGTGCGGCGAAGAAATCAATTTCCCCGGAGCCTGTCGCTGCCGGGGCCTAACCAAAAAAAACGCCCCGGCGACAGGCCGGGGCATCAGTAAAGCAACGAACATGAAAACAATAACTGAGCCGGCTACACCGGCAACACAAAAACGAAAGCTCACCAGAGCGACGGCCCAACTTTATTGGGTCGCTGTCCGAATCCCCGTCATCGCTCACAAGATGGGATTAAACTTAAACCAGACGGGCGATGCGCTGTCCTACGATCGTAACGCGCCATGGCTTGTCAAGTATGGCAGCGACGAACTGTCATTCGACTCAAATAAGTTCGCCGATAACCTCGGCGTGTGGTCCAGTGGCGAACGCTACGCCGCTTTGTTCCTGCTGAACGTCTGGAATCCTGGCTACGCGAAATCACAGGGCTGGGACTTCAATCTGTTCGACTGCGTGGGCACGTTGGATACCGCAAATCTGCGCGGCATCGTGGCGTGGATGGAAAGGCCGGTGTGGCCATGACTCCCGTGCTGCATATCGGCAAGGTGTTCGGCGCGGTGATCTCGCTGCGACTCCAGAAAACTGTCGTCACCAAAACCGTCCAGACGCCGGCGAAGGATGCCCCGCAAGCCCGGGAGCGGATCAATGCGATGGTTAAAGAAGTCTGGCCGGGATGGAAAATGGCCTATGTCGTCGCCCCGAAAAAACTCGGAGGTGGCCAATGACACCTTCAACGATCGTACGCCGCCCGCGTGGTCCGTTCACCTTCGCCGGCATCACGGCGCTGTTGTTGGAACGCGAGCCGGCCAAGCCAGCGCCCCGCGCCAATTATCACAAATGCGTCGCGTGCCAGGATGACGGCTCGCCCTGTGGCCTACCGGCGCGTTACTTGGACTTCAAGCGCGGCGGGCACGTGTGCCTGGAACACAAGCCGGACCGGAAAAAGGAGGTTCTTCAACTCGTATGAAACCAACCCTCGACAGCATCACCGCCGGCTATCGGGCCGCGCAGGATATGAACTTAGCGACCTTGGCCGCGCTGCTGCAACTTTCCAACGCCAGCACCGCGCACCGTTGCACCTCGCCGACTCTGGCGCGGGATAAACTCAGAGCTGCCAGGGCCAACCTCATAACGCTGCGGCGCACACAAACGGCGGCGCTGGGGCACATAGACGACGCGCTGAAGTCACTCGAAACCTAAACCAATTTGCCGCGATGCGTCCTTTTTACATCACTCGACGGGCGCGTGACTGTTTCACGGGCCGGGGCGCGTCGCGGCATTAACCCAACAAAAACACATGAAAGAAATTATCGGAATCGGATTCATCGGAATAGTTGCCCTCGGCCTCGTGGCCGTCGGCCTGGTTGGCTGTCCGCATTATCGCGTTTATCAGCAGCGGCTCGAAGGGCAAGCCCTGTTGGCGCACGCGCAGGCCTCCAAGGAGGTTGCCGTCGCCGAAGCGAAAGCAAAGATGGAGGCCGCTGAGTTGTTGGCCCAGGCGGAAATCAAACGCGCTGAGGGCGTCGCGAAAGCGAACCAGATCATCGGCGCGAGTCTCCAGGGGAACGAATCGTATCTGCGTTACCTGTGGATCACCGAAGTGGCCGGCGCGGACGTGGACAAGACCGTGGTGTACATCCCGACGGAAGCCAACCTGCCGGTTTTAGAATCAGCCCGGCACATCAAATAACCGCCATGACGAAGCAATTTCTTGTGACGGTGGAGACGCCTGGCGACGTGCCGGCGGAGCGGCTCGAAACGATCCGGGCCGAAATTGAATTGCACGCCGGGGCGTGTGTGGAGTTTTACGGCCGGCAGCGGCCGGACAAGATCAAGGCGCTCCTGGTCAACCCGCTGCCGATCGGGGCGCTCGCAGAAAGGGGGGCATGATGGAACTGCTAGGGCTCGCAGCTTTGTTGCTCGTGTTGTTTCACATCGCCCGTTGGGTATGTGCCGACGACGATCAAACCCCACCGGAGAAACCTTACCAGGATCGCCACGATGACCGCTGACGACGCGATTCGCTTGCTGGCGCACGAGGCGCAACGCTGTCGTGAAGTGTTAAGCCGGCCGGACCTCACGGCACAGGACGCCCGTGATGCGCTCGAAATTTACGTCCTACTTCACCCGCCGATGTTGAAGCTGCTTGCGCTGGAATTGCCGGATTGTGTGGATGCGGCGTTGTTGCTGCACGATTTCCACATGAGCCTGCGCGAGCGGCAAGCGGTGATGACTGGCGCGGACTTTCAAAACGTATGAACTATCCATTGAGATTAGTTAAGACGGCGGACGGGCTTTGGGAGGGGGAATCCCAAACTGACAAGTTCCTGTTGGCGCATCTGGCCGATGGAATGGTTGCCGTGAAGGAGAGCGAGCTGTCGCGGCTGCGATTCTTGGCCGCCACACATGGATGGCAGTTGCTACTGCCTGGCGAACAATTCCAAGGCTGAACCTATGAGCAAATCCGAACGGCTCGCTTGGGCGATGATTGTCGGCGCGGTCCTCGGCCTGGTGTTCATGGCCGGCGCGTTGTTTGTTCAGCTCCAAAATTTATGATGCAACTCCCTCCCCAATTTGACGGCTTCGTACTGATCGCCGGCGAGCATGAAGGTTTAACCTGGTTCGTGGCGCACAACAAAATGTGCTACCGCTGCGGCTACGTCTTAGTGCCTCCTGAGCATCCTTGGTTTGGCCGGTTGTATGAAGAAATTGAAGCTGACGTTCACGGTGGGCTGACGTTTGCCGGCCCGGCCGGGACGTGGGCGTGGTGCGTCGGGTTTGATTGTGCCCATTCTGGCGACGCTCCCGATCCTGATCTCCCCCACTACGCCGACATGCCGCTCCGGTTCATCTTTGGCCAGGACGGGGTGATCCGGTCCACGGAGTATGTCGAAGCCGAATGTCTGAAGCTCTGTAAACAGGCCGCGCTGGCGCAGGCGTGACGTTCGGCACGCTGAATGCAGTCTTCCCCCCTTGGATGCCCCCCAGCATCAAACCCAGTTTAGAGAGCCGCGTGGACCAGCTAGAGCGTGCCGTGTCGTTTGCGTTCCTCACCGCAAAGGGCGTGATTGCACTCCTCGGCTGGTCCCGCTCCACCTTTTACCGGCGGCGGGCTGAATTGCCAGCCCGGACGCGGTGGGGCTGGCGGCTGTCCGATCTGCGAGCGGCGATTCAATCCGGCAACCTGGATTGTCCGTCCGGTAGCCGGTAGAACGGACAACGGTTTTGTCCGTTCTGTCCGTCTGTCCGTCTCAATTTGAGCTTGGGTGTCCGTCCTGGGACAGTCCGGCGGTCCGGGGTCGGACCAAACGGGGTGGAATTTCTGTCCGTCTGTCGGGTGTAAAAATGTCCGTTTAACGTGGGCTGTAACCCAATATGAAAACCGAAGTCCAACCTCCCAACCTGGTGTCCAGGCGCACCGATGAACGCCGGCGCTTCAACATGCCCGACGAATGTCCGCCCAACGCGCTATTGACCGTCCAGCAGCTCGACACTGACCTGTGGCTTGTCCGGCGGGTGACGGCTGAAGAACTCAAACCACGGGCGATTGTGGTGGGGTGCGAGTGTAACTCCGGCGTGAAGTTCGGAGCGAGCCTGCCAATCTGCGCGAAGTGTGGCGCGGCGTGGAAGTTTAAGTCAGAAAAGCCGGCCGATCACGCTCCGGCCGTCAAGGTGACGTGATACGAACTGCCCCTTGTCGAGTCGGCAAATCTGTTCGGGATCGTGTCCCATCATTCCCCCCACGGCCCGCTTGGCGTGTTTCTCATCCAGGCGAAACGCGACGACCTCTGTCGCGGCACCTACCAGTGATCCGTTCAGCAGCTCGGGGCGTTGCGTGTCGAATACGAAGCTAATCCGATCTCCCCGGCCGTCCTGGGCGAGCACGGCCATCTCCGGGGGTATGCTGTCCTCAGTGCAAAAATTCCAGACCTCGGCAATGCACACGAGTTTGCGGCCGGGACCGCCCTTGCTCGCCGCTCGCACGTAGCGGCAAAAGTGTTTCAGCGCGGCCATCTGCAACTTTTTGTCCAGGATCACGCCGGGGAATTCGCGGGAGGGATCATAGATGCCCCAGCCCGTGTGCAAGTTGGCGTTGAGCTGCGAGTAGGAATAGGACTTCGGCAGCGGCAACGGCCGGCCGTGCCAGTCGAAACAGAAGCGGTTATTCCAGTCCAGGACGAACGAGCACGCGACGTCGGCCGCATTGAAGCAATGCCGGCGGACGAAGATCGTTTTCCCGAATCCGGTGCGGCCTAGGACAAGAATGTGTTCGGCATCAAGCATAGCAAGCCGGCGGGGGATCATCCGAGCCGGAGTTGGCCGCGACGAAATACAGGGCGATGCAGATAGCCAGGCAAAGGATCACCAGAGGCACTTGGTTTTGAATTTACCGCAGCGCCGGCACTGCCAGTAAAATCGTTTGTTGCGGCCTACGTCCCAAAGGTGATCCAGGTCGGCGCGGCGGATCCAATCATGCCGGCATCGGAACGTGAGCCAGCCGATCAGGTAGCCGATGGCCACGCCGACGGCGGCGGTCCAGTTCCACACGGGCCAGCCGGCGAAATTGTCGCAGGAGTGAATCATTTTGCGGCATTGATTGCAGCCAGGCAGCCGGGGCAGACGTGGACGCCCGTCCCGTGAAATTTCTCCGGCAATATCAGCCAGCCCTTTGTGTTGGGTTTCTTCATGCCGACGATCCGCACAGGTTTACCCGTAGCGTGATTCCTGGCGTCAACTACGGCCGTTGCGTTGTTGCAGACGTCGCAGCTCACCTCGGTGAGGATGGCGATGGTTTTTGTCACGACGCGTTAAGATGCGCGAGGACAATCACGCATTCCTCCGTTGCCGTCGCATCCGTTCGTTGTGCCGGCTTCTGGATTGGACCTTGCGCCAACCAGGTTGGGGGCGATTGTGCGGCCAGATACACGGCGACCAGGCTATAGGGTTAGAGTAACCACCAAACAAGTCGGGCAATACAGTCATGCCTCGAGTGTTCGCGCTGGGCACGGCCGTAGTGCGTGGCGCTTCCGCTCGCGAAGGGTTGTTTATGTAAACGCCACCACGAGCCGCGTTAGTGATCGGCGCGACGGGCGCAACGGACGATCCAAGCAGCGCGGCGACCAGCACTCTACCAAGGACGGATTTTTTCATCGTTAGTTTGGCGAGACGAATTGCGTTTTGATCTGCTCGCGCACGATCGTGTATTTGCAGTCCGTAGAGCATTGTTGTTTTTTCGAGAGGACTTGAATGTCCCCGTCAGGAAAGAAGCCGATCAGCCCGCCCTGGACTTTGACGACGCGGCCTTGTGGGTGACGCTCGCAGCGGTAAACGCCCTGGGGTGCTTTGTCGGAGAAAAGCTCTTTAGGGGTGAACGTCGTTGTTGGGACGGAGTATTCAGTTTTCATTTTACGCGGGGACTAGTGCCGGCTCGGCCGGCGTTGGGGGTGTTTCTCGTTTCTTAGCTTCCTGGCGACGCTGTTCAATCAGCTCATCGAGCTTCGCAGAGTTTTTCCGATCGCTCTGGACCATCAGCAGCAACGCGGTGACGACTTCCAGCTCGTCCTGGTATTCAGCGGACACGCCGGAGCGGTTCAACCATTTCGCGGCCAGGCGTGGCAGCGAACGCTTGAGCATGATCTTGGCGAGCTTCGGGAATCGTGCGTCGGTTTCGATTTCCTTTAGCAGCTTCCCGGTAATGCCGGCTTCCTCGCATTTCGCGACGAATTGACCGACGCGCCCTTCCTCGGCGGCGTCCAACAGTTCACTAACCAAGTCCGTCAGCAATTCCGGTTTCCATGGCACCGCTGGCGGCTCATCGCCTGGCGTAAGAGCTGGACCAGGCACACCACTACTCGGATCACCAGCCGGCGGCGTAGGTTGACCAGGTAACAGCGTAGTGACTGGAGGCAACGGCGCTGGGCGATCCAGCGTAGCAGCGACGGCTTTCGCGGCTTCGCGGCGGCCGGCTTTTCGCAACGTGTCGTGTTTGCGGCGCTCGTCTTGTCCCTCCACGGATTCAACCGGGTGAACAAACTTGTAGCCGAGTTCTCCGATCTTCGGTGCGCTCGCCGGCACATGAGCGACAACGGGAGGAGCTGAAGGTTTGTTTCCAGCCGGTGCGCTCGCCACTGGCGGAGTTGGTGGACGTCCAGTTGTTCCGCCGGCGTTAGCGCCCGGCGCTGGAATAGTTTTTGGATCTTCTGCCACAAGTTCGTTTTGGGTTATGGGGACAGGCGAAACGGCATGACGACCGTCCGCTTCGTCGCGAGCTTGCAAACTCGCTGCGCTTTGAACGCTGACTGTTGTATCGCACCGTGGCCAGCGGTGCGGCCCGTCATCAGTTCGCGGGGTGCAACCAGGTGAACGCTACATTCATTGACCAGGGCAGAGACTGCCCCGGACTGGACCATGGATTTGGCAGCGTTCACCAAAGTGGTAGCAGGACGCGGAGTCGCACCGCGCTGATCCAGGTTATGAGCCTGGCCAGTTCCTCGAACTGTATCCTGCAAAGTGTTCATGATGGTTTCTCGCTACCGTCTGCGTGGTCTTTGCATCCCGCGCACTTGCAGCCAGCGTCCCGGCGGCGGTAGCAATTATTCTTAGCGGCGCAAAAACCGCCGGGCCGTGCTGCCCGGTTTCACCGGCACCGGTTCGCCGGCTTCGACCTGCTTTCGATATTGATCGTGTTTGTCCTGGTTGACGCTGATCGTCGTCTCGCGAGCCTTCACGGTCTGTTGCAGCTCGACAATCTTCTGATCCTTCTCCGCGTTCTCACGCTTTAGCCGGATCGTGTCTTCTGTCTCCGGTCCGTTAATCACAGCGGCGGCCGCTGGCGGCGCTCCAGGCGCGTTTGGCGACGGCGACGAATCGGACGGGGGCGGGGCGTGGGACACTGCTACTGGGTTCTGTACGTTGACCACTGGCGCGGCACCGCCGCCCCCGTCGGAAGTTTGGTTTAGAAATACTCGCATTTGCCCGTTTTGTTCGCAGACGCGATGCCCAGCCGGCGACGTGGGACAACTTGGAACACTCGAATTTGTTTTCGCGCCCTTCGCGCAAGCGGGCATTGGCAGAATCGTGAGACACTTTCCCCTGGGACACTTTGGGACATATCAAAATTCCGGGCCTGTGGTTTAGTTCCATCGCTTAACGCTGCGGCGTAGCAGACGACGATTCGGGCCGGTGTCTCCGGCTGATCGCTCCAGACGCTCGCCACCTACGCAGCCGACATAAAGTCCGCGCCTGGCGAATCCCCTTCGCCGGCTCAACCCAACAAGTCCCATCCATGAAGAAATACCTCCCTAGCGCCGACGAATTTGTTTCGGGCGTTCTCATCGTCCTCGGCGGCCTCATCGCCTGGAGCTTCCTGTCTCCGCTCGTCGCCAAGGCCACCGCGAAGCTCACCCCCAAGGCTTCCTAACTCACCAGCAACCGCAACCCCTCTCTCCTGCTCACCATGATTTCCGGCAACGGCAAACCTCTCGCAGTCGGTAGCAAAGTCACCTTCGACACCTGGGACGACACCGACAAAGCAAACCCGAAACGCACCTCCACCGCTGGCGTCGTCACCGCGCTCGCCGGCGAGTCGCGCGACAACCAGACCCTCGGCGAAGTCACCATCAAATACGGCAAGGACAAGGACACGAAGGAAATGACCGTGGCTGCGTTCGCCGTCACCGACGTGAAGTAACCCCCCGCAACAGCTCACCTCCACACCTCCCTGTTATGGCAGAAAAATATCCGATCAAACTCCGCAACGTCTCCAACGTCGCGGCTTCCAAGACGGCCATCATCGATGTCCCCGTCGGTCCCCGTTACCACACGATCATCCTTGAACACGGCTATGCGTCCGGCACGAACACCGTTGCCGGGGCGATGGCGAACATCACCGAAATTCGCGTGCTCGTGAATGATCGTGTGCAACGCGTATTCTCCGGCGTCCAGCTCCGCGATTTGAACATCCTTAACGGGACCACGTTCGATTGTCAGGGCGTCCCGAACACTGCGCCAGGCGTCAGCCTCCCGATCTATTTCGCTGAACCGTGGCGGAAAGATTCGGCCAGCCAGGACGGGCTTGCCGTGGGTGACGAAAGACTTCAAGAGCTTCCGCATTGAAGTGGACCTCTCCACGGCCAGCACGCCGACGCTCGTCGCGTCTGCGGTGATTGACCAGTTCCAACCCGCCGCTGGGGCGACTCCGTGGTATGTCACCATGCGCCGGCAACAAGTGGCGGCCGCCGGCACGTCGTTCGACATTACGACGATCGACAAAAAGAGTCTGCTCCAACAGATCAGCCTCTACCCCGACAGCGGCGGTAGCAACGCGGCGACGATCGTCACGGTCCGGCGTGACGGTCAGATCGTGCGCGAACTCACGAAGTCGGCGAACTTCGCGCTCCTGTCGAATAACGACATGACGCCCACGGCCTCCGGCCGCACGGCTAGTGTGTTTGACCTGGTGTTCGATCACGACGACCTGCTGAACAGCTCCCTGCTGTTGACCGGGGCGAAGGAATTCACGCTGACGGTGGAAGCTGCCAGCGCCATGTCGGGCACGGTGACGTTCCTCGTGCAACGCTACGGCCCGCTCGAATAACCCGCGCCAAGTCCCTGATGGCACACGGGCGCAACCCCGTGTGCCGTTTTTGTAAAGGCTCACTATGTTCAAATTCTCCGACCTCACCGACGCCGCCACAGAAGCCAGCGACCTCCTAAAATCTGGCTACGACACGTACAAGTCGGCGGAACAGACGCTCACGGGCAAGACTACGACCGGCGCCCGCAACGCCACGCCACAAACGGCGGCCGACGTCGCGGCGGCCGCTCCGGTCAAGCAACCGTTCAACTGGAAGCCCTGGGCGATCGGCGCGGCCATCGTGGCGGCGATCGGCGCGGCCATTTACTTCTGGAAAGAGTAATGCCGTTCACCAGTCCGCAGAAAATTGACGTGCTGAAGGTGCGGGAGCTGAAGCCTGGCTTCAACCCGTGCCCGAAAGCCGCCGAAAAAGCGAAAAGGAAAATGATATGTCCGGCGGAGGCAGCAGCGCAGCGAGTCAGGCCATCAGTGGCACGGGGGCAATAACCTTTAATCCCAAAGCGGTGCAAAGCCCCTGGGCGATCGTGGCGATTGTCGCCGCCGTCCTCGGTGGGATCGGCTTGCTCGCCTGGTTTTCCAAAAAATAAATATGGGCCAAGACTCCTACTCCCAATCCACGAGCGAAAGCGCCAGCCAGGCGGTCCAGCTCGACATGTCCGGCTTCAACGTCGGCGGCGGGCTCAAAATCCCTTCATGGGTCTGGATCATCGTGGCCGCACTGGGCGGCGCGTGGGTAATCAAAAAACTTTTCTTTTCCAACTGACCTATGGGTTTCTTTGGATCAGGCGATAAAACGACTTCCGTCAGCGCTTCGCAAACCGGCGTCAGTGACGACGGCATGAACATCGGTGCGGGCGGTGCCGGCGGAAAAGACAGTTCGATCAATGTCGCCGGCGGCTTGCTCTCCACGACCAAGATCGGCAGCACCGAAGTCGGCACGCTCGCCACTAATTCGCTCCTGAACTCCACGAACACAGGCACGATCACCTACGGCCTGGGCGCGGCGGACGTGAGCAATCTGCTGGCGGATACCACGGGCAGCATCTCCAGCCTGGTGAAGCAACAGAGCGACGCAGCCCAGGCGCAAGTGACCGACGTCGTGGCCGGCCTGCAAGACCTGGCATTAAGCAAACAGACCAACGGTGAATCGGCTCGCGACAACACGATCCTGTGGATCGTCGGATTTGTGATCGCCGGCCTGGCGGCAATTCTCCTGGGAGGCAAACGTGGCGGATGAGCGTCAACGCGTGATCGCTGATCCAACGCCGACGTATTTCGTCGGCTACACCGGCACGTGTGGCGCGGTGAATTGTTCGGTGATCCCCAACGAGCACCGCCGATCGGGCGACGTGGAGTATAACAAACAAGTCCGCGTTATCATCCAGGACATTGACCCGTTCAACGCCACCGTCAGCATCCCCAGTTACCCCTGGCTCAATTTACTCGATGAAAACAATACGCTGATCCGCCGGCTGTTCATTGACAATCGCGCGTACGACTTGGAGACGGAGCAACGGCTCAAGATCAGCGCGGAGAACTTTGGATTCTACACGGCCGCGTCCTTCGCGATTGCCGTCTTTTACAAAAAACCCGACCGCTAATGAGCATTCCGCTTAAACCATTTTTCGGCCAGTCCACCGTGGACAACTCCCAGCCGCGGGAACTCCTGCATTGTGGCTCCATTCGCTTCAAGACGGTCAGCGGCAGCGTGACGATCCAATTCGGCGACGGGAAACCGATCACGGTGGACGCCGGCGACAAATTTGAAGCGCCCTGGCCGCTCGTGTTCGACAAGGTGACGATCGTCGCCGGCGCGGCCGGCACGGCGACATTTGTCCACGGCGTCGGCATTCAAACCGGCGGCAACAATTCTTCGACCGGCATCGGTGGCGGCATCCAAGAGACGACTGGTGATCCTGAAGGCGTCCTCAGCGCGGCCGATGGGCAGTGGGCTTTCGATCCTGCTACCAACGCCGTTTATCTCAATCCGAACACCAGCGGCACCACTGGCTGGGTTGCAATCGTCCTATGAAAAAGCTTTTCGTTTTAATTTCCATTCTCGGCATGGGCTTCGGGGCGTTTGCCTCACTGCCCAGCAAAATCTGGGTGGCCAAAATTGGCAGCGACACACGCGGGAGCGGGACGCTCACCGCCCCCTATCTGACGCTGGCAAAAGCAAAGGCCGTGGCAACCGCCGGCCAGACGATCCACGTCATGCCTGGCACGTATGCCGAAAACAACCTGCTTAAAAAAGGGGTGAACTATTACGGCGAGCCGGGCGCAAACATCCTCTACATCCAGACCTCCACCAATGAAGCCGGCTGGGGCATCTTCGACGATCGGCCGACGGGCGCGACGACGAATATCATCGAGTGGCCCGGCGATATTGTTTTCGTCGGCTACACAAACGTCTCGGTCTATGACGAAGTCGCGGAATTGTTCGACCCAAATTCGGTACGCGTGGCGTCATTGTGCAAACCAATGCCGCCTCCCGCCTCACGTTGAAAGGTGGTCGGGTTTCCGGGACAAGAATGTCATCGGTTGGATCCATGGACATTCTGGCATTGTTGGACGGGGCTTCGGATGTGACGCTCGTCGAGATTACCAACCGGCTGCACGGGCTTTTTTATTCCGTTGGCATTGCCGATTTTTACACGATCACGACGGGCCTCTATACCAGCAAAGGAAACCATGTTGTGCGCGTGCCGTGGCTCTCCGGTGAAGATTACGCGTGGAAGTGGGTTTCCACCGGCACCACCATTACGAACGATGTCGAAATCCGCTCCGGTTTCATCAAGGGGACTTGCTATGGGGCGGTGGAGTCGTCTGAAACTCGCGGCTGGTTATACGCTTCGGAAATTGACGCGGGCTATGCTGCTGACACGTCCGTCGGTGTGGCGATCTCGTGTTATGGCTCTGGCAAATGGTATTGGGATGTGCTCAAGGTCAAAGGGAAGACTGGCAAGACTGTAATTGATACCGACGTTAATGCTGGGTTGTCTAATGTGGTGGCGTGGGTGCGCTCGCAGAAAATAGAGGGGGATTCAACCTTCGTCCGGGCCATCTCGGGTGAGCTTTATGTCGCTGCTCAGGATTGGAAATTCACCGGATCAGGCATGGCGCAAGGCATTCTAACAAGCGGCGGCGGTCGGGTGTATCCGTTTTACAGCATCGGCGGGACCACCAACATTTCGGCGTCGGCCAGTTCCATCGGCATCATCTTTCCGAAGCCGCTCCCCAGCACGAATTATTCGCTCACGCTCAACCACAGTTTCAATCCGGTGGCGAGCTACTACGTCAGCGCCCGCAATCGCACGAATTGCACCATCACCTATTCGACCGGCGTCACGACGGGCGGCCGCATTGACTACACCGCAACCGTTCAAGCGCAATGAGCTTAATCGGATCACTGTTCGGATCGTCCGAACTCCAGACCACCGGCGACCAGGCTGATTCTCAGCTCGCCGACATGAACCAGCGCGACTACGCGCCCGGCGGACGGCTGTACGAGAAGATCAAAGCTCAACGCGGCCAGGCGGCCGCTGATGCTGCCTACCTCGCCGTGGGCGGCCATCTCGAAACCGGCGCGACGGGCAACGTGGACGCGCAGATTGGCGAAGCGTTCGACGAAGGACTGAAGGAAGGCGCTGGCAACATCACTGGTTTCGTCTCTGGCGTGTTTAAATTCGTTGGCCAGGCTATCAGTGCGATCCTGCTCGGCATTCCACTGTGGGCCTGGGCTGTCGCCACCCTGGGCATCTGGGCCTGGCTTGGCTTCCCTGGCATGAAAGCGATCCGTAAAAAACTCGCGTGAACGACGACACCACGATGATCTCCAACACTTCGCTGATGGGCCGGCTTGGCCTCAGCGTGCGGGGTGTCGCTGTCACGACGATGATTGTCACGATCTGCGTCGCCACGCTGATGAAGCTGGAAGTCAAAGAGCCGCTTTACTCACTCAGCATTGCGGCCGTCAGTTACTACTTCGGCACCCAACGAATTTCACAAAAGTCATGACTACAATCTCCCCGCGTGCTTTCAGCGCGCACCAACCGCCCCGGCTCCTCCACATCCTCCGCGCCGTGATCGCACTCAGCCTGCTGATGTTCGCGGCGCTCTTCCTTTCCGGTTGTGCTGCAGTCACGCAGACCGCCACCACTTCCACGACGCAAACCAACGGCGTTGTGAGCGTCACCACTGCGCGTAGTTCGATCTTCGCCTTTGGTGACGCAAAGACTGTCGTTGATAAAATCCGGGCCAGCGCCGGCAAGACATCGAGCGTTGGCGTCTCTGGACTCAGCGAGGAAGTTTCGTCCACCAACGCCACCAGCGGCATTGCCGATATTGTCGGCGCTGCCGTGCGGGCGGCCGTCAAGCCGTGAAGAATCTCAGCGAACTACGACGCCAGGCACAACGCGCCGTGCAGCTCGCGAAACGGATCAATTCCAAACGCACGCCGGCAGCTCATCGAGTAACTCCACCGGTGGCGTCGCCGGATCGCATTTCACTGCCGGCAACAACTTCGCTTTCGCGGCCATCCTGAAACTGTGTTCTTCAACCAGGTGGAAGTAGAGACGCGAGAGCAACGCCCCGCCGTCGAGATGCCCCAGCCAACGTGCGACCGTAGGAATGTCACAGCCGCTCACAATGCACCGCGTAGCGAACTGGTGACGAAAATCATGGTGACTGAGCCGGGGCAACCCCAAACGCTCACAGGCGCTTCGTAGCGACGTCTGCACTTCAGCCTGGGGCAACACACGGTCCGTTGTCGCGACGCGACGCAGGGCCTCCAGCGTCTCCGCAATGCACCCCATAAATGGAATGGTCCGCATTCTCCCGTTCTTCGAGATCGAACCCGGCACGACGATCCTATCCGCCTTCACACACGACCAGGTGAGCTTTCGAGATTCACCGATCCGCATTCCCGTCTCTGACAAAAAGCGGATCACCAAACCCGCGTGTGACTGTGGCGCACGATCCAGCTCATCGAGGAGCTGATTGTATTCGTCGTCAGTGAGGACGTGGCGCTCCTTCGCCGGCACGCGCTGACGTTTGAACTTTTTCCGCGTGTCGGGAAACACGCCGTGGATCGCGGACAAAATACCGTTGTAGCGGGACGGGGAGTAGGCTTCGGAAATATCCAGGACGAACGCCGTCAAGTCGCGCTCTGTCACGGCGTGAATATCATCGCGCTGGCCGGTCCATCGGTTTAGCACGATGCCGACGATCTCCTGGTGATACTCTCGTGTGGACGGCTTTTTGCCGATGCCCTGAAGCGCTGCCCAGGTTCTAAGTGCATCGGCCAGCGGAGTCGGTTGCACAAGTTGCTCCATCGGCATTAAGCGATGAAGACTTTAGGTGAACGGAAATTTTTTGGGAAGCCTGACTATTGATGGCTGTAATAAGATTGTGCCCGCTCTCGTTGAACAGAATCCCAACACGAAGGGCAAAGAATGTTATATCCCTCCGGGTACCTGAATCCGTCGCCGACACGCTCAGCGTGCTTCAAAATTTCTTTCCTGTTTGTTCGGCTGTGGCACTGCATGGGCTGCCGGCATCTATCACAAATCACGTCTAGCTCCAGTGGCCCAATCTGCTTTAGAAATTGATCTAAATATGCGCCACCGATTTCCATTCCAAAAAAACCGGATGCGATATTTTCTGCTGGAATGTCTGTGCACCAGTAAAGATAGCGCGCCGCCTCAATGCGGTGAAGATCACTTTTTAACTCACGAGATACCTGGGCAGGGATACAGTTGATATGCCGCTTCGCAGCTTCAATTGCTCCTTCTAATTCACCGATCTTCACAAGCAGCGAAGCATAGTCGTCCATTGCTTTGCACTTCGGCGGCTTCATGGATCAACCTCGTGGCTGTTGGCTCAACGTTCGGCGAATTTTCCGAAGCTGAACTTCTAACGGCTCATGATTCTTGCACTCGACGCGCGCAGCTTCGATAACTTCGATAAAGTCCGCCAAGTAAACTTGGCGACCGTCGTCCATCGTGTAAGCGAAATTATTTAGACCAGTGCATTGATTCAGCACCAGCTCCAGCGCGTTCTTGGACCGGTAGAGACGATCCTTCAAGAGCTGGAAATCTTTTTCGGAGAGTTGTGTGGCAGCCATAGGTCCAAACTTGAGTTGTGCCGTTTTGTGTTGACTGTTGTCGCGTTGCGCACAACATCCCCGAAAGTTTGGAGCCAGCTGCCGGGATTGAACCGGCGACCGACGGTTTACAAAACCGTTGCTCTACCGCTGAGCTAAGCTGGCCTCCAACGTCGGGGACAATTGACGCGCTGTCAAAAAAACCTAGTAGAGGCTTGGAGTCAAGGCGAACGTTCATGCTCGCCGGACAAATCCTGACTTTTCACCACCAATTACGCCAACGCCCAAGTCGCCAGAGCAGAAATAATCCGCCGGCAGCTCCAGTGGAATCAATCAGAACGTCCCAAATCGAGCCCTGCCGCCCGGGCACAAAGAGTTGATGCACTTCATCGGTCACGGCAAAGCAAGTCGCCGCCCCCCATGCTAGCCAGGCAATTCGGCGCGACCAACCGGTCGGTTTGGGCTGGCGCGAGGCTCGCAAAGCCCACCAGCAAAGCAGGGCAAAGATGGCGTATTCCGTCAGGTGCGCCCATTTGCGTCCGAGGAATACCGCCGCGTGAATGGTTTCAGCCGAAGCATTCGGAAACAACCATCGCACCAAGGGTTCGATGATCCGCGACGAGCGCTGGACCGAATTTGAGTCACCAGACGCGGAAACAATGACCACCGCCCACAGCCAGACTGGCCACCAATATTTTGCGAGCAACTTGAGTTTCGACACGGCGCATAGGAAGCCTAGTCACGTCGCCCCGGGCAATGCAAAACCATCGGTGAATAACTCGAGGAACAAATCCTTTGACGTAGCGTACGGAGTTCCCTAGACAATGTGACCTGTCTCTTAACCAAGGAATAACCAAGGATCATTCGCATGAGCACTACTGCCAGCACTACTAAAAACGTCACTCGGATCGGACGTCGAAATTAAAGGGAGCCTCAAATTCACGGGGGAATTGACGTTCGAGGGTAAATTGGAGGGTGAAATCCACAGCGACGGCCTCCTGAACTTGGGCGATAGCGCGGTCGTCAACGGCAACATCGACGTGCAGTCCGTTGTCGTGCGCGGGAAGATCAATGGAAACATCACGGCCAAGGAGAAGATTGATATCAAGGCCAAGACGGAATTGTTTGGCGACGTCCGCGCCGCCAAGCTGGCGATCGAAGAAGGCGTGACGTTCGTCGGTAAGATCGACGTGAACCCGAACAAGGTTTCCCCCACTGCCGGCCCCGCGCGCCCGGGTGGCCCCGCAAACCTCCCGGAATCGCCCAAGCCGCCAGTTCGCTGAACTTCCATTGACCGTCCGCGAGGACCGTTGAATGCCAGCGAAAAAGCCGGCTAAGGTCCTGTTGGCCTGCCCCCATTGTGGCAACCAGCAGGCGGAACCGCCTTCTGCCATCTCGTCGGTGTGCAAGAAGTGTGGCAAGCACTTCCATGTCCAGGAAGTGCTGCACCCAACAGCTAAAACCGTTGAGCGCGCTCCGGAGAAACGCCGCATCGTCTGCTTCGAATGCCAGGCAGAACTCGACATCCCCGCCAGCGCCGAGTCCACGATGTGCAAAAAGTGCAGCCGCTACGTAGATCTCAAGGATTATCACATCACCAGCGCCATCTCCAAAAACTTCAAGACCAAGGGCAACTTCGTTATCGAACCCAAGGGCTACGTGTTCAACACGGAAACGGTGGCGGGCGATGCGGTGATCAAAGGCCGGTTGCTGGGAAAAATCTTTACCGAAAATTCGCTGACGATTTATTCATCGGCTGAGATCAAAGGTAGTCTCAAAGCAACGAAGCTCATCATCCCGGAGGGAAATCGATTTCTGCTGGGCCGAAGCACTTCAAGTTGAGCACGCTGAAATCGCCGGCGAGCTCGTCGCCAGCCTCAACGCTACCGGCACAGTTACATTGAAAGCCACCGCGCGGATGTTCGGCGATATCACGGCAAAAAATTGTATCGTAGAAGCCGGCGCAGTGGTAGTAGGCAGTTTGAAACTCAGTGGCAAAACCTGACTTCGTCGACTTTGGCCATCCCCCATCAATGAGGGAAAGAATTCTCCGAAACGATTCGCACGTTGTCCCCTGAATTTGGAAGCGCTGGTATTTTCCCAACGATTCACGGCAAGGGAAGCGCATACGAAAGCGCGTGCGTCTGGCCACATCCAGTATTTTGCTTCGTATTCACCACTCCGGGCGTTCAAACAATCTTCAACTAAAACAATCAAACCAGCATGGGTCTCGTCGTTACCTCGACGTCTGCGGGTGCGATTGCGGAGCTTGGAGTCATTTCCACACACAAATGGGGGACTCATCCCATAGTCGAATCAACGGGCATACGTTATGAACAAAGGACTATGCAGAACAACCAACCTGAGCTGCGAACATGAGTGCACGACTATTGAAACAGCAACTCGATGAGTCTTGGCTTCGCCCCAGCGGCATTCTGCGGGCGGTGGCGGTGTATGAAGACCCTCGAGCCATAGCACGCATGTACGATATTTATACGCGGCTGGCGAATCGGTTCTCCATCGAATTTGAGTTTGAATGTGTCTGGTTTGAGTTCGTGGAACTTCGGATCTTACACCATGCCAAACGTGCTGCTGCTGCTGCACTGGAAGCCGATTTGATTTTGTTTTCGGCCAATGTTGATAGCGATCCACCGGAAGCGGTCAAGTCGTGGGTGGGCGACTGGCTGACTCAAAAGCAAGGAAAGAACACCGCGCTCGCCGCTCTTCTGAACCAAAACCGCCGCACCACCAGACCCGCGCCGATATTCTTGAATTATTTGCGCGCCGTCGCCGACAAAGCCGGCATGTGCTTCATATCTCAACTCACGACCGCTCGCCCGGTCTATAATCGAGGCACAACAGAAGACGCTTATTGCCCCGTAAACGCTCTTGCTTCCGCCCCGGCGTGAAACATGAATGAACTGCCGGCATTGAGATTGAATCCACAAAGCAATTTAACCGTGGATGGACGCGGATAAAAGGAGGCTACGCGAATTTCGCGAATTCGCGCGACTGGATTAAATGCTTGGCAAATTCGCCTTTACTAGCGCATTTAGCGCATAAGGGTCTTCTGTGATCCGCGCCTGTCTGTGCCCATCCGTGGTTAGATTGTTTGCCTGATTCCATCCGGAGATACACGCGTCACTCGAAGGCTACTTGAGTATGGGGCATTCACCTACTATGCGCGGTTGCTGGTTACCCCCATAATGCACGGTGAATCTGGGTCCGTCCCCGTCAACCCACAGGAAAAACCGTTCGCTCCGGAGGTGATAATGAAACGAAAAGACGATAAAGAAATAAAAACCGGCTTCGCGATTGGGCAGCCATTGCTCGGTGCCAGCCGGGTTATGGCCGCAGCATCTGTCAGCCCTCCCATGAGTGAATCCAGCGCCGCACTCCTGCGCGAATTAGTGGCGCACCTGCGGCAGAACCGCACTCAACTGCGCGAGGAGTGGGCGCGCCGCATCACCGAAGCGCAGCTGTTGACAGCGATGACCAAGGACGAAATTTTCACTGAAGCCACGTCCGTTTACGACAATTACGTCGAAGTGCTCGAAACCGGCAGTGTGGAGGCGTTGCAAGCTTATGCTCGCAATCTCTCCGAACGCATCATTCCGCGCGGCGTTGAAACCCATGAAGTAGTGGGCATCGTCCTGCTGCTACGCGACGTGCTGGCCCGCTCGCTGTTCAAGAAATATCAGGCCGACTTTGAATTGCTCAACCAAGTGCTCGATGCCTACGAGCCGGCGGCCAATCGCATCGCCAACACCGTGGCCGTCAGCTTTGTGCAGGAGCGCGAGCGCGTGATCCGGCAGCAACAAGAGGCGATCCGGGAGCTGTCCACGCCGGTTCTGCAAGTGCGCGAACGATTGCTGATTCTTCCGATCATCGGGGTCATTGACTCGCAGCGCGCCAAACAATTGACGGAACAATTATTACGCGGCATTCGCAGTAACCGCGCAAAAGTGGTCGTGGTCGACATCACCGGCGTGCCGACAATTGACTCAACTGTGGCCAACCATTTGGTGCAGACGGTTGAAGCGTCCCGGCTCATGGGCGCCAGCGTCATCATCACTGGTTTGTCTTCGGAAATTGCCCAAACACTGGTCACGATCGGGGTGGATTTAAGCAAGATGAATGCGGTGGGCGATCTGCAGGGGGGTATCGAAGAAGCCGAACGTCTGCTGGGGTATAAAGTCATGGCGACTCACGAAACCGCCGCGCAAGAACCCCGAACTTAGTCGACACGTCATTTTGCATGCCTGTTCCGATTCTCAAGCAGCGGGATTATCTGATTGCCAGCATTCAATCCGTGCTGTCGGACGCAGATTTGGTTCAGTTGCGAGATGATCTGGCAGACCGCGTCGGACAATTCCGGTCCCGGGGCATTATCATTGATGTCACAGTGTTGGATGTGATCGATTCTTTTGCCACGCGCACACTCCGGGCGGTGGCACACATGCTCAAATTACGCGGGGCGGAGACAGTCATTGTTGGCATCCAGCCGGACGTGGCGTTTGCAATGGTGCAACTGGGGTTGACCTTGGAGGGGGTCGGAACTGCGTTGGACTTGGAAGAAGGTCTGGCGTATCTGGACCGGCTGAGCACAAGGACCCTGAAACATGCAAAATGACTCACGGGTTCCAATCCATTCGGCAACCGACATCGTGACGGCACGTCAAAAGGGACGCGCGCTCGCCGAAGCCATGGGCTTCGACGGCTCGGACCTGACGTTAATCGCCACAGCGATCTCCGAAGTGGCACGCAATATCCTCGACCATGCCAAAAAGGGAGAAATCGTGCTCTCGCCCATCCAACAGGGCAACAAGCATGGCGTGTTGATCGTGGCACGGGACGAAGGCCGTGGGATTCCCGACATCGCTCTAGCGATGCAGTATGGTTATTCGACCGGTAAAGGCTTGGGCGTCGGTTTGCCCGGAGCGAAGTGGTTGATGGACGAGTTTCATATTGATTCCTGCGTAGGCAAAGGAACTACCGTAACCATGAGAAAGTGGCTGTCATAAGATGAGCCGGCCCATTGCCCAGGAACGAAAGGTAGTGGACTGGGGTGTCGCCGCTCAGCCCATTGCGGGCGAAGCGGTATGCGGTGACATGCACCTCGTCAAACCTTTCAACCACGGGGTGCTGTTGGCAGCCATTGACGGGATAGGACATGGCAGCGCAGCGACTGACGCAGCCCAAGCGGCCGTTGCGGTGTTGGAAGAATTTGCCAGTGACTCGGTCGTCTCACTTGTCAAACGCTGTCATCAGGCTTTGATTAAAACGCGCGGGGTTGCCCTGACAGTAGCTTCCTTGAGCACGCGCGACAACACCGTTACCTGGCTGGGTGTGGGCAACGTGACAGGGCTGCTACTGCGTGCGGACGACGCCAGTCATTCCACAAAGAACGTACTCTTGCGCAGCGGTATGGTGGGATATCACCTGCCGGCCCTACACGCGAGCGTCATGCCGGTGGCGCCGGGTGATCTGCTGATATTTGCGACTGATGGCATCCGCAGTGATTTCGCCACCACGATTAACTTGCATGAAGCGCCCCAGTCGCTGGCTCAACGCATTCTGCAACGACATTTCAAGGGAACAGATGACGCGTTAGTGTTGGTGGTCCGCTACCTTGGGACACAACATGAATAACCACCTGCGCAGGTTAGCCCGACAGTACGCGGCAGCCTTGAAAAGATACCTGGCTGATCCCCAGGAAGCGATCCTAGCGAGAGCCTATGAACTGGGCAGAGCGAGTAACGCGAGAGAACTCGGGATTCTGGATATGGCGCGGACTCACGAACAATCGCTCCGAGAATGGCTGCAAGGCACGAGCGCGGGAAAAGAGGCCGCCATTCGGAAAACGGCCGAGCCATTCTTGCTGGAATCACTTTCGCCTTTCGAGGTCACCCACCGCGGTTTCCGGGAAACCAATGCCCATTTGCAACAACTCATTGCGACGCTAGAGAAGCGCAACACTGAACTGGCGAAGATCAATCGCACGCTCCAGTCGGAAATCCGCGAACGGAAGCGCACCGAAAAAGCCCTGCGCGCCAGCGAACAACATTCGCGAGTTTTGTTCGCCGAAGCCCGCCGCATGGAAGAAGATCTGCGCAATCTTTCCAATCAGGTCTTGCGCGCCCAAGAAGAGGAACGCAAACGCATCAGCCGGGAATTGCACGACGAAGTGGGACAGGCATTGCTGGCCATCAGCGTGACGCTTGCGGCGTTGCAACAAGAGCGCACCGGAAACCGCGAAACGCTGAATGCGAAGCTCGCCGACGCGCAACGTCTGCTTCAGGCCACGATGGAAAGTGTGCATGGCTTTGCACGCGAACTGCGCCCCGCCATGTTGGACGAACTCGGCTTGGTGCCGGCATTGCGTTCGTATTGCCTAGGGTTTGCCCGACGCACAGGACTGGCCATTCAGTTTCGAAGCAACACCTTGGCTGAAAGACTTGATAGCGATGCCAAGACGGTGCTTTATCGCGTCGCTCAGGAGACCTTCACCAATGTGGTCAAGCATGCGAAAGCCAGCCGCGTAACGGTTAACCTTCGCAAGATTCGCGATTGCATCTGCATGGAAATCGCCGACAACGGCCGGTCATTTCACCCCGAGACCTTGAATAAGCCACAGGCTAAATTACGACTGGGGTTGCTGGGAATGCGGGAACGCGTCAGGTTGGTCAATGGGCGCGTTGTGATTATCCCACTCCCGGGTCGAGGCACAACCATGCGCGTGACGATCCCAATCCATTCAGGCGGCACTGCAAAACCGACAGAAGCGCGCGCACCTAATCTGATAACCGCACGCAATTCTCACAGACTGAAACGACTCGGATCGACCTGAATAGGATCAAACATTTTGTATGGAAAAAATCAAAGTGTTACTGGTTGATGATCACATGATCGTCAGGCAGGGACTGCGTTTGCTGCTGGAAATGGGAGCCAGACATTACAGTGGTTGGCGAAGCGGAAACAGGTCGCCAGGCCGTCGAATGGACCAAAAAACTGCTACCCGACGTCGTGGTAATGGATATCGCCATGCCCACGCTCAATGGGTTGGAAGCCACCCGCCAGATCATCAAAGAGATGCCCACAACCAAGGTTCTAGCGCTCTCGTCGTACAACGATGACGAATACGTACGGCAGTTGACCGAAGCCGGCGCCGTCGGCTATCTGCTCAAACAAACCGCCGCCGCCGATTTGATCAAGGCGGTGCGCGAAGTAAAAACTGGTAACGCCTTCTTTAGTCCGTCCGTTTCGAGACGTTTGCTCGAGCAACATCGCGGCACGCTCTTGAACGACGGCCGGAGTCGGAAGCCGGGACGTTCCATGACCTCCCGCGAGGTGGAAGTGCTTCAGTTGATTGCTGAAGGCAAAGCCAACAAGCAAATCGCGGCCGAACTCTGCATCAGCGTCAAAACGGTGGAGAAACATCGCCAGCAGGTCATGGACAAATTGAACATTCACGACGTTGCGGGATTGACGCGCTACGCCATCGCCACCGGTATCATCGAGGGCGGGCGCGCCCGGTTGTAACTGGCGAGCGCCTGAGCGGTTTGACTTCGGCTGGGTGGAAGTTCACCTGCTCTGTGGCTGTCTGAAAAAAGCTTCCATGCACTTGGGACAAATCCCGTGCGTGAATTGGAATCCGTAATGTCGCTCGAAATGAATTTCCAACTGCGCCCAGCACCCTTTAATGTCGCGGATATTCTTACAGTGCGCACAAATCGGAACAAGACACTTCCCGTTTTGCAATCGCCGTTCCGCCTTCAACAACTCTTGCTGCAGCCGTTCGGTTTCCGCCTCAAGCCGTTTCCGCCAGTGTCGTTCGTCCGCTTCGTTCAACGCGCGTTGCAATACCAAGGGCAGCCGCGATAGTCGGCGTTTCAACACGCAATCAGTTGCTCCATTCTCGAACACTTCGATCAATTTTTCCTCCCCCAGCGAACCGGTCACAAAAATGAACGGAGTGTTTGGGCATTTTTCCTGGGCGATAGCCAACGCGGTGAAACCATCGAACGCAGGAATACCGTGGTCGGCTAGGATGACATCTGGCGGACAATTCTCCAATTCCTGTAGAAACGCGACCCGCGAGTCCACGCGTCGGGTGTGAAACGCCAGACCAGACTTTCGGAGTTCGTGATCAATCAAAAGGGCGTCCTCAGGAACATCCTCAAGGGACAGGATTTGAACTTCTTTACTCGGGACCGAAACAACACAATCGGTAATTTCCATATCCGGTTTATACGCGCAAAATCAGCACGGTAATAGTGGGGTAAAGACCTAAAACTTCATCGCAGTTCGCCCCATTAGACAACAGCAAAAGGACTTCTTCTGGCAGTTACAGCGATTGATGCAGTTGACTCCGAAAATATATATAGTAAAAAACCGCACGAACTCGCAGTCGAACCAAACAAAACCGACCCAAACCGTAGCAACGATTCTCAAAGCAACGACGTCCGCTGCTACCGTCATTTAATTTGGAATACTGCGTTGCAGAGATTCTTCAATTTCCGAAATGCCACGGCACAAATGACGACGGTCCCCGGGTCTAGGCTTGACCCCTGCCCTGAACCTCTCTTTACTTGTGCCCGTTAGGCTCAATCCATGTTGACGCAAGTTAAAAGCCTGTTTTCCAACGACATCGGGATAGACCTGGGGACGGCGAACTCTCTTGTATTTGTTCGCGACCGGGGAATCGTGTTGCGGGAACCGTCGGTCGTAGCCATCCAGGCCGGCACCACCACCGTGCTCGCAGTAGGCGAGGAAGCAAAGCGGATGTTGGGCCGTACGCCTGGAAATATCGTGGCAATTCGGCCAATGAAAGACGGTGTAATCGCCGATTTTGAAATCACCGAGGCGATGCTGCGCCACTTCATTCAAAAGGTGCATCACCGTAAACTGATTGCCCCACGAGTAGTCGTGGCCGTGCCTTCAGGCATTACCGAAGTCGAGAAACGGGCCGTCAAAGATTCAGCCACCCACGCAGGAGCGCGCGAAGTCTTCTTGATTGAACAGCCGATGGCATCCGCGATTGGCGTCGGGTTGCCGGTTCACGAACCGGCGGGGAACATGATCGTGGATATCGGTGGCGGAACTTGTGAAATCGCAATTATCTCCCTGGCAGGTATCGTCTTCAGCCGCAGCCTGAGGGTTGGCGGAGACGAATTCGACGAGACAATCGTCGCGCACATGAAGCGCGCCTACAACTTAATAATCGGGGAACGCACCGCGGAAGAAATCAAGATTCGGATCGGTTCAGCTTTTCCGTTGGAGCAGGAATTAACTTTGGAAGTAAAAGGCCGCGACCTGAGCGCGGGTTTGCCTAAGACGCTGACAATACGCTCAGAGGAGATTCGCGAAGCCTTGCAGGAGCCGCTTTCAAGCATATTGGAATCCATTCGCATCACTCTGGAACGCTGTCCTCCAGAACTGTCCGCCGATTTGGTGGACCGCGGTATCGTCATGGCGGGCGGCGGAGCCTTATTGCGCGGTATAGACCGGCTCGTGGCCGAAGAAACGGGCTTGCCGGTGCATATCGCGGACGATCCGCTGAGCGCCGTGGCCGAAGGCACAGGGCGCGTGCTGCAGGAACTCCAATTTTTGAAGCGCGTCACCAGCGCCGCCAAATAGTTAATCCCTCCTCCCGCGTTCGCCCTGCTCTGCCCCGGCCCAAACCCCGGCGCAGGACGAACCATGTTTAAGCGGCCGTATTACATCGCCGTGGCCATTTTGGCCGTGCTCACCTTGCTGGTGCTCAACCTGCCAAGCCAGACCACTGCGCGCCTCAAAACCGCGCTCGGCAGCGTTTTCCTTCCCCTCTTTGGCATGGCTGACGGCACCAAACGCGTCGCCGGACGCACCGCCGATACCTTGCTGCCCAAATCGGAATTGATCGCCGCCAATGATGCCCTGCGCCGCCAGAACCAAGACCTCCGCCTGCAGCTTGCCCAAGCCGACACCATCGCCAAGGAAAACGACCGGCTCCGCCAGCTCGTCGGCTGGCAAAAACAAAATCGCTGGAACGCCAAACTTGCACGTGTCATTTACCGCGACCCGGCGAATTGGTGGCGTACCATCCAGATTGATATGGGCAGCCGAAACGGCTTGAGCAACAAGCTGGCGGTGCTTTCGCCCGATGGCTTCCTCATCGGCCACGTCTCCTCCGTCAGCCCGACGAAGTCCCAAGTCGTCCTCATCGGCGACGCGAATTGCCGGGTTCCCGCCGTCGTAGAAAACGAAACCCGCAGCCAGGGTATCGTGGTCGGCAGCGGACCGTTCGACGGCTCTTTCGCGAACCTCACTCATCTGCCAAGTAATGCGACGTTGAAACCCGGGCAACGTGTCGTCACCAGCAGTTATTCCAGCATTTACCCGCCCGGCATCCAGATTGGGCTCGTGGTCGAAGAGGCACATCTGGTGGATTCCGGCCTGATTCAGGAAGCCGACGTGAAGTTGTCAGCGAATCTGAACTCACTCGAAGAAGTGTGGATATTGTTCCCATGATCGTCCTGCCCAACATCCTGATTCTGCTCGCTGCGTTGCTCGCGGTTTTCTTCCAAGGCACATGCAACAGCCTCCGGCATCTGCTCGGGGCTCAGGTGGACCTGCTCCCTGCCCTTATGGTTTATGCTGCATTGACCAGCGGCCCAGTCATGATGATGACCCTCGCGGTGTTCAGCGGCTTGATGTTCGACACCCTCTCGGTCAACCCGCTCGGCGTCAGTGTACTGCCCCTGTTGCTCATCGGCCTGCTGCTGCAACTGCGCCGCGACCTGCTGCTCCGCGACCAACTCTACGCCCAATTCGTCCTAGGCCTCATCGCCAGTGCCCTGGCGCCGGCCCTCACGGTTGTGACCCTGCTCACGCTGGAGCAAACACCCCTGCTCGGTTGGGGTTCGCTCTGGCAATGGATTGTCATGAGCATAGGCGGTGGCGTGGCAACGCCCATGTTTTTCTTGTTATTCGATCGCTTGAATCATGCGCTGGGGTATCAACCCATCGTGGAATCCAGCTTCCGCACCGATCGCGAAATCCGGCGCGGCCGCAATTAGCATGCTGATCTTCGACCAACTCAAAAAGAACGACGGGCAACTCCAGTTGCTGGCGCTGCTGTTGTGCGCCGGGCTGCTGGTGTTGCTCGCTGGTCTGTGGTGGGTGCAGATCGTCAATGCCAACCGCTTCCGCGATAGCGTCGAGGCGCAATCTTTCCGCACTGTCCGGCTCGCCGCTGTGCGCGGAAAGATTCTCGACCGCAATGGCGTGGCGCTTGCAGAAAATCAGCCCAACTACAGCATCAATCTTTACCTCGAGGAACTAAGCGCCGCCTTCCGCAAGGAATTCAAGGCCATGCGCCCTCGCAAGGTCGTCACCAACGACCTGCCCTTCTGGAAAGACTGGCTCGGCGTCTCACCCATCAAAACCAATTATCCGCCGCTCAAAGGCGAACAGGGCTCGCAAGTCGTCCGCACCTCCCGTTATCGCGTCGCGCAACGTGTCGCTGATGAGGTAGCGGATGTTCTGCAAGCACCTCTGACGCTCAACTACACGAATTTCAACCGCCACTACGAAACCGCCCGCGCTATTCCCTTCTGCCTCGCCAGCAACCTGTCGCCGCAACTGGTCGCGCGCTTCGAAGAACAATCCATCAACTCCCTCGGCGTGGATCTTGAAATCCAGTCCAAACGATTTTACCCCTTCGACACCACCGCGGCGCACCTCATCGGCTATGTCCGCTCGGATGACAGTTCCGCCGCGGGTGAAGATGCCTTCTTCTCCTACCGCACTCCCGACTATCGCGGCCTCGTTGGAATCGAAGGCGGGCTTGACCAACGTCTGCGAGGCCGGGCCGGCGCAAATCTGTCCAAGTCAACAATCTGGGCTATCGCCAGAACGAAAACGTCTGGGAACAGGCCATCCCTGGCACCAATGTCATCCTGACGATCGACTTGGAAGTCCAGCGCGCGGCAGAGGCGGCCTGCGCACGAACGACGCGACGCGACGCGGCGCGGTGGTCGTCATGGACGTGCGCACCGGAGACATCATTGCGATGGCCTCCAATCCGACCTTTAGCCCGAATCAATTTGCCCACCGGATTTCCAGCCAGGAATACCGACGGCTACAAGAACTCACGGCGGAAAAGAACCGCGCCACTGCGGAGAATTATCAAGCCGGCTCGGTGTTCAAAACCATCGTCGCGCTCGCAGCGCTGGAAACGCCGCAGGCACGTTTTAATCCGCACGAATACTATCGCGTTGCGCCGAACCCCAACAAGCCCACGGCCGGCATCATCTACGTCGGCAAGCAGGCGTTTCGCGATACGGTTTCGCCCGGCGATTACGATCTGCGCCGCGCCATTGCCAAATCCAGCAATGCGTATTTCATCTCGCTGGGCCTGCGGCCGGGCGTATTCGACCATGTCATCGAACTGGGCCGCCGCTTGCACTTCGGTGAACGCTTCGAGGCCGACAACCTTCCGCTCCGACAACAAGCGCCCGGACATTTTCCCACCGCTCAGGATGTCGCCCATGACGATTGGCGGGACGGCGACACCGCCAGCGTCTGCATCGGCCAGGGGAAAATGGATGTGACGCCGGTCCAGATTGCCGTGATGATCTCCGCCATCGCCAACGGTGGCACGGTGCTGAAGCCCCGCCTCGTGGACCGGCTCGTTCCGCATGATCCCGCCAGTATCGAACCGCCGTTTGTTTACCCGCGCGCTCAAGTCCGTGATCATCTGGGCGTCAAGCCGCGTAATCTGAAACTGCTTCACGAAGCCATGCTGGCAGAAACCGAATCCGAAGAAGGCACGGGCCGCCACGTACAAGGCTGCGGCTTCCGCGTCTGCGGCAAGACCGGCACGGCGGAACTGCAAACCTTGCAAGAAGACGGCAGCGGAAAAAAGAACACCACCTGGTTCGCTTCGTTTGCGCCGTACGAAGCGCCGCGCTATGCCGTCATCGTCATGGTGGAAAACGGCATTTCCGGTGGCACCAGCTGCGTTCCCATCGCGCGCGAGGTTTACGTCGCACTGAAAGCATTTGAAACCCGCATGGCCACCCAAACATTGGCGGCCACCAAGAAATGAACCACAGCATCGCCCTCAACGAAAGCGCCCCGCGCGTGGATCGCCTGCAATTGGCAGCGATCCTCGGGCTGATGCTGGTGGGCGTGGCGTTCGTCTTCAGCGCGACGATGGTCAACGAATCCGCCCTCGCGCAGCCGCTGGTCAAACAACTCTGGTTCCGCCAAGCGTTCTGGTACGCCGTCGGCGGCGGGACAGCAATCACTCTCTGCCTTGTAGATTATCACACACTCACGCGCTGGGCCGGCATCGCCTTCTGGGCGTCCATCGTGTTGCTTATCGGCGTGATGTTCTTCGGCACCGTGCGCGGTGGCGCGAAGCGCTGGTTCGATCTGGGCTTCTTCAGTCTGCAACCGTCGGAGTTTGCCAAGCTCGCCTTCGTGCTCGCGCTGGGAAACTTTCTCAGCCGCCCGCCCGATGAATTGCGGCAACCAATCAACTTCTGGAAGGCGCTCGGCATGATGGGCATTCCGTTCGTACTGATTTTGAAAGAACCCGACCTCGGCTCGGCGCTGGTGTTCGTCCCGACCGGTTTCGCCATGATGCTCGTAGCCGGCGTGCCGCGCCGCTATCTGTTCCGCTTGATTGCGTTCGTCGGCGTCCTGGCGTCCTTGATCCTGGTGGACATTCTTTTTGCGCCGCCACAATGGCAGATCAAACTGGAGGAATATCAACGGCATCGCTTGCTCGTTTACTTCGGCAAGGATTTCACGCCGGAGAACAACACGCCTGAAGCGAAGCGCAAAGCCCGGTTGTTGCAGCAGGAGAAATCCTACCAGGGACAACAAGCCTTGTTGTCCGTGGGCTCGGGCGGCTTCTGGGGCAAGGGCTGGCGCGAAGGCAATCAGACCGCGCTCGGATTTCTGCCGCCTGGGGCGGCCCACACGGATTTTATTTTCTCCGTCATCGCGGAGGAGAAAGGATTTGTCGGAAGCGTGATGGTCATCACGCTGTACGCGGTGGTCCTCTTTACGGGATTACGGACCGCCGGCCAGGCTCGCGATCGCCTGGGCAAAGTGCTGGCC
Organism: Verrucomicrobiota bacterium; assembly: GCA_049840435.1. Lineage (GTDB taxonomy): Bacteria > Verrucomicrobiota > Verrucomicrobiia > Limisphaerales > JADLHS01 > JADLHS01. Next base: position 30,759 of record JASGKY010000024.1, on the reverse strand, counting down.
GCAGGAGTCGTCACACTCCTGTTCAGCCACATATTCATCAACATCGGAATGAACATCCGGCTCATGCCCGTGACAGGCATTCCACTGCCGCTGTTGTCTTACGGCGGGTCTTCAGTGCTGGCCTCCATGATCGCGCTCGGCATGCTGCAAAACGTTCACATCTATCGAAAGGGATATTAACAACCATGAGTAATGACAAACGATTCGGAGGAAGACGCCGCCGCGGTGGCATGCGCTTCAAGCCGAGCGGCGGTCTCAACCAGAACCAGCCGCAAAAGAAAGACAAGGACGCCGTCGAGGCGCGGGCCGAAGCCGTCGGCGAAGTCGTCGGCGGTCACGGCCAGGACAAATTGTTCGAACGCCGCCATCAGGGCGAAATCGAACGCGCCGAGAACGTCGCGGCCGGTCTGCCGCCCGAAGGCGCGCCGGAAATCGCACCCGGCCACGAACATCAACATCACGCCGAAGCCGCCGCGCCTACGCCGACTCCCGCTCAACCGGAGAAGCCGTTCGAGCCTGTGAAGGTCGTCGAACCTTCCCGCAGCCTCGTCGAGAAGATCGCGGACGTCGCCACAAACCTCGTCAAAAAGGTTCAGCGCCTCATCCGTCCCGAAAAGAAGATCCACAAGGAAGTCATCATCAACGCGGAGACACTCGAAACGCGCGTCGCCGTCAGCGAAGACGGCAAGCTCGAGGAATTCAACATCGAACGCACCACTGAGGAGCGCCTCGTCGGCAGTATCTTCAAGGGCAAGGTCCGCAATCTCGAAGACGGCCTCAAAGCCGCCTTCGTGGACATCGGATTCGAGAAGAACGCCTTCCTGCACTACTGGGACATCGTGCCCAACCAGTTCGACAGCGGTGTGGAAATCGTCGATCGCCCGAACAAGAAACGCGATCGCCCGAAGATCACGCAGAAGGATATCCCGCGCCTCTATCCGCCCGGCTCTGAGATCATCGTGCAGGTCACCAAAGGCCCGATCGGCACTAAAGGCCCGCGCATCACGACCAATCTCGTCTTGCCCGGTCGCTATCTCGTCCTGTTGCCGAACTCCGATCAGAGCGGTATCTCCCGCAAGATCGAGAACCAGCAGGAACGCCAGCGGTTGAAGAAGATTCTGCGCGAACTCAACATCCCGGACGGCATGGGCGTCATCATGCGCACCGCCGGCGAAGGCCAGCAGAAGCGTTACTTCGTGCGCGACCTCGCCCTGCTCCTCGAAGAATGGCGCGGCGTGCAGGACAAGATCAAATCCCAGAACATGGCCACGTGCGTGTTCCAAGAACCCGACCTCATCGAACGCACCGTGCGCGACTTCCTCACCGAAGACGTCGAACGCATCGTCGTGGACAGCCAGAAAGCCTGCGACCGCATGCAGAACATGATCTCCAAGATCAGCCGCCGGTCCGCGCGCAAGGTGAAGGTTTATCTCGAAGCGCAACCGATCTTCGACCGCTTCAACATCTCGAAGCAATTGGAGAACGCCTTCTCGCGCCAAGTCCATCTCAAGGGCGGTGGCTACATCGTCATTGATGAAACCGAAGCGCTTGTCGCCATTGACGTGAACACCGGCCGTCACAAAGGCGGCAAGGATCAGGAAGCCGCCATCCTCAAGGTCAACCTGGAATCCGCTGATGAAATCTGCCGGCAACTCCGCCTGCGCAACATGGGCGGCCTCATCGTGCTTGACTTCATCGACATGAAATCCGGGCGCGACCGGCAAGCGGTTTACTCCCGGATGAAAGAAGGGCTGCGCCGCGACAAGGCCAAGACTCACATCCTGCCCATCTCCCAACTCGGCCTGATGGAAATGACCCGCCAACGCCATAGCGAAAGCGTGCGCTCGGCGGTCTATGACGATTGTCCATATTGCAAAGGCCGCGCAAAGGTCAAGAGCGTGGAAACCATGAGCGTGGAAATCCAGCGCAAGCTGCAGGAAATCCTGAAAAAGCGCACCCGCGACGAATCGGACTTCCAACTCCGCATCGTGGTACATCCGACCGTGCTCGAACGCCTCCGCACGCAGGATGAGAAACATCTCATCGAGATGGAGAAACGTTACTTCGGCAAGCTCAGCTTCCGCGCCGACCCGGCGATGCATGCTGAACAGTTCAAGATCCAGAACGTCATGAACAACGAAGACCTCGCGAGCGTCGGCTCGTAAGTTGGAATGAACTTGCACCAACGCCCCGGCAGCGATGCCGGGGCGTTTTCATTTCCGGCAACCGCCCTTGCCATTCGCACCAACCTGAGTTAAAAGCGCTGCAACAAACTGGATTGCGACCATGCACCTCAAGGGCAAAGTTCTCCCGCAGTTGACCGCACTGGTAGTGCTTCTGACTGGCTGTCGTTCCCCGCGTGTTGCTGAAACCCCGACCGGCCCGCAACTCCGCGTCCTGACCTACAATGTCAACTGGGGCGCACCGCGCGCCGATCTTGCCGCCGATCTTATCCGCAACTCCGGCGCGGACATCGTATGCCTGCAGGAAACCACCCCGGAATGGGAGCAATACCTGCAACAAGTCCTGGGCCGCGAATTCAAATTCATGGCCTTCCGCAATTCCCAAGGGCGCATGGGCGGCGGCCTCGCCTTCCTGTCCAGACTACCCGCGCAGGAAGTCGCCTACATCCCCTCCGAGACCGGTTGGTTCGATGGCTGGATCGTCGCCTTCGACACCGCCCTCGGTCCGGTCCAGTTGCTGAATGTTCATCTGCGTCCCCCGGTCAGCGACAGCGGTAGCTGGGTGAGCGGTTACTTCTCCACCCGCGATGACCGGTTGCAAGAGATGGAAAAATTCTACGCCCGCCGCCACCCCGAGTGGCCGACGCTGGTGCTGGGTGATTTCAATGATGGCGAAAACAGCGCCGTATTGCAGTGGCTGGAGAAACAAGGATTGATCAACGCCCTACCGGAATTTGATCACAGCACAGCCACATGGGAATGGCGATATCGCGGCGTGAAACTTTCCCGGCGCATGGATCACATCGTCTATGCGCCCGCGCTGCATTGTTGCTCGGCCCAGGTGATCCGCGCTGGTGCATCCGACCATTTTCCGGTGCAAGCCACATTTGCGAAGCGCATCGTCGTGCGATCTCGCTAGCGACGACGAAAATCGCCACTCCTCACTCCTGTCCAAGCTTTCACAGATTAGGCTGGCAATTTTAGACCCATCCGCTAAAACCGGCGCAAGTCACACCCCGGGTCGTTCTCATGCTCAGAATGTTTCAAACCAAAACAACTGCTGACTTGCATCGCGCACTAGGCAAGCAAGGCCAAATGGTCTTTGCCCCCGCCTTTGTAGCGGCAGTCTGTGACCGCCGCTCCGACAAACCCGGAAGCGAACGGCGCTCACAGAGCGCCGCTACAACCGTTACGACAGCAAAACCAATCTTCAGATCGTCCCTTGCGTATTTCGCAGTTTCACACCATCCCATGGTAGGGTCAGACCGCTGGGCTGACCGCGGACATCGCAGCGCGAAATCCCTACCGATGTTTCGCCTTCGCGCCGATCGCCAATCAGAAAGGGCCGAAGGCCTGCCATGTGATAGCCCGGGCTGAAGGCCCGGGTATCACGTCAACAAAACTCCAAGCCCTGCAAGGGCGACGCACCCACACACCGTCCCGTTACCGATTGATTCGTTCATTTGCGGAACACGAATGATGTTCCGGCCTTACAGGCCGGGGAGATTATTTGGTGGACCATGTTCTTGGGCCTTCAGCCCAAGCTGTCACATTGCGGGCTTACAGCCCGATACCGCGAATGCGCCAATCACACCGCCCGACGGAATGAAAACAACGGGCACACGCAAAACCATTGCCCGCCGACGTGAACATCTCTGACTTGCGACGCGCTAATTCACCACCCAAACTCCTCGCGCCATGTCCCAATCCCTCGCCAACATTGTCGTGCATCTTGTATTCTCCACAAAAGGCCGCCGGCAACTTTTGCGCGATGTAGAGCGCGGTCAACTCCATGCCTACATCACAGGCATTCTCAAAAACAATGATTCAACGCTCATCGAAATCAATTCCGTGCGCGACCACATCCACATTTTATTTGCGCAATCCAAGAACCACGCGCCCGCGAAAATTGTTGAGCAGATCAAATCGTCTTCACCCACATGGATCAAACAACAACACAATTGGTATTCCGATTTCGCGTGGCAGACCGGTTACGGCGAATTCAGTGTGAGCCCGATGCACGTCGAGGCGGTGCGGGAATACATTCGTAACCAGCCGGAGCATCACAAACAGGAGGATTTCCAGACCGAGTATCGCCGGTTTTGTGAGAAGAATGGAAAACCGTTGGATGAACGGTATGCGTGGGATTGAGTCTAATCCCCGAATGATTCGTTTTGTTCCTCCCTTACAGGGCCTCGAAATTGTTTTACGACATTTTTCCCGGGCCGAAGCTCCGCTTCAGCCCGGGCTATCACATTGCGGGCTTTCAGCCCTAACGCGCCTGCTGCCGTTCCTCGGCTGTCTGTTCGCGCTGTCTGCTCTGGGCGGCGACGCAGGCGTGCGGCCCAGTGCGGAAGTGTTGTGCCATTGGCCGCAGTGGCGCGGGCCGTTGGCCAATGGCGTCGCTCCGCTCGCCAATCCTCCAATGCAATGGAGCGAGACGAATAATGTCCGTTGGAAAACTCCGCTGCCGGGCAAGGCGCATTCCTCGCCCATCGTCTGGGGCGATTCGGTTTACGTGCTGGCCGCCGTGCCGGTCGGCGCGGAGCAACCGGCGGTGCATGATGACGCGCCCGGTGTTCACGACAGCGTACCGGTCACGCAGCGCCATCAATTCCTGGTGCTCGCCCTGAGCCGCAAGGACGGGAAGGTTCAGTGGCAAAAAATGCTGCGGGAAGAATGGCCGCACGAAGGCGGTCACACCACCGGCAGTCTCGCCTCGAGTTCGCCCGTCACTGACGGCGAGCGGTTGTATGTCTTCTTCGGTTCGCGCGGGCTTTATTGCCTGGACCTGAAGGGCGAATTGAAGTGGTCGAAGGATTTGGGAAAGATGCACACGTTGCATGCGCATGGCGAAGGCAGTTCGCCCGTGCTCCATGGCGACACGCTCGTCGTTTGCTGGGATCAGGAAGGCGATTCGTTCCTCTACGCGTTCGATAAGCGCACCGGCAAACAACTCTGGAAAGTGGCGCGCGACGAAAAAACGGCCTGGGCCACGCCGCTCATCGTCGAGCATGAAGGCAAGCCGCAGGTGATCATGAGCGCGACGAAGCGCGTGCGCGGCTACGATCTCGCGACGGGCACGCAGCTTTGGGAATGCGCCGGCCTGACGGATAATGTCGTGTCCTCGCCGGTGTACACCGATGGCGTGGTGATTGCCGGGAACAGTTATTATTCGCAGGCGATGCTGGCCATCCGCCTGGCGGGCGCGAAGGGCGACATCACCGGCACGACGAATGTGCTGTGGAAACTGAATCGCATGACGCCGTATGTTTCTTCGCCGTTGCTCTACGACGACACGCTATATTTCCTGCGGCACAATCAGAACATCCTTTCCCGCCTCGAACCGTTGACCGGCAAACCGCGCGGGGAGGCGTTGCGATTGGAGGGCATCGGCGATTTCATCTTCGCCTCGCCGGTCGGGGCGGCGGGCCGCATCTACGTCACGGGGCGCGATGGGGTGACGGTGGTCCTCCGCCATGACCGGGAGAATGCGGTGCTGGCGGTGAACAAACTGGACGATTCCTTCAGCGCATCGCCCGCGCTGGCGGATCGCGAGCTTTATCTCCGCGGCGAGAAGTTTCTGTACTGCATCGTCGAGCCCTGATGACCCCTCGGCGATTTTGTCTGAGCGCGCACGGCTGCGGCCTCGTCAAAACGCGAACGAGATTTTCACGTTGAGGCGGCTCGGCTCTTTTTCAAACGGGCTGGCAGGCAGGACGCGAAAGATTTGATCCTCGTAGTATTGCCCATACCAGACGTCGATTTCCGGCCGGGCAGAAGATTTTCCAGTCGGCGGCAGCCTCTTCAACAAAGCGTAGCTTTTACTCGCCCCATCATCAAAGGAGATGGAAACCCTGGGCGGCGCGGTCTGGATTTGGGGCGATAGTTCCACAGAACTGACATCCGTTAGCTCTGGAGTGGCGGAAGCTTCCATTGTGCTTGGCGGGGGCGTTGGCCGCGGCGGGCGTGCACTCAAGTCGGCGACACAAATCATTCCGGCAATGCCGGTAAGTATCGCCAAGATCGCTAACTTTTTGGTGTTCCTCCCCATACGCAGATTGGACTCAGTCGTGGGCTGAAATATTCAATTTTCGTGAGGCGGGAATGCCATTCAACCATGAATGACAAATAGGGCGCGCCACTCCATGCGCACCTAGTGGTCATCCGCGAAGACCGACTCGTGGGAACATTCACCCCATAAAATATTCCTGATAATTCAGTCAATCCTGTCTCGCTTCTGCGATTGTCCAGATTGGGGTTAACTGATTTCGCCGCGCTGGCTAGGGGGACAGTAGATTTGTGAGCACACCGTAGTGTCTTGAACCGAAGTCCGCGTCATGATGCATCCCGGCGCGAGGGGCGGCCTCAAAAATCCGGTTCATCCGCTCGCAATTCAATTGACTGCAAATCCGTTGTTTGATTTCGTCGGCATTGTAATTCCGGGCGACTCAAATCGTACTCAGCTCAACTGGGCATCTGAATGGTTATGCGGGCAAAAATCATCCTCACACTTCTGGCCGGCTGGCTCTGCACCACCGGGAAAGCTACTGCCATCCTCGTCAATCCCTTCGCCGACATCGTCCAGAACGGCAACTTCGCCGCGGGGTTTGCCAATTGGTCTGGCTCACTGGTAGCCCTCGTCAACAATCCCAACGCCCCGACGGGACGGTTTTTATTGGCGGAAAATGCCTACCAAGATTTAACCACCGTCCCCGGCCAAGAATATTCGTTGTCTTTTTATGCCGCCGCCGATCTGTATTTCGGCTCCAGCTTGACCCTAAACGTCAATCTGAACAGTCAGTCATTGCTTTCTTTTTCAACTCCCCCCTATCCATACGATCCACAGACCCACCGCGCCAGCCAGATGCGTTGGGAACAATACAACGCCACATTCACTGCGACGGCGACCACGACCCGGTTGGAGTTTATGGACCTGAATACTTACGACTTTGGTCTGGCCAAGGTCAGTGTTGTTCCCGTGCCGGAACCGACCATCGCTGGTCTGGTGGCACTGAGCACCGCGCTCTGGCTGCGACGTTCGCATGGAGCATCACCACGGCAATGACCCTAAAGACAGATCTTTGACCTGCGCCCCAACGCCCCCGACACCCACCGTCAAGTGGATCGAACGCTTCGAGGAGTGGCTGGGGGGACGGTAGTTTATGAAAAAGCCTTAGGACCTAGGCAAGAATTGCGCAAATTATTGCAAATCCAAACCGGCTCGCCCCAACGAGGCAAGAGAGATTAGCCGGGGGTTTATATCCGCGGCGGACGATTTTGTCGCAGCTTGAAATTCGACAGCAATCCGGAACGCCGCCGCCGGGGACCGCAAACCCGCAATGAAACGTCGATAGACGAGTTGCCTGAAGCACTGTTTAACGAGCCATTAAACCGAGGTTCATGCCCCGTTGAAACCGGTTTTAGCGCGCGGGAGACACTCGCCCACAAGGTGTCCCGGCATTGGCTGGTTGAGAGGTTTCACCGTGCCGATACCGACACGGTACCGACAAAGCGCCTTCCCGATCTGAAACAGGAATGGTTGAGTTTTAGGCCCGCTGCATGGGCACGTTAAGTCCCCGCCCTTTGCAATTTGCAAACCTCCAATCGTTTCTGCACATTTGCGCCGACGTTTTAAATTTTAAATAACAATGGATGCAGATGTTCTAGTCATTGGGGCTGGTCCTGCTGGCGCAGTGGCCGCGGCCAGCTTGCACCGGGACGGCTTGAAGCCGTTGGTCATCGAGAAACAAAAGTTTCCACGCTTTGTAATCGGCGAAAGTCTGTTGCCGCGTACAGATGAACCTGCTGAACGAAGTCGGCTTGCTGCCGGCGGTCGAGGCGCGAGGTTTTATCCACAAAACCGGCGCGGTGTTCCGTCGTGGCAATCAGGCTTGTGACTTTGATTTCAGCAATCAGTCCGGAGATGGTTGGAAATATACATTTCAAGTCCCTCGGGCAGAATTCGACATGACCATCGCCGATGCCGTCGCGGCCCGCGGCGTGCCGATGCTTTACGAGCATGGGGTGAAGGCGGTCAGTTTCAGCAACGAGCACGTGGCCGTAGACGTCGAGCAACCGGATGGTCAGCGACGGCAGATAACGGCGCGATTCATCCTGGATTGCAGCGGTTATGGACGGGTGTTGCCACGTCTGTTGGATCTCGAGAAACCATCAAACTTTCCGCCGCGTGAAGCATTGTTCGCTCACATAACGGGTGACGTGCGGCCCAGCGGTCGGGACGAGGGAAAAATCTGGGCCTGTATTCATCCGGACGGAGCATGGTTCTGGATCATTCCGTTTTCCAACGGCAAGACGAGCGTCGGCGTTGTGGCGACACCGGAATTTTTTGCGCGTTACTCCGGCGATCCTGAAGCGCAATTCCGCGCCATTATCAGTGGTGAACCCAATGCTGCGGCGCGCCTGGCCAAAATGCAGCTGGTATTTCCGCCACAACGCATTTCGGGGTATGCCTGCTCGATCAAGCAACTGTTCGGCCCGCGTTTTGTGCTAGCGGGCAACGCCACGGAATTTCTCGATCCCATCTTCAGTTCTGGCGTCACGCTGGCGATGGAATCCGGATTGCGAGCCGCACAACTGACAGCCCGCCAACTGCACGGCAAGCCGGTGGACTGGCAGAAGGATTACGCGGATTTCATCATGCAAGGGGTCAACACGTTTCGCACCTATGTGACTGCTTGGTACGACGGCCGGTTCGCGCAGATTTTATTTTCCAATCATCGCAACACTGACATTACGCAGAAAATCTGTTCGGTATTGGCGGGCTATGTTTGGGATTTGAACAATCCGTTTGTGGCCCAAGCGGAACGAGCATTGCAAGCCTTGGCGACGCTGGCCGGCTCAAAACCGCCACGATCTAGTCCATAAATCAAATTGTGACTAGAAGGTCTGCGCCTGATTTGCTGGATTCAGACGACCAAGGACGACCACACCTAGTCATCACCCTTAAACCAAAGCTCAGTCTTTACTCATGTCCGCACCGAACAAGCAAAACAAGCAAATCAAAACAGTGGCCATTCTCGGTGGCGGACCAGCCGCTTGCGTGCTGGCCACCTTGCTGGCCCGCCAGGGAATTCGCGTCGCAATCTTGCATCGGCCCCGAGCTGCCGCATTGCTGGTGGGCGAATCGTTAGTCCCGGCCATCATTCTGATCCTCCGACGGCTTGGCGTGGAGGAAGAGGTGCGCGAGTACGGCAAATACAAGCCTGGCGCAATCTTCAACATGAACGAGTTTGGGGATTTCCCATTCACGTTCCGGGATTTCTGCGGGCCGCTGCCGGATTACGCCTACAACGTGCCGCGCCTCAAGTTTGAAGCCACGTTGATGGCCGCTGCCCAGCGCGCCGGCGCTAAAGTCATCGAAACCGAAGCCCGCGTGGAACGGGTGACAGGCACAGATCAGGTCAAGCTGAGTTCCGCTACGCTGGCGGCGCTAAGCGACTTCATCGCCGGTGAACCGGATCTCATCGTGGATGCGACGGGGCGAGGCCGGGTGTTGCCCAAATTGCTGGAGATCCCCAGTCACGAAGGCGGCCGCAAAGACACCGCATTGTTTGCGCATTTGGATCGGGCGGAGCTTTACAAAAGCGGTTACGTCCATTCGTCCCGGCTGGATCATGGCTGGAGCTGGCGCATTCCGCTGCAAGACCGGGTTTCCTTGGGCATCGTCATTCCGTCAGAACACGCAACGAGAGCGGGAACGACTCCGGAAGAACTTTATGACACGCTGCTCAAGCGGGATTCGGTGTTGCGTACGGTCACGGCTGGTTCAACCCGGCTGACGCCCGTGATGGAATACACCAATTATCAACTGGTCTCGGCGCGACTGGTCGGCAACGGCTGGGCATTGTTGGGCGATACCGCCGGCTTCATTGATCCAGTCTTCTCCAGCGGCCTGCTGATCGGTATGACAAGCGCCACGGAATTGGCGGAAGCCATTCAAACTGGGACCGAGGCGGCCTTCAAAAGATACGAATACGGCGTCATCCATCACCTGAAGACGTGGCATGAAATTGTTGGTTACTTTTACGACGGTCGGATGTTTACATCTTTTCGCGTCGGGGAATCCTTGCGGAAGAACCTGCTGATGCGCGCCTGTTTTCCTCACATCAACAAGCACATGGGCCGCATCTTCACCGGCGCAGCAGGCAAGGCGGCTTATAGCATGGCGATGATGCGCTTTCTCATGAAGTACGGGTTGAAGAACGAAGACCCACGGGCGATGGCCATCCGCTAATTCAGTTTTACGTCTGCGTTAAAGTCAGCAATCCAGTAAACCAAACTGGGTTAGCCTTGAACCCATCGGACATTCAGTTGCAATCACAATTGCTCCCAGACGCCCCGAACGCCTGACGAAAGGATGCCCAGATCATCACAATGTTCCACACCGCCAACCTTGGGGATCTGCAAAGCCCCTCAACCATGAGTGAGTCACGCGGCAGAGGCGACAGATCGCCCTGATTAGCTCAGGGTGATGTTCTAGCTTTGTCCACACGGCCATCGAAATAGAGCGCGTTCTTCCCCAGCGATGTGCCATAGGCGCCATGATATGGATTGGCATCACCTACGAGCGGCGTCTCGCCACGGCTGCCAAACAAGTCGTTTACGATGACATCGGCTTGCTCGGTATAGATACTGGCCAGATCTGGCGCAGTGTAAGGAGCACCATTCAGCCAGAAATTCCATGCGTAACTGGTTTGCTCCTGTTGGAAGACCGATTGATCAGCAAGGCACTTGAAGAGTTTGTTCGTCGGCTGACGATCAAAAAATGTTGTGGTGATGGGGGGCAGATTTGTCTGTTGACTAGGCAAGTAACCGGCACAAATGGGCAAACGATTCTGGTTATCGTCAACGTAAACCACCAAGGCGATTCCAATCTGGTGGAGGTTGCCAACACACGAAATGGAGTGGGCCTTGCCCTTGGCCCGGGATAGCGCAGGAAGCAACAGACCCGCCAGGATACTGATGATGGCGATGACCACCAGCAGTTCAATGAGGGTAAAGGCACTACTTTTTGAATGAAGCTTTTGCATGCTTTCAGCTCACTTGTTGGCACCCGGCAGGTCGTGGATGGTCTTAAGTAGTTGCTCAATGACCGGCACGGTTTTGCCGCGATAATAGATGTCTTGGGAATTATAGGTCGCCGTCGCATTGCGCAGCATTTGCCGGCCGGCGTCGGAATTGATTTGTGCCCCTAGCGCGGCCCGTTCGGCGGGAGTGAGTTGGTTTCGGTATTGCTCAACCCATCTGGCGGTGGCAGCAATATTGGCCGCCTGTTGGTCCTTGGGCGCGTGGGTGGCCAGAAACTGGAGGGCGCGAATATGCTCCGGATCAAAAAACGCCAGAAAAGCTTTCTGGCGATTGGCCGCTTCCGCCATAGAGCCGTAACGATGCTCCAAATAGATCTCAAAGCGTTTGTCAGGATCTTGGGTATCGCGCGCCACAATTCCCGCCCTGATGTCTTGAATCAATTCTTTAGGCGGATAAGAGCGAAAGAGCCGAAGGTAACCCACCACGCCGAGAACCAACATCACCAACAGGAAGGACACCCCCCAGAGAATAATTTTTTTTGCCCGACTCTTAGCAGGCTTGGATGGCTCCGCGTTCTTCATAACGTATCCCATGCATCAACATGATGCCATGTTGGCAACCCTGGTGGCATGTGCCGAAAGTCATAGCCTAAGGTCACGAGGCAGCGAAACAAATTTCAGAGCAGACCCAATTCGCGACCGGTCAGCGCGGCTTGGGTGCGGTCGAGCACACCAAGCTTTCCAAAGATGTTGCTCAAATGATTTTTTACAGTGCCTTCAGCGAGATTCATCATCACACCGATTTCCTTGTTGCTCTTGCCGGTCGCCAAGGCACGGAGAACTTCGCGTTCGCGCGGAGATAACTGTTCAGTGAGTTTAGGTCGCGTTACACGTGGTCGAGCATCGGAAAGGCGGTTAAACTCGGCGACCACCTTGGCGGCAATCGCGGGCTCTAAGAATGACTCCCCACGACTTGCCGCCCGCAAGGCTTCCATACAGTTGCTCAGGCGGTCCGTCTTTCAGTAAATATCCCATCGCACCCGCTCGTAGCGCTTCAAAAATATCTTCGTCATCATCAAACGTAGTAAGCACCAGCACTTGCATGCTGGGGTGGCTATGCCGAATGCGCCGCGTGGCCTCGACCCCGCTTAGACTGGGCATGCGCAAATCCATCACCACCACATCGGGATTCAAGTCGGCAGCGCGCCGCACCGCTTCCGTGCCGTTTTCAGCCTCCCCGACTATTTCAAAATCCGGCTGCACGCTCAGGACGACTTTCAGGCCCTCGCGAAAAATCGACTGATCGTCCACCAACAAGATGCGAATCCGATTCATCCCGCCACCTCCATCGTCAAGGTAAAGCCCATACCGGGATTGCTCACTGTTTTCAAAACACCACCCAGCAGATTCGCCCGCTCCCGCAAACCCATCAGGCCAAATCCAGTCCGGTCGGTGATTGCGACAGAACCCAGTCCATCATCGATGACGGAAACCAGCGTGCGCGCCGTCGGCGCAAATTCCAGAGTGATTTTGCAATGTTTAGCCTGCGCGTGTTTATGCACATTGGTGAGTCCCTCTTGCGCCGCGCGATACAATGACAGCTCAGCAGGCGGTGAAAGGCGGCGCGGCGTGCCGATTAATTTAAATTCGATTTGCGGTCCAGTCGCGCCGTTTTGCGCCAACAATTCTTGAATCCCCTCCACGAGTGTTTTGTTCTCGAGCGGCGAAGCCCGCAAAGTCGCAAGCGACCGCCGAATGTCACGCATCCCTTCCTGAGTTAGCAATTGAGCTTGAGCCAACGCAAGGCGCGTTTGCGATGGATTACTTGGCTCGGCGGCGCGCGCCGCTTCAAGCTGCATGTTAACACCGGTCAGATAATGCCCAATGCTATCGTGGATTTCTCGGGCAATTCGATTGCGCTCCCGCGAAACGGCGAGTTCCTCCGTGTGCACGGCTTGCTCGCGCAATTGTCGATTGGCCTCAGTGAGTTCGCTTGCCAAGCGTTGAACTTCCAGACGGGACTTCTCGGAATGCACCGCCAGCAAGGTGAACACGAGCGTGAAAATCACGGCAAAGGAAAAGGCAACAATGCCGCCGACAGCCATTCGCCAAGGATGCAGTCGAAGCGCGTTCACTGCCAAAACACCCAAAACAATTGCTGTAACTACGGCAATCCCTCGCCACTCAGTGATAAAAACCGCAAACGCAACCGGCGGCAGCAGCGCGATCCAGACGAAATTAGGAACCATCCCCGAATCAGCTAACAGATAGATCGCAGCGGCCAAGGAGAGTTGGACCATAAAAAACACGAGCGGGCCACACTTCGGACGCCGACTTTCTATCACAGGTGGCGAGCCGCCTTCCCACAAGACGAGCTGCACAATTCCGGCTGTGCCAAACAGATTCCAAACGATGTATGCAATACTGAGAAGGCTTAGGATCAGAACCCGCACCTTCTGGCTTTCTGGCGATCCGGCAATCAGCCCACCACCCACAGCAGCGAAAACCAGCACTGCCATCGTCAAATGCCCAACGCGCACGGCGAGTTTGCGTCGTCGCAGCGAATCCGAATCGTTGCGATGCAACAGCGGCCATGCAGTTGCTTTCAAACCGATCAAATGGCCAGTAGCGGTGTTTGATTTGGCTTCTTCACTCATGCGAACCCAATGTAAGGATTCTCGTCGCATAACTCGCAGACGACCTCAAGCTCGATTATGCACGCCGAAGAGTTAAAGGCACTTCTACCCCCGCAACGCGGCACGGATGCCCCGGTTATTTTGGCACTATAGACTCTCGACAGTTTGAGTGACGTTGCGAAACTGACGGAGACCATGAAGTTAATCCGCATCCTCATCGGGCTGGGCAGCGTCGCCAGCACTCTTGTTCTCCAATCAACCAGCGCCGCGCTGTTGGACAATCTTCATCCTTTGCCCGCCCCAAAGCCGAATGGCCTGCTGTTGAAGCAAGGTGATCGCCTCGCTATCTGCGGGGATTCCATCACGGAGCAAAAGATGTATGGGCGAATCATCGAAGATTATCTGACGGCGTGCCTGCCTCAGATGCGAATCAAGGTCCGTCAATATGGTTGGGGCGGCGAGACCGCGGGTGGCTTTCTGAACCGGATGACCAATGACTGTTTGCGGTTCAAGCCGACCATCGCCACCACGTGCTACGGCATGAACGACCACGGCTATGTTCCTTACCGTCCGGATATCGGCGCTAATTACTCACAAAATTCACGAGCCGTGGTTACGGCCTTCAAAGCCCATGGAGTTCGAGTGGTGCTGGGCTCTCCCGGATGCGTTGGAGAGCGGAAGTGGTGGAAAGAAGAATCGACCTCAGCAGCGCTGAATCAGAACCTCTGCGAGCTGCGAAACCTTGGCATCGGCATCGCCAAAGATGAGAACATCGGCTTTGCAGATGTATTTTGGCCGATGATGCAAGCTTCGGTCACCGGAATCGAAAAGTACGGCCCTCAATATGCAGTCGCGGGCGGTGATGCAGTTCATCCCGGTTGGGCCGGGCACACCATCATGGCGTATGCCTTTCTGAAAGCGCTTGGAATCAGCGGCGACATCGCAGATTTCCGCGTCGATCTGCAAAGCAAAAAGATCAAGGTATCCGCTGGGCACAAGCTGTTGAAGTCTGGAGACGGAGGATTCACGATCCGCAGCGAGCGGTATCCTTTCTGTCCCGGCGCGCCGATGGGGTTGGCCGCCGATTGGTATCCCACTACTGGCACTGAAACCCTCACCAACAGTGACAATATCCGTTCCGCGATGACACTGGTTCCGTTCAATGAGGAATTGAATCGCTTCATGTTGACGGCGACCAACGGCACCGTGAGCAAGTATAGGGTTCATTGGGGCAAAGACAGCGCGGTGTTTTCCGCTGAGCAACTGGCGCGCGGAATTAATCTCGCCGCTGAATTTCAAAACAATCCATTCGCCACGCGTTTCGCATTGATTGATTCCGCAGTGGCACGAAAGCAAGACTTTGAGACGCGCCAAATCAAGGTGCTGTTCCGCAGCTCGAAGGAACGAGCGACCATGCAGGATCATATTGCCCAAACAGAGACGGTGCTCGCAGAGACTGAGGAGTTACACGAAGCGCTGGAAGAAGTGATTGAGGAATCCTATGCTCCGGTAGTTTACAGACTGAAGATCACGCCAGAGTGACAGCGCGCAAGATCAGTGTTTCGGCTTTAAAATCAAAGTAATGCTACGTGCTATTTGTTGCAGCCTTGCTCTGCTGAGTTTGGGGAATCCAGCCGACGCCACCGACCAGCCTCAGGCATGGTTTGTGGACGGATACCACGGTGGCAGCTACGGTCACTTTCCAACTTCATTCACCCGATTCATGATGGAATCACTCCAGCGATATCCCAAATGGAAGTTGAACTTGGAGATTGAGCCGGAAACTTGGGATGTCGCGCGCCGAGACACGCCCCAGGATTATGCCGAGTTTCAAGCGCTCGCAGCAGACCAATCGGCGAACGGCCGTATTGAATTCGTCAATCCTGCCTACGGTCAAGCCTACCTTTGGAACATCTCGGGTGAAAGCGTCATCCAACAATTTGACCGCGGCTTCGCCAAATTACGCGAACACTTTCCTAAGGCGCGGGTGACCACTTACTGCTCCGAAGAGCCGTGCTTTACAAGCGCGTTACCGGGCATTTTGAAGTCCTTCGGCTTTGAGCGAGCCGTGCTTAAGAATCCGAACACCTGCTGGGGTGGTTACACCCGCGCGTTTGGCGGCGAACTGGTGAACTGGATCGGGCCAGACGGAACAGGCATCGTCACAGTGCCGCGATATGAAAGCGAGTCTCTCATCCCGGAACGCACGTGGGAAACCATCGCCAACGCCAACTCGACTGATTACATCCGCGCGGCTTTGGATGCTGGCATCAAGCATCCCGTGGGCATGTGTTTGCAGGACGCCGGCTGGCGATTTGGCCCATGGTTGAAGGATAAGAAAAGCACCTATCAACCCACGGAATATACTACATGGCGAAATTACTTTGAGCGCGTCGCCACAAACGCGCCAGCAGCAGACTGGCATCTCAGTCAGGAAGACATTCAGGTGAGTCTGGTCTGGGGAGCACAAGTCTTGCAACGCATCGCCCAGCAAGTGCGGATTGCGGAGAATCGGCTGGTAATGGCGGAGAAGTTAGCCTCCATGGCGAGTGCTTTCGAGGGCGCAACGTGGCCGGCGCAAGAATTTGATGAAGCGTGGCGCACGCTCCTTTTGGCGCAGCATCACGACTGTTGGATCGTGCCGTATAACGGACGGAAAAATGACACCTGGGCCGACAAGGTCGCGCGTTGGACGACGCATACACGAGAGACCGCAGACAACATCATCAATCGCGCCACCTTACAGTTGACGACGCCAGGAACTAATAAGTCACTTGTTCCCGTGGTTGTTTTCAACACCCAAGCAACCGCACGCCACGAATTGGTTTCCGTGCCGGTGCCAGCTGAATGGCGCAATGCGCCCCTCAGAGCGATTGATTCACAAGGCAGCGAATTGCCAGCACAGCTAACAGGTGAAGACTCGTCGCATCTTGTTTTTCGCGCTGCTGCGCCCGCCATAGGATTTGAAACCTATCGACTTGAGTCAGGAAAGCGGAGCGAGACAAAGGGCATTAGCGCAGTCGTCGACAACCATGGCTTAGTCCGAGTTGAATCGGATCTTTACCGCCTTGAAGTAGACCCAAAACAAGGTGGCATCATCCGCTCGTGGATTGCAAAAGGGCTTGGCGAAAGGGAATTGGTGAATAAGCAGGCAGAAAGGAAGTTGAACGAACTGCGCGGTTACTTTTTTGACCAAAAGAGATTTTGCTCCACAACAGATCAACCGGCGACGGTGGAGATCGCGGAGAACGGCCCAGTGCGCGTCCGGTTGAAAATCAATTCCACGGTGGCCTCCAATCCGGTCACCCAGTGGATCACGGTGGTTCAAGGCGAACCGCGCGTTGATTTCAACGTGAAGATCGATTGGCAAGGTAATCCTCGAATCGGCTCGGCCTTCGAGCAAGAGAACGGCTTTCGGCGTGAACACAATCACAAGGCGTTTTACGAAGACGAGTTTAAACTGTTAGCGCACTTCCCATTCAAGCTACAACACCAACAAATCACCAAAGATGCTCCCTTCGATATCACGCAGAGCCACCTAACGGACACGCGATTCAATTCGTGGTCAGACATCAAGAATAACGTCATCCTGCATTGGATCGACGTGTTTGATCCCGACGACAAACTCGGAGTTGCCCTACTGACCGATCACACAGGGAATTATGTTCATGGGCCGGATTTTCCGTTATCACTGACGTTGCAATATGCCGGCGTCGGACTGTGGGGTCGTGATTACACCGTCCGCGGCCCGACGGAAGTATCCTACGGGCTGCTGCCGCATGCTGGCAACGCAGTCGCTGCGGACATTTGGCGCCAAGGCAACGCTTGGTGCGAGCCGCTGTTGGTGCAATCGACGCGCACACCCGCAACAGAGTTGAGCGACCTGCCAGGTAAGTCGCTCCTGACATTCGATCGTCCCGGCTGGGAAGTGCCCACTATTCGTAGCAGTCCAAGCAATACTCTAGTTCGTCTTTTCAACGCCTCTGCGGATGCGACCGGGTGCACAATTCGCTATGGCGCGGCGGTTTCAAGAGTTGAGCTGGTAGAATTGGACGGCCGAATGATCAAGGGAATTGACCTGCATCGTAATCGTGACGGAACGATAAGCTTCAAATTGGCACTGCCGCGATTCAGCGTAGCCACCCTGCGCCTTACTCCTTGAACAGGCGGGAAGAGTCATCAAGACACCTAGTTACAAGACCTGCCGATCTTCTCCAGCGACAGGTTGGTCCCAATGAATGGCTCTGGGTTCCGGCATGGCACACCTGCCCCGCCATTTTGGCATCTTGCACCAGCGACAGGTATTAGGGGCTACGATACGTTGATTCGCATGAACCCCTGCCGATCCGCGCCCCGGCCATTTTGGTCGAATCGCCTCCGCATCTCCAGATGTTCGCCCAATAAGTCAGGTTTCACCTTGATCGAATTACTGGTTGTCATCGCCATCATCGCCATTCTTGCGGCGATGTTGCTTCCGGCCTTGGCGAAGTCGAAGAGCAAGGCCCAAGCGGCTCGATGCATGAACAACAACAAACAGTTGCTAGTGGGGTGGTACATGTACTCGGACGATAATACCGACAAGGTCCTGGGGGATACCGCTTGGATGCAAGGGGACTTTTCCAGCCCGAGCTATCTGGATGTGGAGCCTGAATGGTTCTTGGACAAAAGCCCTTTGATGCCGTATGTCGGCAAGAATCGGGACATCTTCCATTGCCCGTCCGATCCCATCCGTGGTGTTGATCGCACGGGAGCGTCGCGGCCGCGGATCCGCAGCGTCTCCATGAGTCAGGTGTTTGGCGCCGGGGCGTGGCTGCCCAGCTCGCGCTACGCCACCTACGCCAAATTCAGCACCATCAGCAGGCCCGCGGAAACGTTTGTCTTCATCGAGGAACACCCCAATAGCATCAACGATAGCGCCTTTGCAGTGCAAATGTATCTGGATTCAGCCGATGGGACGCCGATGATTGTTGATTTTCCGGCCAGCTTTCACAACGGCGCGTGCGGAATGAGCTTTGCGGATGGCCACGCCGAAATCCACAAATGGAAAGGGAAAGCGATCCAGCCGCCAGTAGATCCGACTAAGCGATCGCGCGCGATTCCTGCGGCTGCCTCCGCAGGCGACTCGGGCGAAGACATTCGTTGGCTGTCACAAAGGACCACCGCCCGCAAATAGGAAACGCTTAATTTTGCCCCAACCTCACCACCCATAACAAACCCAAACCTAATGAACAAAAAACGAACTCTGGCAGTAACATCGACCTCTGTCTTGGCCGCCAGCATGGCCCAAGGCGCGGTCGTTTATACCGGCGTCAACGTTCAATTGATACCGGACCAAAACCAAGTCTACTCGTATCCGTTTGATCTCGATGGCAACTCCTCCATCGATTTCGTGGCGGCGTTTCATAATCACAACCAGAACAAGCCCTACATCGAATGCCGCCCAAGTGATCTTCCGGCCGGGATCAGCAGCACCCTCGGTTGGACCTTGTCCAATAACCACGTGGACACCGGCAACTCCGCCTACTGGGGCGCAGCGGTGACTCCATTCGGGACCGCGATTGATGCGACGTTTGCAACAACCAATGCTCCCCAAAAAACCGCGTATCTATATCAAGATTGGGAAAATCAAACTTTAGGAGACTGGCCCATCAACGGAGTGACGGATGCATTCGTAGGTTTGGCAATTATTGATGACGCCAATTTCACCACAAATTTCGGCTATGCCCATCTCATCTTGAACGGCACAGCTTCGCCTAAGACCCTTACTTTAGTCGGCTATGGATATGAAACTCAGGCTGGCAAGGGCATTATTGCCGGTGCGCAGGTGACGCCAGCAGAGCCGGTCATTTATACTCAACCGACGTCCCAAACGATTGGTGCGGGCAATTCCGCTCAATTCAAGGTGCAGGCTCTGGCAGATCCCGCCCCCGCTTATCAGTGGCGGGCAGCAGCGGTGGGTAGCGGTAGCTATACAAACTTGCTCAATGACGGGCATTTTACCGGAGTAGACACAGCTACGCTGGACGTTAACACCGCTACTCTCGCCGACAACCTGGATTTTCAGGTCATCGTAAGTAATGGGTTGGGCAGCGCGACTAGCGCCCCACCAGCCCGGCTCACAGTAATCTCTACGATCTTGGAGGGCCCAACTCCGTCAACAGCGCGGATTTTTCAAGGACAGGATGCCCGGTTCGACATCTCGGTCGTTTCAGGAGTGCCATCCGGCTATCAATGGCGAAAGGGCGGAGTGAATCTTACCGACGGCGCCAAATATTCCGGCACAACCAGCAGCAACCTGCTCATTAAAAACCTCACTGGTGCAGACGATGGCAGCTTCGACGTCATCGTGAACGGACTTGGTGGCGCGACCACGAGCCCGATCGGCACTCTCACGACGGTGCCCACGAATGGAGGGGCGTTTGAAGCATCCACTCTGGCCACCGGCGCCAAGATCTACTATCGGCTTAACGAAACCGACGATACTTCACCAGGCACTGTGCTTGCCTATGACAATGCAGGCGGCAAAAACGGGCTCTATGGCACGACCGCTCAAAATGGCGGGCCCTCCTTCAGCATCGCCGGCCCGCGCCCAGCGGATGGATTCCACGGCTTCCACAGCACGAACACTGCACTACGAACCGTCAAAAATGACAAGACCAGCGTCATCAAAGCAGCGCCTTGGAACCTAAACACAAACATTGTGACGATCACCGCTTGGATCAAACCCGAGGCTGAACCCACGGGTAGTGAGGCAGTCGTCTTTACCCGCAGCACGAATCTGATGGTCTGCGGCATTGCGTTCTATTCCGGCCTGTTTGCCCCGCCACCGTTTGCCTTGGGTTACAACTGGAATGATGCTTTTGAGACTTGGTCTTGGAATTCCGGCCTCTATCCGCCAACGAACAAATGGTCCTTCGTGTCGCTCGTAGTGACTCCAACCAACGCCGTAGTTCGTATGATGTATGATGGCCAGGTATTTGCGGCGACCAACACCATCGCGCACAGCGTGCAATCGTGGAATGACGCCGTATACATCGGAACTGATCCAGATGATCTCAACGGTGGCAGAAACTTCAGCGGCTCGATTGACGAAGTAAGCGTGTTCAAGCGGGCATTGAGCGATGAAGATCTGTTCGACATGTATTATGTTGCACTAACGGCTACCACGCCAGTCAGGCTCAAAATCCAAATGGCTGGCAATCAGGCTCAGTTGACTTGGCCGCGCGGCACATTATTGGAAGCGACAAGCATTTCCGGCCCGTGGACGACAAATGCGAATACGTCGCCCTACCTCTTGACGCCGACCGATGCACAAAAGTTCTTCCGGGTACAAGTACAGTGATTGGGTTGAAGTTGGTTGCCATGGGGCCGGGGAAACCCGGCCCCATTGGTATTTCAAGAAGAACAGGCGTAAACCTTGGCATCAGCACTCTCGTCCAAGGGCGGAATCAAATGCTGCATAGCAATCGCTCAAAACAAATTTGGACCAATCCGTTTCTGCCACTGCAACCGAAGTGGACAAACCACCGCTGGAGCCAAACACTAATGTGATGATCATTCGTGGCCCGAAGCCCGAGGAACAACAGCGGGTGTTGCATCTCTTTCGCAATTGTACGCTATCGCCGCAAACCCAGTTTTTGTTGGCCGTCAAAGAGCGCCCCGTGGAACGGTTTGTGGGCGGAATCGCGGGCTGGACGGAAGGATCATTCGCTCGCTTCCACCTTGCCTGCTTGCCTGGCGTCGCCCCAGAGTCGATTGCAAAGCAGTTGATTGACCATGCAACCGAAACCGCCAGCGCAGCGGGGATTTCCAAACTACTCTACGCCGAATTGTTGGCGGACACCAATCCACGAAGCGCCCTATTGCAGGCGAATCGATTCGAGGTGATGCGATCCGAGCGCTTCTTCCAAATCGCCACGGAGGATGCTATGGCCCGAGTTAGGGAACTATTGCATAAACACGCCGATCGAATCCCGGCACAATGGCACACGGCGCCGATTCGCCAACATCCACCGGAAGTCGTGCTTGAATTGATTGCACCGTTCCGTTTGTTATCGCCAGATGAAGTCCGTTCGCAATGGGCGGCGGGCGCGTTTGGCGGATTAGATCCCGATCTCTCCGTCATCCTTTTCGATGGAACGAAACCCATTGGCACGGTGCTCACCCGGCGCAAGGGCGACCGGCTGTATTACGATGTCCGCGTGGTGCAACACGAGAATCCGCGACTGAGAGCACTTGCCAATCTCTACATCTTCAAAGCGAACGTGGAGTTATACGATCCGGCGAATCCGGTTCGTTGGCTGGAATTTCGCGGCGGCGAAACCGAGCATCGCGAAACCGCGAACCTGGCATTTCGCATGGGAGGTACGGAATTGCCGCCTCGCCATGTTTGGGCGCGAGCGACGTGAAGTTCTTCCGCCGCCACAGCTCCGTCAGACCGGTTCAGCGTTTTGACTCCGTGGAAAACCTTGCGGTGAGTCGCCGGTTGTAGCCAGCTACCGATTTGTTGTCTGGTTGAAGCTTAACCAACGCGGCCAAGCAATCGCGCGCTTCACTCCATTTGTTCTGCACCACCAAAGCACGGGATAATACGAAGTGTGCGTCCGGCAGAAAATACCTCAATTGAATCGCACGTCGCGCCGCCTGCTCCGCCTCGGCGGGTTGTTGTAAACGCAAGGAGGCAGCTGCAAGCCCCAGCCAGATAATCGGATCATCCTGATCTCGCGCCAGCGCGGCGCGCGCCTGCTCCGCCAGTGTTGTCCAATCGCGAAGCTTCAGCAATAAGACCCCAATCCGACGCAATGCTCCGGGGTGAGTCGGGTTTAATTGCAGCGCCTCATTTACAAACCGCCGCGCCAGCGACAGATCGCGCTTGGCCAAGGCTAGTTCCGCCTGCGGCAACAGTGCGAACAGACCAGGTGGTAGCGTTTCGAGGAGCACTTCCAGCGTTTCCTCTGCCTGCGGAAGCTGATTTAGATTCAACTGACATTGAAACAAGGCTTGGGCGAATTCCGCCCGTTCAGGAAACTCATGGAATAACTGGTCGAGCGCAGGCCAAGCTTCTTGAAGTTGGCCAGCCTCAAGACAGGATTGCGCGAAATTCCAAACTTGTTCCTGGCGCAACGCTTTTGCTGCGGACGGCTCCGATGCCAAGGCTGATGTTACAATCGGTGAGGATTCCTGCGGAACTTCCCAAGTCGGAACGCGTGTGATGGTTGGCATCGTTTCAAAGGCCTCCACCAACACTCGCCCCTCCATGTCCTCCGCGAGTGGAAGTCCATACCAACTCAAAATGGTCGGCGTCACATCCAGCACGCTGGCACCATGCAGCAAGCCATCACAAACCAATCCCGGTCCGCTGATCGCAAACAATCCCGATGAGGTTTTCCATCCGTCTGGATCGTGCGGTGGAAAACCAGCGGGAGGAGTATCAGGTCGCTTTGTGCCGTGCGCCGAAACCACCATGATCACAGCATCAGGCCCGGCAAGTTGCTGAAGTCGGGCTAGCATTTGATCCAACAGCCGACATTCGGCTTTTACGACCGCGTGATAGAGACTGAAATCCTGTTCGCTGACCCAAGGCCGTCGTGGTGGTACCAAAGGCAGGAACAATCGCGCAATGTGACCCAACGCCGGAAATCGCACGGTGGCAAAGTTCCAATCACCAGCTTCCAGCAATCCAACGGTAGCGGCTTGATGAGAAAAATCGGGCGTCAACAACACTCGCAACTGACCGAGACGGCGATCGCGCTGCTGATCAATCTTCCGCCAGTCAGGAATGTATTTTGAAATCAGATCGGCTCCGATCCATTCGGGGCTGGCGCGCAAAGGATCGAGTTTTGTGCCGATGTCATGCGGCCAGTACGTTCCAGAGATAGCTGGCGGCCAAGGTTTGATTCCCGGCCCGGCGGTGGGCTCTGAATAACGATCCGAAACGATTTGTGCTCCCGAGACTTCGCTGCCATGAGTTGCCGGCCAGCCAACCGCAATGCAACGAATATTTTGCCGGGCTAAGATTTCCCAAATCGTGACGGCCCGGCGGTGTTTTCGGCCGATGACCGGCATTTGATTCTGTGTGGCGTCGAACTCACGGGAGCAAGTGATTCCATGTCGCCACGGACGTTTGCCAGTCGCGATGCTCGTCCATTGAGCAGCTGTATTCAGAGGTTGGGTGCTGGCCAGATCTCCGACGACGCCGGTTTCAACGAGCCGATTCAGCGTCGGCAGATCGCCAGCGTCGAGCAGCGGGTTCAAAAGTTGCCAATCCGCAGCCTCCCAGCCGATCAAAAGAAAGCGTTTTGCCATGTGCGGTGAACGCATGCTAGCGAAGTCTCTGGGAATGTCGCGGGTCAACTGTGCCAAAAAGCGGGGGATGCGTGCCAGCGACCAGATTCCGCTGCTCGTTCGCTCAAGACTGCTTGGTGAATTCGCCGGGCAATACACCAAACTGTTCCTTGAACACAGTGCGAAAGTATTTCGGGTCGGAGAAGCCCACCATGTAGATGATTTCCGATACCGTCAGGTTGGAATCATGGAGCAGATGGGCGGCACGTTTCAGACGGATATCGCGGATGAAAGCATTGGGAGTGGTATTGGCGATGGCTTTGAATTTGCGAAAAAGTTGACGGCGGCTGACGGACAGTTTGCGAGCGAGTGTTTCGACGTCGAATTCGTAATCAGAAAGGTTCGCCTGCACCACGTCCACCACACGACGCAGGAATTGTGCATCAGCATGGTTGGTAGCCAGTTCTTGCGGCTGGAAGGTCCGGGCTTGGCGGAAATACTCCTGCAGTTTGCGGCGTGATGCCAGCAGGTTATCCATACGTGCCCGCAACATGGGCAAGCGACACGGCGGCAGGATGCAATCATCCACCCCGACTTCCAGCGCCCGCAATTGGGTGCGCTCCACGCTATCAGGCAGGAGCATAATGATGGGAATGTGCCCCGCCAGTTCATCATCTTTGATTTGGCGACACAGTTCAAAAGCCTTAGGATCCGAATCGGTTGGTTGAATGAGGATAAAGTCCGGCACGGACTCGCGCGCCTCCTGCCAGCCGCTGCCGATGGATTTGAGGATGATACGAAAAACGTCTCCCAGCGGCTGAACCAATACGCCCAAGCTTGCCTCCCGGTCGCCAATACAAAGCAGCAGCGGTTGATCACGCTCGAGTTCGCCTTCTTCCCCGCTAGCAGGAAGCTCCACCGACGTACTCGCTGCGATCGGAGGCGTCTCCTGATTCTGAAGCGCGAGCAGCTTTTGGGTGCGGCGAGCGACCAGTAATTCCATCTGCTCGGTCTTCAACGCGGCCTGCCGGGCTAGATACCATTTCTCCACCATGGCGCTCGCCATCTGCATCACTTCCACGTCATGAAAAGGCTTCTTCAGCACGAGCAAGCGATCTGTCTGGCCCAAGCGTTCCGCTAGTTGTTCCCAGCGATAATCAGAATACGCCGTGCAGATGACCGTCTGAATCTGCGAATCCAGCTGCCAGATACGTTGAATCGTTTCGATGCCATCAATGCCCGGCATGCGCACATCCACGAAGGCAAGTTGATACGGCCGACTGGCAGCGAGCGCGGCCCGGGTTTTCTCCACGCCATCCAGACCGCTGAGGGCATGATCAACTTCGTAGTGCGGTTTGAGGCGGCTTGGCTTGCTGTCCAAACCGTAAAGCACCGCTTCGGCAGCTTCGAGCTTGGACGTGCTGACATCGGGAGCAAAGATACCGTCAAACGCATCGTGGATGGTTTGATTGTCATCAATGATCAGCAATCGAGCCGTGGCTGGTTGAGGTTGTGAACTCATGCGATGTGCTAAGTTGTCGCCTTAGAAATTCCGACAGAAGCGTGGGCGACTGGCTTGGGTGCGCGCAGAGGAAGGCGCAACGTGAAACAAGCGCCTTGGTCCGGACCAGCGCTCTGTACAGTCAACGTGCCGCCCATGTCCTGCGCCATCAGAATACTGCTGTGCAAACCGAAACCGTGGCCGTCCCGACGCGTCGAGAAACCTTGGTCAAAAATCCGCGGCAGATTTTCCGCAGAGATGCCCATGCCATTATCAGCAACGGCCAACTCGAACCGATCCCCCTCGCAAAGATGCAGCGTCACCCGCACCTCATGTTGCCGCCCGCTGGTTTGCAGACAGGCGTGTTTCGCGTTCTCCAGCAGGTTAAACAGAATCTGAAGCGTCTTGTGCCGATCAACGGTTACGGGTGGTACAGGCCGGAATTCTTTGATCA
This sequence comes from Verrucomicrobiota bacterium, assembly GCA_049840435.1. Classification (GTDB taxonomy): domain Bacteria; phylum Verrucomicrobiota; class Verrucomicrobiia; order Limisphaerales; family JADLHS01; genus JADLHS01. Next base: position 4,651 of record JASGKY010000024.1, on the reverse strand, counting down.
GCACGATGTAGTGGCGCTTCATGCTCTCACCCTGCATCCGCAACGCATCCTCCACTAGCTCCACCGGCGCGACATTCTCAATCATTCCCGTGACGCTGGCAAAGTCCTGTTGCAACGCCACGATTTCGTTGATGTGATGAATATTCTCTTTCAAGGCGCTGACTTTCTCCAGTAGCGCTGACTGCTCTTGCGTAAGATGGCCACCCAGATCACTCACGTATGTGGGCAAGAGTTGGCCGCGCTGATCCTCGGCGACAAATTTTCCCAGCTCCTCCTGTTTTTGCCGCAACAAGTCTCCCAGCCGCGCAACGCTGGGCGTCTTGGACTCATGCACCTGCTTCACAATCGCGGAACTGAGGACGTTCACGCTGGTCATCACATTGCCGACGTTGTGAAGCACACTCGTGGCAACCTCCGCCATGCCTGCGAGACGAGAGGTAGCGAGCAGTTGCTTATGACCCTTCTCAATCTCCAGCTCCATGCGCTTCCGCTCCTCAATTTCCTTCTCCAGCATCTGAGTCTTGAGTTCCAACTGATGTTCCGTGCGTTCGTGATCCTGGATCTCCACCCGGAGCGCCCGGGTGCGTTGAGCTACGCGGCGGCGCAGCGCAAAAATCCAGGCCACAGCCAGCAATAGTATCGCGCCTAGAATAGCGAGCGCGACCAACGCATGACGCGCGGTCCACCAGGAAGGCAATTGCGTCACCTCCACATCACCCGGCGAGTTGAGCAATAATTCAAAGCCATCAATCTCGCGGGCCGCAACGCGATCTCCGCCCATTCCCACATAAACACCACGCAGGCTCAACTTGCTGCCCAAGCGCAAATCCGGAAGCGCCCCAGATTCATTATGCAGCCGCGCCAGAAACGTGCGGACACCGATCTGCAGCTCAAGAATTTGCTCCGCCTGATTGCGCCGTTGCGAGAGCAGTTGAGCCTCCACTTGCACGAGCGTCGCATCATAACGACTGCTGAGGATTTTTTCTGATGTGAGTTCGAGCGGTGACGGCAACGGCAGATTGTTGTTCACCCGAACTTCCGCATCGCGCAAGAGTGGACTTGGCCCTTTGAGGTCAGGAAAGCCAACGACTTCAACCATGTCCCCGGGCCGCAACTTCAACGGCGTCTTGGGAACAAAGCGCGCCCCGTTGGAAATGTCGATCAAGAAGACCTCTTGTTCGCGCTGATGCAGAATCTGACCGTGAACTTTGACGCGTTGAAGAGAAGTAGCCTGCGCATCGAATAGCAGCAACTCCGGCACGGTGCGGGTCGGCAATGCAAAAACGTCTTGAGGCGCTGGGCGGTCAATTGTCAATTGCGCGTTCATCAACCCGACTTCACCGATCAATACTTTCTGGGTCGCAAGCTCACGCCCGGGCACTACGCAGCCGCGAATGCGCACAAACGCATTCAAACTCCGATCCAACAATTCCTGTGGAACATTTATCAACTGAATCCGGATACGACCTTCGCGCATTAGCAGCATCACACGATCGCCTTCGATGGCAGATACCACGCCCTGCACTTCGACATATTTTGTATCCAGGCTGCCATCCATCAACTGCGGGAGCGTGGGATGCCCCGGAGCGGGCAGCACACCGGGACCGAGCCGGCGGGCGTTGGTGGCTTGAATGTTGGGAGCGAACTCAGCGAACGTAAAACCCTCGATAGCCCAGAAATCTCCAATCTGGGGATCTTTAACCAGATTCGTGGTGCGTACATCAATGGACCAGCTCTCATCCTGCAAAAAAAGAAACCGTTACCCGGCCAAATGAACGTGACCACCCCATGCGCTGCGACCGGATACCCGCGTTGCGCTTCAGCGCGGGTCAACTTCTTGACCTCCTCGATGCTGGTCAGCACCGGCAGCAAGCCGCTGCCTGCATCGCGAGCGCTGGCCAATTGCCGCCATGTCAGCGCAGTCCAGCCGCCGCCTGCGTTGGGTATGGTTGAAAGCAACACCTCCATCGGTTGCTTTTCCGGTGGCGAATCCTGGCCACGCAGTTCTACTGAAATCTCGCCCTGTTCACCCGTAAAAAGCCAACGCCCATCAGACTGCTTTTGCCGAAGCGCTCCTGACACTCGAACTAGAGTCCCCGTACTACTGGTCGCCACGGCCTTTAACTCTGGGATGGTTTTCACTGGCAGCATAGCCCAGCCTCGATTAGGCAGATTCAAAACATCCACGGCTGCGTCCGAGGGAATGAGCAACTGACCAAGAATCTCGAATCCCTCTGGCGAAGCCGCTCGCCGGCCCAATCCGGCTGCTCGAATCCGACTGCCGTTCAGAAGTTCTGGAGTCAAAAGACCCGGCTTGAGCAAACGGGCAATGGTTCGGCCATTATCGCCAGCGACTTCGAAATTGAGTCCAGCTTCCCCCGGATGGACAAACGAAACAACCCCAGTGAGCGCGCCTCCGGTTACCTCATTCGTGTGATCCCACCTCTCGCCCGCGACCCATTGAGCGAGGGCAACAGAGGTGCTCTGGTCAACCACAGATATATCAGGTGGCTCGGTGGCAACGAAAAGCAACGCACCGTCGTCGGAAGTAATTGTAAACTCATACAGACCAGTCTGTGGAATCTCCAAGAATCCTTCGAAGTCACAACCGAATTGATTAGTGCCTAATGTAGAATCCAGACTGAAATCTGGCACGAGCTTGGCGGTTGGGGATTCTCGAACATCGCTACCTTTCAAAAATGCAGCTGCGCTTGGCAACCTGCCTTGGACGTATCGGCAAGTGAGGCCGGGCATCCAATTAGTTTCGTGGCCAGCTATGATTTGATGCGAGAGGGCGGCCGCTGGAATCTGCTGGCGCGGGCAGCCCGGCCCCTCGTAATAAACCTCAAGACCTGTCAACCCGCCCGCATTGAAATACAGGAGCCGGACTTGATGCCGGCCTTTCATGAGAATGGCCTGACCGCTAGCCGAGAGCATGGAGTGTGTGCCATCGTTGTTTACGGTCGCCCAGTGATTCGGCAGGTCGTTGCCTTCGCCGATCAATAAATTGCCACGATACCGAATCCGTTGCCCCGCTTTCAAGGGAAGCCGCGAACCGCGTGCGTCAATGACTTTGGTTTGCCCCAGGACGTCGAATGAAACGACTGCGAATTCATTTCCACCAACCAGCACAGTACCTTCCAAATCGGCAACCCACTGCACGTGCTGGCTCGATTTAGGCAAATGGGCCAGTTGGGTGAGGTTGGTCAAAGTCGTGAATTCTTCGCTCGATGCTGCCGTTGTCGGAGCCAATTGTGCCAAGCTCCTTAGTTCAACCAGCATCAAAAACGCAATAAGCAAACCGGCAACCCGATGCCAACGCTGCACGGCGCGGGGTCGCGGCGATGGCGCACAGGCCTGGGTGGCGGGACTCATGACTAAAACCAACCCGGCTTTTGGTTTGGTAGCGAGCAAAAAGTGATGACGCCGCGGTAAGCCAAACTGCGAACTGACACACACACAATGCATTCCGAGGCTAGCTTCAATCACTCAAAATAGTTTGGCGGCGCGTCGCCTTCACCGCTACCCCACTTCTCATTGGGCTGCGGCCCCATCTCGAACTCAAGCCGACCGCCGGCAATGATGGTGTCGTGCAACAACCACGTCTTGGTGAACGGCTTGCCGTTGAGACGCGCGGACTGGATGTAGCAGTTCTCCGGACTGTTGTTGCGGGCGTGAACCGTAAAGCTTTTGCTTTTGCCGAGATGGATGACGGTCTCTTCAAACAGCGGACTGCCGATCAGATAACACGGCGTGCCCGGACAGAAGGGATAAAAGCCCGCGGCGTTGAACACATACCAGGCGGACATCTCGCCCGTGTCTTCGTCCCCGACCATCCCGTCCTGATTGTAGAGTTCATCCATCACGCGACGCACGGCGTGCTGCGTCTTCCAAGGCTGGCGGGCATAGTTGTAGAAATACAGCACGTGATGGTCCGGTTCGTTGATGTGCGCATACTGCCCCATCTTGGCGTATTCGACTTCGCGCATTTCATGAATCATGTAACCGTAGGTACCAACAACCGTCGTGCTGGGCATCGCCAAGAAGGCGTCGAGTTTTGCAACCATGCCCTCCCGACCGCCGAGCAATTTCATCAAGCCGTAAGGATCTTGCTGAACCGACCACAGCCACTGCCACGCATTGCCCTCGATGTAAGCGCCGCCCCACGCGAGCGGGTCGAATGGCTCTTGCCAGTTGCCGTCGGACGACTTTCCGCGCATGAAGCCGGTCCTTGCGTCCCAAACGTTCGTGTAATTTTTCGCGCGTTTGAACATTTCCTTGGCAATGTCCTCTTTACCTGCCGCCCGGGCCACGACGCCGACACAAAAATCGCCGTAGGCATATTCCAACGTGCAGGCGGTGGCGGCGTCCTTGCGCTTGTCCGCCGGAACGTAACCGTGCTTGATGTAATCTTCCACGTGGTCACGCCCCGCCCACGGATTGCTTTCCATGGCGTTCTTGAGTGTCGCGGCGTGGGCATCCTTAATGTTGAAAGCGCGCAGGCCCTTCACCCACGCATCAGCGTAAATCGAGTCTGCGTGCGAGCCGATCATGCACGGTCGGTTGCCTGGACTGGGCCAAGCCGGCAGACGACCGCCCTCCCGATAGGCATTCAACCAGCCTTCAAGAATGTCGGCGCTCCGATCCGGCG
>JASGKY010000023.1:0-42805 GCA_049840435.1 Verrucomicrobiota bacterium | reverse complement strand
TGTTATGTAGCCTTCTTTTTCGTTAGACCCCGTCTTTGCTAAGGTTAATAGGGAAACACGATAGAATCCGAACAGCACCTTATCCAACTGCCCGGTGAGCTTCGTGAATGCCATCCGCAGCGGCTTTCGAAATGGCATCCCACGGTATTGGGCAATCGCCTTGTCCGCCACCAACAGGGCAAACATTTCCTTTTCGCTCATTGCCGCCACCGGAAGAAAGTCGAAATTCTCGCTCGTAATAATAACCGTGCTTGAGCTCGTCATACTCAATCGGTGCTCCATGCCGGTCGCGCATGTACTCAATGTCCCGCTTCACGGTCCGGTCGGTGACCTCCAGATCCTTCCCCATGCCAACCGCGTTTGGATGCCTGCCGGCCTTGATCCATTCGTGAATGCGTTGCATCCGGTGCAGTGGTGGCCGGCTATGCTTCTCCCGCGTGGTGTTTTTCATAAGTTGTTCATGGACTGGTAAATTGAGCGCCGAAGATTTACCCACCGGGGGACAGCCTTTGTCACTCCCCCTGTTGTAGGATGAAATCAAAAAGCCAAAATTCTATGAAACGACTCAATGACCATACCGGCCTCCTCGAAACAGAATCCGAACGCCTTCACACCATCTTCACGGACTGGCAACCCCGCGCCTTCAATCTGGACGAGAAAGACCACGAGGCTGACCTTTTTGCCGCACTCCGGCGCGCGTTGCCCGATGTGCCCATGACCACCCAGCACGGATTAGCCAAAGGCCGGGCCGACATTGTCATTGAAGATTCTCATGTCATTGAGGTGAAACTTGGCCTGACCGATGTGCTGGAGTTTGACCGCTGCATTGGCCAAATATGGAACGCTACTACCAGCGTTGGGTGAAGAAAGATCGTGGGCCGTTCCATTTGATCGTTGTCGGCGAATCCAATCCCCGACCTGCGCGACATGCTCCATGTCTGGTTTGAAGAAGCCAACGCGCGCTTTCTCACCTGGTCGCCATTTCACTTGATCGAAAAACTACCTGCCGCCGTAGAGGCTTCCGCTGTGTAACTAAATTCCCATTTCACCGAACAAATCCATAACCAAACAAAACTATGAGCTGGAACGATAATCCTAAACCCAACGCCATCGACAAAGTGTTTGTCTCCCAAACTGAATCCTGGGAAGTAAACCACTTCGTGGATCACTACCTAAAAACCAACAATTGCACATTGGACGAAAACAACCGCCGTGTCGTTCGGGACACCATCAAAGAATTCCCCGGCCGTGCGCCGGTGAAGCGCGCAGACCTGACCGTCTTTCTCGACTCGAAGCTTTCGCGCAAATAAAACCACAACGTAGCAAATCAGACGTACCGCGTCGGGCTGGTCTGCATCAAATGCGACCAGCCCGTGCGCCTTTCCTGTAATGACAAACATCCCTTCCTTAATTTCAGTTGTAACCAGTTCCGGCTGGCCTTGTTCCTTTCAGTCTTGCAATCTATTTTCCCATAACCGTGTGCCATGAATTTCACCCAATCCCAACTCGATGCCATCAATCACACGGCGGGCAATCTGCAGCTTATTGCTTGCGCCGGGTCTGGCAAAACTGAAGTGGTCGCCCGCCGTGTGGCGACGCTGCTCAAAGCCGGCGACAAGCCGGCCAACGTCATCGCCTTCACGTTCACCGACAAGGCCGCTGCCGAACTCAAAGAGCGCATCATCACCCGCTGTCGGGAAGAGCTGGGCGAGTTGCATGGCATGGCGGAAATGTATGTCGGCACCATCCACGCCTTCTGCTTGGAACTGCTGAAATCTGAAGTTCCGAAGTATCTCAAGTATGATGTTCTCAGTGAAATCCAGCAGGGCCTGTTCATTGATCGGTTCAGCAGCAAAAGTGGATTGACCACCTCGACAGATTTGAATGGCAATCCGTTGAAACGGTTTGTCGATACCTATCATTACAGCACCGCCACCAGTATTTTGCGCGAGGACGAACCCATCGCCAAAGGCCTCGTTGGCTGCACGGTGGTCAAGGGGTTGGCTGAATATCGTGCGTTGCTGGAACAGCAGCGCTACTTTGATTACACCGCCATCATAGAGGCTGCCGTCAAAGCTTTGACCAGTGATGCCGCCTTGCGGGCGCGGCTGGCGAAACGCATCCAGCATGTCATCGTGGATGAGTATCAGGATGTGAACCCGATTCAGGAGGCGATTGTTCGCGCGCTCCACGATCTCGGCGCCAAGATTTGTGTCGTTGGTGATGACGACCAGACCATCTATCAATGGCGCGGCAGTAACGTCAAAGCCATCCTCTCCTTCTCCCAGCGTTATTCCAACGTCGCGCAGGTCAAACTGGAGGAAAATTTTCGCTCCTCCATCGGCATCGTCGAGACGGCGCGTGCTTTCATCGAGCAAAATGCCAACCGGTTGCCCAAGCAGATGAAGCCGACTGCCGCGCAAACGTATGAAGAAGGCGATATTGTTGCCCAGTCGTTCGACCGTCCGGAATCAGAGGCTCAATATATTGCCGAAACTGTTCAAGCATTGCATGGCGTCGCAATCAAAGAACCGACCAAAGGTGATCCCGAGCATAAGCGTGGCATCGCCTATTCCGATATGGCGGTGTTGCTCCGTTCCGTGGCCAAAAACGCCGAACCCATCACCAGAGCCTTCGACCATGCCGGGATTCCTTACATCATCGTCGGCATGAATAATCTCTTCGGCACGCCCGAGGCCGAAGCCGCTCGCCAGTTGTTTTATTTCATGGCCGCTCGACCGGGCCTTGATGCCACCAGCTTGGCCACGTTGTGGCTCGATGCTGGCTTGGGACTTAAAAAGGCCGACGTTCAAAAAGCCATTCAACAAGCCCGGGCATTGCGGGATGAATTCCACGCTTCCAACCTGCGCAATGTCCGCTACGGTCTCCAGCGCGTCTTTCTCGCATTCTTGGAAGCTGCCGGCGTGCGTGAGGATCGCGTGCCGAATCATCGCGGGGAAATCGCCTTCTACAATTTGGGCAAATTCACCCAGGTCATCACCGACTACGAAACCATCAATTACCACACCAAGCCGGTGGATTTATACGAAGGCTTTGGCAATTTTTTAGAACATCAGGTCGAAGACGCCTATCCCGAGGGCACTCAAAGTAATCAATACGCCAATCCGGATGCTGTCCGGATCATGACCATCCACAAAGCCAAGGGAATGCAGTGGCCTGTCGTCTTTATTCCCGCCTTGCTCAAAAATCGGTTTCCCTCCGCCAAGATTGGCGGACGTGGCGTCTGGCATCTCATCCCCAAAGCCGCCATCCAAGAACAGGCTCGCTACGAAGGGTCGCTTGAGGACGAACGCCGCCTGTTTTATGTCGCTGTCACCCGCAGCCAGAAGTTTCTCCACCTGACGTGGGCGCCCATTGCCGGCAAGAACAACCGTTACGCGAATCGCTCCGAGTTTTGGGACGATGTTCTCGCCTCCAAATACGTCAAACGCAAGGTGCAGGATTATGCCACCCGCCTGCACCTGAAAGCCACGCCGCGCCAAGGCGTCAGCAACGTCGTCTTCACCTTCTCAGATTTGAAATATCTGTTCGAGTGTCCGTATCAATTCAAATTGCGCGTGCTTTACGGCTTCAATCCGCCGATCCGGGAGGAGCTTGGTTTTGGCCGCTCGTTACACAATGCGCTGGCCGAGGTCCATGCTCGCGCCATCAACGGCGACCACGCCAATGACGCGGATGCATCCAACCTAGTCGGCACACACCTACATGTGCCCTTTGCCAATCCCGCACTCAAGGCCCGCATGGAAGCGTCGGCGGAAAAGATCGTCCGCAACTACATCAACGATAATCAAAAGGACTTCGACAAGATCGAATTCTCCGAAAAGCAGATCGACATCAGTTTGACGGACGGCGTCAGCGTGATCGGTCGCATTGATCTGGTGCGCCGGAAAGATACCAATGAAACCACTATCGTTGACTTGAAGTCCAATGATCGCGCCCAGCCGGAAGAGGTCACCGAGCACCAACTTCACATCTACGCCCTCGGCTACGAGGAATTGACCGGAAAATCTGCCGATTACGTCGAGATTTATGAACTCGACGAACGCAAACGCAAGCCGCGCTCGGTGGACAATGATTTTATCGTGGATGTGAAAAAGAAAGTTGCTGGCGCTGCGCAGATGCTTCGGCAGAATCTTCTGCCAGCGGTGGCCGCTAAAACCAAATGCACCGGCTGCGATTATCGCGGCATGTGCAGCTCGGGCGCGACCGCCTGCGCAACTTAAAAATTAATGTCCCTCTCAGAACAACAACTCGGCAGCCTCCTCTGGGGTATGCCGTTGAAGCGCGTTCACGTGCCCGAACCACTCGACGAATCCGAATAGGCTAACCTCCTTATGAAGTTCAACGAAGACTCCCGGGTAAAAATCCCCGCCATCTTGCACCTCACCCGGTTGGGCTACACTTACCTTTCTTTGAAGGATCTCAGCTGGGATGAATCGAGCAACATTGTCCCCTCGATTTTCCGCACAAGCATTTCCGCACTCAACCCCTCCGCCACCGGCACCGAAGTTGAGAACGCATTGAGCCAGTTGATTCTTTCTCTTGATAACGAAGACCTCGGCAAACAGTTCTACCAGCGCATCACCGAAACCTCGGGCCTGAAGATTATTGATTTTGAGGACTTCAATCGCAATTCCTTCCACGTTGTAACGGAGTTTACTTGCAAGAAGGACGATGAGGAATTCCGCCCCGACATCACGCTCCTCGTCAACGGGCTTCCGTTGGTTTTCATTGAGGTGAAAAAGCCGAACAACCGCGACGGCATTCTCGCAGAGCGCAATCGCATCATCACTCGATTTAGGAATCCCAAGTTCAGGCGCTTCATCAACATCACACAGATCATGGTGTTCTCGAACAACATGGAATACGACGATGGAGCCTCCGAACCGCTCGAAGGCGCTTTCTACGCCTCCACATCTTACGACAAGCCCGCTTTCAATTATTTTCGCGAAGAAGAGACGTTGGACATTGCTAAGTTGCTTCTGCCTGAGGATAAGCAGGCGGAAAACTTCATCCTCAGCGACAACAACCTGAATAGCATCAAGCACTCCCCGGAATTCGCGACCAATAAAAACCCAAACACCCCCACCAACCGACTCAGCACCTCGCTCTTCTCGCGTGCCCGCCTTGCCTTTTTGTTACGCTTCGGTCTTGCGTATGTGAAAACCGCCAAGGGCCTTGAAAAGCACATCATGCGTTACCCGCAGATTTTCGCGACAAAGGCGATCGAGCAAAAACTAAATGCCGCGATTCGGAAGGGTATCATCTGGCATACGCAGGGCAGCGGCAAAACAGCGCTCGCATTTTACAACGTCCATTTTCTTACGGACTATTTCCAAAAGCAGGGCGTCATTCCGAAGTTCTACTTTATCGTTGATCGCATTGACCTCCTGGAGCAGGCCAGCAAAGAGTTTCGCAGTCGTGGATTGCGTGTCCATACCATTAGTTCCCGCGACGAATTCGCAGCAGACATCAAATCCAATCTGGCCGTGCACAATGACGCCGGTGAGCCGGAAATTACCGTGGTCAACATCCAGCGCTTCGAAGATGATCCCAATGTAGTTCAAAGCACTGATTATGCCCTCAACCTTCAGCGCATATACTTCCTCGATGAGGTCCACCGCAGTTATAACCCCAAGGGTAGCTTTCTCGCCAACCTCGAACAGTCTGATCGGAATGCCATCAAGATAGGCCTGACCGGCACCCCTTTACTCAACGTCTCATTGCCTACGAGGAAGGGTGAGGATGGAACAGTTGCGGAACGCCAAACCTACAACTCAAAAATCCTCTTTGGCGATTACATCCATAAATACTACTACAACCGCTCCATTGCCGACGGCTACACCCTGCGCCTGATCCGCGAAGCCATCGAGACCAAATACAAACTCGAGCTCAAGGAAACCCTGGCCCAGATCAAGGTGCTAAAGGACATGGACAATCGGACGAAGGTCTACGCGCACGAAAAGTTCGTCGCGCCCATGCTCGACTACATTATTACGGACTTTGAGAATTCGCGCGTCATGAAAAATGACCCTACCGTCGGCGCCATGGTGATTTGCGACTCCGCCGACCAGGCCAAAGAAATGGCGCGTCAATTTGCGGAGAAATACGCGAGCAAGCCCCCTGCATCGAACAGCCCAGAAGTTGAGGCGAAGCCTAGCCATAAAGTCACAACCTGCGCTCTTATTCTCCACGATGAAGGCACCAAATCCGGACGCAAGGACCAGGTCGACAATTTCAAAGAAGGCAAAATCGACATTCTGTTCGTTTACAACATGCTCCTTACGGGCTTCGATGCGTCTCGGTTGAAAAAACTCTACCTCGGGCGCATCATCAAAGCGCATAACCTCCTTCAGGCGCTCACTCGCGTGAACCGCCCTTACGAAGGCTTTCGCTACGGCTACGTCGTGGACTTCGTCGATATCGAGGCCGAGTTTGAAAAGACCAACAAGGATTACTTCGATGAACTCCAAAGCGAGCTTGGCGATGAGCTAGAGAGCTACTCCAACCTTTTCAAGACCGAGGAGGAAATAGCTGCCGATATTGACGCCATCAAAGACACGCTGTTTCAATTCGACACCGCCAATGCTGAAGTTTTCTCCCAGCAGGTCAATCAGATCGCGGATCGAGCTGAGATGCGCAAGATCGTGAAGGCGCTCAATGATGCCAAAAGTCTCTACAACCTCATCCGGCTCTCAGGCCGCTACGAGTTGCTCGCCAAGCTCGACTTTCGCAAGCTAAACCAACTGTCTACGGAGGCGTCAAATCATCTTAACCTGCTTAACCAGCGCGAGGCTTTGGAGCACCAGGATGATACCGTTAATATCCTCAACATCGCGTTGGAGGATGTTCTCTTTACCTTCCGTAAAGTATCTGAGGCCGAGTTGGTCATCGCCGACGAGCTGCGAGAGAATCTGCGCCGCACTCGCGAGGGGCTCGGAGGCAACTTTGACCCGGCGGACACCACTTTCGTCACTTTGAAAGAGGAACTCGAACGCCTTTTCCAGAAGAAGAATCTCTCTGAGATCACTCAGACAGACATGGTGGCGAACATTGCCACGCTTAAAGATATCCAAAGTCGCGCACGCGAGCTGGAGCGCAAAAATCAGCTCCTCCGCGCCAAGTATGCGAATGACGAGAAATATGCCCGCCTACATAAGCGACTTTTAGCAAAGGGGCAACCCACCAACAACGAGCGGAAGCTCTTCGAAGCCCTCAGTGCGTTCAAGGCCGAGGCCGACGCCCGCATATCCAAGAACGCCCTCATCCTGACCAACGAAGCCTTCGCCAAAACGGAGATGAACCGCCTAATCATTGAACAACTGAAGAACAAGCACCAGCTACCTCTCACCGCAGAGAGCACTCAATTCATCAACAATCTGGTGATGAAAGAATATTTGGCTGAGTTCCACGGACAACAAGCAGCATGACCTCACAAGAATTCAAAACAAAAGCCACCGCCCTGATTGACGACCTCAAGGGCGTTTGTGCCAATTACGGGCTGGGAAACGACGGCAACGAGTTCAAGATAATCACCCAGGTATTCCTCTACAAGTTTCTAAACGACAAGTTCGCCCACGAGGTCAAGCGGATCGAGCCCGCTCTGGCCAAGGCCAAGTCGTGGGAGGACGCCTTGCGGAAAAAGTCGAAGGAAGACTATGAGTTCCTGCTCCTGCAATTGGGTGCCTCCACCGCCCGGCTCCAGCCTGACCATTTTCTTTCCTCCCTGTGGGGCAAGCAAAACAATGACGACTTTGCCGCGACGTTGGACGCCACCCTGCTCGATATCGCCAAACTGAACACCGACATCTTCTCCGTAAAAACCAACGACGGGCAGAAGATCATCCTCTTCGAGCCCATCACGCAGTATGTCGCCACCCAGCGGGACGCCTTTGCCAAGGCGCTGATCAACAAACTGATTCCGTTCAGCTTTGAGCACATTTTTGCCGAGAAGTTTGATTTCTACGCCACGCTCTTCGAATACCTCATTAAGGACTATAACAAGGATGGCGGCGGCAAGTATGCCGAGTATTACACGCCCCACGCGGTGGCCAAGATCATGGCGGCCTGTCTCGTTCCAAAGGAGGTAAACAATGTCACCTGTTACGACCCGGCCGCTGGTTCTGGCACGCTCTTGATGAATCTTGCCCACGCCATTGGCGAAGATCACTGCACCATCTACACCGAAGACATCTCCCAAAAATCATCTAGCTTGCTTCGGCTCAACCTCATCCTGAACAATCTTGTCCACTCGATCCCTAACGTCATTCAGGGCAACACCATCCTAGATCCTTACCACAAGGAAGAAAACGGCACCGGTCTGCGCAAGTTCGATTACATCGTCTCGAACCCGCCCTTCAAACTCGACTTCTCGGACTACCGCGACGATCTCGACACTAAGGCCAACAAGACGCGCTTTTTTGCCGGAATCCCAAATGTGCCGAACAAGGACAAGGATAAGATGGCGATCTACCTGCTGTTCATACAGCACGTCATTCATTCCCTCGCACCGAATGGCCGCGCCGCCATCGTTGTGCCTACTGGCTTCATTACCGCCCAGTCAGGCATAGAGCGAAAAATTCGCCAACACTTGGTAGCAAAGAAAATGCTTGGCGGCGTCGTCTCTATGCCCAGCAACATTTTTGCAACAACTGGAACGAACGTTTCGATCCTGTTCATCGATGCCACCAACAAGGGCGATGTGGTCCTTATCGATGCCTCTAAGCTCGGAACGAAGATCAAGGAGGGCAAAAACCAGAAGACGCTACTCAGCCACGATGATGAGCAGCTTATCATCAAAACGTTTAATGACAGGAAGGCAGTCGAAGACTTTTCCGTCGTGGTTTCTTATGACGAGATTGAAGCGAAAAACAGTTCCTTTAGTGCTGGCCAGTATTTTGATGTGAAGGTTGAGCATGTGGCGATGACGCCAAAGCAGTTCGAAAAGGAACTCATACAGCGGACTGAGCAGCTGAGCAGGCTCTTTGCAGACTCACGCAGTCTTGAAAAACAGGTTGCGAAACAACTTGCCACCTTAACCCATGACTAAACGGCCCCTAACGAGCCTGCGTGGCAAGATTCATGTGAAGCATGGATTCCCGTTCAAGGGCGAGCATTTCAAAAGCTCGGGACGATATGTCGTTTTAACGCCAGGCAATTTTTACGAGGAAGGAGGTTTCAAGCGCAATGCGTCTAAAGACAAATGTTATTCCGAATCGTTCCCTAGAGAATATCTTCTGAAGCAGAGAGACATTCTCGTGGCAATGACCGAGCAAACCGATGGTCTGCTTGGCAGCATGGCCAAAATCCCCGAAAACGACCAGTTTCTTCACAACCAACGGCTTGGCTTAGTCACAGCCCTGACAAGCGATGTGGATATTGATTTCGTCTATCACCTTTTCAAGACGAAATGGGTTCGCAAACAAATCAGACGCAGCGCTTCCGGCAGCAAAGTCAAGCACACGTCCCCGGAAAGAATCTACGATGTTCAGGTTCAGCTGCCATCGCTATCCGAACAAAAGGCTATAGGCAAACTCCTATCCGCGATCGATTCCAAAATCGAAATCAACCGCCGCGTCAACGAGGAGCTTCAGGCAATGGCGAAGTTATTGTATGACTACTGGTTTGTGCAGTTTGACTTCCCTATCAGCGCCTCCCAGGCCGGCGCAATGGGAAAGCCAAAACTTAATGGCAAACCCTACCGCACCTCCGGCGGCAAGATGGTCTACAACGAAGTGCTCAAGCGCGAAATTCCCGAAGCTTGGGCATCGGGAAGCCTTGAACAGCTCGGTGCAATTGTCGGGGGCAGCACACCCAGCACGGAGAGGGCAGAGTATTTTTGTAAGCGAGGGACGCCATGGATTACGCCAAAGGACTTATCTGAGAACACCGGCAATCGGTTTATTGCTCATGGGGCTTTGGACGTGACCAACGAGGGTTTCCAATCCGCCTCACTCCAACTGCTACCCACTGGCAGCGTCCTAATGAGTTCACGCGCTCCCATTGGCTATCTCGCCGTTTCACGTAATCCCGTAACAACGAATCAAGGGTTCAAGTCGTTTGCCCCCAACAAAGGATATTCTAGCGACTACATATATTTTACACTCCAGCACTTCATGAAGTTGATCAAAGCCAACGCATCAGGCTCAACTTTCAAAGAGATTTCCGGAGGCACGCTTAAGACTGTGAAGATACACCTACCGCCAGTCGACCTGGTTTCCGACTTTACCGCGCGCGTATCTTGCCTTTCGTCCCAACAATCAACCCTTGAACTTCAAAACGAACACCTCGCCAACCTTCACGACTGGCTCCTCCCAATGCTCATGAACGGCCAAGTAACTGTCGCATGATAAGCCAAAGGCTCGAATGGTGAATGATGACTATAACCGTCAATAGCCGGGAAGTTGAAGGGATTGATTATGCCAACGGATTACAGCGCAATTGAAACAGCAAACCGCGACCGCTACGGGTGGGACATCAAGCGGATCGGCGACATGCTTCTGGCGGATCGTTACAGTGACCGCACCCATTTTATCTACGAACTGCTTCAAAACGCTGAGGATGCCATCAGTTGGCGTGCGCCGAATTCCAAACTTCCAAAATCCGTCTCATTTGTTCTGAATCGGAACGCGCTGTCATTTTCCCACTTCGGCCTGCCATTTGAAACCAAGCATGTCGAGAGCATTTGCGGCATCGGCCAAAGCACCAAGGATGGTGATCTAACGACCATTGGCCGTTTCGGCATCGGCTTCAAATCGGTGTATAGCTTCTGTGACCGCCCTGAAATCCATTCTGGTGGTGAACACTTCGCCATTGATGCTTATGTCCAACCGCATCAAATAGCTCCCCGAGCTATCGAGACTGATCAAACTGTCTTCAATTTTCCCTTCAAACCCAATGACGCTCAGGCTCACCAACAAATCCTCACCCGCCTGAAGGCATTGGGCCATCGCAGCCTCTTGTTTCTAAAACACATTGAGAGCATCGAGTGGAAGGTAGTCGGTGGCGGCGGCGGAACGTACCTGCGTGATTCCGAATCGGTTCTCCCCAACGTCCGCAAAGTCACCTTGATTGGACAACAGACCGGCGCCAAGGACTTGGTATCGGAGAAATGGCTCGTCTTCAGCCGTGATGTGCATCACGAGAATCGAGCCCGCCGGCCAGGTCGAGATTGCCTATGCGTTGGTCGAGGATGTCAAATCACAAAAAGACGTTATTCGCCCGATTGCCGATTCCGACTTGGTCGTCTTCTTCCCCACCGAGAAGGCCACCAACCTTGGCTTTTTGGTCCAAGGCCCATATCGCACTACCCCCAGCCGCGATAATGTTCCCAAGGATGATGCTTGGAATCGTCACCTGGTAGCTGAAACCACCATTCTGGTGAAGGAGTCGCTTCGCATCTTGAAGAACCTCGGCATGTTAACCACGGAAGTTCTCCATGCCATGCCCATTGACTCCTCAAAATACTCCACCTACGTGGCGACCACTGGAACTGACAATATGTTCCGACCGATCTTTCTCGGCGTGGTGGAATCATTGTCCAAGGAGGAACTTTTGCCCACTTATGGCGGCGGGTTTACCTCTGGCACGCGGGCGAAAATTGCCCGTACTGATGCGCTCCGCAAATTATTGAGTCCTGCCCAGCTCGGTCTGTTGTACGGCTTCCATGCGGACCTGTTCTGGCTGACCGATGAAATCTCCCGTGACAAGACCGCCGTGCTCCGTTCGTTCCTTCTGGCCGAGCTTAAAATCAATGAAGTGGATCCGGAAACCTTCGCCACCCGCTTCACCAAGGAGCTCATCGAAAAACAACCGGATGAGTGGGTTTCCCGATTCTACATTTTTCTCAACGACCAGCCGGCTCTGTGGCGCATGGGCGGATTACGGCAGAAACCCATCATCCGTCTGGAGTCCGGTGCACACACGCCTCCCCACGACAGCGCCGGCCATGCGAACGCTTTTCTCCCCTCTACCCGGCAGTCGGGGTTTCCCCTCGTTAAACCGTCGGTTTGCCATGATCTTCAAGCTTTGGCGTTTCTAAAGCAACTTGGTCTTACCGAGCCCGATCCAGTGGATGACGTCATCGTCAACGTCTTGCCCATTTTCTCCAACCCGCAAACCAATCCGCTCGCCGAGATTGATTACAATCGCACCTTCGGCCGGATTTTAACTGCGGCGCAGACAGACTCATCCTCTCGTCGCGATAAACTTCTAAAAAAGCTCAGGGCTACACCTTTTGTTCGGTGTCGAAATGCCCACACTCGGGCTATCAGCAACCGTGAACCGGAGGGGGTTTATTTGGCGGCTGAAAAACTTGCCACCCTCTTCCAGGATAATCCGGACATCTGGCTGGTGGATGATTCCTGCTCCGGGTTAAAGGGGGAATTGGCTCGCAGCTTATTGGAGGCCTGCGGCACCCGTGATTATCTCCGCCGCGTTCCGGTTGATACTTATCTATCTTCAGAGGAATCGCTCGCCATCCGCACCGCGAACGGAAATCAAAAATGTACCCGCCAGGAGATTTTCGACTATGACGTAATCGGGTTGCAGCCCTCAGTGAACCGAATTGCCGGCTTGGGGCTTACAGAGGCACAGGCTGCGGCGCTTAACCTTTGGCAAGTCCTGCTGGATACGCTCCGTGAAGCGCGCGAGGGCTTCTTTCAGGGCAACTATCACTGGGGTTTTCATAAGGATGATTGGATGTCTCCCATTCCGGCAAAGTTCGTGAAAGTCCTCCGCTCAACGCCTTGGCTTCCAGCACCCGACGGCAAGCTTAAAGCCCCAACAGAGTTGCGCTTTTCGGAATTGCCGGAAAAATTCCAGGCCTTGCCCAATGTGACCATGCAGGAATTGCTCGGCTTCAAGCCCGAAGTAATCCAACAGCTCGCTGCCGAGGCTGGCATTGACCCAGCCACCTTGGACTTGTTGAAAAAGCATGACATCACCGCTAAAAAACTGCTGGAGCTATTACAGCAAAGCGGTCTGGCAGCCACACCACCTACCGGCTCGATCCCAAAACCGAAGGAGGTTGATGAACAACCAGAAGTTGATTCAGATACGGAGCCGTCCGAACCCGTATCGCGAAATTCACACCCAACTAACGATCAGACCGAGTCTGGTTCTGATGGCGATAGCTCGGGTAAAACAGCCGGTTCATCGAATATTGAAAAGCCAAAAATTCATCATCCACGAAATGACGAGTTTATTACCTACCTCTACACCCGGCCAGACGACTTCGATGAAGACGAGGCCGACACCGATGCCGAACAACGAATCAACCGAGGCCGGCAAGGCGTTGAAGCGGTACTGAAGTTTGAGCGCGACGCTGGTCGCTTTCCCGAAGCCATGCCACAGACCCATGAAGGCTGCGACGTCATCTCCAAAGATGCCAATGGCTACATCGAGCGTTATATCGAGGTAAAAACTACCGGGGCCAGTTGGAAAAACCGAGGCGTCACACTTTCGTCCCCTCAGTTCAAGTCGGCCCAAGCAAATGAGTCGAGCTTTTGGCTGTACGTCGTCGAAGATGTCGGCACGCCTAATCAAAAAATTTACCGCATCCAAAACCCCGCGCATCGCACCAAACATTTTGTCTTCAACCACGGCTGGCGCGCATTAACAGAGGCAGACCAAAAAGAATCTTAAAACGCTCGGCGTTTCATTAGCCACAAAGCTGACTACGGCACTTCCACGCCAACTTCCCGCCGCCTGTCAAACTTGGTCAGAATAGCAGCCCACCACGAATGCAGTCTTTATGCGATCACTACTTCCTGTAACGTTTCAACATCTGAAATCCGGGATGCGTCGCGCCGAGTTGCTACGCTGGGGATCTTCCAAAGCTCGTCGCACTGTATCTCAACGCCGGCCCAATAAGAGGTGTTTCGCTGGCGAAGCTGTGGAACAACATTCAGTCCGATCAGTCCTCCCTCTAAATTGCCGACCGAGTATATGATGGCGATCCGATCCGGGACGATGCATCATGCTTGTCTTAGACCATCGCGCGGCGTAAAAGTTTCAAAGCAATGAAAAGGTCTTTCCACAGCCTCGCAAGCACTTCGATTAACTGCACACGAATTGAATTATATCGCTGATAGCGAGAAGATCGGAGTCCACATGCCTCTTAACGAAACATGATGCCTCAAACTTACTGCCCACGATGCGGTTCAACGATTAGCGAATCGGCTGGTTTACCGTACTGCCCGGCTTGCTCCAATCCAGGTGCTGCAACATCCTTGAAGGGATCATCGGTGGTGGCTGAAGAAGTTGCCCCTTTGCTCAATGCAGGCGCGGCGATCGGGGATTTCAAAATCATAGAATTCATCGGCCATGGCGGCTCCGGGCAGGTTTACCGGGCAAGAGACCTAAACCATTGTCGAACGGTCGCGCTCAAAATCATACCAATCGATTTGCTCAAGGCAGAAGCGATTCGTCGCTTTGAAGAGGAGGCAAAATCTTTGGCGGCTTTTAACGACGAGCGGATCGTGCAGTTCTTTGATTCTCGTGCACATGAGGGACTGTATTACATTTCAATGGAGTTCGTGCCGGGTGAAAACTTGGAGAAGCTTTGCAGAGGCAGCACCATACCGCCTCGCGCGGCGGCAATTATGGCGCGCGATGTAGCGCGAGCTCTAGTGCACGCCCACAAAGAAAGAATTATTCACCGCGATATCAAGCCTTCCAATATTCTCGTCAATCAAGAAACAGGTAAAATCAAGGTCGCGGACTTCGGTTTGGCTAGACGATTAGATGATCCAGTCGGACGTACCCGCACCGGGGTGGTGATGGGAACTCACGGGTACATGTCGCCGGAGCAGGCGCGGGGGGAATCAAAGCGTACAGACGAGCGCACCGACGTTTATGGTGTCGGAGCGACGCTGTATTTCATTTTAACGCGACACCCGCCATTCGCTGGAGACAGTCCGGAAGAAATCCGAAATCGCACATTGAAAGAAGAGCCGCAGCCCCTGAGGAAGATCGACCAAACGATTCCCCGTAACCTTGAAATCATCTGCCTGAAATGTTTGGAGAAATTGCCAGAGAACCGGTACCAATCCGCATTGGACTTGGTTCAGGATCTGAATGGATTCCTTGACTCAAATTCCATTCGTGCGGAGCAGGATCTTTGGAGCCGTCGCATTTCTGGCTGGAAAAGGCGTCATGGGAAAAAGTTTTATGCGGCAGCACTCCTTATCGGACTCCTGGTTGCCACCGGTTGCATATTCTACTATCAGCAGTGGAGGGCCACAAAAATGCAATTGTGGGAAACTCAAACTCCAACAGGCACGTTCAGAACGGCTTCGCGGGAACGTGCAGCGCGCAAGGGAGCTGTTGCTTGAGGCTGTTGAATTCAAAACGGACTTTAGGTTGATAAATGAGGCCGTGCAAACGGCCTTCACACCTGGAACATTGCAATCGCATGTCTTTCCCTTCGGAGCAGTAACCACCGCAGCATTCAGCCCTGACTCGAAGTTGCTTGCATTGGGGGGGATCGTAGATCCACGCCTTACGGCAGTACTTCCGCCTAACGGCCTTTCAGACGATTTTGGTGAACCTGCGGTTGTTCAGGAGCTCTTTGGGCAAACGAAAAAATCCTCAACCCGGGTGTTGATCTGGGATACGTCCAGCGGAACGTTGCTCACTCACGTGGGACGGTCTCGCACTTATCCTATCGTTTTTAGCCCTGATGGAAATTGGCTCGCAATTCCAGCACCGGGCGCACGAACTCGGCTATGGAATGTGCGAAAGCGGGAATGGAGTTTGACTTTAGCAGGGTCGGGAGTCCCCTCATTTTCCTCGGATACTAAGGCCGTAGGGTTGCTCAATACTAATGGCTATGTCGCTTATTCGCTGCCGCGGGGAGAAAAACTGTCCCAGGGAGACAGCACTAATAGGATCGGTTTCGGTGCCAGTGTTAATCTGTTACTTCCGGAGGGCGTGCTGAGCGTTCTCACAAACCAAAGTCAGTACGCGCCATCATTTAGGAACTTCTCTCAAAACGGCAAAGCGCTTATGTGGGGATCCACCAACGAAGCAAACTTTCTGCATGTTGCGGTTCTGAACAATTCGTCAATGAAGCGTTTGATGGAGGTCAACGTTGGGGATGGAATGCTCGCGGAATATTTGCTAGACTCGGAACAAGGTGACTGGAAGAGGCAACTCGAACAAAGGACCTTTTCGGGTATTTCTGATGGAGCCTCGGTTATGGGAATGACCATCGTGCCCTTTCAGAGTCGACGCAACAATCAGCTTCCCCTTCATGTTATTTCAAGTAACCAATTTCTTGCTTCTGGGCTTGCTGTTTATCCAAGCCTGCGCGCCACCTTTCTCGGCATGGATGATATATTTACCACGGTGTCGTTTCCGTTCACCGGAGAGACAACCAGTATAAAGAACCATGAGTTTGTCGCGCTCTCCCCTAACGGGCGAATGTTAGTAACGCAATGCAATGGAAGGATTCGATCCTTGAAAACGATTCAGGGTAGCAAAGACGTCGATCTCTATGGGGTGAATGCTATGATAACCATTCGCGAAGTCATTCCTCCGCCGCCTCAATTGTCAATCAATCGGCCGGTGACGTTTCTTGAAGTGGACTCCTCAGACAACCTCTTAGCT
This sequence comes from Verrucomicrobiota bacterium, assembly GCA_049840435.1. GTDB lineage: Bacteria > Verrucomicrobiota > Verrucomicrobiia > Limisphaerales > JADLHS01 > JADLHS01. The sequence continues at coordinate 26,173 of JASGKY010000023.1, read as the reverse complement.
ACTGATGGATTTCAGGGCGTTTTAAGCAAGACTGACGGAAGATTGCACTTAGACCGTTTAATATCGGAAAGCTCTGCAAGATTTGGACCGGGGCCCACCCAAACTGTTTGGCGAGCATCGATGGTTACCATTGGCGCCGGTCATTTTAAGATCGGACTTGCTTACTCCAATCAGGTTTTGACTGAGTTGGAAATACCATTGCGAAAGGGTGCTGGCGGGCTCAATGTCAGCCCTGCTTGGAATTACATCGTCTATTTCGATTGGGATGAAGATCCTAAGACTCCAGTGCCCGGCCATTTTTTTCAACCACATACTGAGGTGCGCTGTCATCTATTCGATTTGAAACGAGGCCATGACTCAATTCTATTCACGCAGCCCTTTGAATCCGATTTGGAGATGAATAGGTATCCGACAGCATTCAGTGCTGACGGAAAATTCCTGGCAATCGGACGAAATATTGTTGGTCAAAAGCCTCGCGAGGAAATCTGGGACATTGTGGAAAAGAAAGTAGTTTCAACATGCAAGCGTTCGATGCCGACTATCTACGCCGCCGAAAATTTTGCATTTACTTCGGACGGCAAACGCCTCGCCGTGCGGACTACTGGCCCTGGCTTGAATATTTTTACTATCACTGTCTTTGACGTCAAAACAGGTCAGATTCTGGCCTCTTGTTTGCCCGTTTCAGTCCCAGCTAAGGCTGAAGATAGTATCGGCGGCATGGATTTCGAATCCGCCGTGGTGTTCAATCCAATGGTGCTTTCGCCGGACGGGGCCTTAATTGCGTCCGCACAGGCTGCGCGAATTTGGATTTGGAACTCTCAGACCGGAAAAGCACTGATTTGTTGGGACGCACATGGAGACCATGTAACGGCACTACAATTCAGTTCTGATGGCTCCACTCTTATTAGTGGTTCACGCATCGGCGAGATTAAGTTCTGGGACATTCCGTTCCTGCGACAAGAATTAAAAAAGCTCAATTTGGATTGGTAGCCTCATGGCTTAAAAAAGTAATGCGAAAGCCCAAACCCATGCCCAGAATCTTTTTGGACAGAAGCGTGAATTGTTGATGCGATGTGCGACCAATTGCCCGTAACGTCGAGTTCGAGTAGCCTCTGCGATAAACATATCTGATCATGAGCAAAACAACTGCTTCGTCCGCCGCGACCAAGGATCCCCACGGCTTCCCAGTTCGCACTAGTTGGACCCAACTGGCCAATCTTCGGTCGAAGGACACGCAGAGCATTCAAGGTTTTTGCGAGGAATTCTACCTTGTGCCGTTGCAACAATACGCCACTTCGGCTGCGTCAGAATTGCAGTCAGCCCTCGATCTGGAGGATTGCGTTATGGAATTTGTGGAATCAAAGCTGCCCAACATTATTCGTTCAGCCACCACGCGGCAGCCGACGGATCGTATGCCGCTTTTTCGCCACTTGGTCCGCAGGAGATTTCAACAATTCTTGCTGGATAAACAGCGGGCAGCTTCAAGGCAAAAACGCGGGGGGCATCTACGTCAGGTCGAACTTACTCGCGAATCTGACGGAAGTGATAGTTTAGAACTTGAACCCATCGACATCACAACCAGTGCGGCCGACATTCAGTTCGATCTCGAGTGTCTGCGACAACATTATTTGAGAGCAAAACACATGGCGCGACAGGAATATGCAAGACGGAGACGGGTAGCCGAATTTGATGTCTTGATCGAAGCCCTTGAGAATCACGAGAGTTTCAGTGCGACTGTGGTGGCAAAGCGGCTTCCTGGCAAAAGTGCAGGCGCAATACGCACCGCTAAATCACGGCTCGAGGACGAACTTGGTGATTTTTTGAAAAAATCGGTCGGTGAAGCGGAACGAATCAGCCTCCCACAAGCCGAAGGGGTGCTGCGTGACCTGTTTGATATAAGCAAATTAAAGGGTACAGCTCCGACGACTCCGACAACTCTTGCCCCCTCTTAAAGGTGGCATCCGTGAGTCACAATCCAAGCAGTTTGGAGGACTATTCCAATAATCTTTCCGGTCTTGATTGCAGGATCACAAAATCTCTGGAAACCCTGTAAACACAAGTTGTTTGCGTAGCCAATAGTAATTAGCTAATCGAGGTCCTTAGGCTTCAAAAACAATGGCTTCTGAAGTTGTTTAAGTTGGCGTGCCGAGTTCGCCAAAACTCCGTCTCTGCGTCTTGCAATCCAAGGTTAGGCCCTGCTCAGTTTCGTGGAAAAACTGTGTAACGATTTGAGGAAATTGTCGTGATGGCGTTGCGGAGCACGTTGTGCTCCCAAAGGACAACAACGACCTGAACAAATCAAATCATGAAAACAAACATCCTGCGCGCCATAATTAAACTCACCCATCTGATTCACATCATTCCTGGCTGGTTCGGCCTGAAAAAGCCGGCAGCGGCTTCCGGGGCAAAAGCACCCGTAACAGATCCGCTACCACGCCTTGATGCTTACACGCCTGAACCGGCAGGTTGGAATTTGCCCGTTGACTGGAGCCCCGGCTTGGGGTGGACGAAACCGGTATTGCCAAAGGTGCAAATGGGGGGAGCGCCGGGAATTCCACTCCAAGTGGTTGCAGGTCCGTCGATGCTAAGGAAGGCGACGGCCCTAGCATTCTTCGTCGCAGTAACATCCCTGTTGGCCGGAAGTATCCAGGCACAATCGGTGACGGTGACTGCGCCCAATGGTGGTCAAACTTGGACGGCTGGAAGCACTTACACCGTGACGTGGGCCATCGGCGGCAGCACGGCGAACATTAATTATCAGCTAGTCGCGCTGTCCACCGATGGCGGCAGCACCTTCCAAAACATAAGCGCAGCGCTAACGCCAGGAGCGCGTTCCTTCAATTGGACCATTCCTGGAGGGACGAGTTCTACCCAAGCTCGCATCCGGGTGCGGGCGCTGGATGTCAACACGTTCGTCCTCGCGCAGGACGCCAGTGACAGCAGTTTCACGATTAGCGGGCCGGTGGTTAATCCGACGGCCACTGTGAATTTGCCCAATGGAGGGCAGATTTGGACGGCGGGCAATAATTACAATGTGACTTGGGGTATCGCCGGCAACACAGCGAACATCAACTATCAGCTAGTCGCGCTGTCCACCGACGGCGGCAGCACCTACAACAACATCAGCGCGGCGCTCACCCCGGGAGCGCGTTCGTTCAGTTGGACGATTCCCGACGGCACAAGTTCCACGCAGGCGCGGATTCGGGTGCGGGCGCTGGACGTCAATGCCAACATCCTCGCCGCTGACACCAGCGACGCCAACTTCACCATCAGTGCGCCGGTGGTTAACCCAACTGTGACCGTTACTGTGCCCAACGGCGGGCAAACGTGGACGGCGGGCAACACGCACAATGCGACTTGGACCATCAGCGGCAACACAGCGAACATCAACTATCAGCTAGTCGCGCTGTCCACCGACGGCGGCAGCACCTACAACAACATCAGCGCGGCGCTCACCCCGGGAGCGCGCTCGTTCAGTTGGGCGATTCCCGGCGGCACAAGTTCCACGCAGGCGCGGATTCGGGTGCGGGCGCTGGACGTCAATGCCAACATCCTCGCCGCTGACACCAGCGACGCCAACTTCACCATCAGTCCTGGAAATCCAATCATCCGCATCGCACCGCTCAATTTGACGTTCGATTCTTTGTCATCCTCAACAGCGCCGGGGCCGGCGACCAACGATTCCGCCGCAATTAGTTCGCCGGTTGCCCGGTACGAACTTAAACTCCGGAATCGTCGTTTCACTCCAGACGTGAACACTTCCGTGATGCATGGAGCAACAAATAACTACCTCCTAATTCAATTCACTAACTCTCTTACGGCTGAATCCATCCACGGCTTGAGGCAGGCAGGCGTAAACATTGTGAATTACGTTTCGGATTACACGCTGATTGGGAACGTCCCGGCTGGGTCGGATTTGACTGGCGTTGCCGGCGTGCGGTGGGCTGGCGAGCTGTTCCCGGCGGACAAAATTAGCCCCTTGGTGAAGCGTGTGTCGGAGAAGCAAAAATTGGTGGTGAAAATGTTCGCCGGCGTGGATGCAGCACATGCACACCAATTGCTCTCGGGTGCCGGGTGCGAAGTCATAACAAATCGGTTTCTCCGGCCTGAGACTCACGTCGTGCGTGCCGACTATGCGACCGTTGAAAAATTGGCTGCGCTCAACCAGGTGGCCTGGATGTTTCCTGCCTCGGACGCACTGACCAGTGGTCAGCAGTTACACGAGTGCCCGGGCCAGCTCACTCCGCTCGGTCCCGTGGCTGATTTCGTTACCCAAGGCGAAGGATGGGACGGGCCGGGAAAAGGAGCCTCAGCGCTTTCATACTTCTTTGAAAATGGCACAACCGACATTGCTGGCGACTATGAGCAATCCGAGGTTGAACGTGGCCTCCGTGAGTGGTCGAAGTACGCGGCGATCACCTTTACGAGAGCGAATTCTGCCGGTCTCGCCAACAGCATTGATATTTCGTGGCTTTCAGAAGCAGACCATGGTGATGGGTTTCCATTTGCTCCCACCACCCTCGCCCATGCTTTTTATCCGCCGCCAATCGTGTCAAATCCCCGAGCCGGCGATATCCACTTCAATGATGCGTTCCAATTTAGCATTGGTTCCGGCTACGATATTTTTTCGCTCACCACGCACGAGGCGGGCCATAGCCTTGGCCTTAATCATAGCGACAACCCCGCCGCGACGATGTACGCGTTTTATCAGTATACAACGGGCTTGCATGACGACGACATCCAAGGAATCCGCAGCCTATACGCGTCAGCGGATGCCGCCACGGATAGTTTCACGATCTACAACGACGGGCTCGGCGGGCTTACTGTCACGTCAATTTCGCCGGAAACTTCCGCACCTTGGATTACTTGGTCGCCTCAAGCACCTTTTAGCATCGCTGCGGGAGCATCACAGGTGATCCGGGTTTCCGTGGATTTTGGTCAGTCTCCATCTGGCCAGTCCACTCGCCGGCTTCGAGTGTTTTCCAATGACACCAGCAACAGTCCCGTCGCGGGCGGCGTCAATATCGTTGTGAACAGCCCGGCGCCAGCGATTTCCGTCACTCCTGCCAGCCGGGATTTCGGTTCACTCATGGCCGGTACGACGGCCAGTCGGACCTTTACTGTGCAGAACACGGGCCGGTACCGTTGTCCGGCAGTGCGAGTGTTTCGTCTCCCTTCAGCATCATTGATGGCAGCCCCTACAGCTTGACGGCAAACCAGAGCGCAACCGTGACAGTGCGTTACAGCCCCACATCGGCTGGCAGTGACAGTCAGAATGTCTCGTTTACTGGAGGTGGCGGTGCCACCCACCAGGTATTCGGCTCAGCATATCTTCCAACAGCGGATGTGCCGACGATCTCGCCCACTGGAGGAATCTTCGCGGACTCGGTGCAAGTAATACTGGCTTGCTCCACGCCGGGCGCGACGATCCGTTACACCACCGATGGCAACGATCCGACGGGCGGCGCGGTGGCTTACAGTGTGCCATTCACGTTGACCAGTTCGGCGACGGTCAAGGCCAAGGCGTTCAAGAATGGCTACAACGCCAGCGCGATTGCTGCGGCCAGCTTCGCTGTTACGTCGCCCCATCCACCCACGCTCAGTTACGCACGGCACGGCAGCAATTTTGTAGTCTGGTGGCCGACCAGCGCGATTGGTTACATGCTTGAGTACAAAACAAACCTGTCAGCACCGAATTGGACACCAAATCCATCCTCGCCAGTAACCTTCGGTGATCAAAATGTCGTCAGCAATACGATTACAATTGGAAACATGTTCTTTCGTTTGAAGAAATGACTTCGGCGCTAGGGTAACGTAAGACAAACTGTCATAATGGCCTGTTCTCGTTCTCGGGAACAGGCCATTCATTTCGTCGTGAAGGGGTTCTTGGTTTTGGCCACTCCCTTCCCGCACCATCCGTACAAACGAAAGGCCGGACAACAGGTCCAGCCTTTTCACACACGGCACTGAGAATGCAGCGCCAAATCTGCGATGATCATACCTGCCGACTCACATCCCCACAGTCCCCATTGCGGGGGACGCCGTCATGCCGCCCATAAGGGCGACCGTCCGAACCAAATCCTCCCGCACGCCAACATCGTTCCGAGCCTTGGCCGTCGGCTCGGAACACTGGCGTTTATCGGTCGCTTCCCACCGTTTGGCGCAAGGCGCTTTACGCAGACACTTGACCAATAACTTGACTCACACTTGACTGATTGCTCTCAGAGCTTCACCAATTCTAGCAACCGTTTTTGATCCCGCATCCACGTCTTGACCGTCGTTGCTTCGAGAATTTCTAGCATCTCATCCTTCGGCGATTTCTGCCCGTTCGTCAGTAACTTTGGCATCGCGGTCTGCAACGCTTGCCGAAATGCTTCACGCCCTGGCTGAAAGTAGTGTTTCAACACAATGTCCGTCGTCTTGTGCCCCGTGACCTTCTGGACCAGTTCCAACGGCACGCCTGCTGTTAAGGCCAGCGTCACCCATGTTACGCGAAAACTATGGAAGTCCCGCACACTCGCGCGCCGTGTTCCGCCTTCACGCTTTACCCATAATAATCCCGTATCGGCATTCAAACGCCCTGTCATGCTTTGAGTTTCCCCGTGGCCTCGAACGATTCTACAACCTACCGCCGTCTCGATGTCGTTCAGGTAACCAGAAACGCTTCCCTTGCTGATTCTCAAAACCTCGGCCACGTCACCGATCTTCCTCCCTCCCATATACAGAGCAAATACATGTGCCATGCGTTGCTTCTTCTCGCCGTCATCCAGTTTGGCAATATATTCTGCTCCACGCTTCCGCGCTGTATCCTCTGAAACCTCCGCTAAGGCATTAGGGGCATCACCTTCCTCGGTTGGCCCGTCCGGCACGGACTCACCCAACGCCACCGCTAGAATCTTCTTCACCCGCCAGGTGATCCCGTCCGGATTCTCCTCATACATCTTCGCTTGGTCTGGAAACACATATCCCCCTGCGCGTGCAGCACGGGCGTCCCGCCGGACATTCCCCTCTGACTTGCCTTTCTCCTTCGCCAGCTCCTTCAGCTCGTCATACAGCATCGGAAAAATCGGAATACTCACCGTCTGCCCAGTCTTGGCCGTCTTCACCGTGATGAATCGCCGCTCCATGTCCACATCCGGCCATTCCAAGAGACAACAATCACCCCGACGCATCGCCGTGCAAATGCCGGTGACTAGGATGGGGCGGATAAACTCATCGTCCTGCGCCGCGTCCATGATGGCCTTGAGTTCTTCCGGCGTGAAAGGAATGCGAAACACCGTCTCCGTCTCCCGCGTCGGCATATCCAAGAAAGGGTTGATTGCCCCCGCCGGCAGCAAATGCTGAAAGGTTGCCCGCAACAGTTTCAAGACATCGTTCCATGTCTTGGCTGTCACACCGCGCTTCTCCTCAGCATCCATGAACGACCGAGCTACCGTCCGCGTCACGTGCGCGATCTCATCAGCTTTGGGGTTCAACTTCTGCACGAATTCAGCGAACCGCTTGAGCGTGGACTGACATTGTGAAGCATACCGATCATCCGGCTTACGCTTGCGGGGAATCTTTAACCACTCCTCCGAGAGTTTTACCAAGCGGACCGATTTAACCGCTTCGCCCGTCTTGATCTCGTAGAGCTTTTCCACCAATCGCTCCGAGCCCTGTTTGCTTCGCGCCTCCTCGACAATCTGATCCAGTTTCGCCTGCGCCGTCGCTCGCGACCGCTCAAACGCCGCATCACCTTCTTCCAACAGTGAGTGTGATGCCGGCGGTGTTCCGGCAATCTTCACTCCGAGGTTGGAGCAGAATCGTTTTCCACCGACTTCATAACGTCCGTACCAGAATGGCCGGAGCGGTCCACTTAACTTCCATCGCAATTCGAGAGGCATGGCAGAGTTCCTTTCTTGGTTTGTTGCAACACCAGAAACATACCGCAACATGCCGAACACCTTCAAGGAAAAAACCCACCATTCCACCAACCACTACCCACACAATTTGCTACTTTGCTATATTTTATAGCATTTTACAAATAAGTCTTCAGGCTCATAACCTGAAGGTCCTATGTTCAAATCCTAGCCCCGCAACCAATTTCCGGCCCTGAAACTTAGTTTCAGGGCCGTTATCTTTCCCCCCAATCTTGACGAAGCCATTGGGGGGCGTAGGTTGAAAGTAGAATAGGCCATGAACACAAAGGCCATTAGGCGCAACGGAATTTTAATTAACTCCAGAATTTTCAGCATCGCTGGAGCGGTTGGATTATTGTTCGCGCTGGTTCTTGTTGCACATGCCGACACTACCACTAACGGGGTTGAAATGCGTCAGCAGGCAGCATTAGCATCTAAAACATCGGCCGCTGATATGAGTTATATGTTGGAAATGCTGTTTCCGACTCCCGAACTTTTGAAGTTTGACAACATTTCAGCTGGCTCGAGGAATCACGTTGTTACCCCACCAGCAATTACCGCAAACATCGATTTGCTTTCATCCATTCTGCCTGCGAACGAAACCGATTCGAGCAATAGTTTGACTGGATTTCTGATGGTCGGCACTGCATTGGATTCCAATCCACCCCCTGTTATTACGGGTGCGACTTCAATCTCTGATACAGCCACCTTGGCTCTCGAAGATCCCGGCGAGCAAACGGTTGAATATCCGCAGCCTTGGGTTGAGGTAAATCTGGGGTGGGGGAATTTACTCATGCAGTTTTTCGTCCCCTCCGTCTTCCCAGCCCCTCCCGGTGAACGTCTTCAATCAGGTCGGGAGGAGAGTGATCGTGCGTGGCCGGTGATGGCTGCTGGCGGGGCAACCGGAAATAGCTGGAACGAGCCGTGTGTTTACAAGGCGCAGCGATGGCTCTCGATCAATTGGTGATTTAATCACTTGGGAGGACAAACTTCTCGTTAAAGATGCCCGGTATTTCAAGCCCCGGAGCAGCAATGGGCGCAAATCCCGGGTTTCACCGGGGGTGGTTTCACACTCGCATTCCTTGCCAAGCTGGCATTCCAAATCTATTGTCAGGCGCAGAAAATGGCGGTTGTGCTGTTATGAAACAAAGATTGATTTACGGAATCGTCATCGTGGCCTTGGCGCTTAATCTGGCACTTGGCGCGCAGGTCTATTTCTCCAGCGCTGCCGCCGGTCAAAAGGATTCTCCCTACCCCAACCTGGAATTGTTCTCCTTTGTTATGGAAAAGGTCCGTCGCGATTACGTGGACGGCACCAATCTCACCTATCAAGAGCTTGTCTATGGGGCGCTCCGCGGCATGGTGGACACGCTCGACCCTCACAGCGAATTTCTTGATCCCGAGCGATTCAAAGAGTTGCAAAGTGATACGCAAGGCCAATTCGGCGGATTGGGCATTGTCATTCAAGGCCGCGATGGTTACGTCACAGTTGTTACACCTATTGAAGATACCCCTGGTTTTCAAGCGGGGATTCTGGCGGGGGATCGGCTGCTGAAGATTGACGGCAAGAGTGCTGAGAAAATGTCGGTGGAGGAAGCGGTCAAACAATTGCGGGGTGAGCCAGACACCGAAGTCTCCCTCACAATGCAGCGCCCTTCCTCTGGGGAGACCAAGGATTACAAGCTTACCCGTGCCGTTATCAAAGTGGACATGGCCAAGGACGTAAACGGTAAAAAGGAATTTTCCCTGCTCGACAACAAGATCGGTTACGTGCGCCTGACCCAATTCGGGGAACGCACCAGTATTGAACTCGATGCCGCCTTGAAAAAGATGAAGGCGCAAGGAATGCAGGCCTTGATCCTCGATTTGCGTGGTAACCCTGGCGGACTGCTCGATCAAGCCGTGGAAGTCTGCGAACGGTTCCTCCCACGCGGTCAGCTGGTCGTCACCACCGAGGGGCGCAACGACAAGAAGGACCGTAAGGTTACAAACCGCACCGGCGAATTTCGCGATATGCCATTGGTGGTCCTGGTAAACTACGGCAGCGCCAGCGCGTCGGAAATTGTTTCCGGCTGTTTGCAAGACTACGCCGCGCTTGGTAAATGCAAGGCCATCATCATCGGCGAGAAAACTTTTGGCAAAGGCTCGGTCCAAGAGATCCTCCCGCTCGAAGGTGGTTCAGCCCTGCGTCTGACCACCTCCAAATATTACACTCCTAGCCACAAGGTCATTCACGAACACGGCATCACGCCCGATATCGTTGTTCCTATGTCCGATGATGAAGAACGGCTTGCCCGTCTGCGCATCACGCCCGGGGGAGTTGAATCTGTGGAGGAAGCCGAACGCGCCGCTGTTCGCAGTGCCCGGGACCCACAGCTTGAGCGTGCGCTCGATGTGCTCAAGGGCATCATGGTATTCACCGAACGTTCTCCGATTCCTACCAGCAAAGCCAAATCCGGCAAAATCGCGTCGCGCAACGAACGGAATTGATTCCCACGCTGTGCCGCCTAACCTTGGCGTGTGTTCTTATTGGCGCTTGAAACTTCTTGCGACGAAACCAGCGCGGCCGTGATTTCCGACGGTTGCGTACGGTCCACCGTGGTTTCCTCGCAAATCAAACTTCACGCTGACTACGGTGGCGTCGTTCCCGAACTCGCCGCGCGCGAACACCTGCGAAATTTCCTCCCGGTTGCAACCGCTGCGTTGCACGATGCTGGCATCCAAGCCAATCAACTCGATGCGGTCGCAGCCACGCAAGGTCCAGGGCTGCCAACGGCGTTGCTTGTCGGCTTCAAAGCCGGCCAGGCCATCGCCTATGCGTTGCAAAAGCCGTTTATCGGCATTCATCATCACGAAGCGCATCTTTATTCGCCTTGGATTGCGGGCCATCCACCCCGCGCCGAGTTCGCATTGTTTGAGCCCAATGTCTCACTCATCGTCAGCGGTGGGCACACCATGCTGGTTCATGTCGAATCCGAACTGAAACACCGCGTGCTGGGCGGCACGATTGATGACGCAGCGGGCGAATGCTTTGACAAAGCCGGAAAACTCATGGGACTCCCCTACCCAGCTGGTCCGGTGATTGACCGGCTTGCAGAGCAAGGGAATCCAGATGCCTACGATTTTCCACGCCCATTGCTCAATGACGCCAATGATGATTTCAGCTTCAGTGGCTTAAAAACGTCGGTCCGCTATTTTCTGCGCGATCATCCAATATTGCTGGAGAATGAACAATCACTCCGCGACCTTTGCGCCAGCGTGCAAAACGCCATTGTAGAAGTGCTCGTGAAGAAAACTTTGCGCGCTGCCAAGCGGCTCGGCGTGAAGAGCGTCACCGCCTCCGGCGGCGTCTCGTGCAATCGCAGCCTGCGCATCGAACTAGCCAAGGCCTGCGAGCGCCACCGACTCAAACTCCGCCTTGCCGAAAAATCCCTCTGCACGGATAACGCTGCGATGGTGGGAATTCTCGCCGAACGTAAGCTCCTCACCGGAGATACCGCTAAGGGTTACGACGAGGAAATCACCCCTGGCCTGCAACTCGTGTGAAAGTCTCCGCCGCCAAATCCGCTGTCGCCATCAGCCAGCTTTGTCCGAAATGCGGACTATGTTGCAATGGCGTGTTGTTTGGTGATGTCGAACTTCAGCGCACAGACGATGCCAAGCACCTTGGCAAACTGGGGCTGGAATTCTTTCGCAAAGGTCGCAAAACCGCCTTCGCCCAGCCCTGCACCTGCCTGGTCAACGGGCTCTGCCGTATCTATGCTGACCGCCCGCAGCGTTGCGCGACATTTGATTGCGGCTTGCTGAAACGCGTTCAGGTCGGAAAGACGTCGCCGAGCGCTGCGTTGAAGAAGATTGCCGAAGCCCAGCGTCGTGCTGATGCTGTGCTCAAACTGGTACGCCAACTCGGTAATAAAGACGAAGCCCTGCCACTCAACCAACGTTACTCCGCTGTGATTGCTGAGCCGATTGACATGTCCGCCGATGAAACAGACATCGAACGTCGCGGCGAACTGATGATGGCCGTGGCCAAGCTGGTGGAAACTTTAGAGCGCGATTTTCTGCACTAACTCAGCAGCGTCTCCCTCGTCACGGCACTTGTTCCAACCGATAGAAGAACATGCCGTTGTTTGCTCCTAGCGGCCAGGGCACGAGCACGTTGGTCTGGTTAAAACTAGTAACCGGCTGCCAGTGGATCGGCGGAATAACATTTGTCGCGATATGCAACTGATAATTGGTGCCCGGTCGCCCATAGAACAGCAACTGCCGTGTCTGATTGGAGAGCACCAAACTTTCCAACAACGGATGTTCCTGCACCACGACAACGCGACCGCTCCCAGCCACGTTGTTGCTGTAAGTGATGCCGCCGGGCTTAATGCCATCCAGATCAGCCACGTGCAATGGCAGGAATTGTGACAACGAATTCGTTGTCGCGGTAAATTCCAAGCGTGATACCAGTTGTGTGCCTTGGATAAGCTGCCCGGGAAGCGTTTCGAGATTGACCGTGAAGGCGGCAGCCTCCGTCTGCAACGTCGCGGTCGCCAGTTGCGCGGACTCCGACACCAGCGTCCAGTTCGTCAGCACGCCGAAGGGCACGGCGACGCGGAATTGCACGTTGCTCACGCCTTCACTGGAAGAAACCATCACCGGCAATGTCGCCACACCACCACCCAACAAGTTGGTCTGCCCCAAGTTCACATCGAGATAATCCAGCACGGTAATCGCGAAGGTGTTACTTGCGCTCATTGGAGGATTCCCATTGTCCGTCACAACCACGGTAACATTGCGTGTGGTCGAAGCGTTGGCCCGGGTGGGACGCCAGCGGAACACGCCATTGGTGGCTACGATGACCGCATTGGTCGGAGCGCCAGAGGCCAGACTGAAAGTCAACTCGTCTCCATTCGGATCCAGCGCCTCCACATGATAGTAGACACTACTATCTGGCGTTACCACTACGTTGGTGATTGGCGTGATAATCGGCGGCTGATTCAACGTGTCGCGCAACCAACTCATCGTGAGGAGATTTGTCGCAGTGTTGCCCGCGTAATCCGCAACCCCATTCAGATTAGCCGTCACCTGATACACCCCCAAGTCTTCCGTAATCGCACTCAACCCACCAAGTTGGGCAATATTGCTAGCGACCATGCTGAAAGCGACTGAAAGCACGTTCGTCCCGTTGCGCGTGAGCACAAAGTTATTGCTCGAAACCGTTGCTGGATTGATGGCTTCAGTGAAGGTGATCGCAATGCTGCTAATGCCCGCATAAATCGGCGTAAGCACCTGACCGATGCTGGCCGAGGGCCGGACTTGATCCCAGATCACTTGTTTTTCGGCGCTGGCAGACACGTTGCCGGCGCTGTCAACCGCCGTGACCTTGAGCCGATGCGTGCCCGAGGCCGCAAACAGCAGCGACGCGGTGAAATTTGTGCCGTTCATCGTCGCCAAGCCCAAATCCGTCGCCGTGCTTATATCAAAGATGCGAATCGTGAGATTCGTGCCAGCCACCGTGCCGGCGAGCGTAATCGGATTCGGTACTGGTCAGGCCGTCCGTTGCCGAAATGCCAAGATCAGGCGTGATGACCAAATTCGTCGGCGTGGGCGGCGTATCGAGAATCATCTGCCAAGTGATGTTGGTGCCGCTTGTGCCTGAGTTACCAGCGAGGTCCTGAATGCCAGAAGCATTCACAGTGAAGGAATAATTCCCTGCGCTGCCCTGCACCCAACTGATTTCGCCAATGCGATAGCTCGTCGCATTTAACGCCGTCACTGTTACGTTGGAACTGATGAGGTTCGGCCCGCCGTTGCGCGTCAGTACCGAGGTCGGCAAAGGTGAACGTCGCCGGATTGATCGGATGCGAGAAGGTCACGTCGAGATTTTGAACGACGATGTTGCGCGGATTTGTGCTCACCGGCGGCAAGGCGGTAATTTGTGGCGCGCTGGTGATCATTTCCCACGCTACAGATTGCGTTCCCATACCTGCAGTACCCACGTCATCAATCAAGGTCGCTGCGTTCACGGTAAAGGCGTAATGTCCCTCGCTCCCGGTCAAACCGCCCAAACCAGAAACCGCGAAGGTGATGTTATCTGCCGTGGTGATACTGACACCTACACCAATGAGATTCGTGCCACCGTCCAAAGTAAGTGCCAGGTCTTCTAGTGTGAAGGTTGCCGGATTAATTGCCTTCGAGAATGTGACCAACAAGGACGCCACCGGGGTGTTTCGCGGATTCGGTGTGATGGCTGAGATGCTTTCTACTACCGGCGCAGCGTTGCCCTTGGCCCACGAAATGGAGGCAGAGGTATCGCCAATATTATTGCCCCACACGTCAAAGAGGTTGTGCCCGCTCACTGTCAGCATGTAATTACCGTCCACACCTGTTAGCGCCGTGAGGCCGTTGATGGTGTAGCTGTTCCCCCCAGCGGATGTCACCGTAACACCGCTGGACGCCGTGATAAGATTTGTGCCCGCATCACGCTTTAGCGTGATAGCGCTGTAATTGAACGTGGCAAGGTTCATCTGTTCCGAGAAGATGATGGTCGCCGTCGCCACTGCGCCAGTCTGCGTAAACGGCGTTACTGGCACGAACTGGACAATGTATGGGGTCGCTGTATTCGTAGAACGGTAGGTCAACGTGTATTGCCCCGAGCCAGCCCAGTCGAACAAATGCACGAGGTGCTCCTTAATCGCGCCCGGGCTGGACGACGGGAACGAGCGGTCGGTCGTCCAAGCATTGTTCGTCAACGCCAGCACCTTACCATCCGAACGAATGACGCTCGCCAGCAGGTAACCCGCACCCGGATCAGGCAGCCGGAAATAATTCCAGCCATTGCTGACGGTCGTCGTAAGTTGCACCTGTAAATGGCCCGGGCCTGCCGGTGCGTCGAAGCTGCCATTGGTCACAACGTTCACCGATTCAATCGCGCCACTGTTCAGGTAGAGCAAGTCTGGCAGATTTTGCGGATCGGCGAAATCATTCACCAAGAAGTCCACAATGCCATCATCGGTGACGCGATTGGCCCGTACCGCATGAATCAATTCATGCGTCTCGACGCTGTTGATCAACGAGAGGTTCGTTCGGCCCAAACCATCTACATGCTCGAACGACGCCTCAAACGAGATAAACTTACCCTGCAATGTCGAGATCAAGTCCCACGTCACCACCTTGGCCGAGCCTGCGGGGATGCTTCCCAGCTTGGCAGTGAGCGACGGCGAGATTGCATTGCTACCAACGCGCGTGCCGATGATGCGAAAATCAATCAGCAGGCCCTTTTCGTTCTCGATGATCTGCGGCTGCGCCGAGGTGATCTCGAAATTCTTCGCGTCGCCCGCACCGATGTTCTTTGCGATCAAGCCAAGCGTGTAAGGCTCGGACGGCTCGATCGGCAGCGTGAACGGATCGTCGCCATAAACATCGCGCTGCTGGAAATAGACGAGATCAAGCTTCGCCTCGGGATAAACCGTAATTGGCGCGGAGAGCAGCGGCACGACAACTTCCTGACCGTCGTCAATGTAACGCAACGTGCCGCCGATCTGGTATGTCTTCGGCTGATCCGGCGCGGCGTCCGTGGTGGGGATGAACGTGTAAACCGACGAACCCGTCGCGCCGCCCATCAGTTCACCCGAACCGTCCACTCCGGTCAAACCGCTCAACACCGGGCCTTCGACGACAAACTTGCTCGCGGCATTTGTCCCGCCACCATCGCGGAAGTCCAGCGTGACCTGCACCCCGGTAATAGAAGACAGTCCACCATTCTCGATCTCCAACGTGCCGACGAACGCGCTGCGGGTCATGACGACTTCCTGATTGATGCGGAGGCGCACCCGCGCACAGACACCCGAAGAAGCATTGGCCTTGGACGGCGCGGCAATCCGCGGTGCTGTCGAAGGGTTAAAGCCCGTTGAAGTCGTCGCAGTAGCCGTCGGCGCTGGCGACGAACCGCTACAGTTGCCGCCGGGAATGTAGATGTAGGTTACGACAGGATTGCCACACGCGTAATAGCCGCCGGTCGGTAAGATCGGCAACAGAACGTCTCCTCCCGGAGCCGGCGAAGAGCCCCCCCCGAAGGAAGGAAAGGGAATATCGTCCAGATGCGAGCAGAGACATTCGAGCGCCCCGCCCGCCCCGGCACCGACTGCTCCAGCCACACCACCCAATGCCGCGCCACAGGCGGTGGAGATCGCTGCTTGCTGGCACGGAGTGAGGTTCGCCCCGACACACGCGAGAAAGGCGTTGATGGCGTTGCAGCCAACCCCGATGAGATTGCCTGAGCCCACCAGTTCGCGCAGGTTCTCCCAACATTCCTGCGCATCCAGACCGGCACAGATGACGGAAAGATCCAAGCTGCGGTTTTGCGAAACATTATTCCCGCCGCAGGGATACGAATAGCGCGCCCGCAAGGAAATTTTCGGCAAACAGGCATTGATATCTTCCAGCGTGCAACCGGGGTCATCCGCCGCCTGTGGCCCGCCCGCCCCGCCGCTCGCGGCGGCAACGGCGCCACCGCTCGCAGTGGCCCGGAACTGCACTGTAACCGGAATGGTGACCGAACTCTTAGCGGGAATCTTGCCGACGTTCTGCACCAACGGCGTGATGAGATAGGTCGAATGGTAAGGAACTTCAACCGTGACATCATTCGCCGCAATCAACCCTTGGTTGGTCAATTTCATCTCGAATTGCGAAACCTTACCTGGGGCCACCACGACCATGACCTGTGGCTCCTCAATGACCACGTTGGGCACGGGCACTTCGGTCTCGAACACCGATTCCAACACAATCTTGTATTTGTCCTCGATCTCCGTCGGCACGACCGACCATTGATAGGTCACGAGCTGGCGCGGCAAAAAGGCTTCAAGCGTGTTCGTGATGCCAGCGGCAATCGTCGCTGAGCCGCGAAACTGGTTATGTTTGTCCGCCGAGACATCCACAGTGTAGCCGCCTTCGGCCAGGCCGCTGAATTGTGCGACACCGGCCGTCCCGGAATTGGTCTGCGCCACGATGCCGCCGGTGAATGGATCACGTAGAACGACAGTGGCGTTGGTCACCTTGGGTTCGCCGGCGACGTAGTAGGTGTAATCGTCCGTCACGTTTATGATGAGATCGCCGATG
Source organism: Verrucomicrobiota bacterium (assembly GCA_049840435.1). Classification (GTDB taxonomy): domain Bacteria; phylum Verrucomicrobiota; class Verrucomicrobiia; order Limisphaerales; family JADLHS01; genus JADLHS01. Next base: position 9,167 of record JASGKY010000023.1, on the reverse strand, counting down.
CCCGAAGACACAGCGCGGAACTGATACGGAATGGTGAGGCCGACGTTCTGATTGAACACGGCGATGTTACCGTTATAGAGACCGAGCGTGAGATCAGTCGCTGGATTCAACAACAGCGTCACCACCGCATTGCTGCCTGCAGGAATGGACGGAAGGTTCGTAGCCGAGCCATGACTCAGCCAGGGCAGGCTGGGAATTTGCACTATCAAATCCCCGCTCGCCGTGCCGCCGGTATTTTCAATCGTAAACGACACCACCGCCTGCTCGCCGCGCACCATGCCGCGCTGCAGATAACTTGGTGTAGCCACCAGTTGCGCGAGCGTCGGCACGACTTTGATGTACATCGGCACGACACGCGTCGCACCTTCGGTCGAGGTCACGGTGGCAGCAAAGTTCAATTGCGCAGCGCGGGTCAGTGGCGATTCCAGCGTATAATTCACACCGACCGCACCATTCGGCGGCAAGGTAGTGTTAGTGAAAGTGAATTGCGCAGTGAGGTTCGTGCCCAAGTTTGGCGTTGTAAACGCCAGCCCATTCAACGCATGGCTCGTCAGGTTGCTCAAGAGCAGCGTGCCGCTGACCGGCGTGTTCGGCAGTAATTGCTGCGAAACCGTCGTCGGCTCGGCTACCAGCCCCAACAAAGTAAACGACGCCTGTGCCGCCGGATCAGCAGTGAGGCTTGGATGATCCGCCGTCGCGGTGTAATCCCCCGCCTCATTAGCCAGCGGCTGGAACGTGTAGGAGAAATTGCCGTTTGCATCCGATGTCACCGAAAACACCCGCCGCGTCTCGTTCACCAAAACCCGCACCGAAGCGCTGCGATTTGGCACTGGTGCGTTGTTGGTCGGGTTGAAGGTGCGCCCTTGCAGGATAATCGGCGTACCCGAAGCCGCGAGCGTGGGGGCGGCACTGAGCAGCTCGGCCCGATACGCCGCATTCGCCACCAGCGGCACGCTGGCGAAGATCGAGTTGTTCGCAGTCTTGAGTTCCGTGACGGTGCGATTCCCATTCGCTTCAACAATAATCCAGAAATTGCCTGGCAACGCGGAGAGATAGAAGCTGGCAGAATTCGTGTAACTCTCGCCCACCCCAAGCGCCTGCACCCGCGCCTTCGCAGCGAACAAAGTTTGACCGCCCCCCAGCCCATCGGTAGCGAGATAGACATAATCGAACCAGTTTTGATTGGTTGTCGCGCCGAGACCGATGTTCGTCACCTTCCACGTCACGGTGATCTGCTGTTCAGTGTAGGCATTGGTTGGCACACTGACGATACCAGGCACGAGATCCGGCAGATAAATATCCGAGACGGTAAGCGACCGGGCGGCAGAGTTGAAACCACCAGCCGCCGCCGTCAGCACAACATCGCGATTACCAGTCTGCAAGCCGTCCAAGACGCCGGTCACTGTGAACGTCACGCTGGTCTGCCCCAAGCTGAAGTTCACCGTCGCCGGGAAGGAAATCACATTCGTCGGTGCGGCGGAAAGAGAAACGGTGAGCGCATTGGTTGCGGGCGTATTACGCGTGAGCGTTGCCAGCGTGTTGCTGCCTTTGGGAATCACCGCGTCGGCGAGCTGGAGATTCAGGCTGGGGCCGTTGGTGTCGAGCACCTGCAATGCGACCTGCGCCGCGCCGATGGTTTCCGGCACATTGGACTGATTGAGCGGACTGGCGACAATGAACGCCTGCTGCGCCCCGGTGACCAACCCATCCGCAGCCACCCCAATGCTGAAGTTCACAGCTGCCGCGTTCGCCGGAATCGTCACCTGCCCCGGCACGGATACGAGCGGGCTGCCGATGCGAGCAAGTTGAACCTTCTGCGCCGTCGCGGTGACCACGCTTCGTGTCACGGTGCCGAGCGTGGCATTATTGCCCGCCCCTTCGTTGACCACGGAATCTGCCAAAGCAAGACTGAGTTGCACCGTGTCAGTATTCAACACATCCACCGCATGCGCTCCACGGCCTGCAGGTTGAGCTGCGCTCCGTAGCCGCCGGCCGAGCCGCCCAGAAGCCAGATGGTGCTCGGCGTGGGGAAGACCCGCCCCGCAGGCGCGCGAGGGCGGCCTGCATGTTGGCGGTGCCCGCGAAGTGCATGGTGCGTTGGGCGCCGTTTACGTCGTAACTTCGCACCGCCTGGCCGCCGTGCAGATCGCCCGTGAGCAGTAAGGCACGAACACCTGGGTGGCCGCGGAGAAGGGGTTGTTCGGATCGCGCGTGGTGGGGCCCTGTTTGGAGGCGAAGTCGGACTGGAAGAGCGTCGCGTCGTAGGTGTCTTGCACGTGCACTGCGGCGTTGTTCACGAAGCAGGACTCGCCGTCCCAGCAGGCGCCGCCGCCCTCCAGCATGATCACCAGATTCGCGGACAGCGTGGAGCGGTTCACGCCCACGCCGGTGGGGGTGCCGTTGGCGCACTGCGCGCCGGCGACGGGCAGAAAGGTCCAGGTATCCACCGCCGTGGTCAGTGGGTCGCTGTCGCTCGCGGGGAGGATGGCGGCGTCGCTGCCGGCGTCCGTGCTGGGCGGGCATCCGCGTTCCCCTGCGCGTCGGCGACGGGCGCCGCGTCGTTCGCTGAACCCGCGTCTGCGCTCGCATCCACGCCGCCGTCCCTCGGCGCCGCCGCATCGGGCGCGCCGGCCTTTCCATGGGGGTGTGCCGTACCAGAGCTACAGGCCGCGAGCGCGAACAGTCCCAAGAGCGAGGAGCGCATGGGGTCCTCTAGCGAAGCTCGGGCCTCGCGGTCAAGTCCAGCGTGGCTGCGCGCCCGCGAATTCGAGGTAAAAAGGCGGGCATGAACACCACGCTGCGCCCGCGCCTCGGTCTGACGCTGCCCATGGTTCCGATGCTCGCCTGCCGTCGCGCAGAGCGCGGTCGCGTTGGCCAAGGAATTGTGCCCGCGCGGGTACGACGAGATCTGGCTGGCCGAAGTAAACGCCGCGGAGGCTTACGGCCTCGCAGGCGCGCTGAGTCAGGCCGTCCCCGGCGTGCGCATCGGCACCGGCGTGCTGCCGCTCGGCACCCGCAGCGTGATGATCCACGCCCTCGGCGCCTTCACGGCGCACGAGCTCACCGGTGGCCGCTTCGCGCTCGGCTCGGCATTTCCTCGGAGAACATCGTGCGCGACTGGGCCGGTCAGCCCTTCGACAAGCCGCTCGTGCGCATGCGCGAGGCCCTGGCGGCGCTGCGCAAGGCCTTCGCCGGCGAGAAGCTGCAGGTGCAGGGCGAGACCCTGAGCATGAAGAACTTTCGCCTGCCCGCGAAGGCCGAGGTGCCGCTGCTGGTGGGCGCGCTCAATCCGCAGATGCTGCGGCTGGCGGGCGCCATGGCCGACGGCGTGGTGCTCAACATGGTGCCGGAGAGCGCGCTGCCGCAGGTGCTCGGCGAGCTGCGGCGCGGTCGCGGAAGAGGCAGGCCGTGATCCGAGCCGACTCGAGGTGGTGGCGCGCCTCCACGTCTGCATCGCGCCCACGCTGGCCGCGGGGCGCGAAATCGTGCGGCTCGCGTTCGGACCCTACGTGGCCACCGGCGGTTACAACCGCTTTTTCCGCTGGATCGGCATGGAGCCCGAGGCCATCGCGGTGCAGGAAGCCTTCGCGGCGCGGGGATCGCGCGGGCGTGGCCAAGGCCATGAGCGAGCGCATGTGCGACGCCATCGGCGTGAGCGGCGAAGAGGGCCACGTGCGCGCGCGGCTCCGCGCGTACGCCGAGCAAGGCGTGGACGTGTGCGTGCTCAATCCGCTGGCGCCCACGCCGGAGCTGCAGCGCGCGACCTTCTCGCAGCTCGCCGACGTGCTCGCGGGGCTCACGTTCACGCGCCCCGGCGTGGAGCGCGCCACCTCACGCTGAGCGTGCGCGCCCCTCAAAACACGAAGCCCGCGCAATTCGCGTAATAGGTGACGGTGCCTGGATAGTCGGAGAACACGCCGCGGATGCCCACGTCCCGCGCGAGCGCGTCGAGGGCGCGATAGACGTCTGCTTCTCCGTGCACCGCGGCGGCGATCGACTCGTAGTAGTAGTCCGTGCTCGCGGCGGTCGCGAGATTGGGGGAGCGCTCGAGGGTCCAGGTGATGAGCTCGAGGCCGGCTTGCTTCGCCGCCCGCGCGTAGCTCGAGGCACAATCCGGCTCTCGAGTCCAAGCTCAAGAGCGCCCACAGCGGCGGCGCCACGAAGCGCACGCCTTCTTTCGCGAGCGCGGGCGAGGCTCGCGCTCGCCGACGGCCAGGCCGCCCTTTTGATCCACGCGTTCATCCAGGAACACCGCCTGCTTGCCGAAGTCGGGCTTTTCCGGATACCACTGCCGGATGTCGTCCAGGCTGAGAGATTGCGCGTACACGCGCGTCGCGTCAATCCCGTGCGCTTCGTAGGCCGCGAGCATGGCGCGCGCGTAGGTCTCCTGGGTGTAGCCGTGGAACGGCATCGCGACCACGGGCGCCTTCAGCTCCGGCGTGAAGCTGCGGCCGAGCTCGTCCACCAGCTCGATGTACTCGTCGTGGCTGAGCACGCTGCCGCAGCTCGGCGCGTCGGCGGCGGCGGCGGTCGACGCGCGTACGTAGTCCTCCACGCGCGTGGCTTCCGCGTTCACGCCGTCGATCTTGCCGCACAGGCGCTTGAACTCGGCCAGCGTCAAATCGCTCGTGCAGCAGCGGGCGCGCGCGGCCTGCTTGGTGGCCGGGTCCGCGGGCACGAAGGGCTCGCTGCACTTCGCGGCCAATCTCGGGATCAGCAGGATGTTGGTGGTGCTGTGCAAGTCGCACTGCGAGTGCCGGCACACCAGCGCCAGGTCGCGCGTGAAATTCAGCGTCGCACTCCAAAATGCCGGCGCCCATGCGCGCCCCGGCCCGCATCGCCTCCGCGGTCTCCTCCGGGAACTCGAAGGCCATGCCGCGGTGCCCGATGGAAAAGCGGGTAGGCCGCCGCGTTTGATCGCGGCAGGCGAGCAGGCGCTCTTTCAGCGCGCCGGGCGCGAGCTGCTGGACGAGCTCCAGCGGGCGTGCGCCCACGTCGACCGCGCTCTCTGCCGTCTCATCGGGTGCGTTGCAAGCGACCGCGTACAGCGCGAACGCCCAGCCTACGCGTGCTCGCCCCGGACATCGAAAGACCCCTCTGCGGCGGGAGCGTAGCAGCGCCCGCGGAGGGCTGCTTCAGCGGCGGCGCCGGCGCGTTCCGAGCGCCACCAGGCCGAAGCCGATCAGCCAGGACAGGTCCGCCATCTGCAGGTCCGCCGGGCTGGTTACACTGCAGCCACCGCGGGCGAACAGGGCCACCACGGCGCGCCAGAAGTCGCTGCGAGTGGTGTCCACATGGCCGCCATGGGAGTGGCCGCGACCGTGGTGCGCCGAGCTCGCTGTCGGGTCCGAGTCGCCGTCGTCGTCGGGTTCCCCGGCCGTGCCCTGCGTCCGATTCCCCGCTGGACGGGGCGCTCACGGCGCCATCACCATCCCCGCTGTTGCCCGCGGCGTGCCCATAATAGTACTCCTCGGGCGGCTGGCAGGTGGAGCGCTGGCTGGGGGGCGGGCAGGTGCTGGGCGTGTCGGCGTTCTCGCCGGCGCTGGGGGCGCTCGCGGTGTCCCCCTCTCCCGCGGGCGCGTCGCTCGCCGGCAACTGGTTCACCGCTGCGTCCTGGGCCTCTGAGGGCGGCAGCGCGTAGCCCACGCCGCCATCCACAGCGCCATCGCCGTCCCCGTCCCCGTCGCCATCGCCGTCTCCGCCGAAGCACGGGGCATAGATGTATTCGCTCTGGCAGCGCAGCTGCGAGGGGCAGTCGCTGTCCGCGCTGCAGGGGAGCTCCTGGAGCACGCAGTGGCGCGTGCCCGGCTTGGTCTCGGTGCAGGTCTCGGGCAAGGAGGTCACGCTGCCGTCGGGGCCCTCCGCGCTGCCTCCCGAGCACTCGGACATCACGTCGTCTTCGCAGGTGAAGCCGCCGCCACAGTCTGCGTCCACCTGGCAGGGCAGCTCGTAGTGGTAGGCGCACTGGCCCTGGGTCGTTTCGGTGCAGGTGCTGGGACCTGCGTCTGGACAGTCTGCGCCCGGCTTGCAGCTCACGTCCGGCGTGCAGTCGGCAAAGGTCGAGAGCTGACAGACCATGCTGTCGCCGCAGTCTGCGTCGGCGGCACAGGCGGCGCGCGCGCAATAGCCGAATTGGGAGTCGGTGCAGGTCGGGTTGCAGTTCCCCTTTTCGTCGCAGTTCTCGTCGCAGCTCTGCGAGGTGTAGAGCTCGCAAGTGTGGCCGGCCCCGCAGTCCGTGTCCGCCTGGCAATTTTGCGCCAGCGCTACGCTCGCGCCGCCCGCGTACAGCGCCCCGCTCAAGGCCCACAGGCCCGCACTAAGAATGGTCTTCACGCAAACAGTCCTCTCACGGGCATGGAGGGCCCGCGTGCACCCCGTGAGCAGTTCTCATGCCAGCGCTTGGGTCCGGGATTTTCTGGCTGATTTCGGCCTTTCCCAGGCTCGACGTGTGCCGAGCTGCGCCAAGCTCGTACCGAGCTGGCGCAGCCGCGAGGGCGCGCCGCCGTGCATCACCCCGACTCCTATTTTTGCCGCGCGTCACGGCACGGCACGGCCCCCGCGCCCGTCCCGCGTCTCGGGGCGTGGCCCGTGCGTCACCGTCCTGGTGGACGTCGGCAAGGCGGGACGTTAGCCTGGTTCCATGGCCGATTCAGGCGGGAACCCGCCGGGTGCCGACGCGCGCCTGGCAGGTTGGCGGAGCGTGCTGGTGGACGCCTTGGCGAAGGCCTGCATGCTGATCCCGCTGCCCTCCTTGCTATGGGCGCTGCGCGACGCCCGGCGCCTGCGCGTCTCCGCGGGCTTCGTGGTGCTCGGGGGCTATTGAATCTCGGCCCTGATCTGCGCGGTCGCCCGCGCCGACTGGCGGGCGCGCGCGTGGTGGCTGGTGACCAATCTCGCCGTCTTCGCGGTATTCGCCGTCCCCCTGGTCGGCTTTGCCGGTGGGATCGGCGCCGTCTTCGCCGTGGTCCCCGTGTTGGGCGTGCTGCTGCTGGGCGCGCGTCAGGCGGCGCTGCTGCTCGTCGGGATGACGTTCGCCACGCTGACCTGGCTCGCGCTGGTGGTGGGGGGGACCCTGGAGCGGCCCCCCATCGAGCAGGCGGATGCCGCGCTCCCCGAGCAACGTCCTGCGAATCGTGTTCACGGTCGTCTGCTACGGCAGCATCGGCGCGCTCGCCAGCTCCTACTTGATTCGGCGGTTGACCGAGACCTTGTTGGAGTCCGAGCGCGCGCTCGCGCGTGAGCGCGCCGAGAGCGCCGCCCGCGAAGCGGAAACGAAGCGCCGGCAGTTGGTGGAGCAGGAGCTGATTCGAGCGCAAAAGAATCGAGGCCGTGGGGCGCTTGGCGGGGGGCGTCGCCCATGACGTCAACAACAACCTCACGGTGGCCTTGACCTGCGCGGACCTGATCGAACGCGTCGCGCGCGCGGGGACGCGCGAGCCGAGCGATGAGGGCAAGACGCAGCAGCTGTGCGCGGCCATTCGCGAGGCGTGCAGCAACGCTTCCGCCCTTACGCGGCAGCTCTTGACGCTCGGGCGCAGGGACGTGCTCAAGCTGGAGGCGGTGTCGGTGGCGCGGGTGCTCGAGCGCGTCGAGCGCCTCTTGCAGTCGAGCCTCGGCAGGCGCGTGCGCGTCACGGTGTCGGTGCCGGGGGAGCTGCCGCCGGTGTACGTGGACGCGCGCCAGCTCGAGCAGGTCGGTGATCAACCTGGTCATCGACGCCCGCGACGCCATGCCGGACGGCGGCGGAGATCAGCATCTTCGCCGAGCGCGGCAACGGTGTGCCCGCGCGCTACGGCTTCGTGACCGCGCCGGAGGCGCCCGCGCGCGCGGTCCGGCTGCACGTGCGCGACACCGGCACTGGCATCGACGAGAGCGCCCTGCCGCGCGTCGTGGAGCCGTTCTTCACCACCAAGGACACCCGAATCACGGCACTGGGCTCGGGTTGGCGGTGGTGCGCGCCTTCGCGGAGTCCTGCGGTGGCCGGCTCGGGATCGACAGCGCGCTGGGACGCGGCTCCACCTTCACGCTCGAGTTGCCGGCGGCGACGGCGGAGCAGAAATCGCCGAGCGGGAGAGCGCGCCGCCCCCGCTGCCGGCGGCGCCGGGCACCCCGGTGCTGGTGGCGGAGGACAATCCGCGGGTGCGCCAGAGCATCGTCGCGGAGCTCAAGAGCGCGGGGTACGAGGTGCTCGAGGCCGAGGATGGCGTGTCGGCCCTGGCCTGCGCGGAGCGTGCGCCGCGCATCGAGCTGTTGTGCACGGACGCGGTGATGCCGCGCATCGGGGGCGAGGAGTTTGAATCCGGCGCGTGCGCGAGCTCCACCCGGCGGCGCGCGTGCTGGTGTGCTCGGCCTACGTGCAAGACGAAGGGCTGCGCGACCTGGTGCGGCGCGGCCACTACGCCGCGCTGCTCAAGCCGTTCTCGCCGGCCGAGCTGCGCGAGGGCGTGGCGCGCGCGCTCGCCGGACCCACGCCAGGCACCCAGCCCGCCTTCGCCGCCAAGGCTTGACGCGGCCGCCCTTCACTGCGCCCGGCACGCGGGCGCGCGCCCACGGTTGGACATCTCGGCGTCGGGGGTCAATCTCCCCACCACAACTCACCCGCAGCGAACGAACGGAGAAATCATTTATGAGCGTTTTGGTCGGAAAGAAAGCCCCTGATTTCAAGTGCGCGGCAGTCCTGGCGGACGGCTCCATCGAAAACGACTTCCAGCTCTCCACGGCCGCCAAGGGCAAGTACGCCGTGCTCGTGTTTTACCCGCTCGACTTCACCTTCGTGTGTCCGTCCGAGCTGATCGCCCTCGATCATCGCATCCCGCAGTTCAAGGAGCGCAACGTGGAGGTCATCGGCATCTCCATCGACTCCGGCACACGCACAACGCCTGGCGCAACACCGCCATCAAGGACGGCGGCATCGGCCCCGTGAAGTACACGCTGGCCGCCGACGTGAAGCACGAGATCTGCAAGGCCTACGACGTGGAATCCGAGGGCGGCGTGGCCTATCGCGGCGCCTTCCTGATCGACAAGAACGGCGTGGTGCGCTCGCAGATCATCAACGACCTGCCCCTCGGCCGCAACATGGACGAGCTCGTGCGCCTGGTGGACGCGCTCCAGTTCAACAGGTGCTGTTCGGATTCTATCGTGTTTCCCTATTAACCTTAGCAATACGT
>JASGKY010000022.1:0-36720 GCA_049840435.1 Verrucomicrobiota bacterium | reverse complement strand
AAGGTTAATAGGGAAACACGATAGAATCCGAACAGCACCTTGTGGATTGGACCCGGATGGGAGCTCCGATGGAGGTGACCGCATGCGCACCAACATTTTTTCCACCTAATGTGACATTGCCCGAGAGGGCGACATTCACACCGTCGTAGTTGTTATCAATAATCAGATCTGCAGCTGGTGAATTGCTCGCCGCATCATAAATATGCGCACCGGACAACTGCACTGGCAGCACCAAGATGTTCGCTGTAGCAATCTCGGTCGTATTGGAGAGGGCATAATTCGCAGCATCGGCACCGCCTGTTATGCTGATGCCACTGACGTTCACGGCTTTGTTTGTCCCGCTATTTTTGTCGGCAAAGGCCGCCGCAGTGTAGGTCTGTGTAACCACATCACCTGAAACGGCATCGTTGGTCAACGTGACGGTGGCAGTCGTCGTGCCATCGTACGTCTTGTTCACGCCACTGGCGGTGACCACGAGCAACCGATTGGTGATGTTCCCGACGAGATTGGTGGGTTGAACCAGCGAGTAGTTAGCGGCTGGCGTACCGGTCAACGTGAGGCCGGCCACGGTGAGCGCCTTGCCCGAGCCAACATTTTTGTCCGCAAAGTTAGCCGTGTAACCATTCGTACGGGCCAACACCGTGTCGCCCGAGACGAGAGCCAGTCAGCACAACGTTGTTGGAAGAAATCGTTGCCGTAGTTGTGCCGTTGTAAGCGCGGGTCATGCCGGCCAGACCGGAACTGATCGCTACAGATTTGGCGGTGATATCTGCGTTGGTAGAGGGTTGCGTGAGTCGGTAATTAGCCGCGCTTGCTCCCCCCGAGCGTGAAGCCGGAAATGTTTACGGTCACATTGTTGGCGACATTGGAGCTGGCGAAGGTGCCAGTGGGTGTCCCAGCTAAGGTTACGTCGTCCGGCGGAACAACCCCCACCAACGCCGCGTTGCTATCGTCGATCGTCGCCGTGAAGGCACGATCGTAAACTTTATCTGCAGCCGTAACCCCGGTGACAGTCAGCGGTTTGGTAATGATGGTCCCGGTGGTGTAATTGACGAACGTGACATTGTAGTTTGCACCGGCATTACCATCCGTCACCGTTCCCGCTGGAACAAGCACGCGGTTGTTCGTGCCCACCAAAGCACTGCTGTAAGCTTCCGTCCAGCTTGCAGAGTCGCCAGCTTGCAAATTGCCGGAGGTAATCGTTGGCGTGTTCGTGGCCGAAGTCGTGCCGTCGTAAGCCTTGTAGTTTGTCCGTGCGGTCACCGTAATGTTTGTCGTAAGAATACTTGCCAACAGCGTGGGTGCAGTGAGCGCGTAGTTATTGGAAGAAACCCCGCCCAACACCATACCGGTAACCGTAACAGTTTTACTTGTGCCCACATGCTTATCAGCAAAAACAGCGGTGTAGCCATTCGTGCGAGCGACGACGGCGTCGCCAGCGATCACGCCGGACAAGGTGACGTTGTTGGATGTAATGGTTGCGCTAGTCAATCCATTGTAGATCCGGCTCACCGCCGTCAACCCGGATGCCACGGAAACAGACTTGGCAGTAATATTGGCAGTGGTGGTCGGTTGGGTAAGGGCGTATTTCGCGGCGTCGACGCCAGCGAGGGTCAGGCCACTAACAGCGACCGTGATGCCATTGGCCACATTTGAACTCGCAAACGTCCCGATGGGCGTACCGCTCAACGTAACGTCATCAGGCGACACCACACCGACGAGCGAAGCAGAACCAACATCCACAGTAGCTGTGAACGTCTTGTCATAAACTTTGGCGGCAGCGGTTGCTCCGGTCACGGTCAAAGTCTTCAGCCCGACCGTAACGTTCACATTGTTCGTAACGCTAGTGTTATAGACCGTTGTATCGGTGGGTGTGTAACGCACCGTGGCAGCGTAAATCCCATTGGCCGGCGGAATGAAACTCGGGTCAATAAACGCAAACGCGCCAGCGGGCGCGCTGCCCCAGAAAGTGTCGAACTGCTCAGAGCTTGACCATAGGTAATGGCCGTAGCCGTCGGCCACGTGGTAACGGTCGGCGCAATGCGAGTGTCGTTAGCCACATTCAACTTGCCGGTGGTCGCAGCGAAATAAGTGGTGTTGGTATAGTTCGCCCCGGAGGTATTGCCGCCCCAGGTGCCGTTGATGCGACCGAGACCGCCAAGTTTCAAGCTCCCGACATTGATCGTGAGACCAGCGTTAATGCTGTTACTGGCGCCAGCGGTGGGAGCGATGCTGAGCGTTCCCGCTACGGAAGTGCTGGCGTTTGTGATGGTCTTCGTGCCACTACCGGCAAAAATCAAGTTGCCATACGCGCGCGGACTAATGGTTTGCGCGCCAGTGTTGTCGTAGGTCACTGTGCTGTCTACCCCTAGGTTGTAGGTCGTGAAATTGAGCGGAAAGTTAGCGGTGTTGCCGACCACGAGTGTTGCTGCATCTGCAAGCGTCAGTGTGCCACCCGCTGCGGAGCGATTTGCCGTAGCCGTGCCGAGATCCAGAACAGCGTTGGTGACAGTCAGATTGCCGAGAAAAGTAAGATTAGCGCCAAGCGTTGTAGCGCCGCCGTTGATAGTAAAGATTATTGAACTGGCTAAAGACCGTGCTGGGCAAGGTATTGGTCGCAGTCAAAATCACCGTGCCCGCTCCCGGCATCCAACCTGAACCAGAACTTGCCACAGTAATCGTTCCATTGACTTGCAATGTCCCACCCGCCGCCATGTTGATGCTGCTCGCCTGTGAACCTGTCGCTCCATGAGTGAGGCTGCTGCAGATCAATGTTGCGCCGCTGGTGAATGTGATCACACCAATACGACTGCTGCCAGCGCTGTTACCTACTATCACAGCACCAGAGACCGTCAGCACAGGATTACCACTTGCTGCGAAAGTGAGATTGGCCGTTCCTGCAGTCGCCCCACAAATCTGCAAACTGGTACAGTGCTGCGTTGTTAACATCCACGGTTACTGTGATGCCGTTGTTAATGGTGACCGTATCACCAGCGACCGGGACTGAACTACCACCCAGGTCGCCGTTGCACTCCAGTTGCCGGAGACCGTTGCAGTCCGCACCGCGGCGTTGGCTGAAGTAGCGCTCATCAGGGCGGCGAGCGCTACGACCGTGGATAAGATGAATTTGAAAGGCGCAGCTGGCAGGCCCACCGCAGCCGGAGCAATGGAAACTGACGCGGGCAGGGATTGGAACAGCGGGTGGATACAGCGTGGCTTCATAATTGATTTACGTGAACGGTTGGGAAGCAACTCCGTTGAAATGACACGCCCCGCGCCATCTGCCGCGATCCGGATTGAAAGTGAGGTTCTCTCTCCACTTTCCTTCTGATTATGCTTCTCACCGTGGGCGCAAACCTACGATGACACTGAAATCCAACAACAAAGGGTATTGCGGAGAAAAACCCAAGGGCGCACCCGGGACGTGTCGGACCAGCAGGCCAAGCCTCGGACAAAAGCAAAACCCCTCCGCAAGCCAAGCCTGCGGAGGGGCAGAGTGAGGAACTAACCTGGGTTACGGCTTGTCGTATTCACCCAGCGGGCGAATCCAGATGTTGCGGAAGCGCATTGGATCACCATGATCCTGCAAACTGATCGGGCCGCGAGTCGTTTTTATCCCGTCATAACTAGTCGTTTCCTTGTGCTTCGTCGGCCCCATGTATTCCTTTTTATGCTGCACGACGACGCCGTTGAGAATGGACGTCACACTCGCCTTCTTGATCAGCTTACCATCCTTGTCCCACTGCGCGCTTTCAAAAATGATGTCGTAACTCTGCCATTCCCGGGTTTTTTGACGGGGTTTACCAACGGGGGAAACTGCCCATACATCGCCCCGGCCTGACCATCGGCGTAGGTCGGGTTTTCATAGCAATCCAAAACCTGCATCTCGTAGATGCCCTGCAGAAAAATGCCGCTGTTGCCGCGCCCCTGGCTGTTACCCCGCACTTTGGCGGGGGTCGCAAATTCGATGTGCAACTGAAAATCACCAAACTCGTCCTTGGTCGTGATGTTCCCCGCCTTGGCAGCGACTTCCATGTAACCGCTCTCCACTTTCCAGGCCGCCTCACCGCCTTTGTCATTTTTCCACTTGGAAAGGTCTTTGCCATCGAACAGCACCGTCGCATCAGAAAGAGCCCGGCGTTATGGCTGAAGGCTTCCCCCGAGGTCACCACCCGCGGGTGCGGCCGATTGGGATCGTGCACGTGCCAGGTTTGCCCAGGAATGATCGGTGTATCCGTGTAGCCGACGGGGGCGTCCGCGGCCAAAACCAGTGCGCCGGGAGCCGCACCGCCCGCGATCAAAAACGCAACTGCCAGAGAGGAGATTTTTTGCATGCCGGCAATTCACCAGAGCCCCACGCAAAAGGCAACTGACAAAAATGTACTGTTTATTCACGACGCGCCGGAAATATCAACCGGATCGCCGTGCCGCGCCCCAATTCCGATTTGATGTCCAGTTCGCCACCGTGAGTTTCAATCGTGCGCCCGACGATCGCCAAGCCGAGCCCCGTGCCTTTGGCCTTGGTGGTGTTCAACACCGAACGAAACGCCTTCGAACATTGCTCCTCGCTCATGCCTTCGCCAGTGTCAGCCACCTCCACCTCCACAATGCCGTTGCCACCTTGATCCACATACCGGGTCACCAGCGTCAGCGTGCCGCCATCGGGCATCGCCTCCGAAGCATTTAGAATCAAATTGAGAAACGCCTGCTCCAGCTGCATCGCATCACCCAAGACTTCGGGCAAATCGTCCTGCAACTTGCGCACGAGTTTTACACCCTGATTCGCCAGCTTGTGGCGCACCAGCAGACTCAGTTCACCGATGACCGCATTCAAATCCACCGGCACGAGTTTTGGTTCGGTGGTACGGGCAAAGTCGAGGATGCGTTCCACGATCTTGTTCAAGTGCTCGATCTTTTCACCCATCAATCGCGCATCCTGTGCTCGCGGATCTTTGGCCGGGAACTTCAGGTCCAGCGAGTGATACAACATCTTCATCACCGTGAGCGGATTGCGGATCTCATGCGCCACCTCGGCTGCCAGCAGACCGAGCGCGGATAATTTTTCGTTCTGCCGCATCTGTTCCTCGGCGTCCACCAGCCGCTCGTACAAGCGCGCTTTCTCAATGGCGATAGCCGACAGTTCCGAAAACGCCGCCAGAATGCGGATTTCCTCATTGGAAAACTTATAGGGCCGCCGTATAAATGTTCAACGCTCCGATCGCCTCTCCCGCAAACATGAGCGGCACGCTCAACAACGACACTAATCCTTCCTGCCGGGCGACTTCGACATTCTGATACCCCGAGGACGTCTGCACATTGTCCACCTGGATCGGTTTCTTGCGCCGCACTACCGCACCCAGCAGACTCTCGCTGACGCTCAGTCGTGGCTTATTCAGATAAATCTCCCCCGGCCCCGTGACTGGCACGCAAATCTAACCACAAACGCGTTTCATCCAACATCAGCAACGAACACATCTTCGCTTGCATCAACTGCGCGGCATCTCGCGTGATCGTCTGCAACACTTCGTCGAGATTGAGCGCTGAATTGATCGTGCGGCTGACGCTCGCAAGAGATTCCAACAAGCGCGCTTTGAGCCGAAGCTGTTCGTAGAGCCACGTGTTTTGAATCACCCGCGCCGCCTGCACCGCCAACGACTTCAAGCAAATCCTGATCGTCCGCGGTGAACGCATCCTGCCGGTCCGAATCCACGTTCAACACGCCGCGCACCTTGCCGCCAACCTCGAGCGGCACGCGCGAGTTCGGAACGCACTTCGGGGCGCAGCATGATGTAACGCCTGTCCTTCGTTACATCGCCGACGCACGCGGGTTTGCCAGTCTGTGCGACCCAGCCGGTCAACCCTTCGCCCACGCGCAGTTTCAAACCTTCCGCCGCACCGGGCAACCCCTGTGCCGCCTCGATCTCGAGCAAGCCAGTCGTGGGATTGATGAGCACCACCGAGCAGCTCGACGCATCCATGAGCCGCGCCGCTTCGCGCGCGATGATCGCCAGTGCGGGCTTGGGTTCGAGCGTGGAGTGGATGACGCTGCCAACTTGATAGAGCAGTTGCAACCGTTCGTACCGGCGTTGGAGTTCCTTCAATTCGCTCATGACACAAAGCGGCTCACCGCACGCGATTGATCAACCAAATGGCAATCATCGTAAAAGTGATGTTCGGCAGCCACCCTGCCAACCACGCTGGCATCTGCCCCGCCGTCCCAGCCGCCTGGCTCACCTCCAGCAGCGCAAAATAGGCGAAGCAGATCAGGATGCTGCCCGCCACCCCGGCAAAAACATTGCGCCGCCCTGAAGCGGCCCCGAACGGGAGCGCAATCAAAACGACCACCAGACATTTCCACGGCCCTGCCAATCGACTGTGCAGCCGCGTGTGAAGCCAGCTTTCCCGTCGCGGCCGGAAGATCAGGATGCAATGAGAGATAGGTGCGGATTTCGTTAACCGGAATCTCCGCATGATGCCGCCGTTTCAGCGACGCGCGTTGACTGATGATGACTTCACTGCGGATCTCTTCGGGTGTCTCGGTCAGGTCGGGTCGCGAGCGATTCCGCGCTCCCACCAGCACCGGCACTGGTGCGGCGTTGGTGGCTGGATCGCTGTGATACTCGCGCGCGTTGTAAAATACCCAGACCCCATTGGAATGCACCGCTGAACTGGCATAGAACCAGATCAGGGAACATCCTTCTGGGCCGAGTTGATCACCAGGCTCGTCATCGTCATCGTCTCGGTGTTTAGCTCCTTGATCGCCCAGTTGCGGCCATCGCGATTATTGAAAAACCCCAGATTTGTCACAATGTGCTTGCGAAATTTAGCTTGCCCTGAAGAGGCATGCCGCGCCTTGATCAATTCGGCTCGCGCCTCTGCTTCCGGCGCCAATTCCTCGTTAATTATCAGCAGCGCAACGCTGGCGAGAAGCCCCACCACCAGATACGACAGCGCCAGCCGCCACAAACTGATACCAGCCGCACGCATCGCTGTAATCTCGTTGTTGCGGGCATGCTGGGTCAGGGCATACAACAGCGCCAGCAAAAGCGCGATCGGCAACACGAAAGCCAGCAGTTGTGGCGATTTAACTCCGTAATACTCCAACACATCGCCCACCCCCATACCAGCCTCCTTAAAGTCCCCAATGTTGTTGAACAGATCAGACGAGATCCAGAAGATGAGGAAGCCGCCGAGACAATATGCAAACGGCATCAGCAACTCCCGCAACAGGTATCGATCCAACAATCGCATCTTCTGTCAGGCTAATCTTTGCGCACCATCGCCAGCAAGCTTGTGAAAATGAAAAGGGCGGCCCGCAAAGGCCGCCCGATGAATCCAAACCAAGTTCAGGCCGTCGCCAACTGGCCTTTGACAATTGCGTCGTAACCCTTCGATTCGAGTTCGAGCGCGAGCTCCTTACCGCCAGATTTCACAATGCGCCCATCCGCCATCACGTGGACATGGTCCGGGATGATGTAGTTGAGCAAGCGCTGATAGTGCGTGATGACGAGTTGCGCCGAATCCGCGCGTTTGAGTTTGTTCACGCCGCTGGACACCACTTTGAGCGCGTCAATGTCGAGGCCCGAGTCGGTCTCGTCGAGAATGGCGAGCTTGGGTTCAAGCACCGCCATCTGGAAGATTTCAGCGCGCTTCTTTTCACCACCAGAGAAGCCTTCATTCACGGAACGCTTGAGCAGATCGTCTTTGAGTTCCAACAGCTTCATCTTCTCCTTCATGAGCGTAAGAAACTCCATAGCGTCCAGCTCCGGCTGCCCCTTGTGCTTGCGGATTTCGTTGTAAGCCGCCTTAAGGAAGTAAGTGCTGTTCACACCGGGGATCTCGACGGGATACTGGAACGCGAGGAACACGCCTTCGCGGGCGCGCTCTTCGGGATCAAGTTCCAGCAAATCCTGGCCGAAATATTTCACCGTGCCTTGGGTCACATCATAGCCTTCGCGCCCAGCCAGAATCGCAGCGAGCGTGCTCTTGCCGCTGCCGTTCAGCCCCATCAACGCGTGGACTTCGCCCGGATAAATCGTCAGGCTGAATCCTTTGAGGATTTGTTTATTCTCCACACCAGCGTGGAGATTGTTGATTTCAAGAATAGGTTGCTTGCTCATGTCTAAATTCATTAACCAACGCTGCCTTCAAGGCTCACACCCGAGAAGTTTCTGCGCTTCCACTGCAAACTCCATCGGGAGTTCCTTGAACACTTCCTTGCAGAAGCCGTTCACGATCATGTTCACCGCGTCCTGCGTTTCGATACCGCGCTGGTTGCAATAAAAGATCTGGTCTTCGCCGATCTTCGACGTCGAAGCTTCATGTTCGACGCTCGACGACGTGTTCTTCACTTCGATATACGGGAACGTGTGCGCCCCGCACTTCGCGCCGATCAACATCGAGTCGCATTGCGAGAAGTTGCGCGAGTTGGTCGCGCTCTTGCGGATTTCCACCAGACCGCGATAGCTGTTCTGCCCGCGACCCGCCGAAATGCCCTTCGACACAATGGTGCTACTTGTGTTCTTGCCGATGTGAATCATCTTCGTGCCCGTGTCGGCCTGCTGCTTGTTGTTCACCACGGCCACGGAGTAAAACTCACCCTTCGAGCCATCGCCCAGCAGAATGCAGCTCGGATATTTCCACGTAATGGCCGAACCAGTTTCCACCTGCGTCCACGTGATGCGCGAGTTCTTGCCTTTGCACAGACCGCGCTTCGTCACAAAGTTGTAGATGCCACCGACACCGTTTTCGTCGCCGGGATACCAGTTCTGCACGGTGCTGTATTTGATCTCGGCATTGTCCATTGCCACGAGCTCCACCACTGCTGCGTGCAACTGGTTTTCATCGCGCATCGGCGCGGTGCAACCTTCGAGATAACTCACGCTCGCCGCTTCATCCGCGACGATCAACGTGCGCTCGAACTGCCCCGACTTCGCCGCGTTGATGCGGAAATAGGTCGAGAGTTCCATCGGACAACGCACGCCCTTCGGGATGTAAACGAACGAGCCGTCACTGAACACCGCGCTGTTAAGCGCCGCGTAATAGTTGTCGGTGTACGGCACGACCGAGCCGATGTATTTCTTCACTAGATCGGGATGCTCTTTGACCGCCTCACTCATCGAACAAAAGATGATGCCTTTGGCGGCGAGCTGATCGCGATACGTCGTGCCGACGCTCACGCTATCAAACACCGCGTCCACAGCAACCCCAGCCAGCCGTTCGCGTTCACGCAACGGAATGCCGAGTTTTTCGTAGGTTTCGAGCAGCTTCGGATCAACTTCATCAAGGCTCTTCGGGCCGTCCTTCTGCGACTTCGGTGCGACGTAATACGTGATGTCCTGAAAATTCACCGGCGGATACTTCACGAATTGCCACGTCGGCTCCTTCATCGTTTGCCAATGCCGATAGGCCTTAAGCCGCCAATCGAGCATCCATTGCGGTTCGCCCTTCTTGGACGAGATCAACCGCACGATATCCTCGTTCAAACCGGGCGGCGCGGACTCCGTTTCCACGTCGGTCACGAAGCCATACTTGTATTCCTGCTTTACTAGGCTCTCGATTGTTTCGGTTGCTGTACCTGGTTTCTAAATTGTTTATCCGCCGCTTTGCTGCCATTGATGTGCAGCGCTGAAGACTCATTTTGTCGCCAGCGCACCCGAAACCTGCTGAGCAGCTTTCGGATGAACTGTTGGAACAGTCTCCACATGATTTTTCATTTCTTCTTCGCGCACTCGGCGCATCGCCCATGCGCGGCGATGTCGTAATGATCCACTTGAAAACCTTTGGGCCGGGGCATCAACCCATTGTCCGCCGGCATCGGCACATCGAACACTTCCCCACACGCATCGCAGTGATAATGCGCGTGCTCTTCCATGTTCGGGCAGAACCGCGCGGCGCCGCGTTCCAACTGAACCTGCCGCGCCAACCCGCATTCCACGAGGGCATCCAGGCAGTTATACACGGTGGCGTGCGAAATCTCCGGCATCGCCTTTTTGGCCCGGCTGTAAATCTCTTCCGCCGTCGGATGATCGCGCTTGGCCATCAAGACGTCATAGACACAACGCCGCTGCGCCGTGAAACGAAAGCCGCTGGTCGCAAGCCTTTCGCTCAGGTCGGGAGTGCTGGTCTGGGAGTCCGCCGGTTTCATCCGAACAATGAGTTTAGCCAGACGCCGGGGCGAGTCAATGTTTAGAATTATTCTAAATAGGCTCAGTAGCCACCCTACATATATTCGACGTTGAACATTCCGCCGCCGCCGCGCACCATGCAGTTGAACAATAACAAGAAACATCAATAAAGCGGTTGATTATGAAGACTCCCACACTCCCGTCCACCACCCTGCAACCCCGCAAATACACCGGCCCGGCCCTCGCCGAAGTCCTCGCGCAACGGAAGCAGTTTCTCAATCCCGGCATCTTCCTGTACCTACAAAGAACCGATCATGCTGGTCGAGGGTCAGAGGCAGTACGTCTGGGATGATCACGGGCAAGCGCTACCTCGACGGTCTCGGCGGCATCGTAACGGTGAGCGTGGGCCATTGTCACCCGCACGTCATCGCAGCGGGAACAAACAGAGCGAAATCTACCAACACTCCACGACGATTTATCTACATCCGAATGTCGGCGCGTTCGCGGAAAAGCTCGCCTCCAAGATGCCGGGCGAACTCAAGGTCTGTTATTTCGTCAACTCCGGCTCGGAAGCCAACGATCTCGCATTGATGATGGCGCGCGCTTACACAGGCAACTACGACGTCATCGCGCTGCGCAACGCGTACCACGGCGGCAACGCCTCCGGCATGGGCGTCACCGCGCATAGCACTTGGAAATATAACGTACCCCACAGCTTCGGCGTGCATCACGCCATCGCGCCGTATCCGTATCGTGGACCGTATGGCTACGACGACGCGAATGCCGGCAGCAAGTACGCCGCGGACGTGAAAGAGGTAATTGATTACGCCACGCCCGGCAAGGTCGCGGCGTTCATCGCGGAATCCATCCAAGGCGTCGGCGGCTTTGTCGAGTTCCCGCAAGGCTATCTCAAGCAAACTTACGAACACGTCCGCGCGGCGGGCGGTGTTTGTATCGCGGACGAAGTGCAGACCGGCTTTGGCCGCACTGGCACGCATTTCTGGGGCTTCGAGACGCAGGGTGTGATTCCCGACATCGTCACGATGGCAAAGGGCATCGGCAACGGCTGCCCACTTGCCGCCGTCGTCACCACGCCGAAAATCGCCCAAGCGCTCGTCGGCAAAGTTCATTTCAACACCTTCGGCGGCAACCCGGTTGTCAGCGCGATGGGCAAAGCTGTGCTGGAAGTCATCGAGAAGGAAAACCTTCAGGAGAACTCGCTCAAGATGGGCGCGCGTATCAAAGACGGCCTCGAAAAGCTGAAGGGCAAATACAAACTCATCGGCGATGTGCGCGGCAAAGGTTTGATGCTTGGCGTGGAAGTCGTGAAGGACCGCACCACCAAAGAACCCGGCAAGGCGGAATGCGCCGCCGTCCACGAAGCCGCCCGCGAAATGGGCTTGTTGCTCGGCAAAGGCGGTTTGTGGGGACAAACGATTCGATTCGCGCCACCGATGTGCATCACCGCCGCCGATGCAGATTTCATCGTCGAGGTGTTTGATGCGGCGTTTGCGAAGATTTCAGGCTGACGCAGCCCCTTGTGAACAATTTGGCAGTGGTGGGAAACAACACCCCACCGCTGTCCTTGAACGGTGAGAACAGTTATGACCAGAACACTTACCGGATATGCGCGACGCATTTCATTGTTAATGCTCGCATGTCTCTCGCTGTTCGTGTCGGGGTGTTCCTCGGTCATAACGCATTCCATCGCCCGCGCCGCTTCGCCACCGCCGCCGATGTATATGGGTGGATTGCGCATGGACTATCTGGCAATCGCGGAATCGGAGTCGTGGGGACCGCAAGCTTATGGCGTCGTTGATATGCCGTTCTCGCTGGTCGCGGATGTCATCCTGCTGCCGTACAGACCTCTACGCGGACCTTCGTCACACCGAAAACCCGGAACTTGACGGCACAAACGCCAGTGTTACGCTCAACCCGTGAGTTTGAACAGCAACAAGCAACAAGTGAAAGCGACCTACCAAGGTTCGTTTAGCTTTTACTTTTATTGGTTTAGCCAAGGCTTGCTGCGATAGAATTCTGAAACCAACAAATCGCCGCAGGTCGCTACGCCACCTGCGGTTTTTTTGTGGCGTTTTCTCCTGCGGCTAATCTAAAAAGCAAAAACATGATCATTGTTCTGAAACCCGGCATCCCCAAGAAGGACGAAAACGCCGTCTTGCAGGAAATCCGCAAACTTGGCTACCAGCCGCACGTCATGCGCGGCGTGGCCCGCACCGTCATCGGCGCGATCGGCGACGAACTCTCGCACGCCAATCTGAACGCCCTCGGCGCGCAGTTCCCCAAGGCGGTCGAAAGCGTGATGCCGATCCAGAAGCGCTACAAACTCGTCAGTCGCGAGGCGCATCCGGCCAATTCCACCGTGCGCGTCGGCAAGCAGATCATCGGCGGCAAGAAATTCCAAGTCATGGCCGGACCGTGCTCGGTCGAAAGCGAAACGCAGTTGCTCAAGACCGCCGAAGCCGTGAAAAGAGCCGGGGCAACCATCCTGCGTGGTGGCGCGTTCAAACCCCGCACGTCGCCGTACGAGTTCCAAGGTCTGGGCGAGAAAGGATTGAAACTGCTCGCCAAAGCGCGCAAGGAAACCGGGCTGGCCATCATCACGGAATTGTTATCCGAGAACCATGCCGAGCTGGTCGCGGAATACGCGGACATCCTCCAGATCGGCGCACGCAATGCCCAGAACTTCCAATTACTCATCGCCGCCGCCAAGACCGGCAAACCGGTGCTGCTCAAGCGCGGGCTCTCGATGAAGATCGAGGAATGGTTGCTGGCCGGCGAATACGTGCTCGCGAACGAAAATCCGAATCTGATGTTCTGCGAACGCGGTATCCGCACCTTCGAAACGTACACGCGCAACACGCTCGATCTCTCGACGATCCCGATCATCAAGCACGAGTCGCATTGCCCCGTGGTCATTGATCCGAGCCAGGGAGTGGGCCGTTCGGATCTGGTCGCCTCCATGTGCAAAGGCGCGGTCGCGATGGGCGCGGATGCGTTGCTCATCGAGGTGCATCCGAATCCCGCCGAAGCGTGGAGCGATGGTGCTCAACAGGTAACGCTGGATGGCTTCGCGAAATTGATGAAGGAACTCAAACCCTTCATCGCGGCGGCGGGCCGGGAATAAAAACCGCAACTTCCCATGAATATGGGTTTGTATTTGAATGCGGCGGCATGCGATAAAGTCGTATCTAGTCCATGGCCGCCGCATTCTCAAAACGCAGTCTGGCGTTCGCGTTGATCGCATCAATGTTGATGCGCAGTCCCGCCGCATCAGCACGCATCGAATACAACCGCGACATTCGCCTCATCCTGTCGGAGAATTGCTTCTCCTGCCATGGCGCGGATTCCGCCTCGCGCAAAGCCAAATTGCGGCTGGATTCCTTTGCCGAAGCCACAGGAAAGCGCGAAGATGGGTCACCCGCCATCATTCCAGGCAACCCCAAGGAAAGTGAAGCCATCCGGCGCGTCTTCGTCACCGACGACGACCTGATGCCGCCAGAGAAGTCGCACAAGGTCCTCACGGCAGCGCAAAAGGATTTGCTCAAGCGTTGGGTTACACAAGGCGCGGAGTACCAGCCGCACTGGGCCTTCATCGCACCAATCCGTCCCGCACTGCCCAAGGTCAAAAACTCCAAGTGGGTTCGCAATCCAGTGGATCAACTCATCCTCGCCCGGCTGGAACAGGAGAAGCTCAAGCCAGCTCCCGAAGCCGATCGGCGCACATTGGCCCGGCGCGTGAGCCTTGATTTAACCGGCCTGCCGCCAAAACCTGAAGTCGTAGAACAATTCGTCTCCGACCAATCCCCGGACGCCTACGAAAAACTCGTGGACCGCCTCCTCGCCTCACCGCAGTGGGGTGAACATCGCGCGCGTTACTGGCTGGACGCGGCGCGTTACGCCGACACGCATGGGATTCACTTCGACAATTATCGGGAGATGTGGACGTATCGCGATTGGGTCATCAACGCATTCAATCAGAATATGCGCTTCGACGAGTTCACCATCGAGAACCTCGCCGGTGATCTCTTGCCCAAGGCCACGCTCGAACAGAAAATCGGCAGCGGCTTCAATCGTTGCAACATCACCACCAGCGAAGGTGGCGCGATTGACGAGGAGTACCTGGTGCTTTACGCGCGCGACCGCACCGACACGACCGCGCAGGTCTGGTTGGGCCTGACCGCCGGTTGTGCCGTGTGCCACGATCACAAATACGATCCCCTCTCGCAAAAGGAATTCTATCAACTCTCGGCCTTCTTCAACAACACCACGCAAAAAGCGATGGACGGCAATGTCAAGGACACGCCGCCGATTATCATAGTAGCCAAGCCGGAGGAACAGACGCGTTGGGATGAGTTGCAGCCGCTGGTCCAGGCCGCCCAGAAACGCGTAGAGGAGCGATCCAAGGAAGCACGGATCGATTTTGACAACTGGCTTACAAACGGGGCCGTCACCGCACTCGAACAACAGGCCTTGAAAGCAACTCCCGCGCTGCATGTAGCGCTCGCCGAGGGCGATGGTGAATCTATCACTGCTCGCTTGGGCAACGAGTCGCGCTCACTTGCCATTGGCACCAATGGCACATGGACAGATGGCGTCATTGCCATGAAAGCATGGTCTGTTTCTCCGAATACAGAACTGGCGCTGGCCGAGGCCGGTGATTTCGAGCGCACCAACCAATTCAGTTACGCCGCGTGGGTGAAGATCGGCGCGGACAAGATGGGTTCCATCATCGCGCGGATGAAGGACGGTGATGGCTACGCGGGTTGGGATTTGTGGGTGCAAGGCAACAAGCCTGCGGCGCACATCGTTCACAAGTGGCCGGACAATGCGCTAAAGGTGATTGGCAAAAAGGATCTACCCAAGGACAAATGGATTCATCTCTGTGTGACTTACGATGGTTCGTCCAAGGCGGATGGATTGAAGCTTTATCTGAACGGCGAATTGCAGGACACGACCAAGGATCGGAATTCGCTGAAAGACAGCATTCACACGGATACGCCTCTGACCATCGGTCAGCGCACCGGCGGTGCGCGAGTGGAAGGCGCAGGGGTCCAAGACGTGCGCGTATACACTCAAGAATTGACTGGAACTGAAGTCGCCGCACTCGCTGAAATCCCACGTTTGAATTATCTGGCAACCAAATCTTCCGACACCCGCACTAAAGAAGAAGCTGATGAAGCATTCTCGGTCTGGCTAAGACGGTTTGATGCCCCGTTCCAAGAATTCACCGTGACACACAACAAGTTGAAGGACGAAGTCGAAGGCATCCGGCAACGAGGTACCATTGCACACGTGATGCACGAACGCGATTCAGAAGCTGAGGCGTATCTGCTGTTCCGCGGCGAATACGACAAGCGCCGCGACAAACTCAACCCTGCCACGCCCGCTGTGTTCCCGGCCATGTCCGCAGACCTACCTCGCAACCGACTGGGCTTTGCAAAATGGTTGGTGCGCCCGGAGAATCCACTCGCCGCCCGTGTCACGGTGAATCGTTTCTGGCAGGAACTCTTCGGTGCGGGCATCGTGCGCACGGCGGGTGATTTCGGCATCGCGGGAGAAATGCCATCGCATCCCGAACTGCTCGACTGGCTAGCGGTGGAATTTCGCGAGAGTGGCTGGAATGTGAAACAATTTTACCGGCTGCTGGTCACCTCGGCCACCTATCGGCAATCGGCCACAACCACCGCCGCCAAACTTGCCAAAGACCCGCAAAATCGCCTACTCGCTCATGGTCCGCGTTTCCGCATGGATGCCGAGATGATCCGCGATTACGCGCTCGCCTCAAGCGGCCTGCTCGTCCCTAAGATTGGCGGCCCAAGCGTAAGGCCGTATCAACCCGATGGAATCTGGGAAGCTGTCGCCATGCCCGAAAGCGACACCAAGAAATACGAGCGCGACTCGGGAGAGAGACTCTACCGGCGCAGCCTTTATACGTTCTGGAAACGCGCTGCGCCGCCGGCTTCAATGGACGTCTTCAATGCGCCGAGCCGCGAGACTTGCACGGTCCGCCGCGAACGCACTTGCACGCCCCTGCAGGCATTGGTGACGTTGAACGATCCGCAATTCGTCGAAGCCGCGCGCAACCTTGCTCAACAGACCTTGAAAGAAGGCGGCACGCAGGAGGAACAGCGACTTGATTTCATGGCCGAGCGATTAATCGCCCGCCCACTCAAGACCAAGGAACGAAAAATCGTTGCCGCTGGGTTGAAAGATTTGCTCGCACACTACCAAGCCGATCCCAAGCAAACAGAAGCTTTGCTCAGAGTTGGCGAATCCAAAGCCGATCCTTTGCTCGACCGGCCGACGCTGGCCGCCTACACGATGGTGGCAAATCAACTCATGAACCTCGACGAGGTGCTGAACAAATGAACCCTTTTCCTGAATTCAATCCGCACCCGATCTTCAAGGATTACGTCCGCTCGGAAACGCGCCGGCAGTTTCTGCGGCGTGGCGCAAGTTTCCTCGGCACAGCGGCGCTGGCGGCGCTCGCACCGAATCTCCTGCTCGCCAACGACGAGAAGAAAGCCACAGCTCACGCGGCGATGAATGCGATTGGACCGCATTTTCCACCCAAGGCGAAGCGCGTCATTTATCTGCACATGGTGGGCGGGCCTTCGCAGATGGACCTGTTCGATTACAAACCGGCGATGAACGACTGGTTCGACAAAGATTTGCCCGACACAATCCGCATGGGGCAGCGCATCACCACGATGACCAGCGGACAGAAACGATTCCCGGTGGCTCCCTCGAAATTCAAGTTCGCGCAGCACGGCAAGAATGGCATGTGGGTAAGCGAACTCCTGCCATGGACGGCGAAGATGGTGGACGATCTGACGTTCATCCGCTCGATGCACACCGAGGCGATCAATCATGAGCCCGCCATCACCTACATGCAAACTGGCAACATGGTCACGGGCCGGCCGTGCCTCGGTTCATGGACCTCCTACGGGCTGGGTTCATTGAATGAAGATCTTCCGACCTTTGTGGTGCTAGTTGCGAAACCCACTATTTTGGAGAATGTCCAAGCGATCTCGACGCGCTTATGGTCTTCAGGCTATCTGCCTGGCGAACATGCTGGCGTTTCGTTCCGTTCAGCGGGCGACCCAATTTTATTCATCAACAACCCCGACGGCGTGGACGCCAAAGTCCGGCGCAAAACGCTGGATGGTCTGAAGGCCTTGAATGAAATGAATTACCGCGAAGTCGGTGATCCAGAGACCCACACACGCATCCAGCAATACGAACTCGCCTTTCGCATGCAAGCCAGCGTGCCGGACCTCACTGCTATCAAGAACGAGCCGGAATCGACTTTCGCCCTCTATGGTGAGGACGCAAAAAAGCCCGGCACTTTTGCCAACGCTGCCTTGTTGGCTCGTCGGTTAGCAGAACGCGGTGTCCGGTTTGTACAGATTTATCACAACAGTTGGGACACGCACTCTGACACGCCACGGCGATTGCCCATCCAGTGCAAAGATGTGGATCAAGCGTGCTATGGGTTGATCCAGGATCTGAAAGCGCGTGGGATGCTCGACGACACGCTGGTGGTCTGGGGCGGTGAGTTCGGACGCACCATCTACACACAGGGCACGTTGACAAAAGACAACTACGGACGCGACCATCATCCTCGTTGCTTCACCATGTGGATGGCGGGCGGCGGCGCAAAGCCCGGTGTGATTCATGGCGAGACAGATGATTTCTCCTATAACATCGTGAAGGACGGCGTTCACGTCCGCGACTTCCACGCTACCGTGTTGCAACTCCTCGGCTTCGACCATGAGCGTTTCACTTACCGCTACCTCGGGTTAGACCAGCGTCTGACGGGCGTTGAGCCGGCCAAGGTGGTGAAAGCTCTGCTCGCCTAAGTGAAACGTTCTTGTCAGCTCAGGAGCGTTGACTAGGATTTGCCGCAATGAAATATTCTATTCGATTGATTTATCTCGTCCTCGGGCTGGGAGCATCCACCGCTTTCGCAGAAGTTGATTTGAGCAAGCTACCGGCAGCTTCAACCCAACAGGACATCACGTATACGAAGGACATCAAGCCGCTCTTTGAAGCCTCCTGCTTCCGCTGTCACGGTGAAAAGGAAAAGAAGGCTGGGTTGCGCCTCGATTCGCTGGAAGCCGTTTTGAAGGGGAGCAAAGAAGGCAAAATCGTGGAAGCCGGCAATGCACTGAAAAGCCCGCTGCTCATTTCGGTTTCCTGCCTCGATCCCGAAACCGCCATGCCTCCGAAGCCGCGGGCACGTAAACCCGGCCAAGGTAGTCCCGGCGGCCCGGGCGGTCCCGGTGGCGAACACCGTGAAGGCGGCACGAATGCTCCCGCCAGCGGTGGCCCGCGTCCGGGTGGACCTGGTGGTGCAGGCGGAAACTTTACCCCAGCCAAGCCATTGACCCCCGAGCAAGTTGGATTAGTCCGGGCTTGGATTGACCAAGGCGCGAAGTAATTTGGCTTTTCGGAAAACGCCGCTGGCTTACGCCAGCGGCGTTTTGCTTTGTCCAAGGGTAAAACGATAAGAAATAACCCATTTCTCCCGCGTGCGCAGATTGACATTCAGGCACGCGTATGGCTTAATCCACGCCCCACAGCGGGACGGTTGGTAGGATACTCAAGTGGCCAACGAGGGCAGACTGTAAATCTGCTGGCTTACGCCTACACAGGTTCGAATCCTGTTCCTACCACCATTTTTGTCTCGGGCAAAAATGCCACGTCGAAGCAAAGTGAAGACGGGCCGCACCAGCCAAGGGAGTTTCCATCGCCGTCCGACCCAAACCTCGGAGGCTGTTTTCCTGAAGCAACCAAATGAACAAGATTTCGCGCGCCCTGCTTTCCGTCTCCGACAAAACCGGACTCGTTGACTTTGCCAAAACCCTCGCCGCTGCTGGCGTGGAACTCATCTCAACAGGTGGCACAGCGAAGGCATTGCGTGATGCTGGCCTCACCGTCAAAGACATCAGTGACCACACCGGTTTCCCGGAAATGATGGATGGCCGTGTGAAAACGCTGCACCCGAAGGTCCACGGCGGCTTGCTCTACATCCGCGGAAACGCGCAGCACGAAGCCGCTGCGCAGCAGCACAACATCACGCCGATTGACCTCGTAGTGGTGAATCTCTATCCGTTTGAAGCCACGGTCGCCAAACCTAACGTCAGCCTGCACGACGCCATCGAGAACATTGACATCGGCGGACCCTCGATGCTCCGCAGCGCAGCGAAGAACCACGATGCGGTGACCGTCATCGTGGACCCGGCGGATTACGCCACTGTTGCTGAGCAGATCAAATCCAGCGGCAACACGACCCTAGAACAGCGCCGCATGCTGGCCGCCAAAGTCTACGCCCGCACCGCCGCTTACGACGCCGCCATCGCTGCGCATCTGCAAAGGGCCTTTAATCCTGAGCCGACCGCCGTCAGCCTGCCGAAGTCACTGATCATTTCCGCACCACTCGCGCAACCGTTGCGTTACGGGGAGAATCCGCATCAAGCCGCCGCGCTCTACGGCAAGTTTGGCGAATACTTCCAGCAACTGCACGGCAAGGAACTTTCCTACAATAACATCCTCGACCTGACCGCCGCCGCCGCGCTGATCAGCGAATTCGACGGCGATGCGCCGACCTTGGCGATCCTCAAGCACACCAATCCTTGCGGCGTCGGCCAGGCCACGACGCTGCGCGAAGCATGGGACAAAGCTTTCGCCACGGACAAACAAGCGCCATTCGGCGGCATCATCGCAGTGAACCGTCCTTTGGACGCAGGTTGTGCGGAAGCTATCGCTGAAATTTTCAGTGAAGTCATCGTCGCCCCGGACTTCACGGCAGAAGCACTCACCATCTTGCAGAAGAAGAAAAACCTGCGCCTGCTCAAGGTGTTGAAGAGCTTGAATGCCTCGCAGCCGTGGGATGTGCGAAGCGTTGGCGCGGATTCCTTCTTGATGCAACAGCGCGATCTGAAGACAACACGAGCGACTGACTTAAAGATCGTGACCAAACGCCAGCCCACGGAAGCCGAATTGCAAGCCATGCTCTTCGGCTGGCGCGTCGTGAAGCATCTCAAGTCCAACGCCATCCTCTACAGCAACAGCGATCGCACGCTCGGAGTGGGCGCCGGCCAGATGAGCCGCGTGGATTCGAGCCGGATCGCGGTGTGGAAAGCGGGTGAGGCCAAGCTCGCGCTTCAAGCCAGCGTGGTGTGCAGCGATGCATTCTTCCCGTTCCCGGACGGCTTGATCGCCGCCGCGGAAGCTGGTGCTACCGCCGCAATTCAGCCGGGGGGTTCAGTGAAGGACGCCGAAGTCATTGCCGCCGCAGATGCGCGCGGCATGGCCATGGCGTTCACGGGGGCAAGACACTTCCGGCACTAAGCCGGGTTAGCGCAGGACGGACAAAACCAGCGCAAGCTGGCCGATGGTCACGGCCAGCAACAACACCCACACCAATGCTTCGCGGAGGCGGAGGCTGCGTTGCCGCGTGGGACTAAGCCGGAAGGATATCTGCACTGCGCCAGCCGTGATGATGTCGCTGTTACGTAACCGGGCGGTTTCCACCGGGGCTTGATTCACGGAAAGCAAAACTCCCGCAGGCGCAGTGATGTGAAATCCGGTCTCTCGATCCAGATCCAGTTGAAAGTGATTTTCCCAGACGCCTTCATCCTCCAAACGCAGGTCTGCGTCAGCCGCCCTTCCCACCCGGACAGGAAAACGGCGGGATTCCCAAAGGAGGCCCGCCTGTTTGCCGGAAATAATCTGAAGTTGAATCATCAAAGACCACGCATGGGCACTTCAATCTTGTCACCGGGATACACCGGTAGGTCGTAGGCTGAATCCCGAGCGGCTTTGACGCAGTCCACGATGATACGCGTGCCATCGGCCCGAGTCAGCACGACCCGTTTGCGATTGGCAAAGTCGGTGAAATCTCCGGCCGTAGCAATAGCCTTCAGAACAGTCGTGGGGCCATAATACTCCTGTCGCCCCGAGAGTCGGACCTGGCCTTGCACATAACACACGCGACGCTCGGTGGAAACCGTGACGGTCAGCCGTTTGTAAAAACTAGGGACATATTTTTCGTAAATGTCCTTCTGCAACTCCACCGTTGTCTTACCCTCAGCGGTAACGACACCGATATTGGGAAGCGTAATTGTACCGTCTTCCTTAATCGCCTCATCATGCGGTTGTGGCGGCTCGGCGATCCCCGAGAATACCACACGGATTTGATCACCGGGAGCGAGGCGGGCACCCCCAACCAGACTCGGGGCGTTGGTCGACATTCCCACTGGTACTCGGAACGGCACTGAAGCGGGTGTCTTCAGTGGGATCCAAACTGAAACGAATGTTCTCCGTGGACGAAGTCTGGCAACCGGAAAGGAGCATCCCCCCCAACACCATTACTACTCCAGCCATCCGAACTAAGACTGGATTGTTCCGCAATGAATTCTTCATGACACCTTTTCTATGCGACATCTGATCAGTACTTTTGTTTGATCTCTCCCACGGACTTATTCTCTTCCGCCTTTTCCCCGGCTTGCGGTTCAGCATCCTCGTTCTTGGCGTAATAGTCGTGGTAGTAGCCGCTATAGTAATAGTAGCTCTCATCCTGAGACATATTGATATTATTGAGCACGATGCCAATCAAATTGCCGCCTACTTTCTCAATCAGCTGCTTGGCCCGAATGTTCATGGGCTGCGGATAACGGCGGTATTGAATGACTTGCACCGTCACATCTACTTCGCTGGCGAGAATGGAGGCATCGCTCACGCCCATAATCGGAGGCGAGTCAAAAAACACGAAGTCGTAACGCTGTTTAAGTTCGCCAATCAACTCTTTCATCTGGCTGGAACTCAGAATCCCCAGCGAACTGCTAGGCAACTTGCCGCTCGCCAGGAAGTCCAGCGTGCCCAACGGCGTGGTTTGGATAACCTCGGTGAGCGAATTTTGCTTCATCAGGTAGTTCGTCAACCCGAGATTATTCGTCACGCGGAGAATTTTGTGCAACGTGGGACGGCGCAAGTCGGAGTCCACGATGATCACGCGCTGGCCACTCTGTGCAAATACTGTAGCCAAGTTTAGCACTGTAGTGGACTTACCTTCACCCGCACCCGCACTGACAACTGCCACACTATTCAGCTTGTCGTCCTTGCGAGCGAACAACAAATTGGTTCGCAAGACGCGATAGGCTTCGGCATGAGGGCTCTCGGCACCTTCTTCGATGAGGTAACCAACATTTTGTGGAATAACACCCAATACTGGGGCTTGCAGCAACCGCTCCACGTCGTCAATCGTTTTAACGCTAGTGTCCAGATACTCAATGAAGAAGGCCAGACCGACGCCCACGATGAGCCCGATCACTACCCCAAGAATGATGTTAAGTGTCTTGTTTGGCCGCACCGGCTTCAAACCAGGAGAAGCCGTTTCAATGATCTCCACTTGACTAACCCTGGGTAGACTCAAATCAATTTTCTCGATGTTAATTTTGCGCGTAATCAAGCGCCGCACATCCTCTTCGTCCGCAAGGGTCTTCTTTTTATCGAAGTAGGGCCTAGTCTTGGTGACTTTTTCTTGGTCAATCCGTTGTGCGTCCGCCACTGCTTCACCCATGCTGTCCAGTCGCGCCTTTGCCGTGGCCAGTTGGGTTTCAAGCGCCTTCAGAATCCCGGCTACGCGCGCATCAATTTTATTGTTCAACTCGTCTTGCAATTCCTTGACGCGCTTGATGTCGGGATGCTCCGGACCAAGGTCCAACGCCAAGGAGGTGTAGTGCTGGTCGGCCGTGTTAAGCTGATTAACCAATTCTGAAAGAGTTGTGTCGGGCTCAAACCGCGGCAATACATCCCGCAGTTCCTTCAGGGTCAGACTGCTGAGCTTTTCATACTGAACCCGCTGCGCCTTATACACGGTCTCCGCTTCAAACCGACTAGTGAGATACCGTTTGTATTCCTCTGTTTCGGTTAACATCTGAG
The DNA here is from genome assembly GCA_049840435.1 of Verrucomicrobiota bacterium. Lineage (GTDB taxonomy): Bacteria > Verrucomicrobiota > Verrucomicrobiia > Limisphaerales > JADLHS01 > JADLHS01. The sequence goes on along the minus strand of JASGKY010000022.1, from coordinate 13,624 downwards.
GCGCAACACCCGCTGCATCAGCATCCGTGATCTTCGACTCCGTACGAAGCCGATCCAACTCCGTTTTGATGGCTTCGATTTTCTGATCCTGCAACTTCAACTGGTTTTCCAATTCCTTGATCCCGCCTCGCACCAATGCTTCCCCCTTGGACAAGCGCCACTGCTTGTATGCTTGCGCTACCGAATTGGCCAACTTGGCCGCATCAGCAGCATTTTCGCTGTAAACTTTGACATCAATAATGGTGGTGTTTCGTCGAGGGCGAAGATCCAACCAACCTCGCAATAGCGAGACCGCTTCTGTCATCTTCAATTTTTGCCCATCGTTATATCTATTCCCCCAAACAGTGGTGAGGTCCAACGCATCTACGACATTGGTCAACAGCGATTCCGACTGGATGGTTTCAAATTCTGTCTGAATGAAATATGGGTCATATCTAGGAACTTGCCCACCTAACGCATTCAGCTCAGTAATATCGGACTTGTCCGGCTCCACCTTCATGCTAGCCGTGCTAGCGAACATTTCGGGCAGAATAAACGTAACAAGCGTAGCCGTAATGACGACCAGAAGAAATACCGCAATAATGACCGTTTTCCGAATGCGGATGATCCGCCAATAATCCAAAAAGTGCAGCCGAGCTTCTTGTTGCGGTTGTTGTTTCAGCGGATCCATAGTTAAAAAAAATGGGGGCTAGTGATACAACCCAGCCCCCGACCAGAGCAAAATGTTTTAGAAACCAGCCGTCACACCGAGATAAACGCGATTGCGCTCGTAATCACGACCCGGCAAATCAGAACTAACCTCATCATAATTATAGCCAATATGGCCAGAAAAATTCTGGTTGAATTCGTATGAGAAATCGAGTCCAACACGATAATACAACTGATGCTCGCCGTCGATTCCAGGCCCACCCCCATTGTACTTGGAGTCGCTTATCGCGCCGTTCAGTGTGCCAAAAAATTTCCGAAAGATTTCATGTTTCAAATTAGCGAAGAACGTCGCCACCTCGGTATCGCGCACAAATTGTGAACCCGGCAACCCAGCTTCGTTAGCAGCAGCCCGCTCGTAGCGGAAACCCACCTCCGCCGTGGTGGCAGATTGCAGCGCATACGTCAAACCACCTTGCGCATAAGGACTCCACTGCGACTCACTCGTCGGATCGTTATAATAGGAAAAATATTGTGCCCCAAGGCTCAGAGAACCGGATAGCGCCGGACTAAACACATGCTCCCCCCCTACATAAAAAGTGTGCCCACGACTATCACGATAGTCGCTGGGAACCTGGTTAGCGGGTGCCAATCGTTCCGGCAATAATTTCGTCCCCAGTATAGTTAACTTGCGAATAGGCATAGCCGATGATTCCAACCGTCTGAGGGCTAAGCTGCCACTTGCTATCGATCGGCACCCTGTGTTCAAGGCGATCTAGCAGACCGGAGTTACTTGGGCTAACCACAAAACTGCCCGGAGCCCCACCCGCTGGAGATGTTGTCGGAATTTCGTCGTCGTAATCATAGAAGGAATTACGGTAACCAAACCCAAAGCTTAACAACTCAGTAACCCCAGCGTTAAAGCCAATGCCTGCAAAATTGCGCATGTTGTCGCCCTCAATCCGCTGCACGCCAGCAGGGTCCTGAAGCACATCTGGTTCTTGACCGATGACGAACGACTCGTCTGCCGTCATGTCAAATCGCGGACTGAACGCATGGGCAAAGTCCATGTCGAACATGTGCGTATAGCTTTTATTATCATTCCGACCACCAACATTCTTGTCATAGAATTTGGCACTGAGAGCATAACCTACGTTAAAAGAAGTCTGATCACCTGGAAGACCGAATCGAATAGCCGGCATGACTTCTACCCCGGCACTCTCAACTCCGTTAACAGTGGAATCCACGTTATCATCGTAGAAACCGTTCAAGGTTGCTTTAACACTCCACGGCTTGGTGCGCTGCAACTGGTTCAGCGTTGATGATTCAGCCGCGTGAAGCGCAGACACCCCTACTGCAAGCAATCCGACGGAAGTCACTATTTTATTCATAGAATTATTCAGTTCTCACAACCCAGAGACGACGTTTGCTCACAGGTTTACTGGAATAAGACAAAACCTGTCAAACAAATGTTCCGTTTTTTTCACGACATCTCAATTCCACCCATTGAACTATCCCACCATCATCTGCCAACTCATAGCAGCCCAGCTTCATCACAGCATAAATTTGATATTCAGGGGTTGCCACGGGTTACAGACACGCTGGTAACAGATGCGTTCAACCTGCCGCCTGTCTTTTCCAAACCTCAGCGTCGCGGCAGTTTCAAAATCTGTCCCACTTGTATCCGCCGTGGGTTTAGTCCTGGATTCGCTGAAAGCAAGGAATCCACCGAAAGATTATAGCGCCGCGCAATTGAGGCAGCCGTTTCGCCCGCTTGTACTTTATGTGAGCGCTGCACCGGCTCTAACGGGGACGCTGCCATTCGCGGCGAAAGATTGGCCATGGCTTGCGCGGCAACATTGGTCGCAGCTGGTGTTACTGTGCGATTTCTCGGCAACACAAGCGGCTGCATTGTCCGGCCGGAGTTAGCCGGTTGAGTCTGCGCCAGCGCCTTCTGTAATTGGTCCACTTCGCCTTGCAGTCTTCGATTCTCCGCAGTCAAATATTCCAACTGGCGCTGAATTTCCGTGGAAGGAGGAATAGGCAACGCCGCCTTCGCCAACTCCTGCTTCAGCCGCATGATATGCGACTGAATGGTCTCTGCATTGTCCGCCGTCGGGCGTAACTGCAGATACTTCTGGTAGTGATAAATCGCTGCTGCCGGATTGGCTTCTTTCTCGGCATATAACCAGCCCAGTTCAAAATGCGCCGCCGCCGAATGAGGGTTCATCTGCAACGCCTGTTCAAATGCCTCAATCGCGCCGTTGAAGTTCATCGCGTTGACCCGGCTGCGGCCGATCAGAAATTGCGGTTCCTTTTCCTCATCCATTGCGCCCGATCCACCCGGCTGGCAGCCGCAGCACAACAGCCCAGCAAGAAGGGCCAGTGCGATACGATTTGGATTCAGCCACAACATCACTCGCACAAGTTAGAAAAATCCGCCCAGCCAAGCAATCGCTGGTTGTTCTCTACCTCCACATTTCCTCAAATTATTTTCCCCCACCCAAGCCGAACGGATTTTTCCGTTCTCCCGCAACGCTTCCCACCCGTGCCGCCGCCCAAATACCCAACCCCAGATATACCCAACCAACCACGAGATGCGCGGCCAACAAAAACAGCATTCCCACCAAATCGGTGACACCCAGATCGTAAAACGAAATCCCGGCCAGCATCAGCAATGCGCCCGGCATCAACGCCGCCCCGCTCAATTTCCAACTGCGAGACCAACTCAATTCTCGATTCAAAAAAAATCCCAGCCACCACACCGGCAAGGTGTAGAAAAACGCCAATCCTAACCAACTAGCAAACAAGGACACCAAGACCGCGCCTATAACTCCAGCCAGCAAAGCCGGTCGCCAAGCCCCCCAGCGCGGCAGCAACTCCTCACGACTGACCGCCATCGTCCAACCTTTTGCGTAAGGCAGTTCGACGTATCCAAAAAGTGACCGCACCACAATATTTGTGCGGCTGAACTCGAGTTGCGCATGCGCCACCGGACGTAATTGTCCAGTTCGATCCAAGTCCACCATCAGGGAAAGAAAACGATTTTCCGCCAGCACCACCGGCGAGTTGCCGCGCCAATCAAATTGTTGTTGCCGCACCTGACTCGAGGCAGGAAGTTTTTCGATAGCCGCCTCGATCACTGGCACATAACGGTCATAGCACAACAGCGCGACACCGACAGCGACCGCAATAGCGACGATAAACTGCACCAACAACAAACGGCGCAACGGCGCGTATGCAAACGCCGCGACACCCTTGGGTGTCAGCGGCTGCCAAGCCGTTGGTGGAAGTGTGTCCATCGCCATTCAATGGAATGAAGCGACGGCCAAGAAGCAAGAACGGGTTTTAGTTATGCGCCCGCAGCAGGCGCTTCCGGCGTAGCGGGCGGTTGACCGCCTTGCTGCTGTTGCGGCGCGAGAATCACCGGCACGGGATAACGTAGTTTCATCACGTCGTCCACGAGCACTTCGATGAAATAAGTACCCGGCGTTTTGAATTCCACCTGGCCGAAGAGCGTGACGTTCGTGGCGTGAAAACCCGCATCCTGCAATGCGAATTTCACTTCGCCCTTGCGGATCACCGTCGTCTGGTCCGGCGCAATCAATCGGACGCTCTCGGTGAATTTGCCGATGCCCGCCGTCCAACGATTGAAGATGCTCAACTTGAACGCCACGACCGGCAGTTGCGGCACGCGGATGAAATTGATCACACCGATGAGAAAGAAATTGCCGTTGGCTTCCTGGCGCACTTCTTCGCACATCAAGGAGCATTGCAAATCGGGGAGGATTCGAGTCGGAGTCATGTTCTGAGTGGATTTGGAAATTTACTTCGTGGCCATCTCGGCAGCCCGCACGGTATTCTGCATCAACATGGCGATCGTCATCGGACCGACGCCGCCGGGATTCGGCGTGATCTTGCCCGCAATCGGTTGAACCTCTGCGAACGCCACGTCACCAACGAGCTTCGTGCCCGTCTTGCTGGTTGGATCGGGAACGCGGTTCACGCCCACGTCCATCACCACGACGCCGGGCTTCACCATGTCGGCTTTCAAAAATTCCGCCACGCCCATCGCAGCCACGATGATGTCCGCGCGCTGACAATGTGCCTTGATGTCGCGCGTCGCTGAATGACAAATTGTCACGGTCGAGTTCGCTGCGTGACCTTTCTGACAAAGCATCGCCGCCATTGGTTTGCCGACAATATTGCCACGACCAAGGATTACGACCTCGGCACCATCCGTTTTCACCCCAGCGCGCACCAGTAACTCACGCACGCCCGCTGGAGTGCAGGGCTGGAAGCCGGTGTCATCGCCTAGCATCAACTTGCCCACGTTCACCGGATGAAACCCATCCACATCCTTCGTCGGCAACACAGTCGCGTAAACGACTTCCTGCCGGATCTGTTTCGGGAGCGGCGCTTGCACGAGAATGCCGTGCAATTTGGGATTCGCGTTCAGCTTCGCGAGCAAGGCCAGCAGATCAGCTTCGGAAGTCTGTTCGGGAAGAACGTGCGTTTCGGAAACAATGCCTAGTTCCGCACAGGCTTTTTCTTTGCGACCGACATAAACCTTCGAAGCCGGGTCTTCACCGACACGCACAAAGGCGAGTCCGGGTTGCACGCCGCGCGTTTTCAGCACGGCGATGCGTTGCGTGAGTTCGCTCTGGATCTGGCTAGCAATGAGCCGGCCATCAATGAGATTTCCCGCCGCCATTATTTGACGACGTAAATCTTTTGGATCGTCAACACCGGCGTGTTCAGCCACCGCTCGTCGAGACCTTCCTCGCCGCTAACGATGATGTGCTTGCCCGCGTAACGGCTCATTTCGAGTTGCGCTGTCGGGCTGTAGAGATAGTTAATCAGCTTCCCGGTATCCACCGCGTGCAGACCATACTTGGTCGGCGCTTGGATGCTGACGGTGGCCTTCACGATGCCTTCGTGCGACACCGTGCGCGGCACCCAGACTTCTTCGACCACAGGCGGCGGGACGTTGGCGCTGTCAGCAACTGTTGGAGTCGGCTCGACAGCTGGATTGGTGTTGGCCAAGTCCGTCGTCGCCGGAGCAACAATCGGATCGGTTGTCACGGTGGAAGGCGTTGCTTCCGGCGGCTGCACCGAAACCACCTGCGGTACTGTCGCGGAAGTCCCATCTTGATGCACGTAGCTTGCGGCGACAAACGCGAACGCATCCGCCGGCACTTCAATTTCTGTCCAACTGCCCTTGGTGGAAACTTCCTTCACGGTCGTGCCCTGCTCGATCGTACCCACAATGCTGTAATTCTCACCCGCGCCAGTACGGATGTTCAGCTTCTTTGGCTTCACGGTTTTGTCCGCATTCAAGTAGGAGCTATGCACCCACACATGCGCGTTGGTCGGATAGGAAATTTTCGCCCACTGCGATGGCTCGCCTGCTTTCGGCTTTGAGAGGATGACTTGCTCGATCACGTTGACTGCATCGCCATTCTGCAGTTTGGTAACAATCTCACCCTTGAAACTTGCCTTGCCGCGCACGTTGATGTTTTTGCCGGCCATCGTTGCCGCGCCTGGCAAAAGAATAACGGGCTTTTCCGCAGTCGTGGCAGCTGGCTTGGCTTCTGCCGCAGCCTTGGTTTTCTTTTCCTTTTTTGCGGGCTTTTCCGCCGCCGGTTTGGCCGGGGCCGTTTCAGTTTGTCCATCCGCGCGTGCAACCAGCGTCACCGCCAGCATCGCCACGCTCAAAATCATCCATCCGTTCTTTTTCATAGCTCAGGAGAGTAAAGTTTTAATCTCGGTCGGTGTCAATGTCCGCCATTTGCCAACCTTCAATTCCGCCAATTTGATTTTTCCGATCTGCGTCCGCACCAGCCGACGCACCAGCAACCCTTGCGATTCAAACATCCGCCGCACCTCGCGATTCTTGCCCTCGGCGAGTTCCAATTCAATCACGCTTTCTGACTTTGTCGCCGAGATGATCCAGGCGCGCTCCGCCTTGAGTTTTTCGCCATCATGGAAAATCCCGCTGGTGAAGCGACCCAACAACTCGCCATCCACTTTGGTTTCAACCGTCACCAGGTAGCGTTTGCGAACCCCGTACCGCGGATGCGTCAACCGCAGCGCAAAGTCTCCATCATTGGTCAGGAAAAGCAATCCTTCACTGGCGTAGTCCAACCGGCCCACGGAATTAACGATCTGCCACTCCTTGGGCAACAGGTCATAGACCGTCGCGCGATTGTGTTCGTCCTGCTTGGAACAGACGCAGCCTTTGGGCTTGTGCAGGACGAGGTAAAGTTTTTTGTGGGCGCGGACAGGCTTGCCATCCACCGTCACCTTGTCGCACTCGGGATCAACTTTTGACCCAAGCAAACGCACAGGCGCTCCGTTGACTGCCACGCGGCCTTCAAGAATGAATTGCTCGGAGGCGCGCCGCGAGGCCACGCCCGCTTCCGCGAGAAATTTTTGCAGGCGAACCACGGTGAGGGACGAAGTTAGAAGGCCGACGTGTGAGGTGGATTATTTAAACTTCGCACTTCGCCCCACAGCCTTCGAACCTCGAAGATCAGGCTTCGGGCTTGGTTTTGCGGAGACCGGTAATGCGGTCGCCGTCTTTCCATTGGCCGCGCTTTTTGAGCACTTCGATGCGCTCAAAACGCTTCATGACATTGCGCTTGCCGCCCAAAGTGGACGCCGCCCGGAGACTACGATGCTGTGACATAAATTTGCTTTCGGTTAAAAATCGCCCGCTTTCGCCAAAAAGCGGACGCAGACTGTATCAGCCCCCCCGCCGTCTGCCAATGGCTATTTTGGCATCTGAAACCTGCCTGATTTACAGCCCCCGCCGCAGAATCAAAGCTATACATCCGCCGCGCGGAAAATTAGGGTGGTTTGACTATGGATTGCGTTGTTGGTTCGGGCCCAGCCGGCATGGCGTGCGCCGCCGCCCTGCTGAAACAAGGTCGCCGCGTGCTGATGCTCGACGCCGGAATCAAACTCGAACCCGACCGAGCGCAACTCGTTGCCCATCTGGGCCAAATCCCCGCCCCGCAATGGACGACGGCAGACCTCGCCCGCATCAAGGAAGGCATGAACCCCGGGGCGGCAGGCATCCCGCAAAAACTCCTTTTCGGCTCAGATTTTCCTTATCGCGATGCAGAACGGGAACTGGGCGTCAGCTACGGCGCAACCGGCTTGCGCGCTTCACTGGCCTTGGGTGGACTCAGCACGGTTTGGGGCTCAGCCATGTTGCCTTACGCACAACAGGACATTGCCGACTGGCCAATCACCACCGAACAACTCGCGCCGCATTATCGCGCCGTGGTGGAAACCACCGGGCTCGCTGCCGCCCATGATGAATTGGAAGAGTTGTTTCCGCTCCACACCGAAACCTTCGGGCAACTGAACCTCAGCCGGCAGGCGCAGACGATTCAAGCTGCCATGACGCGAAACCACGCCGCGTTGCGCATCGCAGGTTTCCGTCACGGACGCGCGCGCATCGCCATTCGTGTGCAAGCAGCGGGCGCAAACCAGAGTGCGTCCACTGCGGCCATTGCATGTACAGGCTGCGCCTATGGCTGCAGTCTATTTGCTCGGCCGATACGATTACAGAGTGGAAAAGCAACCCGAATTTCACCTACCAATCTGATGTCATTGTCAGTTCCGTCACAGAGTCTGGCGAAAAGGTTCTTATCCACGGCCACAAACGTGGCACTGCGGAGACGCTCGAGTTCCAAGCCGATCGGGTCTTCCTCGCCGCGGGCGTGATCCCGACCACCGGCATCCTGCTCCGCTCCGCGCCCGACAGCGCAAACACCGCCATTATCCAGGACAGCCAGTATTTTCTGCTGCCGGCTTTGCTAACCAAGCGCGTCACCAATGTGCAAACGGAGGAGTTGCACGCGTTGAACCAACTGTTCATCGAACTACTTGACCCGCACATCAGCCGGCATCTGGTTCACTTGCAGGTTTACACTTACAGCGATCTCATCGGAAAAGCACTGCGCAATTCCATGGGACCACTCGCCCGCCCGCTCGAACTTCTGGCCCGCGAACTCGACGGGCGCATGGTGCTGTTTCAGGGCTACATCCACTCCTCGCAATCCAGCCGGATGGCAGCGCGATTGGATCGCGGCACAACGCCGGACGCGGCAAACTGGAACTCCAGCCGCTCATCAATCCAGAAGCTGCGCACACCGTGCGCCGGGTTGCCAGCAAGCTCCGCGCCGCTGGCGTCAGCTCGGCGCGATCCCGCTCACGCCAATCTGGAAAATCTCCGAGCCAGGCCGCAGCTTTCATTGTGGTGGGAGTTTTCCGATGCGCGCACAGCCCGGCACGATGCAAACGGATTTACTCGGGCGTACCGTTCGGGTGGCAGCGCGTACATGCGGTTGACGCCACAGTATTGCCGAGCATTCCCGCCACCACCATCACCTACACGTAGTGGCAAGCCTCCATCATTGGCGCCAACCGCAAGCCCAAACCCACCGCGTACCAACTTGTGGCGTCAGGTCCATGAAGCACGTCCCAAACCTGGCCGTTACCGCCACCTCCGGCTGGGTGCGCGAGACGGATGAGACACTTCATCTCGCAAGCCGGCTGGGATGTCCGTGGACTTGACACGGCGGCCCGCTTCCCGGTCAAATCGTCACATTCCAATTCGGTGCTGATGTGACCCCGAAAACAATCGCCGGTTAAAAACCTTCGTCCATTACGCCTATTATTTAAGACAGACGCAGTTGGGGAAAGCATAGACGGCGTGAACGTGCCGGCTTCAGAAAAATTTTGCGCGCGGCCAAAGACAGCAGGCGTAAGCGGATTGTTTTCATACTACCAGCATCAAGTACATTCGACGGGTACGGCTACCGCTGTACGGCAAAGCCAATTTGAAGATAGAAGCCGTGCTACACGAAGTGGACGCTGATCATTATCCGCCACGGCCTAGTCTTACGGGGATGGCCACGGCGGCGTCGTTTAGCGGGTTGGTAAACAGCTCAAAAGACGGCGCTTTGTCCCACTCATCAGCGGGCGGGGGAGCAGTTACAATTTCTCGTTCACCAAGCGACCTGGGCCACTTCGTCGCTAGCTGCCTGGCTAGCGAGATTTCTGAAATCCCAGGCCCATCACCCTCACCTCCACGGCAAGCCTAAACCTTAGCGACGCATGCTCGCCAACGAAGCTAGCGTTAATCCAAGACCAAACAGGTAATGTATGTCCCCGTGCCGTGGCGCGCGGTATGGCTGACGTTGAAAACCTTCGAAACACTGCATCTGCCCGCGCCGTTTCTGCAGCGACACCCGTTTGATAAGCTTCGATCTATCAGGACTTGGCGGCGTCATTTGCCGCGGCCGCCCGAAGTGGAACGCCGCGCGCCGTGCGTTCCAGGTCTCGCGTTCCATCGTGAGTTGATTTTGTTTTACCGCCACCGGATTCAGTCTCACTTCGCCTCGGGCAGTTGCGCGAAGACGTTTTCAAGCCCCACGCGCTCATCAAAAAGCTGGAGAAGATGATCTGAATGCCCAGCGTTGAAAGCGCCCCAGCGGGCACGAGGCGGCGGAGATTATCCTCGAACGGCAACAAACCAAACTCCACGTGTTTCCACGACCAGACGGCGTGCGCCAGCATCGCCAACCCCGTCAGCAGCACCAGCGCGCCGAAGATGAGACCTTTTTCCAGACTGAACACCCGAAACCAGCGGTTGAATTGCGTCGGTGCTGGTAACAACCCCTCTGCAATCGCAAACACCTTCGTGAAGAAAGCGAAGGCAACGAGTTGCGTGCCAATGAGCCCACCCATAAACGCCACAGTCATCGTGCCTACATCCAAACGCACCGAACCGAGCATGATGGGCGATTTAACCACCAGCGCGATACCCGTCAAAAACCCAATCACTGATAACAACAACCCAGGCACAAAGAACAGCCACTGCGGCGAATAGATCAGCATGAAGCGCAAATGCCGCCAGCCATCACGCCACGGCTTGAGATGCGGCGGACGCGAACGCCCGTCCTTGTGCAGTGTGATGGGCACTTCCGTAATCTTCAGCTCTTTCAGCGTGGCCTTGATGATCATCTCCGAGGCGAACTCCATGCCCGTGGTGGTGAGTTCCATCCGCTGGTAGGCGTCCTTGGTGAAGCCACGCAAGCCGCAATGAAAGTCGTGCGCCGGACATTTGAAAAAGAGCCGACCGATGAAGGAGAGTACCGGATTGCCAATCCACCGGTTTTTCCACGGCATCGCACCGGGCGCAATCGTACCGCCACCCACTGGCAGGCGACATCCCATCACCAGTTCAAAGCCAGCGCGAAATTGCTGCACGAAGCCAGCGATGTTTGAAAAATCGTAACTGTCATCGGCATCGCCCATGATGATCCACTTACCGTATGCCGCCTCGATCCCGCCGCGCAACGCGCTGCCATACCCCTTGGCCTTCACCGGCACCGCCCGGGCGCCATACTTTTGCGCGATCTCGACCGATCCATCTGTGCTGCCGTTGTCCGCCACGATCACCTCGCCGCGCACCCCGGCGCGCTCGATTCCGAGCCGGGCTTTCTCAATGCAACGCTGGAGGGTTTCCGCCTCGTTCAAGCATGGCATCACAATGCTGAGTTCAATCGTGTCGGACATAATCAGTTCTGAAACTAGGGAAAATTCAAGGTGCAGGGCGAGCTTTTTGCGGGGTCGCGGGTATTTCAGCATCACGCAATTTGACCAGATGCCAGTCCACGGCTGGCTGCCCGGCGCGCAGTTTAAGCGACCAAGTCGCGAGCACTTCACCATCCATTTCCGATAACCATTCCACGAATGTTTTTTGAAACCGAGCCGAAAATCGCTCGGTGGTAACCAGCACATAGCGAAGTCCCCGGGCTCGAACCTGCGCTGCCGTTTCCCCGGAATGACATGCTGGATTCGTCGCGAACCGAATGGCCGCCAGAGGGAGGTTTCCGGATCGTCCCGCGTCACTAGGCCCAATGGATTCGCCTCCGCCGGCAGTGCCGCGCGCACGCCGGCAAAAGCATCCGTCCGCTGGCTGTAAACCGAGTAGACCGTCCAGGCCCGTTGCACGAGGCGGTGCTTCGATTCGGCCCCGCCCGCGGCCCGCAGCAAAGTCATCGCCGGCCACAGCGGTCGGGTCGGACACAAAACCAACAACACTGCCGCCAGAAAAAAATTGAGGCCGCCCAACCAGTGCCACCACCGGCGTCGCACGATGAGCGACTGCGCTCCCAGACATAACAGCGCGGGGGCACACATGAGATGAGTACGGCGCCACTAGGCGCGGCAAACCGCTGAGCCCGGACTTGAGCATGAAGATTCCTAACCCCACAAATGGCGACAGCAACAAGATCACATTCCACCAGTTGATCGTTCGCAATTGCACCCACAACCCTTGTTGTCGACGCATCAGACGAAAACCTGCCACCGTCCCAATCAATAAAAGGCCACTCACACCCAATCCCAGCCCGGCTTGTTCCTCAACCCGTAATTCACCGAGATTCAAACGCGCCGCGCCGCCTTCGAACTTGGCCCCGACGACTTCTGTCCACTGCGCGGGCAGATGTTTGGTCATCCACGCATTGTATGCGCCCGCCACCGGAAACACGGGCGGCACAAAATTTTCAAGCGTCAGGAGGATGGTGTTGACGCCAAAGCGTAATACCGGCACCCCGCCCGCCGCAGCTTCTTCGAGTTTTTGTCCGGACCAATCACCGCATTGCTTGATGTTGACCAGCGCCATCGGCGCGTAGGAACAGACAAACGCCACGACTCCAATCGCGATGGTCGCCACCCGATGACGCCACAACAATCCCACCGCCGGCACCGCGGCCAAGAACCACGGCAGTCCCAAGGGCAGATTGCTGGCCTTGCTCCCCGCCAGCATCCCCACCGCCAAGACCGAGAGGAGCAGATCGCGCCCCGAATTTTTGGCCCGAGCTCGTAACGCCAAATCCACCGCCGCTAGGGCGAACGGCACAGCAAACAAGTCATTGGCTATGCTGCCTGCTTGCAACACCAGGCAATAACCGGTTGGCAACAGCCACATCCACGACCACGCCAGCCGCGGGCGGAGTCCCAGCCGGGTGAACAAGCTGAAGATCAACCCCGGCAACAGGGCGAAGGAAACGATGTTGATGAGAAACTGTAGGCGGTCACTCCCCGTCAACGCGTACAACGGCGCCGTCATCCATTCATAGCCCACTGCCCGGTTGTTCAACCGGGGGAAATCAGCGTGAATCCAATGCCATTGGTCTGCGGCGAGCCAGTGCAACACGCGCGGGGTGCGATACGCCAGACCGTCATAATTCGCCGGCCCATACAACGCCCCACCCAGAAAAGCCAAAGCCGTCAAAATTAGAAAGGCCAGCGGGAAACCTCGCCCGAAACGGCGCTTCAAGATGCCCCAACGAATATTAGGCAGTATTGGTGTCGCCGTCGTTTTACTCCAGACCCGAATGGTCACTGCCGCGATCGCAAACAAAAGCAGATAACCCGTCCGATTTAGCAGATGCAATGCAGACAGCAACCACCCAGCACAATTCAGAAACGCGCAAAGACAAATCCAGAGTGCGACCATAATGCGGCTTAAGACAGGCGCAGGGGGTTCTGAGTTGTTGCCATCGACGTATTGGACCGGAGTCCCACCGCAAACTCAACCGGAAAAGCTGCGCAGCGCTAGCTCGGGTTCTTTCTCGACTCATCGTGGCCAGAACCGCTACGTTACGCGCCGCCTCCGACAGGCTTGTTATGGACGAACTCCTGAAATTATTACAGGGCAATGCCCTCGAAACCCGCGAAAACCTCGCAAAACAGCTCAATTTACCGGCAACTGAAGTCGCCAAGCGCATCGCCGATTACGAGAAGGCCGGCGTCATCCGTGGTTATCAAGCCGTATTGAACGAGGACAAGCTCGACCTCGACACCGTTACCGCCGTCATCGAAGTCAAAGTCACCCCACAGCGTGAAGGCGGGTTCGACCACATCGCCGAACGCATCAGCAAGTTCCCCGAAG
>JASGKY010000021.1:0-68384 GCA_049840435.1 Verrucomicrobiota bacterium | reverse complement strand
TTTACCGACGCCTTCGTTACGAGTAGAGTATTGCTAAGGTTAATAGGGAAACACGATAGAATCCGAACAGCACCTAATTGTTACGCGATCTGTCAGCGCGATCCGAAAAAGCTCAATGTCATCGGTGATTACTTTGGCGTGGAGAAACGTTACACCGACTTCAACGCCTTGCTCAAAGACCCGAAGGTGGACGCGGTGCATATCAATTCACCGATTCCTGATCACGCGTGGATGAGCATTGCCGCGCTCAAAGCTGGCAAACATGTTGCCTGCACCGTGCCGATGACGACGAGCATCAGCGACTGCAAGAAGATCGTCGAACTGGTGAAGCGCACCGGGCTGAAATACATGATGATGGAGACAGTCGTGTACGCGCGCGAATACCTGTTCATGAAGGAACTGCTGATAAGGGCGAACTGGGCAAGTTGCAGTTTGTGCAAGCAAGTCATCAGCAGGACATGGATGGCTGGCCGAATTACTGGCCCGGCCTGCCACCGATGTGGTATGCGACGCATTGCGTCGGGCCGGTCGCGGGACTCATCGGCAAGCCAGCGGAATATGTTTCGTGTTTCGGCTCAGGGACGATCCGCAAAGAACTCATCAAATGCTACGGCTCTCCGTTCGCAGTGGAAACAGCGCATATCAAGTTCAAGGACACCGATGTCAACGCGCGTATCATCCGCAGCTTGTTCGACACGGCGCGGCAATATCGCGAGAGCATTGATGTCTATGGCACGAAGAAAGCCGTCGAGTGGCCGCTCGTTGAGCATGAGCCGTTGATTGTTCATACCGCGAAGAAGCCCGAGCCAAAAATTCCCCAACCAGTGAAGTGTCCCGACTTTGCCAAACGTCTGCCTAAGAGCATCGGCAAATACACCACGCAAGGCGTGTATGACTCGTCGAAGAAAACCCACCTCAGTTTCACGCAAGGCAGCGGGCACGGCGGCAGCCACCCGCATCTGGCACATGAGTTTGCTATGGCGCTGGCCGAAGACCGCGATCCGTTCCCGAACGTGAGGCAATCCGCCAACTGGACGTGCGTCGGTTTGTGCGCGCATGAATCAGCGTTGCGCGGCGGCAAAATCGTCAAGCTGCCAGCCTTCACGCTGTAGCGCCGCAGCAGGCTTACCCAAACGGGTGACAGGATTTGCATTTCCAAATTTGTTTACCGCGCGCATGATGGGGACATGAACGCACCAACCCCGGATAATTCCCCCGCTCTCTCACGCCGTTCGTTTCTGAAGAACTCCTCGCTGGCAGCAGCGGGCGCGGCGGCGGCCAGCAATTTTCCCTTCGTCCTCACCAGCCACGCGGCAAATGACATGCCCATCAAAGTTGGCGTCATCGGCTGCGGCGGTCGTGGCAGCGGTGCAGTGTTGAACGTTCTCGGGGTTGAAACCAACGTCATCTATCCGACTTCCGGATATCACACGGAGGACGTGAAAACTGGCGCGCAGTTGAACAACACGCATTATGTCGAAATCGTCGCGTTGGCGGATGTGTTTGAAGATCGCCTTGCCAACTGCCGGAAAAACCTTGCCGCCGTCGGCATCAATATTCCCACCGAACATTGTTTCACCGGCTTCGATGGCTACAAGAAGTTGCTCGCGATTCCGGAGATCAATTACGTCATCCTCGCTACGCCACCGCACTTCCGCCCTACTCATCTCAAGGCCGCGATTGAAGCGGGCAAACATTGTTTTATCGAGAAGCCCTGCGCTGTGGACGGCCCTGGTGTGCGCACGGTGATGGAAGCGGGCAAACTCGCGGCGCAAAAAAATCTGGCATCGTGTCCGGCACGCAACGTCGCCATCTTAAGAGTTACAACGAAGCCATCAAGCGCATCCAAGACGGCGCGCTGGGCGAAATCGTTTACGGCTCGTGCTATTGGAATGGCGGAGTCATCTGGACAATTGATCGCAAGCCGGAGATGACCGACATGGAATGGCAGATGCGCAACTGGGGTTACTTCACCTGGCTCAGCGGCGATCACATCGTCGAGCAGCACCTGCACAACATTGACATCATGCGCTGGGTCATCGGCCAAACGCCAGTTCGCGCCATGGCGCTTGGCGGACGGCAGGCACGCCCGAATCACCCAAACTACGGACACATCTACGATCACTTCGCCGTTGAGTTCGAGTATGCCAATGGGATGAAGATGTTCAGCCAGTGCCGCCAGATGGACAAAGTTGACAGCCGCGTCAGCGAATTCATTGCGGGCACGAAAGGCACAAGCGATTGCAAATCGTTCATCCGCATCCCCGGCGGTCAGGCGTGGCGCTTCCGCGATCAGGATGTGAATCCTTACCGGCAAGAGCATCTGGATTTGATCGAAAGCATCCGCGCGGGCAAGCCGTTGAACGAAGCGCAACAAACCGCCGAAGCTACCCTCATGGCCATCATGGGTCGCGAATCGGCCTACAGTGGCCAGATCATCGAATGGGATCAGATGCTCAACTCGAACAAGCGCCTCGGCCCGGAGAAATATGAGTTTGGCGCGCTGCCTTTCCCCGAGGTTGCGATTCCAGGACAGTATCATTTCGCATAATCGTCTACCATTGTAGCTACGACTAACTGCGAATTTCTTTGAACAATTTGCATTGGGGAGTGCCTCAAGCCCAGTGCAACGCAGCGGGCGACTGATTCGGCGGACGACTTGCTGAGTCATTCGCAAGGGAACACCGGGCATAAAAGTTTTTTAACAATTATGCCGGGCGATTCTTCAAGTGTTTGAACTACGTTGCGCGACAAAAAATGTTGGCGCGCTCAACAAACCAACCGCAGTCATGCCGGGTCTTGTTCGTCAATGCGAACGAAACCACGCGCCCGTATCGCGTCGCACCGCTCGGACTTGCGTTCGTTGCCTCGGCCACGGAGCGCGCCGGTCATAGCGTGCGCTTCGTGGATTTACCCCAGACGTCACAAGGTCGGCGCCAATTCCTCACCACACTCCGCGACTGGAAGCCCGACTATGTCGCGCTCGGCATCCGCAATCTCGACAATTCCGATTTCCACGCGCTCGAAACCTATCTCAATGGCCCGGCAGAATTGATCCGCACGGCGCGGAAAATAGCGCCACAAGCCAAATGCATCGTCGGCGGTCCAGCGGGCACGGTTGAACCCGAGCGCGTCGCTAAAACTGTTGGTTGCGATCATCTCGTGCTCGGCGAAGGCGAAGAAAGTTTGCCACAACTTATCGCACGCCTGGAAGCGGGCGAAGTCGTCCCCCGCATAGTTGGAGCAGATGCGACTGGAACTCCCTTCCGCGTCGCATTGCCCGATCACCTGCCGGCACCACAGTTGTATCGTTGGGTGGAAAACTTTGCGCCCTACCTGCGCGGTGATGCCGGTTATCCCGTTCAAACAAAACGCGGCTGCCCGCTTAAATGCACTTACTGCACCTACGGTCGCATCGAAGGTGTGCGTTATCGTTTCCTCAGCCCGAACGCCATTGCTGACGAGATCGAAGGCGCGCTCGGGCGCGGCATCCAGGATTTTGAGTTTGTTGACAGCACATTTAATTTGCCGACCAAACACGCGCTTGAAGTCTTGCAAACCCTCCAGAATCGCAAGCTCCACGCGAACTACATCGGCACGGGATTAAATCTGCGCCAGCTGTCGGACGAACTCCTCGCCGCCATGCGCGAACTGGGTTTTCGCAGCGTCATCCTCACCGCTGAAAGCGCGTCCGACACGATGCTCGCCAGCTACGAGAAGAATTATCGGCGGGATCGCTTGTTCGCAGCGGCCGAAGCATTACAACGTCACGACATCCGCGCGCTCTGGGTGTTCCTCCTCGGCGGGCCGGGGGAAACTCCCGAGACGGTTGAACAAACCCTGTCATTCATCGCGCAATCTGTGCCGTCGCCCAATGCCGTTTACATCACCTCGGGTATTCGCATCTATCCCGGCAGCCCGATCGGCGACGAACTGGATCGCGGCCGCTTCAGCGCCGAAAGTCTGCGCCGCCGCGTCGAACATGCTGATGTGCCATTCTATTATTCCGAACACACGCCACCCACGTGGCTCGAAGCGCGTCTGCGCAATTTTCAACGTTCCCAGCCCCAGATCATGCTGTCTTGCGAAGGTCACGCGTGGCTCACCCAGGCAGCCTTGTCCGTGATGCAGTATCTGCCGTTGCGCAAGCCTTATTGGCAATATATTCCCGCGCTGAACACTACCCGCCGCTGGTTGCGTTGGCCCGGGCTCAAACATTCCACCGGGAATGAAACGCTGCCGCCCCTCGCCACAGCCCCGCAACCATGAACGCACCCCGCCCCGCTACCCTAGCGACGCCAACAGCTCGAGGCGGCGGTGAACGCGCGGCAACTCGAACGCATCGCGTTGTTTTCAACCGTTCCGCCCGCCCGCAGCGTTTGGACTGTGAGAGCTTTAACCCCGCGCACGAATGTGATTCGGACTTTCCGTGGCCCAAGAATTTTCGTCGTGCATTGAAAACCGTCACGTTCGCGGTCCTCTGCCTAGGTTTCCTGCTCCAAGCCACCGCCGCGGATAAATACACAGGCAATTGCAACATCGTGTTTGAAGGCGACTCCACGCTCCATGCTTTCACGGGCTACATCAGCAACATCGCCGTGATCGTCCTTTGCGATACCAACACGAGCGGGACCGCCATCCTCAACACACGCCTTGAAATCGCGCCCAAGCAACTAACCACGCACCACGAAAAGCGCGACAAGAACATGTATACCATGTTTCAGCCGGACAAGTTTCCTAAGCTGCTGGCCGTGGTGACCAATGCTCCGCTCGCCGCCGCTCAATTGATGCCATCCGATGCCACCAGCACAAACGGCGTGTTGCCCATTCAACTGACGTTCTGCGGCATCACCAAGGAAGCTTCTGCCAAAACCATGAATCAAAAGCCACACACGGACGGCTGGGAGTTTGACCTGCAAACCACCGTTTCGTTGAAGGCGTTCAAACTCGAACCACCCTCTGTGCTGTTCGGCGCAATCTCCGTGGCCGACAAAGTTGTGATTAAAGCCCACGTCATCGTGAAAAAGGATGCCGCGAAATGAATTCCGCCAGCGACATAGTCATCATCGGCGGTGGCCCGGCGGGCGGACTCGCTGCGCTGTTGCTAGCCCGCGCTGGCCGAAACGTCACGTTGCTGGAAGCCCAAGTCGAACTCAGTGAACGCGTTTGCGGCGCTTATCTTTGCCCAGCAGGCGTGGCCTTGCTGCGCGACTTGGATTTGCTCGATGAAACCACGACCGGCATGCGCTCATTACTCGGCATGATGTTAGTAGCGCCGAACGAAAAGCAGTTGCGCACCCGCTTTCCGAAAGACCCAAAGTTCCCAGACTTCGGCATCTCGCTACTTCGTCCTCAGTTCGACAATGCCCTGCTCGCTGCAGCAGCGAAAGCTGGCGCGCACATCCGCATGGGCGCGCGGATGCAGCACTTACACCGCACCACCACCGGCTGGAACGTTGAGTTGCCACACGGCGAAATCATTTCCACGCAGTTGCTCATCGGCGCGGACGGACGAAAATCCCGCGTCGCAAAACTCACCGGCCTCGCCGCGCCCCCGTGGCAGCAACGCGTCGCCCTGCATGTGGACGTGCCAAGCGTGACTCCGACCGAGCCCTACGGCGAGATGCACGTTTTTAATGACGGTACTTACATCGGGCTGAATCCGATCGGTGCGAACACGCTGAACGTCTCCGCGCTATGCGACCCGCACGAATTGCAGCGGACTTCCGCCATGGATTTTATCAACCAACGCACTCAGGCGTCGCTGCATTTGCGCGCGCGCATCAAGCCATTGACGGAAGTGGCCAAAGTTCGCGCCACATTCCCCGCCGCTGCGAGCGTGAAATCCGTGGTCACTCATCACGCCGCGCTGATCGGCGACGCCTCGGGTTTTCTCGATCCGCTGACGGGCGAAGGGATTTATCAAGCGCTCTGGACCGCACAGGCACTGGCAGAGCAAGTGGTTGGTGTCCGCAATTTCAACATCGAACTAACCGCCGGACTCCAAAGTTATGCCCAACACCGCCGCGTCCACTATCGTGGTAAGCGTGCCTGTTGCCAGGCATTCCAAGGCATCATCCGCCGCCCGAACTTGAGCAATGCCGTCCTTGGTTTGCTGGCGTGGCGCAAAGGCGTCGGCGATGCCTTCATCGGGCTCATCGGCAACATTTATTCGCCCGGCCAAGCGGCTTGGAAAATGATCAAAGCCATTCCTTGAATTGAATTTATGACACATGCCTACTTGAACGAAATCGGCACAGCTGTTCCAGCCAATGAATCGCAACAGGAATTTCTCGACACGCTCGGCACGTGGATTCCGAATGCCGAGGTCGTTAACAAACTCCGGCTCATCGCCAAGCGCTCCGGCATCGAACGTCGCCACACGCTGCTCTCGCACGTGATCGGACCACGCGGCTTAGGTGCGTTTTACGAGATCGGCAACTTTCCAACCACGGCGGCGCGGATGAGGGTTTATCAACAAACCGCGCCCCAACTCGCCGAGCAAGCCGCCCGAAATCTGGAAGCGCGCGGCATCAATCTTGCCACAGTGACCCATCTTGTCATCACGTCCTGCACGGGATTTTACGCACCGGGATTGGATGTGGATTTGATCCGACTGCTAAACCTGCCACGTGGCATTCGTCGAACGATTGTGGGCTTCATGGGTTGTTACGCGGGCATCACCGGCTTGCGCACCGCCAGCGACATCGTCCGCGCCGACCCCGAAGCGCGGGTGTTGATGATCAATCTCGAACTCTGCACGCTGCACCTGCAACAAGACGCGCCGCTGGATCAACTCGTGGCTTCGATGCTGTTCAGTGACGGTTGTGCCGCAGCGCTCATTTCGGCAAAACCAGAAGGTTTCCGGCTTGATGAGTTCACTACGATTCTCAGCCTTGATGACGCGGACAAGATGTCGTGGCTCGTGGCAGATCAGGGTTTTGCCATGACGCTCGACGCCTGCATCCCCGATCGCATCCGGAATTTCCTCGCGCGCGACCCCGAACTGTTCGCCGATGCGAAACAAAACCCAGAATCGCTATGGGCCATCCATCCCGGCGGGCGGGCAATTCTGGATGCGGTCAAAGGCGCTTGTGGATTAAGCGCGGAACAGATCGCCCCCGCGCGAAAAGTCCTGGCGAACTACGGCAACATGTCCTCGGCCTCAGTCATCTTTGTATTCGAAGAATTGTTGCGGAATGCGACGCAAGAACATCCGCTCCCCGGTGCGGCGGTCGCCTTTGGTCCGGGATTGACGGTTGAAGCGCTGGAATTTACCTACCAACCCAGCACTGCCCGCAAAATTTTGACCACCAACCAAGCAACGCCCGTCATGGCCTGAAGCCAATTCGGAGGTCTAATCCGACCTTTCAGCCGCCCCGAAAACGTCCCGATCGCACGAGGTAACCGGGGCGTTTTTTGATGGACTTCCCGCTCCGGTTTGGCGAGTACCGTGCCGCGATGTTTTCACTCCAACAACTCTTCGGCAAAGGCGACAAGTTTCAGGAACTCCTTCAATCCGCAGCCCAGGAAGCGCATGAAAGCGTCCGGCTCGTCATTGAATTGATGAAGTCGCCGCGCGATACCAAAGCCTTTGACGATCTGGTATTGGCCCGCCGCAAAGAGAAAAAGATTTCCGAGCAGATCACTGAGGAACTGGTGAAGACCTTCGTCACCGGCCTCGAACGCGAAGACATTGAAGCGCTCGCCCGCGGGCTCTACAAGATTCCCAAGAGCGCCGAAAAGCTCGCGGAACGTTTCATGATGGCCGGCAAGCACGTCGAGGGCATTGATTTCTCCAAGCAGGCCGAGATGATGGAAAAGGCCACCGATGCCGTCCACGCGATGGTCAAGCAGCTCGATTCCATTGATGACATGGAGAAGATGAAGGCGCTCAACGACAAACTGCAATACGTCGAGGGCGAAGCCGACAAGGTGATGAACGAGTTGCTACGCGAGCTTTACAGCGGCAAATATGACGCGCTCCGGGCCATCGTGCTGCGCGATCTCTACGAACTGATCGAGAAGGTCATTGACCGTTGTCGCGATGTCGGCAACGTAGTGATGTACATCGTCTTAAAAAATTCCTAACCCACGCCGATGACCCTCATCCTGATCGTCATCCTCGTGGCGTTGGTGTTCGAATACATCAACGGCTTCCACGACACGGCCAACTCCATCGCCACCGTCGTCTCGACCAAAGTCCTCTCCCCGCGTCAGGCGGTCGCGCTCGCGGCCTTCACCAATCTGCTCGGCGCCATTGCGGGACCGCCGTGGCCAAGACCATCGCTTCCGGACTGGTGGACACCAACATCGTCACGTCGGAGATCATCGTGTGCGCCTTGATGGGGGGCATCGTGTGGAATCTGCTCACGTGGTATTTCGGTTTGCCCTCAAGTTCCAGCCATGCGCTGGTCGGCGGTCTGTGCGGCGCGTGCCTAGCCGCGTCCAACAATAATTGGAAAGTCATTATCTGGAGCGTGCCCGGCAAGGAACACTGGTGGGAAGGCAAAGGCATCCTCTGGAAAGTGGTCGTCCCGATGATCACCTCGCCGATCGTCGGTCTGATCGTCGGTTTTCTGATCATGGGTTTGCTCTATTTCCTCCTGCGCAACTGGCGGCCCATGATGGTCAATCGTGTCTTCGGCAAACTTCAGCTCTTTAGCGCCGCCTACATGGGTTTTAGCCATGGCACCAATGACGCGCAGAAGACCATGGGCATCATCTTCCTCGCGCTCGTCGCTGGCACCGTCAGTGGCACGTTTGATTCGCCCAATGGCAAATGGAATTTCTTCTCCTCGCCTGAATCCGTAGGCAGCGTTCCCGCTGCGCACGTCGAATTGGGCCGGATTGATCAGCAGGCCGGACATTTTTCCAGCGCCGCCAAGCATTTTGAAAAAGCCATGGCCGGCGGCGACAAGACTGCCAAATATCTTTACGCCCAAGCCGTGGAAAAAGGCGAAGGCGTCACCGCTGATTCCAAACTCGCCGCCAAATTGATGAAAGAGCTGGCCGACGCGAAGTTCGACTCTACCAATCTGAAGCCCGCTGACCCCATCGCGCGGAAGTTCAAAGATATTCCCACCGCCCCCGAAGAAGCCGTTACTTGGCTTCAGACGCGCGTGGAAAAAGGCAATGCCGATAGCATGGTCGCCTTGGGCGTGGCCCGCCTGACTGGGAATGGCGTCGCCAAGGATGAAGCCGCGGCGCAAAGATTATTTGAACAAGCCATGCATGCCCATCATCCGGCAGCCTATTACAATCTTGGTTTGATGCATCTGCACGGCCTCGGCATTGCGAAGGACGAACACAAGGCGGCGGCGGAATTCAAAAAGTGCATCGAGAAGGAAGCCATCCCGCTCTGGATCAAACTCGCCTGCGCCATGACCATGGCCGCTGGCACCGCCGCAGGCGGCTGGCGCATCATCAAAACGCTCGGCCATAAAATGGTGAAGCTCCATCCCGTACATGGCTTCGCAGCAGAAGCCACCGGCGCGTCGGTATTAATGACGGCCGCGCATTTCGGCATGCCCGTTTCCACCACCCACGCCATCACCACGTCCATCATGGGCGTCGGTTGCGCCAAGGGTTTCAACCACCTCAAGCTCGGCGTCGTGGAACGCATCCTCTGGGCGTGGGTGCTGACCATTCCTGCCAGTGGCATCGTGGCGTACAGCTTGGTGCGACTGGGCAAAGCCTGCGGCTGGATCGGATAACGTCGCAAGCAAGGGGAAGTGGTGGGCCCGCCCGGACTTGAACCGGGAACCAAAGGATTATGAGTCCTCTGCTCTAACCATTGAGCTACAGGCCCGACGCCTCATCGTTTCATAACGCCAGACAAGATTCAATCCTCGAAGGTCCGCCGCACTGAAACTTTTAACACTGGCGCGCGACTATTCCGGCGCGGTGAATCGATATTCCCCTGAACCGACCGTGTACACGGCTCGCCCTCCGGCCGCCCGCACAAAGCGAACGCCCCTGCTCCGGCGTACCGCCCGCCCACTTTCGCGCACTTCGGCGGATGCCGTGGTGGGAATCAAGATCGTTGCTGTCGTATTAGGCGGCACGACGACATGCAACTCAAACACCCCGTACCGCGCCGCCATTCGCTGCGAATTTCGCCCTGCACCGATTCATAGTTCGCCAGCACCCAAGTGAGGTCCTTTACAACCGCGGGCTTGATCAGGAAATGTTGGAATCCCGGCGCAACCGGATCCGGCTGGATACCGGCGAGATCGTGAAAGAACCACTCATTGATCTGACCGAGCATGAAATGATTCTGGGAGGATGCGCGGCGCGCGTCCCACGCTTCCGTCAAACTTGTAGCCCCCATCTTCAATTGGTACCCGTAGCCGGGTTTCTCAGATTGATGGTTCATCGCAAAAACCACATCCGAACGCCCGCCATCCGCTAGCGCTCGCAATAAATAGCGATAGCCGACGTCGCCGGCGGTCAATCCATTCTGCTGCACATCAGTCACAATTGCTTCCACCACCCGCCCTCGTTGCTCAAAGGCCACCAACCCCAAGGCGGACGACATCGCGTTCGCCGTCTGCGAACCCGTCGCATAAATTCCACGTTCCGGCTGGAAGTATTCCCGCTGGAATGCGGACAGCGTTTCCGCCGCCCGCACCCGGAAGGTTTGCGCCTCATCCATCCGTCCCGTCTGCATGGCAAACGTCGTCATGATCTGCAGGTCATCGTAATAGATTGCTGTGGCCGTCAACTCCACCGGCGTAAGTTGCGCCCGCCCCGGAGCTTTCGGCCCGATGTCGTACCAATCGCCCAAGCTGCCCTTGATCCGCAGGATGCCGTCCGCTCCAACGTGCGTCTGCAAATAGTCGAGGTAACGCTTCATACCGTTGTAGTGACCTCGCGCGAGATCAAGATCACCGGTGAATAAATACTGTTGCCACGCAATCTGGATGAATGCACTACCCCATTCCGGTGTTTCGCGGAACTGCATGTCGCCCCACCAATCGAACACGGTATATTCCGGCGCGATGTTCGGCACCAGCCCATCCGGTTGCTGCGAATCCTGAATATCGTGAACGACCTTTTCGAATAGCGGATTAAGATCGAAGTTATACCGCAGCGCCGGACCGTTCAGGTAGGCCTGCTCCAGCCAACCGAGTTTTTCGCGATGCGGACAATCCGTCAACACGCTCATCATGTTCCCCCGTTGCGCCCAGCGCACGAGAGTGAAGATGCGATTGAACAACTCGCTGGAAGTCTGAAATGTTCCCGTCGCCGGAACGGCAGCATGCACGACATCGGCCACCAACGAAATCACTCGCGGCGCGCCCCCATTTGTTTCCGCCGCCTGCAACTCGACCTGCAGATAACGAGCGCCCCGATAGAAAAACTTCGGCGCCCACGCCTCGGTCTCTTTCCCCGCCAGTGTGTAAGTCCAAAATGATTTGCCACCGCACACTGGATCGTCAATCTCGCCAGAAGACTTACGCAATTCGGCGGGAATGATCTTAACCACGGCCCCTTCCGGCCCGGTGACTTTCAAACGCGGCATCAACGGCGCATTCTGGCCAAAATCATAAACAACCACGCCGGGGCGGATCTCCTGCTGGGTCACGGGTTCAAGCGTTTCAATCACCCGGATCGGCCAGCCAGCTCCGGACAAACCCGTCAGGCGGCCCGCAGGCGCGGCGAGCCCTATTGCCGCAGCCCACTCTGAATTATTAAATCTGGATTGATCCCAGCCTTGAGGATAAAGCCGCGCATCGAAATCTTCACCACCATAGACATCGGAATACGTGAACGGCCCGGAGCGCGCCTGCCACTGGGAATCCGTGCGGACAAACTCCGCCCGACCACCAGCATATTCGAGACGCAGCAAGGCGATGGCTTTGGGCGACCCCATGCGGCCTGAGAATTTATTGTACCGCCCGGTCGTCTTGATTACGCTGTACATGCCATTGCCCAAGGTCATACCAATGACGTTCGAGCCGGCCCTGAGCTGCGCCGTCACGTCATACGTGTCGTAAAGCACCGTCTTGCGATAATCCGTCCAACCCGGCGTGAGCAAATCCGCGCCGACTTTAACGCCATTGAGGCTCAACTCGTATTGCCCTAGTCCGCTGCTGTGCACGACGGCGCGGATCAAATCGCCTCGCACCGCAAACTCCCGCCGCAACAACTGGCTTGGCGCATTCGTATCGGCCAGGGCAATCCACTGCGCCCCCTTCCAATCGGCTTCAGTCAAAACGCCCATGGCCCATTCTGCCGTGGAACTCCACGCGGAGCGCCGCTTGTCCTGATCCCAGACCCGCACCTTCCAGAAGACCCGTTGTGCCGATTGCAGCGGTTGGCCGGCGTAATGGATGCGTTGCGTTTCCGCCGACTTCACCTGGCCCGAATCCCAAAGATCACCACGATCTTGCGCCAGGATTCCCGCCGTGCTGGCGACCAACACTTGATAGGCGCGCTGGCTCAAGCCCCGCCGCGATGCGTCGGCTGCCTGGACCTTCCAAGCCAACGCCGGTTGGGTGAAGTCTATCCCGCAGGGATTGGTTCTCCCTTCACAACGCAACTCTGCTGGGGTCAACGCCGCCGTTGCCGCCCACGTCAAGCCACACTGAAAGACCGAAAGAAAAATTGCGGCCAGAAATAAACGCAGGCGGAGGGTCATACGGCCACAGGATGGCAAACCACCCGCGCCCCCACAATCCGGGAAGCCGGGGCATGAAAACGAACCTCTCGGACGGCAATCGTCATGGGGTGATTTTGAATGCGAGCGCGACGCTGCTGGGCTGATTTTGCGGGCGCTCAATCACCAACGCCTCCGGAGTCTGCTGCCACTTCAATTTTTCCCTGCTACCAAGCAACTTGATCTTGGCAATCTGTTTGGTCAGCAACCCAGCGTTCGTTCCAAGTGATTTGATCATCACTGCGTTCGTCGGTGTGCCCATGATGATCGCGTAAAGCGTCTTGCCATTCTTGCTCTGCGTAAAGCGCACATCCTCGGCGGTGAACGGTTTGCCTTTGCCCTCGTTGAATCCCTGCGCCTGCAATGGTGCAGCATCCGCCATCTGCGGCCCTTCGCCCAACACCTTCCATGGGCGCGTGGCGATGATGGCTTCCTGATTCACCTCCATCCAAGCCGCGATGCCTTCGACCACTGCCACTTCGTCCGAGTCAATCGTGCCGTCGCCCTTCACCGGAATGTTGAGCAACAAATTCCCGTTCTTGCTGACCACATCGATCAACGTGTGAATCACCGTCTTCGCGCTCTTGTAGCGGTGCTTGTCGAACACGCCCTGGTCATAGTGCCAGCCGCCGATGCACGTGTCGGTCTGCCACGGATGCGGCTCGATTTCGTTGCTCGAACCACGCTCAATGTCCCACGCCATACACTGGCGCTGTTCAGCATCGAGAATTTTCCCGAATAACACACCGTCGTCCTTTTTGCCGTGCCACTTGTTGTTGCGGTTGTAAAAGTGCGCCGCGATCTTCAAGCCCGCATCGCTCACCGGCCAGAGCGGCAACGTGGTGTCATCGAAGTAGATCAACTCTGGCCGGTATTTGTTGATGAGATCCATCGTGCGATTGTAGAACTTGTCGCAATAGGCATGATCCGGTTGACTCACGCCATTGTCCCAGTTCCAACGTTTGTGGATGCTTTCAAGCTTTTGGAAATCCGGACTGGGCTCGTGACGTTGTTCATACAAATCCTGCGGATCGTAACCTTCCCACCAAGTCCCTTTCCCGTCGGCTTTCGTCAACTTGCCGTCATAGGGCATACCGGCGAACGGGCCATTCTGGTCCGCTCCTTGCGCCGTCTCATACCAACTCCACGCGTGTGCGGCATGAACACTAACGCCAAACTTCATCCCATTCTTCCGCGCTGCCTTCGCCCAGCCGCCAATCAAATCTTTCTTCGGCCCAAGATTCACTGAGTTCCACGACTGATACTTGCTGTCGTAGTTATCGAAATTGTCGTGATGGTTCGCCAGCGCGAAGAAATATTGCGCTCCAGCCCGTTTATAGAGCGCCAACAATTTCTCCGGCTCCCATTTCTCCGCCTCCCACGCATGGATGACTTCCTTGAACCCGTTCGTGGACGGATGGCCATAGCGGGCAACGTGCTCCCGATACTTGAAGTTGCCCTCACTATACATCTCGCGCGCATACCAATCGCCACGCTCCGGCTCGCACTGTGCGCCCCAGTGCGCCCAGATGCCGAACTTCGCATCGCGAAACCATTCCGGCACTTGATACTGTTTCAACGAGTCCCAAGCCGGCTGAAACTTCCCCGCCGCGACCGGCTCGGCGTTTGTGTTGACTAGCACCGTCGGCGTTGCCGTGCTGGGGATGGACTCTGCCGCCACATTGCAAACGCTGACCGTGATGAGACTAATCCCCGCAAGTAAGGTTTTGGTTGTAAGCATGGTTTGGTTCGCACCTCTCAAAGTTCGACGTGAATCTTCGTCACCCGCCCCGGATCGGCCGCCCAGCCAGCGAGCGCCGCCCCTGCTTCCGCAAACGGCACGCATCGCGTGATGGTTTCTTGCACAGGATAACGTCCCGACTCGAGGACTTTGATGACATCGGCAAAATTCTGCATCGTGGCGTTGCGCGAACCATGGATGTCGAGTTCCTTCATCACAAAATACTTCGTCTCGTAACTCACCGCATCCTTCGCGTAACCGATGTAAACCACACGCCCGGCAAACGAAACTTCATCCACCGCCGCACGGAAGGTGGCAGGCAAACCAACGGCTTCAATCACCACCCCCGGCCCGTCGCCATTGGTCAACGCCTGCAGTTTGTCGTGCAAATTCTCGCTCTTGGAGTTGATCGTTGCTGCCGCACCGGCCTTCTTCGCCAGCGCCAGCTTCGCATCGTCCACATCCACCGCGATGACTCGCGCCCCGCGCAACAGCGCCGCGCCGCTGATCGCACCGAGCCCGATCATCCCACAGCCGAATACCAAGACCGTGTCAGCGCTCATCACACGCCCCCGATCCACCGCATGAAATCCTACGCTCAACGGCTCGACCAAAGCATGCTCCGCGAGTGAAAGCTTTTCCGAGCGCACTAGCTTTTCCCATGGCACTGTGATGAATTCCGTGAACGCGCCGTCACGCTGCACGCCTAGGGTTTGATTGCTACGACAGGCATTCACACGCCCGCTTCGGCACGAAGGACATTTGCCGCACGTCGTGTAAGGCAACACTGTTGTTTCCTGTCCAACCTTGAATTGCGCCTGCACACCGGGCGTGACTTCCGCGATGACGGCGGCGATTTCATGACCCGGGATGCGTGGATATGTCACGAGCGGATTGAAACCGCGAAATGTATTCAGATCCGTGCCGCAGTAGCCGAGGCGTTTGATCTGCAACAACACTTCACCCGCTGCCGGCTTCGGTTGCGGACGCTCGATGTAACTGGTCTTGCCAGTTTCAGAAATCACGAGGGCTTTCATAGTTTGTAAGCTTCGATCGCGGTGCCGCCGAGGATGCGGTCCTGTTCTGCGGTGGAAAGGTGGCTGATCCAATCGGAGACCAGTTGATGCCAGCGCGCATAACCGCACGCCACCAGACACACCGGCCAGTCCGAACCAAACATCAGTCGCTTCGGCCCGAATGCCGCCAACGCCGCATCGAAGTAGCGCTGTAATTGCGCTTCAGTCCACGTCGCGAAATCCGCCTCCGTCACCAAGCCCGACGCCTTGCAATAGACATTTTGACGCTTTGCCAGTTCGCGAAGATTCTTGTTCCACGGCTCAAGCACGCTGTCCTTGAGACGCGGCTTGGCGATGTGGTCGAGCACGAACACCTGATTCGGATGCGCGTCCACGAACCGGATCGTCGGCAGCAGATGGCGCTCAAAGATCAGAATGTCATAGGCGAGGTTGAACTTCTTCAGCTCGCGGATGCCGCGATTGAAATCCTCGCGCAGGATGAAGTTGTCATCCGGCTCGCCCTGGACAACGTGGCGGACCGATTTCAACTTCGGATTCAACGCGAATCGTTCCAGCTCTGCTCCGACAGTGGGCGAAACCAGCTCGACCCAGCCCACGACGCCTTTGATAAAATCGTTTTGCGTCGCAAAATCCAGCAGCCATTGCGTCTCCGCCAGATTTTGCCGCGCCTGCACGGACACCACGCCATCCACACCCACGGTCGCAATTTCCGCCCGCAGATGCTCCGGCAGAAAGTCGCGCCGGATGGCCTTCATCGCGTCATCAATCCAGCCGTATTCGACCGGATCATAACTCCAGAAATGATGGTGGGAATCAATCTTCATGGTTCAACCAAGATACGGAAAATCGCGCCGCAACAAACCCTCGTTCTTCAACGCCGTCCAGAGCGCCACGGGAATTTGATTTTGCGCACTGGCAACGTTGTCCTTGATGCGCTCCGGCTTGCCCGTGTTCAACGCCACCGAAACCACCCCCGGCACAGCGAGGCCGAATTGCACACAGACATCGGCGGGATTGACCCCGAACTTTTTGCATATCACCAGAAACTTGTCCCGCCACGCGAACAGCAGCGCTTCCTTGGCGGAATCAGGTTTGCGGTAATCGAACCACGCGCCCCCAGTGAGAAATCCCGCGTGAAACACCGCCGAATTGATCATGCCCACGCCACGCGCGTGCAATTGCGCGATGAACTCCAACAGCTCGGGCGGATGCGAATAGACCGTGAGGCTGCAAGCGAACATGACCCAATCGAGCGCGACGTGCTCCACGATCTCGCGGATGATGCGCCAGTCTTTCGAGCCGATCCCAACCGCCTTCACCACGCCCCGGCTTTTCAGTTCAAACAACGCGCGATAAGCGCCCAGCACATCAGCAAACCGGCGTAGCCGCTCGTCGGAAGTTTTTGCCGCCGCCAGAAATTCGTCCGGATCGTGAACGGAAACCACCTGCGAGACATAGCCCGTGCCAAGCAAGCCGCAGCCCTGCTCGTAGCATTGCAGGATGCCCTCGTAACTGATGCGCGACTCGGCATCATGATGGATGCCCGCCCAGACGCCGCGCTCGAACGTCGGCTCCGGTCCGCGCAATGGCACGCGATACCAACCGAGTTTGTTGCTGATGACAACCTGCGATTGCGGCACGCCCAGCTTGCGAAGGGAATTGCCGATGACCTCCAAGGCCAGCCCGGCACCTGTACTTTCCGGCGGAATCAAACACCGCCGGCGCGGGAGAATGCCGGATGATTTCCGCAACGATGGCGAGCTTGGTCTCGTCCGCGACAACTTCGTAAAGATTCCCCAGACAGCTTGTGCCAAAGATGACCGGCGGCACGACCAAGCCGGTGTTGCCAAGCGGTCGGTGACTGTTGCTGGTTAAGTTGCTCGCGCGCGTCATGGAGGACCGGATAAAGCTGCCGGTGGTAAATTTCGAACGCAACTATATCTGCTACCGGCCTGTTCCAGAATGACGATCCTTGGCCAGTGCATGGATATTCTTAGCCTCCGACTGGCCAGCCGGCCAGATGCGAGCCCGCTACCGCCAAACAAAAAAGCCACGGCTTGCGCCGTGGCTTTGAAATATGAATCCCGACTTACTCGGCCTTCTTGGCTTTCTTTTCGGCCTTGGGAGCTTTCTCGGCCTTGGCGGCCTTGGGCTTTTCTTCGGCAGCAGCTTCCACCTTCTCGGTGCGTTTGCCCCGCTTCTCGGTCTTCGGCGCTTCGACAGCAGCTTCAACGGCGGGGGCAGCCACCGGAGTGGTGCTTTCGACGCGAACCTTGAGGGTGCCTTTGACTTCGGCCTGCAGGTGGAGTTCGACTTCGTATTCGCCCAGGGTCTTGATCGGGTGATCGAGATGGATCTTGCGCTTGTCGAGCGAGACGTCGAACTGATGCTTGAGTTCGTCAGCGATCATGCCGGCAGTGACCGCACCGAACATCTTGCCATCTTCGCCGGTCTTGACCTTCACGATGCACACCAGCTTGGCGAGCCCCTTGGCGAGTTCAGTCATGGTGTTGAACTCATGCGCTTCGCGTTCGGCGCGGCGCTGGCGCAACGCTTCGAGACGGCGCTTGTTGCCGGCGCTCAACGGAATCGCGAGGCGCTGCGGAAAGAGATAGTTGCGCGCGTAGCCAGCGGCGACGCTGACCTGATCGGATTCACCGCCGAGACCGACGATGTTATGTGTGAGAATGACTTCTGTCTTTGCCATAAAATTGATGCTAGGTTGATAAAAATTCAAAACGGAACGTCGTCGCTCTCGGGCGGGCCATCGCCTTCGAGCGGTTCAGCAGGCGGGGCGCGGCAGCCGCAGGAGCGACGCGACGGGCGGGCGCAGGAGCGCCACCTTCACCGCCACCTTGTGCGCTACCAAGAAATTGAAAAGTCTCAGCAACAACACCGAGCTTGCTCTTTTTCTGTCCGGTTTGCTTGTCGTCCCACTGAGTCGAGACGCAGACGGCCTTCGATCAAAATCGGACGGCCTTTGAGCATGTATTGGCCGACATTTTCTGCCTGTGCGACCAAACACATCCACGTCCACGAAGGTCACTTCTTCCTTCTTCTCGCCGGCTTCGTTCGTCCAGACCCGGTTCACCGCGAGCGCCAATCTTCGCGATGGCCGTCCCCTTGGGAGTGTAGCGCAATTCGGGATCGCGCGTCAGATTCCCGACGAGGATGACTTTGTTGAAGCTGGCCATGGCGCGGAACGGTAGGGCGAAATTACTTCGCAGGCTTGGGTTCGGGCGAATTGGTGAACAGGACGCGGAACACTTCCTCGTTCAGCGTGAACTTGCTGCGCAATGCGGCGATCGCAGCCGGCGCGCTGGTGAAGATGACGTTGGCGTAGAAACCCGCGGTGTGGCTGCTTGTCAGCCACGCGCGAGAACGGCTTGCGCTCCATCTTCTGGACGGTTTCCACTTTGCCGCCCGCGGCGGTGATGTCGGCAGAAGATCTTGTCGATGGTATCTTTGATGCCTTCTTCTTTGCCTGCCGTGTTCAAGATGAACAAACCTTCGTATCGTTTCACTTCTTCTTTCCTTCGTTCGTGGAGTCTTCGATCGACTCCGTTAAATTGACTCATTGCTTTCTGCAACCCGTGCGCCAGCCAGCATTCCACCTGGCTCCGCCGCGCGGACCAAAACTTTTTCCATCAGCACCATTTCGGCCGCCTCAAATCTTCCCGAGCACATGACCGGCAATTTCGCGCCGACTATCTTTGCGCCCGATGCCGATCCGCAACCGCGCATATTCGCGCGAACCGAGATGCTGCTTCGATCGACTCCAAACCGTGATGTCCACCGCTACTACCACTGGGCCGCAACCGGATTTCTCCCAGCGGCAAATCCGCATCATCCACCACCACCAGCAACTTTCCGAGCGGTGACTGATAAAACTTCACTAACGCTCCAACCGCTTCCCCGCTCAGATTCATGAACGTCTGCGGCTCGCACAACACCAACCGCTTTCCGTCTCGTTCCGCCTTTGCGACGCGCGGATTGAAACTTCTTCTCGTTGTTCCAATCCACCCGCCAGCGGTTCGCCAGCAAATCGGCGACCATGAATCCGGCATTGTGACGCGTCTTCGCGTATTCCGCGCCCGGATTCCCCAATCCCACGATGAGATGCCAATCTTCCATTCGCGGGATGAAAACAGCGGCTCACCCCAAGGCAAGCCGCCGTGTGAATTACTTCTTCGCCGGAGCGGCGGCCTTCGCGTCCTTCGCCGGAGCGGCGGCAGCCTTCGCGTCGACTTTTGCCGGAGCGGCCTTGGCAGCACCTTCTGCGCCTTCTTCCTTCTTCTCCTTCGTCATTTCGACGTCGCCAGCAGCGGCAGCGCCTTCGGCAGGAGCTTCTTCGACTTCGGTCTTCGGCATTGCAACGGCAACAACCGTGGCGCTCTTCTTGCCCATGATCTCCACACCTTCCGGCGCTTTGATTTCACCGAGGTGAATGGACTTACCAACCTCAAGGGCGCTGACATCAATCAAAATTTGCTCAGGCAAATTCTTTGGCAAGGCGCGCACTTTAAGCTTGAACACAATGTGCTCAAGCACACCGCCTCCGGTCTTCACACCAACCGCTTCGCCCGTGGTTTCCACCGGCACCATGACAGTTACCGTTTCATTCTCGGCGACTTCATGAAAATCCACATGCAGCACCTTGCCGCTCAGCGGGTGATGCTGAACCTCTTGAACGAGCGCCAAGCGCTTCTTTTTATCCACCGCGAGATCCACGAGGATGTTTTCAGAAGCAGAGTGGTTGATGAGGTCGGTCAATTCGCGCGCAACCAACTCAAGATTCTCGGGCTTGGTCTGGCGACCGTAGATGGTGGCCGGAACGCGACCAGCGTTACGAAGTTTTTTGACTTCCGTGCGGCCCGACTGGGAGCGCACAAATGCATTAAGTGCTACAGATTTCATTGTTCAATTCTATCTTCAGACGGCCTTAACTGGTCCGCCCGCCTTTCGACTCAAACAGCGAAGTCACCGACGAATTACTGTGAATCCGCTTGATGGCTTCGCCCAATAACCCTGCGACTGACAACGTGGTTATGTTCACGCCCCGAATCGTAGGGCGGACGACTGTATCAGTTGTTATTAGCTCGTCAATCGCTGATTTACGCAATCTTTCAATGCCGGTATTGCCGAGGATGGCGTGCGAAACACAGGCAATGATGCTCTTCGCCCCCTTTTTCTTGAGCAATTCCGCCCCTTTGGTCAGTGTGCCGGCGGTTTCAGTCAAATCATCTACGAGCAAAACATTTTTTCCCTTCACCTCGCCGATGATATGCGTGGATTCTACTTCCGTGGCGCTCTTGCGGCGCTTGGCAATAATGGCCAACTCGGATTCAAGGTGTTGCGAATACGCATAAGCCATCTTCAAACCACCGACATCCGGACTTACCACGACCAAATCCTTGAGCCGCTTCTTATTGAGGTACTCGTAAATGACTGGCGCGGCATACAGATGATCCACTGGAATGTCGAAGAAGCCTTGGATCTGTTGCGCATGCAAATCCATCGTCAGCACGCGGTTTGCGCCAGCAGCTACGAGCAAGTTGGCCACGAGCTTTGCGGTGATCGGAACCCGCGGCTGATCTTTGCGATCTTGGCGAGCGTAACCGTAGAACGGTAACACCGCCGTAATCCGATGCGCGCTCGACCGCCGCAACGCATCCATCATGATGAACAACTCCATCAAATTGTGATTCGTCGGCGGTGACGTTGGCTGCACCACGAAAATATCTTCACCGCGAACGTTCTCCTCGATTTTCACAAACGTCTCGCCGTCTGGAAACGGCTTGACGCTGCACTTGCCGAGTTTGATGCCGATGTAATCACAAATGGCGTGGGCGAGAGGCTCGTTTGCGGTACCGCTGAAAACTTTCACAAGTGTTGATGCTGATGGTTAAAATGAAAACCGCCCGGAAACCCGGGCGCAAAGCGGCGGGAAATCTAACAAGCAAACCGGCCCACGCAAGGTGAATAATTACCCACAACCGCAACGTGCAGAATTAGTCGCACATCATTTGGTTGTTCGCGCCGGCTTGAAAGGTTGCGCTGCATCCTTTTCCCAATCGTCATCCGATGCAGCCGCCGGCGCAAGCTCGTCCCCAATCACGGCGATGTCATCGATCCCCACCCACTCATCGTTGCCCTCGGCATTCGCGGTGATCCAGCGCACCTGGAGATGCGCCTGATTATTAACAGCCGCCGGCAACACGGCAACGATGGGCGTCACCAAGGTCGCCACGCCCGGACCGGTGGTGGCATCGGGCGCATACGCCGCCGGCACATCAACGTAGGCTGTGTTGGTCGCCACACGATATTGTAAGGCCACTGCTTGTGCTGCGTTGTTGGCTGAACCATCCAGGTCGCGCAGCTTGTAGCCAACAGCGATGTTCTGCTTCCCTTTTGTGTCAAGATTCAGCACCAGCATTGGCGCTGCGGCTGTCGCAGAGCCTTTCAAAGCTACAGTCGGATTGGCGATTGAATCAAACTCCGCCACCCCGCCCGTGCGCAACGAATTGGGATTTTTTTGATTGGCGAGCACATTCACTGGCGACGAATTCCCGTCCGCCGTGATCGTCTGTGGATTCGCCCCCGGCTTGGCCGCCAACTTGTCGCCGCGATAACCCACAAAGCCTGGTACGCCAGACCAATCATTCTCCTGCGTGATCAACGCGGGGTTCGCCCAATCCTGAACGAAGGGCAACTTCTGCGGCGTCTCATCGGCGTGCGCCACGACCAGAAGCAAACTCAGTCCCGCCACACTGCCGAGAAAGGCGGCGTGAAAATTAATTTGGCCCCGAGCCGGCATTGGGAAATTCATAGCTAATCTGGGTTGATGTTGTAAACCGAACCGCCGCGAGTCTAGTCAGCCACTCAAGTTTGGCAAGACACGTCCCGCACGATTGACGCCGCGCGATGGCTTGGCAATGATGCGCGCGTGTCGCCCCTCCCCTTCGCCGCCACTGATCGTCGCACGATCTGGCTGCGCGCCACATTATTGATCGCAACCGCGCTCGGCCTGATCGCCTCCGCCCCCGTCTGGACTAACACTCGAACCTTTCCGTTGCTTCCGATCTGCGCGGGATTCCCCATTTTGCCGGCGCCGTGGGACAAATGCCTTTACGCGCTGATGCTCGGCTCACTGGTTGTGGCAATGTGGTTTTATCGGCCCGCCGTAATCACTTTTCTCGCCAGCAGTTTTTTCGCCTTCTGCGGCGATCAAAACCGTGGCCAACCATGGCTCTACATGTATTGGGTGATGCTGCTCCTGAGTTTGTTTCCCGCTCCCTCAGCTCATGCCGCCTGCCGTTGCGCTCTCGCCACCGTATACCTGTGGGGCGGCATCCAGAAAATTAACACGCGCTTCTTCACTGTTACCCCGGAATGGTTCGTCGCGCCCGCCGTCAACTGGCAACTCCCGCCTGCCGCGCTGGATCTGCTGAAGCTTTCGGTAAAAGCCGCGCCGTTTGTTGAAATTGCCATCGCGACGCTGCTCTGGTTTCCGCGGCTGCGCCGGGTGGCGTTCGCGCTGACAATTCTCACCCACACGTTCGCCCTGCTGTTCCTCGGTCCGCTCGGCCACAATTACAACTGGGTCGTCTGGCCATGGAATCTGGCGATGATTGCTCTGGTGTTCGGTTTGTTTGCCCGGGGAAAAACATTTGAAGCGACCGCCACAAATACAATTGAGCCGCCCAGCAAAAAAATCAGCAAGCCATCCCCAAAGCCCGCGCAAATTCGCACGCCGACTGGAAACCTGTTCGGCCTTCAACCGACCTTGGTCGAGCTGTGGCGTTCCCGCCCGGCCCTGATTCTCGTCGCGCTCTACGGACTGTTACCCATCTTGAGTTACTCTGGCCGCTGGGATTCCTATTTCTCGTTCGCGCTTTATTCCGAAAACCTTGCCGCCGCCAACCTGTTTTGCACCGAAGCGTTCCGCGCCAATCTCCCGCCACACCTCAAAGGTTTCGTTCAGAAATTTCCGCAAGCCTACGACCCGCAACACCAAGGCCCATTTGGTTTCGCCTTCACGGCGTGGGCCTATGAAGAGATGCACGTGCCGCCCATCTCTGAACCGCGCAACTTTCTGAATGTCTATCGCACCCTGCGGCCTTACGCCGAGAAGCCGGAAGACCTCCGCATGATCATCGGCCCGCGCTCCGGTCCGGTCATCTTCCATGAGGGTGATCGCGTGGAGTTTTTGCTACGCGCCAAGCAGTAGCCCGCGCCAAGCAACCTCGCAGGGCGCGTCGGCTACATCCCACCAATTTGCAAAGCTCTCTCGATGCGCCCCAACACCTTCTCCTTCCCCAATACTTCGAGCAGATGATACAGACTTGGGCCGTTGGGATTGCCTGTCGTAGCGAGGCGCGTCGGATGGATCAGCACGCCCACTTTCACCCCAAGTTCGGCAGCGGTGGCTTTGAGCGCGGTTTCAATGTTCGTGGCATCGAACGTCGCGAGTTTTCCAAAGGCGTCGCGAACCTTCTCCACGCGCGGCTTGTTCTCGGGCACGAAACTCTTCTTCGCTGCTTCCGAGTCGTAAACCACATCGGCTTGGAAATAAAACCCGGCATAAGCGGGCAATTCGGCAAAGGTCTTGATCTTACCCCGACACGTGTCGAGCGCAGCTTTAACGTAGCCCGTGTCGAACTGATTGGTATCCACGCCAGCCTTGGCAAACGCATGAACGCCGAGCTCATAGAAGCGGTCGGGAACGAGTTCCCGGCAGTATTCACCCTGCAGCCAAGTAAGTTTCTCAAAGTCAAACTTCGCGTTGTGTCGCAAAATCTGCGGCAGATCAAAGCGATCGATAACATCGGCAAGCGAAAGCTTTTCCGTGTTGTCCTTGGGTGACCAGCCGAGCAGACAGAGATAGTTGTTCACGGCTTCGGGCAAAAAGCCCTCTTCGAGATAAGTGGTGAGGGACGCCCCACGATCGCGCTTGCTCATCTTGCTGCCGTCGCCATTCAAGATGAGCGGAATGTGCGCATACTTGGGTGGCTCGACCCCGAACGCCCGGAAGAGCGCGATGTGCTTGGCGGTGTTGCTCAAGTGATCCTCCCCCCGAATGACGTGCGTAATGCCCATCTCGAGATCGTCCACAACATTAACAAAGTGAAACACTGGCTGGCCATCGGAACGAACCAATACCCAATCCGGGTCTTGCTCCTCGCGATCCGTCAGTGGACGCACCACGTCGCCGACGACGAGATCAGGAATCAAGATTGGTTCGCGCGTCATCTTGAACTTGATTGCGCCTTCGTGCTCATAGGCGAGGCCGCGCGACAACAGCGCCTCGCTGCGGCGCTGATAGTTTTCCTTTCGCTGCGATTGGAAGTACGGGCCGCGATCCCCCTTGCACGGACCGGTGGCATCGGCAGTGAGCGGACCTTCGTCCCAGTTCAGCCCAAGCCAGCGCAGACCTTGCAGGATGACGTCCACCGCCTCCTGTGAATTGCGGGCCGCGTCGGTATCTTCGATACGCAGGACGAACGTGCCTCCGGTGTGGCGGGCATAGAGCCAGTTGAACAAGGCGGTACGAGCCCCGCCAATATGCAGGTAGCCAGTGGGCGAGGGAGCAAAACGAACGCGTGGTTTCATATCCATTAAATCAGCCACAGGTGACCACAAATGAACACAGATGGAAAATCAAAAGCGCAGTAGTAGCATTCCACCAAGAATGAACTCATGAACTCAAAAACGGCGATTCCGGGCCTGCCTCCCAAGCTTTCAACCGCTGCCTTGCGTTAAAAGCACGAAAACACCGCAACCAAGCTGAGAAAAAGATTGCCCGGAGGCGCGTAACAATTCAAAGTTTCCGCCGCTGGTGGAGAGATGGCAGAGTGGTTTAACGCGCACGCCTGGAAAGCGTGAATAGCTGAAAGGCTATCGGGGGTTCGAATCCCCCTCTCTCCGCCACTCTTCGGTTCGCATTCGTTCTCAATCCTTGGCTTCCGTCAGCAGCATTATGCTTGGGATTACGCGACCTTCCCCTTCACATATCCGTGTCTGAGCTTGGCTGCGCTTGACCCCACGCCAGCGGGCCAACATGCTGGCAGCGGAACTTATGCCTCTGCCCAGCGACACGCTTGCCCAACTCCGTAGGATCGTCGGCACGGAAAACGTCCTCACGTCCAAGGAAGACCTCATCGCGTATTCGTTTGACGGCACAGCTGCAATGCGACAACTGCCCAGCTGCGTTGCCTTCGCCACCACTACGGAGCAAGTCGCCAGGGTTCTCAAGCTCGCAAATGAAACCAAAACAGCAGTGGTCACGCGCGGCTCGGGAACAGGCTTGAGCGGCGGCAGTCTGCCGAGTGCGGATTGCCTGGTCCTCTGCCTGGCGAAGATGAACCGTATCCTCGAACTGGATCGCGCCAATCTCACTATTCTCGTCGAGCCTGGCGTCACGACACTTTCGGTTTTTGATGCCGCAACGGCCGCGGGATTGTTTTACCCGCCCGATCCCGGCTCGATGAAAATTTCCACCATCGGCGGCAACGTGGCGGAAAATTCCGGCGGCTTGCGCGGTTTGAAATACGGCATCACCCGCAACTATGTCATGGGGCTCGAAGTCGTCCTGCCCGATGGTGAAATCCTCTGGACCGGCAACAAGTGCGTGAAGGACGTGGCGGGCTATTCGTTGCGCGATTTGTTCATCGGTTCGGAAGGAACGCTTGGCGTCATCACGAAAGTGTTGCTACGACTCATCCCCAAACCCGCCGCGAAAAAGACAATGGTCGCCACGTTCGCACAAATGGACGCTGCCGCTCAGTGCGTCTCGGACATCATCGCCGCACAGATCATCCCCTGCACACTGGAGTTTCTGGACCGCACCACCATTCGTTGCGTGGAGGATTTTGCAAAAGTTGGGCTGCCGCTGGATTGTGAGGCGCTGTTGCTCATGGAATCCGACGGTCACCCCGCCGCTGTGGCTGAAGAGGCAGCGAAGATGGAAGAACTCGCCCGCCAAGCCGGCGCACTTGATGTCCGCGTCGCCAAAGACGACGCCGAGGCCAACAAACTGGCGACGGCCCGCCGTAGTGCGTTTTCGGCGCTCGCCCGACTTTCACCAACCACCATCCTGGAAGACGCCACCGTTCCGCGCAGTGAATTGGCCAAGATGATTCGCTTCGTCGCTGAAATCGCGAAGAAATACAACCTGCGCGTCGGCACATTCGGCCACATGGGCGACGGCAATCTGCATCCACCTTCCTCACGGACGAACGTAACAAAGAGGAGATGCATCGCGTCGAGGAAGCGTTCAAGGAGATTTTCGACGAAGCCATCCGGCTTGGCGGCACAATCACGGGTGAACACGGCATCGGCGTTGCGAAGAAGAGTTTTCTACCCAAGTTCGCCGGCGATGCGCAAATGCGGGTGATGCGCGAACTCCGGCGCGCGCTTGATCCCAACGGCATTCTGAATCCGGGAAAGATGTTTGACCGATGAGCGCCGGGCATTCGCATCTCAAGGATCTGGATTACTCCGTCGTGCAGCAATGCATGCACTGTGGTTTGTGCCTACCAACGTGTCCAACCTACGATGCCACCAAATTGGAGCGGCATAGCCCGCGTGGGCGTATCGCGCTCATGCGCGCCATCGCGGATGACCGGCTGGATGTCACCAAGGCGTTCGGCGAAGAAATGTACTTCTGCCTCGGTTGCCTCGCGTGCCAAACCGCGTGTCCTGCCGGCGTCAACTACGCGGAACTGTTTGAACACGCACGCGCGGAGATCGAAGAGAATAAAGTCCTCGCGAATCCGAAACGAGATTTGATCCGCGGCTTCACCGTGCGATGGCTGTTCATGGATTTGCGCCGACTGGAATTACTTGGCAAAGGTTTGCGGCTGTACCAGCAATCCGGCGCGCAATCGCTCGTGCGCCGGAGCGGCCTCATGAATTTATTCCCCCAGCGATTGCAAGAGCTGGAGGCGATGACGCCTGCAATTTGCACAAACTTTTCAGCAGAAATTATCGCACCAGTGACACCGGCTGCTGGGGCGAAGAAGTATCGCGTGGCCATGCTGACCGGTTGCGCGCAAGACCTGACCTTCAGCGATGTGAATCGCGATACGGTCGAGGTGCTGGCAGCGAACGGCTGCGAGGTGGTTACGCCACCAGAGCAAAGCTGCTGTGGCTCGTTGCACGCGCACAACGGCGAATGGACGCTCGCGCAACAGCTCGCCCGGCGGAACATCGACCAGTTCCCACCGGATCAGTTCGACGCCATCATCACGAACGCCGGCGGCTGCGGCTCGCACCTCAAGCATTACGCAAGCCTGCTGAAGAGTGATCCCATCCATGCGAAACGCGCGGCGCTCTGGGACACGAAGGTCAAAGACATCCACGAGTGGCTCGCGCACATCAAAATCCGCAATCCAAAATCCGCAATCCAAAATCAAGTGGTTACCTACCACGAATCTTGCCATCTGACACACGGGCAAAAGGTGGTTTCGCAGCCGCGGGAGTTGTTGAGGGCGATTCCTGGCTTGAAACTGGTGGAGTTGCCGGAGGCAAACTGGTGTTGCGGCAGCGCGGGTATTTATAATCTCACGCAACCCGAAATGGCCAACCAACTCCTGGAGCGCAAAATTGCCCACATTAAATCCACCGGCGCGATAACCGTAGCGACTGGAAATCCGGGCTGCCTATTGCAACTCATCAACGGTGCGGCCAAGGCCGGATTGAAGTTGCGCGTCGTGCATCCCATCACCTTGCTGGCGGAAGCGTATCGTGCAGAAAATTCACGGTGAAGTTTACAGGGAAAACCTAACTTCAACTGGCGGTAACCGAGAGAATTTTCCATCATGCCGTCATGCGCTCCAAGCAACAGATCATCGCACAACTCTTGAACCCCGGCGTCGTCGCCGTTGTCCGCGCCAAACGCGCTGAGCAAGCCGTGCCGTTGGCGGAGGCGCTTGTGGCTGGCGGTGTCATTGCAGTTGAAATCACGATGACCACGCCAAACGCCATCGCCGCCATCAAGGAAGCGCGCAGCAAGCTGGGCGAGCGAGCGCTCATCGGCGTCGGCACGGTGCTGGATGAAGCCACGTGCCAGGCCGCGATTGAGGCTGCGCCGAGTTCGTGGTGAGTCCGATTTGCCGCCGCGAGTTGATCCCCATCGCCCAGAACGCTGGCAAGCCGATCATGCTCGGTTCTTACACGCCAACCGAGGCCCAGCTCGCCTACGAAGCAGGTTCGGACTTTATCAAAATTTTCCCCGCCGACACCCTTGGGCCGAATTACATCAAGGCCCTGCGCGCCCCCCTGCCCCATCTGAAAATTGTTCCCACCGGCGGCGTGGACCTGAAAACCATTGGAGATTTCTTCAAAGCGGGCGTAGCGGCGGTGGGAGCTGGTTCGTCGCTCATCTCCAAAGATGTGTTGGATAAAGATGATTGGGCCACGCTGACCAAAACGGCGGCAGCATTCGTGCAGGCGGCCAAGGCCGCGCGCGGAAACTAACATCAGCCCCGGGCGACATAGTCGCTTTTCATTCCTGCCGAGCCCCCTTCCCAACCAGCAAGGGGCGAGGCGAGCGGCGAAATCGCGCTGGAGTTTCGCGCCGCGATTTTTACCATGCGCAGGAATGAGTTCGTTCAAGTTTCAAGCGCGCCGCGCCACCGTGGATGATGTACCCCGGCTCAAACAACTGTGGGTCTTGATGCGCTACTCGGAAGCCGAACTGGAGCGGCAACTCACCGATTTTCAGGTTGTCGTGGATGAAGCCGGGATCGTCGTCGGCTGCGCGGCCTTCCAGATGAACCAACGGCACGCTCGCATCCATAGCGAGGCTTTTGAAGACTTCAGCCTGGCAGATTATGCCCGGCCCGCCTTGTGGGCGCGCATCCAGACTCTCGCCACCAATCACGGCCTTGTCCGCCTCTGGACGCAAGAGACCTCGCCGTTCTGGTCCCGGAACGGCTTTCAAACCGCAACGGAAGAGGCGTTGGAAAAAATGCCCTCGCTCTGGGACCGGTTCACCGCGGGCTGGTTGACGGCCAAACTCAAAGACGAGGAAGCCATGACTTCGCTCGACAAAGAATTTGCATTGTTCGTGGAGTCAGAACGCCAGCAACGGAATCAATTGCTTACCCAGACTAAAACGGTCAAAACCCTGGCGATCGGAGGCATTCTCCTGATCGTGCTGGTGTTGATCGTCGCCACCGTCTGGCTGTTTTTGAAGCAACGAGCCGGCTCAGGCCTGCCGCACTGAGGGCAACGTAAACTCATCGGCGTGGTAGGAACTGCGGACCATGGGCCCGCTGGCCACGTGGACAAAGCCCATCTGTCGGGCGCGCTCGCCATACTCAGCAAACTTCTCCGGCGTGATAAAGGCTTCGACCGGTAGATGCTGCAAGGTCGGTTGAAGATATTGCCCCAACGTCAGAATGTCGCAGCCCGCCTGACGTAAATCTTCCATCGCGACCAGCACTTCATCTTCCCGCTCACCCAGTCCGAGCATCATGCCAGACTTGGTGTAGATGGAATTGCCCCGCTTGACTTTAACCTTCTTCAAAACACTCAACGAACGGTCATACGTAGCGCGATGCCGCACGCTCGGCGTGAGCCGCCGGACAGTCTCCAAATTGTGATTGAAGATGTGCGGATTCGCACTCAACACGGCCTCGATCGGTCCGTCACTGTCCAAAAAATCCGGCGTCAACACCTCGATGGCAATGCCCGGATTCAATTGACGCACCAATTCAATAGTCTGGCGGAAATGCTCTGCGCCACCGTCCGCCACATCGTCGCGCGCCACCGCCGTGATCACGACATGCTTCAATCCCATGCGGCGCGTGGCTTCGGCTACTCGCAACGGCTCGTCAGCCTCGAGCGGCAACGGTTTCGCCGTGCTGACCGCGCAAAACTTGCAAGCACGAGTGCAGCGATCACCGCCGATCATGAAGGTCGCCGTCCCCTTGCTCCAGCATTCCCAGTGGTTCGGACACTTGGCGCTTTCGCAAACCGTATGAAGATTAAGTTCGTTGAGCAACGAACGCGTGCGCGAAAACGTATCGGCGGTGGGCAGCTTGATGCGCAGCCATTCCGGCAGACGCGGACGCGGTTTAAATTCGGCGGTCGTCATTTCTGTTTCAATTTCTCCCAGAACTTTGCGAGTTCTTCGGGTCCAAAGTCTGCCAGAATTTCCCCATCCACATCAATCACCGGAGCGAGGGTCTGGCCGGAAATCTCCTCCATCTCGGCAAACGCTTCGGCATCCGAGATCACATCCAATGTCTCATACTTCACGCCGTGCGCATCAAGCCAGTCAATGGCCTTGTGACACCACGGGCAATACGGCTTGATAAACAAGCGAATTTTCATGCTTCCCATCCTACCACAACTTCCACCACGGCTTCTTTCCAGCCTCCGGCCTTTCATCCTCGGCAAAGGCGGCGTCGGTCTCGCTTTGCAATTTCCCGATGAACGCGAGAAAATCAGCAAACGTCTCGTAGCCCTCATTCGTGACCAACCGCCGTTTATTCGTGGTCAGCTCGTAATCCGCCAGAAACACCGCCGGATGCTCGCGTTTCAGGTCGGTGAAATAGCTATTCCCCGCCCCATCTTCGCCGATGATCAAATAGTGCTCCGGCCATTTGACGCCGAAGAATCCTTCTTTCCGCGCTTCGAGATTCAGCCCGATGAGTTC
Source organism: Verrucomicrobiota bacterium (assembly GCA_049840435.1). GTDB lineage: Bacteria > Verrucomicrobiota > Verrucomicrobiia > Limisphaerales > JADLHS01 > JADLHS01. Next base: position 37,275 of record JASGKY010000021.1, on the reverse strand, counting down.
GTCGGCATCGCCGGTGAACTCCATGAACCCCGCCGCTTCGCCTTGGAACTCCGGTCGCAGCACGATCTCCCGATACGCCAGCGGTAATGAAACGGAAAGTTCCTCCTCAATGCGGGCCAGTTCTTCGGCATTCACGGCAAACCAGATTCAAGCCTTGATCTGTGCCTGATACTGCTCGGGCGTCAGCAACGCGGCGAGTTCAGAGGGATTGGCCAGCTTGATTTTGTAGAACCAACCTTCCGTGTGCGGCTCACGATTCACCAGCGCGGGATCGTCAGCGGCAGCCTTGTTGATTTCGATGATCTCACCGCTGACGGGCGAGTAGATATCGCTGGCGGTTTTGACGGATTCAACCACCGCGCAGGCTTCACCGGCTTTGACCTTGCGGCCCGCAGCGGGAAGCTCGACGAAGACGATGTCCGTGAGTTCGTGTTGGGCGTGGTCCGTGATGCCGACCGTGGCGGTATCACCGGAAACGCGCACCCATTCGTGCGATTTGGCGTATTTAAGATCGGATGGAATTTGGCTCATAAAATCCGAGCCGGAGCTTACGCGGACGGGAGGATTTCACAAACCGATTTTTTGGCCCGGCCCAGAAATGGGGGCAGATGATACGGATTATTTGAGCCGCTTGAGAGCAATCAGCCAAGCCGTGTCTTTCTCGGGGACATTGCTGCCGAAAGCAAGGATTTCCCCGGCTTTGAGCGGTTGGGAATTCCGGGTGCACTGCTCACCCTTTTTACCGAAGAGAACCACATCAACTTTTTTATCGTCCAGCAGCTTGACGGAAATGGCTGATTTTTCACTGAGGGAAATTTTCCCAGATTCACCATTCTTGGTCTGAAACTCGGTTTTCTTGACGAGATAAAATCGTTTCCACTTCAACCCAAGGCTTTCAAGCTTCTTCTGGGTTGCTTCATCCACCGGCTTGTAATCATCTTGCGGCGGATGCTCATCGGCGGTAGCCCAGACAAGTTGCGCTTCAAACTTGGCTTCGTCAGCCAAGGCCGCACCGACGTTACCAAGGCACAGCCCGAACAACACTGCCCAAAACCAGACCGGAGTATAATTGCTTCTGAGGTTCATTTACAAATCCAGTGTATCGTCCAACTCCACGTCAGAAAAGTCGTTTTCAACCGAGCCATAATCCAGCCAGACCAAGGTCGTGCCGGTGGCGTAATTGTGGTATGTGAAAGTTGCGGTATCCCCGGAAGTCGTCGTGTAGTCCCCTGCTCCGCCAGTGTGCGGCAGGCTCAACATGACAGCAATGGCGACTGCGGCCATCGCTCCCGCCGGAACGAGCGCCCGATGCAACCAAGCCGCGAGCGAAAAATTCGACGCGGGTGCGGGGACAGGTTTCACCTCGCGACTGATTTCCCGCTGAATCTTGGACCAAAAAAACTCGCGCGACTCCGGAAGCTTGATACTGGCTTCATGAGCAATGAAGACGTCGCGGGTGTTGGTCAGTTCCACGAACAGATCGCGCGCAGCGGCGTCAGTGGCCAGCAAGTCGCGTACAGGCTTGGGCTTCGCCGGAGGGCAATTCGCCATCCAGGTAGGCCTGCAACTTCAACTGTAAGTCTTCTTTCATAACAACTCTTTCACTCGACTTTCTTCAAATCCTGCAACAACGATGCCATTTTTCGGCGCGCATAGAACAACCGCGACATCACCGTGCCGATGGAACAATTCATCGTTTTGGCGATGTTCTTGTATTCCATGTGCTCGAACTCATGGAGCACCAGCACCGTCCGATGCGCCTCGGACAACTTGCCCAGTGCCTCGTCAATCCGCACCCGCAACTCCGCGCGTTCCATCCGCTCAGTCGGATTCACGGTCACCACTGGCATCTGCCGCTCTACGCCGCCAGATTCCTCGTCCATTTCTTCGATGGACTCCGCGCGTTGGCGTTTCTTTTTGCGGAGTTGATCCAGGCAGAGGTTGATCACGATCCGGGTCATCCACGTCGTGAAACTAGATTCGCCTTGGAACTGGACCAACCGTTGCCACCCCTTCACCCACGCTTCCTGAGAAAGATCAACGGCCTCATCCTCATTCCGCATCATGGTGTAGGCCCGCGCGTAAATTTTGTCCCGATGCCGGGCTACCAACTCCTCGAAGGCAACCATGTCGCCCCCTCGCGCGGCCTGAACCAAGGCGTCGTCCTGTGCGGCGGAATGATCCATTGCGGCCATTGATTCGACGGGGGGAGTGGGGGTTTATTCAGCGAGGGGTTAAAGCTTTCCCTTGGTGCTGGGAAGCTGGCCGGCAATGCGCGGATCGCGCTGACAGGCCGCATCCACGGCCTTGGCAAAAGCCTTAAACAGGCCTTCCACGATATGATGGGGTTCATCCCCATAAAGCAGCTCTAAATGGAGGTTACAGCGGGCTTCATTGGTAAAACCTTGGAAAAACTCCCGGGCCAACCCGAATCGGAAGGCGCTGGACGTGTCCTGGCCGCGCTCGGACTTGGAGAGTTTCTTGTAAGCTTTATCATCCAGCCCCCGCCAGACGAGATAGGGGCGACCACTGAAATCGATAACGCATCGCGCCAGACACTCGTCCATGGGCACATAGGCTTCGCCGGTGAAAGGATTCTTGGGATGAAAGCCATTGCCATAGCGGCGAATCCCCTTCTTGTCCCCCAACGCTTGAAGGATGGCCTGTCCGAGAGCAATTCCGCAGTCCTCCACCGTGTGGTGGGCGTCCACTTCCAGATCACCGTTGCAACGGAGCTTCAAATCCACTACCGCGTGCTTGGCAAACAACGTCAGCATGTGATCGAAGAACGGAATTCCCGTCTTGATCGAAGCCTTGCCCGAACCATCTAGGTTCAACTGGATGGCAATTCGAGTCTCTTTGGTATCGCGCTTGATCCGCGCCTGCCGGACTTGCATGGCGACAGTTAATCAAACCGCCAACGAAAAAACCAATCGGAAAGCGAAGGCTCTTCAGCCTGCAGTCATTCAGCACTCACTGCACTGGAAGTTTCGCCCGAAGTTCATCAATTTTTTTCTGAAGCCCCTCCGGTCGGGGCGAAAATGGTTTGGCTTGCTCAAAATACGAAATAGCCTGCGCTGCATTACCGGCCTCTTGCTCCAGTTCACCCAGATTGCTGAGAATCTTTGAAAAATAGGTATGACTCTCCGCTTGCACCGCCTCACCTTGTGCCAGCCAGCACTTCGCCGCATAACGCCAGATGTTCCGGGCACGATCCCGATCCTTCCGGTTTTCTTTGTAAAGCAGCCCCATCTCAAACAGTAATTCGGGGTTTGTAGAATTGTTCCGAATCCCTTCCCGTAAAACTTTCTCAGCTTGGTCAGGCCGGTTCAGCTTCGCGCGCAACCAATAGGCGGCGGTCGTGTAGGTATCAATTGCTTGCGGATCGAGCTCAATGGCGATTTTGAGCCAAGGCAAGATTTCCCGTTCGTCGCCCTGCGCTAGATGCGAGTGCTCCGTGATGCGAAAGCGCCGAATGAAACCTTCAAGCCAGTTCTGCGCCGCCCCCGGGGTCATGGCCTTGACGTGCGCAGCGTCATGATCGTCGGGTTCAGAACTCCCAGCCTCCTCAGATTGGTGATCTGCGTGAGCGGCATCGTGGATACAATTACCGTTGGCATCGTGTTCGTGATGGTCATGATCCTCCTCGCCATGCTGCTCCACCGCGCTAGTCACCGCCGTTGAGGCCTTGGTAGCAGCGCGATCGAAAATGGAAGGGTACATGCCGCTGTGGAAATAAACATCCGCCATTTCCACAAACTGACCGGAGAACAAACGGCGGCCGTCTCCCAGCAGCTTCTTGAACGCGCCCTCGTCAGGCTGACCTGCATCGGAGCGACTGACCGCACGCAGGTGCGTCATGGTTCCCAGTGTGTAGGCCAACGTCACCAGCAACGCAAAAATGAACTTGGGGGCAGTAGCGTTCATGTGCTGAGACTCTTGCGCCGGAACATCAGCCACGTGCCATAGAGCAACGCCCCCGCATAAGCAGCGGCATACAGCGAAGCTAGTCCACAATCAACCAGCCCGGGCAAAGCCTGGCCATTGACGATTTGCGCGCGCACATCAAATAGTTCGATGTGCGGGATACAATAGAACAACGTTGCCATCACCGAACGGATCGGCTCTGCCTGCCGCGCGGCGAGTTTGGCCAGGTGTTCTCCAATGAAGAGAATGCCAAAAACCCCAATCAAACAAATGGTGGCATTAGCCGAAACCGCGGAGAACACCACCGAACCCAGCAGCGTCATCGCGATCACCACCGCCAACATCATCCACTGAAGCCCCATCGCTTTGGCATACGCGCCCAAGGCTAGGTGCGGGTCACGGAATCCGGTCACCGCCACGAAAAATCCGTAGAAGAACAACAAAGCCAACCCTGAAGCCAGCCAGCACCCGAGGAATTTTCCCAGCACCACCTGGCTGCGCGAGACGGGCTTCGCGAGCAATGGAAAAATCGTGCGATTCTCCTTTTCGGCGGGAATCTGTCGCGCCGTGGTGATCACTGCGATCATCAGCGTGGAAAGCCAGATCAACAGGAGACAGATATCTTTGACGTAGCGAATGATTTTGACGTCGTCAAAGAAATTGACCGATAACGCGGCCAATGTGACCAACGCTGTCAGCACAAACAGCACGTAGAAGTCTTTGCGCCGATACAACTCTTTAATAACAACGGTCGCCAATGCCCAGACAGTGTTCATGCGACCTCCTGCGGTTGATAGCCCACAATATTCAGGAAGACCTGCTCCAAATTGTCCGCTTGATGTTTCGCAACCAAATCAGCGACACGCCCCTCAGCTTTCAATTCACCTTGATGCAAGATGGCTACTCGGTCGCAAACAGTTTCCACTTCACCCATTTCGTGTGAGGAAAAGAAAACTGTTTTCCCCTCGTTTTTCAATCGTTGAATAATCTCCCGAACCTTCATGCGCCCCAGCGGATCCAAACCACTCGTCGGCTCATCCAGAATCAACAGGTCGGGGTTGTTAATCAACGCCTGGGCCAAACCAACCCGCTGTTGCATGCCCTTAGAATAAGTTTTGATCGGACGTTTTGCAGCATGACCGAGTTCGACCAATTTGATCAGCCGTTCAATCCGTTGATCCGTTTCACTGCGACTTAAACCAAATACTTTGGCGTAAAAACGCAGCAATTCTTCCGCGGTGAGAAATTTGTAGTAGTAAGTCAATTCCGGCAAATAGCCGATACGCTGGCGGGCGATAGGCTGCCGCACATCAATTCCAAAAAGCGCCGCTGCGCCGCTGGTGGGTGGCACAAACCCCAACAAGACATTCATCGTCGTGGTCTTGCCCGCGCCATTCGGCCCGAGGAAGCCAAAAACCTCGCCCGCACTCACCACCAAATCTAAACCATGCAGCGCAATCTTAGGAACTTTCGGTGATCCACCACCAGTGTATTCAACTCGCAATTTTTCCGTCTTCAGAATCACACTCATAGAATTTGAACCGGGCCGCTCGACCTGTTGCGAATACTGAATCGCTTGCGACTGGTCAACTGTAAGTTTGGCCCGCAACGCAGCGAATGAACGCCGGTGCGGGCCTGCACTCAAATGGCTGGAAAGATCTTAAATCTTAAGGGAGCGCGTGGGCGGGGATAAAGCCGGAGCCAATCATGCAGGTTGGCTTCGTGTCCACCGAAGTAAGTCCGCCAGCATAGCTGGAACTGAATGCCTTGTTGCCGTCCGAAGGACAAAAAACGATTTTTTCAATATCCACTGCGGCCGTATTAACCCCCCGGGGCAAATAGGGTGCAATCAAATTGCCATTGACTGCCGCAGCTGCAGCCGCTTGGTTCTCCAAAGCATATTGCTGAATAGCCCCGTCAATTTGCCGAAGATTGTTGATGCACGCATTACTTTGTGAGTTCTGGCGGGCTCTCGCAAAGTTAGGAATCGCGATTGCACATAAGAGGCCAATGATGGCGACCACAATCATGATCTCCACCAGAGTGAAGCCGGATTTTTTTTGCGTCAGTATAATTTTCATCTTGTTTTGCTCTCTAACAGCGCAGCCAACAGCGTATGGATTTGAGATATAATGATTATGTTGTTATGAGCCATTGGCACATCACTGCAGGTGAGAAGTCCGCACTAAACGTACCCGCCCTGCCACACAATTTATTCTGCCACTGCCTGAACCGCCCTTAGTGCAATCAGATTTCGTCAGAGAACGGGTTAAATAAACTTCTAGGCCAACACGAGCTAGAGAATCCCAGCGTCCCCTACCACTACAAAGCTCACCCGCAAGCAGAATATTCCAGCGACGGGCCTAGATACTCAGCTTCAATTTTAACGGCAAATCAAAATCTAAACGCAAAAAGCAGGCCTGGGAAACCCAGGCCTGCTTCGTTTATGAAATCAACCGATTACTCGAGAATGGCCGCGTGCGTACCACCAACCGCGGTCGCAGAACCACAGCGCGGAGCAACTTCGACGGCATTGATCGCATAGACGCCGGCGATCGGGCAGTTAACACCTGCACCCGCCAAAGTAGTAGCAGTAGTATCACGGCCCAAGAACGGGGCGATATTCGCATCCGTCGGCGTAACACCAGCAGGCTGGTTATTTTCCAACGCCCATTGCTGCTTCGCACCATCGATCTGGCGGAGGTTGTTGATGCACGCATTCGTCTGCGACGTCTGACGAGCGCGGACGAAGTTCGGAATCGCGATCGCGGCGAGGAGGCCGATGATGGCGACCACAATCATGATTTCGACGAGGGTGAAACCGGCTTTCCGGGAGGTATTGATCTTCATAGCTGTTCTGTTCTTTCTGTTTGCGGTGTGAACACAGCAGCAGGCGGGTTATCCAATTGCGGTTGGTGTTCACTGATTGCCTGCTGCAACCGCGCTGGCAGCATTTAGCAATGGCAATGCCAAGCGGGAAACGTATGCCCATCGGAGAACAAAAAGGCCCGGACGATGGTCCGGGCCGGGAAAAATCAGAACAGATGCTGGACGGGTCAAGGCACCTTTGGCCCGAATTTATGCGGCGGTGTGCTCGCCGCATTCACACAAGTTACACTGGGCCGCGCGCCTACCGTCCCAGCCAATTGATAAGGCTTGTTACCCGCAGGACAAACCGGCATTTCACTGTCTTTGATGTACGACTTGATCTCAGCCTCCGACACCGAATCGCTATCGGTCTTGTTATTTTCCACCGCAAACTGCTGCACTGCATTGTCGATTTGACGCATGTTATTGATACAGGCGTTGGCTTGGGCGGTATTCCGCGCCTTGACCATGTTTGGGATGGCAATCGCCGCCAGCAATCCGATGATCGCCACAACGATCATGATCTCCACCAGCGTAAATCCCGCGTTAAACTTCGTTTTCAACTTCATAAAATTCCTTCCGCCATGACTCCCGGTGTTCGCGACTCGATGCAAACACTAGCAACCGCAAACTTATATTCAGGCTACCCGGGTTCACCTGGCTTGCAAAGCAGAACCACGCCCGCCCTCCACCAATTTAAGCCGATTCATTTCCGTAGTTAACCGGAAGTTGCCGCCGCGTTCGTGTCTCAGCATCGGACAACTGTCCTTGGGTCAATAACCAAACAGGACACAAAGTTGCGGAAAAGTTGCGCCAAAATCGCGGCTGTTGCTCCCGGGGTCGCCTGAACTAACATCCCGGCGTGATTCGTAACATCATCTTCGACTGGTCCGGGCAAGCTTGGTAGATGACCTGCCAGCGGTCTGGGAAGCCTCCAATTACGTTCTGACTCAAGCTGGACGCCCAGAAATTTCATTGGATCAGTTTCGCGCGGAATTCTGCCTCCCCTTCCAACGTTTTTACGACAAGCACACCCCGGGGGTGTCCATAGATCGTTTGGAAGAATGGTTTCATGGCCGGTTTCGCGAAGTGCAAGCTTCTGTTTGTGCCCTACCTCATGCAGAGGAATTTCTAAAACTCTGCCGCCAGCACCAAATTCGCACGTTTCTCTTGAGCACGGTTGCCGCAGATCATTTTGCCGTGCAGGAACACGCCACAGGCTTTGGAAAATATCTGGACCGACCTTATACCGGAGTCTGGGACAAGCGCCAGAAGATCCACGACATTCTAGCTGACAACCATCTCAAACCCGATGAAACGCTCTTCATCGGCGACATGCAGCATGACATTGAAACCGCCAAGCACGGCGGCATCCATTCTTGCGCGGTGTTAACCGGTTACAATACGCTCGATCAACTTCGTGCCGCTAAACCAGACCTGATCGTCGAACATCTCGGCGAATTAAGCGACCTCCTCCAGCAAAACGACTTTACCCTCACGCCCCTCCTAAAACGATTCGAGGCGACACATCCGCCAGTCGTCACGGTGGGAGGATTGATTTTCAACCCAAGCGGAGAAGTCCTGTTGGTTCGCACTCACAAATGGTCAAATCTCTGGGGCATCCCCGGCGGCAAAATAAAATGGGGCGAAACTTCCCCCGATGCGCTCCGCCGTGAACTCAAAGAAGAAACCAACCTCGACGTCGAGCATGTCGAATTTGTCCTCGTGCAAGACTGCATCCACTCCCGGGAATTTTATCGCGACGCACACTTTGTCCTGCTGAACTACACCTGTCGTTGCGGTGCCAATCCAGTGGTCCAGCTCAACGAGGAAGCTCAAGAATTTCGCTGGCTGACTTTGGCTGACGCACTCCGTATGCCCATCAATACGCCGACGCGAATCTTGCTAGAGGCCGTCGTTAAACCGCACCCGAAGAGCTAACCGTTATGTCCAAAATCATCATCACCGACTTGGAAGTGCAGTTCTGCGTGGGGGTACCGGATGAAGAACGGTCAAAACCTCAGCGCCTGTTGTTAAGCGTTGAAATGGAGCATGACTTCAGCGCCGCTGTTGCAACGGACGACATCAGCGCCACGATTGATTACTTTGACGTTTCACAAAAAATTATCGCACTCGGGACGGGACGAAGCTGGCGACTCATTGAGAAACTCGCCAATGATGTAGCCGATCTGGTTTTGACCGGCTACCGACCCACAACAGCGACAGTGATTGTGAAGAAATTTCCTATCCCGCAAGCGGCACAAGTCGCCGTGACGCTGACCAAGCATCGCGCCTGAATCCTCAGGCCGAGGGTGTCGGATAGCCCGTGATGTAGGTCTCCAATTGCTGGATGGCTGAGTTCTGCGAGGAGATGATGGAATTGACCAAATCGCCGATAGAAATCACGCCAAGGATTTTATTCCCCTGCAGCACCGGCAGATGGCGGACACGATGTTCCGTCATTAAGCGCATACAATCTTCAACTGTATGATCGGGACTGGCGGAAACAACCTTGCCTGAAATAATTTCCCGCACAGTGGTGTCCCGAGATGAACGGCCTTTGAGCACCACATTGCGGGTGTAATCCCGCTCAGAAATCACCCCAGTCAATCGCCCTTCCTTCGTCACCAGCAAGGCGCCGACGTTTTTTTCAGCCATCATCTTGATCGCGTCTAACACTGTGGATTCCGGCGGCACGGACCAGACTTGACCGCCTTTGTTGGTGAGAATTTCGCTGACGGGAATGGAATAGGTCATACGATTTTTCCTTGGATGGGGTTACGGGGCCGACAACAGATTTCATTCGCAAAACAGCTCCGCCAACGGCTCACGCCGCAGTCATGTCGCCCTGCGAATGGTGCTCGAGGTAGGGACATCTGAGAAAACCGTAGCACACGCCCCTTGATTGTGAACACAAAAAAATCCCGGGCGGGATCACGTCGTTTACTGACGACGGCGCTCAGGTCAGCTTGTGAAAAAATTCGCGAGCAGCCTGGCAAGTAGCGATGCTCAATTCTTCCAGCGAACAACCTTTTACCTGGGCCACCGTCGCGGCGATTTCTTTCACATAGGCAGGTTCGCACCGTTTGCCGCGATAGGGAATCGGCGCGAGATAGGGGCAGTCCGTTTCGAGCATAAACTTGCCCAGCGGCGTCGCGGCCACGGTAGCACGAACGTTCTGGCCGTTCTTGAAAGTCACAATGCCAGTAAAACTCACCAGTGACCCGATTGCCATGATGCGCTGCATAGCCACCGGATCACCCGCGAAGCAATGGAACACGCCGCGTACGCGACCAACAAACGGCTGCATCAAAGTCAACGTATCCTCGAAACAATCACCGCGCTGGTGGATGACACAGTTGAGGCCGGCTTCGGCGGCGACTTCCAGCTGTTGCTGGAAGATGAGCGCCTGCTTCTGTTTGTAGCGTTCGTCATCCGCCGCCGTCCCCTGCCCTTGAGAACTCGGCAGGCGATAGTAATCCAAACCGGTTTCACCGATAGCGACCACCTTGTGATGCCTCGCCAACTCACGCAGTTGCGGACGGATATCATCCGGCGCTTCCAGCGCGTTCGAAGGATGCCAGCCAACGACGGCATAGATGCAATCGTGCTGCTCCGCGAGTTTGATTGCCTGGGCGCTGCTTTCCAAATCCGTGCCGATGGAAATCATCCGGGTAATTCCGGCCGTTTCAGCACGCTCCAAAATCGGAGCGAAATCAGGCACGAAGTCCGGGTAATCCAGATGAGCGTGGGTATCGAAGAAAACAGCCATGTCAGTCCTGCTTAAAAGTTAACCACGGATGAACCCAAGTCCATCCGTGGTTTGAAAACCATTCACCGCAACGCCACGCGTCACAGCTTGCCGAAGAACGATTCGACCGTGCGGCGGAAGTTATTGTCCGCCGGTTTGACAATGCCCATTTCACGCATGGCATTTTCCGGCGCATCGCTGGCATGCGCGGCGTTCACCATGATGCTGGAGCCAAATTCACGACGGATTGAGCCGGGCGGCGCCTTCGACGGATCGGTAGGTCCGAGCACGTCCCGGATTTTGGAAACGGCTCCGACACCTTCATAGATCAAAGCAATGCACTTTTCCGAACCGGGCTGATCCACTTCGCCGGGCGGGCATTCCGACGGTGAACGGCCGGCCATAAAGCGGACGATGTTGTCGAATTGGTTGTCGCCGAACACCGGTCCGAGGATATCGCCAAGCTGCTTCTCAACGGCGGCCGGAATGCCATAGCCTAAATCTTTTTCCAAGGCTGCTTTGGCTTTGGAGGCCACGACATCTTTGAGTTTCGTGCGCAATACTTCACGAACCGGGCCGTAAAACTCAGATGCCTCGGCTACACTCATGCGATGCACCTTGATTGCGACGATGTACAGGCCGGTGCGGGAGAAGAAATCAATCACGTTACCGGGACGCCCGGTCGCGAAGCGGAAGTTATCCGGCTTGATGAGCACGAGCGTGCGCTGGGGCGTTTCGCCCGCCGGATATGTATTTACGTTTTCCAGCAAACCGCCGTCTGTATCAGAATACTTGGCCCAAAGCTTGAGCTTGGTTTTCGCTTCTTCGACATTTGGCGCAGCGAGCACAGCGGGCTCAAAGTACTGAACCTTGCCATTTTCGTCGTAAATCAAATCCCCGTAGGTATCGCGAATGGTTTCGCCACTGCGACGATTCGGATCGAGATTGCCGACCACTGAACGGACTTTGCGCACAGCGTCTTCCCCGCGGAAGAGCAACACCATGGCGCGCCGCCGCCGCCCGGTTTTGGAATCCGGACTGAAATTTTTGAGGATGTACATCCCGCAACATCTCCTGAACCTTGCGATCTTGCGGGTCATTGGCAGAAACAATGGCTTCGGAATACTTTTGAACCAGTTCCGCACTCGGCGCGAACATCCGGGCAGCGGCGAGATCAAGTCCCGTACGGGAAATAAGTCGGCTCAAGATGCCGCCAGTCCGAGACTTGTGCAGCGAGTAAGGGGTGATGATGGCGTATGCTAACTGTTGCGACATAATTTAATTGGCAGCAGGTGGCGGAGTGGGCGGAGTTGGAGTGGATGGGGCTGCGGCTTTGCCACCGAGGATTTTGAACATGACCGTGCCGCAAGTAGGGCATTTGCCCTTGATAGCCTTGCGACCGTTTTTCATGGTTTCCTCAATGCCGTCAGCGATTTCCTTCTTCGCTTTGCACTTAACGCAATATCCTTCGGCCATAAATGGGTTTGCCGTCCGCGACGCACCATGCGCCCGGCGGTTAGGCGGTCAGTGTGGTAAGGACTGATGGCGGCGTCAATCTGTAAACCCCGACGACGCAAACAACCAAACAGCTAACCCACTGAATTTTAGAAACTTAAACTACACGCCCAGCCTCCCGAGCAAGACGCGAAAGCATCTTGGTTTTGGCCAGCAGTCTAGGTTCGGCATCCAGCTCATTTACGGTCTGCTCAAGGCGCGCCGACCAGTTGGCAGTTGAAGTGGACCCCGGCACGTTAAAACGTGCAGTCTGACTAAACACATCCTGCACCTGAAAAACCGCGAGCCATGAATTGGATTCCATGACTGCCCGCGTGAACCCTTCATGAATGCGGTCAGTCAGTTCGCGCGGCGGTTCTTCATTGTGAATCCCACCAAAGTGCATAATGCGGCGGAGCTCCCAGCGGCTGTGTTCGACTTCATTGCCCGCGTCAATGTTGGCCCAACACTCCTGCCACATCAACGCCAGCGGCGTGTGATCGTGCGTAGCCGGTTGCGCCAGAGACAAACGCGGATACTTCTTGGGGTCGGAATAGCTCCAATCGTGGTCGCGAAAAAGCATCGGAATTCGAAAGCCTGGAATGCCTAATCGTTCCAAGGTGGGCGGCACGTAATCAGGCACGGTTCCAAGGTCTTCTGCAACGACAACCGTTTCGCCCGCCGCTTCTTGAATCAGCTTTAGCAATTCCTCGCCTTGCGCCTGATTCACGGCTTTGTGTTCAGGTGTATCGTCATCGAACTGCTTAAAGCCCGGCAACCGACCGCGGGTCCGATCGGCAGCTTCGGTTTCACTCAGTGGGAGGAACTCTGCATTTCGATCCGGAGTCCACGGAAACGAGTAGATTCGAAACAATCCCAGCACGTGATCAATGCGGAAGAGGTGAAATACTTTTTGAATGTTACCCACGCGGAACCGCCACCAGTCGAAATTGTGGCGGCGCAATTCGTCCCAGTGATAATTTGGAATGCCCCAATTCTGTCCCCACTTGGCCGTAAACGGATCAGTCTTAAAGGTCTTTTCGGGCGGTGCTCCCCCGCTCCACTCCAAATCAAAAATGCTGCGGTTCGCCCAAACATCCGCACTGTAACGCCCCACCCCGAATGGGATGTCCCCCATCAAATAGACCTTTTTCTTAGGTACCCGTAGGCCTTGATTTCTTCCCATTGTGTGAACGCCAGCCATTGCACGTAAGTGAAGAAAAGCTGCTGGCGGCTGAGTTCATCACGCTTTGTTTCCGGCAGCGACAACAGCCATGTCCGCGCCCGGCGCGGGCCTTGATGTTCGTTCGGCCAGCGATCCCAAGCTGGGGAATTGCTATTTACCGCCATCAAAACCCGGAATAGCGCGTAGTCTGAGAGCCAGTCCGCATTCTCCATCAAAAACACCCGGAACGCTTCCGCGCGCTTCGTGCCTTTATTAAATTCCTTCGTCACAAACGCATCGAATGCTGCCACAAGCAGCTCGTGCTTGAGCGCTTTAACCTTTGGATAATTCACCGCCCCCACCCGAAGTTCAGCCAATCGCTTCGAGGTGGCAATCGCCTTGAACTTCGCCGCGTCCAGGTCCGGCACCGTCTTCGGCGTCACGGTTAACGAGCTGGGTTCGATTGCCAGAGAGCTGATGGCGTTGTAGGGCGAATTGTCATCGCTGGTCTCGTTGATCGGCAACGTCTGAAAGATGTTCAAACCATGCCGCGCGCACCAATCAATCATCTGACGCACGCCGTTGGTGTCGCCGACTCCTAGATCGTCTTCCGTACGAATGGCAAAAACTGGTTCGAGAATACCTGCGAGCGACTGCTCAGGGCTAAGTTTCATTGCAGGCGAATGGTGACAAATGCCCCGCAGAAATCAAAGCGCACAAAAATGCGGTAGCAGAGTCCCCAGCAATCACTTTGCAGTCAGCCATTTGACACAGTTGGTCCTCAGGACTAGCTTAGAAGCGGGAACGCCCAACCACTTCTACTAAAACCATGAAAACCGCGATGCGAGTTTTGTTTGTGGAAGACTCGGAGGATCAGGTGCTGCTTGCCGTGGATCATCTACGGCACTCCGGCTTTGATCCAGTGTATGAGCGCGTTGAAACAGGGCCAGCTCTCGCCGCTGCGCTGCAACGCAAAGTCTGGGATGTCATTATCAGTGATTACTCCATGCCCCATTTCAATGGCGCAGCCGCATTAAAGATTTTTCAGGAGTCGCGCCTCGACATCCCTTTCATCTGCGTCTCCGCCAGTCTCGGCGAAGAACGTGCGGTGGAAATGATGCGAGCTGGTGCACATGACTATATTGTCAAAGACAACCTCGCCCGCCTCGCTCCCAGCATTACGCGCGAGTTGCAGGCTTCACAAGCCCGACGAGAACATCGCCGGATGCAAAAGGCCGCCGCACACCTTGCCGCCGTGGTGGAATCTTCCGATGACGCCATCATCAGCAAGACTCTCTCTGGCATTATCCTAAGTTGGAACAAAGCCGCCGAACAAATCTATGGCTACACCGCAGAGGAGATCATCGGGCAATGCGCTTCGATGCTCATACCGCCGGCGCGCAAGGCGGAGTTTGATGCGGGGTTGGAGAAAATCCGGCACGGCGAACACATCAATTGGTTTGATACGGTTCGCATCCGCAAGGATGGCACGCCAGTGGAAGTGTCCGTCACATTGTCACCCATCGCCGGACCAACCGGGGAAATCATTGAGCCTCCAGCATCGCCCGCGACATCACAGAACGCCGACAGGAAGAAGCTGAACGACTTAAGCTAATCGAAGATTTGACGGAAGCCTTGGCCCACGCAAAAACGCTCCGCAGCCTGTTGCCAATGTGTGCCTCGTGCAAAAAAATCCGCGATGACCACGGCTACTGGCAGCAACTGGAGGTTTACTTCCAACAGCACGAACACATTGATTTCTCGCACGGCCTCTGTCCGGAATGCGCCGAGCGCCTCTACCCGGAGTTTGCCCAACATCGCGCTGCCAACAACGGCACGAAGGCAGCCGCAGGCAAATAATCACCCCTTGGATACAGCCGATCCGACGGCTTCAAATGCCACACTTTTTTCCTCACGCGCCTTAAGATTGCGAACTTTCACCGTCCCGTCCGCCTCGACCTTTGCGGTAAAGCCAGCCTTCAACTCCTGTGCGCGTTTGAATTGTTTATCGGGTTTGGTCGGCGTCAGCGCATATTCTGCTACATACCCCGCTGTTCGCAAATCCTGTACGAGCTTGAGTGATTGCGGCCGCAGGTTTTCGTCTTCGATCAATACCACCACGTCCACCCCCGCATCAAATTGGGGCAACAAGCCGCGCGCTTTGAGCAACTCGAACAACACTACGTCACCCATCCCAAAACCGAGCGCGGGCAGATCCACTTTGCCGCCACTAATAAGTTTGACGAGATTGTTGTAACGTCCGCCCCCGGCGATGGCACGGAATTCACCCTTGCGATCAAACGCTTCGAACACCGGTCCGGTATAATACGCTAGGCCGCGAATGACGTGATAGTCCACTTTCACGAAATCACCCATGCCCCGCGCCGCAAGATTGCCGATGATAGCTGCCAATTCCGCCGTAGGATTGCCTGAGTTGATGAAAGCATTCACGTCATCATACGAAAAACCCAAGGTAGCAAGTTTTGTTTTTGATTCCTCGGGAGATGAACGCTCTAGCTTATCAATGATCTGGAAGAAATCGTATTCCTGCCCGGACTTGCCTCCATGCTGCGTGAAGTAATCATTCCACGCATTGCGACTGCTCAAGCGGATGACAAAATCTTCCGCCGTCAAACCAAACGAGCGCAGCGTATCAATCAGCAGTGCGATGAGTTCCGCGTCTGCCGCCACATCCGGCTCACCGAAGACATCAGCGTTGAACTGGAAGTGTTCCCGCAAGCGACCCTTCTGCTGGCGTTCGTAGCGAAAAAGTTGGGGCACAGCAAACCACTTGATGGGCTTCTTGTAATTGCGCTCATGTGCTGCCACCATGCGCGCCAGCGTCGGCGTCATCTCCGGACGCAACGCGATTTCGCGGTCGCCCTTGTCCTTGAAGTTGTAAAGCTGCCCAACAATCTCATCACCGCTTTTTGTAGTGAAGAGTTCCAGTGGCTCCAATGGTGGCCCATCGTATTCTCGAAAGCCATAGAGCCGCGCCATCTCGCGCCATTTGCCAAAGATGTATTGACGCGCATCAGCACTCCACACGTCCTTGTGCGGCAACGGTTCAGGATAGAAGTCACGAAAACCGGGCAATCGTTCCATAGTCCCGCACAGGCTACGAAAGCCGCAGTTCAATAAAAAGAAAAAGGGCGCTGGGATTTATCAGCGCCCGAATTAACTACAAAGCTGGGCAACTCAGACCGGAGCGGGTTGTTGCGGCGGTAACTTCAAAACTTCTGCCGCCATCTCCTTGCCCGCCTTGAATTTCACTACCGAGCGCGCTGGAATAGGCACATCGGTTTGCGGCCGATTCGGATTCCGCCCCACGCGGGCTTTGCGAGTTTTGACTTCAAAAACTCCGAAGTTGCGCAGTTCCACTTTGTCGCCTTTGGCCAATGCCTCAGCGATGTAATCGAGCGTCTTCTGGACGACATCGAGCACTTCTTGTTGGGTGAGCCGACTCTCTTCACTTATGCGGGTAACAAGGTCGCGTTTTGTAAGTGTCATAAGGTCTTGTGGTTGACGGTTCTGGCCTCAATTTGTGTATAGACCTCATCCTAAAGCCGGTCAAGGAGTCACTACTGAGGAAATTCCTGATATGGTAAGCCTTCATGCTTGCGACTCAAAAGGTAGGAGCGACATCATGGCCTAAAGATTCCCACTATGACTTTATGATCCAAAACTCGTGCCTGGTTCAAGGCCAATACGCCCCGTGGCGATATGGATGGTTCGCTTTGGTGATTGCCATGATTGCCTGCGCTACTAAAGCAACCGCACAACCCCAACCCGACCGAGGCTTCTTTCGCCTTCGAGTTCACGACCCCGCTACCATCGTGAAAAGCGGGGCCGAATACTGGACCTTTGCCACCGGTGACGGCATCAAGACGCTGCGTTCGACGAATCTGACGGACTGGGTGTTTGGCCAGCCTGCCTTGCCAACCAATCCCGATTGGACCACCAATGTCGCCGCACCGCACCGCGATTACTTCTGGGCGCCGGACGTCATCTTCGCCAATGGTCGCTACCTGCTCTACTACTCGGTTTCGAGCTGGGGCAAGAACACTTCCGCCATCGGCCTGGCTACGAATGTCACGCTCAATCCCGCCGATCCAAAATTCAAATGGACCGATACCGGCATTGTCGTCCGTTCCTTTGCCACCAACGCATTCAACACCATTGATCCCGCCTTGTCCCTGGATGCGGAAGGTCGCCTCTGGATGGCGTTCGGCTCCTTCTGGGGCGGCATCAAGTTGATCGAGCTCGATCCCAAGACTGGCCATCGCATCACGCCTGACTCTTCCATGTATGCCCTCGCATTCAACGACTCGATTGAAGCTGCCTTCATCCAACGGCACGGCACAAACTACTTTCTGTTCGTCAACTGGGGACAATGCTGTCAGGGAACAAACAGCACTTACGAAATCCGCGTCGGTCGCAGCGACAAAATCACCGGGCCCTATCTCGATCGCGAGGGAAAGAACATGCTCAACCACGGCGGCACCGTGTTTCTCCAATCAAAACCGCCCTTCTACGGCCCGGGCCATGCCGGCATCCTCAACGTCGCCGGGCAAGACTGGTTCAGTTGCCACTACTACGACGGCAACAATCGCGGTCGTTCCCGGCTCTGGGTCGGCAAATTGAACTGGGCTGCGGATGGCTGGCCGATTCCGCCCATGTTGACGGATGAGACGCGGCTCTATGCGCCCTAAATCCGTTTCCCAGCCACGCAACAAAAAAGCCACACTCCGAAGAGTGTGGCTGAAAATTTCGGCCCGGATTATCGGTGCCGGCGCTTCACGTTCAACTGCGCCACTGACTGGGCGATCGCCGCGTTGACCGCCGCAATTTCTTCGTCGTCCAGCTTCTCGGCGAGGCGGGCTTCGGCGCGCTTGCGCGCTTCCTCGGCCTTCGCTTCATCAATGCTCTCGGCCTTGATGGCCATGTCGGTCAGGATGGAAACCTTGTCCGAAGTGACTTCAACGAAACCGGCCCCAACGGCCAGGAAGAAATCCTGATTGCCTTTGCGCACGCCGACTTCGCCGGCAGTGAGCTGCGTCATGAGCGGAACGTGCATCGGGAAGATGCCCATCTCGCCCTCGACGCCCGGCAACGTGACCATGTCCACATCTTCGGAATAAACCTTCGCTTCCGGCGTGACGATTTCTAATTTCAGCGTGGCCATGTGTATCAGTGGTTCAACTGCTCAAAGACTTACTTGTCCTTGATTTCGTCAATGCCGCCCTTCATGTAGAAGTTCACTTCGGGCACGTCGTCGTGTTTGCCTTCGAGGATTTCCTTGAAGCCACGTACGGTTTCGGCGACGGGCACTTGCTTACCCTTCACGCCGGTGAACACTTCCGCCACCGTGAACGGCTGGCTGAGGAAGCGTTGGATCTTGCGCGCGCGCAACACCGTGAGCTTGTCTTCGGGCGAAAGTTCGTCCATGCCCAAGATCGCAATGATGTCCTGCAAGTCCTTGTAGCGTTGCAGAATCTTCTGCACGCCACGGGCGACGTCGTAGTGCTCCTGGCCAACGACGTCCGCAGAAAGGGCGCGCGAGTTCGACGCGAGCGGATCCACGGCGGGATAAATACCCAGTTCGGCGATGGAACGTTCCAACACGATGGTCGCATCCAAGTGCGCGAACGTCGTCGCCGGCGCCGGGTCGGTCAAGTCGTCAGCAGGCACGTAAACGGCCTGGAACGAGGTGATCGAGCCTTTCTTGGTCGAGGTAATGCGTTCCTGCAAGTTGCCCATTTCGGCGGCGAGCGTCGGTTGATAACCGACCGCTGACGGCGTGCGGCCGAGCAACGCGGACACTTCTGAACCGGCCTGCGAGAAACGGAAAATATTATCCACGAACAGGAGCACGTCCTGGTTCTTCTCGTCACGGAAATACTCCGTCACGGCGAGCGCAGACAGCGCGACGCGGAGACGCGCGCCTGGGGGTTCGTTCATCTGGCCATACACGAGACCGATACGAGAGCCGGGTTCGATCTTCGGCATGCCGTTTTCGCCGAGCACCGGATGACCCTTGGCGTCCTTCTGGACCTTGATGACGCCGGCTTCAATCATTTCGTTGTAAAGATCGTTACCTTCGCGCGTGCGTTCACCAACGCCCGCGAACATCGAGATACCGCCGTGCAGCTTCGCGATGTTGTTGATGAGTTCCATGATGACGACGGTCTTACCGACGCCAGCGCCACCGAACGCACCGACCTTACCGCCCTTCAAGAAGGGGCAGATGAGGTCGATGACTTTAATACCAGTGGTCAAAATCTGCGGGCTGGTGGATTGCTCCACGAGCGCGGGCGCTTGGCGGTGAATCGGCAGGAACTTGTCCGCCTTCACCGGGCCTTGTTCATCCACAGCCTGACCAGTCACGTCGAACACGCGGCCCATCACGGCTTCACCGACGGGCATCGAGATCGGCGCGCCTGCGTCAATGATTTCCATGCCGCGCTTCAGACCTTCCGTGGCGCTCATCGCAACGGCGCGCACCCAGTTGTCGCCGAGGTGCTGCTGCACTTCGAGCGTCAGCTTGGTCTTGCCGGCTGCACCAGGCGAGGTGAACTCGACCGTGAGCGCGTTATAAATGGCCGGCAACTTGTCCGCGAACTCGATGTCCACGACCGGGCCGATGATTTGAACGATTTTACCTTTGTTCATACGTGCAATTTCAAATTTGAGATTTCAAATCACCCGAGCGCCATCTGGGCAGTGGTGATTTCCAACAGTTCCTTCGTGATGTTCGCCTGACGCAGCTTGTTGTATTCGAGCGTGAGGTCTTTGATGAGCTGCTTCGCGTTGTCGGTCGCGTTCTTCATCGCCACCATGCGCGCGCTGTGTTCGGAAGCCTTCGCCTCGAGCAGCGCCTGGAAAACGATGAACTTCACAAAGTGCGGCAGCAACTCGCCGAGCACCGCCTTGGCATTCGGCTCGAAAATGTGTTCCAACGGCGCAGCCTGCTCTTCCGCCGGCTTGGCTTCGGGAGCTTCAGCATTCGTCGGAGCATTCAACAACACCTGCAATTCGCCGATGGGCAGCAAGCGCCGCACTTCGACTTTTTGCGTGAGCGTGTTGACGAACCGGGTGTAAACGAGGTCCACGCAATCCACTTCGCCCTTGAGGAACATGTCCACCAGCGTCTTGGCCATGACCCGCGCCTCCGAGAACAACGGCGCGTCCTTGTAGGTGAATTCCGCGGCGAGATTACGCTTGGTGCGTGAGAAAAACTGCGCGCCCTTCTTACCAGCGGCAATGAACACCGTGGCGTCCTTGTCGTACTTCATCACCTCGCGACCGAGGTTCGAGTTCAACGCACCGCACAAACCCTTGTCTGTGCTGACAGCGAGCACGCCGCGCTTCTTGATCTCGCGCTTCTCCATCAGCGGATGCGTAAAATCCTGCGAGTCCTTGCTGGCACTCACGATCATCTGGTTCATCAGGATCGCATACGGCCGGCCCGCGAGGGCGGCCAACTGCGCCTTGCGCATCTTCGACGAAGCGACCATTTGCATGGCCTTCGTGATCTGCGCCGTATTTTTTACCGACTTGATACGTCGGCGGATGTCGCGTGTGCTCGGCATGGGAGCTTAACGATAGGTTTGCTTGAATTCAGTGACCGCAGCCTTCAACTCGCCGGCGAGCGCTTCGCTGATCGCCTTTTCATTGCGAATCTTCGTGAGCAAGTCAGCCTTCCGCGTAGTGAGGAAGTCCGTCATCTTGTTCTGGCAGTCCTTGATCTTGTCCACGGCCACATCATCAAAGAAATTGTTTTGCACCGCCCACAGAATCGCGACCTGGGTTTCGACCGGAATCGGATTGAATTGCGGCTGCTTGAAAATTTCCACGACGCGCTTGCCGCGTTCGAGAATCCCCTGCGTCTTCGCGTCGAGGTCCGAACCGAATTGCGCAAACGCCGCGAGTTCGCGGAACTGCGCGAGATCGCCTTTGATACGACCGGCCACCTGCTTCATCGCCTTGATCTGCGCGGCAGAGCCGACACGGCTCACGGAGAGACCGACGGATACAGCGGGACGCACACCTTGGTAGAACAAGTCGGTTTCGAGGTAAATCTGACCGTCCGTGATTGAGATCACGTTCGTCGGAATGTAGGCCGACACGTCGCCGGCCTGCGTCTCGATGATTGGCAAGGCCGTCAACGAACCGTTGCCGAACTTCTCGCCCACGCGCGCGCTGCGTTCGAGCAAGCGGCTGTGGAGATAGAACACGTCACCCGGATACGCTTCACGACCAGACGGACGCTTCAAGACGAGCGAAACCTGACGGTAAGCAACGGCCTGCTTGGAGAGGTCATCATAAATGATGAGCGCGTCCATGCCGTTATCCATGAACCATTCACCAATCGACGCACCGGAGAACGGAGCGAGATATTGGTTTGCGGCAGAATCAGACGCCGCCGCCACAACGACGATGGTGTCTTCCAACGCGCCAGCTTTTTCCAATTCCGCAATGACGCGGGCCACGTTCGACTGCTTCTGACCGACCGCGACGTAGATGTTATACATCGGGCGGAAGCTCTTGTCGCCGGATTCGCGACCGACCTTGTTGATGCGGGACTGATTGATCATCGCGTCCACGCCGATGGTTGTCTTGCCCGTCGAACGGTCGCCAATGATCAACTCACGTTGACCGCGACCGATCGGAATCATCGCGTCAATCGCCATGATGCCGGTCTGCACCGGCTGGCTGACGGACTTACGTTTCACGATGCCAGGCGCGATTTTTTCGACCGGATAAAAAGCATCTTCCTTGATCGGGCCTTTGCCGTCCACCGGACGACCCAAGCAATCCACCACGCGACCAAGCAGGCCTTTGCCCACTGGCACAGAAAGCAACTTGCCCGTCGTCTTGACTTCCGAACCTTCGTGCACGCCGAGGTAATCGCCAAGGATGATCGCGCCGACTTCGGTTTCTTCGAGGTTGAGCGCGAGGCCGATGACGCCGTTGCCGAAGTCCAACATCTCGTTGGCCATCGCGTCGGTGAGACCTTCAATCTTCGCCACGCCGTCGGAGATTTCGCGGACGATGCCGACGTTCTGCTTGTTCACCTGCGTCTTGACGCCGGCGATCTGCGCTTCGATTTCTTGCAATAGATTGCTCATATCAAAATTCTGTTCCGATTAAAAATTCGCTTCCAACTCGGCCAAACGCGCCTTCACGCTGCCGTCATAAACATCGCTGCCCACCTTGATCCGCAAACCGCCGATCAACGCCGGATTCACCCAGAACTGCACGTTCAAGCCCTGGCCATAGCGCTTCGCGAGATTCGCCTTGATGGATTCCATCAACGCCGGCGAGGTCTCCACCGCATTTTCCACCCGGGCTGTGCGGCGCTCGATGTCGAGTTTCACGAGCCGCTGGAAGTGCGACAGGATCGCAACATAACCGCGTGGCTTCTTCGCGATAACCGCGCTCACCGCCTGCTTGACGCGGCCTTCGTCCAAGGTGCCGTTGACCTTGCACGTGTTGAACAACGTCTTGCCGTCACGACGAGCTTGTTTGCTGATTTTCACGTTTGGTTAATTTGAAACTTGAGATTTCAAACCTGAAATCAATTCGCTGCGAGCTGCTTGTTCGTCTCTTCCGCGAGGCGACCCTGCTGCTCCGCCGTCAAAATACCGCCGGTGACCTTTGCGCTGGTGGCGACCACCAAGCGACCGACTTCCTTGCGAAGTTCCGCCTTCATGCGGATGAGTTCGGCTTCGCTGGCCTGCTTGGCCTTGGCAATGATGTCGTTCGCCGCTGCAATGGCTTTCTGCGTTTCCTGCTCCTGTACTTTGGCCGCTGCCGCGCGGGCTTCTTCGATCGCCTTGGTCGCTTCGGCGCTGGCCTTGGTCATGATTTCCTGCGCCTTGACCTGGGCGTTGGCGAGTTCTTGCTTGATCTTCTCAGCGTTCGCAAGACCTTCCGCGATCTTTTGCCGGCGCTCTTCGAGTACGGTCAGGATCGGTTTGTAGGCGAAACGATGGAGCAAGAATGCGACGATACAGAAGCTGACGACCTGCGAAAAGAACAGCGTCGGAGTCCAGCCAAACGTCTCGACGATCTGCTGCACGACCCCGGGTTCACCCGCAGGAGCAGCACTAGCAAGAAACAATGTATTCATGGTCACGATCAAAATTGACTCCGAGACCAACGGTCTCGGAGTGGAGTATTACTGGCCCTTCGCCAAGAAAATGGCGAAGAAGATGATACCTTCCGCCAGAGCCGAGCTGATGATGGCCTGGGTTAGGATCTTACCAGATGCACCCGGATTACGGCCGACCGCTTCCGCGGCCTTCATGCCGATGATACCTACACCAATGGCGGAGCCGATTGCAGCCAAGCCGATGTGAAGGTTACCAGTCATTTCTGCGAGCATCATATGTTTACCTTTGTCTGTTTGTTGTTCACCTGCCCCGGCAGTCTGGCCACCGTCTGACAGGCAAAGTGTTTAATGGTGCGCTTTTTCTTCGCCCTCGTGGCCGTGCGCGTGATCGTCACCGTGCGAACACATCAACTGGGTGAAGATCGCCGTGAGCAACATGAACACGAGCGCCTGCACCAGACCGACGATCAATTCCATGAAATAAAACGGCAACGGCACGAGCCAACCAAACCACTTGCCACCCATGATGGCCATGGCTTCGAGCAGGTTTTCACCTGCAAAGATATTCCCGTAAAGACGGAACGAGAGCGACACCGGACGGAAAGCGATTGAGATGACTTCCAGCACGCCAACCGCGAGGAACACAGCAATCAACAAGATTTTCAGCATCCCCGTCGCGTCACCGGAGTAACCAAATATGTGTTTGAAGAAACCACCGACGCCATTGGCTTGCAATGACCAGAACAGCCACAACACACAGAAGATAATCGCCATCGCCGAGGTCATGTTGAGGTCGGCGTTACCACCGCGCAGCAACGGACGGGAGATATGCTCAAAGTTGCTCAACCCGAGCGTCGAACCCGCCGCATGCTCACTCCAACCGACGGTGCCGACACCGGGAATCAACCCTGCCCAGTTGGTGAAAAGAATGAACAAGAAAATGGTGGCAAAGAACCAGAATGTCTTTTTGACGAGGTGGCTGCCGATGATGCCTTCCAGAAAGCCATACAAACCTTCGACCAAAAACTCCCAGAAGTTTTGCGCCCCCGCCGGCACGGCTTGAATCTTACGGGTGGCATACTTCGCGAACAGGATGATGACAATCGCCACGCTCCATGTAACGATCATGGAGTTGGTAATCGGAAATCCCCCGATGCTGAAACGCGGTGCGGCCGCAGGAAGTCCTTTGGCGTGATGCTCCGTGTGAGCGCCTTCCGCCGCGCCATGTTCCGCTGTCGCGGAGTTGTGTTCTACCGCAGCAATAATAGCATTGGTTGCGGTTGTCGCTGCGTGAGTTTCTTCCGCCAACACCGGCAACGCCAGCGGCAGCAAGGCAAACAGCCCCGTCACCAGAATGAGTTTGAGCAATCGCATCGAGCTTCGGAAAATACCTTCCATCCAATTCCCAGCAACAGGCTTTGAAACTGGGCGACGAAAGGGCGTGAAGATTGCCTCGGTGTGAAAAAAATCACAAGGTTAATTTTTATTTTTTCGGGTTAAGCCCAAGTTCTAAAGCCAGCGTTATACAGAGATTAAGCAAAACCATCAAACACCCCTGAAAACGGCTGATAAACGATATTTTTGGCGCTGAACCTCAGCCAACATCTCAGAATCTTTTATTGAACATTTTCATGTGAAATATCATCCATACGCTGTGCTGAAACTGAAAACAGCTCTGACTTTGCTGCTGGCCATCCTTTGGTTGCCAGTAACTTCGCATTGCCTACTGTTTGAAGCCGCCGAGGGAACCAACAGTCCCGCCTGCTGCCTACATGACGATGCCCCGGTTGCAGAATCGCATCACCAACAGGAGGGCGCCAGTGCTGCCTGCGCCCTTCTTGAAAATGCTCAATATAAATCTTCGCAACAGCGCATAGCTGCTCCCCCATTTGTTGCGCAACTCGCCTTTGAACTGCCATCCCTGCTGAATGTCGCCTTGATCTCCGGTACATCCGATTCACAGCAACTGGATACGCCTTTAGAAAGCTTGCCTGTCACTTGGCAATTCTCCATGCGCGCCGCCCTGCCCGCCCGCGCCCCTTCGTTCGTTTCCTGATCATCCGTCAGCGGACAACGCCCTGATGGTTGTGGTGTGCCCACATATCGCGTTGTGCCCCTCCTTGTTGGTTTGAACCTGTAGTCTTTTGACCTTTGATTATGAAACAATGGAATGTTGGCTTATCACCTCGGCTTGGTGCCGATCTCCACCTTCGTCGAGTTACAACAGCAATATCTCGAAGTTGTCGAATGCTGTTCACCACCAAACGCCAAGCCCTCACCACTGCGACCCAACTTGAATTGCTCCCCGGTCCTTCCCAGCTCTCTTCAAACCGAAGCGAAATAAAACTTTGTACCGAACTAACGAACTATAACCACAAACATGGAACAAAAACCTCAATCCAAGAAAACCCAAACCCTCGCCAGCTTTATCTTCCTGAGTCGCTGGCTGCAAGCACCGCTCTACTTCGGCTTGATCGTCGCTCAAGCTGTTTATGTCTATCGTTTCCTGCTGGAGCTTTGGCATCTCATCGGTTTTGCGTTGCTCAATCATGCGCCTCCCACCTCGACCCCCCAGCACGTCACCGATCCGGAAACCATTGTGATGCTCAGCGTGCTGGGCCTGATTGACGTCGTCATGATCGCCAACCTCCTCATCATGGTGATCGTCGGCGGTTACGAGACGTTCGTATCGCGCTTGAACCTAAAGGGCCATCCCGACCAACCCGAGTGGCTCTCGCACGTCAACGCCGGCATCCTCAAAGTCAAACTCGCCACCGCGCTGATCGGCATCTCTTCCATCCACCTGCTCAAGACCTTCATCAACGCCGGCAACGTCGAAACCAAGATGATGCTCTGGCAGGTTATCATTCACATGACATTTGTCCTGTCAGCCATCGCGCTCGCGTGGATTGATCGGCTCACATTCAAACCCGCCGGAGCAGAGCATTGACACCAATTTCATGAAGCGTTCCCTTAACGTCATCTCACGGCGACTCCTGAGCTTGGACCTCGGACCGGCCCCACTACCCACAGGCTGTCGCCCGGCAACAAAATTGCGAGGCCGCCTTGCAGCGCCAAGACCGGATTGCCCCGCCGAAAATCCCCGGCACTCGCTCGATTTGAAGCTGGTTGAGATCACAGAGCAAAAGATTGAAACCACTATTCCACTCTCGCTGCGTGTTTACGAAAACCATGAGGACAAACATCCACCCCTCTCGCTGATCATCGCACTGAGTCTGAGTGCATTTGCCACTATCGCCGCGAACAAGCCCACCCAAGCCACCCCCCGACGGGGGGAATAATTATTGAAAAAAACTGCGCTGACCGCCGAATTCGTGGTCGAGAAAGACCGCAGCATCACCATCAACTTCTACAATGCCGAGATGAAATCAGTCGCCGCCACAACGCAAACCGTCATCGTCAACGCAAAGGACAAAACGACGGTTGAGTTCGAGAAGAAAGGCGACTCGCTCGTCAGCAAATCAGAGCTCCCCGAAGGCGAGGGCTACAACGTCGTGGTGCAATTCAAGCAGATATCAGACGCCAAGCCGCAAAACTTCCGCTTCAAGCTGGATCTGCATACCTGTGGCGAATACAAACGCGCCGAATATGCGTGCTCTTGTCATGACTGCCCCAACGGCAACGCAGAAAACTTTCATCGCGGCGCAAGCGTTCGTAGAATCTGCCTATGAGCCAAGCCGCCTTGGAAATCGCCATCATCTTTCTGCTGCTCATCGCAAATGGAGTTTTTGCGATGGCGGAGATTGCCGTCGTCTCTGCGAAGAAGGCCCGCCTGCGGCGTCTGGCCGAACAAGGCAATGGCCAAGCCCAAGTCGCCCTGGAACTGGCGGAATCCCCGAATCGCTTTCTCTCTACCGTGCAGATCGGCATCACGCTCGTCGGCATCTTTGCGGGTGCATTCGGTGGCGCAACGCTTGCCGCAAAACTCACGGGGCCGATTGCCCAAATCTCGTTTCTCACTCCGTACGCGGACAAGATCGCCTTCGGACTCGTCGTGGCTGTAATCACGTATTTCTCACTTGTGCTGGGCGAACTCGTGCCAAAGCGATTCGGTTTGAGCAATCCCGAAGGCATCGCGATGCTGGTCGCCCGCCCAATGAACTGGCTGGCAAAATTTGCCGGGCCCGTGGTGGGTTTCCTGAGTGTCTCTACAGAAGCCCTGTTGCGCTTGCTGGGGTTCAAGCCGGAGAAGGAAGTGACGGTCTCCGAAGAAGAGGTCCGCGTGATGATGCAGGAGGGTGTGCGCGCCGGCGCGTTCAACAAGGTGGAAAGCCAGATCGTCCATAGCGCGCTGGAACTCGATCAACTGCCGGTGCGCGAGATCATGACGCCACGCCCCAAAGTCATCTGGCTGAATCAGGACGATCCGCATGATCAGATCTGGCACAAAATTGTCGTGAGTAATCACTCTCACTTTCCGGTCTACCGGGGTAACCGTGACCACGCCGTCGGCACAGTGTCTGTGAAAGCCATCTACGCAAACCTCGCCGCCGGCGTCGGTGTGAAGCTCAAGGACTTAATGGTCGCCCCACTGATCGTGCCGGAATCGCAGACAGTGCTCCAACTGGTCGAGACCTTTAAGCAAACCGGCAAACATATCGCACTCGCAACCGATGAGTTTGGCAGCATCGTTGGGCTGGTCACCTTGAACGACGTTATGGAAGCGGTAGTGGGAGAATTCCCCTCCCAAGGCGAGCGCGCCAAACCGGAAGCCAAGAAACGCGATGACGGTTCGTGGTTAATTGACGCCATGATTGATCTAGAGGCCGTGGAACGCGCTCTGCCTGGTTTTAAGTTTGGCGGCGCGGCTTACACCGAATACCAGACGTTGGCGGGCTTTGTCGTGAAAACGCTCGGCCACGTTCCCAAGGAAGGCGAAACGTTTGAAGCGCAGGGCTACCTATTCGAGGTGCTTGATATGGACCATCACCGCGTGGACAAGGTGCTTGTCCTGCCACTAAGACGATCCACGTAACTCAGTTCAATGCGTCCCCGGCGCAGCACTGATTTCCGTGCCTGCCAGCCGGTAAACGGAAACCACGTTGCCCGCCCCCATCGCCTCGCCCACAGCAAATACCCCGCGCACGATGAACTGCGATTCGGGCACGAAGGGCAGGCTCGGGCCAATCATGCGCACATGCACCCACTCATTGATCTGGGGAACGTTGGTTTGGCAACAAAGCGCGTGTCCGCGCATAAGCAGAAATTCCCGCATCCCGCTGGCGTCCTGTTGCAGCGGCTTCAGAAAGCCCCGTAACTCGACCTTTTGTCCGTGCAATGATTTGATGACTTCAGGAATGTCCCCCGTGCGCTGCAGCGTATCAAGACCTGGATTGGTCGGGTTCACGAGCCAATCCACTTTGAGGGGAAACGCCGCCAAGGCTTCAAAACTTACAGGCTGATAATCCCGCGCCACCATGACGGCTGGAGGCGGAAGCAGAGCAGTTGTCGCTTTGGGCTTGGGGTGTCCACAGCCACACCCCAGCAACATCGCTAGCGCCCCGAGCAACACGCTGGGTTTTATCATCTGCAAATATTTTTTGCCTCTGGTGCTCATGCCATCACTTACCTTTACAACCGTCGCAATTTCGAAATCCCCCCCGCCACCAGCAATGCAATACCCAGTGCACACACAATCGCCGCGCCCGTTGGCAGATCTTTGTGAAAGGACCAGTAAAGTCCTGCCACGCTGCTTAGCGTCGCCACCAGCCAGCCAACGAATAACTGCATTGGCAGGGACTTGACCAAAAATGTCGCACTCGCCGCCGGCACGATCAGGTAGGAAAACACCATCAACACGCCGCCGACTTGCACAAAACTGGTCACAATCAGACCAAACAGCGCATAGAACAAAAAGTCCCAGAGCCGGACGTTTAACCCGCCCTGCTCTGCGTGCTCGTGGTCAAACGACAGCTTGATGAATTGCTTGCGGAAGAGGAAATGCACCACGGCAATCACCGCGTAGAGCGCCGTCGTTTTCCAGATTTGTGGCGGCGTTACGGTAAGCAGATCGCCAACGAGCGTCCGCTGCAATTCCTCTTTGCCATGCGGGCTCTTGCTCAACAACAGAATCCCCGCCGCCGCCGCGACCACGTAGATGATGCCGATGAGCGCCTCCTGCGGCACGCGCGCCTTTTTGCTAGATCGCGTGAATGTGAACAACAACGCCCCCGCCAGCGTGAAGCCGAGCGAGTAAAAGAAGTTGTGGATGTCTTCAGCCTCGTGACCGAGCCAGAGACAAACACACGTCCCCAGCGTCGCCACTTGCGCCAACGCGAGGTCCACAAAGATGACTTCGCGTTTGATGATGTGCAGACCGTAATAGACCAGGATGCCCGGCAACAGCAGGCATGCCACGAGCGGCCATTTCATCACGGCCATCACTTGCGACCAGGTCAATGCGTCAGTTGCTTCCATATCACCTCTTTTCTCCTAGAGCGGTCGCAATTGAGTTTATCAGGTAATCCATCAGCGCGATGTAACTGCCCTCCGTCCCCTTCACCCCGCCAGGGAATTGCGTCACATCCACAACCTTCGCCCCCGTGCCCCGAGCCACGGTTTCGGCAGTCTTGCGATTCAGATACGGATCAACGATCACAACGCGTGCATTCTGCTCCTTCATCTTCGCCATCACCGTGGCGAGATGCGCAGGCGACGGCGGAATGCCCGGCTTCGGCTCGAGGAAGATTTCAATCTTCAATCCGAACCGCTCCGCGAAATAAAGCCACGAGTTGTGATATGCGACGAGATGTTCCCCTTTGAACGGCGCAAGCTTTGCCTGCCATTCGGCCAGTTTGGTATCCAGCTCCGCCATGAACTTCTTGGCATTTGCTTCGTAATACTCCCGATTCGCCGCATCCAAGCTGGCGAACGCATCCGTAATGTGATGCGCCACGATCTTCGCATTCGCCGGGTCCACGAGGAAATGTGGATTGCCCGCCGCGTGAATGTCGCCCGCCGAACGGTCCAGCTTGTCCGGCACTTCACGCATCTGCACACCGTCGCAACACCGCACCTCCCCCTTCGCCGCGCCGATGATCTTGGCATTGCGTGCCTGCTCGACCAGCTTGGGCAGCCAGCCGACCTCCAATTCCGCGCCGCCGTGGATGAGCACATCGGCCTTGTTTAGTTTCACGATGAAGCTCGGCTTCGGATCAACAAAATGCGGATCTTCCGTAGGTCGCGCCATTGTCGTGAGTTCGATCTTATCGCCACCGATCTCCTTGGCGATCGCCTCGATGTCGGGTGTGGTAGCGACGACGTTCAATTTGGCGTGAACCACAGTTGCCATCAGCAATGCAGTAAAAATCAGGAACAGTTTCGTTTTCATAATTTGTGTTTTATCTGTGTGAATCTGCGGCTCAGAATTTATGCGCTGCGTGTGCGCCCAACAGGAATTCAAACTGCAACCACACCGAGTGATCATCGCCGAAGCCACGGCGGTCATCATAATTGTATTGCAGCCGCACCTTCGAGAACTCGCTCGGATACCACGTTAGATTCGGCGAAAGCCGCCAGCGCAGGTCGCGTTGTGGATCACGCCCCAGCAACGTGCCGCCACCGGCGTTGTCCGCGAGCAACAATCCCGCGCGCTCGTAATCAGCTGGCTCGCCAGTCACGTAATCATAACGCAATCCCGCCACCCAGCCTTTGCGAAATCCGTAGAGCAGCTCGGAATAAAACCCGTAGTCGGTCACCGTTTCAGAATTCAACACCGCTGGCGTTAACCCCGTGGCATCGGTCACGACACCTTCATCTACAAAGCCATTGCCATCGCCGTCGCCGAGATTGCCGCCCTCGTCCCAATCGAACGCGCCGAGTTCGTAGCGCCGCACCATGGCTTCGGTCTGGAAGCTCACGAACGGAAAGCCGCCGTGGGCATTGTCAGGCTTCCATTTCCAATACAAGTCCACGCCATAAATCTGTGTCATCGTATCGCCGCCGCTACCGCTGGAGTTTGGCCCAAATGCGCCGGATGCGCCCACGACGAGCGTTTGCGAATCCGTCAGATCAAACGACAGCGCATAGCGCGGGGTGAACAACAGATCTGTCACGTGCCGCACACCGCGATTATTGTCTGGATGACGATAACCGAACGGCAGCCCTTCCGGCTCATCGCCATGACTGTGCCCTGAACTGCGGAAGCTGGAAGCCGTTTCACCGTGACTATCTTGAATCCCAAGCATCAACTCGGAATAAAACGGCGTCGGCGCGAGCCAGCTAATCCGCGCCCCCGGATTGCGCAGCCCATCCGCGCCTAGGAATCGTGCGTTCACCAGCGGTGAATCCACAAAGCCCCACGAATGCGGATGCTTGGTGTTGATGCGACCAAAATCGCTGAGAATCTGTCCGGCGCGAATCTGGAAATTTCCCGGCAACGACACGGTTTCCAGCCACGCTTCCTCCAGTTCCACGAACGATTCGCCCTCGGCATCAACTGAAAACAGGATGTTCGCATTGCCGCGGAAATAGGTGTCCACCGCGCCCTGCAGGTTCAACTCCGCGCCCTGCACGGTGAAGCCATTTTGATTGGGATCATGCCCACCAAGCTGTGTGCCACCTTCGATGTCCTTTGCCGTCGAACCGCCAGCAGCAAACGTCGCCACCATACCGATATCCATATAACTCCCGCCTTTCCCCAGCCGGACCGGATCAGACGGCTGCCACAAACGCCCTGCTTGTGATGACGGATCAGGGACAGCAGTCGTTACTGCGGGGGCCGTGGCGGGAGCAGTTGCCAGCGCCGCAGGTTTTTGCCCGGCACTATCGAACTTTTGCTCCATCGCCTGCATCCGCTCGCGCATCTCGCGGAGTTCCTTCCGCAACTGCTCGACTTCATTTGTTTCCTGTGCGCTGACAGCACTTGCTGTCAAGACCAACGCGACCAAGCCAACCGACAAAAAATTCCGTTTCATACAAAGTTTCTTCCAAAGAATTCCCGGCAGACTCGACACGAGCCCACCAAAGGATTTACCAAAAGGGTTAAAGCGAATCCTGACCACGCGGGCCGGACCAACGACTAGAATTACGATTGGGAAGAAACGGAAGCAGGCGGCCCACGACTTGACGCGACCGAGAGATCAATCGCGGCAGGAGCAATCGCTTGGACGGTAGGAAGTGTCCAAGCCACGGACAGGAAAGCAAAAACCTCGGACACCACAGCAACCGGTGCGTCTACCTGGCCTTTGACTATCGAACAAACGGCGCACGGACTGTGGCTGTGCCCAGGACCATCGGCATGAAGCTGCAAATGCAGGCGGTCATGCGCGCCAATCAGCGTCATTCCCAGAAACAAAACCGCCATGAAGCCGGCCATAACCGGCTTCAGCGAACTAAGTTTTTTGGGCCACCATTGGTGCATCCGCGGAGATTCTGAGCAAAGCCAGTGCCGCGACACAAGGCTTTTACCGGACATTTTCATGGCTTTCGTTTGGAACTAATCAGATAAGCGGCAAAGGACCAGAGCCCGGAAAACTTGTAATTGGAATCCACGTACTTTTCGATCACGTAGAACGCGAAATAGTAAAACCGGCAGAAACACCACACCGTCAGAGCCAGCAACCCAGCGATCTTCCAGCTTGGGCATTCAATGATCAACAACGCCGCCGCCGCAATGCCGAGCAGCAGAAAAAGAATTCCCTTAACCTTGATCCACGTTGCACTTGTCAGGTCTTTCATAGGAAACTGGGGAAAACCACGAAATACACTAACCACACAAAACCTGGATAGTTCCGTTTTATCTTCGTGATTCACAGCAAACTCAAAATCGCATCCGCCGCGCGCTCCGGTGCGCCCGGACTGCCAAGCGAAGCTATCACCCGCGCCAGCTTCCCCTGCACTTCCGCACGCCGCGGCTGATTGCGCAACAACTCCACCGCTACACCGGCGATATTTTCCGGTGTCGCCGTCTGCTGCACGAATTCGGGATAGATGGGTTCATCCGCGATGAGATTCGGCATCGCGAGATATTTCACCGTAATGATCTGCTTGCCGATAAAGTAAGTCGGCCATGAAGTTTTGTAGAACACCACTGCCGGCACGCCGTGGAACGCACACTCCATCGTCACCGTGCCAGACTTGGTGATGGCAAGCTGCGCTGTCGCCAACGCCTCAGAGAGTCTTCCGATTTGAATCTCTAAACCTGCCGGCAGAATGGCTGAATTGAACGCTTCGGCTAATTTCGAGTTGGGCAAAATCATCTTCCCCGTGAGCGTCGGCACTTCGCGCCGCAAGATTTCAAACGCTCCCGTCACCACCGGCCAATGTCGTCGCACCTCATCCGTTCGGCTTCCCGGCAACAATACTACACACGGCTTTTCGCTTCGCTCGCCCCTTGCTTCTCGCTTCTCCCCCCTCCCCATCATCGGATGCCCGACAAACTTCACGCGCAACTTCGACACGCGCTGCGCATACCAGGCTTTCTCGAACGGAAAGATGCTCAGCAACAAATCATGATTCTCCGCCAAAATATAAGCCCGCGAGGCTCGCGACGCCCACACCTGCGGCGAAACGAATTGCACAATCTTCGGATTCCAATTGTTGAATAAACCACGATTCGCCTGCGCGTGTTTCCGGATCGCTTTTGCAAAGCGCAGATTGAACCCGCCGTAATCTACCCCAATGATCACATCCGGCTGCCGCTCGAGGGCGACTTGCAGCAACTGCTTGAACAACCGCCTAAATTTGCCGAGGTTTTTTAGAACTTCAGCGAACCCGATGACCGAATGTTGCGTGAGATCGAACACCTGTTCCACACCTGCCGCAACCATCTTTGGCCCACCTGCACCAAAAAATCGCGGTGCGAGCGCCGTCTGCAACGGCTGCACATCCGCCGATACAGGCCCGCTCTGGGCCAGCACCTTTTGGCGCAAGGCCGACACGAGTTCCGCCGCGAGCATGTCGCCACTTGGATCGCCCGCGATTAACATGCAGGACAATGGTTTCATGTATAAAAATGTCGCGTCAGGTGATAGAAGATCGGGGCGGCAAAGCAAATCGAATCAATCCGGTCCATCACTCCGCCATGCCCTTCGATCAGCGTCCCATAGTCCTTGACGCCCCGATCCCGCTTGATGGCCGACATTACCAAACCACCTGCAAAACCCATGAGCGTGATGGCCAGTGACATGCCCGCCGATTGCCACGGAGTAAACGGCGTCGCCCACCACAAACCTGCGCCAATCGCCACCGCCGTCGCCACGCCACCAATGAACCCTTCCCAAGTTTTATTTGGACTGACATGTGGGGCAATTTTGTGCCGGCCCAACGTTTTGCCCCAGACGTATTGCAGCACGTCACTGATCTGCGCGATACAGACGAAATAGAACAACAACTTTCCGTTCTCGCCCTCATAGCCAGGAATGTCTAGAAATAACAACGCTGGCGCATGACTCACGCAATACACACAGACCATCAACCCCCATTGAATCTTTGCGGCGCGTTCCAGAAACCTTTCGCAATCACCCGCCATTGCCGAACGTAACGGCACAAACAGAAACGCGTAGACCGGAATCAAAATTACAAACAGTCCGAACCAGTTTGAGGCGACAAAATAGTACCGCAATGGCGTAATGGCGAAGAACACCCAGAATAACGTGCGATGATCACCCAGCCGGGTTGGCGTTAACGTAATGAATTCGCGTAACGCCAGAAACGATATCAATCCAAACAGCATCACCGTTCCAATCCGCCCCGTGGCCATTGCCCCGGCAAAGACCGCCACCATGAACCACCAGGCTTTCGTGCGCGCGTTAAGATTCGCGACCGTTTTCTGCCCCACCTCGCTCCTCACCCGCAGCCGCAGCCATTGGCCGATGCCAGTGGCCACCACCAGCAGCGCGAGGACGCCGCCCACAAGCCAGTACGTTTCGTTGTCGAGTTTGAGGTTCACGTCGTTCGCAATCGCATCACTTCCGCCCGCGCCCGTTCCAGAAACGCCGGTTTGGTTTCCTCCGGCACCAACTTCATCGGCGGGCCAAACGTGACATTCGCAATGAGCGGCACGGCCAACACCTCACCCTTGGGCAAGATCCGGTTTAAGTTGTCCATCAACACTGGAATCAGTTCGACATCCGGCCGTTTCTGCGCCAGATGATACAGACCGCTCTTGAAGGGCAACGGGTCTGGGCCGGGAAAACGGCCTCCTTCGGGAAAGATGATAATAGATTTATCTGTCCCCATTCCAGCGAGGATATCTTCGATGGGATTGTCATGCGCCGTCGGTTTCTTGCGCTCGATGAGAATGGCTTTGAAGATTCTGTCCGCAAGGTAGCGCCGGATTCCCTTGCTCCAATAGTCCCGTGCTGCCACAGGCCGCGTCAGTGCCCGCACTTCTGCTGGCAACACCGCCCACAACACCAGCGCATCCAGATTGCTGGTGTGATTGGCGAAATAAATCCTGGGCCGTAAATCCGGCGCGCAACCAAGCCAGCGGGCATTTGCACCGCTGATCAGTTTGGCCAGAAATACCAGCAGCCCGGTGGTCATTTGGATTCCAAGTCGCGCACGATGTAGATCAACCGCCGCGCAATTGTCACCAGACAACCCGCACAGATGACCAACAACGCGATTTGCATCAGGTCGAACTCACTCTTGAAGAGATTCAGCCCGGCCAGAACGACACAGGTTACCGTCATAACCGCCATGCGATGCTGCTTTGCCATCGGTCCGATAAAATATTGTTTTGCCCCCGCGGCCACCCCCAAAGCCCGGACATAAGCCGTGATTACCGCTAGCGCCGCCGCCATCCAACCGAGCGTTTGCAGCCACGGCGACGAGGGCATCGCATATCCCGCCCCCGCCAAAATGAAGACATCGGCGAAACGATCTGGCAATTCATTGTAGATTTCGCCTGATTTGGTTTTGAAGCCGCCCTCGACCGCTACCATGCCGTCGAAGAGATTGCAGAGCAACCGCAGTTGAATCCCGGCAGCCGCGACAAGAAACAACCCCACACGCGGTCCAAAAACTTGCTTCCCTGCCCAGACCAACGCGATTCCGGCCAGCGCCGCAAACACCATACTGAAAACCGATATCGTGTTCGGCTGAACGCGTTGCTTAACCAGCCAACCCGCAACCGCAGCAGCCCACTTGGTATCGCGCGAGGTCAGCGGGCGACGGGAAATGTTCTCGTTGCTCATTTACTTTGTTGAACCTGTCGCGTGATTTCAAACGCCAGATCCAAGGCCACCTTCGCCGACTCACCACTGACGCGCGGCGTCTGTTTTTCCCGCACGCAACTGACGAAATGCTCCAGTTCCAGCTTGAGCGGTTCGTCACGCACGATCGGCACCGGTTCGCGCACGATGCGTTGGCCACCGAACTCGCTGACGATGGTCGAATCGCGCGACGCCAAAAGCTTCTTGAGCAACGAACTTTCCTCCTCACCGTCGCGGGCGATACGGTAGATGAACCCTTCCTGCGCCCGGTAATCGAGCGAGATGTAGCACTTGTTATCCGGCCCGCTGAACACGCGAATCTTCCGCATCCGCTCCGGACTGATACGGCTGACCGTCAGATTCGCGACGCAACCGTTGGCAAAGCGCAGCCGCGCATTCGCGATGTCCTCCGACTTGCTTAACACCGGAATGCCCACCGCATCCACACTGACTACGGGCGATTTCACGAACGCCAGCACCACGTCAAGGTCATGAATCATCAGGTCGAGCACCACGCCGATGTCGGTGCTACGTGCTGGATACGGGGACAGCCGATGCGTCTCGATGAAACGCGGCTGTGTTGCGACGGTTTCGAGGTAATTGAACACCGGATTAAACCGCTCCACGTGGCCGACTTGCAACACACAGTTCTTTTCCTGCGCCAGCCTGACCAGTTCCGCAGCCTCATCGGCGTTGTCCGTCATCGGTTTTTCGATCAGGACATGCTTGCCCTGCTCCAGACATTTCTTCGCGAGTTCAAAATGCGTGCTGGTCG
>JASGKY010000020.1:0-350207 GCA_049840435.1 Verrucomicrobiota bacterium | reverse complement strand
GGCATCTTGATACCGTTGGTCGTCAAAAGCGTGCTGTCCGTATAACCATCCACCCAGTCATTGTCAAAAGCGGCGATACCATTCGCGCCATACAGAGTCGCGACCGATTCCAACCCATTGTAGTTATAGACCGCCGTATCCCCATTCACACGATAGCGATAAATGCCGCCCGCATCGTCAAATGCATTACCACTCGCAGGCATCAACACAGGAGGGCCTATTGGGTCGTAGGAATAACCCAACGTTCCTCCACCCCAGCCAAACGGAGTGTTCGTGTTCAAGTCGTAGAGGAACGCCGCCAGATTGATCTCCCAAGCACCAACGCCTTGGTTGCGGAAGAAATCGCGACCGTTGGCAGCCATCGTGTTCCCGGCCAAAGTCGCCCGAGCCTGATTGTGAATGTAATTTACATCAAGCGTCTTGCCGATCGGCACAGCGGCAAACGCGTAGCGATAGACAAACCGGTTCTCCGGCCCGTGCGGCTGATTGATCCGTTCCAGCCCACCAACCCATTCCGGATCACCCTGCATGAAATTCGACAGCGTATTGCCAATGACGAGATTCGGAATGCGCAGCCCGTTCGTGTTGTAATACGGATTAGCCGGATCATCACTGACCACCGGCCTCGTCCCGCTCGGGTCATGCCGGCCATTGCGGTTCAAATCGAGGTAATACCGAAATTCGTTGCTAGCGGCGACGAGCCGGTTGGTGATGAAGACTGGCGCGCGCGGACTGTAGAGCAGATTGGTGAGCAATCGCAGGGAATCATTCAGGCTGATCGGATTCCCATTGGCGTAGGTATAACTGATGTTGGTCAACGGATCCACCGGGGAAGCTTGAAAGCCAAGGTCGTTAATATAGTTCGTCGAGACGCGCAGCCCGAAGTTGGCGGGATTTGTAGTGGCGAGCATGGCGGCCACGAGTTCCACCTTGAGTCGTTCCAAGCCCGCTTCCGCCGCCTGTTTCGCGGTCAGCTGGTTGGTGGCGGTCTTCACCGAACCTTTTTCCCGGCCGCTCAAGGCGAGGAAGGCCACCGCCAGAAACGTAATCACCGCCAGCATGATGATGGTGACGATCAACGCGACGCCGGAACGAGATGACGCGCATCGCTGCCGACCGATGGGGTGATCAGAAACCGCGAATCGAGAATGGGAAGAACAGAGTCTCATCTTTGATAGACAGTGGAATCAACATTACGCACGGGCACCCGCCAGCGGAACAGGTGAACCTTGCCAGCTTGGTCGGTCAGATATTTAGCGCGGGCAGACGGGCTGCTGATGGCGCGGGCTCGCTCGATTTCACGCGCTTCCAGCACCCCGAGTTCGACCTCCACCGCCGCCGGAATGGCGTTGCTGGAGAAAAAGAGATAGGGCGCTTCGCCGAAGGGGTAATAAGTTGAGGCACTGCCCGGCATGCGCCCAAACACCCCCGGATAAAGATCGGCGGAATAATTGTTGGTCACGATCCACACTCCAGTCGGGGTAAAGGTGCGCATCTTGAAATGCACCACGCCTTCCAACACCCGGCTGGCTAAATTGGTTTGCACCGCAGCCGCCACAAAATCCCACCACGGCTGCAGCGGAAATCGTCGCAAGACTGAATCCGTGTAATTGGTCTCGAACCGATACAGTGAGCCAGCGCCGCCTCCCGGAAATCCAATCGTTGCCCCGGTATCATTCGTCCGCACGAAATATCCCACGGCCGTCCATTTCTGATTCTCGCGGGTCAGGAAGAAAACCTCCTGCAGCAAATTGGTGCGCAGATTGGCGGAGCCGGGCAAGATTTGCGTCAACGGCTCATACCGATCTCCAGTTGCAGGCAACGTTCCCAGTGTTGCCGCGAAAAAATTGGTGGTGTTATAGGGACTCGCGGCCATTTGCTGCAAATCGCGCGTAATGAGATCCGTCGCCATGCGACCGCCCTCGAGCACATCCACCTGCGTGGTCCCAAGTTTGTAGGCGCGCTGGGTCTGGGCAAACATCATCACCAGCCCGATGATGATGATGGACAATAAACCCGTAACCACGAGCACTTCGATCAACGAGAACGCCGCCGCGAGCTGCCGCCGCGCCACGAAACGAAGGGATTGAAATATAGCAGTCGGTTTCATTGAGCGGTTTGATAAGCAGCCGATTGCAACAACCAAATGGGTAACCCCGCGTGGTTGGTCCGTTGTAACGTCCCGCCCGCCAGAGAGCGGAAGACCTGCCGTTGATTGCCCGCAACCCGCCGGGTATCAATCGGCCAGCGGAACAGCAGGCGCACTTCCGTAAGATTGACCTGTTGCTGGCGGGCGAGATTCCAAGCCTGCACCCGGGCAATGATTTCATTCGTGGACAAACCCGGCTGGTTGGTGCTCACCCAGGCAACATTCCAGTCACCATAAGGATTGAGCTCCGGCACGAGCCGGTAGCGAAAGGCAAGATCGCGCACGGCGGTGTTGTTCTGCGGCGCTTTTTCAACCGCCGGCCCGCTCAAGGCACGAACGTAAGCAATCACGTAGTTGCTGACGTAAAAAGCCGGCACCGGCGTCGGCGGCGTCAGCTGGTTGTTTTCAAAAACGTAACGCGGCGTGCTTAACAGGCCGATGATGCGCTGCCCGTTCGTGATGACATTTTCCGGA
This sequence comes from Verrucomicrobiota bacterium, assembly GCA_049840435.1. Classification (GTDB taxonomy): domain Bacteria; phylum Verrucomicrobiota; class Verrucomicrobiia; order Limisphaerales; family JADLHS01; genus JADLHS01. The sequence continues at coordinate 347,584 of JASGKY010000020.1, read as the reverse complement.
TGCGAATCATTGTTGATGGAAGCTTCAACGTAGGTATAGCCATACACATTGGGCTGGCCTGCCAGTTGGTTGGTCACGCCTTCCACCACCGCGTAGGCGGTGGCGACATTCGTGATGCTCTCGACGTAGTTGGTCAAGTCGTCCAAGCCGCTGGCGCCATTGCGAATCGCATCGAGCAGATAGGTGGCGTCCTGCACCACGATGGTTTCCTCGCGGTTCTCCTTTTGCACGTTCAAGCCGAACGGCAGCACGCCGATGATGGCAACGAGCGCAAAGCCGATGATGGCAAGGGCCAATGCGATCTCCACAAGGGTGAACGCTGCTGCTTTACGGGAAGACAACGCCAGCTTCATTTCAACTCCTGTTTTTCGACCCGGGCGCGACCGGTCAACGCATCAATCCGCACGAGTAAGAAATTGTTGGTGCTATTGCCGGGCGGCTGCTCGGTAATCGTCGGCGCTCCTTGGATCGGCACCTTGTTGGCATCGCGCGCGTAGCTGACCGAACCGCGCGCCACGGGGATAAATTCGTCAGCACCAGCCTTGGTAACGCCATCCACGGTCAGCCGGCCGAGATGATCGAAAGCGAGGTAATGCAAAACAAACTGATTCCCGTTCTCCGACGGGAACGGGAGGCTGTTAGTGGCAAACCCTCTGACTTCGAAAGAACGTTCCGTCGGGGTGGCGGGATATGGCGGATCCACCACAACGAAGGCATCACCGGGACTGTCAAATTTGAAAGCCGGAATAATCACCCCTTCCGGCAGCGTCTTCCACTTCGCCAGGTACTGCACTGATTTCTGCCCGGGCTGATCGCCCACACTGCGCAGCGTCAAAAAGGTGTAGCCAGAAAGCTGTTTGTCATACAGCTTGGCCGCCTTGTCCTTTTCCACTTGGGGCAGCGAAGCATAATTGGGCTGTAGCCAAAAGTTCGACGGACAAAACACCATATACACCGTGGTGCGCTGGCTGATGGCGTATTGCCGGGCGCGGGCCACGTCATCCTGCACCTGCCGCAGTCCTGCCGCGAGGGTGTCGCCCGCCTTGAACTTCCCCAACGTCGGCATGGCGATCGCCGCCAGAATGCCGATGATGGCAATGACTACCAGCAGTTCGATCAGGGTGAAAGCGGAATGACGCAAGGCTGTTTTCACAACACAACTCCAGGTTACTGCTGCCAACCGAGGATGTTGTCCTTGTTGACACCCTGATTCGCGCGAACCGTGTGACTCGCCTGGCCATCCGGCCCACGCGACCAGATCAGGTATTGCCCCCGCAAACCATAGGGATCGGTCGCCGCTGCGGAATTGGTCGAAAGACCATTGAGAATTTTTGAACTGGTGGTATCCCACGAGACCGCCACCCGGGAATAAATAACGTCCCGGACATGATCATTCAAACTCGTGTCCATCGAGATCACATAAGGGTTACCCCAAGGATCACGATACTCACCATCCGGCCCCACTCCGCGAGCGTTGGCATCTTTGGCGTTTTCTGCATTTAGGGAAACCAGTCCCCGCGGATTGAAGACCTTGCCTTTGTTGGTTGTGGCCACCCCGTTGGCAAAGGTCTCCAGATTCAGCAAGACCGCGACAACATTGGCATTGTTGGAAACAGCCAGATGATTGGCAGGCAAAGGAGCAATAAAACCATAGGTCACATCCTGCTCCCCCGTTGGAATGCCAGGCGCAGGAAAACGGCCGTTGTAATCGGACTCGTAACTCTTGATGGCCATGCCCAGCTTGTTCATATCAATCAGGGCCTGCTTAATCATGGTTTTCTCTTTTACTTTGCCGAGTGCGGGAAAGAGCATTGCCGCCAGAATGCCAATGATAGCGATGACGACCAGCAGTTCGATGAGGGTAAAGGCCGACACGAATTTGCGGAAATAGTGAGAGGAGGTTTTCATAACAAGGATGTTCAAACGAGATTGACCGTCCGGGCACGACAGACGGTGGGGTCGGTGATGATCTGGCAGGCCCACTGCACCGGGCGGCGCGGGGTGACCGCGGCTTTGCGCCCACAGGGTTGCACCAGCGGAAACCAGACACTGTCGCTCCACGCCACCGGCAAGCGATGGCTCAATCGGGTTGAATGGGAACGGTTGGTTTTCATAAATATCAAAGGTTGGGATCGAAGGGCTTGTCCCGCCAATTACTAAAGCGATTGGTCTTTCCGTTAATGAGCACATCCACCCAAAGGTCGAAGCGCCCCGCATTATTGGTGGCGCTACTGGACAGGTAACGGAATGGGTTAATGCTGGCCAACCCAGCGGCATCGGAAAGCATAAAAGGCGCAGGCCCTTTTTCACGTGTACCCAAGACAATCCCAGAAACACCGTTGGTCTGGACTTCAAGATATTGCGCGGGACGCAAACCCGGTAGACAGTCCTTGGCTACCTTCAATTCGTCTTCACTGCCACGGCTTACGTTAAGAAAACCAGTCACATTGCCGGCACCAAAAAACACATTCAAGTTGGCCACGGTGATATTCCCGCTTCCGACCAATGGCTGATATTCGCTGCCTGCCAACTTGGTGCCAGCCAATTCATAGTAAAGCGGATTAAGCGCGGGATTATTACGATTTTCCGGCGGATAGACTTTTACGTTATCCTTGTACGCCTCAATCGCACTCTCAACATACTTCAACTCGCTCTGCACACGCTTCTTGATTGCGCCGATTTTAATGGCCCCCACTGCCGGGAAAATAAGCGCCGCTAGCACGCCGATCACGGCGATGACCACCAACAATTCGATCAAGGTAAAAGCTAATCGGGGACTCTTAAAATTTGTGTTTGGTGTATTCATCTTCGTTCAACGTTCGCGGACTTCCTGTTCCATCCGTTCACTCAACCACTGTTTGATCATGCTCTGGTAATTCAGATACCGGGACCGGGCGAGGCGCTTGATCCGCGCCAGCATCCGTGGATCCATCCGCAGCGTGATGGTCACCGACTCAGAGACCTCACTGCCGCCCGCCACTGCCGCTTCCATCAACCGCAAATCAGGCCGGTTCTCCGCCCAGAAATCCGCTTCGGATTCCTCGCTGTCGAAAATCGGCACATCTTCCCAATTTGCGATGGTGCGCATCATTCGTCTTTCGCTTGAATCCATCCCGCTTTGACTCGCTCCACCTCCTTGCACTGCTTTGCTAGGACAAGGTTTGATCCACTTTCTTCTGATAAAAGAACCGTTCCTCCGGCTGAAAAACCCGGGCATAAATCACCCGGATCTGCTTTCCATTCGTCCGATACACACTCAACACGCCTTACGCCACTAGCAGACATCCCCAAATTGAAAAACCGAGCCTGCACCGCGAACCGTGGAGAATCCGGAAGCAGTTTGATAGCAAACGGATCCTCGAACGACTCTTCTATTTCCCGCTGAGTCAAAGAACTACCCATTTCAAAGGGCGGATTGTTCCAATCGAACTCCATAGTGAGTTAGCTGTAAATAATTCGCCCATGCAATGTGTTTACAATGTATTTACGCAGGACAAGGCGAATGGTCAACGGGTTTTTCAGAAAAAAACTTAGTTTTCTGGCAAGTCCAACAGTTGGGCTGATTTGGGAACGGGACTTCTTAGTCTTTATCCCCGCCTCCTTCACCGCCCAGACTGTTCATCAGGTCGATCAGTGGAAGGAACATCGCGATGACGATGCTGCCGACGATGACGGCCAGAAAGATGATCATGATCGGTTCGAGCAACGAGGTCATGGCCGCCACGGCGTTATCCACTTCTTCGTCAAAATTATCGGCGATCTTCATCATCATTTCGGGAAGCGCACCGGTCTGTTCACCGACGTCCACCATGCTGAAATGACCATGGGCGGGAAAACGCCGGAAGCTTCCAAGCGGCGCGGTGATGGTTTCACCTTCCTTGACGCTTTCATGCACGGCGTTGACGGCGTTGGCAATGATGACATTGCCGGCAGTTTCCTTGCACGATGGTCAGCGCCTGCAAGATGGGCACACCGCTGCTGACCAGCGTGCCGAGCGTACGGGTGAACCGCGAAATGGCCACCTTGCTGATGACCGGCCCAATGACCGGCATCTTCAGTTTGAATTTATCCCAGACGTGCCGACCGAACTTGGTTTTGATGAACAACATGAAGAAGACGACCACCGCCGACCACGAAACCGAGAGTGACATCAAGATGTTGTCCTTGATCATTTCGCTGATGTTCAGCACGAAGCGTCGTGAACGCCGGCAAGGTCGACCTTCACCATGCCTGCGAACACTTCTTTGAACTTGGGCACGACCATCACCATCAGCAGACGATCAGGATGCCGACGGCCACCACGAGCACGGCCACCGGATAGAACATGGCGGCGATGACCTTGCCTTTGATCTTCTGGGCTTTTTCCATGAACTCGGACAAGACGGTTCAACACGACTTCGAGCACACCGCCCAGTTCACCGGCTTTCACCATGTTCACGAACAGGCGATTGAAAACCTTGGGATGCTGCGCGAGCGCTTCGGAAAAAGTGCTGCCGCCTTCGATTGACGAGCGCCAGTTCGCCGATGATGCCTTTCAGGGTGGGATTGCGCTCCTGTTTTTCCAGCACGCGCAGACCGCGCAACAGCGGCAAACCGGCGTCCACCAGCGTCGCCAACTGGCGGGTGAACGTGGTGAGGACCTTGGCTTTAACATTGCTGCCAAGACCGGGGATCTTAATGTGGATGCTGATGCCGCCTTTTTTCTTGCCGGCCAGCTTTGGCCGATGGCTCCCTTGGCCTCGCTCTTTTCGCCGCCTTTTCTTTGACCTTGTCCACCTCGACGATCTTGGTGGGGAACAAGCCCATCTCCTTCACGCGGCCGATGGCTTCATTCTGGCTGGCAACTTCGATGCGTGCCCTTCTGTCTCTTTGCCCTTCTGGTCCATCGCCACGTAACTGAATTTTGGCATAAAAGTTCCGGGTTAAGTATATTTGACTACTTCTTCGATGGTTGTATCACCATCAAAAATGCTCCGCAAGCCGTCCTCCCGGAGCGTCACCATGCCCAGCTCGACCGCTTTCTGGCGCAGCACCACCGTCGGCGCGCGCTCATTGATCAGGGTGCGAACAGCATCGCTGACGACCAGCAACTCATAGATGCCTTTACGGCCCTTGTAGCCCGTGTCATTGCAAGTCGAGCAACCGCGGCCATAATAGAACACCTTGTCGCCAAGGTCATGCGGTGAAAGGTTCAGCAATGGCCAACTGGTTGCTCGGTCGGCTCGAACGGCGTGCGGCAATTCTTGCAGATCGTGCGGACCAGGCGTTGGGCCAGCACGCGCCATCAGCGTGGAAGAGATCAGGAATGGCTCCGACGCCCATGTCCACCAGACGCGTCACGGCGCCGGGCGCGTCGTTCGTGTGCAGCGTGCTCAGCACCAAGTGACCGGTGAGCGAGGCTTGAATGGCGATCTGCGCCGTTTCCAAGTCGCGCATTTCACCGACCATGATGATGTCCGGGTCTTGACGCAAGAAAGGAGCGCAGCGCTTTGCTGAAGGTCATGCCCGACGCCTTCATTGATCGCCACCTGCATGATGCCTTCGATGTCGAATTCGACCGGGTCTTCCGCGGTAAGCAGTTTGGAATCAATCGTGTTGACGCGGCGCAGACACGAATAGAGCGTCGTCGTCTTGCCGCAACCGGTCGGGCCGGTGACCACGAAAATGCCGTTGGGACGTTGGATGACTTCGCTGACGAAATCATAGACGTACTTGGGGAAACCCAGCGATTCCAAGCTCCAGGTTCACCGCAGTTCGATCCAGCACGCGCAAGCACCACCGATTCGCCGAACTGCGTCGGCAGCGTGGAAACACGGAGGTCGATCTTGCGCTTGCCGAGCTTGTAATTGATACGACCGTCCTGCGGCAGACGGCGTTCTGAAATGTTCAGATTCGCCATGACCTTGATACGCGAAACCACCGGCAACGCCAGATGCTTCGGCGGCGGTGACATTTCATACAGCGCACCGTCCACGCGATAGCGGATGCGGAACTCCGTTTCAAACGGCTCGAAGTGAATATCGCTCGCGCGGTCCTGCACCGCTTGCAGCAGCACCAGATTCACGAACTTGCACAATCGGCGCTTCGTTCGCCAGCCCGGCCACCGATGGCTTCATCATCGGTCTCCTCCGGCGACCATGACTTCCTTGGCGATCTTCTCATCACTCGCCGAGCTCCTTCAAGCAGGTCGGAAACATCTCGCTGCTTTCCTCGCCGTAAAATTTATCAATGCGCTGTCGGAAATATCCGCCGGGTTAGCGATGACGAACTGCACATCTTTCTTTGACGACAAATCCAAGTTCATCCACGCTGGCCGGGATCGAACGGATCCACGAACGCAACCTGCAACGCGCTGCCTTCGAGCTGAAACCGGGCACGCACCGATACATCTTGGCTGTATTGGCCGGGACCGCTCGCGAGGGCTTCGGGGAATATTACGGCCTTTGAGCGAGATGACTTCCGCGCCGAGATGATTCGCCATCGCCTGCAAAATGGCATCCGGCGTCCATGATGCCGAAATCCTGGAGAATCTGGAACACCGGGTTGCCGCTGCGTTTGATCTCGGCAACGACCTCTTCATATTGCAGGTCGTCGATCAGCCCTTGCTCCCTGACCAGTGCCAACAGCGGATGTGCGATATCGTCAGACATAGCATTATTCTTGTCTTAAGCCTTCTTCACGCCGACCGCAGTAGCCAGTTCCAGTTCCTGCAGCTTTGCCTGAATGGTGATCGGATCCTGCGACTTGGTGATGACTTCTTCGCGCGCGATCATGCCGGCCATATATTTTTCCAAGCAGGAATCCGTCCAGCGTCACCATGCCGTATTTCGCACCGGTCTGGATGTCCGACTGGATACGGAAGGTCTTATTATCGCGAATCAACGCGGCGATGGACGGCGTGTTCACCATGATTTCAAATACCGCCACGCGGCCCGGCTTGTCCACGCGCGGAATCAGCAACTGCGAGATCACCGCCTGCAACACCGTCGAGAGCTGGATGCGGATGGTTTCCTGCTGGTTTGTCGGGAACGCGTTCACGAGACGGTCAATCGTCTTGGCTGCACCAGTAGTGTGCAAGCGTCCCGAACACCAAGTGACCCGTTTCCGCCGCCGTGATGGCCGCTTCAATCGTTTCCAAGTCGCGCATTTCACCGACCAGGACGATGTCCGGGTCTTGACGCAGCGCGCGCCGCAGCGCTTCGGCGAAGTTCGGCACATCCACGTGGACCTCACGCTGGGTCACCACCGCCTTCTTGTGCTTATGATAATATTCGATCGGGTCCTCGATCGTGATGATGTGCGCCTCATCGCGCTCTTCGTTGATGATGTTGATCATCGAAGCGAGCGTCGTCGTCTTGCCCGAACCGGTCGGACCAGTGACCAGGATTAGACCGCGCGGCTTATAGAGCAATTCCTTGGCAGATGGCGGAAGCCCAATCTGCTCCATCGTCAGCAACTTGCTCGGAATCTGACGGAGCACCATGCCGAAGTTACCCTTTTCCTTGAACACGCTGACACGGAAACGCGCCGCCTCACCGAAGGCGAAACCGAAGTCCGCGCCGCCCCGTTCACGAACGTGCTGGATATGATCCTCAGACGTGATGCTGCGCATCAGTTCCTCGGTGTCTTCCGGCCTGCACGGCGGGACCCTCGACACGATGCAAAATGCCGTGCACCCGGATTGTCGGCGGAATGCCCACCCGGATGTGAAGATCGGAGGAACCTTCCGAGACCACCAACTGCAACAAATCGGACATCGAGTATGACATGTGATAAAACTCCTAAAAATTTGCCATCTTACGGTTGGACAAAGCGGGTCACTTCTCGTCACCCACGGTCGCGCGAATGACTTCGTCCGGAGTTGTCATCCCCCCGAGCACCTTGCGGATGCCGTCTTCGCGCAAGGTCCGCATCCCCATCTCGCGCGCCCGCGCCCGCAACACGGACGTCGGCACTTTGTCGTAAATCAACTTCCGTGCGTCATCATCAATGACGAAGATTTCAAAGATACCCATACGGCCGCGGCAGCCGGTGCCGGAACAATTGTCACAGCCCTTGCCCTTCTTGAACGTCGCCTTGGCCGCCTGCTCGTTGTCAATGCCCAGCGCCTTCAGCTCGTTGTCCGGTCGGCATGTGCGGCGCGCCACACTTCTTGCAGATTTTGCGGACGAGCCGTTGCGCCATCATCGCGCGCGTCGAGGACGCCACCAAGAACGGCTTCACGCCGATATCAATCAAACGCGTCACCGCACCGGGAGCGTCATTCGTGTGGAGCGTGGAGAACACCAAGTGACCGGTGAGCGACGCATTGATGGCGATGGACGCCGTCTCCATGTCACGAATTTCCCCGATCATGATGATGTTCGGCGCCTGCCGCAGAATCGAGCGCAACGCCGCCGAGAAGGTCAACCCCACCGTCTCACTCACCTGCACCTGGTTGATACCCGCGAGCACATATTCGACCGGGTCTTCCACCGTGATGATCTTGCGGTCGGGGCGATTGATGAAGTGCAGACAGGAATAGAGCGTGGTCGTCTTACCAGAACCCGTCGGGCCGGTGACGAGGAACATGCCGTCCGGCAGACTGATGAGTTTCTCGAATCAACTGCTGATCGTCTGAGAGATAACCGAGTTCTGCCAGACCGACGCGCAAACCTTCCTTGTCGAGAATACGCATCACGATGGATTTCGCCGTGATTCGTCGGCAGACACGAGACGCGCAAGTCAATCAACTTGCCACCGCCTACCGTCGTCTGGATACGACCGTCCTGCGGAATGCGATGCTCCGCAATGGACATGTTCGACTGGATTTTGAGACGCGCGATGATCGCCGGCTGGAGTCGCTTCGGCGGGCTCTTCACCTCGTGCATCATACCGTCAATGCGGTACCGCAACCGGAAGCGCTTTGAGAGGGGCTCGAGATGAATATCCGACGCGCGCATCTTGAACGCATCAATGATGATCTGGTTCACCAACTTGATCAGCGGTGCGTCTCCGTCCACTGTCAACGCATCTCCGCCCGTGGCGATGTCCGCCGTCGGCGCGCCAGCGATCTCTACTTCACCGCGCGTGATCTCCTGGATCATCGTGTCGAGCGCGGTGTCGCTACGCCCGCCATAGTACTTGCTCAGCGCCGCCTCAATGTCCGCCTCCGAAGCGACCTGCACCACCACGTCCATGTGTAGCAAGTGACTCAAAGCGTCCACCGTCGCAATATCGGAGGGATCAGCCAACGCCACCGTCAGGGAGTTATCGTGTTTGTAAACCGGGATGACGCGATACTTCTTGGCGATGTCACGCCGAACGGCAGCGATAACATCGTCCGCGATCTGGAGAGCAGAGAGATGCACCACTTCCGCGCCAAAGTGCGCGGCCTTGGCCTGGGTCACATCCTCGGCGCGAACCGCCTTGTTGGCGACCATCAAATCCACCACGCCAACCCCAGAAGCTTCCGCCTCCTGACGGGCTTGAGCCACCTGGTCTGGGGACACAAACCCCAAGTCGACCAGCATGTCTATCAAATAGTCGTCTTTTTCAGCCACAAAAATTTGTCGTTCCACGGAGTTTGCGCGTGGAAACTATGGCGGAGATTAGTCGCCCGCGCCGCACTGTGTCAAATGCGGAGGCTGCCCCCTCCGACTTTTCTTCCCGTCTTTTTGCCCGCTCAATTGCAGTGCTCCCCGCCCTTTCCTGCCCCTCCGCAATTCTACCCACTCAAAGCGATTTCCCTCGCTTTCCCACACTGCTCCCATTACACGAATCCGCACAATGGAATGGCCTTCAATGCTGCTGGCGGGCTTCGCCGTAATGTTCATCGGCGTGGCAAAGGCGGGCTTTGGTGGAGGACTGGGTATGCTAGTGACGCCGCTGTGCGTGTTGGCCTTCGGCTCGAAGACCGCCATCGGCATTCTGCTCCCCCTGCTCTGCGCCGGCGACCTCTTCTCCCTTTATCATTACTGGAAGCGCTGGCGGGCCGAGAATCTGAAATTCCTCCTGCCCGGCACCGTTGTCGGCGTCATCATCGGCGTGCAACTCGTCGGCCAATTCTCCCCGCGTCAACTCAACATCGCCATCGGCATCATCGCGATCCTGTTCGTCGGGTTTCAACTGACCAAAGAGAAACTCTTCCGCGCAGAAGGCGCATTCACCCCCAATCACACCATCGGCATCCCGTGTGGCATCGGCATGGGCATCACCTCCACCTTTGCCCACGGCGCGGGACCGGTCGCCGCCATGTTCCTCATGCCGCAAAAGCTGCCCAAGGAAATCTTCGTCGGCACGAGCGTCCTGCTCTTCACCTTCGTCAACTGGATCAAACTCCCCTTCTTTTGCGTGGACCGCGCAATGGTCAACCTCCCGCTGTTTGCCCCGCAGGCCTTGATCACTTCTGACACCTTGCTGACCAGCGCCAAGTTTTTCCCACTCGTTCCGCTCGGGGTCTGGCTGGGCGTTTGGCTGAACCGTAAGTTTTCCGAGAAGAATTTCGTCCGCGTCATCTACACCATCCTGCTGGTCACGGGACTACAGTTGATTTTCAATTTCGATCTCGCCGCTCCTTTCCGTTAAAGCCCGCTGACAAACGTCAGTTGGATTGAAATCGTGAAAAAAGAGCCGGGAAACTTTAGAACGAAGTGGTGCACCCATCAGGAGTTGAACCTGAAACCTGCTGATCCGTAGTCAGCCGCTCTATCCAATTGAGCTATGGGTGCGCCCAAGGGACACGTAAGCTAAGAAACCCGACACTCACTGGCAAGTTATTTTGCCGCCTTAAACCGGTTGTCTCACCGCTCACTCCTGAATGAAATAGCTCAAGTTTTCCAACTCGATAGCCAGATTGACGTTATTGACCATCACCTCTTCCGGCACATGCAGGACGATGGGAGAGAAATTCAAGACGCCCACAACACCGGCGTGGACCAAAGTGTTCGCCACCTCCTGCGCCGCCTCCGCTGGCACGGCGAGGATCGCCATCTTCACGGCATTGGCCCGGACGAACTCCGGCAACTTGTCCATCCCGATGACCGGCTGCTTGATTTCCTTATCACGTTTCCGGTTTGGCTCAGCATCGAACGCCGCCAGAATCTCAAACCCTTCCTTCTCGAACCCGCGATACGACAGCAGCGCCATACCAAGATTACCCAGCCCGACGAGGATTACCGGTTGCAACCGCGACGTCCCCAATTCATCCGCAATCGAACGTGACAGTTCCGCCACGTCATACCCCAGGCCGCGCGTCCCAAATGTTCCAAAATATGCGAGGTCCTTGCGCAATTGCGTTGGCTTCACGCCCGCCACTTTCGCCAAGGCTTCGCTGGAAACCGTCTCAATCTTCTTCTCCCGTAACCGCGCCAGACAGCGCAGATACGTCGAAAGACGATAAACCGTCTTGCGCGGAATTTCGGGACGATCAGGTCGCGGGCTCTTTTTCAACGCGCGCAGCATAGTGTGGAGACCGGGATGAAGCAACTTTGCCTAAATCCGCGCGTGACTAATCTGCCCGCCTGTGCTTTGCTCGCACTCGTTCATGAAACGCCCATTACTGCCGGTGGCGTTATGTTACGTGGGTGGACTGTTGTTGGCGTACGCAGTCCCGCTTTCTCTGCTTTTCCTTTTCACTCTCAGCTTCGGGCTGCTGTTGATCGCCTTGTTGTTTGCCAAGGCGCGAAACTTTCTGCTCTGGCCGCTGCTTGTGCTCGTCGGCTGGACCAATCTCACTCGCCACACCACCAGCCTTTCTCCGCACGACTTACGCATCCTTGCAGGAAACGAACCCACCCTCGCCACGCTCCGCGGCAGGCTCGCCGAAACGCCCAGCCTCCGTTTGCACGAACGCAATGGCAAAGAATTCGCCCGCACTCGCGTCCCGTTCGATGTCACCGCCCTCGCCACCAACGGCCACTGGCAGCCCGCCGTCGGGTGCGTCATGATTTCAACAAAGGGTGAATTGCCTGCGGAATTTTTCGGTGGGCGCGACGCAGAAATCTCCGGAGTCCTCACCCCACCACCTGGACCAATCGCCGCCGGACTATTTGATTACCGCACCTACCTTGCCCGCCAAGGAATTTATTATCAACTTAAGTCTGAGTTCCCACGCGACTGGCACACGGTGGATTCGCAAACCAACGCCCCGTTCGCCGACCGCTTTCTTGCTTGGGCCCAACGCACCCTCTCCCGCGGCCTGCCTGAAAAAGATGAACCGCTCCGCCTGCTCTGGGCCATGACGCTCGGCTGGAAAACCGCGCTTACCGGCGAAGTCAACGAGAGCTTTATGAAGAGCGGCACGATGCACATATTCGCCGTTTCGGGGCTGCACATCGCACTCATCGCCGGGATACTCGTCAGCCTCCTGCGCGTCGCCCGCGTGCCGCGTGCGTGGTGCGGCGCGTTCGTCATTCCGTTGATCTGGTTTTACACCGGCGCAACCGGCTGGCAATCCTCCGCCATCCGCTCGACTATCATGATGACCATCGTCATCGGCGGCTGGTCGCTCCGCCGTCCAAGCGACCTACTCAACTCCCTCGCCGCCGCCGCGCTCATCATTCTGCTCTGGCAACCACAGCAACTCTTCCAAGCCAGCTTTCAACTCTCGTTCTTCGTCGTGCTGAGTATTGCGCTGTTCATGCCGCCGTTGGAGAAACTCCGCGACCGCTGGCTTGCCATTGACCCGATGCTTGCACCCGAGGTCATACCGAAATGGAAACACTTCCTCCGCGCCGTCGCCCGCATCGTGTTGACCAGCTTCGTGACCTCACTCGCCGCGTGGTTTGGTTCACTGCCACTCACAGCATACTATTTTCACATCTTCAGCCCCATCACCCTGCTCGCCAATCTCATCATTGTCCCGATGAGCAGCGCCGCGCTCGCATGCAATCTCGGCAGTCTGCTCTGCGGCGATTGGCTACCGTGGCTCACAGAACTCTTTAATCACTCCGCCTGGCTCTGGATGTTGCTCATGGTAAAGATCAGCCATTGGAGCACCGAAATCCCCGGCGCTTACGCCTTCGTCACTGCCCCGTCTGCATTCACCTTCATCATCTACTATGGTTTGCTCATCGGCTTCATGAGTGGCTGGCTCTGGCAGAAAGAACGCCGCCCGCGCACCCTCGCAGCGCTCGCGCTCATCGGAATTTTTTACACCGGCCAATGGTTCGTCACCCGCAAGAACATGGAACTCACCATCCTCCCACTCGACGGCGGCCAGGCCGAATACTTCAACGCCGCCGGCAAATCGCAGGATTGGCTGATGGACTGCGGCAATACCAACAGCGTCGAACTCATCATGCGCCCCTTCCTCCGCGCCCAAGGCGTCAATCAGCTGCCCCGCCTCATGCTCACGCACGGCGACCTCAAACATGTCGGTGGCGCCGAAGAACTCGCCGCCGAATTTCGCTGCCACGACATCTTTGCCAGTTCGTTCCGCTTCCGTTCCGTCGCCTATCGCCGCCTCTTTACTGACCTGCAACGCGAACCGTATCACATCACCACGCTCCATCGCGGCGATGAGGCTACCCCATGGCGAATCTTGCATCCGACCGCAGCAGATGAATCCGCGCAAGCCGACGACGGCGCGCTCGTCCGCCAGGCCGAACTTCACGGCGTTAAAATCCTCCTGCTCTCCGATCTGGGTCGCATGGGGCAAAATCTCTTGCTCGACCGTGAGACAAACAATCTCCACTCCGACATCGTGGTGACCGGATTACCCACCCAAGGGGAAGCACTCTGTGAAGCTCTGTTGGATGCCATTCAGCCGCGGGTCATCGTAATTGCCGACTCCGAACTTCCTGCCACGGCCCGCGCCAGCTTAAAGCTCAAAGAACGGCTCGAACGGCGAAAGGTGTTGGTGCTATCCACCCGCGAAGTCGGGGCAGTGAGCATTTTGTTTCATCCGAAGCATTGTGAAATCTCCACCGCCATTGGACAGAAATTCAAACTTGTCAATTTGCCTGCGATGACAACACCGCCCGCAAACGAATTTGATAGCGATGAAAGGTAGCGACTCGTCCACCGTTACATTCAAATGACACACATCCGTAAAACTTCCGAATCGCCTACGTAATCTCAAGATTCGCTCATTTGTGCCGCCCTCCGAATATTGTCGCCACCTCGGGATTCAAACGGACTATCGCATCGCTACATGAAAACTAAATTCACCTTACATCTGCTTGGTTTGATATTGGTCGTTTGCGGAGCGCAACAATCCTTCGCACAAGGCACAGCCTTCATCTATCAAGGCGACCTTTCTCAGCATGGTCGTCCGGCCCGAGGTGAATATGACCTGCGCTTTGAAGTGTATTCCAGCTCCACCAACGGCACTCCAATCACCAGTCTTGAAATCGCAAGCGTCCGGGTGCAAGAAGGAGAATTCACAGCCTCGCTGGATTTCGGGGCAGGCGTTTTTGACGGAAGCGACCGTTGGCTGGAAATCAGCGTCAAGCAACGCCATGGTGATTTCATTCCGCTGCGCCCGCGACAACAAATCAAACCCGTTCCGTATGCCATCATGGCCAACTCCGCCAGCAACCTGCTCGGCACCCTGCCCGCCAGCCAGATTGCCGGGTCAATTCCAGCTGCACAACTGGACGGTCCCTTGCCACCCACCGCATTGGCCGGCACGTACCCCGCCGCCGTCAATTTGCACAACCCAAGCAATCAATTCGCTGGCGACGGCAGCCAGTTGGCCTATGTGAATGCTACGACCTTGAACGGCCTTACCGCCTCCAACTTCTGGAAACTCGATGGCAATGCCGGCACGACGCCCGGAGCAAACTTCCTCGGCACCACTGACGAACGCGCGTTCGAACTTAAGGTGAATAATCTGCGAGCACTGCGCATTGAACCAGGGTCGAACAGCGCACCAAATATCATCGGCGGTTACGCCGGAAACTTCGCGGCAACAATGAGGTTGTTTGACGATAATAAAGGGGGCGAGATAGTTCATTTTTATCCGACTGGAATTTATGGTGCAACGATCAGTGGTGGTGGATCTCCAAATCAAACGAACATTGTCGCCTCTAGCTTTGGCACGATCGGCGGCGGCGCAGCCAATCTCATTGAGAAGTCGCAAACATATGGCACGATTGGAGGAGGTCTCTCAAACCAATTGAAATCATCGGATATCGGCAGGTATTCAACTATTGCTGGCGGCTTTTCAAATAAAGTTTATGGCACAGGAGCGGTAATTGGCGGTGGCATGGAAAACATGGTCGGGAACAGATATTCATCTCGCGATGCAGGCCAGACTATTGCAGGTGGGAGTCGGAATCGAATCGGCTACGAACATTCTTATTCAACCATTGGCGGCGGCAGTCTAAATTTTGCCGATAGTGCCTATGCTACAGTAGCGGGCGGTTACGCTAATTCCATTGTGTGGACAGGCGGCGAGGGCAACACCATCGGGGGCGGGGGCAATAACTATATAAAAGCCGCAAACACTGGGGTTAACCCTGTTGTTATTCCAGGATATTCCGTTATTAGTGGTGGTGGAAGCAATCGAATTGAAGTGCCTTCAGTTCAATTCCAGGCGGATATAGAAATTCCGCAATGCAAAGCCTCACTCTTGCAGCCGGTCACCGGGCCAAGGCGATTCACGGCGGTGCTTTCGTCTGGGCCGACAGCAGCAATGTTGATTTCCCCTCCATCACCAACGATACCTTTTCAGTCCGTGCCACCGGGGGCACCCGGTTTGTATCGGCCATTGATACCAATGGCGTCCCCATTGCGGGCGTAGAACTTCCCGCCGGCGGTGGCGCTTGGGCTGCCTTGAGCGACCGCGAATCAAAAGAAAACTTTGTCCCGGTGGATTCACGTGAAATCCTCGCTCGCGTCAACCAGATGCCGATTCAGAACTGGAACTATAAAACTCAAGACAAGGCAGTCCGACACATCGGTCCCACCGCTCAAGATTTTGCCGCCGCCTTTCAGGTTGGAGAATCCGAACGCCGCATCACCACCGTGGACGCCGACGGCGTCGCCCTCGCCGCGATTCAAGGCCTGAGCCAGATTGTCAACGAGAAGGACGCGCAGATTCGCAAACTCCAACAACGCTTGGAACGCCTCGAACAATTGCTGAAACAGCCAGCCGGAGGTCAACCGTGACATCTATAACCGGCGGCACCGCCAATCGTGGTGGTTGGAATTCAATTCAATACTCTCTCCGCGTCGCTGTAGTGTTGCTGGTTCTGTTTGCTGGTCCAGCAAAAGGCCAGGCACAATCTCGGCATACTTCAAAACACGCGATCAACGGCGGGGGCGGCATCAGCCAAGGAGGCGATTATCAGATTAAAGGCAGCATTGGCATTGTGGATCAGAAGCCGGCATCACGTGGGGAATCTTACACCCTGAGCGGCGGGGTCGTCGCTTTAGTCACAGCAGTACAGACACCGGATGCTCCCACCCTGCACCTTTCGGTAACCAACAACACTGTCATCCTCTCTTGGACAACCGCGACAAGTGGCTATGTTCTGGAGCAGACAACGGTCGCTGACAATTCCACCTGGGCTCCTGTTGATCTCATACCAGCAATGACCGGCGAAAAACAAACCGTCCTTCTGCCCATGACATCAGGTAATAAATTTTTCCGCCTGCGCAAACCCTGACGAGCACTGCTTTTGAAGCATAGCAGACTCTTGCGAAATCTTCATTGCACGGCGGCTTCCTTGACCTTCAGTTCGTAGTTGTATTGATCGAAGTAGATGTTGTTCGTGCCCCACTCCAACTCACCACGCTGGAAGTCCACGTTGTCCGAGCGGAAAGAATTTTTAGCCGGTGTCAGCGATTGGTTGTGGTCGCTGTTCGCCGCCATGCGGTAATAATCCAAGCCGCCAAAATAAAAATCCCGCGCCTCCCGTTTTTGCTCCGGCGTGAGCGTCACTGCGTAACGCATCGCCCAAATGCCTTTGTAGGGATCAACCGGCATCCAGCCGTACGGTTCGAGATAAATCTCGCACCAATCGTGGATCGACTTGGCATTCGGGAAAAGATTCCACCCGGTCTGCCAGCGCGCCGGGATGCCGTTGAGCCGGCAAAGCGTCATGAACAGCAACGCCTCCTGCCCGCAATCGCCGTAGCCGTTGCTCAGGCAGTAATCGCTGATGTTGCGGATCGTCGAGTATTCGAGCGCGTAGCTGTATTTGATGTTGTCCGCGATCCAGTCGTAAAACTTTTTTGCCTTAACCGCCGCGTTCGTTTCGCCACCGGCAATCTGCTTGGACAACGCCCGAATCTTCGGCGTGAAAACGATGTGCGGCGCTTCAGCGAGAAACGGTTTCAATGCCGGGTTATTCGTATCCACCGGTCGCACCTTGCCTGGCTGAATATCAAAGAATACTCCCGCCACCGTATATTCGTATTCGATCTTGAATTCGGTAGCCTTGCCCTTGGCGACCGCCTGCTCCAGATGGATGGCTCGAATCGGACTGACCTCATCGTCCATGTGTTTGATCGGTGCTGAAGCTTTCGACAGCGAAAATCCATTTTGAAACGGATACTGGCGCGGAATCGGCAGCCACGCCCGGATGGTTTGTCCGTCCGGAACAGCATCTGCATCCACGGTCACCGTCATGACAGCATTGAAACGCTTCGGCAAAACATACGGCTGCTTTTCCGTCAACGCGGCGGCCTTGATGACGCGACAGGTTTCCAGACTGAGCTGGTCGTGCTTGGTCGTGTCTTTGGGTGGCAACCGACGCGCATTTAACTCTGCGTAACGAAAGAACAGATTGCTGACACTTGAGCCCATGAAGCGCCGCTCGCCATCAATCTCGCGACTATCAAATCGCCCCTCCGCAACCCAGCCTTCAAACTCTGGCTCAGTCAGATCGCGCACTGATTCTTTCAATCGCGCAAAGAGTTTGTCCTTGGTTAACGGATAGTCCTTGCGAATGCGCTCCAAGCGATCCAGCTCGAAGGCAAGTTCCTTGCGAAAGGCATCCGCCAAAGCCGGGGCGGCTAACGCGGCATTAAGTTCAATGGCGGCTTCTTTGAATTTTCCCTGCGCTTGCAACGCGTCTGCTGCAACGACGGCCTTTTGTTCACCGACCACCGCCAGCACGGGCAACAGCAACAGACCGGAAAAGATGAACCAGCGTTTCACGATGGCAGTCTGTGCCGGACATTCCCAAGCCGGCAATCCTAACCCAGCACATATCCATGCGCCTGCGCGGCGACGGATCGCACAGTTTTAATCTATCGGCCCCCACTTCGCCCGACTCAGTCGCGCCCGCCCCACGAAGTAAAAGACTCCAACAAACAAAGCTTCTCCCAGCAACAGCCAATGAAGCCAGCCCGCACTCCACGCCCAAGCCGCGATCCCCGCCAGCGCGACTCCGGCAAGCATAACCGCGATCATACTCAAACCGCGATTAGCGGCTTTCGCATCTTCCGGCGGCTGCGACAACGGAATATCTTTCCCCAACAATCCGGGAGTCAATGCGAACACCGGCACCGTCAGAACTCCCGGAAGCAGCAACAGGAGTTGCGACAGCTTCGCGCTCAGTCCGAGCGTAATTACCCCCACCAGCAACAACATCGGCAGCGTCAGAAACAGCAACACCGCTTTGCGCGCCCCATCGCAAATCGCCCCGGGACCAACGACCGGGGCGACGCGGAACATGTCTGCTGCCTGCCATTGCTGCGAGTATTGCAAAATGTTTTGCGCCAGCATTGGAATCAACCCGAGATAACTTCCGGCAAACGCAAGGCCGAACCCGCTTCCGGAATCACCGCCCCGGGCCTGCCCCTGCATCAAAAAGATGACGGGCATGATGAGGATCGGCGCGATGCCAGGATACAGCCGCAATTTCACTTCCCGATCCCGCATCATATAAGCCGTCGTCAGGAGAAAGGAAGCGCGCGACACCGGATTACGCAACCACCACTTCAAGGGGAACACATTGATCACCGCGTTGATCCAGCGGCGACGCAGCTTCTTCGGTTTGGTCGGAAGATTTTCTCCCAGCTTCTGCAAACCGGTCTCATAGTTATTGGCCAGTTTTCCGAAGGCGCAAAGCAGCACCACTCCAGTCACTACCACGCTTAGTCCCGCAAGTATCCATGAAAACGTCATCCCGCGCCCAGCCAACGCATCATCAAAACTCGCAAACCACATCGGTGGCAACAATACAAGCCACCAGGAATCCAGATGCGTTAATCCTGACGGCGACATTCCCCCGAACACGCGGGGCAACAACTGCCCTCCCACAATCACGAAAATAGAAACAAAGACCTGCGCGGTGGTCATCAGCCCGTCCAACCGTTCCCGCCCGAACCAACGCAAACAAAGTTGATACGTCAGCACAATCAACCCGGTGCAAAACAGCGCTTCGAGAAAAGTCGACAGCACATGCGCCAACGGATACAGCCACCCGCCATCGCGCACTCCAACGCCCACCATCAACCCGACCAGATTCAACGCCAGCGCCAACCAGAGCGAGACCTGCACCATCACGCTGATTTTCGCCCAAAGCAGCGCTCTCGGATTCACGGGGCGATGCAACAAAATGTCCGCTTCTTCCTTGTTGAACAAAACCTCGCCCGCTGATGAAGCCACAAACATCCCAAGGAACAGGAAGCTCATTCCGTGCAGGAAAATGGAAAGTGCTAGCACCGTCTGGCGCATGAAGAAAAGCGCGAATGCACCATACAAACCATAAAACAACAAGGCGAAGGCCAGTTTCTTCCCGACCGATTGGGGCGCGGTAGCTTTCTGCAATCCACGCGCTGACCGGCCTCGTAAGAACAGCGTGAGAAAAAGTTTTCGCAGCACCTTGCCCTGCGCGGGCGGCGGCGAAACATACGGCGGCGGCGTGACGGCAGTTGAATTCATCACCGGAAAGTTTTGGCAAAGTCTTCAGCTTTACGTTCCAGCTCCACCGCGCCGGTCAGTTGCGTGAACAGTTTTTCCAGTGAGCTGGCATTGTGTTGTGCGACCAACTCATCTGGTTTGCCATCGAGCAACAGCCGGCCTTTATCAATGATGATGACGCGGTCACACACCCGTTCCACGACGTCGAGAATGTGTGAGCTGTAAACGATGGTCTTGCCTTCGCGCGCCAGTGTCTGAATCAGCGCTTTGAACCCGACCGCCGCGTTCGCATCCAAGCCGTCAAGCGGCTCGTCGAAGAACACCACCTGCGGATTATGCAAAAGCCCGGCGGTGATCACGACCTTGCGGCGCATGCCTTTCGAGTAGTGCGCAAGCAATTTATCCGTGAGCGTCTCGAAACTCAGATCGAAGAACGTGATGAACTGCTGAATGCGCCCGCGCGCCGCATCGGCCGGAATGCCGTAGAGCGCCGCAACCATCTCCAGATATTCCAAGCCCGTCAACGACTCGAACACCGCCCCCGACTCCGGCACGAAGCCGACGTGTCGTTTCACCTCCAGCACTTGTGTCCGCAAATCGAATCCGCACAACTGCGCCGTGCCGCCCGTCGGTTCGAGCATGCCGGTGAGCATTTTGAGCGTGGTGGATTTGCCCGCGCCGTTCGGCCCGAGAAAACCGACAATCTTGCCGGCAGGAATTTCGAAGGAGAGATTATCAACGGCGATTTGAGCCCCGAACCGCTTGCTAAGCTGCTGAACTGAGATCATGCGCGCGATAGTTGTGCCGCATCGCGGCAATTCACGCGACAAAAAACCGCGTGCCCTTTTGTAGTAGGCACGCGGTTTAATCTAAAGCGAATTCTTTACCCCAACGCCTCCAACGCTGCTTTCACATGCGCCAGCTTGCCCTGCCAATCGGTCAAGCGTTGCTGATGTTCCTGCAACACGGTCGCCGGAACTTTTTGTGTGAAGGCCGGGTTCGCGAGCTTCTGTTCCACCTTCGTGATCTCAGTGGTGATCTTCTCGAGTTCCTTGCTTAAGCGACCTTTCTCCGCCTCGACATCAATCAAGCCATCCAGCGGCAGGAACAATTCTCCGAAGGGCGTGTGCGCGGTCGGTGTGCCTTTCTTTGCGACGTAGCCTTCGTTGATCTCGAATGCCTCGGCATTCAGCAGAATCTTGATGACCTCTGAATCATGCGGCAAAACTTCGCGATTCGGCTTCAGCACGAACTTCACTTTCTTGCCCGCCTGAATGTTCCCGACGCGACGTAAGTTGCGCCCTTGCGTGACCACTTCGTATTTCTGCGTGGCGAATTCGAGATAACAATCGTCCAGCGAATACGCGTCGCGGAAATCGCCCTCGAACGGCTTGGGCCACGGCGCGTTCATGATGGTTTGGCCGCCTTGATGATCCGGCATGTCCGTCGCGTAACCCATCCCGTGCCACAGTTCCTCCGTGATGAACGGCAGGAACGGATGGAACAACCGGATCGTGTGACTCAACACGAAATCAATCACCGCAAGCGTGTTCGCCTTGCGCGCTTCGTCCGTGCCGAAGAACACCGCCTTGCTCGCCTCGACATACCAGTCGCAATACTCGTTCCAGAAGAAGCGATACAACGCCTGCACCGCCACGCTGAAGTTGTAGCTGTTCAACGCCTCGGTGATCTCGCGGATCGCCTCGTTGAGCTTGAGCAGAATCCACTTGTCGTCCGTGGTGAGCTTGGACGAATCAATCTCGCCCTGCACTTCGCCGCCCTGCATTTGACGGAAACGACACGCGTTCCACAGCTTGTTGCAAAAGTTGCGGCCCAGTTCGACGTCCTTCTCGTCGAACAACACGTCCTGACCGAGCGGCGCACTGCGCATCGTGCCGAAGCGCAACGCATCCGCGCCGTATTTCGCGATAAGTTCGAGCGGGTCGGGCGAATTGCCGAGCGTCTTCGACATCTTGCGGCCCTGCTTGTCGCGGATGATGCCGGTGAAATAAACATTCTTGAACGGCATGGCATCTGGGAGCGCGAACTTCGCGTCCCCCATGTACTCGTAGCCCGCCATGATCATGCGCGCGACCCAGAAGAAAATGATGTCCGGCCCGGTGACGAGGTCGGTGGTCGGATAAAACTTCTTCAACGTCTCCGTGTTCTCCGGCCATCCCATCGTAGCAAACGGCCAGAGCCAGGAACTGAACCACGTGTCGAGCACGTCGGGGTCTTGGGTGAAGCCGCGCTTTTCAAGCAACTCAATATCGGATGGCAGAATTGTCGCAACGTTGAGCTCCAATCCACCATCTGCCATTCGTTTGATTTCAAAAGTTGTGAGCGGCAGCGCGGTTGAAGTTAGTCCATCTGCAAACCGAAGAGCTTCACTGCCTGACCAACCTTGCAACTGTCGTTGCGCAAAATTCTCACCAAGCCCGAAATTAATTGGATTGGAATCTTTGATACGCTTACTCCACACCGGAATCCGATGCCCCCACCAAAGCTGACGGCTGATGCACCAATCCTGAATGTTCGTCAGCCAGTGATCGTAAACTTTCGCCCAGCGCTCGGGATAAAACTTCATCCGCCCTTCCGCCACGCACGCCTTGGATTCCGGCACGGCGGGATACTTCAAGAACCATTGCTCGCTCAGGCGCGGCTCAATCGGCACATCTGCGCGCTGGCTGAAGCCCACGTTGTTCTCGTACGGCTTGGCTTCGACCAGAACGCCTTGCTCGGTCAACAATTCCTCGGCGACTTTGCGTGCCTTGAAGCGATCCAACCCTGCCATTGGCCCACCCGCAAGGTCGTTCATCGAGCCGTCGGCATTGATGACTTCCACAATCGCCAGCTTGTGCCGCTGACCGATGTCGAAGTCCGCCTTGTCGTGCGCCGGCGTCACCTTGAGCACGCCCGTGCCAAATTCAAAATCCACATGCTCATCGCCGATGATCGGGATGAGCTTCTGTTCGCGCGGCAATTCCGCCGGCAGCGGACGCATCGATATGCTTGCCGATCAGATGCGCGTAACGCGGTGTCCTTCGGATTCACCGCCACCGCCGTGTCGCCCGGGATGGTTTCCGGTCGCGTCGTCGCGATGGTGAGCCAGGTGTTCGGTTCTTCCGCCACCTGCACCTTGAAGTGATACATGAAACCCTTCTGCGGTTTCATTTCCACTTCTTCGTCCGATAGCGCCGTCTGCGACACCGGACACCAGTTCACCATGCGTTTGCCGCGATAGATGAGGCCCTTCTTGTAAAGCTCGACGAAGACCTTCTGCACGCAGCGCGAATACTCCGGGTCCATCGTGAAGCGTTCGCGCGTCCAATCGCACGAGCACCCGAGCTTCTTGAGCTGGTTGATGATGATGCCGCCCTTTTCTCCTTCCACGCCCACACGCGCTTGAGGAATTCTTCGCGGCCCAGATCGTATTTGGTTTTCTTTTCCTCTTTCTTGAGCGCCTTCTCGACCTGCACCTGCGTGGCGATACCCGCGTGGTCCGTGCCCGGCAGCCAGAGCACTTCCTTGCCGTCCATGCGCGCCTTGCGGCTGAGGATGTCCTGGATGGTGTTGTTGAGCACGTGCCCCATGTGGAGCATGCCCGTGACGTTCGGCGGCGGAATGACGATGGAATATGCCGGGCGCTTGTCGGTAACGCGCGCCGGGTCGGCGGTGAAGCAACCCTGCTTCAGCCAGAAGTCATACCATTTGTCCTCGACGGACTGCGGTTCGTAGGCTTTGGGAATCTCAGACATAGTCAGACACAGACACGAATTTCACTAATTGGCACTAATTAAAGACAAAATCATAACACGACCCGTTTGTAGGTCAGCGAATCCTCGCCAAAATTCACCAGCAAACCGAGCTTTAGCTTCGACGCGGCGAGATAATTCAACGTCTGCTTGATGTGCGAATCAGTCAGGCGCTCAATCGCTTTGGCTTCCAAAATAATTTTATCCAGCACGACAAAGTCAGCGAAATACTTGTGCGGCAGGACCACGTCTTTGTACGACAACACAAACTCCCGCTCTCGCGAAAAACTGATGCCTTGGCGCTTAAACTTAACTTCCAACGCATCTTTATAGATAACCTCGCTGTGCCCTTTGCCCAATTCACGATGCACTTCCATGCAACAGCCAACGATCTTAAAGGCTTCTTGCTTGTAGATCAGTTCGCCCATGAATTCGTGAAAATTAGTGAAATTCGTGTCTCACTTCTTCAGCAACGCATATTCCAGCGAGTCCACCAGTGCCTGGAGGCTCGCTTCGATGATGTTCTCGCTCACGCCGACCGTGCCCCATTCGCGCTTGCCGTCACTGGACGTGATCAACACCCGCGTTTTCGCGGCCGTGCCGGTCGTGCCGTTGATAATGCGGACTTTGTAATCCGTCAGCTCGATGTTCTTCAACTTTGGAAAGAACTTCACCAGCGCCCGACGCAAAGCACCATCCAGCGCATTCACCGGACCATCGCCTTCGGCGACCGTGTGCGCGACTTCGTCGCCGACGCGCACGCGCACCGTCGCTTCGCAGATGGATTCCTTTTTATCGCGCCGCATCGAGACGTGATATGTATCCACCGTGAACAATAACTCCGGGTTGTGATCCAGAATGCCGCGGATGAGCAACGCCAGCGACGCCTCCGCCGCTTCGTATTCGTAGCCGCTCGCCTCAAGCTCCTTCACCTTGGCGGTGATCTCGCGCGTCTCGAGCGCATCCGGCGACAGCTTGAAACCCAGTTCCTTCGCCTTCATCAAGATGTTTGTGCGACCCGACATGTCGCTCACGAGCACGCGCCGGAAATTACCAACCGCCTCGGGATTGATGTGCTCGTAACTGCGCGCCGACGCGATCAATCGCGTGAACGTGCATGCCACCCTTGTGCGCGAACGCCGTCTGCCCGACCCATGGCGCACGCGACGTCATGACGCATATTCGCCACTTCGTTCACGAACTCGGAAAGCTCCTTGAGCTTCGGCAGTGACTTCGCCGGTGCGCTACGCAACTTCATCTTCAACTCCAACGTCGGGATGACGCTGATGAGATTGCAATTGCCCGTGCGCTCGCCGAAACCATTGATCGTCCCCTGCACCTGCGTTGCGCCCGCTTCGACTGCCGCGATGGCGTTGGCCACGCCAAAGCCGCAATCGTTGTGCGTATGGATGCCAATCCGGCAATTCAGCTTGGACTTCGCAAACGCAACCGTATTCGCGACCTCACTCGGCAGCCGCCCGCCGTTCGTTTCGCACAAGCACGATACAATCCGCGCCAGCCTTTCTCAGCCGCCTGCCACGTGGCAAGCGCGTATTCCGGTTCATCCGCAAAGCCGTCAAAGCTATGTTCCGCGTCGTAGATGACCTTTTTGCCATGATCCTTGAGATAGCGGATCGTGTCGCCGATCATCGCAAGATTTTCATCCGGCTTGGCGCGCAACACTTCGGTCACATGCAACAACCACGTCTTACCCACGATGGTCACGACCGGCGTCTTGGCCTCGAGGATCAGGCGCATGAGTTCGTCCTGTTCCACCGCGACGCCTTTGCGCCGCGTCATGCTGAACGCCGCGATCTGCGCGTTCTTCCACTTGCGTTTGGCTGCCTGCTTGAAGAACTCCATGTCCTTGGGATTGCTGCCTGGCCAGCCGCCTTCAATGTAATGAACCCCGAAAGAATCGAGCTTCTCGGCAATGCGGAGCTTGTCCACGGCCGAGAAATTGATGCCTTCGCCCTGCGCCCCGTCGCGCAGAGTCGTATCGTAGATTTCGACTTGGGGTTTCATAAATCACCGCCGAAGCGGAGAGGAAGCATAGTAAAAAAGCCGCGCGTAGCAATTCGCAAAACCAGCCCGGCTTTTCACCACCGCTCCCCGGCGGCGATTCTGAACCTATTCCCCGTCCGCCGGCGCAAACCCGCGGCGCAGGCAGTTTTCCGTGATAACCCGCGGCACGAGGAAGTTTTGCAGGTATTCGCGCCCTCCGGCCTTGGTGCCGCCCCCGGACATCTTGAACCCGCCGAACGGTTGCCGCCCGACGATCGCGCCGGTGATGGTGCGGTTGAGGTAAAGATTGCCGCAGACCAGTTCCTCTCGAGCGCGCGCAATATGGCTCGGGCTGCGGGAATACAATCCCGCCGTCAGCGCGAATGCCGTGTCGTTCGCCAGCGCCAGAGCTTCATCGAAGTCGCGGGCACGGGTCACACTCAAGACTGGACCAAAAATTTCCTCACGGAACAACCGGCTGGTAGGCGGCACCTCGGTGAAAATCGTCGGCGGCACATAGCAGGCCTGCGGATCGTCCGGAACGTTCCCCTGCCACGCGAGCGTCGCTTCGCGCTTGCCTGCGGCGATCATCTCCAGAATCCGCTGCTGCGCCTTGCGATCAATCACTGGACTGATCAACGTGCCTGATTGCTCGGACGGGCCAACGCGCAACGATGCCGCCGCTGCGATGAGGCGCTCGATGAATTTGTCGTGGTTCGCGGCCAGCACGATGAGGCGCGACAACGCGCTGCACTTCTGCCCCATGTAACCAAACGCGCTCAGCACACAACCCGACACGGCTTCGTCGAGGTCGGCGTCGCTGTCCACGATCATGCAATTCTTTCCGCCCATCTCGCAGATGACTTTCTTCAAATCCGGCTGGCCAGGCGGCGTGCGCCCCGCAGTCTCCCAGATTTTCAATCCCACTTCCATCGAGCCGGTGAACGCAATGAACGCCACCTGCGGGTGCGCGATCAAGTGCGCGCCGATCTCCGCGCCCTTGCCACTGACCAGATTGATCACGCCCGGCGGAAAACCGGCGGCGATGGCCAGTTCCACGAGCTGCGCCGCGATGACCGGCGTCTGCTCCGAGGGTTTCAGCAACACCGTGTTGCCTGCCACGACGGCCGCCGCCGCCATGCCGGCGAGGATCGCCAGCGGAAAATTCCACGGTGCGATGATGACGCCCGTGCCGCGTGGCCGCCATTCCTGCACGTTCGTTTCACCGGGCAAAATCTGGGTGCGCTGCGGCCGGCCCAGTTGCCGCATCT
This sequence comes from Verrucomicrobiota bacterium, assembly GCA_049840435.1. GTDB lineage: Bacteria > Verrucomicrobiota > Verrucomicrobiia > Limisphaerales > JADLHS01 > JADLHS01. The sequence goes on along the minus strand of JASGKY010000020.1, from coordinate 320,753 downwards.
CCGCCGCGTAGAAGTCACAGAAATCAATTGCCTCGGCGACATCGGCATCCGCTTCAACCCAGTTCTTGCCGGCTTCGAGCACCAACAACGCGGTCAGCGATGCCTTGGCCCGACGCATTTCCGCCGCGAGTTGGTGGAGCAACCGCGCCCGTTCGTCAGCCGATGTGCGCGCCCATTTGAGTTGCGCGGCCCGGGCCGCCGCCAACGCCGCGTCCGCATCCGAAATCGTTGCCCGCGCTGCGAGTCCGATGACTTCCTGCTGGTTCGCCGGATTCAACGACGGCGTCCAATCCCGCGTCTCCACGCGCCGGTTGTTGATGATGAGCGGATATTTTTCCCCGAACTGCCGCCGCCACTCTTGAAGTGCCGTCTGCAACGGCTCCCGCTCGGCGGCTACGGTGAAATCCACAGGCGCTTCGTTCTGAAACTCCGGCACGCCGACGGTGCGCGCCAGCGGCGGCACGAGCAACGGCGCGCTCGCAATAAGTTCCGCCGGATTCCGCAACAACGCTTCCCGGCTGACGCCCTTGGCGAATTTGTTCGCGAGAAAACCTTCATTCGACGTGTTCTCCAGCAGGCGACGCACGAAATACGCCATGCCCGGCAGCAGTTCGCCGACGGGACAATACTGCCGCACGCGACAACCGGTCGCGAGCAACGCCGCCGCGATCGCGTCTGCCATGCCAAACAGGATCTGGAACTCGATGTTGCGCGCGGCCACGCCAAGCCGCTCGGCCTGCGCCAGCACGTGCGCGATGCTGCGGATGTTGTGCGACGCGATGGCGACCGATACGAATTCCTCGTTCTCCAGCAGGAAGGTGGAAAGTTTTTCAAAGTTACAGTCGGTCTCTGGTTTGCGTTCGAAGACCGGGATGTGCCAGCCGCGTTGGCGTGCGATGACGGTTTCGTAATCCCAATACGCGCCCTTCACCAACCGGATGGCGATGCGCCGTTTTCGTTGTCGCGCCCAAGCCACGAGGTCGCGGAGGTCGCGCTCGGAATCCTTCAGGTACGCCTGCACCGCCACACCGCAATGCGGACCATCGGCAAATTCTGGTTCGCTGAAGATCGTTTTGAACAGCTCGAAGGTCAGGTCTTTCAGGCCGTAGTGTTCGATGTCGAAATGGATCAACGCGCCGAGTTCCCGCGCCCGCCGCAGTAAAGGTCGCATTCGCTCGGAAATTTTGGCGATGGCCGTCTGCGGATCGGTTGCATGAATCTGCGAATAGAACGCCGAAATCTTCACCGAGAGGTTCAATCGTGGGACTTCGCCGCGCGGTGTGACATCGCTGCGACAAGCCACGGACCAGCGCGTCGTTTCGCGGGCGAGCAGATTCAACAACTCCAGATAACGCGCCGCGTAGGCATCAGCTTCCGCTTCGCTCACCACAGTTTCGCCGAGCACATCCACGGTGAACGCCACGTCACGCTCGTGCAACTGCCGGAGGATCGCGACGATTTCCCGATCCTCGTCGCCGAGCATGAACGAGCTGGCCATGCCGACGACCTGCGATTTAATGCCACCGCCCAGCAATCCGCCGGCAAAGCCTGTGGCCTTTAGCGCCGTACGCAGCGCCGGATTCAGCTTAACCTCTGGGTTGTCCAGATACTCCGTCAGATGCCGCGCCACCTCGGACGAACTCGTCAGCGTCGGCAGCACGTCCACAAACCGGAACAACTGTACCTTGAACGCTTCGTCCTGCATCGCCCAATCCATCAGCGCGCCATACAGGCCTTTCTTGGTGAACAACGACGGCGTGTTCGCCTGTTCGAGCGCATCGAAGAGTTGATTACCGATACGTTGGATAACGGGTTCAATCGAAGCGGTGACCGTGGTGGAAGTTTTCGACCGCTCAAGTAAAGTGGTGCTCATAGTCGCGGGACGGCGGCTGGTTTACGAAACCAACCCGTCACGCGTTCAACCTACCTCAGGCGTCGGGGCGAATCTTTGCAGTTACCGCAGTGCCAACTGGCCGTTTGGACAAAAGCCCTCACGCCGGTCCGCCGCGCATCATCCGTCGGTACCGCGCTGGCGACAGCCCGACGGCTTGCTTGAACTGGCGCGTAAAACTGCTCTGCTCCGCGTAGCCGCAGTCGAGAGCGATTTTCACAATCTCATCCGACGTGTCGCGCAGTCGTCGCATCGCCGCGTCCATCCGCACCTTTTGGATGAATTGCCCTGCAGTGATCGCAAAAATTTTCCGGATACGTTGTTCAAACTGATACGCGGACATGCCCGCCGCCACCGCCAAGTCGGGAATCTTCAACGGTTCGTCATAATGCGCGTGGATGTATTGCAACACCCCGGCCAGCGCGGAATAATCCTCACCCTGCCCGCTCTCGACATGCACGTCCTTCGAAATGCCAGCGAGTCCGATGATCCGGCCGGAGCGTCCGCGCAACGCAACTTTGTTCGTTACGCACCAGCCGGTCGCGCCGCCCGGATAGATTTGCAGTTCGAGATGGTTCAGGATCGGATTGCCGGTGCGCAGAATAGCCTCATCCTGCCGCCGGTAACTTGTCCCCAACGGCGCGGGATACACTTCGTCGGCACGCTTGCCAACTAGGTCCTGTTTGTGCCGGAAGCCGCACCGCTCAGCCAACGCCTGGTTGACGACCACGTACTGCCCGCGGGCATCCTTAATAAAATAAACCAGGTCCGTGACCGAATCGAACAACTCCTCCCCTGTGAAGGGGGCCGTGAACTGGGCAAAAAATGAACTCACACGCTTGAATGATTGCCGGGATTATGAGGGGTAACCGGTGCGAACTCGTATGCCCGCAACGCCCCGAAGTTTCAATCCAATTCCGCAACTGCCGATGATGGCCAACCTTCTTCGTAGCCCCCTTCAAGGGCTATCTTTAGTTGTAGCGGCGGTCTGTGACCCCTTGATTTTGAAGAGGGGGGTGCGTGCGAACGGCGCTCACAGAGCGTCGTTGCAGAACTTTGCAGAAGTCTCTCCTCAGCATTCCCCGGCCCGCTGTCTGGACACAACCTCGGCTCAAAATAGGGCTTGCACATCCCACCAGATTCGGTAATTTCTGTTCAGACAGAAACAAAGGAAACATGCCGACTCTGAGTCCAGTCCAACAGAAGTTCATCCTCCACTGGGGCGAGATGGGCACGCGCTGGGGCATCAATCGCACCGTGGCACAAATCCACGCCCTGCTCTTCATTTCGCCCAAGGCGCTGAACGCCGAGGAAATCACCGTGACACTCAATGTCGCCCGCTCGAATGTCAGCAACAGTCTCAAGGAACTCCAAGGCTGGGGCATCGTAAAACGCGTCCACGTCCTCGGGGACGCCCGCGATCACTTCGAAAGCATGAAAGATGTTTGGGAGATGTTCCGCGTGGTGCTGGATGAGCGCAAAAAGCGCGAGATCGATCCGACCGTCGCCCTGCTCCGTGATTGCGTCGCCGAAGCGCACAAAGACAAGGAAACCGACGAATACACCGAGCAAAAGCTCAAGGAGCTGGCAGACTTTTTTGATACCACGACTGCGTGGTATGGCCAAATCCGCCTCTGGCCAACCGGCGCGTTGACCAAATTCGTCAAAGCCGGCGACAAGATCCGTAAACTGTTGGGTATCGGCGGGTGACTCCCGCCTTTTTATTTCAGGAGATATTTCTGTGAATGCAGAAATGACAGACAACATCGCCAAACCACCCACCGCTGGCTGGGTTTGTTACGATGGCGAGTGCGCGCTCTGTCTCCGCTGGCTGCGCCGGGTTGAACGTCCTCTGATCCGCAGCGGATTCAACTTCGTCCCACTGCAAGCCGAATGGGTCAAAGCCCGGCTCAACCTTGCGGCTCATGATCCACTGGCGGAAATGCGCCTGCTCTTTCCAGATGAGCAAGCCCTAGGCGGCGCCGCTGCCGCCGTGGTCTTGATGCGTTATGTCTGGTGGCTCTGGCCGTTGTGGTTGCTCAGCCGCATTCCCGGCATGATGCCGATCTTCCGCGCGATTTATCGCCACATCGCCGCAAATCGCCATTGTGCCAATGGGGCTTGTGTCGTTCCCCAACGCGCCCGATGGCTGGATTGGCTTCCACTTCCACTCCTGCTCGTTGCCACGCTGCGATTCCGCAATCACCTGCCGAACTGGATTTTCATGTGGTTCTTCGTTACTGCGATGTTCGGCGGTTGTAAATGGTTAACATGGCGGCGGGCGCAAAGCTATCGCACCACCCCATTGCGGACATTCGGTTATTTGTTTGGATGGCCCGGCATGGACGCGAAGTCGTTCTTAACTGGCAAGCACACCAATGTTCCAAAACTCAGCGAATGGCTGCTGGCCACCAGCCGTTTCATTGTCGGAATCGCCCTCCTCTGGCTGGCCGCTCAAGCAGTATTGCCCACCAATCCCATTGCCAACGCCTGGCTCGGCATGTTCGGCCTCACGTTGCTCCTACACTTCGGCTCGTTTCATCTCGTCGCCTTAGCTTGGCAACGCGCAGAATCCCCGCCAAGCCGCTGATGCAATCGCCCGCCACCGCCACGTCGCTCGCCGACTTTTGGGGCGCACGCTGGAACACTGCGTTCAACAAACTGGTTTACGACCTTGCCTTCCGGCCGTTGGCTCACCGCACTAGTGTCGTATGGGCCACACTAGGCGTCTTCACCATCTCGGGCATCATTCACGAACTCGCGATTTCGTTCCCAGCCCGCGGCGGCTATGGATTACCGTTCGGCTACTTTTTACTGCAAGGCGTCGGCGTATTGATCGAACGCAGCCGCGCTGGTCGCGCCTTGGGCCTTGGCCGTGGTTGGCGCGGTTGGCTGTTCATGTTCTGCTTCACTACCGTGCCCGCGTATTGGCTCTTTCACCCGACCTTCGTGCAAAACGTCATCCTGCCGATGCTCCAAACCATCGGCGCAACCTGAAATCATTATGAACATTACAATCCTTTTGAAACTCGCCGCCCTCACCTACTTCGGCCTGCTCGCCGCTGGATTGCTCATGCCGCGTATCGTCGGCCTGCCCGAACACACCCGGATGCTGCCGACATTTATCCGGCAATTGATCTGGGTCTACTATACGTTCCTTGCTCTGTGCCTTGTGAGTTTCGGTCTCGGCACGTTTTTTCTCGCCGATGAGCTCGCTTCAGGTGCGCCATTGGCTCGCGCTGTTTGCGGATTTCTAGCCGTGTTCTGGTTCGTGCGCTTTATCGTCGGCACGTTCGTATTCGACTTGCGACCTTATTTGATCAGCACGTGGCGACGGGTCGGATTGTTCGCCGCCAATCTGGTTTTCACCGCCCTGCCCTTCGTTTACGGCTGGGCTGCATTGCACACCCGTTGACCAACCTCTGAACCACCAAGCATTATAATGAAAATCGCCATCACTGGAGGAAACGGATTCGTCGGCAGCCATCTCGCCCAAACGCTCGCAGCCGAAGGCCATCAAGTAGAAATCATCGCCCGCGGCGCAGACAAACGCAATCACACCATCCGCAAGCTCCACAACACCACCTTTCATCCCATCGGAACGGACGATGAGGAGAAGCTCACCAAAGCCCTGGCAGGATGTGATGCCGTCGCGCATTGCGCCGGAATCAACCGCGAAATCGGCAGTCAAACCTACCGACGCGTTCACATGGAGGGCACGCGCAAGGTGGTGAATGCCGCGCGCCGCGCCGGGGTGAAGAAAATCCTGCTCGTCAGTTTTCTGCGCGCCCGCCCGGCGTGTGGTTCTGGCTATCATGAATCGAAATTCGCCGCTGAAGAAATCGTGCGCGCCTCAGGACTGGATTACACGGTCTTCAAACCCGGCGTGATTTATGGTCGAGGCGATCACATGCTTGATCACCTGAGCCATGCGTTTCATACGTTTCCCATTTTCGCACTTGTTGGCCTCCGCGAACAATTGGTCCGTCCCCTGGCTGTAGCTGATTTTGTTCGAATCATGAGCGCGGCCCTGCTTCACAGGCGACTCGCGCAGGAAACCGTTCACGTGACTGGTCCGGAAGAAATGCCGCTGGGCGAAGCCGTCCGGCGCGTGGCACGCGTAGTCGGCAAGCGTCCGTTCATGTTCCGGATGCCGCTGTGGTTTCATCGCACTTTCGGTTGGTTTTGCGAGCGCACGATGGTTATTCCCCTTGTCTCGGCGGCACAGGTGCGCATCCTTTCGGAAGGCGTCGTCGCACCACTGCCGGTTTGCCCAGCTGTGCCCGAAGACTTAAGACCACAAACACCTTTCAGCGACGATCAAATCCGCGCCGGTCTACCTGAGGCGAAACCATTTGGAACACAAGACTGCCTCTGCTGCCGACGTTTTTTCCGGGAGGCCACATGACCACTCCCACCCACCCATTCATCAGCGGATGTGCTCGCGCCGTTGCAATCTTGACGCGGGGCCGCCGCCACACCAAGCGTAGCGACCAACAGAAGGCAAAGCCGACGCAGCCTAAGCCAAAACATCGCACGCTTGTTTTCTTTGAAATGCCATGAACACGAAAATTAACACAATGCAACCCGGCGATTGGCCGGCTACCAACACGACACTCAATTGGCCCTATCGTCTATTGCTGGCTGGAGTTGCGTTTGGAGGTTCGGCCCTTTACGCATGGAGCTTCGCCCACGTACCGCAACGCGAGCAATGGCTTCCCATCGCGAGCGCCATCGGCATCGCCGCAGGCATCTCGTGGGTGTTATTCGGGCTCCTGCTCCTGGCCGTCACCCGCACGCGCCCCTCGATGCTGGCCTGGGTTGACGCGTGCCTGCTCACCATGGCAGCGGGCATGACGATCAAGATGACCGCGGTCACGGCCAATCTCATTTTGCCACCCGGCGCTTCGTTTCACCTCGCGGTTTTGCTCACTGCCAATCTGGCGATGGCTGGAGTTTTCATTTGGCGCGCCCACCAACTCGCCATGCGCCCACTACTTGCCGCGGCACTTTGGTTCGGAGCGCTCAACGGCATTTTTGCAATCGTGTTGTTTGGATTACGGGCGAACGGTTGGTTTCGTTGAAAACATTATGACACTGACGATGCAAGGACGGATTAGCGCGTGCGTGTTGCTGGCGTACCGCACACCCAAGCGAGCCGTTGAACAACTCGTTCCGCAGGGATTGGAATTAGTGACACGCGGGCAATGGGCTTTCTGGAACGTCGTCGCCTCCCGCATCGAAGCGATGCGCCCCAACGGTCTGCCCGCGTGGTGTGGCCTGAGTTACACTCACGTGGCCTACCGACTCTACGTTCGCGCGACCAACACCAGCACGCCCATTGAAGGGCTATTTTTTGTCCGTAGCGATGCAGACAATGCCTTGATCAGCACGACCGGAAACTGGTTGAGTGATTTCCGCTTTCACCATTCGCAAATCGAGTTTCGCGCAACAAACGAAGCCGTGAACCTGAAAGTTCGCAATCCTGAAGCATCAGCAGAGCTGCACGCAACTTTCAGCACCAGCGAAACCGCCAGCTTGATAACAAGCCCCTGCTTCAGTTCGCCCACTGAAGCGGCGCAATTTTTGAAATACCGTCCGCTCGGATTATCACCGAATCCCAAAGCCCTACGTCTGGCCGAAGTTTTTCGCAATGAAACCGAGTGGCGGGAAACACCGTTGACCGTTTGCACGGGTTGTTTTCCTTTCCTGGAACAGTTCGGTCCGCACCAACTTGAACTCGCCACGCAGGTCGCGCCGATTGATTATCGCTGGCGATTGGGTAAACGAATCGCTCTGAGCACATGAACACCATAACGGCACAAGCAGCCACCAACTTGCCCGGATTGTCATCGCCGGTGGCAGCGGCTTTATCGGGCGCGGCCTTACACAGATGTTTGCGGCATGCGGCTTCGAAGTGGTGGTGCTGACGCGAATCAAAAAAGTCGCAGCCGACAACGTGCACTGGGCGGTTTGGGACGGCGCTACGCCTGGCGATTGGACGCAGGAACTTGAAGGTGCAACTGCCGTCATCAATCTCGCGGGCCACACCATCAATTGCCCACACACGCCCACGAATCGGAAGTTGATTGTGGATTCCCGGGTCAACTCGGTACGCGCCATCACCGCCGCCATCCGACGTTGCCACCGTCCCCCAACAGTCCTGGTACAAAGCAGCGCCGTGGGTTTTTACGGCGACACCGGAGCAACGCCTCGGGATGAATCATCGCCCAGCGGCGTCGACTTTCGCGCCGAGGCCTGCCGCGCGTGGGAAGAGGCGCTCGATCCCACGACGCTGCCCGTGACGCGTTGTGTCACACTCCGCGCGGGTGTTGTCCTGGGCCGCGACGGTGGCGCACTGCCCACGCTCGCACGACTCACCCGCTGGTTTCTTGGCGGTGCTGTGGGCAATGGACGGCAATTCATCAGTTGGATTCACCAGGAAGATTTCAATCGTATTGTCTGCACTGCGATTGAAAACAAGCACTGGAGCGGCACTTCAACGCGACAGCTCCGCATCCCGCAACCAACGCCGACTTCATGCGCGAACTACGCCACGCACTGAACCGTCCGTGGTCACCACCCGCACCAGTGTTTGCCGTGCGACTGGCTGCTCCATTGATGGGCACGGATGCCGCGCTGGCGTTGGAGAGTCAACATGTCGTGCCGAAACGATTGCTGGCAGCAGGATTTCAATTTCGCTTCCCGCAATTGCGTGCAGCCTTGGAGGACTTGGAAAATTGAACGGAGGGACGAATGATCGCCACTGCGCCTGACGAACGAATCATCCGAGTCAGTCGCACCCCAAGTGGCCTCGCACAGGAAAGGATATTGTCGCGGCGTGGCGAACCGCTGTTCTTCGCCGACTGGATGCGGGTGCTGATGCTGCACTTTGAGGTAGAGGCCAAAGCATTGCAGCGCGAAGTTCCGTTTGAGCTCGACCTTTATGGTGGGCGGGCGTTTATCACGCTCGTTGCCTTTACGATGGAGAACATGCGCCCGCGATTAGGCGGAAAACTAGGTGCGCTCTTGTTCCAGCCCATCGCCACACACGACTTTCTCAATGTCCGAACCTATGTCCGCCACAGAGGCGAGCCGGGCATTCATTTTCTAGCCGAGTGGCTTTCGAGCTGGCTCGCGGTGCAACTCGGCCCACGCACATTCAGCCTGCCCTATCGGCATGGTCACATCCGCTATGAGCATGACGGGCCGGGTGGGCAATGCTGCGGGCACGTGGCTGATATGCGAACCAAAGCGGCCTTCGAGTATCAAGCAGAGACGCTGTCCAGCTCTCCGTTTGCACCATGCGCGCAGGGCTCGCTGGACGAATGGTTGATGGAGCGTTACATGGCTTTCAATGCGGTCGCCGGGCGGAGAAAATTCTTCCGCGTCTGGCATCCGCCGTGGCCGCAGTGCGCAATTCAACTGCGACTGAAAGACATCGCTTTGCTACAGGAGAACTGGAATTGTTTCGGCGAGGCCCGGTTGGCGGGAGCAAACTTCTCGCCAGGACTACGAGGTGTGTGGATGGGCCGACCACATTGCGACTAAACGACAAAAGCTCACGATTCCTTCTTCCCACGCAGGAAAGGTAGCTTGATTGTCGAAGTCAGCTTGGACAGGAAGGATTTCTTCTTCGTCTTCTCCGACGCAATCATTTCCACCGGATGACTGCACAATTTGCAAAGCTTGAGCGTCTTGCCGCCTTTGCGACGCAGGCGGGTCACACAAGCGTCACACAGGACCGAATGACAGTGCGTACAGCGATGCGTCACCCGCGATCCCTGATGGCGCTGACACAACATTGCCCCGTCTGGCAAGACCACGGGCGGCGCCGGAATCGGCCGTTCGATCTCAGGAATGGCGATGTGCGCGTCCGTGGTATCGATCACGAACTCCACATCACCCAGCCGCAGTTTCTGCCCCGGCTGCAGGACCGCTTGTTTGACGATCGCATCGTTGATGAAGGTACCGTTGGTGGAATCCAGATCGCGCAAAAGCACACCATCTGCTGTAAGGATTAACTCTGCATGCCGCGCGGAAACGGTGGGATGATTGACAGGAAAATGATTCTCCGGGTCGCGACCAAAATGATTTACCCCAAGGTTTAGTTCCAAAACCTCGGTCTCCCCAGTCCCATTTGTCTTAAGTAGTCGCGCCATAGCCGTTGAACCCCGGATGTCCAGAAGCTTTTAGCAGTAGTTATTTGCCTTGTCGAGAGCTTTCGCAGCGGCACCCGCACGACTCCACAAGCCAACTCAGATGTTCTCGCCGATCGACGGCGGGGCTTGATAGCGCGATTCCACCTCCGGCGACAACTTGGCGTCTTCGCTAGCGAGCACGCGATAATTTTGGATCTGGAAAGAAACCTCACGCCCATCTTCCAATCCAAGCTGCGAATACTCCTCCTTAGTCATCCGACTCCGAATGATAAGGCCCGAGGGCAACTCCAGTTCCAGCCGCAGCAAGATGCCGAGGAAGAATGTATGCCGCAGCACCGCGCGATAGGGCAGCAGACTGAGGTCATCTGGAAATCTGAACGGCATACGGACGAAATCCGACGCGCAGGCGTGAGCCTTCCGCGTGACCGTTGGCAGGAAATTCGATCTCGTTCACCCGCGCCACACCACCGCGCACTTCGGTGTCGAGGACGTTCATGACGCCAACGAAGCGCGCCACGAATTCATTGGCCGGCTGTTCATAGACTTCGCGCGGCGTGCCGATCTGTTCCAGATTGCCCTTCGAAAAAATCACGATGCGATTGGAGACTTCCATCGCCTCTTCCTGATCGTGCGTGACGAAAATCGTCGTCACGTTCAGCTCGTGATGCAAGGTCACGAGCCATTCGCGCAATTCCTGGCGAATCTTCGCATCCACGGCGCCGAACGGTTCGTCGAGCAATAACACGCTCGGCTTGCGGCGCCAACGCGCGAGCGATCGCCACGCGTTGGCGTTGGCCGCCGGAAAGCTGATGCGGATAACGTTTCTCCAATCCACTTCAAGCCGAACAGCGTGATGAGCTCCGCCACGCGCGCTTCGATATCTGGCTTCTTCCACTTCTTGATTTTGAGACCGAACGCGATGTTCTTGGCCACGTTCATGTTCTTGAACAGCGCGTAACTCTGGAACACGAACCCGATGTTGCGATGCTGCACCGAGACATCGTTCACGCGCTGGCCGCGGATGAAGATGTCGCCCTCGGTCGGCATTTCCAACCCGGCGATCATGCGCAACACCGTCGTCTTGCCGCCGCCGCTCGGGCCGAGCAAACCATGAGTTCGCCGTCGTTAACCGAGAAATTGACACGGTTCACCGCAACGTCACCTCGCCGAATTTCTTCGTGACGTTTTTGATCTCAATACTCATTCGCATTTTGCTTTTCGAAAGAAGAAGGTGTCGAACTCAGACTGGCGTCTGCAGTCGCCTGTTGCGCCAATTCATACTCACGGTGTTGTTGCCATTCCAAAAACGTTTTTATGCCCAGCGTCACCAACGCCAGCAAGGCTAGCAGACTCGCAACCGCAAATGCCGCTTCGCGCTTGGTATTCGTTGTAGAGCTTTTCTACGCGCAACGGCATCGTGTCCGTCTCGCCAGCAATGTGACCGCTGACGACCGATACCGCGCCAAATTCACCCATCGCGCGCGCGTTGCACAAGATGATGCCATAGAGCAAGCCCCACTTCACACTCGGCAACGTCACATAGCCAGAACGTTTGCCAGCCATTCGCACCCAGCGTCAGCGCGGCCTGCTCCTGATCCGTGCCTGGTCGCCTGCATCACGGGAATCAATTCCCGCGCCACGAAGGGGAACGTGATGAACACCGTTGCCAGCACAATACCCGGCACGGCGAAAATGATTTTGATATCATGATCGCTCCAGCCATTCGCCGAAATAATCCCTGCAGTCCGAACAACACTCACAAACATCAACCCCGCGACCACCGGCGATACCGCGAACGGCAGGTCAATCAGCGTGATGAGCAGCGCTTTGCCGCGAAACTCAAATTTCGCAATCGCCCACGCCGCCGCCAAACCGAAAACGACGTTCAGCGGCACACTGATGACCGCGACGAGTAGTGTCAATTTGATCGCTGCCCAGGAATCAGGATGCGTCAACGCGCCCAGATAAACATTCCAACCCTTTGCGAACGCCTGAGCGAAGACATTTGCCAGCGGCAAAAGCAGGAAGACGAGACAAAACAGCATCGCGATCGTAATGAGCGTCCACTTCGCTAATGGCGATTCCTCCGTGCCGCGCTGTGACTTCGCGTGGCCCACGCCGAGTTTACGTTTTACGATGCCTGCCATTTAACCTTTCACAAATTTGCTCGCCCACTGCTCCAGCAGGTTGATGACGCCCAGCAGCGCGAAGGAAAACACCAGCAGCACCACCGCCAGCGCGATGGCTCCGGCGTAGTCGTATTCCTCCAGCCGCATCACGATGAGTTGCGGCGAAATCTCCGTCTTGAACGGCAAGTTGCCTGAGATGAAAACAATTGAGCCGTATTCGCCAATGGCCCGCGCGAATGCCAGAGCAAAACCTGTAATGACCGGCGGCAACAGCGTCGGCGCGATGACCGTCAGAAAAGTTCGCAACCGCCCTGCCCCGAGCGTCGCCGCCGCTTCCTCCACTTCGCGCTCGAAGTTTTCCAGCACCGGCTGCAGCGTCCGCACCACGAAAGGCATCCCCACAAATGTCAGCGCAATCATCACGCCCAGCGGTGTGAACGCGCCTTTGATTCCGAGCGGCACGAGGTATTGGCCCAACCAGCCGTTTGCTGCGAATAGATTGGCGAGCGTCAAACCCGCCACCGCCGTCGGCAGCGCGAACGGAAAATCCACCATCGCATCAATCAAACGTCGCCCCGGAAAATCGTAACGCGTCAGCACCCACGCGAGCAACGTGCCGAAAATCGCATTTGCCAACGCCGCCACCAGCGACGCCCCGAACGTCAGTTTATAAGCCGCAATCGCCCGCTCGGTCGTCGCCAGATGCCAGAATTCACCCCACGAAATCCCCAGCGTGCGCACGACCAGTCCGCCGATGGGAATGATCACCAGCACACTCAAATAAAAGAGCGTGAACCCCATTGTGAGGCCGAACCCGGGCAATGCGTTGAATCGTTTTTCCGCCATGAGCAGTCGAGATGCGCGCAGAGGCTAGCGGTTTCTGAGGCTTCCGCAAAAAGGTTTTTTCGCCAGATGCACCCGCCAAGCCGGCAAAAGTTTTGCCAGTCAATCGCGCTGAATAGGTTGGTTAAATGTTCTGCCCGATGGCTTGTAGCTGGCGAAATTGTTCGATGATGGCGAGCAGCGCGGCATTCAGCGCCTCGACTTGCAGATGCAATGGAGCGTGACGTGGCGTGGCAAGCGTGATCTCAAAGGGTGGATTTTCCAAGCCGGGCACGGCGCGCAACACCCCCTGCTGCGCATTGTAGATGTCGGCATAAACCATCCCGCGCCGCGCCGGAATTCCTTCGATCTGGCGCTGCCGATTTCGCGGCAGAAAAGTTTCCGCCGCCTGCAACGCGGGTTCGAGCAATTCCCGCGACAACAACGCCCCGGAAGCAAAACCATAAACGCCATCACTGTCCGCATCGCTGCGCAAGTTGATGGTACCGTGAAATGCCTGCATCCAAATTTCGGATTCGAGAAAGCGCACTTCCGGTGCAGCAGAATCCGTCCAAAACAACCGGTTCAAGGCATGTCCAGCCCGCGACAACCGGGTGTGATCTTCAAAGCCCGTGGGATTGCACAGCGGATACAGCGAGAACGCGTAGCCGCGTGCCAGTTCGGGCAAGGCTTCAAGCTGCGACAGCAATCGCGTCAACGCATACGCGCCTTCCGGTTCGTCACCATTGAGGGTCGCAAACAAGCCGAGGCGAAATGTTTCACCGCCGCCCGGCGGCCCCGCCCAGATGAAACGCGGGATGCCATACTCCGCGCCGTCCACCTCGAACTTCTTCACCGCGCGACTCAGCAAATGCCGCGAGTTGTCTGCCACTGCGTCGAAGTAGCGTAGCAGCCGATCCGACGATTGCGGCTTGCGGCTGACTGGCGCGAGTGTGAGTTTTGTTTTCACAAGCGTCATGGTTGGCCTACAAGTTCGGCGCGTAAGCGAGCAACGCGCGGTATTCGATGAGGATCGCCTGCAACGCGGCGACGAACGCGGCGTCCTTCACATAAGTCGGCGGCGCTTTCGGCGTTTCAAGAATGATCTCGAACGGACGCGGTCGCACTTTTGGCGGCGCGCTCAACACGCCTTCATAGCAATCGGAGATGATGCCGTTGCGGGCACGAAATCCATCAATCACCGACCGGCTGTCACGCGGCAACAACTTGGCCGCCGACGCGAGTGCGGGCTCGATCAGATGTTTGGTAAGCGTCGCGCCACGAGCAAATCCGTAAAAGCCTTCGCTGGTGTCATCCGTGTGCAACGTAATCAAGCCATCAAACGAGCGCGATTGCAGTTCGGCCTGAAGCAAACGCACTTCCGGCTCGGTGGAATTTTTCCAGAACTCACGATTCAGGTCCTTACCACTGCGCGAAACTCGCGTGTTGTCCTCCAAGCCCGTGGGATTGCAGACCGGATACACCGAGATCGAATAACCGGTCGCCAGTTCGGGCGCGAGATCCAGCAGCTTGAGAAACAAACCCGCCGCGCGCACGCCTTCCGGTTCATCGCCGTGAATCCCCGCGAAAATCCCGAGGCGGATCGGCACGTCGCCGCCCTTCGGCCCAATGAAAATGTAGCGCGGCAACACGTAAGCCTCGCCGTCGCGCGTGAACTGCAATTCATGACTGGCCACGATGTTGGAGGACTTGGCCGCCAACGCATCCAGCGACGCGGTAAAATCGCTCAACGACCGCACCCGCGCGGGCGCTTCGGAAACCTGGGAATTCAAGATCGTGGTCATGGCGTGATTACTTGCGATAAATCTGGTCGAACAACCCGCCTTCGGCGAAATGTGCCTTCTGCGCCTTAGGCCAGCCGCCAAAGACCGTGTCCACCGAGAACAGTTCCAGCTTGCCAAACTGGCTGGCGTATTTCTCCGCCACCACCGTCGAGCGCGGCCGATAGAAATTCTTCGCGATGATCTCCTGCCCTTCGTCGGAGTAGAGGAATTGCAGATACGCAGTCGCAGCCTTGGTTGAATCGCGGCGCTTCGTCACCCGCTCGACCACCGCCACCGGCATTTCCGCTTCGATGCTGTAGGACGGCACGACGGCGTCGAACTTGCCCGCACCGAATTCCTTGATCGTCAAAAACACCTCTGCCTCGAACGTCAGCAACACGTCGCCGATTTCGCGTTCAGCGAACGACGTCGTTGCACCGCGACCACCGGAATCCAGCAACGGCACATTCTTGAACAACGCCGTCACAAACTCGCGCGCCTTCGCCTCGTCACCGTTGTTATGTTTCAACGCGTAGGCATACGCCGCGAGATAACTGTAACGACCGTTCCCCGAAGTCTTCGGATTCGGCACAATGACGCTGACGCCCGGTTTCACCAAGTCGTTCCAATCCTTGATACCCTTGGGATTTCCTTTGCGCACAAGGAACACGATCGTCGAGGTGTATGGCGCGCTGTTGTTCGGAAAGCGTTGCCGCCAATCCGCCGCTACACCGCCTTTCGCCGCGACTGCTTCGATGTCCGTCACCTGATTGAACGTGATGACATCCGCCTCCAGCCCGTCAATCACCGCCCGCGCCTGCTTGCTCGATCCTGCGTGCGATTGATTGATGACAATCTTCTCCCCGGACTGTTTCTCCCATTGCGCCGCGAAAGCCGGATTGACCTGGCTGAACAACTCACGCGCGATGTCGAACGAAGCGTTCAAGAGTTTGCGCTCCGCCCCTTGCAACGTCGGGGCGGCAAGCAGCACGCCGACACTCAGAGCCAGCAGTTTGTTTTTCATTTTAGTAGCGAGGATTGCGGATTGTTGCGCATTACTCAGCGACGGGAAATCTGATCGAACACCCCGCCGTCGTTGAAGTGCGTGTCCTGCGCCTTCTTCCAACCGCCGAATACTTCATCAATGGTGAACAACTCCACCTTGGCGAATTGGCTGCCATACTTGGCCAGCGCCGTTTCCTTCCGCGGGCGATAGAAATGCTTCCCGGCGATCTCCTGCCCTTCTTCCGAGTAAAGATAATCGAGATACGCCTTGGCCACGGCTTCCGTGCCCTTTTTCTTCGCCACCTTGTCCACGAGCGAAACCGACGGTTCAGCCAGGATGCTGATGGACGGCGTCACAATCTCGAACTTGTCCTTGCCATATTCTTTCAACGCGAGATACGCCTCATTCTCCCAACCGACAAGCACGTCGCCGATTTCGCGTTGGATGAACGTCGTGGTCGCCCCACGCGCTCCGGAATCCAGCACCGGCGCGTTTTTGTAGAAATTCGCCACAAAGTCTTTGGCCTTGGCTTCGTCGTTGCCGTATTTCTTCAACGCAAAACCCCACGCGCCCAGATACGCCCAACGCGCCGCGCCGGAGGTTTTCGGATTAGCTGGAATCAACGTGATGCCCGGCTTCACCAGATCATCCCAATCCTTGATGCCCTTAGGATTTCCTTTGCGCACGAGGAACACGATCGTCGAGGTGTATGGCGCGCTGTTGTTCGGCAGACGTTTCTGCCAGTCCGCCGGCAACAACTTACCCTTCTCCGCCACCGCATCCACGTCATAGGCCAGCGCGAGCGTCACCACGTCCGCCTGTAAACCATCAATCACACTGCGCGCCTGCTTGCTCGAACCACCGTGCGATTGCTGGATGACCACATCATCGCCAGACTTTCCCTTCCAATATTTTGAGAACGCCACGTTGTACTCGACATACAACTCCCGAGTCGGGTCATACGAGACGTTCAGCAACTTGATCTCTTTGGCGTTGGCGGACAGCGCCAGCGCGCCATGCAGAGCAATCGCTACCAGCACAGAAGCTGTTACGAACGAGCGAATGGTTTTATTTCGTTTCATAAATTTAGGATGGTTGGTTTTCAGTTTTGAAAAATTAAATCTGCTGTCTTTCGTAGAATCGTTTGCGCGGCAGGTCATCGGCCTCCAGCATTTGCCTCGAGCCGAATCTTCTCGGTCTTCTCGATTTGCACGACGCGCGAATCGTGGATCACCACCTGCACGACGCCAAAGCGCAGCGACGTCACCTGATGCCGCACGGCTTCTAGCCACTCTTCCGCGCCAGAGGATGAGGTGATCCCAGTTTCAATTGCTTTCGTTTTCATCGTTGTTGTTTCGTTCAACACGCACGAGATTAGATTAAATCTACACTATGTCAATAGATATTTTGTATATTGTTCAATTTTGCTAATTTCATTGAGTATATGGCCAAAAAACGCAAAACCCTCTTGCAACAAAAATCGCAAGAGGGTTGGATTTTGAAAAAATTTACGGATTAAAACGACAATTGCATCCGGGTGAAAAAAACTTCCTCCGGCTGCTGAGTAATAATTGCCGGAGCAGTCGCCCCTGCTCCGCCACCACCATCAAAGGTGGTCCGCGAATAACTCGCCTTTAACATCACGTTGCGGTTGAGATACCAGTTCAATCCCAGCGACCATGAGTGGGCTGCAGTAGCAGAGGTCAAGGGATTGGCGAACAAAGGAAAGGTGGCGTCATCAATATCCAATTCAGCCACCCGCCCCACAATCTGAAATGCGCCCCACTTACCAGCGTGTGGATCAAAATTATTCCGCGGCGTCACACCAGTGAAGCTCGCCTCCTCGCCGGTGAGCACCCAAGACGCAGCAACCTGCCAGCCGGTGTGTTCCAGTCGCGCCGATTCAAACGGGGCAAGATTGCGGCGCACGCCCTGACTCGAAATGGTGTATTCACCCATCATGCCGAACGGACCAAAATAATAGTAGCCCTGCGGTGCCAATCGCCAGTGTTCGCCTTCAGCCATCACGACCCCTGTTGCAGGATTGTACGCGAAGAACTGCTGCTGGCCGTCGGTAATATAGCCGTTTCCGTTTGGCAAACCTGTCAGATTCGTTGTCGAATAATCCCCCCAGCTCCCGCCAACTCCTAAGCCCAATCCACGTAGTGCATTCAGATCGGTCTTCTTGAACGGCTGTGTAAACACACGCGCAGCAAACTCGGGGTTATCGTCAAAATCCGTATTGCTGGAACTGCGCCCATCGCCCACACCATTGAAAATGCCTGCTGCGTAACTGACCACGCCACCGCTGATTTCGCCCCAGATCTGGTAGCCGACATCACGTCCCGGCGTTAGCGCCGTTGGCAACGATCGCTCATTGAAGAGCGTAAATTGATCCGCCTGTAAGTACTCCAATCCCACCGGTGTCTTGAATTTTCCAATCCGCGCCTGCAACCACGGCGAATAACGATAGTTCAGATAGGCATCAAAAATCTGCACTGTTGAACCACCGAAGTCTGGATTGAACAGGAACTCAAAATCCCGAAATAGCGTGCCGTAAAACATCGGCCGCGCACGTCTTAGGAGAAACGCATCATTTCCCGCCACATTCTCCGCTCCCAAGAACGTCCGGCTATCCACTTGCAATAAGCCGCGCAATCCGAAGGAAAAATTCGTGTCCACAGAAGTCGCCAAAAAGCCGCTCGATCCGATGGTCACCGTAGGCGTCGGCTTAGGTTTCTCGGCAGTAACCTCCTTACTGGAGGGCGTCTGAGCCTCCAATATTTTTACTTTTTGCTCCAGTTCTTGGAGGCGTTGCAATAGGGCATTGACATCCACGTTCGATTGCTGCGCAGATGCTTCGTTCATTCCTAACCACGCTCCCAATGCCAGAGTCGCGATCATTATTCGGTTCATTTTCATGTTCAGGTTCAAAGAGTCCGGAAATGGTTAGCCCGGACTAGTAACCGCTACTAAATTGGTAGGCTTCCCGCCAATTACTCCTTGCGGTAATGCATGCTGATTTTGGCATCACCGGCCGAGTAAATCATTCTCAACAGGCCAATCGAGTTAAATCTCCTGCCTTCTGGCGCAAATCGAGGAAACGCAGCAATCTTGATTTCTTAAATAGAGATTGCTAACTATCCGTATGAAACTTTCCGTTCGAGGCGAATATGCCCTGCGCGCCATGCAGGTTCTGGCACGTGATTTTCAAGATGACGATTCAGTGGTGCGCATCCAGGAAATCTCTGACAAGCAAAACATCCCCAAGCGCTTTCTCGAACAAATCCTCAACGATCTCAAATCCGCCGGTCTGGTTATAAGCAAGCGCGGCGTTGCTGGCGGCTATCGCCTCAAACGCGCCCCGCAGCATATCACCCTCGCCGAAATCATCCGGCACATCGAAGGGCCGCTCGCACCGGTGAGTTGTGTCAGCGAAAAATATTACGAAAAATGCTCCTGCCCCGACGAATCCCGTTGTGCCATCCGCAGCGTGATGAAGGAAGTCCGCGACAGTATCGTGCAAGTCATGGAAGCGACCACGTTGGGACATCTAGCCGATCGCGCTCGCAAACTGGAACAGCAGCCCCTCAATCCGTTTGACTTCGTGATCTGATTTGGAATCGCCGCAGCCCTGTCGGCAGCCTCCGATTTGAAATAGTCGTGCGCCATTACCATAATTCGGCTAATTCATTCGCGTGACGGCTGCCCGCAACATCCAGAACATCGCGCTCATTGGTTTCATGGGCACCGGCAAATCCACCGTGGGCCGACTGCTCGCTGAGCAGCTTAAATTTGAATTTCTCGACACCGACGTCCTGATCGAGCATCGCAGTGGCAAAAAGATCACGGAAATCTTTGCGCAGAACGGCGAGCCCGCCTTCCGCCAATTGGAAGCCCAACTCGTCGCCGAACTAACCAGCCGGACGCACACCATCATTTCCACCGGCGGCGGATTGCCGACCAATCCAGCGAACCTTGAAAGTCTCAAAGCGCATTCATTGGTAATCTGCCTGTGGGCTTCGCCGGAACGCATCTACGAACGCGTCCGGGAGCAATCACACCGCCCCCTACTCCATGATCCCGATCCCCTCGGCAAAATCCGTGCTCTACTTGCCACGCGCGAAAAGTTCTACAAGCAGGCCGATGTGCTCATCAACAGCGACCTCCGCTCCGCCCGTGAAGTCGCACAACAGGTCGTAAATCAATTCCGCCTCGCAACTAGTCCAAGCCGATGAATGGTTCGTTGCAAAGGCAAAAATATAACCAGCTTTCTGCCCGCCTATGAAAGCGGCCATCCGGCAGCGCGCGTTAGAACTTGGCTTTGATGACTGCCGATTTACCACCGCGACGCCACCTGAAAGCGCCTCGCACCTTCAATCCTGGCTGGGGGAAAAACGGCATGGCGAAATGAACTGGATCGAACGTAATGCGCCCAAGCGGATTGATCCACACCTCGTGCTGCCCAACGCGCGAAGCGTGATCTGCCTGGCAATCAGCTATCACAACGAAAATCCGAAATCCGAAACTATAAATTCGGAATTCGGAATCATCGCGCGCTATGCCCGCTATCCTGACTATCACGACCTGCTCGCCGCAAGGCTCAAAGCACTCACCGCGTTCGTAGATGAATGCGGCGGCGCAACCACCCGGTCGCTCTGGTATGTGGACACCGGGCCAATCCTCGAGCGCGATCTCGCTCAGCGCGCTGGCCTCGGCTTCGCCGGCAAACACACCAACCTCATCAGCCGCCATCTCGGCAACTGGATATTTCTCGCAGAAATTCTAACGCCACTCGAACTTGAACCGGATGCGCCGGAGCAGAATCGTTGCGGAACTTGTTCCCGCTGCATTACCGCCTGCCCAACCCAGGCGATCACCGCACCGTTCCAACTCGATGCCCGCCTCTGTATCTCGTATCTGACTATTGAACTGAAGGGTGCCATTCCCGTCGAGTTACGCCCGCTTGTCGGCAATCGCATTTATGGCTGTGATGATTGTCTGGCCGCATGCCCGTGGAACAAGTTCGCTCACGAAGGCCGCTTGATGAAGCCCCACCTTCGCGCCGACCTGACTTCGCCAGACCTAGTCGAGCTGCTGAAACTGGATGACGCTGGTTTCAAACAGAAGTTTTCCGGCACTCCGATGTTGCGTACCAAGCGCCGCGGAATGCTGCGTAATGTTTGCGTAGCTTTGGGAAATGTGGGCGATAAAACGGCTCTGCCAGCCTTACAGAAAGCCACAGAGGATACCGAACCCTTGATTGCCGAACACGCCCATTGGGCAGTAGAGCAAATCAAATCGCGCTAAAAGGAGTGTGACCCGACGTTCAAGGCACCTTGAGCAACTCCTCCGGAGTGAAGTTGGAAGTGCGATCCTTGATGCCCGCGCGAACGGCTTGAGCCTGCTCCGGCTTTACAACTTCCGTGAGATTGCCGAACTGCTTGCGCACGTAGGACGCAATGGCTGCAATCTTCATCGCCTTTTCCTTTTCATCGCCCGGCAATGAATCCCCCACAGCCAGCATCACGCCGGTGTTGTAAACCTTGTTGTTGACGGTGATCGGACCACTCAGACCTTTCGAAATCAGCATGATGATCCGCTCGGGAGCTGGATGCTTGACCCATTCCGAATCCACCAAGGGCGGACAGCCATTCGCCGGATTGCCGACGCCGGTTTCCATGTGACAGACCGCACAGTTTTCCGAGAAAAGCTTTTTACCCAAAGCCACGAAACTCGCATTCGGGTCCGTGTTGGGCTGGAACCGCTGCACGTCCGCCACCGAACGATACGGCGCATAAACTTTCGCTTCAAACCAGCCGCCATAGATATCAAAATACCACCCGCCCAAAAAAAGCAGCGCCAGCATCAACGCCATCGGCCACACCGGCATGGGCGTCATCGCCGCCGTCGGTTCGGCTTCGCTCGTCGGAGAATTCTTTTTCGGATCGGCGTTCATTTCGCAGCAACAGAATTGGTGGCCACCACCGGAGCGGGGGGCGGCGTGACCGGAGATTCAAACAGCGGCGCATCGGCGTGCAAGCTCACCAGATAGGCAGCCAGTGCACGGGCTTTTTCGGTCGGCACGATTTCATAACCGGCTGGCGGGGCAAATTCCCCGGTCAACTTCAGCGCATCTTCCGAAGCAACTTTTCCGATTTTACGTTTCTCGAACAGGAACTGGTAGCCCGGCATAGTGGAGCCCTTAACTTCGGCTTGGGGCGCATACAAATGCCGCAGATGCCAGTTCAGATCAGGTTTACGCGCTGGCGCTCCAACATTGGTCAAGTCCGGTCCGGCACGCCGCGTTCCAATTTGCACAACGGAATCATAAACATAATCCTGCGCCACCGTCCGCCGCTTGCCCCAGTTCCATTTCATGTCCGAACCGGTGGGAACAATATTTACTTCGCTCTTACCGCCTGCTTCTGCAACCGCCTTGAGCAGCGCATCCGACGCGGCAATATCTTTCACTTCCGCAATGGTTTTCGGCAGACCAACGAGCAATTCCGGTTTGCCCAATTCCGGATGCACCTTGCTGATAGCACTGAATACATTTGCACCATTAGTGCCCGCATCAAGCAAGACGACCTCTACTTTAACCCCCTGCTGCCCAACCTGCTGGCTGTGGCAATAAACACAGCCGAGCGATCGATACACTTCCGCTCCTTGTTGGGCCAAGCCGGGCCGGGCAACGGGGTATTTGTCTCCCGCCGGAATGGTTTTGGCCTGATCGGCGCGTCCCAACTGGATTTGCGGCACAAGCACAAAGCCCGCCCACGAAGCCGAGAGCGCAAGGAATGCCGCGAGAAAAACAGTGCTGCTGGATTTCACGACTTCACCTCCACCGGTTGCAAGGCCGTAGCATCTGCATATGCCTTCGTTGCAATGGCACGATAGTAACTCACGATGAGCAGAAAAATATTAAGGAGAAAAACCAGCGCCCCGACGGCGATCAAAAGCTCCCCTCCAGTGCTGAGACGGAACATCATGGCCGCCGCCTTGGTGGTCTCCAAAAAGTCCCCACTCGCACCGGCGAGTTTGAAGCCTTGCTTGATACCCGCAAAGAGCAACGGGAACGCGAGCAACAAAGCACCCAGCATTGCCAGCCAAAAGTGGAGTTTGATACGGCCGACAGAAATCTCGACGCCAGAGATGCGCGGCAGGATATAGTAGATCGCCGCGAACATCGTCATCGCAAAAAATCCGTAGAGACGCAGGCTCGTGAGGCCGTGTCCGAACCAAGTGAAATCCGTCACGCGCGCCACTGCAGGGCATGCCGCAATCGCTGCAATAAAACTCGCGCATACCAGCATCCACGCACCGAACTTGGAATAGCAAAGCGGCCCGCCAGCACAGGGACGATTCGCCCCGCAGCAGGTCTTGACTACAATGGCTGCAATTGCGAGTGCCGGAACAATCAAGAGCACCGTTGCCACGCTGCTTAGGGTACTCATCCACGCTGGCAGCGGCGAATGAAGCGGGAGGCCTGTCCAAGAACCGAAAATCAATACGGTCCAAAACACAAACAAGGCGAGATAATGGCTCTGCAGCGGACGCTCTGTAAGTTTTGGCAACAGGTAAAACGTAGCAGCCAGCCCCGCAAGCGTTAGCCAGACATTGAGGAGATTCCCCGCAAACCACCATGCCACAGCCGCCTGCACCACACCACGAACGGGGAACACCTGCAACAACAAGATGGCCGAGGAAAGAATCCAGGGAAACCAAAACAAAGCGGCAAGCGCAAACCATTGCGACGGATACAACGTTTCCTCGGTGCGACGTGAATAGGTGACAAACGCCCAAATCGCCATCAGCAAAAATGCGAGAAACAGCAATACCGCAGCATAACGTGGCAGCTCGAACCATTCGAAACCAGAGGTCTGGCCGTTCAAAATAGTAATCAAACCGACCAACACGCCGAGATGCCAGATTTTTGCCCCTACCGCGATGAGGAAGGGTTGGGCCACTTCTACCCGCCCAAGCCGCGCCAGCAACCACAGTCCCACGCCGAGACCACTGGGGATCGCGAACCCATACACGAGCAAATTAGACCACGCGGGATACGCGCGACCATAACTGAACATAGCGCAATCAGCGAATAGAGACGGCTTGTGAAATGTCATCGCGGCAGCCAAGCCAAACACGGAACTAAGGATGAACCAAAGCGCCGCGCCTCCAAACAATGTGAAGAGCGGCAACCGGCACGAAGCATCAATTCGGCTGGGCGATGTGGGCGAAGTCGCGGTCATTGAAAAACAGACAACGGAAATTTACTCGAATGCGCTGGGTTTCGGCGGCGGTGGCGGCGGTACAAAGAAGGCTTTCTCCACCCGGTCATTGAGCGTGGCGCGCGCTTGAGCTGGATTCTGCCACTGCTTTTCCGCGAGATTCACTGCGTCAGCAATCGGCAGACGTACGATGCCTTTAGCCTGATCCACCCAACCAACCGTGTTCAAGGCGTCAGACTCAGCAGCGCGCAATTCCGCCAAGGCTTTGGCGCGTTCGGCTGCCCGTTCCGCTCCAAGCACAGGCGGCGTGGTGTATTGGCGCGTCTTCCAGACCAGCGCGGCGAAGATCAAACAGACCACCACCACCGCGACGGTAACGGAACAATTCTTACCGCAACACTTCTTCTCAGATTCGCAACAGGAACTCATTAGTGGGATCCTTTCGGTTGAACCGGCGCACCGTGCATTTTATCCGCTTGATCCAGTTCGCCCCCTGAAATTTGGGTGGCGACAGGATGATACAATCCCATGGCTTCAATCAGGCGCGGGTCTTTTTGCGGGAATGGCGGTGTGCTCTTAAACTTCTTCAAGAACAGGAGGGCGAGAATGCCAACCTTGAACGCCACCAAGCCGAGGGCGATGAACGCCCAGCCAAACGGAAAACCATTCAGAAAATGCGCCGGCATCACATTCCAAGTCATGTCCACGAAGTGCATCAACCACGCCCACGCTGCAATCGGCACCATCAAGGCAAAGTTGCTCTTCACGTCGATGCGCAGCAGCGCGAGGAACGGCAGGAAGAAGTGGCCAAAGATGATGACCAAGCTCACCCAAAACCACGTCCCCTTCTCGCGGACGACATAATAGAAGGTTTCTTCCGGCATGTTCGCATTCCAGATGATGAAGTATTGCGAGAACGTGACGTATGCGTAGAAAACCGTGAACGCGAACATCAGCGTGCCGAGAAAGTAATATTGATGCTCATGCAAAACGTCCGTGAGAATGCCTTGCCGATCCAAAACCATGGTGATGACGTAAACCGTCGCGAGCGTCAACCAGACGCTACCTGCGAAATAATGCACGCCATACATCGTGGAGAACCACTGATGCTGCAGCGCCTTCATCCACATGATCACGCCGAAGGTCAACGAGAACGCAAAGAGGAAGATGCCGATGCAAGAAGTCACGCGCATCTTCAGCGTCCAGTGCGCCGCACCGTCCTTGTCCTGATTCAAAGATCAGGGTGCGCAAGCGGTGCGCCAAGAACAACAAGATCGCCAAAGTGCCGATGGAAATCGACCCAAAAGCCACCCAAGGTGAAAATGGGCTGCTTGGCGTGCAACGCGTGGTCTGCGTGCGGATCCAAAGTCAGCCAGACGTAGATTTTCTTCGCGTTCAAACCGATGGGTAAGAACAAGGCCGGCAGCATCGTAAACACGGAGAGTGAAAGGTGTTCACAAAAACGCCGGATCGGAACGGACCAACCGGCATCGAACAAATGATGCGCCATCACGAGGAACAGCGAGCCCGCGCCGAGGCTCAGCACGAACATGAACGCTGTCAGATAAGCGACGAGGAAATCCACGCCGCCGTGCTTGTAATCAATGAGCAGACCGATGAAGCCAACGATGAGGCCACCAATCAGCAATTGCACCGGCAGATTGCGCCATTTGGACAGGTCCAACGGTTTGGCCTGCGGATCTGTATTTGAAAAATCGTCTGGTTGACTCATACGCTTACTTGAGTTTCGCCCGGGTTTCCGCCGCGAGATCGTCCACCGTCCCGAGCCGGCTCAGTTGCAAGGCGCGGAGATACGGCGATGACTGCCCAGCGGTCCTCGACTGGTAATCTGCGGCGCATAGCCCTGCATGACACCTTTGCCATTGACTGATGGTGTTGAAAATTTCGCCATCCGTGAGTTGCACAATGCGCTTGTCGTGCAGGTTCGCCACTACCGCCATCGCACCAATCTTCTTGGTGATGCCCGTCCCTTCGCCGGTCTGACCATGACACGGCGCACAATAGATATTGAACTGCCGGTGACCGCGATCCAGCAAGGTCTTACTCACCGGGAACGGATTCAATTCGACAAAGTTGGTCGAGCCCGTGAGGCGGCCCGTATTCACCGGTGCGTCTTCGAAGGAATAAACTTCCTTGCCCGCGACAAGCAATGGCTTTTCCTGCGCAACAGTGCCAGGTTGTGGCAACTGCGAACTGAGGCCATTGGCAAAAAAGCCGTTAGCCGTCTGCGGGCGCAGCTTGGCCTGGCGCTTCATGTCCGGGAAAATTTGCAACGGACGGTTGCGCGACAAATCGCCACGTCGTCCTGCGATGAGCATCACACCCACCACCACAATGCCGAATACTAAAAGAAAGTAGCGCATTATTCCTCCACCATTTCGATGCGCTTGCTGCCGGCGGCTTCGAGCAACTTGCGGGTTTCAGTTTCAGAGTATTTCGGATCGGCCGTCTCAATCACTACGAAGAATTTATCATGCGTCGCCAAGGCGAAGCGTTTGTGCTTGAGCAATGGATGATGCAGCTTCGGCAGGCGGTTCAAGAACAACATGCCGACAATCGCGCCGAACGCGCCAAACAAGATCGTCAGTTCGTACGATGGCGGGAATGCGCCGAACGGGCTGAACATCGGCTTGCCGCCGACGATGATCTTGTAATCCACGGCGTTCATGAACCAGATCATCAACATGCCCGTGGTATAACCGGTCACGCCCCCGAGGAACGAGAACCAGCCCACCTTGGAATTCTTGAGACCCATCGCCTTGTCCATCCCGTGGATCGGGAACGGCATATAGACATCCCACTTGCGAAAGCCCGCATCGCGGACCTGTTCCGCCGCGTGCAACACGGTCGAAGTATTCTCAAATTCGGCGATCAAGCCGTATGCTTTTGCGTTGGCACTCATCAGTGATGCCCTCCGTTTCCGCCACCCGCCGACGGATGATGCGGATCGGCCTGAGGCGTGACGCCCTTGACTTCCGATACCGCGATCATCGGCAGGAAGCGCATGAACAACAGGAACATGGTAAAGAATAAACCAAAGGTGCCGAGGTAGGTGCAGATATCCACCCAAGTCGGCTTGTAATAATCCCAGTTCGACGGGAGGAATTCGCGGTAGAGACCGACGACCACGATGACGAACCGCTCGAACCACATGCCGATGTTCACTAAGATCGAGAGGATGAACACGATCACCAGATTCTGCCGCACTTTCTTGAACCAGAACAATTGCGGCACGATCATGTTGCAGCCCATCATCATGACCCAGCCCCACCACATTGGGCCGAGCGCACGGTTCATGAAGTGGAATTTTTCCATCCCCGATCCGCTATACCACGCAATGATGAACTCCATGATGTAGGCGTAGCTGACAATACAGCCCGTCGCCAAGGTCACTTTACACATCACATCAATGTGCCGCATCGTGATGACGTCTTCCAAGTGGCACATGCTGCGCAATGGGATCAACAGCGTCAGCACCATACCGAAACCGGAGAACACCGCGCCCGCCACGAAGTACGGCGGGAAGATGGTCGTGTGCCAGCCCGGCAACTGCGACACCGCGAAGTCCAACGACACGATCGAGTGCACGGAGAGCACCAATGGCGTCGAGAGACCGGCGAGAATCAAATACGCCTTTTCGTAGTTGCTCCAATTGCGGTTCGAGCCGGTCCAACCGAGCGAGAACAAGCCGTAGATGAATTGCTTCACCTTCGTCTTGGCGCGGTCGCGCATCATCGCGAGATCAGGGATCAAGCCGACATACCAGAACAACACCGACACCGTGAAGTAGGTCGAGACGGCGAACACGTCCCACATCAGCGGCGAGCGGAATTGCGGCCACAAACCTTGATAAGTCGGTATCGGAAACAGCCACCAGTCAAACCAGACACGACCGACGTGCATCGCCGGATAAATACCGGCGCACATCACCGCGAAGATGGTCATCGCTTCCGCCGCGCGGTTCACCGCCGTGCGCCACTTCTGGCGGAGCAGGAAGAGAATCGCTGAGATCAACGTACCAGCGTGACCGATACCGATCCACCAGACAAAGTTGATGATGTCCCAGCCCCACATGGTGGGATGATGGTTACCCCAGACGCCGACACCGGTCGTGATCTGGTAGAACAACATGCAACCGCAACAAACCCAGCAAGAGAATGCTCGGCACAAACGACGCCCACCACCACATCGGCACCTTGCCTTCGGTGATGACCGACTACGCGGTCGGAAATCCAGCCGAAGCTGCGGTTGTTGCTGACCAACGGGTTCGCGCACCAGTTCGGCAGGAACTGGGGGCACTTTGATCTCTGTTGCGGCGTCAGACATTAGTGCGCTCCTTTCTCACCAGCGTGAGCTGTTCGGCATGTCCGGGAGCGGACGCCTCGTGGCCATGGCCTCCAAATGGGTTTCCATTTTTCGCTTCAAATTCTTCCAACGTGAACGGGGAATCCACATAATCCGGCATCGCCGGGATTCGGATTGCGCACTTTCGCGAGATACGTCGTGCGCGGCTTGCGTCTTGAGGAAGTCCAGCACCGAGTAATTTCGTTGCTGGGCCTTGAGCTTCGACACCCGGCTGTTTGCATCAGCCACGTTCCCGAACACAATCGCTCCCGCCGGACAAGCTTGCTCGCAAGCGGTCTTGATGACGCCGTCCGGAACGACGACATCGCCGGATTCGCCCGCCTTGACCTTCTGCGCAATCTTCGCGCTGCTCGATGCGCTGCATGCAGAACGTGCACTTCTCCATCACGCCGCGCATACGCACGGTGACATCGGGGTTCTTGAACATCTTGATCAAATCCCACTCGTCCTGCTCACGCATGCCGGACGTCGTGATCTCGCCACCAGCGCTTCAAATCCCACTCGCCCATCGGTCGAGTGCAGGATCACCGTCGGATAGAACGGGCCTTTGAGGTCCTTCAACGGCCGCTTATTGTAATCGAGATAATTGAAGCGCCGGACCTTATACGGGCAGTTGTTTGAACAGTAGCGCGTGCCAACACAGCGGTTGTACGCCATCACATTCAAACCTTCATGGTCGTGCACGGTCGCGTTGACCGGACACACGCTTTCGCACGGAGCAGCTTCGCAGTGCTGACAGAGCATCGGCTGGTTCACCGCCTGCACATCGTCAATCCACTCGTTGAACTGCTGATCTTCGTCGCGCTTGAAAGTTTCGTCCTTGAGCCATTTGCCCCAAGTGTGCTTCTTCGGATCGGCGGAGTAATAGCGATCAATCCGCATCCAGTGCATTTCCCGACCGCGCGCCACGAGATCTTTACCAACAATCGGAATGTTATTCTCGGTCTGACACGCGACGACGCATGTGCCGCAACCGACGCAACCATTCAGGTCGATCGCCATACCCCACTGGTGATGCGCCTTCTTCTTGGCTTCATCGAGCGGGTTCGGGTAAATCGGAGCGATTTACCTTCATGATTCGCGGGACGGGCGGTACCGGGGCATTCAGCTTCTGCGCGAAATCCGGATGTTCCTTGAACTGCTCCAGATTCGCTTCGCGCACAATCGCGCGACCTTCCATGCTCCAGTGCGTCTGCGTGCAGGAAATCGGATAGGTCTGTCCAGACTTGGTCAACTTCGCGCCCGTGGCGACGTAACCGGTCTTGGTGCTGAACAACGGATACGCATCGAAACCAACGCCGACACCGACGCGCCCGGTTTCCTTGCGACCATAACCCAGCGCAAGGCCGAGTGTGAAATCCGCCATGCCCGGCTGCGTCCAGATCGGACCAACAACTTTCTTATCACCGATGGCAATCTCGACAAGGTCGTTGTTCTGCACGCCAAGTTCGCGCGCTGTCTTGCGGCTCACGAGCACGGCATTGTCCCAGACGATCTTCGTGATCGGATCAGGAAGTTCTTGCAACCAACCGTTGTTGTTGTAGCGACCGTCGTCCACCTTCGCGTCGCGATAGAGCACGACTTCGAGGTTATCTTTGCTGGTCGCGGTTGCTGTCGGAGCAGTCAACGCTTCGTTCAACGCGGAAGAACTCAAGCTCGCGCCAACCTTCTTCGCCACCGTGCCCGCCGCAAAACCGTCATGCAGGAATTTGTTCCAAGCGGCTTCTGAATTGTCGCCTGCGATGCTTGCGAACGTCGCCCGAACAATCTTGTTTGGGCTGGTTTCCGCCAAACCGGCGAGCCTGGAAATGAATTCCAAGTCCGATAGACCGCCAAACAACGGGGCGATGAGCGGTTGAACTGGAACGAGTGTGCCATCACTGGTGCGGCTGTCATTCCACGATTCGAGGAAGTGCGCCTGCGGGAAATGCCAGTCGGCTGCAACACCCGTTTCATCTTCGTAGTAACCGAGACGAACAATGGTTTTGGCCTTACGTTGCGTCGCCCCCCAGCTCAAATCTGCGGGCGCGTTGTAAACTGGATTTGCGCCTACGATAACGAGCGTATCCACTTCGTTCTTGTTGAGCGACTCAGCCAGTTCGCCGAGACCAGCAGAAATAGATGCAGGCGCTTCGACAAGCTCCACCGTCTTACCGATTGCGCCCAACTTCTCGTTGATTGCGGCAACAATAAGATGCACCGCCAACGGCTGGCGCACACCAGCAACCACCAACGACTTGCCACCGCTGGCTTTCAAATCCTTTGCGCACTCGGAAATCCACTTTTTATCGAGTTCAACCTTCGAGCTGGAAACCAGCGTGCCGACATTGACACCGAGTTCCGCTGCGATGGCTGCCGCCACCGTGACTACCGCACTGGAAGCCACGCGCAACCGATGGTCGGCGTTCATGCCCGTGAGCGTGAACAGCGATTCCACCGCGTAGAGACGGTTCAAATTGTCCTTCGGCGTCTCAATCTTCCGGCGGCTGGTGAACTGACGAATGCTGTTATGCGCGTCATCTTCACCGCCAATGAAATCACAATCCAGCGCGAGCACCGTGTCCGCCACGTCGTAGCGGAAGATCGGCTTCACTGACTTGCCAAACGCCTTACTGGCGGCGCGCTGATGGATTTCAGAATCGATCGCGTCGTAGAGATACCACTTGGCCTGCGGCAACTTCTTCGCGATGTCCTGATGCAACCGACGGCGTGAAGGCGATTGGGGACGTTCACCGAGCAACGCAAGGCCAGCGCCCTGATTAGCCGCGAACTTGTTCGCCAAGCTACCGAGGAAATCCAGCGCCTCACCAGACGTGACCGAGGCGCGATCCTTACCCGTGCCTTTTGCAAAACGCGTGGCACGATCCGGATCGTAAAGATTCAAGATGGAAGCCTGCGCAAAGCGATCCGTACCACCATTGCCACCGGGGAACAGCGGATTGCCTTCCAGCTTGATCGGGCGACCATCGTAAGATTTCGCCACCAGCGGAATTGCTCCACCGCGCGTCTGCATGGCGGTCGCGTAATACTGCGACGCACCATAAACGTAATTTTCCGGCGCCTTGCCGAACGGCATCAACTTGTCTTCCGGCCGACGGCAACCCGTCGTGCCGAGCCCAATGCCTGCGAGCGCGAACGACGCGGACATGATCTTCACGAAATGCCGGCGCGAAACCGGGTCGGAGAAATCACCGGCGTTGGCGGGGAACTCGCGTTCGAGAAATTGTTTGAACTCGGGCGTATCCGCGAGTTCATCGAGGCCGCGCCAATACTGGCGACCGGTTTGCGGCGTGCGGTCCGTGGGAGGAATGGTTTTCATCGGTGACAGGCCGAGCAATTATTCAGCGACTCGACGCGGAAATCGTGGACGAATTTCTTTCCGAATGCTTCCTGTTTCTTCACAGCTTCATTCGGATCTTCGCTCGGCGTCCAGATCGAGATCAGTGATCTTATCTGCCGGACGAACCTTCGCCGCCGGGTTGCTATGGCAATCCAGACAGAACGACATGCTCAACGGCTTGGCATGATAAACCTCCTCCATCTGATCAATGCGACCGTGACATTCCACGCAGCTGATACCGCGGTTTACGTGAACGGAGTGATTGAAATAAACGAAGTCCGGCACCCGATGGATCTGCACCCACGGAATCGGCTTGCCCGCTCGCCGCACTTTCACGAACCAGCGCCAAGCGGGGATCATCTTTCAGCACCTGATTGTGACAGTTCATACAGGTGGAGCTGGCAGGAATATTGGAGAACCAGGATTTCTCCACCATGCTATGGCAATAGCGGCAATCGATGCCCAGTTGCCCCGCATGCGTGGCGTGTGAAAATGCCACGGGCTGGATGGGTTGGTAGCCCACACGAAAATATTTGGGCGTGAAGTAATACCATACTCCCGCCGTGACGGCCCCCGCCGTCAGCAAACCGCCGACGAGAATCATCAGCGGCAGTTTATTGGTCCACTTCGGAAAAATCGCTGACATTGCAAATCGCTTTTAGTCCGTCCAAACCAACTGTGAATACAAAACGCTCCGACACAAAACGCCGACCAAACAGAGGTCGGCATCATTGGAAAACATCGCCGGGCGTCAAAGGTTTACTTGGGCTTGAACCGCGACGACAAAAAATGATTACTAATTGGCAAACAATACCGCAAGACTCTTTGTGAAATCTTCACTACTTTCGGCGGGATTAATGCAAGAGATAAGTTACGTTGCGGATTTCCGCCTTGGCGAACACCTCACTCCCAAGCTTTGACACAAAAACACCTTCGCCCAGCAAACGGCAACTTCAGGAGACTTGCCCCTGCCTTAGCCTCAAAAGCAAAATAAATCTTTGACAGCATTACAGCCCTAAATCAATCTATCCGCATCCGTTGATACCAACGGTCTCATGCAGAGTGGCTGAGGGACTGGCCCGATGACGCCACGGCAACCGGTTGAAGCAATAGTTTCAATGCAGGTGCCAAATCCAGCTCGATGTAACGCCGGTCTGTGACCGACAATGCCTTCGGGAAAAATGAGAAGACGTGCAAGATTTGTCGCCCCTTCTCTAGATGAGTTGGGGCTTTTTGTTTGCCCTGAAACTGTAGCGGCGGGTTATGACCGCCGGACAAATTAGAAAGCGGCAGTCACAGACAGCTGCTACAGCAGATAAATTTTATTATGAGTGAAAAACACGAAGGATTTATGAAGGCCCTCAAGTGCCGCGAGTGCGGCCGCGAATATCCGCTCGCCGCCACGCATGTCTGCGAATTTGATTTCGGCCCGCTCGAAGTCGCCTACGACTACGACCGCATCAAGAAGTCTTTGACCAAGGCCGCCATTCAATCGCGCCCGAAATCCATGTGGCGTTATCGCGAATTGCTGCCTGTCGCCGGTGAACCCACCGTGGGTGCGCAAGTCGGCTTCACGCCGCTCGTGAAGGCGGATCGTCTCGCCAAGGCGCTCGGCATTCGCGAACTCTGGATCAAGAACGACACCGTGAATTATCCCACGCTCTCGTTCAAAGACCGCGTGGTCAGCGTCGCGTTGAGCCGTTCTGTGGAACTTGGCTTCAAAACCGTCGCCTGCGCGTCCACCGGCAATCTTGCCAACTCCGTCGCCGCCAATGCCGCCAGCGCCGGACTCAAATCCTACGTCTTCATCCCGAACGATCTCGAACTCGGCAAGGTCGTCAACTCGCTCGTCTATGGTGCGAACGTCATCGGCATCAAAGGTCATTACGACGAAGTGAATCGCCTCTGCGCCGAGATCGCGGGCAAGTTCGGCTGGGCGTTCGTGAACGTGAACATGCGCCCTTACTACGCCGAAGGCTCGAAGAGCATGGGCTTTGAAATCATGGAACAACTCGGCTGGCAGATTCCGCAGCACACCGTCGTCCCGATGGCGTCCGGCTCGTTGCTGACCAAGATCCAGAAGTCGTATCAGGAATTCACCAAGCTCGGCCTCGTGAGAAACGAAGTATTCCGTGCACGGCGCACAAGCGACCGGTTGCTCACCGATCTCCGTCGCGCAAAAGGCGGGACTGGATTTCTTCAAGCCCGTCAAACCGAACACGATTGCGAAATCGCTCGCCATCGGCACGCCGGCGGACGGCTTCTACGCGTTGCGCGTGATGAAGGAGACCGGCGGCGGCGCCGACGACGTGACCGACGACGAAATCCGCGAAGGCATCCGCCTGCTCGCCGAGAACGAAGGCATCTTTGCGGAAACCGCCGGCGGCGTGACCACGGCGGTGGCCAAGAAACTCATTGCCTCGGGCAAGATTCCGGCGAATGATTCCGCCGTCCTCTGCATCACCGGCAACGGCCTGAAGACGCTCGACGCCGTCGTGGGCCACGTCGGCAAGACGCGCGAAATCAAGCCGAGCCTGCGCGAGTTTGAAGCGATGCTCGCCGCTGAAGAAAAAGTTACCGCTTAAAAATTTATGGCAAAGAAAGTTCGAATCCCAACGCCGCTCCGCAAGTTGACCAACAACGAGGAGCTGGTCGAAGTCAACGCCGCCACCATTGGCGAGGCGATCACCGAATTGCAGTCCCGCTACCCCGGCATCGCCGAGCGGCTCGTGGACGAAAAAGGCGAAGTCCGCCGGTTCGTGAACGTCTATGTGAACGAAGAAGACATCCGCTTCCTCACAGGACCAGCAAACCCCGCTCAAAGACGGCGACGAAATCAGCATCATCCCGGCGATCGCGGGAGGCTAGGCCGAAACCAGTTTGTGAAAACGCTCGCCCTCACCCTAACCCTCTCCCCGGGGAGAGGGAACTGCGAGCGGCGGCTTCTGGTAATTCGAGCGACGGCTGCATTGAGACCAGCTTTCGAGTTGCAGGAAATCTGCAAAACATTCCCCCTCTCCTTGGGGAGAGGGCCGAGGTGAGGGAGAACAATTAAACCAATCAATCTCATGGCTGCTAAAAAGAAATCCGCTCCGACGACGGCGAAGACTCCGCAACAGACGCGCCTGTGGCTGATGTATCCGCCCAAGCTCATCACCCAGCCGCTCATCTGGCAGTTGGGCCACAAGTTCAAGCTCGTGACCAACATCCGCCAGGCCAGTGTCACGGACGAGATCGGCATCGTTTGCCTCGAACTCGACGGCGAACGCAACGAGATCAAAGCCGCCATCAAGTGGCTCGAATCACAAAAGGTCAGCGTCGAGCCGGTCGAAATCAGCGCCATTGCCGGCTGAATTGAACAAGGGGAAAGGCGGAAAACTTGCCTGCGATTGGAAAAAGTTTTGCGATCAAGCCATTCGGGCAGCGTGGTTTTACTTTGATCGAACTGCTGGTGGTGATTGCCATCATCGCCATTCTCGCTGCCCTCCTCCTCCCCGCTCTCAGCACGGCCAAAGATAAAGCGGCGCGGGTCCAATGCCTGAACAACCTCCGCCAGATCGGCATCGCGATGAGTCTTTATGCCGAAGACAATTCCGACACCTATCCCATTCACGATAATTGGCCAACTTTCGGCGGACAGCGCGGCAATGATGCAGGTTATAATTCAAACAACGTCTGGCCTACTAACCGGCCCTTGAATGTTTATACGCACAACGTGGAAGTCTTCCATTGTCCGCGCGACAAAGGTGACGCGCTCAACGGGGTCAATACCACCGTTTGGGAAGCCTACGGAAATAGTTACCTCACCCAGTTTGGTGTCGACAGTTTTCGCATCAAACATGTAACAGCGGCGAGAAACGGAAGCTATGGGACTCCCGTAAAATCAAGCAGCTTCACCCGGACGGATAACAAGATTATCGCCGGTGACTGGCCATTACACGCGAATCGGCCTGCGGCTGACCGGCGAACGCAGTGGCATAATCGTACCGCCAGGCGCATCTTGAACGTTTTGTTTGCTGACGGTCACGTGGTTTATTTTGCGTTCCCCGCCACGTATTCTCAAGCTGACGAATTCATCACACCCGACCCGAATTATCTTTGGTGGTAGGCCAAACGGACCGCTGCTCACCGGTTTTTGTTTCGCCATCACCCGCTTTCCTCGGGTTAAAGATTGATTTCCCCGCCGAAGCTTCGTTCAATGACGTCCGCTTTTTCTGACATGAACATTCACGAATACCAGGCCAAACAACTTCTCGCTCAATACGGTGTCGCCGTCCCCCCCGGCGATGTCTGCTCGACGCCCGAGCAAGCCAAGGCGGTCGCGGAAAAACTTTTCGGCGCGGGCAACAAACTCGTCGTGGTCAAATCACAGATCCATGCGGGCGGGCGTGGCAAAGGCACATTCAAGAGCGGCTTTCAGGGCGGCGTGAAATTGTGCAAGAGCGTCGAAGACGTTTACGAAAAAGCCAAGGCGATGCTCGGTCAGGTGCTTGTCACCAAACAGACCGGTCCTGACGGTCGCCTCGTCAGCAAGCTGCTCGTCGCCGCTGCCGAAGAGATCAAAAAAGAATTTTACCTCGCCGTGTTGCTGGATCGCGCCACGTCGCGTCCGCTGATCATGGCCAGCACCGAAGGCGGCATGGACATCGAGGAAGTCGCCGAGAAGCATCCCGAGAAGATCATCAAGGAGCAGATTGATCCCGCCGTCGGCATCATGCCGTATCAGGCGCGCAAGATTGCTTCCGCGCTCGGCCTCAAGGGCGACGCGTTCAACAGCGGCGTGAAGTTGCTCATGGGCGTTTACAAAACCTGGTGGGAATGCGACGCGAGCATGGTGGAAATCAATCCGCTCTGCATCATCGTCGGCGCCGATGGCAAAGAAGCTTTGTCCTGCGTGGACGCCAAGATCGGTCTCGATGACAACGCGCTCTATCGTCACAAGAACATCATGGAGATGCGCGACCTCGGTGAGGAAGCGCCGTTGGAAATCGAAGCCAGCAAGTTTGCGCTGAATTACATCAAGCTCGACGGCAGCATCGCTTGCCTTGTCAACGGCGCGGGCCTCGCGATGGCAACGATGGACATCATCCAACATTACGGCGGCATGCCCGCGAACTTCCTCGACGTCGGTGGCGGTGCGAGCAAAGACCAAGTCACGGCGGCGTTCAAGATCATCCTGCAAGATCCCAACGTGAAGGGCATCTTCGTCAACATTTTCGGTGGCATCATGGATTGCAACGTTATCGCCACCGGCATCGTCGCGGCGGTGAAGGAAACGGGATTGAAACTCCCCCTCGTCGTGCGCCTCGAAGGCAACAACGTGAACGCGGGTAAAAAGACGTTGGCCGAATCCGGCCTGACGCTCATCACGGGCGACACCATGGCTGACGCCGCGCAAAAAGTTGTCAAAGCCGTCGGCAAATAATCGATGAAGCACGGCAACTAGGGCGCGATGGCTCGGAGCGACGACAAGTTGGAACGGGCAAAGTCGGAGGTCACCGACTTGGAGTCTTATCGTCGTCTAATCGAGTTGCAAAAACAGATGATCGAACTGTCCCAACATCACGAAAAATCACGGCGCGAGTGCGAAGCGCTCCGCGATGTGGTCGCTCGTGAAGTAATGGCCCGCCAAAACCCGGCGAGCCGGTTCCGCGCGGCAGCTGGCAAGTGGTTCAAGCGTTCCCCGCTCGCACTGGCGCGCCAACTGTTCTCGTAATATGAAAATCACTGAAATCGCATTCAGTTGTTATCCCGTCACTGACATGGCGCGGGCGCGGAAGTTTTACGAAGGCGTGCTCGGCTTAAAAGCCACCATGACCGTCGGCGAACCCGGCGGCATGCAATGGACCGAATACGACATCGCCGGCGGAACGCTTTCCATCGGTGCCGGCGCGCCCGATTGGAAGCCTCGCGCCGACGGCTGCTCTGTCGGACTTGAAGTTGAGGATTTCGACCAGGCGATTGCCCATCTGAAATCCAGCGACGTGAAGTTCAAGATGGAACCATTCCCCACGCCCGTCTGCCACATGGCGATGATTTCCGATCCCGACGGCAACACGATCTGCATCCACAAGCGTAAAGCTGAACACCACTAATTTTTCTCATGGCAATTCTAGTAAAACCCAACACCAAAGTTCTCGTTCAAGGCATCACCGGCAGCTTCGGCGCGCGACATGCCCAACTCTCGATTGATTACGGATCGCAAGTCGTCGCTGGCGTTACGCCCGGCAAGGGCGGCCAAATTTTCGAGCACAACGGTAAGAAAGTTCCGATCTTCGACACTGTCGCGGACGCTGTGAAGCAGACTGGCGCGACTGCCAGCGCCGTGTTCGTTCCCCCACCCTTCGCGGGCGACGCCATCCTCGAAGGTGTGGATGCGGGACTCGACCTCGTCGTGGCCATCACCGAAGGCATTCCGGTCAACGACATGATCAAGGTCAAACGCGCCATGCAAGGCAGCAAGACGCGCCTCATCGGCCCGAACTGCCCTGGCATCGTCACGCCCGGCGAAGGCAAGGATTCCCACGGCGGTTGCCGCATCGGCATTGCGCCTGGTTACATCCACAAGAAAGGCAACATCGGCGTCGTCTCGCGCTCCGGCACGTTGACCTATGAAGCCGTGTGGCAACTCACCTCGCGCGGCGTCGGTCAATCCACCTGCGTCGGCATCGGCGGCGACCCCGTCAATGGCACGTCGCATCTCGACGTCATCAAACTGTTCAACGACGATCCAGAAACCACTGGCATCATCATGATCGGCGAAATCGGCGGCAGCGCCGAAGAAGAAGCCGCCGAGTGGATCGCGAAGAATTGCAAGAAGCCGGTCGCTGGTTTCATCGCTGGCACGACCGCACCGCCCGGCCGTCGCATGGGCCACGCGGGCGCCATCGTCAGCGGCGGCAAAGGCACGGCGGAAGCAAAGATCGCCGCATTCAAAGCCGCCGGCATCGGTGTCGCCGCCACGCCGAGCGACATGGCAGACACGTTGCTCAAGATGATGTAATCGCGCGGGCGAGCTTGGATGACTCGCCCGCTGCTTTTCAATTCACATGGGCCTGCTCGATTTCATTCTGAATCTGGTCGGGCTGCTGCTGTGGTTCAACTGGCGGGCGGCCCGATTTGATCCGCTGTCCGTATCGCGACCCGCCACGCTTGCCGGCACCATCCGGCGAGCAGAGAAGACCGCGTTCAAGCGCTGGCATCTGCCGTTTGCCCTGCTGGGATTGCTGATACTGCGAGTGCCGCTTTACATGGAGTTTGGTTCGGCGCTGAACTGGACCGGCAAGATCGACGTTGGCACCATTTCGCTTCCGTTTAAATCTAACGTCACGTCATTCGTGCCGATGCTGTTGTATTCTTTCTATAGCTTCGGCGTGATGTTGGCCGTGTTCCTGATCTGGGTATTGCTGTTGTCCGCGGTGAAATCCGAGGCTGCAGAAACAGACTCGCTCCGACAACTGCTGCAACTGCATCTCGGCAAGGTGGAACGCTGGTCGCGCGTAACCAAGCTCCTGCTCCCCCTGCTGGCGCTCACTCCCATTTGGTGGATGGCGAGTTGGCCGCTGACGTTTTACGGCATCATGCCCGCGCCAAGCGGTATGCTGGCGCGACTGCTACAAGCGTTACTGGTAGGAGTTGGCAGCTACTTGGCGTGGAAATTCCTGCTCATTGGCATCTTCGCTTTATACTTCGTGAGCAGCTACGTCTTCTTCGGTCGTCAACCATTCTGGCAACACCTTGACCTCATCGCGCGCCAGTTGCTCGCGCCGTTACGAAGACTTCCTCTGCGATTGGGTAAGTTAGATTTAGCCCCGCTGGTGGGAATTATCCTGGTATTCGGAATTGCCTTCATAACAGAGCACGGCATCAAAACGCCACAACGCTACACGCCGGAAGGCAAACCCTCGGGCCGACTGGTGGATCTGCCGGGCTTGGTGGATTTCTACGAACGCATCTCCAAGTAAGCCGCGGGCTCACTTCGCAGGAAACTTGACCGTCACGGTGGTCCCCGCGCCAAGTGCGCTTTGCACCGTCAGCACGCCACCGTGAATCTCCGCCAGCCGCCGGGCGATCGTCAGGCCCAAGCCCAACCCCTGCTGCTCGTGCGTCTTACGGTCGAACTGCATGAACGCACCGATCTTGGTGATCTGCTCCGGAGACATGCCGCGCCCGCGATCCGAGATGGAAAGCACGGTCGCGTCCGGAGCGGCGGCCAAGGTGACAGTCACCGGGCTGCCAGGAGCGGAAAATTTCAAGGCATTGTGCGCTAGTTCGTTGACCAGTTTGGCAAAGTAATCTTCAGAGATCGGCACGGAGACCGGTGAGAGCTGCAGCTTAAGATCGATAGAACGCTTGATGTCCCCTGCGATCCGCACAGTTTCCCGTTCAACTAGTTGATCCGCATTCAAGGTGGGTTTTTCCCGCAAGGAAGCGATCTTTTTGGCATCGGCCCGGATCATCTCCAATTGGGAGTACGCCAGAAATGTTTCGATGAGCCGCTGCAACGCACGACCACTCTGCGAAATGGTCAGGCCCATATCTTTGATCTCTTCGGGCGTAAGCGACTCTGGATCTGATGCGAGCATTTCGCCATAAGCGAGGATGCCGTTCAGCGGCGTGCGCAACTCGTGCGGCAGCATCATGCTGATATTGCTGCGCAGGTCGTCTAATGCCTCCCCCGCCTGTTCCTTGACCTTCTCAGCGATCTTGATCCGCGCCTCGACGGCGGCATAGAGCCCGTCGAGGGAAAAAGGTTTGGGAAGATAATCGTTGGCCCCGAGGTCCATGCCGTGGCGCATCCCGGCATTGTCGGCCATGCCGGTCATCAGGATGAAGGGAATCGTGGCCGTGGCTTTTTCGCTGCGCAGGGCGGAGAGTGTAGCATATCCATCCATCTTCTCCATGTTCACATCGCAAAGAACCAGATCAGGAAGTTCCTTACGCGCGAGTTCGACGCCCACCAACCCGTTGGGAGCTTCGATCACATCGTAGCCACGCTGTCCGAGTGCCATTTGCACCATTTCGCGCAACCACTCTTCGTCGTCAATGACTAGAATTCGTTTCATGCCTTGGAACGGAACCTCCTCGGATTCCGTTGAAAATTCTATTCCAGCCAGCGGACGCCATGCCAACTCTGCCCGCGCGCCCGTTTACTTGCGCGCAGTGGCGGCCACGTAGGAATTTTGCGTCTTGCCTACGTACACCTGGCGGGGCCGGCAAATCCGGGCCTTGGGATCATCTGCAATTTCCTTGTAATTAGCAATCCAGCCCGGCATACGCCCGATGGCAAAGATCACCGTGAACATCTCCACCGGGATGCCCAGCGCGCGCATGATGATACCGCTGTAAAAATCCACATTCGGATACAGCTTGCGTTCCACGAAATAGGAATCTTTCAAGGCAGCCTCTTCCAATTTCTTGGCAATCGCCAGCAACGGATCGTCAATCTTCAGTGAACCCAGCACTTCATCGCATGCCTTCTTAATGATTTTGGCGCGCGGATCGTAATTCTTATATACACGATGACCAAAGCCCATGAGCTTGCGCCCGCTGTTCTTGTCCTTAGCCGCAGTGATGAACTTCGAGCCATCATCGCCTTCTTTGTGGATCTGCTCCAACATCTCCACCACAGCCTGGTTCGCCCCGCCATGCAAAGGCCCCCAGAGCGCACAAACGCCGGCGGAACAACTCGCGTACAAATTCGCCTGACTCGACGCCACCATGCGCACCGTTGAAGTCGAACAGTTCTGTTCGTGATCTGCATGCAACAAAAAGATCAGATCCAACGCCCGCACAACCTCGGGCCTGATTTCATAATCGTCGTACGGATCGGAGAACAGCATGTGCAAAAAGTTCGCCGTGTACTTGTAGGCATTCTTCGGATAAATAATCGGCCGACCGACAGACTTGCGATACGAGAACGCCGCGATGGTGCGCACTTGCGAGATCAACCTAGCCACGTGATCATCAAAATGGCTGCGATCACCCTGCATCAAATCCGGGTAAAAACAGCTCGCAGCGTTAATCATCGCCGAGAGGATCGCCATCGGGTGCGATGACGAAGGAAACCCCTCGAAGTGATACTTCATGTCCTCGTGCAAATTCTGGTAATTTGTCAAGGCATCCGAGAACTTCTGCAACTCTGCCCGGGATGGCAGGTGGCCGTAGATCACGAGGAACGCTGTTTCGACGAAGGAGGACTTCTCCGCCAGCTCTTCGATGGGAATACCGCGATAGCGCAAAATCCCCTTTTCGCCATCAATGAAAGTAACCTTGCTCTGGCACGCGCCCGTGTTGCCGTAGCTTTCGTCGAGCGTGATGTAGCCGGTGGTGGCGCGTAACGCGGACACATCCACAGCCTTTTCGCCTTCGCTTCCGACAACAACGGGGAAATTGTATGATTTACCCTCCAACTCCAATTTTGCCTGAGTGCTCATGAGTTTGTATGGTTCAAATTTGCCCGCAGTCTGCGAGGAAGAAAAATCTTTGGCAAGGCGCGAAACCGTTTTTGCCGGAAATAATCCGACTGATTCCCGCAAGTATTCCTCATGGTTTCCTGAAGCGAACCGCATGACACGTTCCTTCGTCCGGATGGCGATCCCGATTAAATTCTCCTGCCTCGATCGAACCATTCCGGTTTCACCGGCTTGGTCGAGAAATGAACTTGTCCCCGCCCGCGCCTCCGGACAATGATGGGAAAATAAGATCTGATGAGCCGTCTTGCCATCATCAAAGAGTTTCTGGAATTCCTGCGCGAGCGGAAGAAATGGTGGATCGCCCCCATCGTCATTTTCTTGCTGGTGCTCGGTGGACTCTTGATCTTCGCCAAAGGCAGCGCCTTGGCACCATTCATCTACAGCCTATTTTGATGGGACTGCCGGGCAACATAGACCGCGAAACTCTCGATCGCTGGTGCGAACGCGGCATCCTCGGCTTGATCCTAGGCATCTTGGTCTTCAGCCCGCTCGCCTTCGGGGCCGCGCGCTTGCAGGAGTTTGTTATTGTGCAACTCCTCACCAGTGCCGCGCTGCTGTTGTGGTTGGCGCGCGTCTGGTTAAACGAGAAACCTAAATTCCTGTTTCCGCCGCTGGGCTGGGCCGTGCTCGCTTTTGCCGGCTACGCAGTGGGGCGTTACCTGACCTGCGACGTCGAATATGTCGGACGCCAAGAATTATTACGTGTGTTGGTCTATGCCGCGGTGTTCTTTCTCGTGCTGAACAATCTACACCGGCAAGAGTCCACGCAGATCATTGCGTTCACTTGGTTTGGCCTCGCAACGCTGCTCTCGTTCTACGCCGTATTCCAATTCGCCACCAAATCCGATCTCGTCTGGAATGTTCATTCCGGCTACGTCGGCCGCGGCAGCGGCACATACATCTGTCCCAACCATCTTGCCGGCTTTCTGGAAATGCTTGTACCGCTCGCAGTCGCTTACGCCTTCGTGGGACGCGGCAAAGCATTGACCAAAATCTTCATCGCCTACGCCACGCTTTGTATGATCGCGGGCATTGCCGCCACGGCGTCCCGAGGCAGTTGGGTGGCGGTATCACTCGCCTTGATCGGCCTAGCCCTCTTGCTCTTGTCGCACCGGTCGTTCCGCTGGCCAGCAATCGCCTTGCTGGCTCTGCTCGTTCTGGGCGGCACACTGGCGTCCGTCAAAACAGATTACTTCAAACAGCGCTTCAACCGCGCGTTCGTCGCCGGGCGAGTGGACCTTGATACCCGGATGGTGTTGTGGGATTCCGCCATGCGCATGTGGCAAGACCATGTGTGGGTCGGCGTCGGCCCGGGCCATTATGACCTGCGCTTCAAAACCTATCGCCCCACTTCAGTCCAACTCCAACCTGACCGCGCCCACAACGAATACCTCAACACTCTCGCCGACTGGGGCAGTATCGGCATGGGGATCATCACTATTGCCCTCATATTGTTGACGGTCGGCGTGATGAAAGTTTGGCGACATGTGCAACGCGACGGCGGAGCGTTCTCATCGAACACGAGCGACAAATTCGCCTTCGTTCTCGGGGCAGCGCTGGGCTTGTTCGCCATGGCCTTGCATTCTGTGGTGGACTTCAACCTACAAATCCCGGCCAATGCCATTGTCGCCGTGACTTTGATGGCGTTGCTCACCAGCCACTGGCGCTTCGCCTCAGACCGTTTCTGGCTATCCGCGCGCTGGCCCGGCAAGCTCCTCGCCACAACCCTGCTACTGGCAACACTTGGCTATCTCGGCCCACAAACAGTGCGGCTTGGTCGCGAGGCCATCTTGTTAAACCAAGCAACCCGCCTGGAAAAAGATGCGCTGGAACAAGCTGTCGTCTTGGAACGCGCCTACACCATCGAACCGCGCAACGGGGACACCGCTTACGCCCTCGGCGAGATTTACCGGTTGGCCAGCCTCGAAGGCAAAGCGGATTATGCGCA
Source organism: Verrucomicrobiota bacterium (assembly GCA_049840435.1). Lineage (GTDB taxonomy): Bacteria > Verrucomicrobiota > Verrucomicrobiia > Limisphaerales > JADLHS01 > JADLHS01. Next base: position 276,579 of record JASGKY010000020.1, on the reverse strand, counting down.
GCAAGCCGCCCAGGCCATCACTTGGTACCAGCGCGGTCTCACCAACAATCCGCTCAACGGCTTCAACTATATGCGTTGGGGGATGGTGCTGGACTTCTTGAACCGCCACGGCGAAGCCGAAGCCTTGTTCCTGCAAGCGGACGAGTTGGACCCGAACGGTTACTTCACCAGTGCACACGTCGGCCAGCATTACGTCGAGGCCGGTGATTATGCCAGCGCCCGGCCTTGGTTGGAGCGATCCTTGTTTTTGCTTCGGAAAGACAATCCCGTCGCCGAGGTGAATTTTAAGATCGCCACCGACCGTCTCATGGAAGGAGCACAGGACCCGTTGTTGCAGAAATTGCGGGAACAGATGCGGCGGCAAGCTGATTGACCGCTCCTCCACCCGTTACCAATAAATAATTTTTACTTGGCCACGGCACGCGGACGCCGACGACAGCCGTTTTGGAACAAGAGCCGCCAAACCATCAAGAGCGCCTCGCTGATAATGTGCCCGGACATTTTGGAATGCCCCTGCTCGCGCTCGGTAAAGATAATCGGCACTTCCGCCACCCGATACCCGTTGCGCCACAATTTGTGCGTCAACTCGATCTGGAAGCTATAACCATTGGATTTGACCTCGTCCAAGTTCAAGGCTTCCAACGCGCGACGGCGAAAACACTTGTAGCCCCCGGTAGGATCCGTGATCGGCATCCCGGTGATAATCCGCACATACATCGCCGCCCCCTTGCTCAACATCAACCGACTGAGCGGCCAGTTGATGATCCGGATGCCGTTCACATAGCGTGACCCCAACACCAAGTCGGCATTCTTGGCCGCTTCGAGAAACGCCGGCACATCATCTGGGTTGTGCGAGAAATCCCCATCCATCTCAAAGATGAACTCGTAGCCTTTCGTCAAAGCCCACTTGAATCCGGCCAGATATGCGCGCCCTAAACCATTCTTTTCCTGACGATGCAAAACATGAACCTCGGGATGCTTGGCGGCAAATTCATCGGCCAGTTTGCCGGTGCCATCGGGAGAATTATCATCCACTACCAGTAAGTCCACTTTAACGGGCAACGCAAGCAGGCGCGCGACCATGCGCGGGAGGTTTTCCCGCTCATTATAGGTCGGCATGACAATCAGGGTAGTGTTCATTCCCGGCTAAACGCGGCTCACAATTACGCGACTCCCCCCGCCAAAACAAGCCGCGTTTTTGGTCAACTCGCCTTCCGCCCCTCCTAGTAAGTGCTTGCACCTGCAACCCATAATCATGTTCTTGTAATAGGCGCTTTAAATCTGCTTTTTTTTTGGAAACCTAATTCAGAATTGTCCTTCTCAATTCTGTAAACCGGTATATAGTAACCAATAAATCAGCCAGTAATCCGAAGACAAACCGTCACGCTTATGAGAACCAAGCCGATTCTTCTCGCAGCCGCAACTTATTTGGTGGCTGTCAGCCTGCAACTCGTACCCGCGAAGGCTTCATTATTAAGCCCGAATTCTTTTATCACCCCATCCTTCGAAGCTGGTCCGGTTGGTGCAAGCCTGCTGGCAACCACCAACATCTCATTCAGTGGCGTGGATTCCGGCAATAATGTCCTGTTCAGCGGCCTCGGTCAGTTCCGTTTGGGCCGGCGACACCTCCAGTCCATACACCGGACTGACTTTCACCTACCAATTGTTCTCCTCCTCCAGCAGTGTCAACTCGATCGACCGGCTCACGTTGAATCGCTTCGCCGGCTTTCAAACTGATGTTGGTTACAACGGCTCCGGGATCGTTCCCTCCCGCGCCAGCCGCACCGCTACCGGCGAACTCATGGCTTTCGTATTTGAAAACGCTTTTTTCCAACCGACCCTCACGCCTGGGAGCAGTTCACCCCTTCTGGTCATCCAAACGGACTCTCCAGTCTGGGCCATCGGCAACGCCTCCATCATCGACGGGGCCACGGCTAATGTGCCTGCATTTGTCCCGCAAGCCGTGCCCGAACCAGCCACGCTCGGATTGGTGGTTATTGGCCTTGCCACCTTGGCCACCCGAAAAAAGTTTTAACCTCAGCACCCAACCGCCCCCCAAAGGCTGGCTTCATCGCCAGCCTTTTTTGTTTTCCTGCCTGACGTTTTCGAGTAACCAACCACCGCGGCTTCAAACAATTGAATTATGTCCGTGACCGTTGCATACATCTGGGTCGCCCTCGGCGGTGCGCTTGGTAGCGTGGCGCGCTTCTGGATTGCCAATCTCAGCGACACGCGCTGGGGCAATAATTTTCCGTGGGGCACTCTCATCGCCAACGTCAGCGGCTCGTTGCTCATTGGCATTCTTGCCGGTTGCTCCGGCCCGAACGGCGGCTGGTTTGCCAGCGACACGTCACGTAAACTTCTGATGATCGGCGTCTGCGGCGGCTACACCACCTTCTCCTCATTCAGCCTGCAAACCCTAACCCTCGCCCAGCAAGGTCAATGGCTGCGAGTCGGCGCAAACGTCCTCGGTTCGGTGGCGCTCTGCCTCATCGCCGTGTGGCTCGGCCACTTGATTGGAACGCACCTTAGCTCCGCCAAAGGAAATTGAATTCGCGCCATGTCACAATTACCGGAACAAATCAAAACTTTGCTGCAAACCAATGGCGGCAGCGAAGCCGCATTCACAGAAGCGTTGAAACTGATTCTTACTACCTTCAACTCAGAGACTGGCACGATCCACAAACTCGACACCGAGCAACAACTCCTCCACCTCACCGCACAAGTCGGCCTGCCGCCGTTCATGCTGGAGGTGGTCAAAACCATTCCCGTCGGCAAAGGTATCGCGGGCGCCACCGCCGCGCGCGGCGAACCGGTCACCATGTGCAATCTCCAGACCGACACCAGCGGCATCGCTAAATCCGGCGCGAAACAAACCGGCGTCGGCGGCGCACTCTGCGTCCCCATCCGCACCGGCGACAAAATCACCGGCACGCTTGGCATCGGCACGCAACGACCTTACGAATACACGGTGGAGGAAACCCGTTTACTGGAAGAAATCGCCAGCATTCTCGTGTAGCGGCGATCTGTGACCGCCGCCATCTGACCGACGTTGGCTACGCCGATGCATCTCAGTTTTTTCATCCGTTTGCAGCTGTGTCCATCTGTGGCTTAAGCTCAACCTCAGCTTTGTTTTGCTCAGCCTCGCCCTGCCCGCTACCATATCCGTCGGATGAATAAATCAGGCATAGTTTATCTGGTCGGCGCCGGTCCCGGCGACGCCAGCCTCCTCACCTTGCGCGGCGCAGAATTGCTCCGCCACGCCGACGTCGTCATCTACGACGCGCTCGTGAATTTTTCTCTGCTCCAACTCGCGCCCGCCACCGCTGAGATCGTCTTCGGTGGCCGCCGCGCCAAGGACGCCCACGACAATCGCCCCGATGTCATTGATCAACTCATCGCCAAAGCCCGCGAAGGCAAAACCGTTGTACGCCTCAAAGGCGGTGACCCCTACGTGTTTGGTCGCGGTGGCGAGGAAGCCGAACGCCTGCACGATGCAAAAATTCCTTTCGAAGTCGTGCCCGGTGTTTCTGCGTTTGCCGCTGTGCCCAACTACGCCGGCATTCCGCTCACACACCGCGACCATTGCTCGCAACTCACCATCCTCACCGGCCACGAAGATCCCGCCGCGAAAGATTGCCCGGTAAACTGGGCGGCTGAAGCCAAGAATCCCGGCACGAAAGTCGTGATGATGGGCACGGAACACATCGGCCAAATCGCTGCGACACTTGTCACCAACGGCATGGCTGCCACCACGCCCGTTGCGATGGTCAGTTGGGGCACGACCGGTCGCCAGCAATCGCTCACCGGCACGCTCGCCGACATCGGCACGCTCGCGGCAAAAACCAAATTACCCCCGCCCACCGTCACCATCATCGGCGACGTCGTGAAGCTGCGGAAGAAATTGAACTGGTTCGAGGAGCGCCCGCTCTTCGGCCAACGCATCGTCGTCACACGCGCTAAGGACAAAGCGGCCGAACTCACGAAACGTTTCACCGATCTCGGCGCAGACGTGCTGGAAATCCCGTGCATCAAGACCGGCCCGCCGACCGAGTTGCAACCATTGCTGGATGCCCTGTTGGAAATCGGTTCGTACGAATGGTTCGTGTTCACCAGCCCAAACGGCGTCGCTGCGTTCTTCAGTTATTTCTTCAAAGCACATCAGGACATGCGCGACATCGGCGGTGCGCGCATTGCCGCCGTTGGTCCCGGCACCGCGGCAAAACTCCGCGAACTGCACCTGCAAGTGGACCTGATGCCCGAAGAAGCCATCGGCAAAAAAATCGCTGCGGCGTTCAAGAAATATCAAGACGTCGAAAATGTGAAGATGTGTCTCTTCCGCGCGGAGAAGGCGAATCCCGACCTGCCCAAAGCCCTCGAAGAACTCGGCGCGATTGTGGACGACATCCCGGTTTATACCACCACCGGTGAAGCCGTTGTCGCCACCGCCGCGAGCGAGAAGCTGCTCGAAGCCGGCGCGGATTGGATTACGTTCACGAGCGGTTCAACGGTCGAACATTTCCACGCGCGCTTCAATCTACCGAACCAGCTGAAGAAGTTCCCGCAGACTAAACTAGCCTCCATCGGCCCGGAAACGACTAAAGCTATCGAAGCGCTCGGCCTGAAGCCATCGGCCGAGGCGAAAGAGCACACGATGGAAGGATTGGTTGCAGCAGTTGCAAAAGCATCGCACTAACCCAAACACAGCTGATTGGGGACAAGCACAACAGCGGCAAGCTCCGCTTCAACACCCCAAGGCTTGCGACGTGTTTGGACCGTTCGAATGGCTTACTCCGAAGCGAACTGCAATTTGATTACAGTCGCATAGGGATCTGCTTTTTCCGGCAGTTTTAGTTTTAAAGTCGTTACGCCCACCTGTTCTGAAGACTCGAAGTCAAAGCCAGCCAGTTTGGAGTCGAGCGAAGTCACCTTGAGCAGGTGCGTGCGATGAACTTGAATCTTCACGGTCCGATCAGCCGGCCATTTGACCAGGTGCAAAAACAGCAACGAACCCTTCTTTGTGGCGTAATAGTTGGACTCTTGATTGGGCGAGTCATCAACTTCGGTTGCAGGGGAAGTGCCATAGATTGCCTCTCCATTCACATCCAGCCAAGTGCCGACCGTATTAATAAGTGCAACATGCTCGGGTGGAAAATCGCCGCTCGCCGTTGGGCCGACATTGAGCACGAAGTTCCCGCCCTTACTGGTGCAATCAATCAAGTTTCGAATCAGCGTCGCTGCCGAACGATAATTCGTCGCCCCACGGACCCAGCCCCAGTTGTCATCGTCCGTATTGGTCATCACGACTTCGAAGTAGCGGCTTTGACGCGAACCCCTCAGCTGGTTCTCTGGCGTGGCGTAATCCCCATCCATCGATGCAGCGCCTTGGCCACACCGGTCATTGACCAGCACGTTGGGATTAAGCGAACGCAGTAAATTGTAGAGCATTTGCGCATGCCCGCCATCGTTCGACCATTGGTTGTTTACATACCAATAATTGTCGAACCACATCAGCGGAATGTCACCGTATTGAGTCATCAACTCGCGCAATTGCGCCGCCATATAATCTTCGTAGGACTTGAATCGAGGCGCCATCACTTCGGCGGCGGACCAATCCCCAATTGAGTAATACGGACAAAACACAATTCCTTGCCGCCGACATTCATCCGCAAGCTCCTTAATGACATCCCGCGCAAACGGCGTGGCTTCCAAGGCATTAAATCGCGTTGTCGCCGTACGAAACATGCAGAACCCATCATGGTGTTTGGTGGTCACGATGACGTATTTTTGGCCAGCGCGCTTGATCAAGCTCACCCACTCGCGCGCGTTGAAATTGGTGGGGTTAAACGCGGCCGCGACCTCGGTTTGATAAGTCTGCCAAGGAATCACCATCTTTCGCTCGCCAAGCCCCATGATCTGTTCCGCCGGTCGGTAAGGGCCTTTGCCGCGATAGTAGCCACCTAATTGCGAATAAACTCCGAAGTGAATGAACGCACCAAACTTGGCATCACGAAACCATTTGCCGCGAGCATCGGAAACACAACCACGACTCTCCCACCAGGTATTGGTTTGTGCGATCGCACTGGTGACAGCCCCAAGCAAAAGTATCGTTAGTAGTTTTTTCATCATAGAGACTTTGCCGCCATAATCGACGGGTTACAAAACAAACTTCATTCCAAATCTGAGCCACAACGGAATCGTCACGAGTGAAATGACCGCCGTGCTCAGCACGGCGCGCATCGCCGTGGCGGGATCGCCCTTGTAAAGTTTGGATAGCACCACAGGGAAAACCGCTGTGGGCATGGCGGCTTCCAATACCAACACCCGTTGATGCTCTGTTGTCATCGGAATCGAATTTCGCCACGAGCAAGAAAGCCAGCGGCAGCAAACCAATCCGCAGTAAAACGCCCACCCCCATCACCCGCCAGCCGCGGGCGGAATGAAAATCCCCGATGTGATCGGCCATGATTGCGCCGATAAGAATCAGCGCCAAGGGAATCGCGCAGCCGCCCAACCAATGGATACTGGTGCTGACAACTTGTGGTTCATGCGCATCCCAGCCAAGTGCATTGATGATGATCGCAAAGACAATTGCGAACAGCGGCGCATTGAGCAGTTTGCGCCAGTCACGCGCCGCGCCCCCGGAAAGCACCATCACGCCCAACGTCCACATCGCCATCTCCACCCCGATAATGTGCAAGAACAACACTCCCGCCGTCTTTTGGTCAAACAACAGTAACGCCAACGGCAGCGGCACATAGCCGTAGTTATGCATCCCAACAGCAACTGCAAACGTGCGTCGTTCAGCGGGTTCACGGAGACCGTGCAAGGGTTGCGCCAGCCACGCGATCCACATGCCCAGCGCCACAATCAGATATCCGACCAGCGGCGCAAGCAGGAGATTGCTCACCTGCGACAACGCCGGATTGCCAAGAGATTTATCTAGGATGAGACACGGCAGGAGCAGATTCACACAAATGCGCATCAAACTTTTATCCGCCTCCTCAGTAAGCCAGTTGAGGCGGCGGATCACGAGGCCTAGTGCCATAACGCCAAAGACGGGAACAACCGCATTGAGAATCGTGGTGGTCTGGCTCATGAACGCAGCAAGAAATCTAGCAACACTTCCGTTTCGGTTTGCTGCACGTCGCGTAGCAAGCCAGTCAGCCGCACATCATTTTCCGCCTGCTCGCAGCAGTCCACAAATGCCTCAGCGCTCCACTTGCCGCCGGGCAAAATTCTGGTCGCCAGCTCCCCTGCTCCTTGATGCTCCAAAACGCCTTTCACCTGCCGGGCAAGCTCCGGAAACACTGGGTGCGCCCCAACCCGGCGCCACCAATACTTCGCGTTCCAATAGTCCGGCTCGCGCCGATGCATGATAGCATGGACGAAGCTTCCATCCACGTTCTCGATGCCCTGCGAGATGGTGTGCGAAGCGTCTAGGTGATCATGCCAGAGCAACAAGAGCGAGCGGATGAGTTCTTGGCGTGTCGTGGAAACTTCGGACTGCCGCAGCAACGGGGTCAGCTTAGCGTTCAAGTCCGCTTCGGAAAGCACCCCGGCACGCGTTTGTGGCCCGAGCGAAGCGGGCGCAGGGGTAACGAGCAATTCTTTGATAGCGGCGACGACTTGGTCCGACACAGCGGCAAGAGTGCCGCCTGCGACCGCAGTTGCCAAGAACGGAGCATCGGCCGGCAATTTGCTCGAACAAAATCCGGGGATAATTGTCCACTCCTATGCCGACCTTCGGCGCGTGAACGCACGCTTGCGCCGGACGCGGCATCCGACAAGACTATGCGGCCAACATGGAAAGGCTGACGTGGAATTTGAATTTTAATCGCCCTCTTCGCGGCGTTGTGACGCTGCGAAGCCTCGTCTTTTGTTTTGGCCTGCTGCTGGCGACGTCCGTTACATCTGCCGTCACGTTCACCGCTGCCATCGAACGATCCACCATTTACCTCGGCGAGGGCGTCGGCTTCTCCCTGACTTTCGAGGGCGCGCAACCTGACGGCACCCCGACCATTCCCTCAATCGCCGGCCTGCAATTCTCCTACAACGGCCCGTCGAGCCAGTTTAGTTTCGTGAACGGCCAGACCACGACCAAGATCACGCACAATTACACCATTACGCCCCGGCAGGTAGGTGACTTCACCATTCCGGCGTTGAGCGTGACGTTAGGCAATCAAACACTGACCACGCAACCCGTCCTGCTCAAGGTCCTCAAGCCCGGGGCGCCGCCGCCCGAAGCCCTGGCGTCCGGCACCCAACCCGTGTTCCTGAAATTGCAACTGCCGAAGACCAACGTCTATCTTGGCGAAGTCATCACCGGCGAGTTCCAACTGTATTTGCGCGAAGGCGTCGGCGCGGGCCAGTTCCAATTCACTGGCACCCGACCGAGGGATTAACCCTTGGGAAAATGTCGGAACAACAACATCGCCGCGTACAGATCGGCAGCGCGATTTACACCGTCGTGCCCATCGCCATCGCACTGTCCCCCATCAAGACCGGCCCGTTGACCCTCGGTCCGGTGACCGCCAGCGTGGTGGTGGAATTGCCTGGCAACAACAATCGGCGACGCGATCCGTTCAGCTTGTTCGGCAACGTGGAACGCCGGCAGGTTTCCCTCGTTGCTGAGGAACAAACCCTGCAATGCCTGGCGTTACCCAAAGCCAATCAACCCGCCGATTTCACCGGGGCGGTCGGCAACTTCACCATGACCGTCAATATCGGTCCGACAAACGTCGCCACCGGCGACCCGATCACCGTGCGAGTGCAGATCAACGGCCAAGGCGCACTCGACGGTTTAACGCTTCCCGAACAGACCGCGTGGGGAAATTTCAAAACGTACCCGCCGACGGCGAAAGTTGAAACTTCCGATCCACTCGGTTTGCAAGGCACGAAGACGTTCGAAGAAGTCATCTCGCCCGAAAACGCCGACATCCAGGAACTCCCGCCGTTTACCTTCTCGTTTTTCGATCCCGAAACGAAGACCTACCGCACCCTCACCCACCCGGCCACCAAACTTACGGTACACCCTGGCGGCAACGTCGTCGCGCCCACCATCGCCGCGACAACCAAAACCAGCTCCAGCGATGCTGCCCCGGCCCAGGTGGACATCGTGCCGATCAAGCAGCGCCTCGGCGCGGTCGCCTCGCGTGATCGCGCCACAGGATTCACGTCCACCTATATTGCTTTGAATCTCGCCCCGGCACTGGCACTTGTCGGCTTCGTCGTCTGGCGCAAGCGCAGTGACGCGCTGGTGAACAATCCACGCCTGCGTCGGCAACGCACGGTTGCGGCTATGCTTCAAGCTGGCTTGGATCGACTGCGCAACCATGCCACCCAGAACCAGTCCGACGCATTCTTCGCCGAACTCATGCGGTTGTTACAAGAAAAACTCGGTGCCCAGCTGGATCTCCCCGCCACCGCCATCACGGAAGCGGTCATTGACGACAAGCTTCGCCCGCGTGGCGTACCGGATTCCACGCTCGAAGCGGTGCATGAATTATTTCAGGCAACGAATCTCGCACGCTATGCGCCGCTCCGGTCCAGTCAGGAACTGGCCGCCTACATTCCCAAACTAGAGCACGCGCTCCGCAAACTGGATGAGGTGAAGGCATGAAGAATTTTTTCCTCCTGCTCTCGCTGCTATTACCGCTCTGGGCAACGGCGCAACCTGGCGCGAGTTCACTCGATGCGCAATTTGACGCGGCAAACAAGCTTTACGCACAGAACAAATTCGCCGAAGCCGCGACCGCCTACGAACAGATAATTACTGGCGGCGCAGTATCGCCCGCACTGTATTTCAATCTCGGCAACGCACACTTCAAGGCGGGCCAACTCGGCTGGGCCATTAACGCCTACCGCAACGCGCAGGAACTCGCTCCACGCGATCCCGATATTCGCGCCAACCTGCAATTCGCCCGCAACCGCGTCCAAGGGCCGCGCCTCACCACGGCCCGCTGGCAAACTTGGCTCGGCTCTCTTACCGCCAACGAATGGGCCACACTGGTCACCATATCCGTCTGGCTGATGCTCGGCCTCTTGATCGCTCGTTGCCTCCGCCCCGCGTGGACCCCGGCGTTGCGATTGTGGACGCTCGTCTCATTTTTTGTGACCGCGGGCATTTTTGTGGTCGCCCGCTTCGCCATGGAGCAGCAGAATGCCCGCTTCGTCGGCATCGTCACTGTCGCTGATGCCACCATCCGCAACAGTCCGCTGGACGAATCACCCAGCGCGTTTACAGTGCACGACGGCGCAGAACTTCGAGTGCTGGATCACAAGGATGAGTGGTTACAGATCACCGATGACAATCACCGGTTTGGTTGGGTGAAGCGTAGTGCCATGAATTGGTCGCCGGTCATGGTGCAGCCGGTGAAGAAGTAATTTCGGCTGAAGTCAACCCGAGGTCGTCACCACTCCCTGCGCATCTACCACCAGCGTTCGCAAACCAGGCCGCAATCCTGTAGTCGTCTCCTGCCCCACGGCCCCCAACGTCAGCAGGGCTGTGGACAACGCATCGGTCTCAGTCGCCCGCAGGGCAACCACTGCCGCCAGCGCCGCGTGCGCCACTGGTTGTCCGGTACGCGGATCAATTACGTGCCCAAACTTCTGATCCTGCACGGCAAACATCCGCCCCGTCACCGCCGAGACGGACAACGCTTCATCGCATAGGGCAAACTCGTGGAGGGGCGCATTACCCTCCGCCACCGGAAGGTCCACCGCCACGCGCCAAGCTTCCGCCTCGGGAGGATGGCCGATAGCGCCCACCGTGCTGGTGCCACCATGCAGCAAGGCGCTCGTCACTCCGGCTTCGCGTAAAATTTCCAACCCCCGCTCAACCGCGTAACCTTTTCCGATCGCGCCAAGGTCCAGCATCACACCGGGACGACTGAACTGCACCGTGCGTTCGCGAACATCAAACGACACCTTGTCCATACCGACGAGCGACCGCGCGGTCTCGACTTCATCAGGGTTTGGCATTCGTCCACAGCCGCCCATGAATCCCCAACACCGTACTAGCGGCGCGATGGTGATGTCAAATGCGCCCCGGGTTTCGGCAGAAAGTTTGGCAGCCTGTTGAAGTAACGCGAAGACTTCGGGAGAAACACGCACTGGTTCATGCGCGGCGCGCGCATTCAATTGGGCGATCTCGCTGCCCGAACGATAGAGGCTGAGCTGGTTTTCAAGCCGGTTAACTTCGACAAGTGCCTCTTCTGCTGCGGCTCGCAAGTGGGCTTCCGATTCGCCATGCAAGACCACCTCGAAACGGGTGGCCATCGCGTGACGGGCAAGCGTGACAATCGGCATAGCCTTCACCTTTAATCTTAATCTTTGTCTGCGCCGGCGTCCCAGCCAGCAAGGGCTGAAATTCCGATTACAAGCAAGATCAAGAACCGCGCCTCAACGCCGAGTTACGGCTCCGGAACCGACTGGGGCTGGAGCAGCATCTTTTCTTCCTCCGGCGTGAATGGCGCGGCCTCGTCAAAATTCTTCGGACTCGGCTTCTGGACTGCTGGCTGCTTGGCCGGCTTCTTTTTGCGCTCCTTGGCAGCCGTGCTCAATTCCACCTTGTCCAATTCCCGCTCGGCTTCACGCACCCCGGGCAGCCGCTGCTTCTCAACGTCCACCTGCAAAGCCGCCATCTCCGGCGTACGCAACACACTGGGGCGCATCAAAACAATCAGCTCCTTGCGCTCTTTATCGCTCTTGGAGGAACGGAACAAAACCCCGAACAACGGAATGTCCTTGAGCAGTGGCACACCAGATTTGCTGGAGGAATCGCGATTTCGGATAAAGCCACCGAGCATGATGGTTTCCTTGTCGCGGACGGCCACCTCAGCCGAGAGCGAACGGCTGGTGGTCTTGGGCACATCATTACCATCAATCGTCACGGAATCCCCGACCTCATCAATCGTCTCGTCAATTTTCATCACCACCAACCCGTCAGCGTTGATAAATGGAGTTACGTTCAGACCAATCCCAACCTTCAGCTGTTGATAGGAGGAACTCGGGGAGCCGCTGTAGTTGTAATATGTGCCACTGATATAAGGCACGGTTTCCCCGATGAAAATCGAGGCAGGTGTCGCGTGCGACGTCTGGATGCGCGGCTTCTGGATCACGTTCGCCTTACCGTCCTGCGCCAACGCTTCAACGGTGACGTAGATGTCGTCATTGAAGTTACCAAAATAACGCAAACCATCCCCCATCAACTGCCCCAAAGCGTTGGTGGCCGAAGCTGACGTGGAGAAATCAAAAAATTTGTTGGCATTCATCCCTCCCGCTCCCGAGGCGCTGCCCTTGCTCGCTTTGGGCTGAATGGCCGAGACTCCAAGATCAAGGCTGCTCCCCAACGAGACGTCCATGATGATTGTTTCCACCAGCACCTGCGCCAGCACCACGTCCAGCTTGTTGATGATGTCCTTGATCATCTCCATGTCCTGCCGCGAAGCGAACACGAGCAGTGAATTCGACCGGATGTCGGCAATGATCTTGGTCGTGCCCAGAATTGTGAGGTCGCCGGATTGACCGGCTTTGGTGATGAGATTACGGACCCGGTCGCTGAAGGAAGCGCTGGACGAAGGCGTGGGCGTGGCCCCGTCGCTCCCGGCATCGTGGATTGGCCGCCGTAAGGATTGGAAGAACCGATGGTCCCCGGACGGTTGCCGCCGGTCGCGCCCGCCGTCGTTGACGAAGCGCGCGTCCCCACCGTGCCGCCGCTGCCACCACCAACGCTGCTGAGCGCGCTGGCAATTTCCTCGGCCTTGGCAAATTTGATCGGGATCACCTCGGAAATGATTTCCGACTGCGCCACGGTGTCCACCTTGTCAATCATCTCCAGCATGCGCTTCACGTTGGCGACGTTGTCGCGCAGCACCAGCATCCCGGAGCTGTCCAGCGGCATGATGGGATTCGCCGCGGTGCCGCTGGCGAAGGGCGTCAGGATCTGTACCATTTCGCTCGGCTTGGTATATTTCAACGGCACGACGTGCGTGGTAATCGTGCCAAGGTCCGACATGGTGCTGAACTTGTTCGTATTGATGACGCCAGGAATCTTGAAGGCTTCCGCCGTGGGCACGACAGTCACGAACTTGTCGCCCACATTCACCACGGAAATCTGATTGAGATACAACGCGGCTTCGATCATGCGCACCACTTCTAACTTGGTCAGCGCCGTGGTCTGCTTGAGGACGATTTCCGCCTTGGGTAGCGTGGCGGGACGCAGCAGGTTGCGACCAACGAATTCAGCATAAATCTCCAGCACGTTTTCGAGCGAGGCGGCGGTCCAGTTGATGCTCAACGGCTCCATGATTCGATCCGCATCCGGAACTGTAGTCGCGCTGGAAGGAGGCCGGATGACCATTTCTCCCGCCGCCGGAACGTTTGCGGCCGGCGGAGGTGTCACGGTTGGCGGCGCGGCGGGAACGGCAGCCGGAACAGCCGCACTGCCCGGTCCGGGGACGGTCGGCGGAACAGCGCGAGTGGGCCGCCCGGCAGGCGGGCGATTCGTCGCTGCCTGCGCCCGCAACTGGGCGATCCGGGCTTCCATGGCCTTGCTGCGGGCTTCCTCGGCAGCACTGACCGCTGCGGGCGTGGCCGGAGCAGTGGCCGATGGCGGTTGGGAAATATTTGTGGCCGACCAATCGGAACCGGTAGCCGTCGGAACGAACCCGGGGGCCGCTGCCGATTTGCTAGCAGCGCGACGTTGGACTTCCTCAAGGCTCAATTGATTCGTGCTGGCGGGAGTTTGGGCTCGCAGACCGACGGTGGTCAGGAGCAAGGCGAGGCAAAGAAATTTCGCGTTCATTACTTTTTAGGCGTTGCAGGTTTGGCGGCGCTATTGGTCGGCGCAGGCAGGCCGGGCTTGGGCACGGGGATCGCCACCGGTTTGTTGGTGACGACCTTGGTCGCATTCGTCTTAGCTGCAGCCGCCGGAGCGGGTGCGGGCTTGGGGGCGGCAGGGGCCGCGGCTTTGGCCGGGGCTTTCTTCTGAAAGCTGGCGATCAAAGTGATGGAGGCATTCAAGGCTTGCCGGGCGGGTTGCTCCGGACGGATGGACAACGCGCGGACGCGGATTTGGGAATTACCCGCCCCAAGGTTGTAGAGAAAATCCACCAACTGTTCCTCGCCCGAACTTGTGGTGAGCGACTGGATACGCTCAAGGAAAAACTGATTCGTGCGTTGCGGCAGTGAATTGTTGGCAATGATGCTGACGCGACTGGCCACGGCTTGATTCTGGATGGCGGTCAGGAAATTGATCGCCTGATCTTCCGCGGGCACGGCGGCATTCTCACCTTCCATCTTGGCGATCTGGGCGCGCACGACGCCATTCTGGTCAATCGCTTCCTCAAAGGTTTGCAAGGTGGCTCGCGCTGCGCTCATGCGTTTGCCCAGTTTGTTCCAGTCATCCAACCGCGGGAAGATGAACCAAAAGTTCACCACCGCAAAGACGGCGATGATCACAAAAATGATAAACCACCGCTCCGCAGAGCTGAGGCGGGAAAACTGGGCGCTGATCCGGGCTAGAAAATCTTTCACTCGCCCTCCGTTCGTTTGAGTTCCAGACCGAAGTTCCAACTCACCAACCCGCCCGGCATGGCGCGGGTGCTGAGTTGCTGGCCTTTGTTGAAATCGAAGATCGGCTGGCCGTTCACCATCGCCTTGCGGATGTCGCCGTAGAATTTGTTTACATCTCCGACCGAATCTCCCGGGGCGGTGCCGCTCAACGCCAGCTTGCGCCCGTCAGAAAATCCAAAGCTCTCCAACGTCAACGTCTCCGGCAACAATTCCGCCGTCACCTTCCAGCAGTCGAGGGCGGCGAACTTAAGTTCCTCGCGCGTCTTGAGCACTTGGAAACGCGCCTTGAGTTGCAACGCATTCGTATAATCTTCGCTCAATCCCTCTACCTTCGCCTCTACTCCACCCACGCGATAATCCTGCACGCTCACCGCCGCGATATAAACGCCAACGAGGAGGAAATAAATCGCGCCCACAGCGAATACGCCACGAATCCACAGTCGGTCGAAGAACTGATTGCGATAGCGGGTCGCAAACTCTGGCGGGATGAGATTCCCCTTGCCATCGGAGCCCGCCGCGCGCTTGGCGGTCAGGGCGGCGAATTCTGCGGCTGGCAACGGATGAACCAATTGGATGGGCGCATCCAAACCCTGCCGCAACGGGGTTTCCCATTGCGCCACGGTTTCGTCGTCAGCCACCAAGGTCCATTGCGGCAACGCCGTGAGCCAACCTTCCAATTCCCCCGCCCACGCCATTTGAGCGAGCTGCTCCTTGAGTGATTCCGCGCGGTCACCCGAGGCCGGCATCGTGAGCGGATTCAAGCTGTGCAATTTGCCGCCATACCACCACGCGACCAGCGCCGTATCCGGACCACCGCCCGCGCCGGGATAAATCCAAGCCCCATTACCGTCAATCTTGGCAGTGGCAATCTGATCCAACGCGCTCAATTCGAGCCGGTCTGCGAGGTAACCCGCGGTTTCCAGCTGGCCGAGAAAATCCTCCACAACCTTGCGTTCGACAAACACGACGATCAAGGTTTGCAGATCGTTCGCGGCCGCGGACGCCGCGGGCGGCAGAACATACGCACTCCACACCACTTGCCCGACGGGAATTGGTGAGAGTTTTTCCAACTGCAACTCCACCATCGAGAGCGTCTCGGCAAAGGTGCTGGGGGGCAGATGCACGACGCGAAAGAAGACGTTATCCGGCGGCAGCAACGCGATGTTCAACCGTGGCTGCCAGAGTTGTCCCCAGCTTTTATGCGCCAGGCTGGCCGACAATGTTTCACCATTGGTAGCTTTTTGTTCCCGCGCGAGCGGAAAATTCCCCTGCGCATTGAATTGCCAGAGCTGCCGGTCGTTGCCGGTGCTCTTGAGGACATTGCATGAATGCAGTCGGGCCATCGTGGAGGATTACGGGGTTGGGCTCTTCACCCGGGAACCGGGTTTCTCGCTGTTGCTGAGCGCATCGAGATGTTCCTCGATCTGCGTCACGCGCAAAACTTCTTCGATGGTGGTGATGCCGTTGCGCACCTTGTTCCAGCCGTCGTCACGCAACGTCCGCATGCCTTGCTCAATGGCGCGCTGCGCAATGGTCGAAGACGCCGCGCGGCTCAACACCAGCGGGCGCAACGCTTCGTTCAACACGAGCAATTCGTAGATCGCCAACCGGCCTTGATAGCCCTGCTGCCGGCAGGCTTCGCACCCCGCGCCGCGCATGAACTTGGTCGAATCCATGTCCGCTTCCGGGAAACCGATCTTCTGGAGATAGCTGCGTTCCACTTTTTGCTCGGTCTTGCAAACCGGACAAATCGTGCGGACCAAGCGTTGCGCCATGATGCCCTCCACCGAGGACGCCACGAGGAACGGCTCGATGCCCATGTCAATCAACCGCGTGAACGCGCTCGGCGCGTCGTTCGTGTGGAGCGTGGAGAACACCAAGTGACCGGTGAGCGCGGCGCGGATGGCGATTTCCGCCGTCTCCAAGTCGCGAATTTCGCCGACCATGATCACGTTCGGGTCTTGCCGGAGGATGTGGCGCAAACCCATCGCGAACGTCAGCCCGATCTCGGGACGCACCGCGATCTGGTTGATGCCCTTGAGTTCGTATTCGACGGGCTCTTCGACCGTAATAATCCGCTTCTGGATCGAGTTGATTGTCGAAAGCATCGCGTAGAGCGACGTGGATTTGCCGGAGCCGGTCGGACCAGTGACGAGCAGGATGCCGTGCGGCTTGACAATGATTTCGCGAATGGCCGCCTCGTCCATGGCCGCAAAGCCAAGTTTGTCGAGGCTGAGAAAGATTTTGCCACGCGACAGCAAGCGGAGCGAAACGGATTCGCCATAGACCGTCGGCACGGTGGAGACGCGGATGTCAATTTCCTCGCCCTTGATGCGGACGTTGATGCGCCCGTCCTGCGGCAGACGCTTCTCGGAGATGTTCATCCCGCTCATCACCTTGATGCGGGAAATAATCGCCGCCTGAAACCGCTTCAACTGCGGCGGCATCGGCGTCTGATGCAGGATGCCGTCAATGCGGTAACGGATGCGCAACTCGTCTTCCTGCGGTTCGAGGTGGATGTCCGTCGCGCGATCCTTGAACGCTTCCCAGATGACCTGGTTCACAAACCGGATGACGCTGGCTTCCTGATCGCCTTCGGTGATTTCCTTGTCCACCGCCAGTTCCAGTTCTTCGGGCGCTTGCTCGCCCATCTCGTCGAGCGTTTCCGCCCCGACGCCGTAATACTTCTTGAGGGCCTTTTCGATCTCGGCCTTGGGCGCGAGCGCGAACTGCACCGGGCCATGCGCATCGAAGCGCACGGCGTTGAGCATGGCGTTGTCGAACGGATTGCTCACGGCCACCTGCACCGCGCCGTCCTTCATCGCAACAGGCAGGACGTTGTATTGGAAAGCAACCTTGGTGGAAATCTTGCCGCGCGCCTCGTTCTCAACGGTGGATTTGGCCAGTTCGACGAACGGCCAGTTCAACCCGGTGGCGAGACGCTGCAAAAAAGTATCCTCGGGCAGGCCGAGTTCGCGGGCGAGAAACGACAAAAACGAGTCTTGCGAGCCGTTTTCCACAGCGACGCGCCAAGCCTTTTGCACCTCCTCGGTCCTGGTCGGGCATCACTCCGAGGACGGAGGCAAACAGGATTTTGACTGAATTAAACGCCATGTAATCTCGTTATCGTTCGAAAGACTGAACGCCGGAGGCTAAAAAAGTTGCGCCGGGGGTCAAAGTATATCGCGGGCGGCCAGAAAAAGATTTCCTCGCCTTGGCGACCGCCCTCGCAGTATCCCAAGATCAGAATCAACACCGACTCAATGCAATCTTCTATACTCCGGCCTATAAATCCCACGTGGGCGTTTGGCTTGACCATGCTGCTGGTCACCCTGACGGCAGGCCCCGCTCACGCGCAGACCAATCTCCCCGCTGATACAACCCAAACCTTGGAAGCGCTGCGAAAAAAACATGACCTGCCCGCTTTGGCGGTCGTGGTGGTGAAGGACGGAGTGATTTGCGACCGCGCCGCCACCGGCGTACGCAAAGCCGGCAGCCCCATTCCCGTTACGACGAACGACGTGTTTCACATCGGCTCCTGCACCAAAGCCATGACCGCCACGCTCGCGGCCATCCTGATTGAGACGGGCAAGTTGCGTTGGGACACGACCATCGCCGAGATTTTCCCCGAGTTGAAAGGCCAGATGGACCCGCAATACGAAACCGTAACCGTGGCACAATTGCTCCAACATCGCAGCGGCGTACCGGGCCGCCCGCCGGAAGCGGCCTGGCAACGCGCTTGGGCGCAGAACGGTTCACGCCTCCAACAGCGCACCGAATTCATCACCGCCGTACTGCGCGAGAAACCGGAAGCGACGCCCGGCACGAAGATGATTTATTCCAATCAAGGCTACGCCATCGTTGGGGCCATGCTGGAAAAACTCACCGGCAAATCCTGGGAAGACCTCATGACCGAGAAGCTGTTTCAGCCGTTGCAGATGACGGTGGCTGGGTTCGGCCCGCCCGGAGCGACCGATAAAGTCGAACAGCCTTGGGGACACACACGTAAACTCGGCCTGACCGTGCCGTTGCAACAAGACAATCCTCCCGCCATTGGTCCGGCGGGCACAGTGCATTGCTCCCTCGACGATCTGGCGCGCTTCGTGATTGCCCACCTGAATGGCGAACGCACCGGGGGTCTGCTCCAACCGGAAACCTTCCGCAAACTTCACACGCCACCTGAAGGCGGCGATTACGCCTGCGGCTGGGTGGTGCTCAAGCGCGGTTGGGCGGACGGGAAAGCGCTCATGCACAATGGCTCCAACACCATGTGGTATGTCGTCATGTGGCTCGCCCCCGAAAAGAACTTTGCCGTCATCACCGCCACCAACATCGCTGGACCGGAAGCAGAGCAAGGGTGCGATGCCGCGGCCAGCAGCATGATCAAGCAGTGGCTGCCAAAGTGATCTGGATCAAATCACCCGAGGCAATTTGCTGTTCCGCGGCGCCCGCTTCATTGCGTGCTCGGAATGAGGCTGATGTCCACCAGTTCCCCCGGACGAAGGTCCAATGCGCTTGGCAGACTGATGTTCACGGGCAGCGCGAGTTCCGCTCCGGCGAGTTTCATGGACTGCAAAGCCGGCGGCAACACATCAAGCTGCGCGCCCACCTCCAGAATCTGCGCCGTACCGGTCAGGCGTTGGCCGCTGCGGGTGCGGATCATCACGCTGGCACCGGACTTGGGAGCGACGCCGCCCGGCTGCCGCAAATAACCGACAATGCGCGTGGGCTCATCGGCAGCGATTGTTAAAATTGGCTGGCCGGGCGTCACGGATTCTCCCGAACGGAAATGAATGGCGGTCACTGTCCCATCAATCGGTGCGCGCAACAACAGCGGACTCAACTGCGCCTCGGTCAGCCGCAACCGGGCTTCCTGCGCCGCGATGGCCGCCTGCATCGGTTCGTCCGTCACCCGGGCAATCCCGTTGGCAGAATTCGACGGCTGCAGATTGTTGAAGCTCGCTTCGCCTTCCAGCACAAGGCGGTTCAATTCCTCCACCTGCTTTTGCAGTGCCTGATACGTGGATCGCGTCCGCTCCAATTCACTCTCCGAAGCAATCTTGGTCTGGAACAGTTCCTCGGCACGATGCCACTCTGATTCGGCGAATTGCAGATTCACTCGTGCCCGGGCGAGTTCCGTGCGTTGCCGCATCCAATCCAGACGCAGCTTGGCGTAATCCACCGCATTGCGTTGTTGCGAAACGATGGGATCCAAATTGGCGCGCAGCAGGTCGAGTTCGGCCCGGATCACCGCCAGCGATGCTTCGACCAGTTTCGGATCGGCGATGAGAACGTTAGCCAACGGTTCGCCGGCCCGAACCTTTTGGAACCGCGCCACCCGCAATCCGGCCAGCACCCCGGCTTGATGCGAACTGACATTCGCCAGCGCTCCATCCGCTTGCCCCACCATTGTCGGGGCGGCCATCCGATCGCGCCACAAACAACCGAGAATCGCCAACGCGCTGCAAAAAATCAGCCCCGGCAGAACCGTCGTCTTGAAATGCCGCAGCCGCTGGACGGCCGGAGTGGGAATGGGCTGCAAGCGCGGGGCGTTCATAACTCCGATTCGTCCCCGGCACTCAAACTGGAAGCCCGCGCCACCCCGTTCAGCGCTTTCAATTCCGCCATCAGTTCATGACCGCGGGCGGGATCACGCATCTGCAACCGGTATGACAGATCCATCCCCGCATAACCTTCGCTCGAACGCTGGCTCGCGCACAACACGGAACGCGCGTGCCGATTCAGCAACTGCACCAGTTCCGGCATCTCCGTCGCCGGTCGTATCCATTGCAGATTCAGAATCAAATCATACCGCTGGCGCGTTCCAAAACCGGTGATCCAGAAATAAAACATGATGGCGAGAATGCCGAGGCAGCCAATGATCGCGGAGGTGAATTTCAAAGTTCCGCAGGCCAGCCCAATGACGATGGTGGCGAGAACATAGGTGGTGTCCAGGGTGTCCCGCAGCACGCTGCGGAAGCGCACCATGGCGAAAATGGCCATCAACCCGAAGGCAACGATGAGATTGTTGGCGAGCACCATCATCACGAGCGCCACAAGCACGGGCAGGATGATTAGAGAATTAACGTAGGATTTGGAATACGACAGCCCTGTGTGGGTGAACATATAGGTCCACGCGACGGCGTGACCGCAGACGAAGGCGAGCAGTAACGCAATCGCCAACGCCGTGTAATCGGTGGGCACCAACCCGAAATCTCCCCGTAACAGCCAGTCATTCATAACAAACCTTAACTTATTGATTCACCGCATACGCCGCCCACAAATCCCGCATCGGATTGGGCTGCGAAAATTGATTCTCGCCCACCATGTCCACGCCTCCGCTGTATTTCATTGCGGCAGCACGCATCAGGTTGAAGCGGTTAACGAGCGCATTAAACCAGTTTGGAAAGCGCCCTGTAAATTTCAATTCCAAGATCACAAATTCGTTATAGACCCCAGTAGGCCGGTTCATGGGAATCACCGCTTGATCCCCGAAATACGGTTCGACCCGAACCTTACGATCCAACGTGACACGAATCGAGTTGTCGTGCGGACTGACCCACGCCTCGCGCAGATAGTGATTATGCAAGCGGGGCCGGGCGTTGAGCCAGAGCATGAGTTCGCTGAACCGCTGCAACGCCACCAAATGGCGGGCCTCGCGCGTGACGAGTTGATCCATGGTCGGCATCTGCCCCGCCACGACCAACGGCACGGCATCGCGGTGTACGGCGCACCGTTTCTTCAGAATGCAATTATCCACTCGCTGCTTGATCTCGCAGAACACCGGTGAGTTCGGAGCGCCATCGTAATAACGCAACCGGAGTTTGAAGCGGTTCTTGTCGCCATTGACCGTCTGGCGATGGCAGAACAACCGGTCCGAATCAAAGTAAACGCTATGAATCTCGTAGGAATTATTCGCTTTGCCGACGGAGAAATCGTCCAGTTCCAGATAGCTCGCCACGAATTCGCGCAGGTACGGCACGAGTTCCTCCTTGATGAGGTACTTCAGTTCCTGCCGCTGCGGTTGGAGGCGATGATCCTGGGACATAGCACTAGTTCATTGGGACAAAGCGGACCCGCCGGATGAAACCATAATCGCTCTCGCAAATCAGGATGTTGCCCGCGAAGTCCAACGCCACGCTGCGCCCTTCGCCAATGTTGAACTGGTCAGGGGCATAGAAATACTGTCCATCGCCGCCGTGAACGAATCCATTGCCCCCAACTCCGTTGATCAACAAATGCATGGTGTTACTCCCATCCACATACCACAGTTGTGCCCCATCGTGCAACAAAAGGAGATAGCCACCCGTAGGCACCGGCCATACGCCGCGTGGTCCGTACAAACCGGTTTGCGCCGCCGCTGCGCCATCCCCACCCCCACTTGTCGTACCGTTACCAGCAATAATGGTCCGGGAGCCATCGGCAAAAACCCGATAAACGTAATGCCCCCCACGATCCGCCACGATCAAACAGCCGCTCGCCTCAACACAAAAACAGCCCAGTTCCGTAAAACCATTGGCGAGTGTTTGCAGGCCGTTTGCTGGAGTCCATTTGCGGATGCGATCCGTATTGCCAAAATAAGCTAGGCTTTCATCGTCCTTCACCCAAAGGGTGCGCCCGCCGCCCAGCCCCGAACTGACATCGTTCTTCGCATTGAACAGCGTGCTCATCACGCCATTGGTCGTCACGCGCCGGACGCGGGCGTTTTCAGTATCGAGCACATAGACCGTCCCGTCACTGCGCACCCAGAGTGCGTTGGGAAAATTGAGTTGCAGACTCGTTGCCGCCGCCGGACCTTCGCCGTTGAACCCGCCCTCATGCGTTCCGGCGTGCGTGTAGATCAAACCATTCGTCGCGATGCGCAGGATGGAGTGACTGTTCTTGTCTGCGATGTAAACATTGCCCACCGCATCCGCGAGCGCAAAATGTGGGCGGGACAACGACGCGTTGGCCGCCGGGTTGCCTTCAAATTGCGACTGCCAATAACTCACCCCATCCTCACGCCCGACCCCATCACCGCAGATTGTCTCCAGCCGGCCGTACGCCTGGATGAAATTGGTGAAGCCTTGCAAGGTCGGCTGGATGTCCACCGCGCGCAACCGCAGGAATTGGTTTGTCCCGCTCAGGCCCATGCTGACCTGCCCCGTCGGGGTAAGCGAATAAACATTTTGTGCGGGCGACCACTTCCCCACCGCTGTCGCCACCTCGACCGTGCAAATCCCCGGACCGGCGCATTCGTCCAACTGAGCAGACCGCTGGCATTGAAGCCCGTCAAATGCGGCACGCTCTGCCCCACCACACTCCCCCAACCCGCCAACCAAAGCCCCAGCCCCAGCCAGCGCCCGGCAATTTTTCGCTGCCAGGTCGCCGGATTGGATTGGTTCTGGCGGATAGTCATCAGTCCTCACTGATTCGCCGCGTTCGGCGTCGGGGTCATCGCGCTCCACACATCGGCATCCGCCGCCGTGCGACCATACGAGACATCCGTGGTCTGTACGCCGAAGACGATCGCATCGAGCACCTGATTATTGTTGGCGTCGGTATCAATCAGATAAATCTGCTCGCCGGATTTGGAGAGTTTGAAGTTCGCATGAACTCCAGGAGTGGCCGTGCCGTTTTCATCCGCCCAGACAAGTAGATAACCGTTCGCTGGAATGGTCGTCCTGCGGGGAACGCCCACTTGCGCGGATCACTGGCGTCATCCGTGAGATAATACCCCGTCAGACTCACGCTCGCGCCGGTGAGATTATGCAACTCGATCCAATCGTCGGACTCGCCCTGCGGATCGGCCAGCGTGGTCGCGTTGTCCGCCATAATTTCATTGATGACGACCGGCGTGCTCGCCGCTTCACTCAACGCGACGCTGTAATCATAAGTCTCAATCTCCGCGCGTTCCGGTGCAAAGACAGCGGCCTGCGCTGCGTTCGTCGCTCGCGCTTCGATGTAGAAATGGATCTTGTTGCCCGCCGGATAATTCGTCGTCACCGCGCCGAACACACTGTCGCCCGCCGCGCCGTCGCCGTGCACACCGTCGTCATACATCTGCCGCACCGTGAAACGTCCGTAAGACTTATCCCGGAAATACAGCCACACCGAGCCGACGCCGCTGGCGCCATTGGATGTGACCTTCGTTGTGATCGTCGGAATATTCGTCGTGTACACCGTGTTTGACGGCCCGCTCGTCCAGGCAATGGTCGGCTGCAACGGCGTCAATTCTGCATGCGTCATCAGATAGTTGTAGCGGTTGGTGACGTAAGTCTTCAGCGCGACAAGATCGTTCGTGTAGGTGGACATCGTTGTGTAACCCTTGATCGGATCAGCCACGATGGCCGCAATGCTAAGGGCATGGAATCGATTGATCAATGTCGTCATGTAGCCCGGATTAAAGCGCTCCTTCAAGATTGTGCGCATATGGGCGAGATACCGTTGCCGCAGTTCCTTGATTGGCAGCAGCCGATATAACAACGGCCGCGTGCTGAGCGTATCCCCATAAACCGGCGACAGATTGTAATTCACCCCCGTCACCGCCGCGAATGATTCATTGCCATCGTGCTCCACCGGATGAATGCGACCGCTCTCGACCTCCCAATAGAAGCTGTAATCCGCCCCTTTGTCAAAATAGCTATCGTCATCCACGAAGACGTTCTCAATCGCGAGAAACCACAACCAGTTATCCACCGCAAAAACATTTTCCACCGCATCGCGCAAGGTGTTGGTCGCCGTGTTGTTCAGGATATTGATGGCGTTGATGACGCGAGCGTACGCATCGTTCGTCGTCGAGTTGTTGCTGCGCAGGTCGTAGTAGGAAAGATAGGAACTGACATTGGTGTTGCCCAAGTAGCCAAACGCCGTTGTCGCGGTGCTGTTGGGATTGTTCGGCGTGCGCCAACGTGTCTCGTCGTTGCTGGGAAAAATGTCCTTTGATCAACTCGCTGTTCTCCTGCTGCGCCAGCGAATACACGCCGCGATCCGAACCGTTGATATAAACCCGCGCCAGCGCTGCCTTCGGCGAACAGCAATACTCCGACATCACCGAGAAATAGAGCGGTTCACGCATGATGGTCTCGTCGCCAGCCGCGTTGTTCAGATTTATGGTGGTGTAACCCATCAGATTTGCGTTGGTGTCCACGGAGTCGAACTCAATGTTGAAGGACTTCTTTGCGCCCCCCATGGTGAATGACGTGTTCCCTTTGAACCGCGCCCCGATGTGATAGTTCGTCGCGCCGTTATCCAGTGTCAGCATGGGGGCATAGACGTTCGAACTGTAAGTGCGCGCAGCCGTGAGAAGATTGCTGATCGTCGTGAGACTCGTCTGTGTGAACGTCATGCTGACGGTGCGAAATATGGTCGGGTCGTAGAGCCCCGCCGTCTGCAACGCGCGATAATACGTCGGCACGCTCCCCTTCGTTCCCACGGTGCGCCACGGCGCGTTGGTCTCGTTACCGGAGAGCAACGTGCCGAGATTGGTCAACGTCGTCCACGTCGTCAGATTCGTGGAGGTTTGCAACCACCAATCATCATCCTTGTCGCCGTCCACCTTGAGTTGGACGTTGCTGCCGGGAAACCGGAGTTCTACCGAACCATCCGCGGCCCGGGTGGAAAGCAGCTGCCCCGTGGTCAAGCCAAGACACAATACGGTTGTGAAGAGTCCGATCTGATTTTTCATACCTTGATTCTACAATTGTTACATTAAGGCGACATTAAGTCGGACGTCGCCGAACCATTTTGGTTACACTTCAGCAACGGCCAGCATCCGGTAAAACCCCTACTGCGCGGCGACCTTCACTTGAGAATGGTTCAGCAGATACGCCCGCCGTTGTTCGGCAAAACTCTTGAGGCTGATGGTCGGTGGCCCGCGAAATCCTTCCACCTTGATCACGTCGTTCGTCGCACCGGCGAAGAAGGCTTCGGTGGAATCCAGCTTGCGCGTGTCGGCTTTGACTTCGGTAGTGATGCGCGTTTGATACGCCTGCACTTTTGGCCCGAGCTTTTCCCAATCAAGCCATTTCTCCGCGATCTCACGCACGTAGGCCAGATACCGCGCCCGCAATGCCGGCACCGCGAGCAATTTTGAACGCAAGGGTTTGCTGGCATCGTTCAACCCGACGAGCGGGTCGAGTTCAATGCCGTTGCCACGTGAACCGAACTCCGATCGCCCGCCTCCGGGCGGATTAGAGGTGGATGGCGGGGACTGGAAGTGGTTCGTCGTCTGTTTACCATTGCCGTTTACCGCCAGCGCGGGCGGCGTTCTCCCTCCCGGTCCTCCGCCAAATCCAGGGCCACCCGGCAGACTGAACGTCTCGTTCGCGTCGTGCGGGATGATGTGGAACTTGCCGCCCACATCCTGATAAATGCTGTAGTCGCTCGCACGAATCCAATAACCGTCGTTGTTGATGAGCGCATTCTCCAACGCGAGGAACTTGAGCGCACCATCCACGTCCAGGATAGGCGCGAGCGCCGCCTCCAGTTTGTCCGCGGGAGTTTCGTTCAACACCTTGCACAACTTCATCAGATCCGCCCACGCCTTGGGTTCGTCCTTGGATTTGATCTCGTAAATCTTTTTGTAGGCCGCCGCGTCATCACCGAGATATTCCAAACCACCTCGCCCCATCGGACTGCCCGGCACTTTCCAACGCGCGCCCTTCGTCGTGCCAAACCATTCCTTGATAAAGTCCTTATTGAATTGCTGCACGTTCACATACACGCCCCAGCTTTCGCCATTGATGACCACGCGAGTGAAGTTCGCTTTCGGCGCCGGCAGAATTCCTGCGCGATGTCGAAGTAAAGCACCGTGCGCAGAAAGGTCGGATCTTCGTGCGCGTTCAACAGATTCAAAGTGCGATAGCCAGAAACCCGCTGTTCCTCATCCACAAAATCCACTGAAACGTTCAGGGAACGTTTGCGTCCTTCGCTTACCATCATGAACGACGACGCGCCCCGGAAATGCACGCCGACATTTGCGTACGTCTTTCCATCCACTACCAACCGCGCCGGCACATCCACATCCGTGCCGTGAAAATCCGCGAGTTCCTTTTCCCAATCCGGATTCGCGAATTCCAAGAACAACGTCCGCACCGTTTGCGCGTCGTAGAACGGCGCATCCAAAACGGGCTTCACATCGGCGAGCAACACCTTCGGCCCGGGCGTGGCCGCAGCTTGTTGGGATTCGCGCCCACCAAATCCCGGTCGCCCCATTGGACCGCGCGCCGGACGATTCTGCTTCTGCTGCGCGATGAACGCCCGCGCCGCCTGCCGCTCATCAGTCTCCAGCCGCCCGTTGGAATTCTTGTCGAACTGACTGACGAGTTTGATCTCTTGCTGCATCGGCCCGCCGGCACCGAATGGCGGCCCGTCAAAACCGCGCGGCATTCTGCCCGGTTCAAATTCTGGCGCGGCATTGGTCTCCGCCGCAATGGTTGAGGTGACGGCAATGCTACCAGCAAGCGCCAGCACTGCGAAAATTTGTCTACGGCAAGCAATGATGTTCTTCACGCACCCAACCTAGCGGAAGCGAGGTTAAGGCAACATTAAGCGCAGAATCGCATTCTGCTCCATCGTCTTAACGCCAGCTTAATCCAAGCTCTGGCACACTGCGCGCGTTGGATGCCAAGGTGGAAGAAACAATTACCCGGGGCGCAAGCTGCCTGTCGTATTGGCGTTGGCTGCACCGCTCACCCCCGTTTGGGCAGTCAATGCTCCGCTTCGCGTGAAGCGGACTTGCGCTCCGGGTTTTTCACTGCACGGCATTTCAACCACGGATGGACACAGATGGACACGGATGAATCTCTTGCCTCAAACCTCGCAAGAAAGATGCAGGCCAAAACCACATGCCGAAGCGCATGACTCGTGTCAAATTTTCCCCATCCGTGTTTATCCGTGTCCATCCGTGGTTAAAAAACAAAAACGCCAGCCGCGTGTTGCGACTGGCGATTCACTTGCGCCAAACGAGGCCAGACTCGTCAGGCAACCGCGGTGAATGTGGTGGCGGTGGCGTCCTCAGTGCCGTTACCAAAACTGTCGTAACCGCTGCTCGTCCCCGAATCTCCCGCGTGCTGGAGGTCGAACATCGTCTCCAACGCACTCTTGAGTTCCGCCTCGGTGACGCTGCCGTCCTCGTCTGAGTCCAAGAGTTTGAATAACTCTTTCGCGTCCAAGCTGCTGGTCTGTTCATTCGCCGAGAGCGCGGTGGTCAATTCTGCTTCCGAGATGCTGCCATCTTCGTCGGAATCCACGGACTTGAACAAATCCTCCGTGAGCTTGCCGGCATCGGGCGGCGGTCCCGGTGGACGTCCGCCCGGGCCATGCGGCCCGCTCGCACCGTGGGATTTTTCCATCTGCTGCAAAGCGGCGGCATCTTCGGTGACGTCAATCGCGCCATCTTGGTTCGTGTCCACCTGCGTGAACACCTCGTCCACGCTCGGGCCTTTGCCGTTTTGCGGGATTACCTTGGAGAGTTCGTCCTTGGTGATTTTGCCGTCGCTATCAGCGTCGGCCTTCTTGAACCGGTTTTGCCGCATCGCTTCGAGATTGGGCGAGGCAAAACCGGCGCTGCTTATTCCAGTTGTCATTTCATTCTTTCGGTTACTGACGACACAACTGGCGTACGCTGCACCATTCAGGCATGAAGATGCCTGCTCACCCAGGGAAGCTATCGGCAGCTTTGTTAAAAACTTTAGCCACTCCCCGCCACACTCGACGCCTCAGTCCACACCCGCTACGTTGTCCGCGTCGTGATGAAGAACAATTTGTTCCAAGCTCTCGCCACCGCCGCCCGCGCCAGCCAGCCGGTGGCCCTCGGCATCATCACCGGCGTGAAAGGCTCCAGCCCGCAAAAGCTCGGCGCGAAGGCATTGTTTTATCCCGACCGCAAAATCCAAGGCACGCTCGGCGGCGGTTGTCTGGAAGCCGAAGCGCAACGCCTCGCCCTGCAATCCTTGCGCGATGGCAAACCACAAACGTTTGAACTCGTCCTCGATCACGACTTCGGCTGGGACGACGGCCTGATCTGCGGCGGCAAAGTTTCCGGCATTATCATCCCCAATGCCCAAGCTTTCGGAGACAATTTTTGGACTAACCTCGCCCAGCGCGACATTCCAAAAGCTTGGGGGGTCAAACCCGATTTCACTCTGGCTCGTCTGACTGAGCCCCCCCACTCTCAGCAGTTAACACTCAACTACCTTTACACCGAAACCATCACCCCGCCCTGCGCGCTGTGGATTGCCGGCTCCGGCCATATCGCCCAATCCGTTGCCCCGCTTGCGCAACAACTGGACTTCACCGTCTGCATCTTTGACGACCGACCTGAACTTGCAAACCACGAAATTTTCCCGCCCGACGCTTCCCTGCACGTCGGCGCATGGAGCGACATTCTCACCACACCGTTCACGGCCGTGCCCACTTTTGGTCTCATCGTTACGCGCGGCCACAAGCACGACGCCCTCGTCCTCGAGACGTGGATTCATCGCCCCTTTCAATTTCTCGGCATGATCGGCAGCGCCCGCAAAGCCCGCACCATCGCGGAACATTTCGTGAAACAAAAACTCGCCACTGCAGAAGAAGTCGCGCGCGTTGCGTGTCCGGTGGGGATCAAAATCCAATCCCGAAGCGTCATGGAGATCGCCGTGGACATCCTCGCACAATACATTGATCAACGAGCCAAGCTCGCCCCCGACCGCCAGACTACGTCCGCAGCGCGAAGCGAATTAGTATAAGCTTTCACCCAGCAACAGAATTTTCGCCGACCCGAAATTTTACCAACAAACCGCTGCCAGCTGAATACCCATCGCCAAAATTCCCGCTGGGATTTATTCTGCACCGACGTATGACCGATGTGACTCTAATTCTGGATGCCATGGCAAAAGGCAATGCGCAGGCTTCGGAGGAATTATTGCCACTGGTTTACGCGGAGTTGCGCCGCATGGCTGCCGCGCGCATGGCGCAGGAAGTCGCCGGGCAGACATTGCAACCAACCGCCCTTGTGCACGAGGCCTGGCTACGGCTGGTGGGTGATGGCGGACGCAGTTGGGAGAATCGGGCGCATTTCTTCGGGGCGGCCTCGGAAGCGATGCGGCGCATCCTGATTGAAAGCGCCCGGCGCAAATCCCGGCTCAAACGCGGCGGTGACTGGGTGCGCGTGGATTTGGAGGAACTGGACCTGGCTGCCACCACTCCAGATGACCGGGTGTTGCTGATTGACGAGGCGTTGGCCCGGCTGGAGAAGCAGAACCCCGAACTGACGCGTATCGTAGTACCTGAAGTTTTTTGGCGGCCTGACGAACGAGGAAGTTGCCGAACTACTGAAGGTCAACGAACGCACTATCCGCCGTCAATGGACGTTCGCCAAAGCGTGGTTGCTGGAGAATATCCGCGAAGAACTTTGAGCTTGCCCGGTTTTACCTGCCGTTGGCGCATGTGAAATAAGAACCGCATGGAAACCAACCTGGAACGCGAAGAGCTGATCTTCGATGCTGCGCTCGCGCTCGAAGATCCGTCGCGCCGTCACGCCTATCTCAATGAGGCCTGTGGCGGGAATGTGGCGTTGCGTTCCCGGATGGAGCGCCTGCTGGCTACGCACGAACGGGCGGAGGATTTTTTCGTCGGTTGTGTGGCTGGGATGAAGCCGACGCTTGATGAAGCGGAGCAGAAATCAATTTCTGCCGTCACGCCAGAAATCCCGGATGATCACATCGGCAAACGCGTCGGCCCTTACAAGCTGTTGCAGAAGATCGGCGAAGGTGGCTGCGGCGCGGTTTACATGGCTGAGCAGGAAAAACCGGTGCGCCGCCGCGTCGCGCTCAAGATCATCAAGCTCGGGATGGATACCAAGCAGGTGATCGCACGGTTTGAGGCCGAGCGGCAGGCGCTGGCGATGATGGATCATCCGAACATCGCGCGAGTGCTGGATGCGGGCGCGACGGAGACCGGTCGCCCCTTCTTCGTCATGGAACTCGTGCACGGCGTCCGCATCACGACGTTTTGCGACGAACGCAACCTTGATACACACCAGCGCCTCGATCTGTTCATCCAAGTCTGTCAGGCCATCCAGCACGCACATCAAAAAGGCATCATCCACCGCGACATCAAGCCGTCGAACATTCTGGTGACGCAACTCGATGGCAAGCCCGTGCCGAAGGTGATTGATTTCGGCATCGCCAAGGCCACCGAAGCGCCGCTGACGGATAAAACGTTGTTCACCGCCTACGGGCATTTCGTCGGCACGCCGGCTTACATGAGTCCCGAGCAAGCCGACATGAGTGGCATGGACGTGGACACGCGCAGCGACCTCTACAGTCTCGGCGTGCTGCTTTACGAATTGCTCACGGGCAAAACGCCGTTCGATCAGCGCGAGTTGCTGCAATCCGGCCTCGACGAAATGCGTCGCACGTTGCGCGAGAAAGAGCCGCATCGTCCCTCGACCAAACTCAACACCCTGCCCGACACCGAACTCACAGCGACCGCGTTGCATCGGCAGGTCGCACCGTTAAATCTCAAGACCCAGCTCAGCGGCGACCTCGATTGGATCGTGATGAAGGCGCTGGAGAAAGATCGCTCGCGTCGCTATGAGACAGCGAATGCGCTCGCGATGGACATCCAACGGCACTTGAACAATGAACCCGTCGTTGCCCGTCCACCGAGCCGGCTGTATCGCTTCCGAAAACTGGTGCGCCGCAACCGCGGCGTGTTCATTGCCACCGGGGCCGTGGCAGTGGCGTTGATCGTCGGCCTAGGCTTGGCGACGTGGTCCTTCATCAAAGAACGCAAAGCGCGGGAACGCGCCGTCGCCGCCGAACAAGAACAGGCGCGCTTGCGACTCGCCTCCGAGACCCGCGAAAAAACCACACTGGCCACGGTGCAGGTCAGCCGCGAACGATTTGCCGAGGCGGATGAACTGGTGAAGGACGTGCGCTTTGAACAACCTACGTTGGAAGGTGCGGCGGTGTTCCGGTCGCTGGCGGAATGGCACGCGTTGCGCCATCGCTGGGCTGAGGCGGCGGACCGGTTTGCCACGCTCGATCGAATCAATCAACTCGACGGCTGGAACATCACTTCGATGGATTTTTTGGGGCGCGGCGCGACGTTGCTCGCACTCGGAAATACAAATGCGTTCAATACGTTCCGCGCCGAAGCCCTCGCGCGCTTCGGCCAGACGGCGAATCCGATCGAGGCCGAGCGATTATTAAAAGTCAGCTTGCTGCAACCGATGTCGGTAGCGGCTCTGGCACAATTGGACCAGCTTGCCGTTGTCGCCGCGCCCAAGACCCTCGTTCCGCTCACCGCGCAATCGCCCGTCAACGCTGGCTGGCGCAAAAATCCATCTGGCAGCATCAGCGCCGCTGACGGCGTCACGCGAGCTGCTGTTGCGCCGGATACCACGCCACCCGCGGTGCTGGGTGCTTACAGCTACGATGGTTTGACCGTCGGCGTGACGTTTAGCGAACCAATGGATTCAGCGAGCATCGCCGAGCGGCGGCGTTACAACATCGTGGGAGCAACGGTGACCAACGTGATTCCTAGCTCCGACGCGAAAGCCGTCACCCTGCGACTTGCCTCGCCGTTGCCCGAGGAATTTGCCGTGACCGTCAGTGGCGTACGGGACGCGGCCCAAAATGAAATCGCGCCAGCCAGCACGATGGGGGGACGCATGCTGACCTTGCGATTGCAGGATTTCAACACCGGCCAGCCGTTGCATCTGAACTACGACGGCCAAAGCATCGTGATAATCTCCGGCGGCGCGGACATCTGGGAAAACGTGGATCAATTCGGCTTCGCGTATCTCGCCGTGAGCGGAGATTTTGACTATCGCCTGCGGGTGCATTCCGTCGCGCCGATGCTCGATAAATTCACCCGCGTCGGTTTGATGGCGCGCGACTCGTTGACCAATCCTGCCAGTCGTCATGTGATGGCGGCGGTCAATGCGGAGAATTCGTTTCAATTGCTGGTGCGCACCGCCGCTGGAGCGACGACCGCGAGCCTACCGCCGAATCCATTGCCAACGGCTTTTGGCTCAAATTCGTGGGTGCGCTTGCAACGCGTAGGCACGGTGTTCCACGGTTACGCGAGCAGCGACGGCATGGATTGGGTGCAATTGTATCAATTCGACAGCGCAATGGGCGCGGAAGGACCGTTCGCCGAGCCGACGTATCTGGGCATCGCGACGCTGGCACACAGTGCACAAGCCACCGTCACTGCGGTGTTGAGCGAATTCAGCCCCACACCCACGGTGCCGGTGAATGTGACCATCGCCTTCGCGCTGCTGGAATATCGGCGGCATGACTTCGTGAAGGCGGCAGAGTGGGCGCGGCGTTGTCTGGCGCATCCGGAGTACAACGCCGCCCGCATCGCGACCGCCCGTGCCATCCTGGCTTTGTCATTGTATCAACTTGGCGATACAGCCAGTGCCCGCACGCAACTCGAGCAAAGCCGGGAGTTGATCGAAAAGAAATTCCGCACCGGCCTAGACCTCGGTGGCGGCGCGCATGGGTTTTGGTTCGATTGGATCTTCGCCCGCACGTTGCTAAGTGAAGCGGAAAGCGTCATCGCCAGCCGGGAACACGCGGCGCGGTAGCTCTTTCCCGCTTTTCCCCTTGGTTTATTGGCAATTTCCATCAGAAAAATAATTGTCCGGTTTTCCTGCCCCATCGCGCATGAAGTCGGTGAAGCCATTGTCATGAGGTGTGAACCATCGCCTCCGCGACTCTGGCATGTAGCCGATGAAAAACAACCAGCTGTCGTCCGTCCGGAGTTTACGGGAGGCGCACCAAGCCTTCACCTTGATTGAATTGCTCGTGGTCATTGCGATCATCGCGATTCTGGCCGCCATGTTGTTGCCTGCTTTGGCCAAAGCCAAGAGCAAGGCGCAACTCACTTACGACCTGAACAACCATCGCCAGATCATGCTGGCGATGACCATGTATGCCGGGGACAACAATGATTTTGTGCCGCAACCGGGCTGGCCGACGACGGTCAACCATTGGGCCTCCGCCGCCACGGGAACGTATCCATTGGGCGGCACCCCGGCGACCCAAGCCAACTACGACAACAAATTTCCGCAACAAGAGAAGCTCTTCCGTGACGGGCTGCTGGGAGCATATATCAAGAACATCCAATCGTTGCGGTGTCCGGCGGACAACAAGATGGATTCCCAATTTCTCCTGCGCGGCATTTACATCACCAGCTACTCGTGGAATCTCGTCGTGAATTATTGGGGCAGCGGCGCGCGCACGCGCAAGCTCACGGAGTTCAAGCCGGACGCGATTTTGCAATGGGAGATTGACGAGACCCAGCCAACGTACTTCAACGACTTCGCCAACTTCCCGGACGAAGGCGTTTCGGCCCGACACGGCAACGGCGCGACCATTTCCTGTTTCGGCGGCAGTGCGGAACGCATGTCCACCAAGACCTTTTACGCCTTGTCCGGCGGGCGGGTCGTGAACCTGACCGACGGCGGCAGGTCCTGGAAAAAACTTTCCACCACGGCGTTACCCAACCGGCTCTGGTGCACCCCCACCGTTCAGGAACTTTCGTACTATCCCTGATCGCGTCTTTCCCCGTCGTCGTTAACCCCAACCAAACAAATCCATGAAAATCCGATCCCCACAAACCCTGCTGGCACTCGCCTTGGCCGCGGCCAGTCTGCCGTTGGTGCAAGCACAAACCCTGACCACCCCCTGCTCCAACCGCGTCATCAGTTGGAATCTCGACAATAACAGCACCATCAACCCCGGCGATCTCGCCGGTCTCGCTCCCGCGACGAACTGGGTGGACTCGTGGTTGAACAATGTCACGACCGCTCTGCCCGACAATTCGGGTGCGGCAACAACAATGGATCTCAACTATGGCTCCTTTAACAGTTGGAGTGTCGGCGGCCATCCCGGCTTGGATGCCAACGGCACCGCGAATCGCGAGTTGCTCAACGGCTATTTGAACTCCGGGCCGGCGGCGTGGGGACCGTGGACGACCAACACCTGGGTGTCCCTGACCAACGTGCCGTACGCACTCTACGATGTGATCGTCTATTTCAACGCCGACGCCAGCGGGCGCAAGAGCAGCATCGAAGGACCGAATACGACTTACCACTTCAGCACGATGGGCTCAGCCGTGCGCAGCGGCGCCAATGCGCTGTTCCTGCCGACGGCGGAAACCAACACCGCCGTGTTCCCGACCGCCGACTTTGCGGTGTGGCGGGGCTTGACCAGCCCCAACGCCCGTTTCACCACGTACCCGAAATCCGGCAACGATCAATGGCTCGGCATCTGCGCCTTCCAGGTGATTGAATCTTCCAACGCCTATTGCATCTACGGCCCGGCCCCGGCGACTCAGATCGTGCCCGTGGGCCAACCGGCAGCTTTCAATGTCATCGCCGGCGGTCAGAACGTGAAATATCGATGGCGGCACGCGGGCGTGCCCATTGCCAACGCCACCAACGCCACCTATTCCATTGCGACGACGGCGGCAGGACAGGACGGCGCTTACGACGTGGTGATCACGAACAGCTTTAGTTCGATCACGAGTTCCGTCGCCACCCTGACGTTCTATTCCCCCAAATCGCTCGAATGGGCAGGGAATAATTCTGCCTGGGACACCACAACCACCGCGTGGACCACCAACGGCGGCCTCAACACCACCCTCTACACCGAAACGGACAATGTGCTGTTCGGCGCGCTCGGGATCGCCCAACCCACGGTCACGTTATCCGGCACGCGCACCCCGAGTTCACTCACGGTTTCCAACGGCAGCTACCTGCTGGCGGGCGGCAGCCTCAGCGGTCCGGGCGCGTTGCGGTTGAAGAACAACGCCACACTCATCATTGATACTCCTGACACGCGCAGTGGTCCGACGCTTATTGACGCCGGCAGCACCTTGCAACTCGACAACAACGATACCGCCGGCTCGCTCGGCAGCGGCGCGTTGACTAATAATGGCGCACTCCTCTTCAACGCGGCGGGCGACGAAGCCTACGGTTATCCGATCTACGGTAGCGGCAGCATCACGAATCTCGGCACCACCGGCCTCATCACGCTCGGCAGCGATGTGCGTGCGAATTACCTCGCGCAAGCCGGCTTCGGCTCGCTGCTGTTGCAGGGCAGCAATACGTTGAGCGGTGGCTTGATCGTTTCCGGCGGGCAGGTCTGGGCGCGAGCGCAAGATTGCCTGGGGCAAGGCCCGACCATTCTTTCCGGCGGCGAACTCCAACTCAACTTCACCCTGAACTACAGCGGCACCAGCATGTCGCTCGCGGGCGGCACGCTGCGCGGCGGAGTCGGCGGCGCGAACACCTATGCGGGCGTGGTTTCGCTCGCAACCGATTCCCAGATCAATGTGGATAGTGGCAGTGGTCTCACATTGAACAACGCGGCGGGCCTCAATGGCGGCAGCTTCAATCTCTCGCTTGGGGGCGGTGGAACTTTGGTTTTGGCCGGCGGCAATAATACCTGGGCCAGCCTCACCATCAACAACGGCACAGTGCAAATCGGCTCCGGCGGCAGCGCGGGCAGTATCGGCTCCGGCGCGATCAATAATGCCGGCGCGATCAGTTTCAACACCAGCAGCAGCCTGACCGTCACCAACGACATCGTCGGCAGCGGCGCAGTGAATCAAAACGGTTCGGGCCTCACCACACTCACGGCGGACTTGAACAGCGCGGGTTTTGGCGGGGGCATCAACGTCAACGCCGGCACGCTCCGCATCAATGGCACGAGCGGCGATGGCACGGTCACCGTGAACACAAACGGCACGCTGGGCGGCACCGGCACGCTCAACGGCGCCGTGGATGTGTTGTCCGGTGGCACGCTCGCCCCCGGCGCAGGCCTCGGGACTCTGACCATCGCTGGCAACCTCACCCTCGCCGGCAATCTGGCTGTCGAAGTGAACAAATCGCTTTCACCTTCGAACGATGTCGTGGTCGTCAACGGCACGCTTGCCAACCTCGGCACGGGCGTCGTCAGCGTCAGCAACCTCGGCGGCGCGCTCGCCGTCGGCAACAAGTTCAAGCTCTTCAACCAACCCGTCAGCGGCGGCGCAACGCTGTCGGTCAGCGGCGCGGGCGTGGTGTGGGCCAACAACCTGGAACTGGACGGCAGCATTCAAGTCGCTTCCCTCAGCGTGCCGCAACCGCGCATCGTCAGCACCACCCTCAGCGGCGGCAATCTGATCTTCAGCGGCACGAACGGCGTGGCAGGCAACCCATATCAGGTGGTGTCTTCGACCAACATCGCGGCGCCGCTGTCCAGTTGGACACAAACCAGCACTGGCAACTTTGACGGCAGCGGTAACTTCAGCGTGACCAACGCTATCAATGTGAACGAACCGCAGCGCTATTACCTGCTGCGGTTGCCGTAAACAAACTTCAGAATAATTTCCGGGCTGGCAACCACCAGCCCGGAACAATAACCCAAAACCAAACACACAGGAAAAATCATGAAGCATCACCACAATACTTGGAGGACGGCAGCAGGCGTACTGTTCGTCGTCGCAGCCACCGGCGCGCAGGCGCAAGTGATCAGTTGGAATCTAGACAACAACGGCACGCTTGGCGGTGCCAGCCAATATGCCGGCGTGGTCTCCGCCAACTATTGGAACAATTCGTGGCCGAGCAATCCGACCACCGACCTGATCGACAATTCAGGTGCCGCGACGACTTTGGATTTGGCTTACGCCTCTTGGGGCACGTGGTCCATTCAAGGTTCGCATCCCGGTCAGGATGCCAACGGTTCGTACAACAAGGAATTGCTCAACGGTTATCTGAATGCCGGTCCGGCGGGATGGAATCCGCCGATCACCGATAGTCACGTTACTTTGACTCAGATTCCGTATGCGCAATACAACATTTATGTCTATTTCTCGTCCGATGCCGCCAACCGGCCCGGTTACGTGACTGACGGCACCACGAGCTACTTTTTCAACACGCTCGGAGCAGCTAGCATCGCGGGCAGCGATGCGCTCCTGATTCAAACGACGGAGACCAGTAGTGCCAATCATCCCGGTGCCAACTACGCCGTGTTCAGCGGCCTGAGTGGCGCGAGCCAGACCCTCACCGTGCAGATGGAGCAAAGCGATCTGTGGGGTGGCATCGCGGGCTTTCAAGTTGTCGCCGTGCCAGAGCCGGGCGTGTTGAGCCTTGGCGCGCTTGGCGCGATCGCCTTTGGAGTCATCCGCCGTTCGCGTCGGAATTAACTGTCGGCTCATGTCGTTCAAATCCGTTTTCATCACAGCGCTGCTGGCCATTCCGGCAGCGCTTTCTAGCGCCACCCCGCCCGCGTTCTGGTCTTGGGCCGAAAAACCCATCATGGGCTGGAACAGTTGGGACTTCTACGGCACGTCTATCAACGAAGCGCGCACCAAAGCACAAACAGATTATCTCGCTACAAATCTGCTGTCTTACGGCTGGAATCTCATCACGGTGGACATCCAATGGTATGAGCCCAATGCCAGCGGGTTCAATTACACGCCCGGCGCGGCGCTCACGATGGATGCATATGGCCGGCTGCTGCCCGCAACGAATCGTTTCCCTTCTGCGATGAGCGGACTCGGTTTCAAGCCACTCGCCGATTACATTCACAGCAAGGGCTTGAAGTTCGGCATCCACATGATGCGCGGCATTCCGCGCCAGGCGGTTTATCAAAACACGCCGGTATTCGGCACGACCAACACCGCCGCGCAGATCGCCAACACTGCCAGCACGTGCACTTGGAATCCTGACATGTTCGGCGTGGATATGACCAAGCCCGGCGCGCAGGAGTACTATGATTCAATCATGGCATTGGTCGCTTCGTGGGAAGTGGACTTTGTGAAGATTGATGACCTGAGCCGTCCGTATCACCTCCCCGAAATCGAGGCGATCCGCAAAGCGATTGATAAGACTGGCCGTGCCATCGCCCTGAGCACTTCGCCGGGCGCAACACCCGTCGGTCAGGGGGCACATGTGATGCAGCAGGCGAACCAGTGGCGCATCAGCGATGATTTCTGGGACAACTGGAGCGCGCTGTACGCGCAATTCCAGCGCCTCCACGACTGGACGCCGTATCGCGGTCCGGGCCATTTCCCTGATGCGGATATGCTGCCGCTGGGCAAAGTCGAAGGCGGCAGTCCATCGGCCACGGGGCGTTCCACTTATTTCACCACGAACGAGCAATACACCATGATGAGTCTCTGGGCCATCGCGCGCTCGCCGCTCATTCACGGTGGCGATATGACACAAATGGACGCCTTCACGCTCTCGTTGCTCACCAATGCCGAAGTCATCGCTGTGAACCAATCCAGCACGCACAACCGCCAACTCTTCCGCACCAACGATCTCATCGCGTGGGTAGCCGACGATGCAAACTCCACCAACAAATATCTCGCGCTGTTCAACGCCACCGGTTCGAGCGCGTCTGTGCCGGTGAATCTTGCGTCCATCGGCTATACGAATTCCTGCACCATCCGCCGGCTCTGGGATGGCGTAAATCTCGGCTCGTACACCGGCACTTTTTCGCAAACCCTCGCTGCACATCGCGGCCAGCTCTACCAGTTGTCCGGTTCGACAATCCCCGTGCCGTGGCTGACGGACACGACGGTGGCCAATGGTCAGGTGCGGCTGGCATGGGAGAACATTCCCACCGCAAGTTCGTACCGCGTCAAGCGCGCCACTTCCGAAACCGGCAGCTACATTACCATTGCGAGCGGCGTGACCGGCACGAATTACACCGACGTCACCGTGCAAAATAGCATGACCTATTACTACGTCGTCTCTGCGATGATCGGCGCACAGGAAACGCCGCACTCGGGGATGCGTTCGGCCACGCCCGCGGGTGTTCCGGGTATTGTGAGTTGGAATTACGATCGCTATGGCACCATTCCCGGCGGCATCGGACGCGCGGGTGTTGCTGACGCGACAAATTGGAATAATTCGTGGCCTGATGATCCGACTGTGAATCTCCGCGATCAGAATGGTTCACCCACGACGGTGGACATCGTTTACAACTCCTACGCCAACTACAGCATCCAAGGCAGTCATCCCGGCGTGGACGCGAACGGCAGCTACAATCGCGAACTACTCAACGGCTATCTGAACTCTGGCAACAGCAACGTACCAACGAACTCCTCTGTCAGCCTCACGCAGATTCCGTTCAGCTACTACGACCTCTGCATTTATTTTTCTTCCGACGCCACCGGGCGAACCGGCACGGTAACGGATGGAAAAGCCCGCTTCAGCTTTTCGACCATTGGAGCGTCCAGCATTTCCGGCGCAAACGCTACGCTGACGCAAACCACCGACATGGGTACAAATTATCCTTCCGCCAACTACGCAGTTTTCACCGGACTATCTGGCGATAGCCAAAACATCCAATGCAATGTCCCGCAGTATGGCGGCATCGCCGGCTTTCAAATCGTGCCACGCATCGATCCACTACCGACGGCGGCGTTGACTATTCAATCCAACAGCGCCATCACGGTGACACTGTCATGGCCAGCCGGACTGGGCAATTTGGTATTGCAGGAGAGTCCCGACTTACAAGCTTGGTCGTCAGCCACTGTGCAGCCAACCACAAATTCCATTGTCATTCCGATTCAAACTACGCCACGCTTCTTTCGCCTAGCCCGTCCCTGATTTATGCCTCGACTCACACAGAAATTTGGTCTCACCGCCGCAACGGTGACTCATCACCGCACTTGTTCACGCTGCCCCACAACTCGCGCTCACGCCGCCGATGGGTTGGAACAGTTGGGATTGTTTCGGCACGACCGTCACGGAAGCGCAGACCAAGGCCAACACCGATTACATGGCCAAGCATCTCGCGGCGTATGGCTGGGAATACATCGTCGTGGACATCCAATGGTATGAATCGCAAGGCCGGGATTTCAATTACGCGTCCAAGCCAGAGTCGAACGTTGATGAATTCGGCCGTCTCTGGCCAGTGACAAGTAAGCATCCCTCCGCCACAAACAGCCTCGGCTTCAAACCGTTGGCCGATTACGTTCATAGCAAGGGGCTCAAGTTCGGCATCCACCTCATGCGCGGCATTCCGAAACGCGCCTGGGAACAAAACACGCCGATCCTAGACACGAAGTTTTTCGCGCGCGACATCGCCAACACCAACAGCACCTGCTCGTGGAATCCGGACATGTTCGGCGTGGACATGGCCAAATCCGGCGCGCAGGAGTATTATGATTCCGTCTTTGCGCTTATTGCCTCGTGGGGCGTGGATTTCGTGAAAGTGGACGACCTCAGCCGCCCGTATCATCAGGCCGAAGTGGAAGGCATCCGTCGCGCTATCGAAAAGTCCGGTCGCCCGATGGTGCTCAGCACGTCACCCGGCGAAACCCCGTTGAACGCCGGCGCACACGTCGCCGAGCACGCCAACATGTGGCGCATCAGCGACGATTTCTGGGATCAATGGAAACCGCTCTACGACCAGTTCAAGCGATTGCACGATTGGACGCCGCACCGTCGTCCCGGCGCGTGGCCGGATGCGGACATGCTCCCGCTCGGCAACATCCGTGTAATGGAGAAGGGCAACGATTGGACGCGTTTCACCACGAACGAACAACGCACCCTCATGACCATGTGGAGCATTGCACGTTCGCCGTTGATGATGGGTGGACACCTGCCGAAGAATGATGCCTTCACCCTTTCGTTACTTACGAATCGCGAAGTGCTCGCCGTCAATCAAGCCAGTGTGAACAACCGGCAGTTGTTCCGGCAGGACGACGCCATCGCATGGACGGCGGACGTGCCGGGTTCGGCGGAGAAATATGTCGGGGTGGTTAATGCCGACGATCTGGGCTTCGACCCCGCGAGCGTGGTGTTCGACAGCGGCGTCATCCAACGCGCCACCCCGGGGCGAGCCACCAACATCGTCGTGAACATCCAAGGCGCGAGAAAGCTTTACCTCGTCACCACCGACGGCGGCGACAAGATTGACTGGGATCACGCGGACTGGGGATTGGCCCGCCTCACAAAACCAGACGGCAGCATTCAACGCCTCGCCGATCGGAACTGGGTCAACGCAACGTCCGGTTGGAAACCTCGACCGCAGCCGAACAAAAGCATTGAAGGGAATCCGCTCAAGATAAACGGTGTCTTGATGGATCACGGCATCGGCACCCATGCTCCCTCAGTCATCGCCTACGACTTGCCGCCCGGCTTCACAGAATTTCGCGCGCTCGCCGGCCTCGACGATGAAGTCATCGGCGCGGCCCCGAATACGGCCACGAGCGCCACCGTCCGCTTCCTGGTGTTCACCAACGCGCCGACCGGACGCACCATCGAAGTGCCGTTCGCCAGTCTGGGCTACCACGAACCAGTGCTCGTGCGTGATCTGTGGCGGCAACAAGACTTGGGCATTTTCACCAATTCATTCCCGCAAGAACTGGCCGCGCATGCGTCCGGCCTGTTCCGGTTCACGCCAGTTTCGACGCGTTCCCAAGACCGTTGAGCCAGCGACGGCCCGCTTCGGGGTTCACCGCTCTTGCAACACAGGCACAACCGTCGGCGGCCCGGGCGGCAAACCGAGAATTTCCCGCGCCCGCACCAACGCTGCATCAATGTTCGGACAAATATTTTCCCGGCCGATCCGGTCCAGAAACCCAACCTTATCCATGGCCAACAGCGGTTGCGTGTGGGGACCGCTCAGAACAAGATGCTTTCCTTTGGCTCGCAATTTAGCGTGCAAATCCTCCAAAGCCTGAAGCCCCGTTGCGTCCATCGCCAACACCTTGCGCACCCGCAAAATCAACACGTCCGGCTCTTGCTTGGCGCGCTTGAGTTCGTCATCGAGCTTGTCGACTACGCCGAAAAAGAACACGCCGAAGACGCGGAAAATCAAAACGCCCTCCGGCACTTGCTTGCCCACGAGCGAATGCTGCGAACCTTCGGTCTCAGGTCACTCTCATCCACCGCGGTGATCTGGGAGGTTTCCGAGATGCGTTTAACCATGAGCAACGCGGCGAGCACCACGCCGACCTCCACCGCTAACGTCAGATTCGTCAGCACGGTGAGGAAAAAAGTCGCGATAAATACGGACGAATCGCTGAGCGGCCAGCGTCTGATCCGGAGAATCTGCTTCCACGAAACCATCCGACACGCCGAAACCACAAGCACAGCACTTAAGGTGGCCAGCGGAATATGCGCAAGCAGCGGTGCCGCCACGACCAGGAGGAGCAATAGCAGCGCGGAATGCACTAATCCCGCCACCGGGGAACGGCCTCCGGCACGAACGTTGGCCACCGAACGGGCCACCGCCCCGGTCACCGGAAGGCAGCCGAAAAACGAACCGACGAGATTCGCCACGCCTTGACCGACCAACTCCTGATTCGAGTCATGCCGTTCATCCAGCATGCCGTCCGTAACCACGGCACAAAGTAATGCCTGCATCGCCACCAGCAAAGCGATGGTGAACGCAGGTTGAATCAGGTCCGGGAGCGTCGTAAAATCCACCGTCGGCAGATGCAACGCCGGCAGGCCTCGGTGGATGCCACCAAACTCCGACCCAATGGTGGCGATGTCGTAGTGGCCCGCCAAACCCAACACTCCGACTACAATCGTAGCCAGCAACAACCCCGCCATGGTCCCCGGCACAAAACGTGAGAGTTTTTTCGGCCACAGCGCGATCACCATCAATGAAGCTAGCGCCAGCAGCACTGTCGGCCCATGAATGGCATCGAGATGGGTCACCAATACTTCGATTTTGCCTACAAAATCCACCGGCAACTTTTGCACGTTCAGCCCGAAGAAGTATTTGATCTGTGAACTCAGGATGAGGATCGCGATGCCCTTGGTGAAAGCACGACTCACCGGATAAGGGATGAACCGGATGACCGATCCGATCCGCGCAAACCCCAGCACGCACAACATCGCTCCCGCCATCGCCGTGCAGAGCAACAATCCATCAGTACCGAAGCGATGCAAAATACTGTACGTGATGACCACGAATGCCCCGGTCGGCCCGCCAATCTGCACCCGCGATCCGCCCAATGCCGCGATGAGGCCGCCTCCAATGATTGCGGTAAAGAGCCCCTGCTCCGGCTTCGCCCCCGAAGCGATGGCAAACGCCACCGACAGCGGAAACGCCATCACCATTACATTCAAACCCGCCATGAGGTCGCGCCGAAACAACGCGCCAGAATAGTTTTTCAGCGTCTCAAACAATTTCGGTCGGAAGGATATCGCTCTGTTCATCTCGTAAAAAATCATCTGGGCGGGCAAAGCGTTTGCGTCAGCTCAAGCCGCCTCCTGTTTCACCCCGCACGGCGGGTTATTGGTTCACAACTCGACCCGACGCAACACTGCCAGCATCTCGACCGCGGGGAGCTAGGGCTGGCGCTATCCGGATTATTGCACCACTTGATTGAAAGCCTGCTGGAGTTTTGCAGTGGACCCGACCGACGGATATTGGCCTGAGACTTCCCCCACAACTGCGAAGGAACACGGGGCGAGTAGAGCAGATTCAGCACCGCGGGCGCCAAGCGCGCCAGCAGCCATGAATGCAACTGACATTTCTCCTCCGCCACGAGTCTGCTCACCTCCAGCTTGTGAGCGCTGGCCAGAATCATTTCCACAACGGTGACGAGCATGGCACAATCGTGGCGGCGAAGCTAGACCGGTTGCGGCCATACGATTCCCCCCAATTTTCGTCCCACAGAACACGCCACCGTCAAGACGTGGGCGACACCCCGTCAGAAAAATCATGACGGATGCGGACAAGGCGGCACTTATCGCCCAGAACCATGAGCGTGTCCCACCAGTCGGCATTCTCGTAACGATAGCGCAGTTGCAATCCGCGTACGGCACGGGTGGTGAGCAGTTCCCGGGCTTGTGCCAACGTCACCTTCGCGGTGTCCGGCACATGACCGCGCGCGGCGTATTTCGGAATGATCTCGGTGATCTGGGTGCAGGTTTCGATGTCACGAAGCAGTTGCTCCACCTGCGCAACATCCAGCTCGGTGGTGTTCAGCTCCGGCAATTTGAGCGGAGCTTCCCCGGGCGGCGGTGGAATGGGCGTCTCGGAATTCATGCGGCGGGCGGTGATGGAAAGCGGGGATTACGACGGCGCGGGATCACGAGGACCGCGTTGGTTGGCGCGGGGCAAACGTCGTGACAGATACCGCAACCAGTACAAACGTCGGCGATCACCATTGGGATACCTTTCTCGACTTTCATCGCACTGGGCACAGGACAACGCTCCGAGCACACCGTGCAGAACGAAGTATAGGCGAGACAAAACCTGCCTTGGATGATGGCGACCTTGGCCTGCGCTTCGACTGCAGGCGCGCGGGAACTGGCCTTACCCACACCACCACCAGC
Source organism: Verrucomicrobiota bacterium (assembly GCA_049840435.1). Classification (GTDB taxonomy): domain Bacteria; phylum Verrucomicrobiota; class Verrucomicrobiia; order Limisphaerales; family JADLHS01; genus JADLHS01. The sequence continues at coordinate 231,719 of JASGKY010000020.1, read as the reverse complement.
CAGAGCCTTGCTCGTATCTACTACTGAGCGCAACGGTCGCCCGAGCAGCGAGAACAGATCACGTCTGGAAAGGCCTGAACTCATGGCGACAGGATCGGGGCAAGCGTCGTGGCGAATATGCGTTGATCCAATCCAGCATCCGGCGCGTGGCATTGCACGCAAGCCTGCCGACTCGGATGCGGCGTGCGCAGGCCGAACAAGCCCTGCGGGCCGTGGCAACTCATGCAGTCGCTGCGCATCAAAGTGGGATGCGGCGTGGTCGGTGGTGCGGTCGGCCAGGCGCGACTGCCTTTGAGCGGTGCGGTGAGGCCGACGAATTGATTTGCCGCGAGAGGTTCGCGCAACGCGATATCTCCGGTCGGAATCTGCGGACCGACGGCAGGCACATGACATTGAGTGCAGCTGGTGTAATGGGCGTGGCTGATCTTGGACGCGACCTTGTCTTTCACCGCCAACCCCGGCCCGTGACAAGCAAGGCACACGGCCGAGGAATCCTGTGGGATCGGATGTGGGACGACAGGCGGCGCGCCGTCATACGCGCGGCGGGCGGCGCGTTGTTGCAAGGCAAAGGCGCGCTCGGCGGGAGTGACGTTGGTGAACGCAGCCAGATCAGGCGTAGGTTGGACCAAGTTACCAACGCGATTTTGCCAGTTGGCATTCGGCCCCTCCTTCAACCAGTTCTCTTTGGCATAGGCGACGGCGGTGGGCACGGTTTCCGAACTTAGCGCGGCGCGCTGTTCCGATTCGGGCGTCACGAGCGAGACGGGGCGAGTCATGCTGATCTGCGAACCGGTCTGGCGCAGGCCCATGAAGTAACCGCTGACCGATGCGGTAATCAGCACGGCGACAAAAATTCCCGTCGCCTTCTTGTAGGTGTTGGGATTGATTGGGTTCACGGGAGAAACTGGGTTTGAAGCGCTAGCGCTCGCGTTTTCATATCGCTGCACCCACGGCTTTGACCCCGCGGACCTTGGCCACAGTGGCGGCGCACTTTTTGTAATCCGGCTGGAACGAAATCGGATCAAGGTCGCCCAGCGTAATGTTGTTCACGAGCAGCCGTTGGTCGAAAAACGGAACAAACAGCGAACCGCGGGGCGGCTGACCGCGTCCGTTGATCCAGACCGGCAGGTGCAATTCGCCGCGGCGCGTTTTCACCACGATGGTTTCGCCGTTAGCGATGCCGCGCTCGGCGGCGTCCTCAGGATGCATCTCGACGTAGGAATGCGGCATAGCGCCACTAAGTTGCGGGATACGCATGGTCATCGTGCCGGAATGCCAGTGTTCGAGCACGCGCCCAGTACAGAGCCAGAACGGATAGTCGGCGTCCGGTTCTTCCGCGGCCTTCACATAAGGTGCGAACCAGATGAGCGCCTTGTCGTCCTTGGTGACGGAATGGTAAAACTGGATTTCCGCGCCCTTCTTGACGAACGGGTCGTCGAACTCGGAGAAGCGGAACTTCGTCTCGCGCCACGAACCGTCGGGTTGCTGCACCACGGGCCAGCGCAGGCCACGGGCTTTTACGTATTCCGTATAGGGCGCAAGATTCTTGTGTTTGTAGGTGGAGAATTTCCGGTATTCCTCGAAGAGCGCCTGATCCACGTTGACGTCGTAATAATGCGCCCACTCCCACACGGGCACTTCCCTGCCGGCATCGTCTTTGATGGTGAATAGGAATTTGCCGTCCTTGTCCTTCATGCCGGCATGGCCCAGCTCAAATAGTTTGTGCGCCAGCGCAATGGTGATCCAACAATCGTCGCGGGCGTCGCCGGGCGGTTTGACCATCTTGAACCACTGCTGCGTGCGGCGTTCCGAGTTACCATACATGCCGTTCTTCTCAACCCACATCGCCGCAGGCAAAACGAGATCGGCGAGCTCGGTCGTCGCGGTGTGATAGACATCCGAGACGATGAGGAATTTGTCCGCCAAGCCTTGCTTCGCTTTGAAGATACGATGCAGGTCGGGCAAGGTCTGGCCGGGGTTCGTCACTTGTACGAACACAGTAGCGATATCGCCGCCCTTGTCGCTCGGCGTGCAAAATTTTTCCCACATCTTCACGGTGTGATAGCCGATCTTGGAATTGATGCGACCAGCGGGAACATTCCAAATCTCCTCGCTCTCGGTGCGATGTTCGGCGTTGGCCACCATGCGACCGCCGGGCAGGAAATGGCACATCGTGCCGACTTCACGCGCCGTGCCGCACGCGCTGGGCTGGCCGGTGAGCGAGGTGGGCGCATCGCCAGGTTTCCCCCAATGGCCGCTAAGCATGTGGATGCCGTGGACAAGTCGGTTGATATCAGTGCCACGGCTGTGTTGATTGAAACCCATGCACCACGTGCTGGTGATGCGGATATCTTTCCGCCCGAATAGATCGCCGAGCAGCCGGATCTTTTCCGCCGGGACACCGGAAACTTTTTCCACGTATTCGGGCGTGTAGAGTTCGATCTCCTTCTGATAATCGGCGAAGGTCATCGGCTCGCCGGCGAGCGACGGCACGGCGGTGTTCTTGCGGAAGTTGCAGAAGCGCTCGACGAATTTCGCGTCGTAGGTCTGATTCTTGAGCAGCAGATACGCGATGCCGTTGGCGATGGCCAGATCGCTGTGCGGTCGGAATTGCAGGAAGTGCTGGCAATACTCGGTGCTGCGCGTACGCCGCGTGCCGAGGTCAATGATGGTGACTTCTTCGCCGCGGGAACGCCGGTCAATGACACGCGAGAACAGCACCGGATGCATCTCCGCCATGTTGTTGCCCCAAAGGATGAGAACATTGCACTTGTCGAGATCCTCGTAACAGCCTGCGGGCTCATCCACGCCGTAAGTCGAAAGGAAACCAGTGACCGCACTGGCCATGCAAAGACGGGCGTTGGGCTCGATGTTGTTGTTCGAGAGCCCGCCCTTCATCAGTTTCTGCGCAGCATAACCTTCGGGAATCGTCCATTGCCCCGAGCCATAGAAGGCGAACTTGTCCGGCGCGGCCATGACGCGTTTAGCGAAAATGTCGAGGGCTTCGTCCCAGGAAATGGGTTCAAGCTGGCCGTTCTTGCGCAGGAGCGGCGTGGTGAGGCGATCCTTGCCGTAAAGTGCAAGTCCCACGTGATACCCCTTCACGCAAAGCAACCCCTTGTTCACATCGGCGAGTTGGTCGCCTTGGATGGCGACGACCTTGCCTTCCTTCACGCCGACGCGGACGTGGCAACCCGTGCCGCAGAAACGGCACGGCGCTTTGTTCCAAGTGACGTCATCAAGGCCCGGCGTGGCGGTGGGTTGGGCCGACGGCTCGGCGCCCGCCCGCCCGCCGACCGCAGCACTCGCGGCAGCGAGCGCGGATAATTTTACAAAGGTTCTGCGATCAATGCTCATGGTTCACCTCGGGAGTTAAGGAAGCCGTTGCTTCGTCCTCGTCAAAATTCACATACACCACATCTACAAAATCCACACCGGGCAGCGCGTTCAACCAGTCATGCAAGTCCCGGCTCTCAGCGTCATCGCGCGCTTCCATCGCCACGGGCAGCCAGCGGGCGTTGCGTTCGCCGGGCATAAACTCAGCGCGCGTGCTCACACTCGCGACAGCTTGGGCCGCGAGTTCCGCGTCGGCATTCAGAGTTAGGATGAGTCCGCTGATGGGCATATCAGGAAGCGAGGGGTTGAGCGTTGACCGGACTGGCCGTCGCTTTGGTGGCGAGGGGCGAGCGGCGAAAGACGTTGATCGCGATCTTGATAGCCAGCGTGTAAATCATCAGACCCAGCGCCCAGATACCGGCCATGATTTTCCATTCGAGCAAACTCGGTGTGTATTCCACCATCTCGTGAAGTGTGGAAGGCACGAAACCGGGGATGACCATGCCCATGCCTTTTTCAATCCAGATGCCGATGAACGCCAGCACGCAGGCGGTGTTCAGAATCCACGCGTGATCGTGGACCTTCGGACACATTAGGCAGAGTGTCGCGCTCACCGTCATGGCGACGGAAGTCCAAATCCACGGCACGAGCGCGTTGTGGCCGTGGATGCCGAAGTAAAGATAGTGCGCCGCCGACGTATGTGAACCGCCTGTGTAGAATTCCACGAACACTTCCGAGATCACCATGAGCAGATTGATGAGGATGGTGATGCGCATGATGTTCACCAGCGTACGGATCGGGCCGTCACCAAACTTGCTGCCGATGGCGCGGCGGATGACTTGAATGGCGATGATGATGAATGCCGGGCCGGAAACGAACGCCGAAGTGAGAAAGCGCGGCGCAAGCAAGGCGGTGTTCCAAAATGGCCGGCTGCCCAGACCGCAGTAAAGAAACGCGGTGACGGTGTGAATCGAGATCGCCCAGAGGATGGAAAGGAAAACGAACGGCAGATACCACTTGGGATTGGGTTTGCGTCCGAGGAAACGCATGTAAAGCAGGTAGCCGCAGATGTGGAGGTTTATGGCGAGATAGCCGTTCAGCACGATCACGTCCCAAGTCAGCATTGAAACCGGGAAGTTGAATCGGCCCAAGCCCGGGAGGAGATGCCAGAAACGGTCGGGGCGTCCGAGATCACACACTACAAACATCAACGCCATGATGAGCGCGGCGATTGCGAGCAGCTCGCCGATGAGCGTGATGTCGTGCATCTCCTCGTCATGATAGAGGTACGCCGGAATGACCATCATCACACCGCCCGCCGCGAGGCCAACGAGGAAGGTGAAGTTGGCGATGTAGAGCGCCCAAGAAACGTGGTCGCTCATATTGGTGAGTTGCATGCCATCGCGGACCTGCGTAGCCCATGCATTCGCACCAACGAGAAAGATGGCCGTGAGAATCGTCATCCACACGTAAAAAACCCAATTGCCGTCCACGGAATCGAGCAATGCCCGCCCGAGGAAGCGCGGGTAATTGCGCCAGTGCCCAGCGGACGCGGCTGCGAGGTTGGAGGAGGAAGCGTTCATGGATGATTACACATCGAAGAAATAGAAGAAGTTTGGTTTGAGGCCCAATTCCTCCTTGAGCACGAACACCCGCTTGTGCGCGAGCACTTGGCGGATTTCCGAGTTAGGATCAAGCAGGTTACCGAAGACCCGCGCACCGGTGGGACAGGCTTCGAGACAGGCGGGCAAACGACCGTTCCGCGTGCGATGCAGACAAAAGGTGCATTTCTCCATCACACCCTGCGGCCGGATGCGATTGCTGAGATAGGACTGGTTTGGGTTGATCTCATTGGCGGGAATGACCGGCTTGGACCAGTTAAACCGGCGCGCATGATACGGGCAGGCGGCTTCGCAATAGCGGCAGCCGATACACCAGTTGTAATCCACGACGACGATACCGTCCTTCTCCTTCCACGTCGCCTCGACCGGGCAGACATCCACACAGGGCGGATGCTCGCATTGCTGACATTGGACCGGCATGTAAAACTTGTCTGGCTGCGGCACCGGATGGTTGTAATGGACATTGCCTTTCTCCATGTCCATCGAGCCTTTCGACATCTCGAAGACACGGATGTAAGACTGGTGCGACGGGCGGTCGTGGTTGTTTTCGATATGACAGGCTTCGGCGCATTTGCGACAGCCGTTGCAGATGCTCAGGTTCAGCGCGTAACCAAACTTCACGCCTTCCTGTGGCTTGTAATCCTGAATAGTCACGTCCGCGCCGTAATTATCTTTCGCATCCTTCTCCAAGCGGCGGAGAATGATCGCCATATCCATCGGTGAAAGTTCTTTATAGTGCTTCTGAAGAAATTCATCGGCGGACATGTCGCGCGACCACTCGGTCAGCGGCGCGATAGCCTTTGCGAATGCCGCCGTGCCGAGCATTGCACCAACGCCCTTGAGCGCGGTGCGACGGGACATGCCGCCGGCTTCCTGGGGTTCAACGGGAGTCGTGTCCATAGGCGTTGGGCTCAATGTTTCTCGGGTTGCGTGTGCGGTTTGGTAGGCACGGAAATGCGATCGCGCGGCGGCAGCACCGGCATGACGAGCGGATACACCGGCGTGTGCGGATCGTGACAGGTGATGCAGTTGTTGCGCGTGCGTCCGCCGCGCGTGCGATCCCAGTAACCGTTCATCCCGCCGTGCAGACCTTGATCATAATCCCGGCGCTGCGGTCCGTGACATTGCGAACAGAGCGTCATCACGTCGGTGAATTCGACCGCACGCGTGTCGGCCATCCGGAGCGTGTCATAGTTGCTGGAGTTGTGACAACTCAGGCAGGTGAGATTGCCGTGTTTGTATTTCAGGCCTTGATGAAACTGATCCAATTCGGCAGCACTGCGCGTTTCCAGATTTGGTTTGGTGGTCGTGTGACAGGAACTGCACGAGGCCAGCACTGGCTGGCCTTGAAAATTCGTCAAACCAGTCGCGATCTTGGGTGGAGCGGCGGGCTGCTTAATGTTAACCGGATAAAGTGTCGTGTTGGTGAAAGCATTCGTGGTCGCCACAGCTAACCCAGGGGCTGGGCTGGAATGTTCAGCGGCGATTTCCGCGCCCTCGGCACAAATGCCGACCAGCATTCCCAGAATCCAGATGGTGGCCCATTTGTTAAATTCCATAGCTGTGCTTGCCAATGATTAGATTCGCAATTTTTTAAAATCAATAAAATTCAAACCCGCTTAATACTGAAGCCAGCAATGTCATTACCGGCCAATCCAATAAGCCAACGTGCGCTTTCATGGCCGCAGTTTATCCCAAGTCAACGCCCCAGCGTTGACTTGGGTCAAAAGAACAGCCGATCGGAAAGTCGAGAGAAAGAAAGAGAGGCAAATGCTGAAACTTCTATCTGAAGAATATCAATCTCTCGTTGGAAGGAAGGTGGGAGCACGTTCAATTTGGAAGGGTTGATTTACTCGCCCCTTTTGCCATTTAGTAAACCTGAAGAACACCTTGCTCAACTCCATCATAGAGTCCCTCAATGCTCACACCGTCATGAGCACCCAAGCGTTGAATTCAACGAGTATCCTAAACGGCATGAAAGACATTCTGCTCAACCACATCGGGCTGTGGGAGTCCTTGCGCGGGCAAGAGTCCATCGGCTAATTTGCTAGCCAACCTCAATCAGAGCTAGATGCCTTCCGGGATAATCTTGAGTATTGATTTGCCCTAGTTAATGGAGACTGTGGTTGCCCACGGATCAGCGTTAGGCCCAAAGTTCTTATGCCAATAGACCGTCTTTACATCTTGCAGCTTGAGCTTGCCGACGTGACCGTCAATGAACCCCATGTCGATCATGCCTGGAATGGGGGCGGGACGCGTGACTTTCGCTCCAGCTTTTAGTGGATGGCGTGCCACCATCAACCGGTCAAATGTGCTAGGTGGCGAAGTGCTGGCACTCCCGTAAATCATATCCAATCCATAAGTCGGCACTTCGGTAATTACCGCCCAGAGGTCCACCCAAGCCGCGTCAAAAAACGTCGGCGTGGCATCCGGACGTTTGACGCTGGTGTCTTTCATGAAGTAATTGCCCGAGCTCGCCAACGTGGGACTGTTCACATACAACCAGCCATTGAAACCATAGCTCCCAATATTTTCATTTGTGTCCGTCGCTGTAACAAAACTATTCCAATCCCAACAAGCCACCGCATTCCCTTTGGGGGAAGCTGTATTGGCCTGGCCTCGATCTGGCGCCACAGGACAAGCCCGAACTTTGTTAACCTTAGCTTGATAAGCCGCCAATGGCTTCATCCACAAAATATAGGCGGTCCCGCCGTAATCAATGCCAGCGCCTCCGTTGTCGCCCGCATACATCGTGAAGGCCAGATTCCACTGCTTCAGATTGCTGACACAATTGGCCTGTTGCGCCTTCGCCTTGGCCTTGCTCAAGGCTGGCAACAGCATCGCCGCCAAAATAGCGATGATGGCAATGACCACCAACAACTCAATCAATGTGAATGCTTGATAAATTCTCCACCCGTTTCCACCCGTATTATGTTTCGTCTTCATTAAATGCATCTGCTGACCAGGACTTCCTCCGCGACAGCACCTGAGCTGGGAGACGGCCGGGACTTTCATCCCGACCGCCCACCCCAACCCCAAATCACCTATTGCGCCTGCAACCGGAAAAACTTCTGCGGTTCAGTCGGGCTTACTACAAACGGTGAAGTCGCTGCATTGTTGGTAATCCACGGCCCGACCACATTGGTCGCCTCCAGCAACTTCCAGCCGGCTGGCCAGCTCAAGGTCAAGGCCGTGCCATTCCACGTGTTTGTCAGAGAAACCAGGGTCACTGCGCCACTCAGAACGGTGATGCTTCCGGACGCTGCGGTTTCCAACAACGCCCCCGGCTGCGCCGTCCATGTGGCCGGGAAGTTCGCCGGATAAGCCGTATTCAACTGCGCCCAGGTGTAAGTACCGGAGGTAAGGCTCGTGCCCGTGACAGTCACGGTCTTGAACGTATGATTCCGCGTCAGATTAAACCGCCCGTTCAACACCAGCGCGCCATCCGGATTATTGATGTTGTAGTTCGCTTGAATTGCACCATTGGTCGCCACGGTGATGGTGTTTGTGCCCAGCGAATTGGTCGCGCCGCCCACCAACGTGCCCAACACCACGTTCCATTTACCTGTGAAAGTATTATTTGTACCAGCAATGTTCAGCGACGCGACGTTCGCCGGATTGAAAGTAGTGCCCGAATAGGCGCGGTATTCAATCGTGCCATTGCCGGTTAATTTGGCATCCAATCGGATGGAACGCGAACTTGTATCATCCGCAGCATAAACAGGCGTGTTGGCACGCACCTCGATTTCGCCACCCAACACCGTACTACCGCCGGAGTCCACGAAGTTGAAGAGCTGACCGCCGTTCATAATCAACTTCGGAAAGTTCACGATGCCGCCATTGGCAGTTTTCATGATCAAGGCACTGTTGCCGCTGCCCGCGATCGTGGTATTGAACGCGCCATTGCCAAGGAACTCGATCGTCTGGCCCGGGAACGTCGCACTTGCGGCACTCGCCGGGGTGCGCAAGGCCGTATTCGCTGGAACAAAGTAAGCACTGCCGGGTTTCGACGCACTTGATACTGATGCCGTCAGACCATCACTCCACGTTGCCGCTGTCTCCCAGCTTTGACCGCTGGATTGCGCCAGCAAGTTGGTGATGTTCTCCGCCGGACTCACCGGATTCACTGTGAGCGTTGCCAGACTGCTGACCAACGGTCCGCCGTAAAGATTGGTGACTACACACAAAAAATTTGCTGCGTCACCCAATGTCACATTACTGATCGTCAACGTTGGCGTTGTCGCTCCACTGATGCGGCCGCCATCAATGACATTGAAGTAGCTCACTCCATCCGTGGTCTGCCACTGATAGCTCAACGGCAGGCTGCCGCTCGCGCCCACGCTCAACACTGCAGTTTGTTGTTCATAAACCGTCACCGAAGCCGGCTGTCCCCAGAGGATCGGCGCAAAGGTCGAGACACTCGAACCGGCAGTATAAAGCGCTTCCAATTGCGACTGCGTCAGCGACTTTGCATAGACGCCCACGCCATCCAGCACACCATCGAACTGACGATTACCGCCGCTAAATCCATCGTCACCCAGCAAGCCTGGCGCGGCGAAGCTCTGGATCACATGCGCGTACGCCTGCGAGGAAGAACGCAGCCCATTCGCATCGAAGATGTAGATGGTCGCATTCGTTGGGGTAACAACTAACGCGACAAAAGACCACACGCCTGGCGTCGGCGCGATGCGGGAATTCCAATTGTAAGTATTGAATTCATTGTTCCACGTATAGCCCAGCGTGCGATAGCCGCTTCCATCCACCGCGCCGCTGAAATTAAGTCCGGCGACCGTGCTGCCGCCGCGACAGAAGATGATGCCTGCGTTTGCCGCCGGAGAACCCGGATTGATCCACGCCGTCAACGTCACCGTGTTGGTATTGAGATTGAGCGCGGGAATCTGAATATTCGATCCTGGCACAAAGCCCAACGTGCGAGCCGCGTTGTTCGTCACATCAAACCCGGGAAAACCATCCCCAGGTCGCGGTCCGGCAGTGCCGCCAAACCCATTCAACGCCATGACGCCATAAACGCCGTCACGATCCCCAGCGTAATCAAACGCGATGGCGTTGCCCGCAGTGGGATCAGTGACTTCATCCAACATTAACAATGCCACCGGCCCCGCTGCGACTGCGGCAGCTTCATAACCGACCGGGGTCTGAATCGTCAGCGCCGCCGGACTGCTGGTAACGGAGCCGCTGATGTTGCTAATAATCACGTCATAGTTGGCCACGTCCGCGATCGAAACGTTGCTAATCTTCAACACCGCCGCATTCACGCCCGCGTAATGTCCGCCTTCAGTAAGCGTCGCTCCGCCCTTGCGCCATTGATAAACCGGTGAATTAGTCGCCTCCAAGTGCACGCTGAAATGTGCATTGAATCCGGGATAAGCGCTGTCGGCCGCAGGTTGTTGGATGATCACCGGCGCGAGGACCATGCTGGTGATGACCAGATCAATTGATTTGTTCGCTACGTTGTTCGTGAGGTAACCCACCGGGCTGCCTACCAACGGCAGATTAACGCCAAGCGTGGTCAACACATTGCCGCCATTTACCAAACCAGGAGCAGCAGTCGTATATTTGATTACCCGAATGGTCGCCGGCGTGGAAGTGATGTTGGGCAAGGTCGTGAGATTGATGAGATTCGTCGTCCCGCCCGTTCCAAGCGTGCCGACCACCAGATTGGTGCTGGTGAGATTAGCAATCACCGTGGCGTCATTGAGCGCAAACGATCCCGCCGTCGCCAACTGCGCGGTGAGCGTAGCAATGTCGAGCGTCGAATTGTTCACCGTGATCCCCGAGCTGGTTTGCACCGAACCTGCGCCAGTCAGTTTGAGCACCCCGTTGCTCACCACCGTTGCGCCGCTGTAGGCATTCGAGACGGACAAGGTAAGCGCTTCCGCACCGATTTTGGTCAAGCCTCCAGTGCCGAAAATTGCGTTGGTAAAGCCGACCGCAAATCCCGCAGTGTCAAAAGTCAGCCCGCCGGCTTGAAGGTTGATGGAATTGTTCCCGCTCGTGCCGATGAAACTGCGGAAGAAGCTAGGGTTAGCCGCCAGCGCTGTAATTTTGCCGCCGTTGGCATTAATTGTTGCTGTGCCGCTGCCACGTTGAAAGCCGATGGTCGAAAGATTTCCACCATTCAGATTGAGCGTGCCGGAGGCATTGACGGACGTGTCCGCCATGCGAATAACCTTAGCCGCCGCACTGCCAGATTGAACAACCATGCTGGCATTGTCTTGAATGGTTAACACCCCCACCGGGCTCTGCCCTGCGCTGGCGGCACGACCGATAATGACATCCGTACTGCCGTTCGCCGCGCTACTGGTCCAAGTCGCATTATCCTTCAGAATCAGCGTGCCCGAGCCAGCGTTGTTGCCACCGATCCAAAGCTCGCGATTCGCCCCCCCACCCGTGCCCTGACTCTGAGTCACCACCGCGCTTCCCGAAACAGTCATGATGTTATTCACGTTGGCCGCAGCAGCCGAACCGATGGTGTGTTTGCTCAGATTCAAAGTTCCACCGCTAACATTCCAAGTGGTGTTGGCCGCCGCCACGCGGCTGTCGGTGGTGACGGTTGTGTTGCCTCCGCTGATGGAGATGACGCCGTAATTCGCCGTGATCTGTAGGTTGGCCAGCGTCACATTACCGCCGCTCACCGCGAAAGTTCCGTTGCTCCCGGTAGCTTGTGCGGTCGTGGCCGTAAGATCACCATCCAGAATGGCAATCGTCCCCGATTGCGCCTGAAGCACACCTGCTACGATGCTTTCACCTGTGCCGATGGTGGCGGCAGTTCCAGAAAGATTGTTCACAGCGGTATCGGCAGTGCTGGGCACGCCGTTGCCAAAAGGACTGGTGGTGTTGGTCCAATTGGCCGCGCTGGCAAACGCGCCGATCGGAGCATTGTTGGTCCATTGAAAGGTTGCCGCGTTGCTGGCGCCGGCCAGCAAGGCGATGATTGCCGTCAGACTTGCCAAGGATTTTTGCATGAGGTTTTTGGTCGATTTCATGGGGAACGATGAGGGTTTTTGACCAAAGAAATCGCGTTCACTCACAGACGGAGTGACGAGGCTGGTGGTTGGTTGCTCTCCAAACATAGGCCGATGCTGAGACCTTCGCATTGCGGGCGTGCAATCGTCCATTACACGTTAGTGTAACGAAGCGTGGCGACTCCAATGAGCAGGCCGGATTTGCCTGAGTAGATGCTTACCGCACGACTTTGGCGCGAAGCGGGGACAGAAACACCTCTGACTCGATGTTCCAACCGTCCACGACCAACTGCACTTCGCCAGCCAGACTGGCTTTGCAATGGATGTTCACCCGCCGCGTCTCGCCGGGAAGCAACGAGAAAACGTTGTCGTCATAAAACGCGGGACGCACCGGCTTTGCGGTCTGCTGATGCTGAAGCCGCAGCCACACTAGAAATGCAAGCGACTGGGAATCATTGCGCATGTTGCCGTGCAGACTGCCTCATCGCCGTCCCAACGTCATTATATGGCGCTTTTCAAACGGACTTTCGGAAGTGTGGCCAGATTCTCAAGGCCCGCAAACTGCGGACGATCCAAGTCCAGCCGGGTTGATAAGATTGATCCAACACACACCGCAGAAAGAGGAATTTACGCATACACCGTGTCAACAGATTGGACCTTCCATTAACTCAACAACCAACAATCGGCGCTAACAAACCACTCAAGGCTTTCCGTCCGACTTGGCCGCGCCGCTCGAGAATTCCAGAATCTGACCATCCTTAATCAGGCGCGCCCGAAGCTTTTCGTAAGACACTTCCTGCACCGAAATTTTCCCATCCAGCGCCAGCACGGCGGCGGTCGCCGCGGATTGCCCGAGGATCATCAACACCGGCTCCATGCGAATCGAACCGAACGCGATGTGCGAACTGGAGAGACAAGATGTAACGAACAGGTTATCCGCCTGACCACGTTTCGGCACGAGCGCACCGTACACGATAGCATACGGACCTTTGGTCGCCACTCCGATGTCGCCTTCGTTCTGCACGTGACCTTCCGGCGAAATATAACGCTGCACATTATGTGAATCGATTGTGTACGAACCCATGCCGACAGAATCCGGAGTCACGCGTTGTTTCAAGATGTCCTGCTCGGTCATCACATACGCGCCAATCATGCGTCGGGCTTCACGGATGTAGAGCTGATAGGGCCAATGCCCGTTGGTTGCAAATTCATCCTTGGGCAACCCCCACTGTTGCATCCGTTGCTGCACGTCTGAAGGGACGCGCGGATCATTGGCGATGAAATACAGCCAGCCTTGTTGATAGTCCCGATGCGCACGGATAATATCGCGCCGCCGCTCATAGCTCGCTTCGGGATAATCGTAGTTCCCGCCGATGAAATCGAAACTCATCGGGCCATGATTATTCACGTCGGTTTTGCGATTGGGTAACAGGTCAAATTTGTTGAAGGTTTCCCGCCAGCCAGTCACAAAAATACGCAACAACAGTTCATAGCGACTTGAATCATAACCCGCCGGCTTCGCAATCGGCGCGCGATTCTCCGGTTGGTCCGTCAGACACAAGCGATAACAATACGCCTGGATCTTTTTGTCGCCCGCGCCGAATTCGCCGGGCGGTACCGCACTGACACCCCAGATCACTCCGCTCTGCGGATCGCCCGGCACAACGTAGGGACTCACCGGCTGTTTGAGCACGCCGAAGTGATGCCGATGATGCAGCACTCCCACCTGCACGCCATTCCACCTTTCTCCATAAACATTTTGCGCTTCCCGACCGACGTGATAATCCACTCCAGCCGCCGCCATCAAATCGGCTTCATACGTTGCATCAATGAACATCTTCGCGGCGAACCGCTTTCCACTCAGGGTGGTAATTTCGCCAATAGTCGTGCCACGCTTGCGCACGCCATGCGTCCGATCCAACCATTCATCGCGATAGATAGGAATCTTGTATTCCTGCAGGAACGACTCAAAGACTTGTTGTGCCACGTGCGGCTCGAATACCCACATGGTCTTGGCAGTATCGTCCTTGGCCGTGGTGTCCTGACCGCGATTGCCATACTTCTCGCGGACTTGCCATTTCCAACTTGAGGGCACTTCGTAATGTTGCCAAATGCGTTGATGAAACTCCCGGGCAATGCCGCCGATGACCGCAGTGTTCCCGGTATCAGCAAAGCCAAGCCCGCTACTCGACATTCCACCCAGATGTTGGTCTGGAGTGACGATGATGACCGACTTCCCCATCCGCACACTCTGCACGGCCGCAGCAATGCCACTGGGCGTGCTGCCATAGATGCAAACATCCACCGTCACCGTTGCCCCGCAAACGACATTGGCGGCAAACAATAGTAGCGCGATGACGAGGTTTTGCATCCTTGGTGCGTCTGCCGGAATCATGCCGAGACCATGTTACTTCCCCAAAAACTTCACTACCGCCTCGGTCCGGGAACTGACCTGAAGTTTCTCGTAGATGTTGTGGCAATGTTTGCGGACCGTCTCGATATTCACGCCCAGCATGTCCGCGATTTCCTTGTAGGGAAGCCCTTTGGAAAGCAGCTCCAACACTTCGCGTTCCCGCACTGACAACGGATGTTCCGTCCCCGAACGCGACGGTTGATGATGAAAATGCTGCACGATCTTGCGCGCGATAAGACTGTTCAACGGCGAACCGCCACGGCCGGCATCCCGCAATGCTTCGAGCACTTTGTCACCGGTGGCGGAACGACCTTTGAGCAGATACCCGACCGCACCAGCGAGGAGGGATTTGAAGATGGCATCTGCATCCTCATAAACCGTGAGCATGACAAACTGCGTACCCGGCAATTGCCCCTTGAGATGTCGCACGCAATCAATCCCACTCATCTTTGGCAGATTAATGTCCATCAGCACGACGTCAGGTTTGTGCCGCGGAATCTCTTCCAACGCGTCTTCCGCCGACCGATGGGCACTCACGAAAGTAAAACCATGCGCCCGCTGCAATTGATGGGAGAGCTGCTCTCGCACCACGTTGTCGTCTTCCACGATACAGACACGCACCGGTCGGGACGGTGCGGCCTCGGCAACCAAACTCCGGTTTGGCACTGACCATTTTCATAATTCTGGGTTCGAAATCCCGTTCCCGCCAATTACACGTCCGTGTAACACCTCGCGCGGCACAAACAATCGCACCGTCGCTCCCTGCCCCGGCGCGCTCTTGATTTCCAGCTGTCCGCCGATGCTTTCCAACCGCCGCCGCATGTTTGGCAAGCCATTGCCATCGCGGGACACCGCCGCCGGTTCAAATCCCTTGCCGTTGTCGGCAATGGCGATGCTCAAGCCCGCGTCATCCAGTTGCAATATCAAACGCACTTCCGTCGCCGCCGCATGGGTGACGGCGTTCTGCAACGCCTCGCGCGTGGTCAGCAGCAGATTGTGCCGGATTTCCGCGCTCAACGGCACCGCCGGCAGCACTGTCGGAACATCCAGTACGCACCGCACCCCGGCCAGCGTCAAATGTTCCTGCGCGAATTGGCTGAGGTAATTCGCGAGCGACTCCAGCGAGTCATGCCGCGGATTGATGGCCCAGACAATTTCGTCGAGCGATTGAATCGTCCGTCGGGCCGTGGCGGGAATCAGGCCGAAGTAGCGATTCATCTCCTGCGCGTCATTCTGGCCACCTTCCACGCGTTGACTCAAAAAAACGATCTGAGCGAGATTCGCGCCCAAGTCGTCGTGCAAATCTTTCGCGATGCGGGAACGCTCCTGCTCCAGTGCGCTCCGTCGCTCGGTCTGCTCGCGCAATTGGATTTCCGCCGCCAACTGCCGGGAACGTTCCTCCACTTGTGTGCGCAATTGTTTGATCCAGATCAGCGCGCCCAAGATCAACAACGCCATGGCACTCATCACTGTCATCACCCGTTTCATCGTCCACCACGACGGCTGCGACAGCACCACCAAATCCGCAACAGACCGTGTCAAAATCCGCACGGCCGCGACGCGTTGCCCGAGTTCCGCATACGGCGCGGGATCAACCTGACAAACTCCCGTCACCCGCAGCCGGCTGCCCGGAACGATCGCTGCCGCGGCCGCTTCCTTCACCGGCACGAGTACTTGTAACGTCCGATCGTTCCACTCCAACGCCATCACCACCTGCGCTCCAACGGTATTCTGGCCGAGCAACATGCCCTCCACCGCGACCAACTGCGAATCCGCCCGGCCATCGTTGATGCCGTTCACAGTGGCTTCGTAAGGCTTCACCGGATTGCCACCGCTGATTTTTCTCACCG
Source organism: Verrucomicrobiota bacterium (assembly GCA_049840435.1). Lineage (GTDB taxonomy): Bacteria > Verrucomicrobiota > Verrucomicrobiia > Limisphaerales > JADLHS01 > JADLHS01. The sequence goes on along the minus strand of JASGKY010000020.1, from coordinate 215,512 downwards.
CCACTTCCGTCAGCGCCGGCGAATAGCTGCGGGTCTCGGGAAAGCCCACCAATTCCACTTTGTCTCCCGGAGAAAATCGTAAATCAGCGCGCACGGGCGCATTGGTCTGCTGCGTGCGCCAGAACAGCCAGCGCGACCGACCGAATCGCGCGTCCAACACCACTTCTTCCTTCAAGATCGCCAGTGCTGCACCGTTCGCGTCCTGTAAAAAAAATTTCTGATTCTCCTGCAACGTGACGACGCCCTCGACCTTCACGCGATGATACGACTCTCGCGGCCCGCTCAATCCAAGCAAGCTGCCAATCGGTCGGATCGGCAACGTCTCCGGATTGGCGGGAGGCTCAATGACGTCCACGTGCTCCAACGACGGGATCAGGAGATGAATTCCTTGAATTCGTCCTCGATCATCCAGTGCGGTGACACCCACTCCCCGCACCCGCACCGCCGCATCTACCAGATTCTTCACCAAACCCGCAGCACCCGCGCTCATGCTCGCCGTCACATCCCGTCCGTAACAGATCAACAGCAGATGCGCCCCATCCGTCGAACGTACCTACGCCCTCCAATTCGATCCATTGCGCATCCGTCCGTCCGCTCATCAACTGACTCAGCGACATCCGTTGTGGTTCAGGCCACTTTCCTTTGCCCAACACCATGACACGGTCCGCTGACACAACGGGATTCCCCGCATCTCCCAAACCACCCCAACCTTCCACTTCGATGTAAGTGCCCGGCTCAGTGACTTTGCGACTTTCATTCCCTTGAAACGCCACCTCCACACCCGCCGTATCGTCTTGCATGAAGGCGCCGAACAATTCCGTCACCACGCCGCGAAACTTCACATGAGGACGCCGCTGCAGTTGCTCCTGCGTGAGTCGGCGGATCTGTTCGATCTTGGTCAATGTGTCGGGAACAAGCGCAGCGCTTTTAGCCGAAGTAGCGCCGTTGGGCGTTCTGCCGTTTTGCACGAGCGAACCAGCCGGTGTCACCGCTTCCGCCCCCGCCGCCCACAATCCGGCGACCACCCACGCGCCCCGCTCGTTGAACGCCCCGCGACACAAACCGCGCACTGTCACCCGAGTCCCCGCTGGCGGCAGCGAGAGTGAATCCGTTGTCCCGCGCCAATACACCCGTATCGCAGCCCCTTCATCTTGGACATCAAATGAAAGTTCTCCGCCATCCGAACGGCGGTAACGCACCACGCCCTCGATCTCCACCCATTTCAGATTTTCCCGTTCCGCCAACGGTTGCTCCAAATGGATCGGCTCCGGTATCGTGGCTGAATCCGCGCCACGCACCCGGATCGCTCCATTGGTCAATCTGACTTTCCCGGAACGCCACTGGCTCACTCCCGAAAATGTGACGAACTGTCCCGGCTGCAAGCCCTCTTCACCAGCCAACGCAGAAATCTCCACGCAACCAGCCGCATCCGCGATGCTCCACTCGTGGTCCGCACCGGTGCGCCCCACCACCACGCCTTCGATCTGCACGCGATACCCGTCGTTAGCCCGCGCCCGCAGAGCGGCCAACTGGCTGATGTTCGTGACCACGGTTTCTGCTGGCGCCGCGTACTGCCATTGAACCCACGAAGCACAGGTGGAGCGATCACGCGGCTTGTTATCCAACCACTTGGTTTCGACCCGACCATCAAACAACTTCCCCGCCAGTTCCGAGGGGGGATTGTCACCCTGCGCTGTGATGGCGTCGGTGAAAATGGGAATGGGTTCGAGATCGTTCTCCGTCGTCCCCATCAATTCGATCTCGGCGAGTTGCACCGAGTTCGCCACCTTGGGATCGCGCACGCGATCAATCTGCAATCGGTATGTCTCGTAGCCAGTGGTGTTGCCGGTCTTGAAAAGCCGCCGTTGCTGCCGGTCTTGGAAAACCTCACCCTTGCGAACATCCAACGCCGTCCATGTCTTACCGGCATCGTTCGATCCCAACAACCGCCAGTCTTGCGGATCGCGCTGGGGAAAATCGTTCGCCGACGTCAGTGCGTATAGCTGCACCGTCTTCTTCAATCGCTCCACTGCCTCCGTCTGCGCCGCGAAAAACACCAGCATCAGCCCAAGCCCACCCAGCCGCCACCAACGCGCGAACGATGGTGATTCCAAAATTAAAAACTTTGTGGGCCGCATGGCTGTTCCAAGTGTAAACCGCATTTACCCCACGGCAATCGCGGTGTTCGGCACGCTGGGCAAACGACGCTGCATGCCGCACACATCAACCTCTCACTCACGGTGATTGCACGCGGAAAAATTTCTGTGGCTCGATTGGGCTCACCGCAAACGGCGATGCCGCACTGAGATTCGTTGTCCAAGGCCCTAGCACATTCGTCGCCTCCAACAAGAGGCCGCTGCTCCAGCTCAGAACCAGATTCGTGCCCGAATATTGCAGCTCCAGCGTGACCGGGACAGTCACGACTGGCATTACCACCAGGATGTTATCAATCAAGAGCGTCCCCGAGGCGCGCGCCAACGTACCGACATAATTGGTCGGTGAAATCCATTGTCCGGCAGTCCACGTTTTTGTGAACGCTGTCCCGGCGCCTATGCCGTTCAGATCCGCCGCCACGCCGCCAGCAGAAAGGTTGATGACCTCCATGCTGGCGGTGCGCGCCGTATCGTCTAATGTCACAGTGATGCGATACCAGTTCGTCGTGCCCGCCGCGACGCCGCTGGAATACGTTGTTCCGCCGGCAATCGAATCGCGAAAGCCAAAATACGAGACTCCTCCACTGTCGTTTACGCCGGCGAACACTCCACTCTCACCTTGGGAAAACAGCCCGTCTTGATTTACGTCCACAAACCCCGCCACTCCAGCCTTGTTGCCGCTGGGCGCAAACAAGTCAAAGCGGAATTTTTTACCCAACACCACGTTTGTGTTCGCACCAATGTAGGCATTGCCGGAATCACCCGAACCCAGCGCTTGCCCGCCCTGATACAGGCCAGAGGTCGTTGTCGTCACAATCGCCCCTTTGCCGCCACTCGTGGATTGCGACCAACCTTGTTGCCCCGTGAACTGGGCATTCGACGCCCCGGTGGCGGTGGTGTTTGCCACAGTCCCCAGCGCATAAAACGGTGGCTCGAAATCAAAACCGATCCCGGCAAGCTGGTTCGTGGGCGGTTGATAAACATTTGTCGCGCTTTGATAGAACCACGCCACGATGCCGCCCTCCACCGCCGCTGAAACTGCGAGAATGTTCGTTTGCGTCACCGTGCCGACCTCCAGATTCGAGCTGGTGTCCCGGAGGTAATCGGCCTGATACGTCACGTTTGGACTCAAAAAGTTCAGCGGAATATTCCAGTTCCGCGCCGTGCCGAGATTCATGGCGGCGACATACCAATCCGTCCCTTTGCGGCGCGCCATCACCACGGCCTGCCCAATCTGACTTTGCTCGAGCACAATTGTTTCATCCCACATCGAGGGAATGCTCTTGATCAACAGCGCGAACGGACTTTGCGCCACGATATCGGATCGTTCGGCAATGGTAATCAGTGGCCCGGGCATGGCGATGACCGAAGCCACTTCAAACGCGATCGTCCGCGATCCGCGCAATCCGCCCTGCAGCGCCAGCGGCGTGAAATCCGCCGGCCCAGCCAGAAACCGCGTGAACGGCGGCATCGAATGCGAAAATGGCCCAGGATATTGTTCCTTGCCGAAGACGCCCTCGACCTGCAGCAAATTGGGATAAGTGCGTAATTGCCCCGTCGGCTTCGGAGCACCATGAAAGTTCGCGACCAGTTTATAGCCCGCCGCCTCGCGCAAAATGTCCTCCTGCAACTTCACCCGCTCCTTCGCGGCAGCACTCACAGAATTGTAATCGAAGAAATCCGCTTTGAATCCCGCGACGCCATTGTTGGTGAGTTGTTGGAAAAATGTCATCCGCTGCCCGACGGTGCTGAGTTCCACGGAGCGCTTCCATAACAACACCCGCACATTGCGGGCGGTGGAATAATTCACCAGCGCCTGCACCTGCGGCCAAGGATTGCCGCTGTTCCAATTCGCCCAGCCTTCATCCACGGTGTTGTATTCCCACCCCAACTGCGACGCCCAAAAGGAATTGGTCATCGCATTCGTGGCCGTGATGCCCGTCGCGGGTTTGTTCAGCCAATCCCAGACCGACCGCCCTGGCTTGGCCCAACTGGTCGCCGCGCCTTGCGGAAACAGAACTGCATCCGGCGCGGGTGACAGACTCTCCACCAGGTCGTTGTTCACGAGTGCATTCAGATCCGCGCCAACCATGATCACGTGCCATGGCGTATTCGTGACAGTGGCGTTGAGCACCGCACCGACTGAACCGTCCTGATTTGTCGGATAGGTTGTCAGCAACTTGCGGCCTGGCGCTTCGCCGGTTTTGGTCAGATACGGATTTGGAAAAGCGCCCAGATTCGCTTCAGTGAGCGCCAGCCAGCCGTTCGTGCCGGACAGTTGCACGGTCACTGGCGGTCCAAGTGTCGCATTGGTCGCCAGCGCAGTGATGTTGGCGCTGCCAAACATGCCTTCGTAAACCGATGTGCCGTTCTGAAACCACACCGTGCTGCCCGTGGGAAGAACAAAACTGGTGGCCTCAGCAGTCACCGACTTCGCCGACGCTCCAACCAACTCGTAGCGCAACGCCACCCCGCTGTTGAACACGCGGACATTGACCGTGTAATTCAGCCCCGATGCACCGTGACTGACCAACATGCTTTGCGCCTGATAATGATTCGTTGCGTTGGCGTGAATGCCATGCTGCGAAGCAAACGTATCGTTCGTCGTGTAGAAGTTGCCGCCAGTTATGGTAACGCCAATGCCCAGATTGGTCCCGTTGACCGTCATTCCCAAAGGCGAGTTCTCAATCACAGGGATGCCTCGATAGGTGATGGAGTAGTTCAGACTACCGCCCGCGTCGCTGATGTTGGCAATCACCTGTCCATCCGGGCTGACCACCGTCGCGGCCCCAACCCGCGCCGTCACTGCAACGAAAGCGCCCGCACACACAAACCGGTAAAAGATAAAACGACTGGAAATCATGGCGTTCGTAAGTAAGCCGGCAGTGATTTTTGGTTCACGGATTGAAAATAAGCCACGCAAACATCCCGCCACTTGGTCGCATGCAGCCGTTGCGCCTCAAGTTTCTTGCGCACCGCTTCAAATCGCGCGGCATCCACCCGCCCACGCAGGCTTTCCCACTGCGTTTGCATCCGTTTCACGTAGTCCACCCCATCGTTGTAGCGAAAACAAAGTTCCTCCCATACCGTTCGCCCCGATGGCAGGCGGTCATCCCAGTTCATGTGATGAAACCAAAGCAACAACTCCAGCGGACACGTCGTGCGATTCGCGAAATGATCCCGCACAGATGGAGCGTATTGCGATACCGCATCCGAGCCGGTTGCGGTGCGATCAAATCCGATACCACCAAGATCCGCCTTGTGATAATAGACTGAAGAATACTCGGGTGAACTTTTGTTCTGCAGGTGCGGGAAGGGATCGTAATGCCCGCCCGGCTCCATGATATGATGGATTCCCAGCGGCATCTCATAACTCACGCACGCTTCCCACGAGCCCAGCATCATGTTCGTCACGGTGGACGCGACCTGTGGCTCATTGCCCCACGTCAGGCGCGCCCATTCCTCTGCCAGTTCCGCGGCGCTGCGCTGGCTGTTCCACGCAAGCCGTCCGAACGCATACCAGTTCGCCTGCGCGAAATCGTGCCCGCACCAATTTTGATCCCGCCCGGTGTTCGCTACCCCCGCAATGGCGGTCAGTCGGGAATTGGTCAACACTCGGCTCACAGCTGAACCCGGCCCGTTGGCGAAAGTGTCCGATCCAAAAAACTCCTGCCACATCGGCGCGAGGTAAACGAGATGCGTCGCGTGCCCCATGTTCTCCTGCGTGATTTCCAACTCTGCCATCAACGAGGTCTGGCGCATCGCTCCGAACAACGGATGGAAAGGTTCGCGCGGCTGAAAATCAATCGGCCCGTTCTTCACCTGCACGATGACGTTGCTGCGGAATTGTCCATCGAACGGCATGAACTCGAGATACGCCCGCTTGGCCCGATCCTTGTCCACGTGCGGGCTGTTGTAAACGAACGCGCGCCACATCACGATGCCACCATGCGGCGCCAGCGTGTCGGCCAACATGTTGGCGCCGTCCGCGTGGGTGCGCAGGTAATCCTGAGGTCCAGGCTGACCTTCGGAATTGGCCTTCACCAGAAATCCCCCGAAGTCCGGCATGAGCCGATAAATCTCGTCCACCTTGCTCCGCCACCACTGCTGCACTTCAGCGTCGAACGGATCAGCCGTGCGCAAGCCGCCGAGTTTTTGGGGCGACGCAAAGTTCACGGACAGATAAACCCGGATGCCATAGGGACGGAACGCTTCAGCGAGCGCCGCCGCCTTGCGCAAGTTCTCCGTGCTGAGTTGATCGGCCTTGGCATTGACGTTGTTCAACACCGCGCCATTGAGCCCCAGCGACGCGTTGACGCGGGCGTAATCGCGATATCGCACATTGAGGTGCTGCGGCAGGTCCTGCCATTGCCAGAGCGATTTGCCGGCATAACCCCGCTCGATGCTGCCATCCAGGTTGTCCCAGTGATTGAGCAACCGCCGCTCATGCATCGGCTGCTCCACAACATCCAAAGCCGAAATGTCCCGTTCCATCTGCATCAATTGCAAGAAATGAAACGCCCCGTACAACGCACCGACATCGCTCCGGGAAACAATCACCGTCATCGCCCGCCCCGCATTCGTGATGGAGCGAATCAAGTATCCTTCAGGCGAAAGTTTTCCGAGTTTTTCATTCAAACCAAGTGCAGCGATGGTCGCATTGTTCGCCGGTGTCCCGATCACTAGCGCCCACTCCCGCGTTACAGAAGCCCGCACCGATGGTTTGCGTCCCAACATCCCCTCCACGCCACGTCGCAATTCATCCCGGATGACGCGTTGCGTCGGAGAATTGGTCGGCATGATGATTTCACTGATGTGGGCTGAGTAATTTTCGCGCTGCGCCACATTGCTGATCGGCTGGTAACGCAGCCAGAGGCGATAACCATCTTCAGCGGCCGCGGAAAACCCAACCAACAAGAGTGCGACACCGCCCACACAACGCCCCAGCCACTGCCATAATTTCACACAGGTTAAACTCATAACAGTCAGTCAGCGTGAGTAGGCTTGGCCCGCAAATCATCTTCTGCCGCGAGCAATCCCAGATAGCCATCCACCAAAAAGCCTTCGTAGCCCTTGCCTTCACCTCGCCAGTTTTTCCAATCACGCGAACCACCGTCCTCGTCACGGCCCTGAAAATTCCCCGCCGCATAACTCGCCAGCAGCGGATAAAAAATCTCCCGCGCCTCGGTCACCATGCCGACCTGATAAAACGCCTTGATGGTCCAATACGCGTGACAAGCCGTCGCGCCGCCGTTGATGTAGATCTGGAAGTTGTCGCTGCCGTCCTCGCGCGTGCCGCCACCGAAACGCGGTTCATGATCGATGTAGTCCGCCTTGCGCACCGGCGTCAAATTGCCCGGCAAACCGAGATCGAAACGCGTGTAACCCTTTTCCTTGAACCGCGCCCAGAGCGTTTCCATCATTTTTCGAGCGGCCTGGCCCTCCACCAATCCCAAGCTTACTGCCATGCCACTGGGAAAGGTGAAGTCATAATCGTGCAGCTGCCCGTCTGCACTTTTCCATCCTGCAATCAGTCCACTCTTTGAATTGAATAGTTCCTTCACATAGCTCGCCTTCAATTTGTCGGCGGCTGCATTGAACCGTTGCGCATCGGCTTTCTGCCGTAACGATGTCGCAAGCTCCGCCATCATTCGCAGCGCTCGATACGCGATCGCGTTCGCGTACGCATCTTCATGGCCGAATCCGATCGTGTCCCACCAGTTCGCCGGGCGCATCTGGCTCTTGCCCGGCCAACTCCCGGAGTTGCCCGACGCCTCGTATTCGATGAGCCCATTCCCGTTGCGATCGCGCGACAACATCCGTTCCGTGAGTGCCAGCAGTTGCGGATAACGCTGCTTGGCCCACGCGTCATCCTTCATCACCAGTGCATAACGCGCCGCTGCCCATAAAATGGAAGGCGCATGATCAAGCGATTCATACGGCCCCTGCCACGCCGCTGCTTCGGGATACTCCGCCGTCGCCTTGTAACCAACCTGTCCGTAGGTCAAGCCGCCATCCAACACGCGATCCACCGAAAGTCGGACCAAGTCCAGCGCGGTCAATCCGGGCGCGAGTTCTGGCGTACGCACCGCCATCTCGGTGTATTGATACAACACGAAGCCACATACATCGCTGGAGGAATTGTTCGCCAGCGTGCGCAGACGGGGATGCCATTGGAAAATGTTCAGGAAGTTCCGGCGAAAGCCATCATAGCGCGGATTCTCCGCCAGTCCCGACAATGCCGGATGGATTGCTGCCACCGTCAAAGTATATTCGACCACGGGTTGTGCTTCGGTCGCCGCGGGAAAACTGACCCGGACGAAATTTGCCGGCACTTCGCGTTGGCGGCGGCGTGATTCGAATCGTAAGGGCAGTCCATTCCCGGTGATCCACAAGCTGCCTTGATCCGGCAGATGTAAGACGGCAGGAAGTTTGATCGCCGGTTCACTTGGCGACTGATATCCGAGCAGCGTTGCGTGATTAAGCTTTTGATCAATCAAGAGTTCGAACGGCGCGGATGGTGACTCCTTCACAAAGCGCGATCGCAACGTCAACCGGTCGTCGGTAAAATCAATCGTCCACAACGCGCCCACCATGACATTGGTTGCGGCAAAGTACATCCAGCGCGTCCTGCCGACTTGTTCCAAACGCCAGAGCTCCGGACCATGCTTCCGTACGACGACCGCATTCGGCCCGAATTTACCCTGCCCCAGAGAATCTACGCGCAACCCGGCAAACGCCGGGGTATTGGTGGCGAGGGAGAATTCCAGGCACGCAGACGTTTCGCCTGCGGCACGCCCGCTCCCCACCAAGCTGGCCCAGCCAATCGCCGCGATGCCAGCCCATCTCCAGAAACATGTGTTGTCGCTCATTGTTGGCTTACGGATAAATCAGCCGGAAGAAGACGCCACCTTGCAGCGGATCAATTGGGCATACGACTTGGTTCGTAAGATTTGCGCCAATGACATCAAACCAGTTTGTGCCCAACCCGGCAGTCAGGGCATTGGTCTGCACTTGAAGTCGCCAACCGATGTGATCCGCCGGCCAGGAAAGGGTCAGGTCATTGGCAGTGAATTGCGCCGCGATATTGATCGGCGTCGTGGAAACAACGGGCACAACCGCGAGTGAACCATTGCTGGCCAGATTGTTTTGCCAGAGCAACCCTGCGCCCAAGCTGGGCAACGTCACCGTGGCAAAACCAGTCACTGCCTGATTGAACAGTTGAAAGGTGTCTCCAGCCTGAAGTGCCGCCCCAAGGTTGGTCACCACGAGCGTCCCGCTCACCGTCAAATCGCCCGCCACCACCAGCCGGTCACAGTTCTGTGCGTTGATGCGATTGAGCTCCATGACCAGTGCACCCACCATCGAGACATTTTCGCTGACGGTAAGCGTGCCCAGACTGACACCGGGTTTGAGTGTTGCGCCTCCGGCAACCTCCAGGGAGCCACAGCACACTGCCGTTCCCCATGATGGTGCGGGCATTGCCGATCGCGAACTCCCCATCCGTGCGACCCGTCACGTCGAGCGTCGCACCTGCCAGGATTTCAACCATGGGACTGCTGCTGAGATCCGAGCTATCCACTAAAGCCAATATTCCGGAGCTGATGGTCGTTTTCCCGGTGTAAGTATTCGCGCCAGCCAACGTGAGCCGGCCAGCCCCCGATTTGATCATCGTCCCGGCCCCGCTGACCGCGTTGGCGAAGACCTGCGTCTGTGGATTAGCAATAATCAGCGTCGCGTTGTTGGTGATGTTGCCGAGCAACACGCCGTTCCGCGTCGTGCCATCCCCAAGTTGCAATGCCCCTTCGGTGATTTGCGTGCCACCGGTCCAGGTATTGGTGGCGGCCAGCGTGATTGTGCCGGCGCCAGTTTTGACGAGCGAAATGCTGCCGCTGCCATTAAGAATCACCCCTTGAAAAACACCTCCAGAGGCATCGCCATTGCCGATGGTGAAGACATTGTTTGTGCCGCTCTTGTTGTTCAGAATCGTGCCACCCGCGCCGCTGAGATTGCCTACCATCACATCCGCGCCATTAAGATTAAGCGTGCCGTACCCGCGCCCCACCGCATTGCTGAACGACAGCGCACCGGATGCGCTCCCGAGTGAGCCGGACGCGCTCACCTGCAAGGTATGCGGGGCTTCAATCACAGTGCCGCCAGAGTAGGTGTTGATGCCGGACAACGTCACCGTGCCGTTCAACGGCGAAGAAGCACCTGCGCCGATGCGCAGCATCCCGGCCCGCCAAGCAACGCCGGAAAGCCGAAGGAATTGCCCTGCGGATCGATCTTTCCGCCACCTGCACGCAAGGTGACTTTGCCGCCCAGAAAAGCGCTGTTGCCCGCCCAGTTCGCCACTTCGCCACCATCGAGGAACAAATCCGTGCCGACGGAAACATAACGACTACCGCTCGTGTTCTTGAATGCCAGTACACCGCCATTGGACAGCGTCAGCGAACTCCCAGCGAACGAACGATGCAGTCCATCCGCCGGCGTGCGTAGCGTACGGTTGCTCGCCACGACATAGTGATTCGTCCACGTTGGGGTGACGCCTCCCGCCCAGTTCAAGCCACTCTCAAAACTGCTGGTGTTCGCCGCATCGCTGGCATTGAGGAACACGACCGAGCCGACGGGATTCTGCGTCGATGGCACAAGATTCACGATGAGCACCGAACCCCAGCAGCCAAACGAGTAGCGCGTGCCGTCCGGCGTCTGGTCCCACCATTTCGACCACGAAAGATTATCGCCCCCCCGACGTACGTTCCACGCCGCATTCGCATTCTGCTGCAACCACAATTGATACGAACCCTGCAGCCCCCGTTGCTTCATGAACTTCACCATCCAGCGTACAAAGATGCCATTGAAGCCGCCGAGATCGCTGTTCTCCTCATAGTTCGGCAACTGCCCGCCCGTCCCCATGCTGTTCTTGACGTAATTCGCCGCGAGAATCGCGTTGTTGGTGTAATTGAGAAAATTTGCCGCACCAATGAATGTACCAGAGTTGTACGTGATCGGCGTGGTGTCCTTCGTGCCGGAAATATTGATGCTGTCATAGACGCGCCCCGTGTTGGTATCCATCAACGTTGCGCGCTCCCACTGATAGATCGTCTCCGCCTTGGCGAGATAATTCGTGTCGTTGTAGTTCTGGTAAATCAGATACGCTGCGATCGCCGCCGGCCCATTCACACAGGCATTCTTCGAGGTGTTCAGCGGCGACTTCCACCACAACCCGCCCCCCAAATCGCTGGACCAGGCGCGCGCATAGCAAGAATCGAAGTTGCTCTTGGCCACGCTACGGTATGTCGTGTTGCCGGTGTATTGATAGGCCCGCGAACAGGCGATCACCATCCACATGATGTCGTCGTTGAACTCGTTCCAGATCCAACTCGTACCGTAGTCGTAAACAAAGCCGTTGTAGAGCTGCTGGAATTGCGTCAGGTAAACTGTGTTGCTGGTCTGCTCGTAGAGATCAACCAACATCTCCATCTGGTTCGCGCGCCCCCAGAACCACGTCGTGCCGCCATCGGTGGTGTTGCGAAAGTAGCCACGATTACCGGCGGTCGTGTAGTAAAACGCGTTGTTGAACGACGTAATCATCGTCTGCGCGTCCGTAGCGACGTAAGCTGAGGCGTCCCCGCGTCCTCCTCCCCACACAAGCCAGCTCAACGCGACGGCCTGAACCCAACGAAAACGCAGCACGACTTTCATGAGCGACCACTTCATTGCTTCGGTTGATTCGTCACGGGCACCAGCCACGCCACGTAACCACCGTCTTTGCGCAGCGGCAATGTGAGGGTGTCCTTCCGGGTCACGATGCGTTCTGATCGCACAAATGCATCATGACGGTCCGGTGCGTCGGCCAACTCCACCAGCCGATAGTCTCCCTTGGCCAGAAAGCCCAGCGATACGGATTCGCGACGCGGCGTGAGGTCGTTGATTGCTCCAATGAACCATTGATCCCCATGCCGCCGCGCAAACGCCGCGAGTTCACCAATCTCACTTCCCGGCAACACCCGGGTTTCCTCCCAAACCGCCGGCAACGCCTTCAACACGTCCACGGCGACACTGTTGAGGTAATTCGTCGGATTATCGCCGAAGCAGAGATACGGCGAGGTGAACACGATCGCCATCGCCAGTTCGTGCGCGTAGGAAGACCCCTTCAATCGATCCGCCATGAACATTGTCGGCGTGAAATCCGCGTGACCCTGTACATAACGCAAGAACGGCAAGGTGGTGTCATGCAACGCAGGGCTCTTGCCCTGCTCGCGGCCCGCCACGGCTTCGCGCGACATCTCATTCGGCCAAGTGCGCTCGCGCCCGGTCGGTTTCACTGCACCGTGGAAGTTGATCATCAACTCGTACTTCGCCGCGTCGCGTAACACGTCTTCATACCATTGCACCCACACGGTGTTTGCTGGCTTTGGAAAATCCACCTTGAGACCGACGATGCCCATCGCCTTGGCGCGTTTGAAGTAAGCCTCGCGCTCCTCAGGCTTGACGACATATTTCGCATCCACCCACGCCCAAATCGCCACATTCTGGCTCTTGGCATAAGCAACCATTTCTTCCATCGCCTGCCATGCGTTGTCGCCGCCGCCGTTCCAGTTCCGCCAGCCATCATCAATCAAATAATACTCGTAACCCATCTCGCGGGTGCGATCGATCCACCACTTTTGCGCTGGCAGATCGGGCGCGCAGTAACAACTCAGCCAATGCCAGATGGAACGGCCCGGCTTGATCCACGCGGCTTGCGCCAACTCCTGCGGCGGCGCGGGACAAAGGTTCTTGATGAGATCACTGTTCACCAGTGCGTTCAAATCCGCCGCCAACAGCAACACGCGCCAGGGTGAAACGATTTCGCCTTCCTGTTCCCACCCATTCGGATCATCGTGAAACGCCGCTGTAAAACTGTTCGTGCCATTGGCGTGCAAGGCCATGTCACTGTAGTTGACGAGATTCGCCTCCGTCACCAAGCCGTAGCCGAGGCCATCGGTAAACTTCAACGCCATCGGCGCCATGGAGTGATGGCCGGTCGAACTTTGCCCCGCAATGTCTGACACGTAACGCGCTTCGTAAGAGCGGTTGGCTGAACTCTGATGCCAAAACGTAGTGCCCACCGGCAAGCGCCACTCGGAACTCTCGCCATTGATGCGACGCCTGCCACCGCCCGGCACCTGATAGCGATAAGCCACGCCATCGTCATACGCCCGCACTTCGATCTGCCAATTAACTTCGCCACTCCGCACGTGAATCAACGCGGAGCGAAAGTGATTCAACGCCACGGCATGAACTCCATGTTTTGGATAGCTTTCCTTGAATGATCGGACTTCCGGATTGCCCGTAAACGCCGCAGATCGGCTTAAGTCCACACCATCCACTGTGATCCCCAGCGCGGAGCTCTCCAACGCAGTTTGCCCACGGAACTTGACGGAATAATTCAATCCTTCTCCTGCAACGAAGGTTGCTACCACCCTGCCATTGGGACTTTTAACCTGAACTGCAGCAGCTGTGACCAACGCTGCGCTTAACAGCAGCATTCCGCCTGAGAGCATGAGTCGAATTTTGTTCATGTAGTTTTTATCGTGCGAATTCGTTGGGGCGCAGCAAAGCCGAAGCACACCACAAAATCGGGGCTTGGCCATGCAAATCACCAATCTTACGTTTCCGTTCCAAATAATACTTCTGGGTATGCCCCTTGTTTGTTCCCTCGCAAACATCCCGAATATTGGCCATGTCATCGAGACAGTTGATCAAACCAAGCCAGCCTTTACGTGCCGCGGGACCAAACGTGACCTTATCAAGCCACCCGTTTTTCACCCCTGTAACCATCGCAAATGTGAACATCCCCGAGCCAGACGTCTCGGGCCAAGCCTCCGTGCGATCAATCAACTGTCGCCATAAACCATCACTCCCCTGATACTCCAGCAAGGTGGCCATCATCTTGCGATACGCCGCCAGCACCGTCGGGCGATGTGGATGATCCACCGGCAACGCACGCAACAGTTCTGTCATCCCCGCCGCCATCCAGCCATTACCGCGACTCCAATAAAACGGCGCATCGGGCGCGTGAAAGAAAAGTCCATTCGGCTGCTGAAGTTTTCCCAGATATGCCACCATTGCGCGCGCCGCTCGATCGAGATAGATGCGATCCCCCGTTGCGCGATAGGCCTGGGTTTGCACCGCAGTGATCATGTACATGTCATCAATCCAATAGCGTGCTTCAACCGTGATTCCATCGGACGTCGTCTTGGCCCACTGTTGATCAGCCAATCCCTTGCCCAGCCGCAGATAAATGTCCGCGCGTGTCTGAACGAAGAGCTCCAATGGCACAGCCCCAAAGACCCGATCGTCTACGTGAGCACTGGCAGGAACGCGCCGCGCCTCGGCACCTAACAAGGGTTCGAATTTCTGAATCAATGCTCCGCGCAGCACATTGTTCGTCGTCAGGCGGGCAACTGTCAGCGCCCCGTACCAAGCACACGTTTCCGGATAAAAAACGTATTTCCAATTAGGATCACGCTCGTAATTGAGTTTGTAATTGACGAAATTTTGCGCCACCCGAACGCCGATTTCGCTCGGAGAAGCTCCGGCTGGCCAAGCATCAAAGCAGTCCACCTCAAGTGCATCTGATCGTTTCTCAGCCGCAACCCCGGATACAACAAATGTCGCCGCCAACAGTACAAGGCCACCACACATGTGCCTCGCTACTGTAACGCCGCTTTTGAATAACTCTGCAAAAACAAACATTGCGATGAACCGTCATGGAAGCCCTCCGCCATGCGGAATGCTCCAATGGATGGGAAAGATTCACATCGCTTAGCCAAGGTAACAATTACACCTTCGTGTAAGAAGGCCACCTCTCAGCCCTCGGATAAAAGAGCTGACCAAGCCCCCGCCAACGCGATTCACCCATGCAACACGAAATGCATATGAATAGATTGTCCCCCCTTCAAAAAGGACGGGTTATTGCCAGACGGGGGTAGGAAAGGAGAAATCGGCGCGGCAGTGGATAAATGACGCCCAATTATTCAGCAAATTAAAAGCCGCTGGCAGCGTCTTCCTACTTTGCATCGTTGAATCCCGGAACAACTCCCAGAGCGCGAACATCAGGTGCGGCAGCTTCGATGAGTGGCTGAAGCTCAGCAATGGCTGCTTGTCGCAACTCTCCGAAATCTGAAATCGCAGTTAATCGCATATAACGTCCTTTCATGGGTGAGGCAAATTCAATGCGTTGTGTCGCTTTGTCGTTTGGGAATCCACCTTCGCTACAGGCCTGCCATTGCTTGCCATCTAGGCTCACTTCAACTTTATAGCGAGCAATACGTCCGCGATCCATGTCTTGTCTCGGCGTGTACGCGAAGCCACAAAGCGTCTGTTCCCGCCCAATATCTACTTCGAACTGCGCAGGCAGCTTTTCGCCATCATGCCAGTCGGTATGCCAGAACGTGGTCGTGTTGCCATCCACCGCCGCTTCTGCGGGATAATCTGGATGTGCGCTGCTAGCATGCACCTGGTAGGTGAGTGTTCGAAACAGCCTCTCCAAATCGGCCTCAGAAAGCGGGTGCTGGGGATTAAATAGATCACCCGTCATGTAATCCAGAAGGCTACGCCGTAGTTGTCGAGCCACAATGCGGTGCTCCAATTTTTGCGAAATATCCAGCGTGCAAACCATCAACCGCCCAGCCCCAACACGAGCTTCAAAAATCCCAGCGGGCAGTGCATTGCGATTGTATTTATCCACGAATCGAAATGGCATGGCAGGCCTGATCGACACACCATCCAGGTTCACCGCAAAGGATTGTTGCAACAACTCCCACCACTGCCAATCCGTCCATGCATCCGTGGGGAAAAGGCGCCACACCGGATGCGCCACGTCAATCATGGCACCTAGCGTGCCCGGTTGATTCGGAAAATGTAGTGGACTCCAAAACACCGGAATGAAGCGCCCCTCAATCGGCTGCCTCACTACGCCGCGAGACGGCAGAAAAAGAACGCGCTTACCATCGCGCAACGCTTGCAGAAAGACGTCATCAAAACGTTCATGAATGCTGATCTCCGGCGCACTCAACACCGGATGTGACTCCGGATACACCCAGAAATTCCAGTGATTACTCACGGATGTGTCAAAGCTTGTTACCAGCAACGTCAAACGGCTTGCCTCCGTCACTCCGGTCAACGCTTGAGAAATTTCCCCCACCTTAAATCCGTTACCCGGCGGCACGAACGGCACTGTGAACTTCCCCCGGCTTAGTGAATTTGTGCCATCCAAAATCTGCCACAGAACATTCACGTTGGTCAGCGGCGTTGCGCCAAAATGCGCTAGTTCAATTAAGGCACTAAACGCTTCATTGTTTTGAAAGACCATTTTTGACATGCGAGCTAGGGGCACAGTTGGACCACAAAACTCGCGAAACTCCGCTGGCTCGATGAACCCCTTGCTATCCCAAAACGCATCCAATACCCCAACGGTGGCAGTAGCCTGACCGGGAAAATCCTGAAGCTGCAACAAATGAATCCCCGCCAGATCCTTGGTACGAAGTGCCCGCTCCATGTCCTCTTTGTATAACAAGGCGGCCAACTTGCCCGAGGCGCGCGTGTAGGCAGCAGCTTCATTGAGGCGGCCTTTTCTCTCAAGGTCTGCCTTGATAGCCTCCCACGCAGTGGCACGCAAGGGCGACGAATCATAACGAGATAATTCGTCGAGATCGGGATACACAACATATTGCCCCACTTCATGTGTCACCAAGGGAACACGGATACAGCTCGCCCCTTCGCGATAATCGCTGGTGGTATTCGGCACGGTGTTATTGAGAAACCCCTGACCGCGCACCCAACCACACTCGGTTTGTTGAGAGACGAAGAAATCATCTTCCAGCCCGGGCACTTTGCCACGGGGCGAAAATGAAAACGTCGTGCTGGTGAACAGCAACTGTGGTTCAAGTTTTCGCAACCGTCCCACCAAGGCGTCCATGCTCGCTAGGTCGCCATTTAATTCATTGCCCAGGCTTAACATCACAAAGGACGGGTGATTGCCATACTCACGAAAGATGCGATGCGCTTCTTCCTCCAGCCATTCATCAACGGAAGGTCTTTTCCCCATCTCAAAGGTCCAATTAGGCAATTCAATCTGGAGATAAAAACCCAAACGATCTGCCACCTCGAAAGCGACCGTCGGCGGACACCATGAATGAAAGCGAATATGATTCAAACCATAGTTCCGGGCGGTGGTAAAAATCTTCTCCCATTGCTTCCCTGCCATGTCCGGATGCCCAGTCAGTGGAAACTCCGCGCATTGAACTGTACCGCGGAGAAAAGTGGGCTGGCCATTGATGGTAAACGTTCGCCCTTCAGCTTTGAATTCGCGTAGCCCAAACCTTTCTGAAATCTGCGAGCCATTGTTTCCCTTCCCTAGAATTGCCGTTACGGCATGCACTGCGGGGTTGAACTCCGACCAACGAGCTGTGTCAGCAGGAAGCCGGAGAAAAAATTCCTGACTGGATACACCTTCTGAAACGTTGATTTCCCGTTGCAAGACAGCTCGCCCCGCAGAAACGGAAAGTGACAGCGGCTCACGTCGCTCACCACCAGTGTGGTTTACCAACTCCACTGCGACATTCACACCACCGCGAGCCAGATCTGGGCGCAATCGCAAATGTTTCACCCGTAATTTAGGTAGCGCATCCAGTTTGATCTGGCCGATAATGCCATTCCAGATCGTTTGCGTTTCGTCAGTGTAGGCATGTCCAATCACGCCAATGGCCACCTTCTCCCGATTGTCCACCCGGATGGTCAGCGTGTTTGTCGTCCCCGGTTTCAAAAGACCGGTAAGGTCATAGCGATGTGGAGTAGTCAGACTCCATTCGGATTTGCCCGCTTCAACGCCATCCACCCAGACTCGGGTTTCCCAAATGACACGCTCCAACGTCAGTTCGATATCGTGCTCGCGCCAATCCGCCGGGACAGTCAGGGTGCGTTGATACCAAGCTGGCCCTACATAGCGAAACCGCTGATGCAAGCTCTGCATAGCGGGCCGCTCCAAGTTGATTGGGATGTCTAGCGGAACACCCTTGCCCGCCAATGCCGTAGTGCCCGGCAACAAAATTTGATCGTCAAAAGATTTCTCCCATTGACGGCCGACCAGTCCCTCATCGTTTGAATCAAGTTGCAACCGCCAATCCCCAGCAAGATCAAGCGAAGCAGGAAGCACAAAAGTCGCGTGCAAACCAAACATCAACAGAATAAGGATAACTTTAAATCTCATTTTGTTTTGGCATTCAAAACGACTTCCACAACCAGAGTGACCTCAGCATACTTATAGCGCTGGCAACCCAACCGGCAATCTGCTTTGCCCTCCGAAATCTTACGCCTCATCGCCAGCTTTCCCGTAATCAAACTACGATAAAAATGGCCGGGGGCATTCCTGCCCCCGGCCGGAGTGCAATTCAAGTTTTTCGCCTGCCCAATAATTACATTTTCACCCGGAAAAACTTGCTCGCCGCATTCGCCGGAATCGCATAAGGCGATTGAGCGCCGACCACATCAGTGTAACTTCCCGTCACGCTATCGGCTTGTTGCAATGTGCCGCCGAGCCAGGTGAGAATCACATCTGACCCAACCCGCGCAATCTTGATCGTAGGCATGTTAAACGCCCCGGCAAAATAATGCGCCTTCACAGCGTCACTGCTCAACGCCCGATCATAGATTGCCACCTCGTCAATCTTGCCTTGGAACTGCCGATCCAAACCAGAATTCAGGACATCCATGTCTTCCCACCGGCCACGCGCACCAATCGCCCAATTGCCGTAATTAACCAAGATCGATCCAGTCGTATCCGGTTGACTCGCAATCAAAACGCCGTTGCGATATAGATTCCAATTCTGCCCGTCGAACGTCGCCACCAAGTGTACCCAAGCACCGGTTCCTAGGTCAGCGGCAGGAACAGGAGCGGAAGCACCCTTCCCTAATCCCGGCGTGTAAGTGGTAACAACGTACTGAGGCGTTCCAGAAGTGTTATCTACACGCAAGGCAAACTCGCTAATTTCCGAATCGTAGCCATGCGCGATGATGGAGCCGAAACTACCCGGCGCCGCAGGGGTAAGACTGGGTTGCACCCAAGCTTCAAGCGTAATCTGACCGACAAAGTTCAACGCCGCCGGATTTCCCAATTCAATATAACTGGTGCCACCATTGAACGTCGCGGCAGTGTTCGATGCTTCAAAGCCAGCCGCATTCGTTGCCTGTGGGCCCTGCACACCGTTGATGACATTCAAATTGTAAACCCCATTGACCGAGCTGCCGAGAGTGCCGCTATTTGTTGCGACGTTTTTTGCCGTTTCATTGAAGCGCAAATACTCAACCGCACCATCGGTCGCAACGAGCGTCGAGTATGGGATACTGCGGGAGGCATTGAGACCGTTTTGATAATGCGCCAGCACCTGAGCAGAGGACAAAGCCGTCGCGTAAATGGCAACCTCGTCCATATCGCCAACGAATGGATTCTGCATGGCATCGCCGTACGAGCCAATCGCCAACGGAAAACTGGTATTAGGAGCAAACGAGCCGTTAGGAGTGGTGGATTGCGCGACTTGAACACCATTCAAATAGAGTGTCGCGGACGGAATAGCGGCATCATAAACCGCCACAAGGTGCTGCCATTGCCCGACGGTGTAGGGGCCGCCCGTGATGTTAAACACGCGAGCGGTACCGTTTCCGTTGAACATTCTGAAGTTCCAGCCGACGCTGGAATCCCGTTGGAAAAAGTCCCATCCCACACGATTGGGCAGAGCATCGCTGGCGTCGCGATTAAACAACGGTGCTTGAGCATTGCCATTGCCATTTATTGTCGGCCGCAGCCAAGCTTCCACTGTAAATGAACCTGCAGGATTAAACGCGGCGTTGTAGGGAACAATAACCGGCACTCCACCGTTATCAGAATTGGGATTCAGTGCGGAAAATTTTGCAGCCGTGTCTGAATCGCCAACAATTGCGCCCGCCACCTGATGCGCCACGCCAAGGGTATAAACGCCATTCCCAGCATCGCCAAGAGAGCCGCTGTTCGTCGCCGCGCTCGCCACCAGCGATGTTGTTTCGTTCAAACGATAGTAAACCAACGGCCGATCGTTGGTGACGGTATTGTGATACAAATCAGATGACGAGCCAGCAGGCGCAACAGACAAATCACCAATCGTGTAACGGAAGAAATCCCCCGTAGGTGAGTTGGCAGAATCAGGATACCAATCCGCATTGACCCCAGCACCACTGTCGCGAAGTTGATAGGCAAAATCGAATGCAGTCACGCCCGGCAGTTGGGTCTTGCGGTTCAGAGAAATGAATATGTCGCGAGGGGCGCTGCCAGAACTCCAGTTGTTCTGATCCCAATTGGCCCAGTCGAAAAAGGTCCACACATCGGGATCTTTAATGATGGCGGCTCCCAGCACCACAAATTCTGAGCCGATGGAACGCGCTCCTCCGCCCGGATGGGCTCCGGTGTTATAGTTGGTGTCCGTATCGAGCCAGAGATAAAAGTCGTTTCCGTTAAAAGAAGGCGCGGCGTTGAAATTGAGCCGGATGTAAAAAAAGTACGCGTCATGTGCAACGGAGATGAAATTGATATCGGTACGAACTCGATCCGTCGCTCGACGTGTCTAATTGATAATGAGGAATGTGCAGGGCATCCCAGTCAGCAGCGCTATTCCAGTAGCGATTGCCAAAGCTAACCAGATTACCTTGGATTTGCACGGGTTCTGCATAAGCAACCGGCGCGAGGAACAGCGCGACCGCCAGAATAAAGCTCGTAAGTGTGATCGTTTTTTGGGGTTTCATTGTTTGTGAGGTTTTTGGTGTTTTGACTGAAATCATTGAGATTCTGATTGTGGTCGGCGGGATGAAGTTGAAGGCACACTAACGTTTCGAGAAATAGTACCAGTCAATTTTGCCATCAAGTCCTTGGGACAACATTTGCCAAGTTGCCGGCGCTGCCCGACCGTCCGCCCAGGTGTAATTCCCACCTTTGCCATGTCTGACATAAGGCGTAGGAACGGCGGCAGGCGGCATGGATGGTGGATAAATATATCCGAAAGCGTGATTGCCTATCGCCACGCCAGATACCGGGTCAAGACCATCGCCATTCATTACCGTGTCAGTCGGCTTAGTTACAGACGTGAGCTTCTGCCGATCATAGACCGCGCCCCAGACCGAAGAACCTATGTAACCAAGATAGGCCCAGTTGTGGCCGTACCCACCATATGCACCAATGTTGGGATCGCTTGGAGTTAGCACTCCCTCGATTTTAGCGGAAGGACAAGCGACTACGGTATTAGTCGCAGACAGGTTAGTAATACTTGTCGTAGCCCGAGCCACGTATGGGGATATTTCTAGAAACCACTCCACTGGTGACACGCCCCCGGAATATTGCACCCCAGCGACTGGCAAATAGTCCGCGTTGTCGCCAGCGTAAAGCATATAACCAAGACCGATCTGCTTTTCGTTGCTCAAACACCGCGTGGACTTGGCCTTTTCCTTTGCCTTGGCCAAGGCTGGCAAAAGCATTGCGGCCAAAATGGCAATGATCGCAATGACGACCAGCAACTCAATCAAAGTAAAAGCGAGCTGAAGTCGCGCAGGAGAGCCATGCATCCGGGCAGCAGCGTCAAGACCAAGCCGTTGACTGCCATTATCCAACAAAAAACCGTTCGTTTTGTTTTTGTTTGTGGACATAAGAACCAATCTTGTTTGCAAACTATATCTCAAATTTCACCTCAGCATATCCCCAGCATTAGGGGTATACCACTGTTTATCTCCTGCTAATTTATTATACAGCGCAACCGAAAAACCCTACCACCCAGGAACACACCTCCACCTAATCATCTACAATTGTACGTTACTTTTCTAAATATCGAACCACAGCCTCAGTCCGAGTGCGAACATGCAATCTTTCAAAAATCTTTTTAATGTGATCGTGGACCGTCCAAACACTGATATTCAAATTTTGAGCAATTTCCTTGGCCACGCACCCCTTACTCAGCAAGGCTAACACATCATTTTCACGAGGCGTCAGCCGTGCCAAGGTTTTAAGCTCACCCTCCGGACGAGAACGCAACGACTCCTTGAAGTAAGATTTAGCAGCCCCCAGCAAATCCTCACGACACGGGTTGGACAACCGGGCAACTTGCGAAACTAGATCAAAGATTGCGGTGGGCTTAACCCGCTTGAGCATGTAACTCTCAGCCCCACCAGGAGTAGAAACGAACATTTGATCGCCATCGGCAGAAACCGAATATCCCAAGGCCATCACACCTGACTTCATAACCAGCGGACCGTTTGCCAACGTTATCCCCATTCGTTGTGCCAAGTTGCGATTTATCAAAACGAGGAATGGTTTGCGCACGCCCACCATTTGCGGCAACAATTCCGGAACTTCACAAAACTCGGCCTGAAAACCACCTTGCTGATTCACACACCATTCAAGTGCATGCCGAACCCCAGCCTCCGTTTCCACAATAATAACGCGCCTAGAACTGAATTCAGATCGGGCAACGGGAGGCCGCCCCGCTAAACCATCCGGCAGAGTATGGATAGTGGTGTATGTCCACAAAACTGGGTCGTGATTCCATTCAAAACTAACAACCAATTCGCGAGAAAAGCAGGCAAACGAACGATTCCAACCTTCAGTTACCACGGTCTGGTATATTTGGTGCGCCTTCTTTGCCGCCACCTCAACATCCTCGGCGCCCAACGGAAACCAAAACCCCATTCCTGCATGATCTATCTTAACAGCCCAATCAATTTCCGAGTTGCCAGATGGGGCAAATCCATAACGGCGAAGCAAAAGACGTTGCCGCCAATATTGAATTCCGCCTGAAGCATTTTCACTTTCGATATGCTCCATGCAAACACACGCCTGCAAGGCCGCTTCCCAGCCTCTCGTAAGGATTGCAGCATGAAGCCCTCTCACTTCCTGAACCGCAGCTTGATATGTATCTGCACGCAAAGCGAAAACGCGACGCATACCAAACAATTCAATGGCAACTCTCCAACCGCCTGCGACTGGCTGATCTGGATCAGGCGAAGCCGGAATGAACTGCATCAACTGCGACGTTGATTGAGCATCGCCAAATTTCAAGGTCGGCAATCCCTCCATTCCGCTGGACTTTTCAGCAAGAGTCAGCATCGCCAATCACATATGTTTTTGCTTATTATCACAAGCTAAATAGCATGTCCAGCCAGAACCAAGTACCATTAAAACCAACAAGGGGGCATAGGGCAAAACCGAGCCTTTCAAGCGAGCGCTAAATCCAAGACCGCGCCACAGCATTTCCTCCCACTTGTTTATTTGCCAAATCATAGAACTGTGCCGTCAGCTTTAAACCCTCCTCAAATTTGAACAAGGGAGCAAATCCCACTGCGCACAGTTCCCTGATTGCCGCCAGCGAATGCCGCACATCTCCACTCCGCTCGGGAGCATGCTGGATTACTGAAGTAGAACCAGTTAGCTCGCAAATCCGCTGCACAAGTGTGTTTATCGTGATGTGCTGACCATACCCAACATTGAAAACACCGGTTGCGGTAGATTGCGTAGCAAAAAATGCGTTTGCTGCCGCAACATCTTTCACGAAGATGAAATCCCGTGTTTGGCCGCCATCACCATGGATTGTTATTGGCTGATGCTTCAGCGCTCGATCAACGAATATTGGCACAGCGGCCGCGTATTGGCTTTGTGGATCTTGTCGCGGACCGAATACGTTGAAATAACGCAAACACGCCGTTTGCAGCCGCCCCTCCGCAGTAAACATTCTGCAATAATATTCCCCATCCAATTTCGTGATCGCATAAGGACTCTTGGGCTCAGGCAACAAGGATTCAAACTTCGGAGTTTCTGGATTATCGCCATAGACAGCGGCAGAACTACTGAAAACGAGTTTCTTAACCTTAGCCCGTGCCGCTTCTTCCAAAACAATCAAAGTGCCTGCAGTATTGAGTTCATTGCACTCGATCGGCTTCCGCATCGATTCCGGCACACTGATCATCGCGGCGAGATGGAAGACATAGTCAACTCCAGCCATGGCATGCCGCACAGCCTCACGATCAAGAATCGAGGCCTGGATGAATATATGCTTCAAGCCGTCCAGATTCTGCAGATGGCCAGAGCGCAAATTGTCCAACACCCGCACCTCAGCCAACTGTTGAAAGTGTTCAACGATATGACTTCCAATAAATCCCGCGCCGCCTGTGATTAGAATTGTCATTTTACGCTTTCTGCCAAGGCCACAGCTTCCACTGGCTCTTCGCGACAAATTGTTTCGACTAATGAATTCATCTGTTCCTCCTGGGCTTCAATGGAAGTCACCAAACTAAATTGGGTCCGACAGCGATCCAGGTTGTGATTAGGGCGAAGCACTTTGAAATATGAATCGCCCGCCAGAAAATCGGTAAGAAAGCGAATCCCAATTTCAAACGTAATCAACTTGCCGGAGAAGGCCAACCAACGCTTTTCCGCCGCGCTTAAAAATTCTCCAGCCGAAGCCAGATAGCCGCGGGCCAGTCCCTCAAACATGGGGAATTGCATGACCACTTTGGACAAATCCAATTCATCCTCCTTCACCGGGCTGGTTGTCGTGCGAACTGAATCACCAAAATCATACAAAGCCAAGCCCGGCATCACGGTGTCCAGATCAATTACGCAGACCCCTTCCCCGCTTACGTCATCAAGCATAACGTTGTTGAACTTCGTATCATTGTGGGTTACGCGCTCGGGAAGATCAGCATCGAGCAGCAAGCTGACCATTGATTTATGGCGAAGCGCGAAAGCAATCTCGGACTTTGCTGATATTGCACGATTCGCTGCGTCCGACTCGATGGCTCGTTCTAACGCGGCAAAGCGTTTTGGCGTGTGATGGAAGTCAGGAATTGTATCGTGCAGCCTAGGCGCTGGTAAATCAGCCAACAGTTTCTGAAATTGGCCAAAGGCCTTTGCTGCTTCATAAGCTTGGGCTGGAGTTTCCACCGCGTCATAAGTGCGCGCCTGCTCAATAAAATAGTAAGCCCGCCAGTAATTTCCGGCTTCATCATAATAGTGTGGCCGGCCATCCGCTGCGGGAATCACCGCCAAAGATCTCCGGCTGGAATCGGCATGACCTGCCAGCTTCAGTTGGAGATGCGCCGTGACCCGCTGGATATTTTCCATCAACGCAATCGGGTTCTTGAAAACGTTGTGATTGATCCGCTGGAAAATGTAGCGCACCGTCACACCGCTCTGATTGAACACGACACAGTAAGTGTCATTGATGTGGCCGCTGCCATAAGGTGCGGCACTGACAAAGTCACCACCAATTCGAAATTGTCGCGCCACAGCACGAACATCATGTTTGAATTTCATGTCCAAAATCTTCTCCGCTAGTCACCGCAGGCCATCAGTCTTTATTTCCATCAAGTGCCGGCATATTCGTACGCTTCAAATTGTTGCCATCCAGGTTTGCGTGCGTAAACGTGCCGATAGTAGTCAGCGCGCTTGAGCCGGGCTGCCGCAGCCGGGTCGAGAAAAATTTTGACAGCCGGATGCAGTTGCAGCATTGAAGCCGGGTTGGCTGCGGTAAGCGGACCTTCCGCCGTCTGCGCAATTGCTCGACATTTTTTCGCGCCGAACGCCAGCAGCAGGATCTGCCGCGCTTCCATAATCGTCCCCACGCCCATCGTAATGACATGCTGAGGCACTTGTTCAATTACCCCAAAAAAGCGCGCATTATCCCGCCGTGTTCGAGCGGTCAGAGTTTTGATGCGCGTCCGCGAAGCAAGCGATGAAGACGGTTCGTTGAAGCCGATGTGTCCGTCTGTTCCGATGCCCAACACCTGCAAGTCAATTCCACCCGCAGCCCGAATTTGCCGTTCGTACCGCTCACAAAACTTCGGGACGTCCTCGGTATTACCGTCAGGGAGGTGAATATTCTTCCTACTGATGTTCACATGTCGAAACAGGTTTTCCCACATGAAGCTGTGATAGGATTGCGGATGCTCCTGCGGCAACCCGATGTATTCATCCAAATTAAATGTCCGCACGCGCCGCCAATCTAGTTTCATCGCTACCAGCTCCCGATAGAGCTGCATGGGAGTGCTGCCTGTAGCGAGGCCCAGCACGGCGTTTGGCTTCGCGTGCAACAAACTGGCAATCACCTGAGCGGCAATTTGCGTTGCTGCGGCTGCGGTAGGTTGGATGATTATTTCCATCAGACTTGCCCCAATCGTTTCTGCAGCTTCTGGCGCACATCCGCTCTAAAGTGGTCAATCCAGCCACAGACAAAATCCACGATATCGAGCGATTCATCGGCGACGAGCGGACTGAGGTCCATGCCGAAGATCACTTGAGTCGCACGATCCGTTGCGTGCGACTCGAAGAAGGTGGCATTGGCGGCCCGCCGGCCCGCCGTCGCCAAATCGTATCGCTTGCCGCCGGCGATTTGTGAATCGAAGACCCCATTCAAAGCCGCTGCCAGATTATCCCGCCCACTCACATCCATGAGGACCTTAGCCGTATCGGACAACCAATCCAGATTGCGCCACACCTCGCAACCGATGACTTGCCGAGGCCGCTGGGCGCGGGGCAATTCATGCATGGCTTGAATTGCCGCCACCACCACACCGATGTGCGTATCATGCTTGTCCGCCAAATTATGGGTATAGACCGCCTGCGGTTGCGCAATGGTTAGAATCTGCTTCAGGTCGTTTTTTAAAGCTGGATTCGATGGATCTTTGACCAAGCGACTGGGATGATTGAGCTGTACCATCACGCCATAACGCCCGATGACTGCCGCGGCATTCTGTTCGGCGTGACGTAACTTGGTCATTTGCGCATCAGTGAACAATTCATACACCCCAGCGCGCGAACTCCCCGCACCGTCCGTGCAAGTGATCCCTCCGAACCATCGTTTCGGTTGATCCAATCCGGCTAGAATTCCATGGAACGCCATGAACTCTAAGTCATCTTGATGCGCTCCAATGCCAAGATGCGTGATGCGCTTGAATGCCTGCGCCACCGGTTTCCGATCCGGAACGAAAATCTCAGCGGTTGATTGATGAAACTTCATAAACTTTTAGCTCAGGCAAAAACCATTGTCCCCCATTCTTCTCGGCGATGAAAATCAGGTGCTGCGTGAGGTGAGGTTGAGGAAATAATCGGCTCAGCGCGCCCCAGCCGATAATCATAACGACTGAACGAGTACCGCCAACGATTACCCGGCAATGATCGTTCGCGCGTTGTCACAGCCGGCATCGGCACTTCTGCGTAGACGAACCATCGTTCCGTCTCCGACCAAATCCAGGTCAACGAGCGGAACAACTCCCCAGTTACCAATGCTTGTTCCCACTTCTCAGCCCGATTAACCCAATCATCTCGATAGCGTAATTGCAGGCGCTGGTTATTCGGCGTGACATGCAACTCGACATAATCGCGTTCGTTGTTTGCCTGAAAAAAAATCTCGAACGCATCTCCCAACAACCAAGTGGGTTGATTTAGACTGCGAGCACCGCTGTGGATGTCTGCCCCAACCAACTCAGCAAAGACCAACACTGAACTCCCCGACCAACCGACGCGCACCGTGCCCACACCAAAATCTGAATCCGGACGCAACAACCAAGATTGTTTCAATCGTTGTGGCGAGGCGCTATGAAACGCCTGCCAGACACTTTGTAGATTGTCCGTATCAACTGCCGGCATCTCGCGGCAATACAGCACGGAAACAGCATCGCGCTGCGCCGGCAATGTTGATTTGACCGGGCTCGTCTTCATCTGGGAATGACGGGCAGACTGGCAGCGGCCACGGCCTGCCCGACTCGCCGCTCCTTTTCACTCGGCAACGACAGATCCAGCTTGGCTGCCAATTCCGGAAACTCGTATTCCAGAACCTCTCGCGCCTTCGCTAGAATGATGTTGCCTCCCTTGCCGGTGGTAACCCGCCCCAGGATGAGCAGGTGCTTGATCTCATAAAAATCCGCGTAATGCGGCACCGTGTAACCGAGATAGACACCGATGGTCTCGTAGATTTTCGCCGCGCGAAGATCACCTTGGATCATCAAGGTTTGAACCTCCTTCAAACGCTCGGGCAAACTAAGATGGGCGGGTAATTCAATGCCCGCTGCTGGCAGAAGCTTGTTGACCGCCTGTTGCGAGAAATACAACGCCCCGACGCCCCGATCCCCACTCCATTCCTCCGCAGGTGCGTTGGGATTGTAGTCTACCGGAGCGAACGCAAGTTCGCTCAACCACCCCGTCATGCAACCATCCAAATCAATGTAGCCAGCCGCCTCGCTTGATCCCATTGCAACGCCAAGCACGCCGTTGCGGTGCAGTGACATGGCGCCAGCCAAGGCGGTAACATCGCCATCATTGACCACCTGGAACGGCACATTCCATTCCCGCCGTAGTCGCAGAAAAATATCCCGGGCACTGCTGAATCGTTCAACCGGCACCGAACGGAAGAGCGAAGCCACCATCACGCGGTTATCCACAATCACGCCGGCGGAACTACCACCGATCGCATCCACACGCGGCAGCACCGCCGCGGCTTGACGCAAGCCTTCATTGAGACGCGCGTAATGATACTCTGTGTCCGGTTCATCCTTGGGATTCCACGGGAACTCATCGCTGAACAACACCCGGCCATCCTGTACTGCGGCAATTTTGAAATCGCTGGCTCCCAGATCAAAGCCAATGCGACAACCAGTCAAGTGACCGCCAATAGGATCATTGGTTTCGCGCTCTGATGGAACGGCGGCTGCGGTGGTTTTCACCACCTCAAATTGGCGCTCATAAACCCGGCCCATCAGCTTCACATCAAAGGCGCGTGGCCCAGTTGGGGCATAACAGTGTTGGATATGATTCCCGATGTATTCCGGCCCGCCAACCCACACCCGCCAGCCACCCCGCGCCCAAAGCAGAAATTTCACCAGTCGCTCCGCGTAATGCAGTGTCTCCGCATCAGCTTCTGGCCACACCAACGATTCGTGGCGCGACAACAGGCCGTTCTCACGCTCGACACCGATAATCAGCGGAACGGCGCGACCGGAAGATTTTACCCGCGCCTGATAATTACGGTTGAATACCACCGCAGGCTGAAACCCAGGATCGAGCGGTGCAACGATGTTTGGTTTCTGACTCATAACGAATCGGGAATTGAAACAGTCCACGAAATCACCCCACGCGAATCGGTGCCACCATCACCTCTCAAGGCAGCCTGCAAGGTGTATTTCGCGCCCGGCTTGAAGTTTGGGACATCTAGCACGTAAGTGGCATTACGTGGTTCTACCCCCGCAAACCCATCATGCCCGTCGCGCGCCACAGGCTGACCGTCCGCCAACAACACCACCGAGTCGATCACGATCCCGTGATTGCCGAAACCATACTCGAAAGTGACGCGGTATTGCCCGGCAACGGCCAGAGCTGTGGTAACATCCCAAAAAACTTCAGCGACCCGAGTTTGGATTTGCTGGGGTTGCCATTCCGCCACTTTTACACCACGACTGTTGTGGTAACGGACTCCGAGTTCGTCGAGGCGCTGTTCCTGACTGGCCAAGCGGCGGGTGAAATCGGACCAGCTCCGTGAAGATTTTGGCGACCAGGTAACTTCAGCCAGCGCGCAGAGCCGGGGAAACAACATGTATTCCAGATGTTGCAGAGACCCGATGTATTCCGTCCAGAGATTCGCCTGCGCGCCAAGAATATGAGGTGCAAACTGTGCTTCCAGCTCCAAGGGAAGCGGGTCAAACGCATAAACTTTCTCCAAGGAAGTGAAGCCACCGATTGCCCGTGGTTCAACCGCGATGTCGCGAGTTTGATAGTGGTCGAAATAGCAGTAACTCCCTGGAGTCATCACCACATCATGACCAGCGCGGGCTGCCTCCAATCCCCCACCAAGCCAATCCATCAAGACGGCATTGGGAGGAAGTCCACCTTGAAGAATTTCGCTCCATCCGATCAAGGTTTTCCCCTGCGCCGCAATGAAACGCTCCATGCGCCGGATAAACCAGCTCTGCAACTCCTCTTCGCTTTTTAGTCCTTGGGTTTTGATGCGCGCCTGACACTGAGAACATTTTCGCCAAGTCTGCTTCTGCACTTCGTCGCCGCCGATGTGGAGATACTTCGCCGGAAACAATGGAATCACTTCTCGCAATACATCCTCAAGAAACTGGAACGATTGTTCGCGACCCGCACAATAAACACCATGATGCACTCCAGCCCCAACGTCCGTACCTGAAAATGCCGCTCTCGCAATTCAATTCCGGGTAAGCCGACAGCACCGCGACCGAGTGGCCCGGCAATTCAATTTCCGGAATCACCGTAATCTGTCGCTCGGTCGCGTACGCTACGACTTCTTGGATATCCTTTTGCGTGTAGAATCCACCGTAGCTTCCATCCTTACCGAACTTGGTGGCTTCCGGCTCCATCCACTCATACTGGGTTGTGAGCGGTGGCACACCGTGTTCCGGCCGGGTCAAACTGGCATTGGTACGCCAAGCCCCCACGCTCGTAAGCTTGGGGTATTTTTTGATTTCAATGCGCCAGCCTTGGTCGTCCACCAAATGCCAGTGAAGCATGTTGAGCTTGTGCAACGCCATCAGATCCAACAACCGCATCACTTCGGCCTTCGTAAAAAAATGCCGGCTTACGTCCAACAAAACACCCCGCCATTTGAACCGCGGCAGATCCTCGATTGCAACTGCTGGCATCGCCCACTTCACGCCGGCGGCTGGCTTGGCACTGAACACTTCCGGAGGCAATAATTGCAGCAACGTCTGCACCCCATAAAACAACCCTGCCTGCGTCGGGGCACGCACCACGACTGCCTGTGAAGTCACTTCCAACGCATACCCCTCCGCACCGAGGCTGGAATTCGCAGCAGCTGTCGTCAGCAGGATGTTGCCACGCGACGGCTGAATTTCAGCGCTGTTCTTTACCCGCAATTTGAAACCTGTAGCTGGTTGAAATTTTCCAGCTAAATACTCACCGACGGCGCGCGACGACTTATCCACCAGAATCACCATTTGCTTCGTCACTAGAAATTCCCCACTCCGCTCCTCCAATTTGGTGGGCTGCGGAATGAGGGCTGGAGCGGAAGCTGATTCTATAATCGACAGTCCGCACAACCCCACGAGCAAGATCTGCCACCCTACGACTCGCAGTGAGATATTGTTGTTGAAGCGCGTCAGCATTTGGAGAACTCCAGATCAGGCAACAATGCCGAGCGGCTTGGTGGTCTTCCAGCCGCCGCGGGTGAAGTCCGGAAATAATTGTGGCATTCCGCCTTCGGTTTCGGATTTTTCGCTGAGCGGACGCACAACGCTCCAGAATGCCCCTTCATAAACATTCTGATCCAAAGGTTCACCGCGCCGCAGACACTCCACCATGCGGGCGCGCATAATAAAATCCATGCCGCCATGACCGCCCATCTTGGTCGCCAGTTCACCCATCCGTTTCCACAGCGGATGATCGAACTCGGCATAGAGCTTCTCGAACTCAGCGCCTTCACTCCACACGTGATGCGTGCCACGCGCTTCAATCGCCGCGCGCGCCGGATAGCCGGCCAGCGTGCCTCCAGTGCCTTGAATCAGATTGTGCCGGGTGTAAGGACGCGGACTGGTTTCGTCCCATTGCACCATGATGGTCCGTCCCAGCTGGGTCTTGATCAGTTGGGTGCTGAGATCGCCGCCCTCAAATTTCAACTGATTCCATTTGTGGTCAGCGGAAAAATTCTTTTTGGCATAAAGACCGCGACCACGCCCAGGAGTTGCCAGTGAAACCACGCGCTCGAACTGATCCTCGGTCCGGGCCAAGTTCATGTATTGCGCCACCGGACCAAGCCCGTGCGTCGGATAGATGTTGCCGCCATTGGGTTTGGCGTAATAGCCCGTTCGCCAACTCCCCGCGCCGCGATCCGCTTGCTTCATCTGCTCACGCAAATCATGGATGTAGGCCGCTTCCCCATGCAGGAGTTCTCCAATGACACCCAACCGACACATGTTCAGGAACAGCAACTCTTCCCGCCCATAGTTGCAGTTCTCCATCATCATGCAGTGCCGCCCAGTCTGCTCAGCGGTATCCACAATCTCCCACAACTCTTGCACCGTGAGCCCCAGCGGGACCTCCACAAAGGCATGCTTGCCCGCCTTCATCGCGGCAATCGCCATGGGCGCGTGCTCCGCCCAAGGGGTCGCGATGACAACAGCATCAATATCCGCCCGGGCCAGCATTTCGTGATACTTCGCTGGCGCACCGTAATACAAAGCCGGCGCTGGCTTGCCCAATTGCTCAATCTCTTTGGCGCTGGCTTTCGCCTGATCCTCGTAGAGATCGCTAATCGCCACCACCTGGCTGCCGTCAATTTGGGCCAGTTGGATCGCATGCCCCGCACCACGCGATCCAACTCCGATGATCCCCCAACGCACCACCTCCAGTTTTGCGGCCGCAAAATCTCCCATGTAACGCGCGTTCTTTCGCCGTCTCGGCGACCGGGGTGAATCCAATTTTGGCGCGGCGGCTTCTGTCGTTACCGAACCGGAGATGGCGACCAAGCCCGCCCCCAACACACTGAAGGCCTTCAGAAAACTGCGGCGACTGCTGGAAAGAAATGAGTGTTCGTCCATGCTCATGGGTTAGTGGAAGTGTTTTGGTTCTGCGTCAGTAAGATCGTGCCGTTTGAGTCAGGACTACTTGCGGCACGCACTCGCATGCGAAGCTCCCAACGCCCCCCCTCAGGAATGCCCGGGACAGAAAAGTGATATTGATTACCTGTATGCTGCGAGCCCGCCCAGCCTTCATGAGCCTGCACAGCCACGGCAATTCCATCTCGCACCAAAGCAACCGAATCAATCTGCAATGCGCTCTGACCAGAAGTGTACAGGAACGATACCGTCCAATCGCCCGCCCCCGTTATAAATGGCGTCGCATCCAGCCGCCATTCTACACGCTCGGCGCGGGCCACAGCGGATGACCACTGCGGTTTTGCCAATGTGATCATGGGCATGTCATCAGGCGTTGCAGCATCCACTTGATATTTGGCGAACAGCTTACGCGAGAGGCTGACCACATCCCCTTTCGGTTCGACGGGATAACGATGCGTCTGCTTGGTCCAAGCAATTTCCCAATCCCGGATTTGATTGCGGGTTGTTTCCACATTCACCGGAACGCCTTGGGCTAAGGACTGGTTCAGGGCCGCAAACCACAGCTCCCAACGGTGGTGATAAAAGTCCCCGAGCAAACCATTCCATTGCCGATTGGCGTAGTCCGGAATGCTGTCGGTGTCGGTCCACGTCGTGATCAGCTCACGCGCATCGCGCTCAAACCGATCGGCCTCGTCTCGGTTCGCGCCCCAACGCCGCGCATCCGCCAGCCAGACACCCAACAAAAACTCCCGTCGCGTCCCCACCAATACGTCCATGTCCTTAATCAGCTCCAACATTCTGCGGCTAAGGCGACCCAATTTTTGCGCATCTTTCGCCTGATAAGCGGCGACAATCTGCGCATGATAGCGAGTTCCTAGATCCGCCAGCACTTGTCGCCCGAGATCCGCCAGATCGTACTGGTAGCCGTCGCTGCCTTTCGTTTGTGTCGCGGTGTCGATTAACAGTCGCCAAGCTTCCACCAAACGCGTCGTGTCGTAGTACGGCTGCGTGGTTACAAACGCCCGCGCCTTCAAATTGAGATCCAGCGAAGGCCGGGCGCAGACAACGGAATTTACCGGCAGTTCAAGTCGGCTTTGAGGAGCGTTGTAAATCGTCTCCCCCAGAATTTGCCAAGCCTGCTCCGCCGCGGGCATGACCGCCCCATAGCGACAGCGTGCATATTCTTTGAGCCAGATATCCAGAGACTGAGCGTTCGTCCGCCAGGCATTATTGAAAAACCGTTCCCAAAATGCGGGATTCGTCCCGCTTCCTTCCAGTAACGCCCCGATACCCGACATCCGACCGCGAGTAGGATGGTTCAGAGCGGCGACAGGACGATCTCCAGCCCAAGCCAGTCGCCCGCCAAGCCCCACATTTCCGCCGAAGTTGTGAATGGTGCAGAAAAGCCAAGGCGTGTCATTGAAGTTGTTTCGCGCCCGCCAGTTTTCCTGGGCTTCGCACCACAGATCGAGCACGAGCAACTTGTCCTTGTCCAACGCATCAATCATCGCCCGTCGAGGATTATCCTGCCAGGACTGCAGCACCCAAGTAGCACCATTCATGGCCCGATGAATCGCTTGCCCGCAGGTGGGCAAATCAATGCCATCAGTGCTCCCGCCTTCGTGAAAAGGATCAGCGGCAAGAAACCGCGCCGCACCAAAAAGCTTGGTTTGTTCAGCATAGAATCGCGCGGCGATTTTGGTAAACAATGGATCTGTCGGCTCCAGCATGTCCGGCCGTTTCAAATCCCCCCACGTCCCTTGCGGATGAATTTTTGCCGCGGGATGTTGTTGTTGAAAACCTGAGGGAACGATCCCGTAATATCCTTGCAGAACGGGCTCCATACCGAGTTCCCGCATCCGGGAAATAATCTTTTGGGCAAGGGCCACCCGCTTGGTGACAAGCTCGGGCGAAAGCGGTCCGCCATAATTCTGGAGGTTCGACATGTACATCCACGGCTGATGCGTAGGCAGCACGAGCCAGGCACGTAATTCCTCCTCGGTGTAACCGAATTCCTTGAGTGTGTTGATCCAGACCGCCTCTTGCCCCTGAATGATCAAGGCAAGATTAATACCCTTCAATGCCAGCTCGTCGAGCTCTCGCTCCCATCGCGGCCAATCCCACCAAGCCATCGTGTAACCATGCGTACAATAGTTGAAGGCAAAGCGGAATCGATGCGGGCTGACGACACGAATCTTCTCCGGCACCGGCGGTAGTTGTCTCGGCAGGTTGAGTTGCTGCCCGCATCCCCACGAAATCTGCGCATGACAAATCTCCTTGAGATACCAGTTCAGCGCAGAAGCCACGGCCACACCATTGTTACCCCGAAGCACAACTTGCCGCCCACGGCTTTCCACCTCAAAAACATCGGCTCCGTTGAACGAAGAAATTGTTTCAACAACAATCTGCTTTGAATGTTTAGGCAGGATTCTAACAACTAAGCCTTCAGCAGCCACGGGCTCAGCCGCGCCACAGCACACCGCCAAGGCTGTCAGCCAGAACAACAGGGCGACACAATAAATCTGACGTTTCATATCGGTTCAGCGCCCTCCTTCGTGATCCCAAAGACTACGAATGACATATAACAAGACGATTCCGCTCACGACAAACAACGCCGCAAGCCCAAAGGCATAGTTCAGTCGTCCGTAGAGAAAATTCCCGATCGCAAAAAGCGATGACCAAATCACAAGACACCCCGCGAGCCAGCCCAGCGTTGCCAGTCCCATATGATCGCCAGGCTGCTTCGGCGCGCTCCCAGCAGCTTCCAATTCTCGGCGAACCTTTCCCCACCCCGGACCGGACGGGCGAACCTTTGTGTAGAAGGCAATTAATTGCTCCCGACTGGTCGGCGCGCTAACGAAAGCGGTTACGAGCCAGCAAATCGTGGTGAAGGCCACGGAGCCAATCACGGTTTCGGCAAATGGCAAAGGATGCCCGGCCTTTTTCATCACAAAAAACACAACCGATATTGTGAATGAACTAATCATCGCCACTACCTCGCACCAAGCATTGATGCGCCACCAGAACCAACGCAGCAAATAAAGCAACCCGGTCCCAGCGCCGATCGAGATGAGAATTTCAAATGCGTCCTGCGCAGAGTTGAGAACTTGACTGAGCAACGCGGCTACAAGATAAAGACCGACAGGACAAATCCGCCCCGCATTGACATAAGCGCGCTCATCCGCATCAGGCCGAATAAAGCGACGATAAAAGTCATGCACCAAGTACCGAAGCCCCCCAATTGAGATGCGTCAGAATGGTTGATGAATTTGCCGCGATCAACCCACCCACCATCAGCCCCACGAAGCCAACGGGCAAAAATTTCAGCATCGCCGGAAACGCACTGTCGTGACCGATCAAGCTGGGATCGGCATTCGGGAAAGCCGCTTGAATATCCTTCAGCTCCGGGAAAATGATGATTGAACAGAGCGCTGTGATGATCCACGGCCACGGACGCAAAACATAATGGGAGAGATTGAAGAACAGCGTTCCACCAAGCGAATCCTTCTCTGACTTGGATGCCAGCATTCGTTGTGCGATATAGCTCCCGCCTCCCGGCTCTGCCCCCGGATACCAATTCGCCCACCAACCAATCGCTATCGGCACAATAAAAACCATCAAAGCTAACTCACCCATCGAAAAATTCGGCAAAATATCTAAGATAGGTTGCCCACTGCCATTAATCGCCTCCATCACCGGGCGATCTCGCTGCATAGTTACCTGCTGGGAGCCAAGCGTCGCCACTAGTTGTTGCAAGCCCGCCCAAGCAGTGTCTCCAGCCCCCGTATGTTGCGCCACCGCCTTGAGGCCAAACCAAGCTGCCGCAATTACCGCAGTCATCTTGATAAAGAACTGAACCATATCAATGATGAGCACCCCCCACAGGCCGGAATGCGCAGCAAAAGCAACATTCAGCACTCCGCAGATAAGTATGGTCTGCCAGGGTGGCATACCAAAAAGAATGTTGGCGATCTTGCAAGCCGCAAGCGTCACCATCCCCATGATGAAGCAATTAAAGAACAGCCCGAGATACACCGCCCGAAATCCCCGCACAACCGAAGCCGCCCGCCCGGAATAACGCAACTCGTAAAACTCCAGATCCGTCATCACCCCAGACCGCCGCCACAGCCGGGCAAAAAAGAAAACAGTGGAAACCCCAGTCAGCACAAAAGCCCACCACTGCCAATTGCCTGCCACCCCATACTGCCGGACCTGTTGAGTTACCCAATTTGGCGTGTCACTGCTAAAAGTGGTGGCGACCATTGAAAGCCCGGCTAGCCACCAAGGCACCGAACGGCCTGAAGCAAAAAACTCGGAAGTATTCGCACTCGCCCGCTTTCCGTAAAAGAGCGCCGGCACAAAGCAGATCAGTAGCGAAACCGCCACAATCAACCAGTCGACAAGGTGAAGATGCATAATCGCTAAACAGTTGCACGCGCACCCAAAACCACCCCGCCCACAGCAATATCACGCGCGAACACTGTTTAATTATCAGGTGATAAATTTAAAACAAGAAAAATTGCGCGATAAACCAAAAATTTTAATTCCCCGCTACGTTCGGCATGGATGAATTTCGGATGGCTAGCCTCGGCGTCAGCTTGATATATTGCCGCTTACTGGTCGGCTGATCCAGTCGCTGCGAGAGAAATTGCCAAGCCGACGCACACATTTCAGCCACCGGTTGAACCAAGGTTGTGATTGGGCACTCCAAATATTCCGTGTCTTGAATCCCATCACACCCAACTAAAGCCACATCTTGCGGAACCTTAATGTTCAAATCACGCAGGCCGCAATAAATGCCAACTGCAACGTCGTCGGAATGACAGAAGATAGCTTCAGGACATCCCTGCGCCTGGACATAATCTTTGATAAGCTTGCGAACAATCGGGCGCTGATCTTCAGAAAGCGGGTAATATAGAAATTCAGGTTTCAACTTAGCCTTGGTCATCGCTTGGGCATATCCAAGACGGCGTACGGCATTGGGCTCATCACTCGTCGCAAAGGTCGCATGAACGATCCGTCGGAAGCCAGAAGTGATTAAGTGCTCCATCACCGCGTCTGCTCCCGCCCGCAAATCAACCTGAACACAATCAGTCTTCTTTGTCAGTTCGGCCCCAATGCTGATAACTGGAACAGAACGAACCGAAGCCGAATCAAGGTGAATTTGCACAGTCAGAGGGCAATCCACTGCAAATACTCCGTCAACTGGAACATTCGACAACACCCGCTCAACAGTTGCATTTGCAACTTCGCTCACAATTAGTTCGTTCTTTGCCTGCTTGGCCAACCGATTCAACTCCCGAGCAACATGTGTGTAATGCGTCGAGATTTGGTCAGGCACCCAAAGGGCAATCAACCCCGTACGAGACCGCTTCAACGCCCGAGCATGCGGATTGGGCCGATAGCCCATTTTCTCAGCAGCGGCTAGAATCCGCTTGCGCGACTCCACAGACACCTGTGGGTATCCTGCGAGAGCAAATGTCACCAACTGGCGTGAAATACCGAGTTTTTTGGCTATCTGTTCTTGTGTGACCATTACACCAAGTTCTATCTGATTCACAGAGTCGCCGCAAGATTGCGGGCGTTTTGACTTCCCCCCAGAGAAATCAGTAAGGATGTTGGATTGTCACCCATGGAACACCTTCGGCGCAACCGCGACGCTCGCACGCCGGGTTGCTGCAGCGCATGGTTTAGTGTCATATTTCAACACGTTGTCCACACTTTGAAGGTCAGATAGGGTGATAGTGCAATGCTCCATTAACCGACTCGTTTCTTGCTTGGATGATCTTTTGCGCTTCATTTGGATTGCGCGCCCGCAAACTGGTCTGTTGGCCAGTTTGCCGATCTTCGCAATAGAAGACTTTACCACAACGGAAGAGCATGAACCGATTCTGCATATTCCGTGTCTTTCATTCTGCGGACACGAAACAGTTTTCCAAACAGTGCTGTTGCCATGTAGCAACGGTGTCGTAGCAAGGTTATCGCAAGTCGGCTGAGAGTTTGCGATTACTGACACTGACTAGTTTTCTGCCACCCCTAGAAAACCCATGAAACTCAACAATAGAACTTTGGGAAATGGCGGAAGGGGTGGGATTCGAACCCACGGTAGCCTTGCGACTACTTCTGATTTCGAGTCAGATGCCTTTAACCACTCAGCCACCCTTCCAACCGGCGCAAAGAAATAATCCATCCCGTCGCTTTGGGCAATCTTTTATCCCGCGCATTGGCTGGGAAACGCCCCATGCTAAAAATCGGTGTTTCATCCAACCGATGTCTATGGCTAAATCTTCCGCACATTAAATGATGCAAGATCTGATCTCTAAAGCTGCAACGCTGCTCGAAGCGTTGCCGTACATCCAGAAATTCAGCGGTGAAACCTTTGTCGTCAAATACGGCGGCTCGTTCATGGATTCGCCCGATGCCACCGTGCGCAATGGCGTGGCCCGCGACATCGTGTTTCTCGAAGCCGTCGAAATCAACCCGTGTGGTCATTCACGGTGGCGGCAAAGCCATCACCCGTGCGATGGAGAAAGCCGGCCTCAAGGCGAATTTCATCCAAGGCCAACGTGTCACGGACGAAGCTACGGTGCAGATCGTGGACGATGTGTTGTCGCGCGAGATCAATCCCGAAGTCGTGGCCACAATTAATTCATTGGGGGGTGTCGCCAAAGGTTTTGCCGGACCAGACATTTTCCGCTGCCGCAAGCTGTTGCTCGACGATAAGGAACATCCCGGACAAAAGATTGACGTTGGCTACGTCGGCGAAGTTGTCGAGGTGAACACAGCACCGTTGCTGGAATGCATCGCGCAAGGCATTACGCCAGTCATCAGCCCGACTGCACGCGGTGAGGATGGGAAAGATCTATAACTGCAATGCCGACGTTGCCGCCGCCCAGGCCGCCATCGCGCTTAATGCAAAACGACTTGTGTTTATGAGCGACGTGCCCGGCTTGATGCGCGATCCAAAAGACCCGGCCACGCTCATCACCCATCTGCAGACCAATGAAGTCCCCGATCTCAAGACCGCACGGCATCGTGGACAAAGGCATGATCCCTAAAGTGGATAGCGCTGTGGCTGCCATCAAATCCGGCGTGGAAAAAGTCTCCTTCGTGGATGGCCGCGTCCCGCACTCGGTATTGCTAGAAATCTTCACCGACGCTGGCGTAGGCACAGAAGTCGTGCTTTAACGGAAAGCGACACCTTAAAGAAAAAGAGCGGTTCGTCGTCGAACCGCTCTTTGCGTTAGAAAGCTTGGCTCAGTGTTTCTCTGGCGGCGCGCTGCCGGAGATTTCCACCGGTTTGTACCCGCCCTTTGATTTGAAGTAGAGGATGAGCGCGATGTAACCCACCAGCATAAACGCCGGGAACGCCGCCATCTTGCCAAGGGCACTGAACTGACCGGTCGTCGTCGCCGACTTGATGGTTTCCTTGGCCTTGTCATCTGCAACCGCGGTGCTCTTCACCGGATCAATTGCGTGATACTTGCCGAGCAAATAATTCTTCTCCGTGCTCACGGTCTGATACAATGCGCTATCACTGGCCTGCAACTTCGCCGTGGCGCTGGATTCCTGAAGGAAACCGATGAACGGGAAGCCAAGAATCCCTACCGCCAGCATCCCGATACCGCCCATCGCATTCAACGTCAACGCGCCGCCCTTGGGACATTGTTCGCTGGTTACCCCAAGCATCGTCGGCCAAAAGAAAGTTTTGCCTACAGCGTAAAGCGTGGCGGCGGCGAAGATCATCCCCATCCCGGCGCCATTGGTCTTTGAGAGCCAAGTCAAACCGACGATCGCCAGCGTCGCACAGCTAGCGAGCAAACCGAGCGGCGAAATCTTGTGAACAATCGCGCCCGCAAAGAATCGCAACACCATCATGATGGCCGACGTGTAAACCAGCACCCAGCCTGGATGATGACCACCTGCCTTCATGGGTTCTTCCATGAGCGAGCTGATCCAGCCGTCCGTGCCGATTTCCGTCGTGGCGAGCGGCATCATGATGACGATCAAAAATAGGAGAATAGGTCGGCCAACAGATTTTGTGATGACGGCAAAAGCCACTGCCACAGCACCGGTAAGTCCCCAACTCACCAAATGCGACCAACCGAACACCTGGCCCAATTGCGCAAAGACCAACCCAAATCCTACAAATGCGCCAATCGCGCCGAGTTCCTTGAGCATGTCCACATAACCAATGCCCGCTTGCTCCCGTTCGCTCTTGGGAAACTGTTTACCGATGAGCATGACGAAGGAAACGACCGCCGGCACCAGAATCAAACCGAGCGTGATGCGCCAATCCGGATTGGATGCCAGCGCAATGGTGCAAAGCCCACCGAGCACGAGCCCCGCCGGCCACCCGGCGTGAAGCATGTTTAACCATTTCACCTTGTCCTTGTTGAACAACGTCGCGACGACCGGGTTGATATAGGCTTCCACCGCACCATTACCCAAACCGAGAATGATGCTGCCCCACATCAGGAGCTTCACTCCCTTGGCCTGCGCTGCTACAAGCGCATCGCCGGTCACACCTTGAATCGCGCTATACGCCGCCATCGCCATGGCGGTGTAAATCAAATACGACACGAACGAGAACATCATTGCAACCTTGTAGCCGATACGGTCAATGAACAGGCTGAACAGGATGATGCTCACGCCGAAGGGCCAGATGCCGGCACCTTGCAATTCGCCGACCTGAACCTTGTCGAGACCGAAGTCGGTGACGAATTGACCGCCGCTCAGGATCATGCGGCTGATGAAGGCGTAACTTGTAGTGATAAGGGCAATAAAACAGCCCCAGAACAGTTGCTTGTTTTGGTTGTTATTCATGGTTGAACGCGCCGCAATACACCCGTTGGCCGCGCGACTGTCAACGACATTTCCCGTCAACAACCCGATTCCCAGCCGCTAAATCTGCGTGAAACTCAACCCGGGCTTTGCCATCCTGCGCCCGTATGATTCATGCGACGGCCATCATTTCCCCCAAAGCGAAACTTGATTCCACCGTGCAAGTCGGGCCTTACGCCATCATTGATGAAGGCGTGGAACTTGGCGCGGGCTGCCTCGTCGGACCACAGGTTTATCTGACCGGGCGCTTAACTGTCGGTACGGGTAACCGCTTTCATGCGGGCTGCGTCATTGGCGATGCGCCGCAGGATTTGAAATACGACGGCACCCCCACCCGCGTCCGCATCGGCGACAATAACGTCTTCCGCGAACACGTCACCGTGCATCGCGCCACCAAGCCCGACGGCGAAACCGTCATCGGTTCGAACAACCTGCTGATGACAAACGTGCACATCGGCCACAACTCGCATGTGCA
Source organism: Verrucomicrobiota bacterium (assembly GCA_049840435.1). GTDB lineage: Bacteria > Verrucomicrobiota > Verrucomicrobiia > Limisphaerales > JADLHS01 > JADLHS01. Next base: position 173,398 of record JASGKY010000020.1, on the reverse strand, counting down.
TAATCACGTCATCCTCGCGAGCGGCGTGCTGCTTGCCGGGCACGTCACAATTTTTGATCGCGCCTTTCTCTCTGGAAACGCAGCGGTGCATCAATTCGTCCGCGTCGGCACACTAGCGATGATGCAGGGGCTATCGGGCGTGACCCAAGATCTGCCGCCCTTCGCCGTCTCCAAAGCGATGAATGAGAATGTGTGGCTTGAACATCGTCGGCATGCGCCGTGCGGGCATCAACGCTGCCGACCGGCTGGAAGTGAAGAAACTTTATCGCGAACTCTTTCGCAGCGGAAAAAACCTCCGCGCCGCCTTAGCCGAAGCCGAAGGCAAGTTCACCGGCGAACCGGCGAAAACGATGATGGCCTTCATCGCCGCCGCCAAACGTGGAGTGGTAGCCGATTGCACTGGCGGACATTCCAGCACTGACGAGGAGGAATAAAAAAGCGCGGGCTTTAAGCACCGCGCTTCAGAGCACCAAACAGCCAGTTCACTCCTTCTTCTTTGGAGTCAAAAGGTCGTTCAAGCCCTTGGACGCCTTGTTGAGAACATCACCCGCCGCCTTGTTCACAGCATTCGTCGCGTTCTGAGTAAGATTATTCAGCGCTTCAGCGCCAGCATGGGCGAGCTTGTCGCCGTAAGTCTTGATCGCCTCCTCAGTCAGCTTGGAGAGGATGATCTTACCCAGTTCCGCGCCAGTAATGCCTTCCGGTCCTTGGCCCAGTTTTTCAAAATGAATTTCCGGCAACGGGGCTTCGATGAGCTTGCCGCCCAAGGCTGCCGCGCCCAATGTCACTGAGCCGCCGCTGATGACGATTTCGTCCACTTGCAATTTTTTGCCGGGTTTGGCTTCCACTGGTGCTTTTTCTTCCGTTGGCTTCGCAGCATTCGTGGAACTGCCGCCGGTGTAGGCTTCGAGATTCTTTTGGATGCTCTGTAAATTATTGCCGCCCGGACCAAATTCAAACGTCACCTTCGGCGCTTCCACGCGGATGGATTTCACCACCACCTTGTCGGAAAACACCGATCCGGGCGAAATCGTCACGCTTGCCAGGCCAAGGCTCATTGCGTTCGTTGTCTTGTAACCGTCTGGGTTGCCGACGGCCAGCCCTTGCAACGCCGCGTTGCCCGAGAACAGCGACAAACTCACCTTGTCCAACGTTACCGGCACTTTGGCGACCTGCGGACCGAATGTCTCCACACCTTTCTTGATGGCAGAATCAAGCGTCATGGCGATCGCCACCACAACCACTACCGCCAGAATGACGACGACAATTGCTCCACGGATCAAAATCTTTTTCATAGCGACAGTTAGTTGAACAGACAACCGTCGTCCCGGCAAATTCAAATCGCAAGCACCTCATTGCGTATCGCCGCGTTCTTGCCCTGCCCCGCTCCGCTTGGCAACATGAGTGGACAACATGCGAGAATCGTTCCGCGCCTGGGCTGAAGTCATCGAAACCTTCGTCCTCGAAGTCATCTTCGAGGAACGTAAAGGCAAACGTGCAGCCATCGTGCGCGGGCTTTTGTTCGGTGGCTCGAAGCTGTTCACCGTCGCGGTGAAGTTCCGCCGCTTCCTCTACAACTTCCGCATCTTGCGCGACACGACGCTCGGCGTGCAGGTCATCGCCATCGGCAACCTCACCGTCGGCGGCACGGGCAAAACCCCGGTCGTGGAAAAATTCGCCCGGGAACTCCGCGATGCCGGACGCAATGTTGCCATTCTCTCGCGCGGCTACCGCTCCAAACCGCCACCGCTGCATAAGTCGCTCATTGATCGCCTGCTGTTCCGCCGCGACTCTACCCCGCCGCGCGTCGTCTCTGACGGCAAATCATTACTGCTCGATTCCGAGATGGCCGGTGATGAACCGCACATGCTCGCCTCGAATCTCAAAGACGTGGTCGTCCTCGTGGACAAGGATCGTGTGAAGAGCGGGCGTTACGCCATCGAACAGTTCGGCTGCGACACGCTGCTGCTCGACGACGGTTTCCAATACTGGAATCTGCGCGGGCGGCGGCATGACGTGGTGTTAATTGACCGCCAGCAACCGTTTGGCAATGAACACATGCTCCCACGCGGCACGCTGCGCGAACCGCCGTCGCACCTCGCTCGAGCGCACACCATCTTCATCACGAAGAGCGACGGCAAGACCGAGGAGCTGCGCCAACGCATTCAATCACTCAACCCCACCGCCCCGATCATCGAGTGCATCCACAGTCCCATGTATCTCGAAGACGTCTTCACCGGCGAACGCAAATCTTTGGACTTCATCAAACATCGCAAAGTCGCCTCGTTGAGCGGCATCGCGCAACCCGAGAGCTTTGAGCAAAGCCTCGGGAAACTCGGGGCGGAACTGGTTTACTCGAAACGCTTCGCTGACCATCACCGCTTCACGCAGCAGGAAGTGCTCAACGCCATCAACCGCGGCAAGAAACGGCAGGCGGAGATCATCGTCACCACGCAGAAGGATGCGGTGCGTTTCCCGAAACTGGACCGCCGCGACCTCCCGATCCTCTTCATGCGCGTGGAGATCAACATCGTCGCCGGCGCGGATGACTTCCGCGATTGTGTGCGCAAAATCTGTTTCCGCTGATGATCATGGATGCCCTGCTCTACTGGTTCACCAAAACGCTTGTGACACTGTTGCAAGCGCTTCCGTTGCGCGGCGTGGCCCGGCTCGGGCGTTGGGGCGGCGGCTTGGCGTTCCATCTGGATGGCCGGCATCGCCGCGTGACCCTGCGCAACCTGGCAATGTGTTTCCCGGAAAAATCCGCCGCCGAAACCCGCGCCATCACCAAGGAAGTTTTCCGGCGGCTCGGCGAAAACTATCTCTGCGCCATCAAGACGGCAGCGATGACCTCCGAGGAATTGAAGCCGCATTTCAAATTCGTCGGCGCGGCCAAGATCCTGGCCCACACCATCGAACCCAAACCCGGCCCGAAGAATTGCATGGTCGCCCTCGGCCACTTCGGCAACTTCGAGTTGTATGCCCGGTTTCAGGAATACGTGCCGGCTTATCAATGCGCCGGCACGTATCGCGCCCTACGCCAACCGGCGTTGAACCGGTTGTTGCTGGAGTTGCGCGGCAAATCCGGCTGCCGCTTTTTTGAACGCCGCAGCGAAGCCGACGCGCTCAAAGCCGCCATGGCCAGCACCGGTTTGATGCTGGGCCTCATGGTTGATCAACATGCGTCACTCGGCTCGATCCGCCTGCCGTTCTTCGGACACGAATGCTCCGTCAACACCGCCACGGCTGTGCTCGCGCTGCGCTATCATTGTCCACTGCACACCGGTATCTGTTACCGCACCGGCCTGGCCCAATGGCAGATCGAGGCCGGCGACGAAATCCCCACCCGCGTTGACGGCCACCCGCGCCCGGTCGCCGACATCATGACCGATGTGAACCGCGCCTTGGAAGCCGCTATTCGCCGCGACCCGGCCAACTGGTTTTGGGTGCATAACCGGTGGAAGCCAGGGAAGACAAAGCCGGCTTAGCAAAAATCACACGGACCTCAATTGCAACGGGTGAATTGCGCGCAAGGCGGGCAGCGTGATTTTTGCATCACATGAAAAATCCAAGGACCATGGCCGGAATCGCCGTGCTCCGATTCCTGCTAACCTCGTATTTCAACTTTGAACTCAACTTCCAAGACTGATACCTTTGGTCCATGGCACGGAAGGATTCCACAGAATCACATCACGGATGGGCGGACTTCATCGGCGTCGGCCTGCTGGCCGCGGCGGTGTTGCTGTTCCTCGCGCAATACTCCTTTGATCGTGGCGACATCAGCACGCTCGTTAATCCGCCCAACAAGCCCCTCCATAACTGGATTGGCTGGGCGGGCGCGCATGTGGCGTGGGTGTTCTTTCTGATGTTCGGCGTGACGGCTTATTTCGTCCCTGTTCTGTTTCTCGCCTTCGGCCTCGGCTACCTGTTCAACTTTCTGGGCTACCTGCGGGAACATTCCCGGTGGAGCATCTTTTGGGCGGTGATGCTGCTTGTGTCGTTGACCGGCCTGTTACACATCATGCATGACTCCGGCATGACGGGAGACATGCACGTAAGCCGCGGCACCACCAGCGCAGGTGGTTCACTAGGCTTCCTGACCTTTGAATATGGTTTCTGGATGGCCGGCAAAATCGGCGCGGTCATCCTCTACAGCACACTGGCGTTGTTCGGCGTATTGTTCCTGACGAATTTCAAACTCGGCGTCTGGCTGCAAGCCTGGGCCGACCGCGCCAACGAGGCCAAACCGACCACCAAGCCCAGCACCAATCCAGCTGAAGCCGCGCTCGAACGCAAGGCCCGCGAACTGGAAAAGAAGAAGAAAGACCTCGAGGCCGAAGTCGCCAAGACCATGACCGCCACCAGTGGTGCTGCCGTGCCGGGACTGGGCCAGGATTTGCGCCCGGTGCCGGAACCGACCGTCCGCGATCTCAGCGTGCCGCAAGCCAAGCCAGCTCGCGCCAAGAAAGCGCCCGAACCCACGAAGGAAATCGAGCCCGCCGACGAAGTGGAAGTCATCAAGGCCGAGGAAGTCAAAGCCGCAACAGCGGACGATATTTTGGGTCGCAAATCCGAAGCTCCCGCGAAGCCTGACGACAAAAAATCTGACGAGGCGAAGCCCGAAGAAGTGGTGGCCGCCAACGCCGAAGCAAAACCCGCCGAGCCGAAGCCCGAGCCGGTCGTCAACATCACCGGCCTCACCCCCACGCGTCCGAAGCCCAAGGTCAAGAAGCCCATCACCGTCGCCTCGACGCCCATCATCGGGAACTATCAGTTGCCTTCGATGGATTTCCTGCAATTGCCGGACATGACGTTGAAGCCGACGGAGTCCAAGGAAGAATTGCTCGCCAACGCGCGCCTCATGCAGCAGACGCTCGCGCAGTTCGACATCCAAGTGGAACTCGGCGACATCACCAAAGGCCCGACCATCACGCGCTATGAACTGCATCCCGCGCCCGGCGTAAAGTTGGAAAAGATCGCCGGCCTCTCGAACAACATCGCTGCTGCGCTCAAGGCTGAACGCATTAACATCCTCGCGCCCGTGCCCGGCAAGAGTTCTGTCGGCGTCGAAGTGCCGAACTCGATCAAGACCAAGGTCATCATGCGCGACCTGTTCGAGTCCGACGAATGGCGCAATACCAAAGCCAAGATTCCCGTCGCGCTCGGCAAGGACGTTTACGGTCATCCCATCATCGCCGACCTCGCAGAAATGCCGCACTGCCTTATCGCCGGCAGCACCGGATCGGGCAAATCCGTCTGCATCAATTCCATCATTGCCTCCCTGCTCTACCGTTTCACACCGGACCAGCTCCGTTTTGTGATGATCGATCCGAAGGTCGTCGAACTGCAGCAATACAATGTGCTGCCGCACCTCGTCGTGCCCGTCGTGACCGATCCGAAAAAGGTGATCCTCGCGCTGCGCTGGGTCGTCAACGAGATGGAGAAGCGTTACCAGATCTTCGCCCGCGTCGGCGTGCGCAACATCGCTACGTTTAACGCGCGACCGAAGAACAAGCCGCTGCCGGAACGCGAACCGGAATTGCCACTCACGGCCAAGAAGGAAAAAGTCGAACCCGGCGCGGAAGGTTTCGCCGTCGAGGTGGACGAACAGATTGTCGTGCCGCGCGAGGAAGACATCGTCATTCCCGAGAAGCTCAGCTACATCGTCGTCATCATCGACGAGTTGGCGGACCTGATGCTGGTTGCGCCGGCAGACGTGGAAATGGCCATCGCCCGCATCACCCAGATGGCCCGTGCGGCGGGCATCCATTGCATCGTCGCCACCCAACGCCCATCCGTGGACGTCATCACCGGCGTCATCAAGGCGAACATCCCGGCGCGCATCGCGTTCCAAGTCGCGGCCAAAGTGGACTCACGCACGATTCTCGATGCGATGGGCGCGGACAAACTGCTCGGCAAGGGCGACATGCTTTATCTCCCGCCCGGATCGGCGAAATTAATCCGCGCCCAAGGCGCCCTCGTGACCGACCACGAAATCCAGACCGTCGTGGATTTCATCGCCAAGCAGGCAAAGCCCAGCTACGAAATGGAAATCCATCAACAGCTTTCCAAACCCACGCCGGCAGCAACTGAAAGCGGCATTGATGAAGACGAGGATATCATCCAGGACTGCATCGAAGTCATCCGCACTGAACAGAAGGCCAGCGTTTCACTGCTGCAACGCCGTTTGCGCCTTGGTTACGGTCGTGCCGCGCGCATCATGGATGAGCTAGAGAACCGTGGCATCGTTGGCCCTAGTAAAGGTGCCGAGCCGCGCGACATCCTGATTGATCTCGATGTGCAGCAAGCGGCAGAAAACACGCCGCAGTGATTTGCTAATCAAGCGGAGTCAAAGCTAACCTCGTTTGATTTTACCAACCTCCCGCAACAAAAAAGCCGTTCCCATTGTGGGAACGGCTGGAAAAACGAGCGACCCAATCAGGCTTTGACGCGGCGGCGCAGGTGATTTACCACCAGAAGCCCACCCATTCCGAGCAATGCAGCGCTGGCTGGTTCAGGCACAGTGACCACGGTCGCCGCAAGCGTCATATCACGAACCGCTCCATTGAGCGGGCTGCGCTGCCGGAACGCGGAACCGCCCGCATACGGAAGTGAGCCACGATACCAGACCATCCCGTTGGGATTGCTCGTGGAGGAAATTTCAAAGATATATTGATGACCTGCAATAATCGAAACTTGATCCGCACCGCTCAGTGAAAAATCGAGCACGCCGGCCGTGGCGCCTTGTAGCGTGAATTGTTGCCAGGTCTGCACCGACGTATCGGCGAAAAGATTGGCAGAGACATTTCCGCCCGGTGTGTAAGTTCCGGAAGTAATGTCCGCCCAACCACTGGTCCCCCCGTCATACAAGCTCACATTGAAACTGACGGGCGCCGTGCCGCTGATGGCGATTTGCAGCCGTGTCAGATTCCCGCTCGTGGTTGCAGTCCAGCTTTGGCCCAATGAGAAGAGCGACGCGCCACCATAGTTGTTCTCGCCAACGTTGTAGCCGCTAGGATTGGCCAGCGTGGTGTCCGTATAAGCATTCGGCCAGGAAGTAATCCCGGCGATGCCGCTGGTACTGTTGAAACTGATGCTGGTTGAAATCGCTGCTGAAACCGGTGAAACAGCCGCCACCGCCAGCCCGAGAGCCGCCAGAACTTTGGTGCAATGGTTCATAAGAGAATGCGAGATGTGTGTTTGGATTTGTTGGTTGACTGAGTGTGAAGGCATCCTACCAGCCACTCAAACGTTGGGAATGGACTAAACTATGAATCTTGATTCCACCTCATGAATCCAAGGGTTCGCCACACCCGAGGTCGCCCTCGCCCCCATCCGTAAAACCACGAATCGCAGAATCCTCCATTCCGCTTTTTGCAACACGTTGTTAGCCTCGCCACAGCCATGAAGAGCGCCTTGAAACTCATCTCAGCCCTCGGCCTGATCCTGACCGGAATCCCGGGCGGTAGTGCCACAACCGCCGCCATGGAAAGCACCTTCACCAACCCAGTCCTCTCCGGCTTCCACGCCGACCCGAGCATCTGTCGGGCAGGCGACGACTACTTTCTCGTCACGAGTTCCTTCGAGTATTTTCCCGGCGTGCCAATTTACCAAAGCAAGGACTTGGTGAACTGGAAACAGATCGGTCACGTTCTCTCCCGCCCCAGCCAGTTGAATCTTGATAAGCAATACGCCTCCGGCGGCATCTTTGCCCCCACCCTTCGCCATCACAACGGGACGTTTTACATGATCACCACGCTGGTCGGAGCCAGCGGTGGCCGCGGCGGAAATTTTTACGTCACCGCCACCAACGCCGCCGGGCCATGGTCCGAGCCCGTGTGGCTCGACAAGCAAGGCATTGATCCGTCGCTGTTCTTCGATGCGGATGGGAAAGTTTATTACACGCGCCAAGTGGATGGCGAACGCGGTTACTCCGGCCAACAACTCCTGAATCTTCAAACCGGCAAACTCGAAGGCGACATCAAACAACTCTGGCGCGGCACTGGCGGCGTCTGGCCCGAAGGTCCGCATCTCTACAAGATCAACGGCAAATACTACCTGATGATTTCCGAAGGCGGCACAAGTTACGACCACATGCTGACCGTCGCGAGAAGCGATTCGCCGTGGGGGTCATTCGAAGCGAACCCGAAGAATCCCATCCTCACGCATCGCCACCTGCCGGAACATCCGTTCCAAGCCATGGGCCACGGCGACCTCGTCGAGACGCCTGATGGTTGGTGGGTCACGTTCCTTGGCTTCCGCCCGCAAGGCGGGAAGTTTCATCATCTCGGTCGCGAAACTTTTCTCGCTCCCGTCACTTGGGAAGACGGTTGGCCCGTCGTCAACGGCGGCAAACCGATCTCCGCAACAATGCCCGCGCCCAAACTCAAACCGCATCCGTGGCCCAAAGAACCCGCACGCGATAATTTTGATTCCGCGAACCTGCGGCTGGGCTGGGCCTTCGTCCGCAATCCGACAGAGGCCGACTATTCCTTGAGCCAACAACCCGGCTGGCTGCGTCTACACGGTTCGGCGGTAGCGTTGAGCGATTTGGCTTCGCCCACGGTCGTCGGTCGGTTTCAAAATGATTTCAACTGCCGCATCAGCACGCTGCTGTCCTTTCACCCACGCGGCACCAACGAAGAAGCCGGCCTCGTCTTGCGTGGCAACGATCGCAACCATTACGAACTCGGCATCACCCTGCGCGACGGCGAACGCAAAGCGTTCTTCCGAAAAGTTCTCGACGGCAAAATCGTCGAGCCGGTCGCGTACGCCACTGCCATGGACAGCAACACCACGCTCACCATCAAAGCCGATCCGTTGCGCTACGAGTTTTTCTATTCCGCCTCGCACAGCCAGACCATCAGCCTCGGCACGGCGCTACCCCGCGATCTTTCGACCGAGACGCTGAGCGCGCAAAAGGGCGCCCACTTCAATTTCACCGGCGTCTTCATCGGCCTGTTCGCCACCGGCAATGGCCAACGCAGCGCCGCACCCGCCGACTTTGACTGGTTTGAATATCAACCGCTGGACAAATGAAATTATTCCGCCCTATCGCTTTGCTCAGCTTGCTCTCAGCTCTGCTGGCCGGCTGCACGACCACCTCTCAGTCCGCCACCAACACCGGGGCTTTCGCCACCGGCAAGTATCGCAATCTGTTCGTCGAAGCTGGTCAATCTCCCGCAATAGTCACGGCGAAGATTGATTCCGCATTTCAACAACTGTTCCACGGCGATCCCGATACGCAGGCGGTTTATTTCCCGGCTGGCACAAATGTCCACGGCCCACTCGCCTACATCTACGACGTCAACAATCGCGACGTCCGCTCCGAAGGCATGTCATACGGAATGATGATCGCGGTGCAATTGAACCGGAAAGCCGAGTTCGATGCACTGTGGAACTGGTCGCGTAGCATCATGTATCACACCGCGACAAACCATCCGGCGCGCGGTTACTTCGCGTGGTCCATGACCACGAACGGCGTCGCCAATGACGAGATGCCTGCGCCCGACGGCGAGGAATACTTTGCCACGGCATTGTTGTTCGCGTCGGGTCGCTGGGGCAACGGTTCGGACATCTTCAATTACCGCGCCGAAGCCGACCGCATCCTCACCGACCTCGTTCATCGCGAACGCATCACCGGGCCAACCCGTAAGGGAACACAAACCGCCGTCGCCATTTTTCATCCTGATCAGAAGATGGTCCGCTTCACACCTCACGACGAGAACAGCGAACACACCGATCCCTCCTATCACCTACCCGCGTTCTATGAAGTCTGGGCGCACTTTGGCCCAGAGCGCGACCGCCCGTTTTGGAAAACCGCCGCGTTCGTCAGTCGCGATTACCTTTACCGCACCGCACATCCAGCAACCGGCCTCACGCCGGAATACGCCAACTTCAACGGCACCCCGTGGGTTGCGCCATGGAATCGGCGTAGCGGTGACTTTGTGGCAGATGCCTGGCGCACCGCGATGAACTGGTCCATGGACTGGGCGTGGTGGAAAACCGACGCCCGCCAGCCGCAACTGGGCGACCGCCTCCAATTATTCTTCGAAGCACAAGGCATCACCAACTATCCGAGCCAGTTCAGCCTTGAAGGCAAAGCGCTGAATCATGATCACTCCGTCGGGCTCGTCGCCATGAACGCGACTGCCAGCCTGGCCGCCATGCATCCGCGCGCGCAGCAATTCGTGACGGAATTCTGGAACGCGCCCATCCCCAGCGGTCGCTATCGCTACTACGACGGGATGCTTTACCTGCTGGCCTTGCTGCATTGCAGCGGCGAGTTCCGCATCTGGCCACCAAACTAAATCTATCTGTGCCATGAACGACACCAATCCAACTTCAGCCGCGGCAAACGCCCAGACTCGCCCATTACTGGCTATCGCAGTGGCACTGTGCGTACTGCTTTCAGCAGATCATTGCCTTGCGCTCACGACAAATAACTTTGTAAGCGGCAAAAGTAGCAAGGGCAGCTTCACCATCGCCGCCAAAGGCAAAGCGGCGAGCATCTGGGTAGACACCAACGACTGGCCCGGCGTCATCCGCGTGGGAAAAGATTTGCAGACTGACGTCGCGCGCGTCTCTGGCGCAAGTGCAACACTCACGCACGATACGGCAGTCCCAGGAAAGCAAACCATCCTCGTCGGCACCATCGGTCGCAGTGCGTTGATTGACCGCCTCATCAGCGAGAAGAAAATTGACGTCAGCGACGTTGCTGGAAAATGGGAGGCTGCGCTTGTTCAAGTGGTTGCGAATCCCCTGCCCGGCGTGGACAGCGCGCTGATCATCGCCGGCAGCGACAAACGCGGCACCATCTACGGCGTCTATGATATCTGCGAGCAGATGGGCGTCTCGCCATGGCATTGGTTCGCCGATGTGCCACCGAAACAGCACAAGCAACTTTTCGTTTCCTCCGGACAACATTTAATCGGCCCGTCCGCCGTGAAATATCGCGGCATTTTCATCAACGACGAAGGCCCGGCGCTCATGACCTGGGCGCGGCAAAAATACGGCGAACTGAATCACGGCATGTACACGAACGTGTTCGAGCTGATCCTGCGTTGCAAAGGCAATTACCTCTGGCCCGCGATGTGGGACAATTCCTTCGCTACCGACGACCCGCTCAACGCCCAACTCGCCGATGAATACGGCGTAGTGATGAGTACCTCGCACCACGAACCCATGATGCGTGCCTGGAAAGAATGGAAAAGTGCCGGCAACGGACCGCACAGTTGGGATTACGCCAAGAACGACGCGAAGTTGCGCGAGTTCTGGGCCGAAGGTCTGCGCCGCACGAAGGATTACGAAAAGGTCATCACGCTCGGCATGCGCGGCGACGGTGACGAGCCGATGAGCGAAACGGAAAGTATCGCGTTGCTGGAGCGTATCGTCGCCGACCAGCGCAAGTTGATCGGCGAAACCATCAATCCCAACATCGAGCAAGTTCCGCAGGTCTGGGCGCTCTACAAGGAGGTGCAGGGTTATTACGAGCGGGGGATGCGCGTGCCGGACGATGTCATCCTGCTCTGGTGCGACGACAACTGGGGTAATATCCGTCGCTTGCCCACCGCCGACGAACGCAAACGCAGCGGCGGCGCAGGAATCTATTACCACTTCGATTACGTCGGCGGGCCGCGAAATTACAAATGGATCAACACCGTGCCGCTGCCCAAGGTTTGGGAACAGATGAATCTGGCGTGGCACTACGGCGCGACGAATCTCTGGATCGTCAACGTCGGCGACATCAAGCCACAGGAAGTGCCTTTGGAATTTTTCCTATCGCTCGGCTGGAATCCACAAGCGTGGACCAAAGACAACCTCGCTGTTTACCTCCAACGCTGGGCGGAACGCGAATTCGGCGCGAAACACGCCGCCGACATCGCGGACATCGTCGCCAAATACGCGAAATATAACGGTCGCCGCAAACCGGAATTGCTCGAGCCCGGCACATTCAGCCTGGATAACTACGGCGAGGCCGATCGCGTGTTAGCGGAATGGCTGGACGTCACCCAACACGCCGAAAAGATTTACGCCAAGCTGCCGAAAGAGTCCCGCGATGCGTTTTATCAACTCGTGCTTTACCCCACCAAAGCCAGCTCCGTGGTGAATGAGCTTTACATCGCCGTGGCGAAGAACCGCGCACTCGCCAAGGCAAGCAATCCGCGGGCGAACGACTTTGCCAAGCGCGCACGCGAACTGTTCGCCGAAGATCAGGCGCTGTCCGATTACTACAACAACACGCTCGCCGGCGGAAAATGGAAACACATGATGGACCAGACGCGCATCGGCTACACCAACTGGCAACAGCCGAACAAGAATGTGATGCCAAAGGTGGAAGAACTAACGGCTTCGGCGGAAAATAAGGCGCCAGTAGAGACCAAGTCTAAGGAGGCTAAACACGAGCAACCTGGGATGAAGTCCAGCGCGCCCAAAAAGTGGCGCGGCTTCATCGAGCAGGATGGTTACGTCTCCATCGAAGCGGAACATTTCACCCATAAGACTGAAGCCGCCGGCGTGCATTGGGAGGTTTTGCCTGACCATGGCAAAACGCTTTCGGCCATGACCTTGTTTCCCGTGACCGCGCCCAGCCTCACGCCGCCAAATACCCCTTCACTCGAATATCAGATGTGGCTGACGAGCACCGGGACGGTCTCGGTGACGACGATTCTCTCACCCTGCCTCAGCTTTGATCCGCAACGCGGCGTGCGGCTCGCTGTGTCCTTTGATAACGAAGCTCCGCAAACCCTCACCGTTGTTCCAAAGGGCTACACCGCCGGCGACGGCAATCGGGATTGGGAAGAATCCGTGAAAGACGGCGCGCGCAAACTGAAATCACAGCACACCATCACTTCGACTGGCGCACACACTTTCAAAGTATGGATGGTTGACCCTGCCGTCGTAGTGCAGAAAATCATCGTGGATTGCGGTGGCGTGAAGCCAAGTTACCTCGGGCCGCCAGAAAGCATGCGACGGTAATCACACTCACTTTTGTTCCACGGCGACGAGGGCGTCGCCGCCACTTAGTCGTCCGTGCGGAAGGGAACAGCGGGTATTCCCGCGCCATTGAATAGCGTGGCCAGCGGATTGGCCTGCCACGCATAGGACGCGACTTTCGGCTGCGGCACTTGCGGCGCGGAAACGATCACGGTGTTGCCTTCGATCTTCGCGTCGGCCCAGAACCATTTCTTGTCATCACCAGCCACGGCAAACTCGCCGAGCTTATCTCCTTTCACTACCAAGCCGCCGTCGGTGTTTTTGAAGTGCAGCTTCAACGCACCCGGAATTGCTTCGACGCGATCAAACGTCGGGCCGGAGGAAACAATCTTCCGTCCGTAGTGCTGGGCCAGTGCGTTTAAGGCCAGCCGTTCGCCAACTTCCTTTTTGTCCTTCGGATGGATGTCGTTGGCGTCGCCGACGTCAATGGCAACCGCGAGGCCCGAGTTGGTGACAGTGCGGGCGACGAACGCCTGCGCGGCGCGAAGCTCTGCCCAACCATCGTCGCCGGGTGCGTCCTTGCGTTGTTGGAACGCCGCGAGACTCACGATATAAAACGGGAAATCGCCGGACTGAAACGCGCGCCGCCAATCGCCGATCATCGCGGGCAATAGCTTCCGATATTGCGGCGCGCGGCCCACGTTGGACTCGCCTTGATACCAGAGCGCGCCCGCAATCGTGTACGGGGCGACCGGTGCGATCATCCCGTTGTAAAGCACCGCGGGCATGGTGGGCCAGTTCTCGTAACCAAGCGGCAACGGATGCGGCGGCTTGGCGTCCACCGCAAGCTTGCCCTTCCATTCACCCGCGAGCGGAATTTCCGTTTTGTCACCGAGCACGAGTTTGAGTTGCTCTGGCTTGGATTGAAAACCGCCATCCGGCTTGGTCTTCAACACGCGGACGGTGATGACATTCGTACCGGGCTTGAGGATGTCATTGCCGATCCCGTAAGCGCGGGGATTTTCCACCCAGGCACTCGCGCCGACCCAGCGGCCATTGATCTGCGTCGTGTCCATGCGCTCGATGACGCCGAGATGAAGCTTCGCGCCACCGGCCGGCAACGGATCAGGCAGCACAACGGTCTTGCGGAAATAACAGACGGCTGGTGTCGTAGGCACGCCCAACTCCGCGAAGCCGCCGGGAATGGTGACCGTTTTCCAATCGCGATCATCCACACTCGCACCAAACCAAAACTCTTTCTGCCCGCGATCGAATTCATCATACCAGTGCGTGATGAAGTTGCCGTGCGGCGTCACCCCCTTTTCGTTCAGGCGTTCGACTTCCTTGAGCATCGCATTGAACCCGCCCATGGTTCGCAACCCTTCCGCCGCCGCCCACGATTCCGCCGGCGTGCCCCCCCAGCAATCTTGAATCAAACCGATGGGCACGTTGGTCTCCTGCTGTATCCGGCGGCCAAAATAATAAGCGACGGCTGAAAACCCGCCCCACCCACTCTCGCTGATGGTCTGAGGTGAACACATCTTCCAACTTCCTTTTGCAATTGTTGCCGGCGCGTAAGCCGGTTGTTTCTCGACGAGGAAGAGCCGCAGTTGAGGATGATTCGCCGCTTTGATCTCCGCCTCGCTGTTCCGCACCTGGTTCATCCCCATTTCCATGTTGGATTGGCCGCCACAGAGCCAGACATCGCCGACGAGGACATTGGTGAGCGAGACAGTTTGCGGCCCGGAAACCTGCAATGTGTACGGCCCGCCAACGGAGGGCGGAACGATCTGCGCCTGCCAACGTCCATCCGCCGCAGTGGTAGCCGTGGCTTTGCGACCAGAATCTCAACGCTGATTTTTTCGCCGGGCTTGGCCCAACCCCAGATGGAGTTGGTTTTGTCACGTTGCAAAACCATGTTGTCGGTGAACATCGGGCTGAGGAATGGCTGTGGCGCGGCAAACGTCGTCACGGCACAGACCAAACCGGACCACACGAGGGCGGTGAAGCGAACTGGATTCATGCGATGGAGGATAGAGAACTACGGGCCAAGTTGCAGCCGGAAATAACGCTGCGGTTCAGCCGTCACCGGCGTGGAAAGTTGCAGCGGCATCGCGGCAGGGTTCGTGACTAGCAGCGACTGCCAGTTCACGAGATTGGTGGAAGACAGCAATGTGTAATCTGGTCCAAGTGCCCCGGTGGCGGCCAGCTGTATTTGTGCGCCGGCCAGATTGATCGCAGTGAACCCAGGCGTCACCAGCGGTGCCACCGTGATGCTAAAGCTGTTCGTTGCACTCAAACTCGGCATGCCGTTATCAGCAACTTTTACCGTGATAAGATTTGTGCTGCTGGCCTGGCTGACGAGTGGTCGCCACGAGAACACACCGTTGGAAGAGATAAACGCGGCATTGGTCGGCCCGCTTAACAGGGTATAGACGAGGGTTTGCGCGGGCACATCGGCGTCGGTCGCAGTATTGGTCAACGTCAACATCACTCCAGGGTTGAGATTCTGGCTGGTGATGGCATTGAAGACCGGTGCGGTGTTCGGTGGAATGATCTGGCCGACCAACGTCACGACGCTGGAAGCTGGGAAAGTGTTAGTAAAAGACGAACCCGTGAGGGCGATAGCCGACTGAGCTGCTAATGACTCAGTTTCTGAAGTCACCCATGGCGTGACGCTGGCGGCATTGAACCCGGCCAGATTGAAACCTTGTATGATGTTCGTGAGCGTGGGATTGATAACGACAACGGCGAAGCTTCCATTCGTAAGATTTTTGTAAGCGGTCACCCGCAACGGACTGGCGGTGTTGGTGACGCCGATGCGATAATAGCCTGGGCGCACGAAGCGACTCCATTGCGCCATCACAAACCCGCGCTTCTGCGGCGCACCCGCGGCGTTCACCAGGCCGTTGGCATCGCCGAGGGTTTTCCACCAGATGTAGGCGCTCATGTTGCCGATGGTCAGACAATCGTGGAGTTGTTGCGCCGTGACAATGGCCGTGCCCCAAGTCTGATCATTGACGAGGAACTCCGTCATCCACGTGGGTTTGCCCTTGTTGTGCGCGTTGGGATAATCCGAGATGGTCGCGCCGGCATCACCGTTGCCGTAAAGATGCCCTCCAACTAGATCCACATTCGCGGCGGCAACTGGATCGTTGAGCGTGAGCTCAGACATGGCCTGATTGTAATTCAACGACTCAGGCATCATCACGGGGGCATTCGTAATAAGAGCGGCCGCGCCCTGGCAAAAGCTCTGAAGCTGCCCCGCCGTCCACACGCAACCTTCGTAAGACGCATCCCAGTCCGGTTCGTTCTGGATTGAAATGGCGCGGAGCTGGACACCGTTGGTCTTCATGTAATTGGCGAAGTTGTTCAGATGATTGGCGTAATTGGTGTATTGCGCCGGGAGCAACGAGCCGTGAATGAGGTTGGTGTTATCTTTCATGGATGCCGGCGGCGACCATGGAGAAGCCAGAATGCTCGCCCCACGGGCAACGGCTTTCTTGGCATCAGCGAGGTCATTGGCCCAGCTCCCATTGGGATCGATGCGGATGCGGAGCAACGACAAACCAAGCTGACTGGCGTTGTTCGTGCCGAAAAGCGTGTTCATGTTGGCATCAGTTACAGGGCTGAGCGAACTGGGATTCAGAAAAACCGTGCCACCGCCGAAACCGTGAATGACCTGGCGCACATCGCTCCAACTGACAATGCACGGCGTGTTCACAGTGTTGGTGGAGACACTGTTCGTCGCACCGTAAACGGCGAGCGCAAAATCCCGCGCGTTGCTGCCATTGATCCACGCGCGCGTGCGATAGGCCGCGCCGCCGGAATAGGTGTCGGCCCCGGCGCGATACCAGCTCATCGGCGCAGTATTCAGCGTGCCAGTGATCTCAAAGGCGTACATCCGCCCCGGCAGCAGCGCCACCTGATCGACACCGCTAAAATCAAACTGCAACACACCATTGGCCTGGTTCAAGTAGGTGAAGGTCAGCCCGGCTCCCGCGCCAAGCAAATCAGTGCCGGCAGTGTACGAGCTGGGATTGGGCGCAATATTGCCCGTGCCGAGATCGAACAACTTCACTCGCATCGTCCCGTTACTGCCCCCCCCGGCATAGACATTGATGCGCATGAGCAAACAATTGGTCGGGACAGAAAACGTTTGGCTGTGGTTGGTATTACCGCCGCCGCTGGTGAACAACTCGCCCACGGTGGCTTGCACGGCAGGATTGGTCACGGTGGTGGTCAAGGGCGTGCCCGGCCAATTGGTTGCGCCCGCCGAAACATTTTGCGTCACCGTCAGCCCGGCGTTGAGGCGCAAACCAAGCATGAAAAAGACGATGCATGCTCCGAAATAAAGCTGCGAGCGCGGCATGGTGGCAATCATGATTTTGCCCATCTTAACTTATTGGTCGTGCAGTCACTGAAACAAAAAGCGTCTCCGGCATACAGCCCGGAGACGCTTGAAACAAACACATCATCGGCACAACGTCAGGTCAACCTCACGGCGTGCTGACGCGATAAAAGGACGCCGCATTGGTTGCGGTGGTGTCCGTGTAGGACGTGCTCGCGCCGCCCGAAGCTAGTCCCGTGACGAGTTGTAGCCAGGTTGCATCGGTCAGGCTGGCTTTGCGTTCCACGGAATAAATGGCGCCAGCGCTGGAAGTCCAGGTCAAGGTCGTGGTGGTTCCGGCATGCGTCACATTGGTAATGCTGATGCTGGGGAGAACTTCCGGGGCGGCGTAAACCGCCATCACCAAATCACGGATACTGCCGGCAAGTGGCGTGCGCAGATTGGCCGCACCGTAGTAAGGAGCGGTCCCGCCAGCATTGACCTCGTAACCGCGGGGCGTCGGCAACTCGCCGGGATACGGATCATACGTACTGATGCCGCCTGAACCGCGAATCCAGTAGAACGTAGCCGCGCCGATGTCGGCAGGGTCACGAGAGATTTCAAACGCATAAACGTTGCTGGCTTGCAGGGAGACGTGATCCAGCGCGTTGGTAAATTGCAGCATCAGGATGAAATCGTTGGCACTGCCGTTCACGATCTGGAAGGAAAGATTGCGCAACAGATTGGTCGCCTCGGTCGAGGGCCGGTAATTCGCCGGATACCCGGTGAAGTTAGTGATGTGATACAGCGAGGCGCGATAGAAGGCATTGGTGCTGCCACCGCCAGTGCCGCGAATCGCGACCGCCCCAAGGTTGAAGTTGTTCGTCGGAATGAAGGCCATCGAGACCACCCGGCCTGCCGGTGAATCAAAATTTTCCGGAACACGTGTCCCGGCATCAGGCAAAGCAGGATTCTCAAAGGTGCGCACAACGGGATTGCCAGGCCACGTCGTGTCCACCGGGCCGTTAGTGACTTGAATCTGCGGATAAAACGGCTCCAGCGCCATGATCATAGTTCGCACGCCACCGCCAAAGGAACTATTTGTAACTCCGGTCATGGTGCCGTAGTAACCGGCGCCTTCGGTATAAACCGTCCCGCCACCAGTGCGTTGCCAGATGAAATTGTTGTTGCCTGTGCCGGTCACAAATTCCAACGCGAACATGTAATTGCCATTGGTCAGCACCGGCTGGTTATTTGCAGGCAATTCAACTTGCAGGATGCCCTGCGTCAGATTCGTGGGATGGATCGTGCTTGTCTTCAGCACATCCGCGTAGCTGGAAGGATTGAAGGAATTGCCATAAGTGGCCCACGTTCCGCCCGCTCCGAGATTATACACGTGCAACCGATACCAACCCGTACCGCCGCCACTAACGCCACCCGCCAAGGAAACTTTCGCCAGCTTCAGCGCATTGGTGACAACGAAGGTTTCACCGATCACCGGATTCCCGAAGGCTTGTGACGTGTAGCCCGCTCCCGTCGGCAAAATGGAGATCACAGGGTTTCCCGCCCATGTTGGAGGTGGCCCATAGGCGCTGCCAGCGGGATTGTAAGTAATGGGCAAGGTTTCGCCGAGCGAATTGGTTACCGAGGTGTAAATCGCAAAACCAAAATCCCGGTCCGACCGATGGGCTGTCCGGTCGCGGAATGTGGAGCCGCCCGTGTAAGGATCGGAAGCCGTGCGATTCCACCAGAAGTTGGCCGAACCGAGCGGGCCAATGATTTCGACTGCATAAAGGTGATTGGACAGGAGCGTCACTCGATCGGTTGTTCCGACATTGTCGAATTCAAAGTGATGGATACCCGCCCCGGAAAACGCCGTGGAGGTAAAGGGCAAGCCCACGCCACCGCCCAGCAAATTGGCTCCGGTGATCAGGGCATTGTAGTCCGTGACTGAATTGGGCGTGGAAAGCGCGACACCCAGATCATAGAGGTTCAGCGCCAGATTCTCGACGCCACCTTGATTGACTACCGAAAGGCCATACAGCGTGCAATCAGTCGGTGCGACAAAGGTCTGGGCCAGATTGGTACAACCGCCACCTAAGGTGAAGGTTTCCTGCACGGTCGCGTCGCCAGGAGCGGCAGACATGCGAATCAGCGGCTCGCCCGGCCAGACACTTGGCCCGGTGGTATCCGTGGTGACTGTGACTCCGGCAAAAACTCCAGCAGTCAATCCCAGCGTCGCAAACGCTGCGAAGCTGGTCTTTTTTACGAATGCGGTGGTATTCATAGAGGGGTTACGAAGCAAGGTTGGTTGGGTTCAGGAAATCAATAGAAGCAGGTAAAATTGCCCTCCGTGGTGTATTGCCACTGAATGAGCGCACGGCCACGTGTTTCGACATGACCATCAGCAAAGGCCACGTTGACGGAACCAATCCGACCTCCGGAGACGTGACCATTTGCCCCCGCTGGCTGCGTGCCGCTGACAGCCTGCACCGCATCCAAATTTTTATTACCACCACCACCATTGCATCGATCAGAAATGATGGGTTGCAACGCTGCATTGCGATCAGAAGCCGAAGTAGGCCATCCATCGGGAATCCGCGCCGCCACACCAAACGTAGTTCGCGGAAAAGTCTGCCCCGCATTATCCCGTGGCACCCACCAGGAATGATAGATCAGCGCGAACTGCTTGTTGACGTATAACAAGGCATTGGTCAGATCGTTCAGACTATTGACCGGGTTGCCATAGGCTTTCTGCACGTTGGCAAACTCATCCGGGCGCACGGGACAAAACCACAACGGCACCGTCAGACCATAAGTTCCCAGCCCGGGAATCATCGGCATTTGAAACATCCCACGGACTACCGCCCGAGCCGTTGAGACTGAACGAAGGTAATTTGCTGCGCGCATCATCGCTCGAATACATCGCCGTCACAACACCCCATTGACGATAGTTCGACGTGCACGTCGTCACCTTGGCTTTGAACTTCGCGCGCGCCAAAGCCGGCAACAGCATCGCCGCTAAAATCGCGATAATGGCGATAACCACCAACAATTCAATCAGCGTGAAAGCTCTGCATCTAACAGCGGACAAAATGGAATCACCGCGACTCCGTGGCGGCGGGACTGGTTGGTTGGTTGGTCGGTCGGTTTTCATTCGCTTGAAGATTGTCAGATCAATTCACACAACTGGCTTCAGCCCCCAGCCACACGCGACCGCGACACTCACGCCGCGCGGACTCGGGCAGGCGACGATAATCAGTTGGCGCTATGCCGCTCACCGTCTTGAACACCCGGGAAAAATAAAATGGGTCGTCGTACCCCAGCTCTGCAGCAACTTCTTTTACACTGAGCGAAGTTGTCCCCAACAACTCGCAAGCCCGCTGCATCCGCAACCGGATAAAAAAATCCAAAGGAGCAAATCCCGTCTGTCGCTTAAAGACCGCAAAAAAATGCGAAGGCGAAATGTTGGCCATTCGCGCCAACGCCGGCACTTGCAAAGACCTGTTGAGACAGCCCCGCATGTATCCGACCGCTTGGGCAATCCGCCGTTCGGTTTCCCCAAAACCAACGACCCGATTCCCATGCAACTCATCAGCCAATGTGCAAGACGTCGCCGCTGACGAAACATTTGGCTCTATGTTGGCTAGCACCATATGGCAATTAACAAAACTCTTGAAAACATCTTAAAACACGCGAGGGCAACATATGCGCCACAAGAGACGGGGTAATTTGTTTTCGACTCGAACTATATCGCGCATTTGAGTCGTGTCTAGAGTTTTTTCCACTAACCGGAAAAATTTTTCAAACGAAGGATGGAGCGCCAAAATGATCCTGTAAAACCAACGCAATCGTGCCTTTCAAGCGCGGCTGCAGTTCGGGATCGGTTGCTAAAATCCGAGTCGAAGCATGTGTGAATGCCCGCGCCTTAACCGCCGCTTGAACGATCGGCCCAATGCGGTCCCAGGCCCGCGTGATTTCCCCAACGACAATCAAAGCATCGGGCGCCAGCCCTGAAATCAACATAGCCAAGCCCGCCCCCAGCTGCTTTGCCATCTGCTCCAAAGCACGTTGCGCTTTCGGATCGCCTTGCGCATGCAACCGCATCAAATCATCAAATGTGATCTGTGCCATATCACTCTTGGAGCCGACCTCACCTTTACGATGCGTGGCAGACTCGGTGTAGTAACGCACCGCCGCCGTGTTCGACGCCAGCGTTTCCCAACAACCTTGATTACCACAGCGACAACGCAGGCCATTTTCCACCAAGGAAACATGGCCAAATTCCCCTGCCACCCCCGTGCTACCTTTAACAAGCTGCCCGTTGATGATCATGCCTACCCCAATGCCCTCGGAGACTGTGACCACCGCGAGATTCCGTACGCCCTCTGAATGCCGGCCGGACCATAGTTCGGCGAGCGCACATGCGTTGGCGGCATTCTCCAATTCCACTTTCAAACCGGTAGCACGCTCCAACGGCGTTTTAATATCCACATCATCCCAGCCTAGGCTCGGCGCGAATACAATACGATTGGATTGAGGATCAATGCGCCCCGGAACGCTAACTCCAATCCCTTCGTAAGAACTACGCGGATGCGCCCGCATCAAATCAGTAATACGCCGTCCCAATCGCGCAATGAATTCTTCGGGGTTGCAGCTAGTCGGAATGGATTCCTGCGCCACGAATCGCGCATCCAAACTGGCGACAGCGAGGTGGGTCGTGCCAGAACGAATATCCACACCGATGATGCCAAAGCGATCTGAATTGAGATTGAGAAAAGTCGGTTTACGCCCGCGCGGCACATGCCCGATTGCGCCTTCAGAAACCCAATGCTCATCAATCAACTGTTCGGTAATCGCGGACACTGTGCTGCGTTGCAGCCCTGAGCGTCGCGCCAAGCTCGCGCGTGAAATCGGCTGGTTCTTGCGGATGAGATTGAGGACGATGCGCCGGTTGATGTCCCGCGCAGTCTCGCTGCGGGCAACTTGAAAGTTGTTCAGGTCTATCTTGCGCACGGGATTTGTTTGATTAGCGAACTATAACCTACGGCATCAGCCGCAACAGCCCCAAAGACATGGATTATTCTCTGGATCAATCGAGGTATAACTGGAGATGGAATTACCCCTATTACCGGGCTGTAGCAAGCCCAGTATGACGCAAAATCAAAACCCGATGCTTACTCCGCCATCCACCGGCAACACCACTCCCGTCACAAACCGCCCAGCCGACGAACACAGATAGGTCGCCGCCCAGCCGATATCTTCTGCTTGGCCAAAACTGTTCATCGGCGTGCGACCGAGAATTTTTGCCTTCCGCGCTGGGTCGTTATCCAAAGCTTTGCGCATCATGTCAGACTCGATCCAACCCGGCGCAATCGCGTTTACCCGCACACCTTGCGGCGATACTTCCGTCGCCAACGAACGAACCACCCCCAAGTAAGCCGACTTCGCTGCTGAATAGGCTGACACATACGGAATACCAAATAATGAAGCCATCGAAGCCGTGAACAACAAGTTGCCGTGTTTGCGTTTGATCATGTCTGGCAACACGGCTCGGGTCAACGCAAACGCAGCGACCACATGAGTCTGCAAAACTGAGTTGAACTCTGTCGGCGTGGTGTCCACCGCCAGCTTCTTAAGGTGAATCCCCGCGTTATTGACGAGAATGGAGATCGGCCCGACACGTTTGTTCACGCGTCGAATCAAATCCTCCGCCTGATCCAATTGCGTAATGTCGTGGGCCTCCACAATCGCTGCGCGGCCAAATTTTTTTGCCGCAACCTTGAGCACATCCGTGCGCCGCCCAACCAACACCACGCGCGCCCCTGCCTTGACGAAGCACGTCGCAATGCCCAAGCCCAGACCACTGCCACCGCCCGTGATCAAAGCGGTTTCGCCTTTGAGAGAAAATGGTTTTTCCATCGAATTATCTTTCTAACATTTGCAATGCAGCCCGCATGTAGCCCAACGCGAACGCCATTCCCGCGTGCCACGGCGCACTGCACGCCATCTGCGGCGTGTGATCTGGAATCAACACGCCGTCGTAGTTATTTTGTTTCAGAATCTGCAAGACGCGCAGCATGTCAATGTCACCGTCATCAATGAACGTCTCGCGATAGAATGGCACTTTGCCCGTTACATTGCGGAAATGCACATACGCCAGCTTCTTTTGTTTCGCGTATTGCTCGACTGCCTCATAAACATCGCCCTCGGTCATCTCAGCGATTGATCCGAGGCAAAATTCCAATGCGTTCGCCCGGCTGGGCTTTAGATCAATCACCCGCTGATACATTTGCGGTTGATAGACCAAACGCGGCTGCCCCCGCATCGTTGGCAAGGGCGGGTCATCTGGATGCAACGCCAGTTTCACTCCAGCCTCTTCGGCCACGGGAATAACCTCCTGCAAAAAACTGCCGAGTCGTTGCCACAATTGCTCAGGTGTCGCCGCTGGCACATTGCCCACTGGGGCGTTCTCGTCATAAACCATGTTCCACGCCATGCCGTTGGGCATTGGCGTATCCAGCGGGCCTTCCATGCCGACAGACATCGCGCCACCGCGCGCGTACAGGCTTGTGCGTACGACCGCAAACTCCGGCGATGCTGAAGTTGTACCCCATCACCGGAATCCCCGCCTGTCCGACACGGCGGATCAACTCTTTCACGCCTTCAATCTGCTGCTTGCGCTTTGGCCCATCCAGCAACACATCGTGCCAGTGCGCAGGATCAAAGTTCTCGATCGCCTCGATCTTCAACCCTTCGGCTTCAGCAGCTTTGCGGATCTCGAGCAATTCACCAAAACACCAGAGTTTGTTCGGATCGCCCGCCTGCCCCCAACCGCGTTCGGTGCCCGTGGGTTGATTGTCCCGCGGATTGTGCGCGCCGCCTTTGAAGTAATCCACCAAATGCACCACGAGATGCGTCGCGCCTGCCTGCCGCGCGAACTGAAAATTCTCGCGTGTCAACATGTGCCGGTAAAGTCCGAGTCCGAGCTTCATCCTTGCTTTGTGATTTGAATGTTACGTCTTGGAATTGATCGCGCCATCCGTGGCACCGGGCGCATTGTTTGCGATGGTTCGGCTCCTAGCGCAAGCGGGAAATCATCCAACTGCGAGAATCCTCCATCAAAATCAGAGTTTCCTCCATTCCGATGGTGCGGCAATTCCACAAAAATACAACAGCACCCAAACGCCAGGGTGCTGTTGACAGAACGGTATGGCTACGAAAACAAAGCCTGCTTCAAATCTTCGCAGGTTGTTTGGCGGGTAACGCGAACTCCCTGCGCACACCACTGTTTTCAGATTCTGAATGCGGCCACTCAGCATCCGCTGCTAGCTGCACCGCCACGCGACGGTCGCTCACACTCTTGAGCAACGTCTTCAATGCCGTCCGCGCCCCCAATGCGGCCGACTCCGCATCGTTCTGTGCTTCGGTGGCATTCACCCAATTTGTGCGCGCTGCTTCCAAGACTACCACCTTCGCCGCAGTGATGCCCGGCAACGTATCCGTTGCCAGCTTGCCAAGGATCGTTTGCGACGACTGCGCCAGGTTGGGCTGACTACCATTCAGCTTTTTGCCCACAAAATACGCCTGCAATGCGAGGCGATTGTTGCGGGCATACTTTTGCTTGGCGGCCTTTTGCACTTCCTGCAACAAAGCCACGAGCCGTTTTTCAGCGGCCGTTTGCGCCGCTGTAGCTTCGCGTTGCGCCGTGGCATTGATGACCACTTCCGCCGCCTTGTCACGCGCGTTACTGATTTCCGTGAACATCGCGGTGACATACGCGGCATCGATGTCCCGCTCGGCGAGCGCCGTGGCTCGCGTGGCGTGTTGTGCGGCTTGCGCCACGGTCTCGGCCTTGGTCAATTCCCGCGCCTGCGCTTGATTGATGATGCTACGAGGCTTTCTGGTCTTGGTTTCCGTGACGGGAGCCGTCACGCCGGTAGATGAGGTAGTTTCATTCATTTTTTATGTACGGTTGCGCGGCAAAACGACAAAGCCGCAGTTGTTATTTATTGGAACATCTGTCACCCCAGCGAAACCCAGTGAAGCGATGACGCACGACTCATCGCAAAACCAATGCCAACGAATTTCAACCTGCCTGCGAAGTGCAAACCTACAGAGATTGTCTTAAATCAAATCAGACATTGTCTTGCGCCGCTGGAAGGGGGAAGTAGCGGACGCGCTGCCCCGCAAACTCAGCGGTTCAAGTCCTCAGCAATCTCAGCTCTGACGACTTTTCCCGAGCGACCGGCCAGCCGCCCGGAAAAACCGGCAACTCAGATTTTTGCCTGCTCACCGGTCCAGTCCAAGATACAAGTCCTGAATGACGCTTAGTTAAGTGCTGTCCCTTTACGTTGTGAGGGTGTTCATTGGCCGAAACGCTACGCCAGCGTTAAAAATGACACATTCGGGTACTTTGGTTGCGTGTGTAGTTCACTTGGCCCAACAGGGCGTGCTTCATAAAAAGCACCTTAACCATTTAATAAACACATTTTCGCTGCCTAATTTCCGGGGGGAAAATTGGCGCTTGAATGCCCAAAAGTGCCCCAACCACCGCCGGTATGAGGAATTTGCCTTCCCCATGCGTCGGGAAATGGGGTAAGGCGTTGAAACGATGTCAAAATTTCCCCTGGAATATAATAGTTTCGAGCATTAGCAGGTACCGCTCCAAAGGAGAATAAGCCAGCGGCATTGAATGTAACTACAGGCACTCGCCCTCCGCATGCAACGCCTGCTGCCATTGCCAACCCGCCACCCAAAGAATGACCGGTAAACACCACTCGGCCGCCAGTTGCAGCCTCAATCTGAAGTCCCAATTCCCTTGCGTATGCATACTGAGCCGTTCGCACTCCCAGCGATTGCTTAAAATTAGTGATCCAGTCGATAAGACTGAGAGGCTGCGTTCCTCGAAATGCCAGAAAAGCTGGGAGACCATTTGCTGCAGGAGTAAAATAAGCTGCAAAGCCTTGTGGTGGTTTGTAAGGAACACCTGGTGGCATATTGCCTTCACGGTTGTAAACGCTTTGCATTTGCCCAGATGCCTGCTGGTCTTCCGGGGGCATCGTCTCTCCATTCTTGAATTGTTCCATGAACTGGCTAAGTGAATGCCCCGCCGCTCCATTGATAGCTCCTAACTTGGCACCATCCGCAAATTTACCTCCCTGCAATTCAGCACCTATGCCTCCGGACAACGCACCACTACCTGCTGCTAATCCCCACTCAACCAACTCTTCAATATACATTCGAGGAATGGGTATCTCACTAGCACCAAATCCAATGGCTCCTCCAATAGCTCCAGTTAAAGCTCCAAATCCGATATTCCCCCCCGTAATGGCGGCATTGACCGCACCTGCCAGCGCGCCACCAGCCATGGCGCCTAAGGCTCCGTATAGCGCTCCTCCAATTCCTCCCAATAACCCCCCTATGGCCCCTGTCAGTATCCCCATGCCAATATTTCCACCGCTCGCCGCAGCCGATATCCCGCCAAGGACAGCGCCAATGATAACAGCGATGACCCAGTCGGCAATATGCCCGGTTGGGTCAACGTATTTAAGGGGGTTGTTATTGCAATACGTATAGCGGTTGAGAGTCTGAGAAACAGAGACCGAAGGCACAATCGTATCAGGCTGAGTGAATCGTCCAAGCTCAGGATCATAATAGCGGGAGTTGTAGTAGTACAGACCGGTGTCTTCATCCAGCACCTGCCCGGTAAAACGATGAGTCAGATTGTATTCTGGATTACCAGCAGCGTTGTTTTGACCATAACGCTCCCCGCCATAGGCCTTATGCTCGTAATGCTGGATGATATTCCCATTACGATCTGTCGTTACGTTTGAAGACCCCAAGTGATCTGCATGGTAGTAATAAAACACTTCACCTGGAACGAATGCAGCCTGTGCAGGCATGATAGCTAACAGCAAAACCGGAATCAGCAATAGTGTAACCAAGCGACACCATAGCGGGCGGAAGTAAATCCGCTCCTCCCGGCGCTCCAGCCGAATCCCCAGTTTGAAACGCCCCATCAACAGGATTGCCAGCGTGATAATGCCTGCCAACGCAATGCCGGTTATTTCGATTCGACGCGGGTTCAGCAGCCAGGCAAGAGCGGTGTTTGCCCGGTCTGAAATGCCGGCAAAAAATGTTGTCGCGCGATCATTCCATGGCAATTCAGTGCTTGCCAATGTATAGACATGCGTCGTGGGGCGAAATGCGGCAATCCGCTGGCCATTGGCAAAAACGTAACATAATCCGGCGCTGTCTTTTTCCCGATACTCGAAAAGTGGGCTGACAAAACAAGTGTATTGATCGGTGTTCTTGTTGAATTTCCAGAGGCGTGAACCGTCGTAAGCGTAACCAAAGTGGACATTGACATTGCCACCACTAACTTGGATAAGGCGGTTCTCCTCATCATAGACCAAATTCTGGCCGTTTCGGTTGATCATGTTGCCATTGGCGTCGTAGCCGTAGGTCCTGCCGTTGGCGGCTGTAACCGCGTGAGGTTTGCTCGAACCGTAAGTGTAAGGGCCTGTCGCCCCATCACCGTTCACGATGAGGTTACCCAAGACATGGTACTGATAGGTACGCGTGCCGGAAGCGTCAGTCATGCCGGTGAGCCGATGAAGATCGTCGTATTGAAGATTTTGGATTGACCCTGAAGAAAGGCCGGTGTGCGTAGCCACATTATCTGTGATGGCTTTGACATTGGACACGCTGTCGAATTTATAGGTCCTGCCTAAGATGTCGGTCGTTCCTTTGGTGACAGAAAGTTTTTTCAGTCGTTTGGAATTCCCATAGAACTCATGAGTATTCTGCACCTGACCGTTGTGGGTCATATAGGTGAGCGGCTGTCCCATTTCATTGATAGAGGTGAGCTCATAGAAAATTTCGGAGGTAGTTCCAGTGCCCTTGAGACTTTGTATCCTTTTCAAAACACCATTCTGGTAAGTATGTTTCATGCGGGCCACATCGTTAGGATAGGTCAGCACGTCCAATTGATCCGCTTGGTTATAGCTGGAGGTGGTCACAAACTCCCCGAAAGCCCACGAATATACGCCTTCCTTAAGTACCCGGCCCTTGTAATCATAACTCCAGAATTTCTGGTCGGTGATACAATCGCCTGAAGTCGAAGTTTCCGTGATTGCCGCAAGCTGACCATTTTGAACCGTGCAGCCAGATTTCGCCGGAGTATCGTACTGATAGGTGATGCGACGTTTGAGAATCCCGCCAGAATCATAAATCTCCTTGTTAGCTAGGCGTCCAAGGACAGGGTCGTAATTAAAATGGATGCGCTGGTTCTTGGCGTCCGTCTGATCTGTCATTCGCCCCGCATCGTCATATACATAAACCCAATGGCCCATGTCGGGATCGGTCATGGAAGTTTTCCGACCCAGACTGTCATAGAGTATCGTGGTCTGATTGCTGGCGTTGTCAGTAAGCCTTGTAAGGAGCCCGGTAATATCGTAGGCATAGCGGGTGGAGATATTGCCTTGTGCGGTGATATTCACAATTTCGATAACATGACTAAAGGCGTCGGAATACGTCTTTGTCACCTTGCCTTCAGAGTCAGTAGAAATAGTGACCCAAGGGTCGGCCCCTTCGCCATAAGTCATCGTGGCTGCAGATACAGGCGCATCGGCAGCATCGCCACCAGTGAAGGTAACAGCACCGACACGCCGCCGGCTGGCATCAAAGGTAGCTTGGACCGCCGGGGTAACTCTGCTACTCAGACCTGAAGCATTCAATTCTTTAAGTGTTCCCAGTTGAACACTGGTTCTTGCTGAGTAGGTTGAGCCAGTGGCAAAGTAAGGTAACGGCTCAAAACTGGTTTTGCTTTCTGTTTCATAGTAACTATCGGAGCACCGGTAAGTACCATTGATTTCACTTTCGACGCGGGTCTGAATCTTACGACCGAGTCCGTCAAGATACGTAAAAGATTCAATGCCATTGACTGGATCATTTGGATCATAAGTGCGGACATATATTTTATTGTTGGAGTTCGCACCATTGATCCCCTGTAAATAGTAATCTGTCCGGGTACGCCAGAGAGTAGGTTCTGCATTAGGCGTTTCATTGACGTACGTTGCTGTGGGGCGGAAAAAAACATCGTAATCGGTCTTTGCGATAACACCAAGGTTATCGGTGGCGCGTATAGCCTGACCGGAGCGCGCATCGAACAAGCTGGTAGCAACCATTTGTAGGCTGGTGCCTGGCGCTAAGATTTTGATCTCCGGGAACTGTTTGTAGGTTGCATCGTAAGTGATCTCCGTCACAACTCCATTAGCATCCGTAGACCGCCATGGATTTCCTAACGCGTCATACTGAACCATATGCTTAGTCAGCCAACGGTTCTCGGACGATAGCCAAACTTCCGTCGTGGTGGGATTCCCGCGAGCGTCGTAATTAAACCGCTTTTTGCGAGAGTCGCTCAAGTCCCACTTCGAAATGATGGCAATATCTGGCTTGCTCACCATGAGCGGACTGCCCGGAATATTTTTATAGGTGGTTAACGTGAGAACATTATCAGCAGGCACTAAATCAGTGAATGAGTGCGTAGAAAGAGTGACATTAACCACCTCCCCCAAGTTGGTACTGGCTATTACATTACCATTTAAAGAGTCATACCCAACTTGTTCCGCAGTGGCTCGGTAGCTGATGCCATCCGCATAGTCCATTTTGATGGTTTGCTCAAGGTATGGAAATAAAACGCCCGCAATCGGACTCGTGATTCCATACTTGTTTAAGACCCGGCTTACCAAAACGTTGTCTTTGTCGTAATTCTCCACCAAGTAGGGAACACCTTGTTTGCCTTCCTGATCCTGATATTCTCCTTTGGCAGAACCATTATACCCGCCTCCTTGGTGGAAGTAGGTCAATTCCTTGAGTCCAAAACTATTTTTTGTTTCGACACAGTGAAAGCCACGGAACTCACGCCTTGCTGGGTTGAAATATCCGCCTTTGTAGGCGTATGAGGTCGCATCTGTGTTTCCAAAGCCATCGTTGACGACCACGTTTGTGACAGTCTGAACCGGGAATGAAAGCAGGCTTTTTGCCCCTTCGGTCCATGGGTCAGTAGTCCAGTCTTTATCACGGTTGTCCCAACGGGTGGAGGGTGCATAGTTCACCGTAACGGTACCGCCGAGATCATTGCTGACCACATTGAGCAGGTCCGGATAAGGGCCTTTGTTCAATTGCACGTCGAGATTCCATGTCGTCTGACCTTGTGCTGGCCATCCGGCGGTCGTAAGCCGGTCAGGCAATCCGTCGCCATTGATGTCGAAGAAATTTACATACATGTAGGCGGAAAACCAAGATGCCGCCGCCACAATGGAGTTTTCGTCCGCACTGGTCTTGGTGGGATCTAAACCGGTCCAATGGTTTGTGGCAGGCGAAAATCCAGATCCAGTATTCACCTGGACCAACCATTCGGAGTTGTATGGTGCGGTAGCTTTCCGCATGACGCGGTCCACCAAGCCGTCCCCGGTGACGTCAATCAAAGCGGCCCAAGTTTGGGAATCATTGTTTCCGATGGGTGAATTCCAAGCTGCGTCAGTCATTCCTTGGCTATCCAGAGTCCCCCAGTTTTCTGGCTCTTCAAAACCCGCACCATTATTGAACTGCACCAAGAACTTGTCATAGGGCGGTTCAGCTTTACGCATAACCCGATCCGGCAACCCATCGCCATTGATGTCCGCCATCAGAGCCTTGGTGACACTGGACTCCCGCTGGCTCAGTGTTCTCCAGTCGGCGCTAACAGCGAATGGCAGATAGGTAGAATCGTTCGGTGTAGCACTACGCGGAGGGTAGGTCGGTGGATTCGGATATGCATCGCTTAACAACATGCGATTTAGTCTGACTTGCTCTACTCCGGTTGCGGCAGGAAGTTCATTCAGAAACTCCGACGTAGCACTTGAGAGTGTAACCCCAGCAAAACGGGCTGAATCGTAAACTAAACCGCTTTGGATAATTTGATTGAAGCCATTTATCATGGCTTGCTGGATTGGAAGAAAAGGGTCGGGTTGATGAACACCATAGCTATACGTATATGGAGAATTATTCACAATCGTCTGCGTTGCCGTTGGAAGTTGCCCATAAAGCCATAAGGCAAGTGGAGTCGTTCGAGATTTCAATAATGCCAAAAAGCCATTGACGTTATGCTTCGGCATATCGACGGTAGTATAAAGCAGGGCAGCAAGGCTATCTTGGCCACGCACCAAAGACCAATCCACCGAACTGGAGAATCCGCTTCCCGTATTTAGTTGCACTTTGAAACGATTATAGGGCGAATTCAACTGCCTCATGACGCGATCTGGCAATCCATCTCCATTCATATCCATAGTGTCATTAAGCTGAGATAGGCTAGAAGCTTGAAACCAACGCAGGCCGTGCCAATAATGATTCCCCGATTCAGAAGTGACTGGCCAGAAGGATGAGCTTGAATAAGCACTGCTTCCGGGCAGCCCGCTATTCAGTTGCACGCGCCAATTGACAAGGCTTGCCTCATCGCGCGATACATGATCTGGACGCCCATCGCCATTCAAATCCAATGTGTCAGTACCAGTCATTCCGTCTGAGGTCCCCTCCAAAGTGCCTGACCAATCCAAATAACTGAGGCCTTGATTATCAATAGTGCCCCAACTACTGGGAGAAGAGGCAAACCCATTGCCATTGCCCAAATTCCGATAAACGGTGAATTCGTCGTAAGGCGTTGAGCCCATTTTTCTGCCAACTCGATCAGGTAAGCCATCGCCGTCTATATCGAGCATTGCGGCATACGTATAGGTAGCTCCATTGATCGCGCCGCTACGCACGCCCGCCCAGTCCTTGCATGGCCAGGTGACAGGGGGTTCAAACTCCATCGCCTGCACCTGATAGTTGAAGGTGACTGCTGGCAATGCAGTGGCAAAGTCGGTGCCGTATTCAGTCACAGATTTCAACAGGGAGCGCTTGGTGGAAAACGAGTTGGTATAAACCAGAACATATTTCCTCACATTTTGACCGCTGACCTTGATGTGGATTTCAGAGAGCAATTTTTTGGTTTCCACCCGATAGCCGGTATTGAATGCAATGCTGGCATCCGGACGGTCGGTCAAAACGAAATCCACTGTATGGGTTCTCGGCAGTGAGCCATTGATATTGCCGTTGTAACTGATATTGCTGAGGTAGAGTAAACCGGAGATTTTCGTGTACGTCAGGACGGTTTCATTTCCGTTCACATCTACCACCCGATCCAAAGCCCAACGAAAGGTGCTTTTACCGGCGTTAGCCGTCCAACCAGACTGGGTATTTTCCATGCGGCTGGCGGCAACCTGACCGAAGTAAAAGGTATTCCCGTTTTTATCCAAGATTTCCCAATGGTTATCGGTGTAGTAACGATATTTGAGAAAAGCGGTCTCGATCTCTTGCCGATACTCCAAGTAATTCGGATTGCTGGAATCCACCAAAACTAAAGAAGCGTTACCGCCTCCCGCAGTGCTGATAAAGCCCTTGGCATCGTCATACTCTTTGAGCGGAGCTGCGCCGGTGGACCATTTAACGGGAACGCCTTTCTTGATATTGCGCTGGATATAACCCACTTCGAGGCCCCAGCCGACTCCACACCATCCATTGCCCCCCCCAGAGTTATAGCGCAACCCCAACTCTGGCTGAGCCCCTTGCCGGCCGGGTGGCACGACAACGGGAACTTGGTAAGAAAATGAACCGAATTGGGAATCTACCTTATGCTGTAAGCCGGCGCTTTGGCTTTCGCTAGGAGCTGGGCCGGCATCGCCTACGCCAGCGAAGCATGCGACCGGACACAGTGCCAGAAGCATCATCATGCAAATGCCGGTCTGCATCCATGAGCTAATGCCACCATTTTGCATACAACCAAATCCACCCTTTGAAAAATTCATATGAAAGAAATGGGAAAGTTTTGATAAAAGCGCGGCCGTTACGGCAGTGCTAGGTTCGCATGTCGAATCAAATCGGGTGATATCAGACAAGGAGCCGAGGGATTCATTAACGTCGGGTTTGTCCCCAGGTTATACTCTTGCAAATTGGTCAATCCATCCCCATCGAAATCACCGGTAGCTTCGCCACTACTGGTTGGATTGAATCCATACAATGTTTCCCACCAATCCGGCAAGCCATCGCCATCAGCGTCTGGAAAAACAAACTCAATACTCAAAATATATTTGAGCTGCCCAAGATTGACCGGAGCATAGCTTTGATCATCGGTGGTCGTGTCGGACCAAGGATAAGTCCCTCCATTTTGCCCCTGCGGACGGGCATTGCCATAGGCGTCTCGCAAGGGGCCGGGCGGCAGGGAATCGATTGCCTGTTGAATTCGAATGTATAGTGGCTGGACGAGAGCTTTAAGCTGCCCTTGATTAATGGGGGCGTAGTTGTCCCCGGTTGGAAGAGTTGGCAAGATTGGTCCGTTGAAACCTGCCGGCAGCTTGGCCCGCAATTCCTCCTCAGCCTTCAGGGCAAACCATTTGGCCTGCCCCTGATTGACCATTGAATAGTCAGAGGCTGGAGCAGTATTCTTGACTCCTCGCGCAGTCCACCAAGCGGGGTCAGCCCCTCTGGATCGTTGTGCGAGACTAAAGAACAAAACAGCCACAAACAGACCGGCTACAATGGACCGATGATAACCACCGGATCGTTCTAGTGACTTGTTCATAATTGTGAAGTCGCTCTGACAAGAAATCTTGCGTTATAACCCTTGAGATTCACTTCGCTTTCGCTCTTACCTAACTTCTGATTGCAATAAACGATAGCCGTGATTACTGATTGAAAGTCCCCATGGAAAGATCGCCCTGAGGCTTAATTTTAATTTTTAAATCAACTGGCGAAGTACTGTAACTGAAATCAGCAGAAGCCGTATTAAATTGACCAAAAGATGCAGCACCGGCTTTGCAGTGCACGAGAACAGCAGAAGGAGACAACAATCCAGATCCTCCAAAGGCGCCAAATTCGCTGACGCAGTTTATGAACTTGCCGCTTGCAACCCCCCCATCCCCGCCAAAATCGAGTCCTACACCATAGCAATTCTCAAAAATGCCAGAAGCCGTATCACCAGCACCAAATGACACCCCCCCCATTGCAGTGCAATTTCGAAAAGTTCCACTTGCTAGACCATAACCACCGAAAGAAGTACCCACACCATTATCGTCAGCATAACAATCCTCAAAACAGCCGCTTGCGATGCCAATGAGCCCGAAAGAACCGCCACCACCCACGCAATCCCTAAAAACACCCTTGTATTCTATCTGAATGCGCATGGACCAAGAACTCCAGGTGGTCCAATCCCCCTCGAAGGCGACGTGCTCTACTACAACATCTTCCAATGCACTGGATGGCCAATAGGCAGCAGGATCACTACTATTCCACTGTAGTCCATTAGCACCTGAGCCCGTGTGAGTAATTACCATATTAGCGATACGAACATGGGAAGCTGTTTGTTTGACGACACCTTGACCACTACCAGACAACCGCAGCCCGCATGGGCTTGGTATAATAGCCTCTGTACGCCCTCCAACACGTTTATTCAGCTGAACAGGAACCAAACCAATTAGGTCAATGTAGGGAGTGTCCAAAGTAATACCAGAATTACCCAGGTCATATTCTCCGGGTGGAATGAGTACAGTGACGCGATTGTTGACCGAAGGGCTCATCGTATCTCTTGCTTTGGCATAAGCCTCTTTCAATTTGATACCACGGACAGTCGGAGTAAAACTTTGCAACTGTTCCACAATTATGTAGCGGACGCCCTTTGTAGGAACTACTCCAGTGGCGTTGCCAGTTCCCGCAGCCGAGCTACCTACGGTCAAATTATCAACCGCAAGATCGCCGGCATGGCCCATAACAACCACCAAGAGTGAGCCAAAAGCAAGTGCACCGTAATTGATCGGATTAAATGTGGATTTCATAGCCAAGTTAAATTGCGGAAGTGGGTTAAATTGTCGGATTGAAATAAAATTGGGCTGCTAGTTTCTAGTGCAGGGTGACGCTCCCATTGATCTGGAGTTGAATTGGTTTACCGCGGAGGTCGATATTTTCTGAATAAGTCCCGGCATTCACACTGACCAGATCGCCATTCAGGGTGCCGAGAATGGCGCGCGTAATACTGGCGAAGGGGCCGCTTGTCCCATTCCAAGTTGCAGTGCGCCCGTTATATGAATCATTTCCCAGAAGCGAATCCGCATACCAGGTAAACGCGCCACTGCTGGAAGTGGTGGGATTGGTTCCTCGGTAATATTCCTGTAAATTTGAGATACCATCCAAATCGTAGTCTTGCCAAGGCTCTTTCTGCAGTGTGTTAGCAAAATAGTAACGCTCCCATTCATCAGACATGTTGTCGTTGTCGTAGTCGTCGGAAGAGATTTTACCGGCCGAATCCCATGCGGCCCGCCCGTTATTTAAGGTGAATGCCATTCCGTCCAAATCCAAACCTTCCAAGCCGACCAGACTAGCAGGAACTTCCAGCCTGATCCACTCACCCATATTCTGCGGCAGCGCCCCCATACAATATCGGCTCTCAGTCCCATCTACTCCCCACTCCAATTCGTTTGCCCCCCAATAGGCCCGATGATCCCACCACCCACTCTGCGTATCATGCCACTGAAGCATGATTTCAGTTGGAGGATAGGCTGGATCAATATTTATGTAGGCAAAGAGCGTATCTCCCGGGTTAACGCGCAATTGCTGCGATGTCCCGTCAAAATAATGTTGATGAAAGTCTCCATCCACCAGACCAGAGACATGCATTTCGTTTCCGGATTGAGGCGATACATCCCCATAGTACCACCCACCGGATGCGTCCACGTCATACCAATAGTCGTACCAATCCCAAGTTTCATTGTAGCTTTGCTCATACCCATTGGCAGGAAGCGGCTGATCATCTACCCAAATCGTAGCAACAGGTGCTGGCTTAACCGTCAGTTGGGCATTTGCGCTAGTTATCGGACCTTGCTCGTTAACAACCCTCACCGAATAATTACCGGATTGGCCAGGTTGGACATTATTCAATTGCAGTAAAGAAGAGGTAGCAGCACCGATGGCAATCCCATCTTGAAACCATTGATATGCCATCGGTCGCCCCCCTGTTGCAGCCACCCTGAGCGTCACATTCTGGCCGACAATCACCGTCTGACTGGCCGGAGGAATCACAATTGTCGGGGCCGTAGGGGGAAGCGGACACTTCCCAGCGCTGCTCGCTGCAAAGATGTTTTGAATTTGCGTCGAATCGAGCGACTGATTGTAAATCGCCAGCTCATCAATCCGACCGTTCAGAGAATTATCGACATACCCATCATGCACCCAAGCGCCGATGTAGGCCGATTCCAAATAGGAAGGTTCGCCCGCGACGTAGGTGTGGGTGGACTTGAGTGCTCCGTCCAAATAGAATTTGAACGTTGATCCAGATTTGGTCAGCGCCACATGATGCCAAGCGGTATCGGTGATCCGGGCCAAGGTTGAGGCCAGTGGGTAAACAGCATTTTGCCCCGTGGCGAGATAGCCATCGGACTGGATATAAAAGTTATAAGCTCCCCACGACCCCGCCGAAAATATGGTCCCATTCTTGTTGCCCTGCTCGGAGGGCCGTGCGGCATTGGCAAGCTTCACCCAGCCTTCAATGGTGTAGTTCTGAAAGTCAAAATTTAGCGACGCTCCAACATTTACGCCATCACCTGTTCCATCAAAGATAAAGCAACGGCCAACTTTATTGTTTGCATCGCCAATTCCACTGTTCACGGCATTCCCAACCAACACCCCATCATTTCCGCCACTTGTATCCCACGCATTACCCTCACCAGACCACCAAGAAATTAAACCCGAAGGAGGTGTGATGCAGGACTGACCATGGATATCTACAACGGAACCGACTATGACGCATAGGATGACTATGGTAGTTGCGCTGAAAGACGAGCAATTTCTCATGACCCAATATGTCTGATTTCAAATTAAAACCCGATTCCCGAGGCAATCGGCCAGATTGCGCAGCAACTTCACCACACCCACAAATCGCTCTAAAGCCAAATCAATTGCCGAAACCCGACATCTATTGTCGAAACGCGACGCGGACTTCAGGCAAGGGAAATGATAGCGCCGCAGTCTGCCCCGGAGTCCGCCCATAGTAGCTTTTGAAATCCCGGCAAAAATGCGCCGCGTCTTTGTAGCAAAGCTCTTGCGCCGTGGCTTTGACCGAAACATTTTCACGCAATAACTCGATCGCGCGGCGCATCCGCAATTCACGCAACCATTGATGCGGTGCTTTTTTCATATGCTCCTGGAAGTAACGCTCCAACTGACGGGGGGATATGCCGCATTCCTGTGCGATGGCAGAAGCTGAGTAACGCGAAGATTTCGCAAGAAGCGCCCAATCCTTGATCCGATCCAGACGACTCGTCATGAGTTCGATGCCCTTTCCCTCAAAGGAACGAATCCGTTCGTTCCATCAATTCTGAAATTTTGTGGCGGATAAATACTGACGTCTCTGCAAGTCGTCAATTGGAATGAAATTCTTTTGCAGAAAACTTTTACCGCTCAACAAATCCGTCACTTTAAGGCGAAGAAAGTCTTCGCAAACCTTGAAAGCTGATTCATTTTTTAAGGAATCTCCTGATGCACTTGTGATCTACTTTCATTCGACCCAAGCGCCACTGTCTTTTTCCAGCCATTGGTAAAACCGCTAACTTAGTTGCAGTTTCACCGGTCATCACACGGCTCGTTCAGTTCCTTGATTTAGATTCACGTGAATGTCTATAGACGATTTTTACAATTCGGCTGCAATGAACCAGAACCGCTCTGTCTCAATTTATCGGTCCGTCGGTGAAAGCCATCAGCACGCGAAGCAACACTATCGGTCCGCCGAAACTGATGAACAATTCCTTGAACTCAATTATCGGCGCACGGAAAGATTTTAAGGGTGCGAGGTTCTCGAATAACGTCCGGTGGAAATGATTTATCGATTCGCCAGACAAATCCAATGGTAGGTGGATAATAATTAGTCTGTAGCGAACAATTTCAAGATAGGCACAGTGGCAACTCAGCCTCCTTGCGCTTCAGACAAAGCGTATTCAACGAGAATCCTCCATTCAAATCAGAGTTTCCTCCATTCCGCCGTCTGGGTGAGGTTGAAATACTATTTGGGAATTTCAAACTGAACGTATCTCAGACAATATCGCCAGGGTCATCCGAATGAAGAAGTCATCCGCCAGCTCCGCCACCAAAGTTCCTGCGTACAAAAACTCCGCTCTTCCCGCCGCCGCGCGCGTCAAAGATCTGCTCAATCGCATGACGCTCGAGGAGAAAGCCGCTCAGATGATGTGCGTCTGGCAGAAGAAAGCGGACACCTTGCTTGATGCAGAAGGAAACTTTGATGCCGCCAAGGCGAAGAAAAATTTCGGTCACGGCCAAGGCCTTGGTCAAGTGGGGCGCCCGAGCGACGCTGGTAAAGGCAAGACGGCGCGGGAGACCGCTGAACTGACCAATGTCATCCAGAAATTTTTCATGGAGAATTCCCGGCTCGGCATTCCGGTGATGTATCACGAGGAATGTCTGCACGGTCAGGCCGCCATCGGCAGCACGAGTTTTCCCCAACCCATCGGGCTTGGTGCAACATTCAATCCCGATTTGGTTGAGCAGCTTTACGCGATGACCGCGGAGGAAGCTCGCGTGCGGGGCGCGCATCAAGCGCTCACTCCGGTGGTGGATGTTGCGCGCGATCCACGGTGGGGCCGCGTCGAAGAGACGTTCGGCGAGGACCCATATCTCGTCACACAGCTGGGCATGGCATCGGTGCGCGGCTTCCAAGGCGATACCAGTTTCAAAGGTAAAAAGCATGTCATCGCCACGCTGAAACATTTCGCCGCACACGGCCAACCCGAGTCCGGCATGAATTGCGCGCCAACGAATGTTTCCATGCGTGTGCTGCGCGAGACCTTCCTGCATCCCTTCAAGGAATGTCTGCAAAAAGCCAAAGCCATCAGCATCATGGCGAGTTACAACGAAATCGACGGCGTGCCGTCGCACGCGAGCACATGGCTGCTTTGCGATGTGTTGCGAAAGGAATGGGGGTTTAAAGGTTTTGTTGTCTCGGATTACTACGCGATCTGGGAACTGGGCTATCGTCCCGACACGCACGGTCATTTCGTTGCGAAGGACAAAGCTGAATCTTGCGCGCTTGCGGTCAAAGCCGGCGTGAACATCGAGTTTCCCGAGCCGGACTGCTATCTGCATCTCGTCGAACTCGTCAAGAAAGGCATTCTCAAGGAAGCCGAACTCGATGATCTCGTCGCGCCGATGTTGCTGTGGAAATTCAAGATGGGGCTCTTCGAAGATCCGTTCGTGAACCCCGATGATGCCGAATGCATCGTCGGCAGCGAGGCGAATCGCGCCATCGCTTTGCAGGCCGCGCGCGAAACCATCACGTTGCTCAAGAACGATGGCGGTCTCGCGCCGCTGAATCCGAAGAAGATCAAGACCATCGCCGTTATTGGCCCGAATGCTGACCGGGAATTGCTCGGCGGTTACAGCGGCAAACCGAAGTTTTACACATCCGTCCTCGACGGCATCCGCGCCAAGGTCGGCGACCGCATCAAGGTACCATTCGCCGAGGGGTGCAAAATCACCATCGGCGGCTCGTGGAATCAGGACCTCGTCACGCCCAGCGATCCTTTGGAAGATTGGCGACAAATCAAGGACGCGGCGCAAGTCGCGATGGAAGCGGACGTCGTGGTGCTTGCCATCGGCGGCAATGAACAGACATCGCGCGAAGCATGGTCGCTCAAGCACATGGGCGATCGCACCAATCTGGACCTAGTGGGCCGCCAGGAAGAACTCGTGCGCGCAATTCTCTCGACCGGCAAGCCAGTCATCGCCCTGCTCTTCAATGGTCGTCCGCTCTCGATCAATTATCTCGTGCAGAACGTGCCGGTGATTTTCGAATGCTGGTATCTCGGCCAAGAAACCGGCCATGCCGTCGCGGACGTTTTGTTCGGCGACTTCAATCCCGGCGGCAAATTGCCAATCACCATCCCGCGTTCCGTCGGCCATCTGCCGGCGTTCTATAACTACAAACCCTCCGCGCGCCGCGGCTATCTCTTCGACGACGTTTCACCACTCTATGCGTTCGGCTATGGCTTGAGTTACACGAAGTTTGCTTTCAAGAACGTGCGCCTTAACAAGAATCGCATCGCGAAGAATGGTTCAACACAGGTGCTCGTGGACGTGACCAACACCGGCAAGCGCGCCGGCACAGAAGTCGTGCAACTTTACATCCGCGATCTCGTCAGCTCCGTCACCCGTCCGATCAAAGAGCTGAAAGGCTTCAAGAAAGTCTCCCTCAAACCCAAGGAAACGCAGACCATCGCACTCGATATCACGCCGGACTCGCTGGCGTTCTATGACGTGAACATGAAATACGTCGTTGAGCCGGGCGACTTCGAGATCATGGTTGGCAACTCTTCCCGCGATTGTGATCTGCAGAAAACTCTTTTGACTGTCACCAAGTGAACGCTCCTCAAAGACTCTCCGTCATCGAAAAGGTCGGCTACAGCGGCGCGGATGCCGCCGCGAACTTCGTCTTCATGACGATGATTCTGTTCCAGACGAATTTCTACACGGACGTCTTCGGCCTCACTGCCAGCGCCGCGGCGGCCATCCTGCTCTGGCCCAAACTCTGGGACGCTTGCTTCGATCCGATCATGGGCGTGCTCGCCGATCGCACCAGCACCCGCTGGGGCAAGTTCCGTCCGTGGGTGCTGTGGACTGCCGTCCCGTGGGCTGTCGTGATGGTACTGGCTTACACTACCCCAAAAGGCTGGAGTTATGCCGCTTTGATCGCTTATGCCGCCATCACCAACACGGCGTTGATGACACTCTACTCGATGAACAACATGCCGTATTCCGCGCTCGGTGGCGTGATGACTGCGGATCTCAACGAACGTGCCCGGCTCAATTCCTACCGGTTCATCGCGGTCAACATCGCCCAGTTCATCGTCGGCGGATTCACCCTGCCGTTGGTGGCCAAATTTGCCGTCGGCAGCGACCGCGCCCATGGCTGGCAGACGACCATGACCATCTGGGCCGTGCTCTGCCTGGTGTTGTTCCTCGTCACCTTCTTCACCACGCGCGAACGCATCAAGCCGATGGTCGAAACCCATTCCTCACCGAAGCAAGATTTCGCTGATCTGCTCAAGAATGTGCCGTGGCGCATCATGGCTCTGATGACGCTCGTTCACTTCGCCATCCTCTCCTTCCGCGGCGGGGCGCTCTACAACTACTACCATCACTACGCCGACAAGGCCGCGATGTTCGATGTCGTGGAGAAACTCGGTCTCACCGCACCCGCATTAACCGAAGGCGCAACCAAGCCCGGCGGCTTGCTCGAATGGCTTGGTTACATCGTCCACGGCACGCGCGACAACCTCGCCAGCTCCAACGTTGCTGATGTGTTCAACAGCATCGTCAACATGATCGGCACGGTCACCACCATCATCGTCATCATGCTTTCAGCGTCGTTTGCCCATCGGTTTGGCAAGAAAGCCGTGGCGGTGGTGGGCTTTACGCTCTCGACCATTTCTGCCTTCGCATTCTACTTCCTGAGCCCCACGAACACCACCGGCATGATCGCGCTGACTGTCATAGGTTCGATTGTCTATGCGCCAACCATTCCGCTCCTCTGGGCCATCTTCGCTGACGTGGCAGATTATTCAGAATTGAAAACGGGCCGACGCTTCACCGGTATAGTCTTCGCCACGATTGGTTTTGCCCTGAAGGCCGGGCTGGCATTGGGACAAGCGTCCTTCCTCTGGCTGATGGCCGGATTGTTTGGTTATGACACCAAAGCTCCGACCGCGCCGGAAGCCATCGCTGGATACCGCGCCTGCTCGGGGATTGTCGTGGGCATCCTGTTCGCCATCTGCACCGTCCTGCTCATCGCTTACAAGCTCAACAAGCGGGCCACCATCGAAATGGCTGAAGAACTTGCTGCCCGCCGCGCTAAAGCGGCATATGCATAAAGCGACTCACGGCGCAATCTTGATGCGATAAACCCGGGCAGTGTTTGTCGCCTCGGAATCGAGATAGGTCGCCGTCGGCAACGTCGCAGGAACGGGAGCGCCGAGCGGCGCAAAGCCCAGCAGAAGGTTCGTGGCAAACTCAACTTGATATGTTTTGCCGGACACGCTCGACCAGGT
Organism: Verrucomicrobiota bacterium; assembly: GCA_049840435.1. Taxonomy (GTDB): domain Bacteria; phylum Verrucomicrobiota; class Verrucomicrobiia; order Limisphaerales; family JADLHS01; genus JADLHS01. The sequence continues at coordinate 130,948 of JASGKY010000020.1, read as the reverse complement.
GAGCAGATTTCCGGTGCTGAAACTAAGGATGCGTAGCGTGGAATTTGCGTCCAACGGATTCGTGCCCGCGATAACTTCCGCACTGTTGCTCATACCGTCGCTGTCGAAGTCTGCGTCAGGATCGAGGAGAATTGTCCCGGCGGTCACGGCGCTGAATGAACCTTCGATGCCGGCGTTGTTGATGGCGGCGACGCGCGCATACAACGTCTGACCGTAGCCCCCACTGACAAGTTTGTTGGTCGTGGCGATTGTGCCGTTGAAAATATTCGAACTACCCGGCGTCGTACCGACGATAATGCGATACCCACTGATGCCGCCCTCGGAATCCGTCACACTGTTCCAACTGAACGTCACATTTGTTCCAACGACATACGCCGCGGCAACTGGAATTCCCGGCGTAGGTGGTGGCGTCACGTCGTAGAGTTTCAGGTATTGCGCCTCGAACGGTACGTTCGTCCAACCAGCATCGGTCGCCGGGACTCTGTTCAGGTTTACAAACACGCCGTTCGCCAGCACATTGCTGCCCCAGACGCCCACGCCCCACAGCCAGGCGTTGCGGCGATTCGCATCCGCGCCCAGATAAGCCGCGAGATTTTTCGCGTTGTAGAGCCGCCCGGGTTTGATGCCGAAAAGATTGCCGGGGCCTTGCGTGATGTTGACATTGAACGTGCCGGATTGATTGTTGTCGCGATCCAGATTGGCGAAGGCGAACACGACGTCGTTGAAGTTCGGCGCTCCATTCGCGGTCTCATATTTCACCACGGAATGAATCTGCGGCTGTGCGCTACCACTGGTCTGGTTGATGAAGTAACGATTGGAACTGCGCAACGCGCGACTCGCCTGTCGCGCGGCGTTGATGCCCGCGTAAACCGGCTGAAGCTGGTCGAGGCCGAAGTTGCGATTGCCCGGCCACAAGATCGGTTGCAGCGAATTAAACTTCATGAAGTGTGGAATCGTTTTGCCAGAAGTCGAGTAGCGGTCAAAGCCAGACGTACGCGAGATGCCAAGTTCCTGCCCGAAAAATATCATCGGCGCCCCGTCAATCGTCGCACCAACCGAATAACGCACGAGCGCCTGGAATGGATCATCATAGTTCTCCTCGTCGTGCGACGTGGTGTTCAGCAGTACCAAGCCCTGACCGTAGGAATTGCGGCGGGCTTCCAGCAAAGTGCGATAATCGCCGGCATTCGCGGCGGACTTGAGATCGAACAGGATATTCTCGTTCAGAATGTCGAAGTGCCGGTTCGAGCGATACGTCACCGCACCGCCATCCAGCGATTCGCACATGAACACGAAGTCCCACTTGCGCGTGCGGACTTTGTTGATGAGATATTCCCATGCCTGCGGCGGCAGCCCCTGACCGAAATCGGCGCGCAGACCGTCAATGCCCTTGTAGCTCTGATTCGCGGGCGAGCCGGCGGGGTAACCCGTCTGGTCCAGCCAATAAAGCACGTAGTCGGCAAAATACTTCCAGACATTGTGCGTGACAGCGTCGAAGTGTCCATTGCCACCGCCCGAGCTGTTTTCGCTCCCGATGCTGCTGTCGAACCAATCACCTTCGTTCTGATGCGCTCCGGTTGAACCTGAGTTGACCCACAGCGCTGCGTAGCGACCGAAATAAATATCTTTCACGTCCGTCCATTTGCCGAAGTCGTAACGATCCGGCGCCGGCGCGGTGTTCGCACTGCTGGAAGCGCGCATGTCGTAGGCATCGCTGCGGGAATAAACCCGCGATTCGCGATTGCGGATTTCGTCGGTTGGCTGCCAGTTGCCGGGATTGCCCGCGCCACCCCAGTAGAACACGCCGCTCGTGCCGAGTTCGCAATCATGGGCGGTGTGATTGAACGCCGCATCGAGCATGATGCTCACGCCGGCGGCATCGGCGGCGGCAACAAAGTTGGTGAACTCCTCCTTCCTGCGGCGCGCGTGTTCGCCTTGCTCATCAATGGATTGATCTCAAAAAAGTTCTTCACGGCATAAGGGCTGCCGACTTCATAGGGCTGTCCGGTGTCAGGATCGGTGAAGCGTCCTGCGATGCCGTTCGGATGGATCGGCTGAAACCAGAGCCAGTTCACGCCCAGGTTGGTGATGTAGCTGAGATTGAATTTAGCGTTGGTCGCATTGAACGAACGCGCACCCGGGCCGTCCCACAAATCCACGAACGTGCTGCGGTCGTTCTGGGCGATGCCCTGCGACTCGACATTCAGCGTATTTAGCTCGTAGAGCACGATGTCGCGTGCCTTTTTGGGCGACACGACGATGGCATGATCGCGCTGCCCGTTGAAATTGTTGTAGTAAATCCAGTTTGGATTACCTGACACCTTGTAGCGCGCCGTCAGCCGATACGCGCCACACTTTGTGGCGTTGATGACGTATTGATACTGGCCGCCGCCGATGTTCGTCATCGCATAGGTCTTGTAGTAATGCGTGTCCGCTCCGGCCACGATCAGATCCCCGCTCGGCGGCTTGATCCCGTCCTCGATTCCATCGCCATCGGCATCGGCAGTGGCACGGTCACGGCGATTCACGTTCGAGAAAAACTCCACCTGTGTGAGATTCGCGGCGTTGGGTGTGAAGATAATGGTCAACGGCACGGCGTCGCCCGCGACTTCATCCACGAACACGTGCGTGGTTGTGTAATTGGCGTTGAGGCCGTTGACCGTGAGAACCGGTTGCGCGGCAACGGGGATAGCGGCGCAAAACAACAGCAGGACAATGGCGTTGAGGCGTTTCATCGTGAGTGCGGCGCTCTCTGTTCGTCAGGGCAACAGTTGGACGCGATAGAATTTACCCTGCGCATCCGGCGTGGCGTCGAAATAGAACGATGACGCGCTACTCGCCTGGATCACCGGGCTGATGACCTGCATCGGATAAAACAGGTTTGTGGTCGCCAACACTTGATAGTTGCGCCCGGCCACACTGTCCCAGACGACGAGTTGATTGCCATTGGCCAGCTCGGTGATGCGCAAGGCGGACGCTGCATCATACGGATCAGTGCCCGCGATGATTTCGTTGTAATCGCTCATGCCGTCGTTGTCAGAGTCGCCCGGACGCACGACGACAAACGTGCGCGCATCCTCCAACTGGACACCCACATTCGTGTAAGTGACGAGGAGTGTGTTAGTCCCTGGCGGATAGCCGGTGTAATTGTAATTCACCGACTTCAGCCCGGGGCTGCAGCCCGAGTTGAGGAAGGAGTAATTCGCACGCGGCAGCATCACACCATTGAGATAGATGGAAAAATAGGTAGCGGTGGCGGGCAAATTTGTGCTGTAACAGTTGCGAAGGACGAAATTCGCATTCGTCGCCAGCGTGAGAATGCCACCATCCGGAGTCGGCGCTGTAATGGTCAGGACCCGACTGCGGCGCGAGGGTGTTCACCATGCGCGTGAGCGTTGTGATGCGGTTCGGAAACAACTCACTCGTCGCCTCACGCAACCGCACCGTGATCGTCGCTGTGCCGGAATCAGGCACGTTGACAAAGCTGAAGCGATATTCCTTCGGCAGATTCGGATAGGAGGCACTGATGGTGTCGTTGGGCGTAACCGCGTTCGCGGCGACGAAGCGCGGCGTGCCGTTGGTATTCCCATTGCCGTTCGCCTGACCAGTGGCCGCGTCGTCATTGAGCGCGTTGCTATCTTGGATGTTGAACTCCACCCCCGTCACACTGCTGTCGGTGCGGATCACCACACTGTAAGTACTGCTGGAAATCGTGCTGCCGTCCGCACTCGGGAAGGCGATCGCCCCGGTCGGCGGCAACGCATCATAATAGAACGTCTGCAGGAAGGTATTGAACACGGCGGATTTTCCACTGCGCGGCAGATAAGCGCGCGCCCGGACGATGTGATACCCTTCCTTCAAGCCCGTGATCGTGTCGTTCGTCTTGAGATTGTTGTGTAGCCAGACCGTCGCCGTTGTCGGGTTGAAGTTCGTGATGGCAAACGTCGCCTGACCGTAGCGTTTCGCGTCGAGCGCGTCCGAGATGGCGCCGACGTTGTCGTTGTAGAGCGCGATCTTGTAGCGGATTCGCGCGCCACTGGTGTGCACATTGGCGGGAATTGTCGCCACCCACCAATCAATCGAGCCATCGAGTGAGTCGTCGTTGACCCAGCCGCCCTGCACCACCTGTGTCGTGCCGCGGCCCACGCCGAACGCGCCCTCGGGATTCGAGCCGTCCACCGTGTAGTAGAGGTAACAACGACTGACTAAAAACTGATACCCGGCGCGCACATAGATGGCCGAAGCCTGCCCCGCCACCGGATTCAAAGGCACCCGCTGCGTCGCCGGGCCGCCGCCGACAATGGTGGTCGTATTGCTTGGGCTGTGGATCGCCCACACCGCCGTATTGTTGGTCAAGGTGTAATCGTTGCCGTTCGCATTGACCACCTTGTTGGTGGTGGCATCGTCGACAGCGTAATGATACGTCTCGGCGCCATCCGAAACCGTGTTGTTCCGATTCGTGGTCAGCGCCGCAAAACGCTCCGGGCCGAAGCGTGACAACAACGCCGCCTGTTCGTAGCCGGCATACAGATCCGTTGCCGTGCCGGGCTTGTAATCACGCCGGTCCAGCCCACTCGTTGGCCCGAGCGCCATCTGGCTGTTCAGGTCCAGCCCACCGTCCAGCTTGGCGAGCAGGTTCGTCGCCGAGGCATCGGTGCGGAAGATGAGATCGAACGCCGCGTTCGTCACGATGGGCACTTCAATCGCGTAGGTCTGGTTGGAAAGATTACTCCCGCTAAGAACGTTGCCCTGCGAATCAATGCTCCCGCGCATCTTGTACGGATATAACGGCGCAAACCCCGTGTCGCCGTTCACGCCATCCTTGCGATACACCGTGATGCGTTGGGCGTCAGCGCCGTTCTGCCGCAGGGTGATCACGTCTTTGCGATTGTTCGCACGAGTGGCCTCGGGCCATTGATAGCCATACATCACATAACTGCCAGCGGGAATCTTCACTTCGATTGCACCGCCGCCGCTGGGAATCGTTTGCCCGCCGACATAGATCGCGCGATTCACCGGATTCGCATCGTTCGCCGTGCTCTGCGCCGTGGCGAGCGAACTAGTGGCGTTCCGCACGAGCAGTTTGGTGCAAGCGCTGATCTTGCTGGGTGAATCAGCCAGTTGATACAACACCGACCCCGGCGGGAAACCCACCGCCAGCCCAACGCCACGCGAACTTGCCACCGGGAAACATTCGTAATATGTGCCCGCCGTCGCCTGACTCACGCCGTCATCGAAGCTGATGTCGCTGGCGTAATTGTCGTTCATGATGAACACGACGGTCGTTTGATCCGGTGCGCTCGCCGAATCGCGATAGTCATAACGCTCGAAGGCCACAAGGTCCGCATCGCTCCAACGCGCCCGGGTGCCGCCGCGGGAAAGCTGGTCATGCAGCCAAGCGAGGTCTGGCATCTTGTTGTCGCCGAACTGCCCGAGATACGGTGCGTTGGCTACACGCGGAAAATAATCCGGCGCGCTCGACTGATTGTAGCCGTCGGAATAAACCACCGGAATCCCCTCGCGCGCGAACATGTAGGCCAGTTGCAACTCGCGATGATTGGAATAAGCGTTGTCGTGGCTCTGAGCGAACATCACGCGGTTCGGCGCGGAGAAACCGCCGCTGTCACGCTGATCCAAGCCACTGAGCGACGCCGACGGATTGCCGAGCACATTGTTCAACGTGCCTTGCAACGGAGAATCCAGGAGGCGCATCCCGCGTGTGTAGTATTGGCTGTAAGTGGGCGGCTCGCCGAGATGTTCGCCGAAGAGCAACGCGTCGTTACGCGTGACTTCGCTGTCGAAACAACTGTTGCGATTGTCGTCCGCCTCGACATAACCGTTGCCCGTGACGTTGTTGCCGTAGCCGTGGACGTAATCATACATCGTCTGGATGGCGCCGACATAACCGCTCGTCGTCGCGGTCGTGTCGCCGAAGAACGATGAAGGCGTATGCTTCACCGCGTCGAAGCGGAAACCGTCGCACTTCGTCTCGTTCATCATCCACATGCCGGCGCGGATGAGATAGGAATTCACGTCCTCCACCACGGGATCACCACTCGCCCCATTGAACGGTCGCCACGCCCCCGCAATCGCCGGTAAGTTCGCATCCATGTAGTAAGAGTTACTCCCCGGCTGGCGCAGGAAGGAAACCTTGTTCGTCGTGCCACCCTCGGTCGCACCGAAGTTCTCGTTGACCGCACCCGACTCGTTGGCGAGATCCAGCAACCCCGACAGCGGCCGGTGTTGGATCTGCCACTCGTTGCCCCAATCGCTGATGTTATCCCAATTGCGATACGTGCCATCCGCCTGACGACGCAGATGGAAATCCTGCACCGTCAAACCGGGATAAACATTCGTGGGCGTGCTGCTGTTGTAACCGGGCACATCAAACCCGCGATGATTCATGATATTGTCGAAATAGACGCGAATGCCGAAGCGATGCGCCGTTTCCACGACTTGCAGCAACTCCGCCTTCGTCCCGTACTTCGTGCGGATCGTGCCCCGCTGATTCTTGTCTCCCAAATCGAACGGATCGAACAGATCGTAGCCGACGGAGAACACGCTACCGGCCTTGGCCGGCGGCGGCAGCCAGAGACTCGTGTAACCCGCCTCGGCGATCTCGGGCATCTTGGCGTTCAACTCATCCCAGTTGACGTTGAACAACTGGAGCATCGCCTCACCGCGCGCCGGAATGGAAAACAGCAAGGCGAGCGACAACACCGCACTGGCGGCAAGGCGGCGGAGGGAGATTCGTCCGGCAGATAAGTCGGTGAAACGCATCAGGATTGCTTAGGTGTTACGCCGGAGAACATAACATTGCGCCCCCGCCCAGCAACCGCACAAACATGCTTGAATTACGAAGTAAAACCCACCCGAGTACTAAATCCGTAGCACCCGAAACCTGAGCGGTTTTCTCCCCGCGCTCTGATTTTGCGTCAAAAGTTAGGACTGACCCCGTTATGCCCCCTTTACTTTATGCGAGTCGTCCCTAATCACCGCAACGGTGCGGGCCGCTGGATTTCGCCATAGGGATGGGCTCTGATGAAAGCGGCGAACCCGGCACGATCCAAAATGCCTGCTAAAGCATTACGATATTCTTGATATGGGAGATTAGCCTTACGCTGGAGCAAGTCGGCGAGCGGATCTTCTTTTCCTCGTGCGGAGGGGTATTGCTGGGTGAATTTATAGACCTGAATTCGTTCAAAGGAATGGCTCTTTTGAAACTGCTCATAGCGGTTGGGGGTGAGGATTTTTCCGATCTGGCGTTCAAATTCTGCGTCGGAGTTTTCGGTCATGCTGGTTACGAGTGAATAGAACTCGGACTGGGTAGGACGAAAGCCGGTCAAGCCTCGTTGAATGGTTGGACCGTAGCCCTCGTATTCGGCTTTGAAGGTGACTTCCTGTTCGGGAGTAACTAGGCCGGCCTGCTTGCGACGCTCGATGGAACGTTCCGGGGTTTCCAGATAGGCAGGTAGGACGCCCATGGCTTGCACTCGGGCCATTTGCTCCGGACTGAAGACCATATTGCCAAGGGCCGGAATGGGTGGGAGGCCTAAGGTGTTTAGATGGTCGCGCAGCGCCAATTGGTGGAGGCGGGTATCTCCCGTTGTGGGCACGACGCTTTGCAGGTCTGCGAAGATAATATCGGTGATCGTGGGGTCGGGACAACCGATCGCGCGCAGGTTGGCTACGTAGTTGGAATAGTTTTCGGATTCCACCCGACTCCACTTTTCCCGGTTTGGCTGCAGGGCGATTTTGGCGGGAAGGGAAGACACGCGCGGAGCGACCAGCTTGGCGGTAGTGGGACTGGCTGGGCTGATAACCGTCCGTCCGATTTGTCCGAGAATCACACCGATTAGCACGCCGGCGAGGAGGTTCAGAAAAGTCTTCATAGCGCCTCGTTGGATTACTTCCGGAAAGTTGGGTTGTTACGAATTTTACCGAGGTAGTTGGCAGCGCGTTGCGGTCCGAGCAGTCCGATAATGGCTGCTTCATGTTGGGGGCCTGTGAGAGTGGCCCGGAATTCTTTTAGTTTGAGAACCTCGGCGGGACTGGTGCGATCCTCCATCACGAAGGTGGTTAAGGGCATATTGGCTATGGCGAAGGAGTCCAGAAGCTCGGCGTAGCGCTCCGGCCCCAACCCTTCTTTAAGAACCTGTTCGGCCTCGGGTGTGGGTCGTCCCTGGGAGAAATTTACTGGGGTGAAATCAAAGGCGAAGGCCACGCGATCTAATTCCTCTGCGGAGAGATTGATACTACGGGCGATTTTAGCAACAGCTTTAACATTAGAATCTTGGTCGAGTCGGGTACTGGCGCAATTCTTCGGGGGTCAAATACTGGGCGAGATACTCCAGGCGGGCGCGGCGGTTGGCGAAGATGGCGGCGCGTTCTTGCTCGGTGGCGCCGGCGAGACTTAGTTGGAGGGGAAATTTTTCGTTGATGAGGCGGATCTGTTCCAGTTTTTCGGGAGGCAATTGTGAGGTTTTGGTGATTTCCGTGGACTGGCTAATTTCCGCGCGCAGCTCGGCGGGGGTTGCGATACCCAAACCTCGGAGGATGCCATCCCGTTCAGTGGTGAGGCGGTTGGTCTCTTGGGTATAGGCAGCCTGTTGCTCTGGGGTATTCCAGGTACTGGGCTAGGGGGTGTTGCACGTGGTTGAGCTTCGTGCCGTAATCTCGGAAGATGCGGGCCTTGAGGATTTCCTTCCAAGTCTGTTCGGGACAGGCGACCTCCTTGAGAATTCTTGGCCAACTGAAAATAATCCGGCGATTCCAAGTCTACCCAACGCAAGGGAATTTGATTCGTTTGCGCCGAGCTTTGAGCTTGTTGCGCCGGGGTTGACGGCTCTGGACTATCCACTCTGGGGATGGCTTCTGTTTGGGCGGCGCGGTTCGGTGGCTGGCCCAAGCGGAATCCGTAACTGCAAACCCCGGCGAGAAGGACTGCAATCAAGAAGAGTATCGGCTTCATAACAATGAGCCTATTAAGTCTTGCCAACACAAACCAGCTTGAGTCCGAGCTGGTTTGTGTTGGACGAGTTTTACGCGCAGCTCACGGCAACCGTGTCCAAGATAATTGCTCCAACTGACTGAACGTGCTCGCGATGTATTCCGTCGCGCTATCGTCTGTATGAGTAGCGGTTGTGGCTGCGGTGACGGCGACTCCGGGCGAATTATTCTGTGGGGCTTGGACGGTGGCATCCACTACCGTGGCGCCAGTCGAGAGTCCCAAGACAGTGACTGGGTAATGCGTCCAGTATCCAAAGTTCGTATCATCGATGATGGCTTCCCGAACTGCTGCGGTCAAAGTACGTTTGTTATCTTGCTTATTCCACGATGCGCCCGTATAGGCCGGTTTGTTATAGGTATAACAGTTGTCGGACTCGGTGCCTTGATAGGGTCGTGCGATGATGGGATAGCTAGCATTTCCGCTATTGCTGTAGGAGGCGGTTTCGACTCCATCTTCCTCAGCCGAGTAGGCGTAGTGCCAAGTCGTGCCGTTCACATCACTGTTGCTGGAGAAGGTTCCCCAAGAGGCCTCTCCGGACCACCCGCTCAGATCGATGATCATGGAAAGGACACTAAGCGTAGCGAATCCCTCGTAGCCCCATTCTTGATGAGAGTTCCAAGTTCGCGTGAGCCCCCAATTGTTTTCATTTCCGGAGGCGTCCACAACATTATCGTAGTCGACGTTCACATAGACGATCTGGTCTGTGTAACGGGGGCCTGTATTCACCGTATTGTCCGTGGTCAACTGGTGCTGGTAACGGCTGCTCCCGAGACCAAGTTCCTCGTAACTTTCGGTCGTATAGGTAGCCTTATCTTCGAGTTTGTTGACGCCTCCAGCCCAGATGTAACGGGGCGTTGCCTGTGTGCTAACAGCGCAGAGCGTTGCTAGAGTTAATACGTATAGTTTTGTCTTCATGTTGTGTATTTATTTCTTGTTGCTGATTTTTCCATTTCCCAATCCCTTGAAGCTCCATTTTCCCCGGCCCAAAATCACAACTCACCGGCAAACGAAGTTCCTATTACGTTGGTGCGACTTGAATGCTGATTCTTGTACCCCCCCCCCCCTGGCTCCGGGCAAGACTGATTTTGCCAAAGTCTCATCAATTTTGGCTTTTGTCGCCAACGACCCGGTTGCCCCACCCAAAAATCCTTTCCCTTCCTTTGGTTGGCGTTTTCCAAGGAAGATAAAGCGTTTCTCTTCCTTGGTCGGCCCCGCGCCTCTGCCGCACGCCAGCCCGCAGGGTCATCGCAGTGTCCAAAACTGAAAACCCTCGTGACAGGAATATGTGCAAGCGCACGGAGCCAAGCATTTGGATTCTGGCGTAGCGGAAAACAATTTCATTACACCTTGGTATAGGTTGGCAACCGGCGCCCACGCTTGGCAGTAGCAAGCAGTCGGCAGGCAGAAAGGTTTTTACCTCGGGTAATTTTGGACGGGGATTTGAAGGGATGATTTTGGCGTCTGCCTCCTTTCGGTTGGCGGCAGTGGCAGCGGATGCGCGCGACAAGGAAAGTTCCGATGCCGACCAAAGAACCAAATCGTCCCCCGTAATCTCCGGCGCCACGGACAAGAAAGTTCCCGACGTTTCCAGGTTACGGCCAGCACAGAATTACCCGCAATCTGATTGATTAAAACCGTTAGTTGGCATTTCCAAACCACCAGGTGGCTGGCCGCAGCGCCAGAAAACTTTTGTAAAGAACCAGGTCGTCGGCACCGGTAGTCAATTGGCTGGCGGCGGTGCTGAATCCGGGATGAAAACTAAGCCCGGCTCGAGGTAGTGAATTCCCTTCCGAGCCGCACCAGCAAAGGTCCGACGATTCGGTTCTGCAACGCAGCAACACACCCGGAGGAATACAAAAAGGGCCGCCGTTGCCTCGGGCGCGAGGCCCGCCGGGCCAATCCATTGGCAAGGCTGTTGCTAAACGTTTTTTTGCGAACTGGAGATCACCAGCGCGGTCTCGGATGAGATTGTGGCTGGCCTACCTGGGGTGTTCGTGATGTATCCCACCACAAAAAAAGAACGAAAGGATAGTTATGCCCTTTAACCGGGTATCATTAGGATTCGCTCAATTCACGGACACGCAATTGAGCGATTTTTTCACCGCCGTAAACACCGGGTTGACCGGAAACACTGCGTTTCCGAATCTGCCCATCACGTTGGCCACGCTGGATGCGCTGGGCACGACGTTCATCGAGAAGCTCGCCGCCGCCGCTGATGGCGGCAAACGCGCCGTCGCCGAGAAGAACGTGGCCCGGGCGGACTTGGTGGATGCGTTGCGCCAGATCGCCAGTTACGTGCAAGCCATCGCCGGCAACGATCTGCCCGTGTTGTTGTCCTCCGGGTTTGACCCGGTGGCCACCAACCGCGCGCAGACGCCGCTGCCCAAACCGATCGTCGAGAACATTGACAACCTCCAAAGCACGATGGCGATGTTCCGGCTGAAGCCGATCCCGAACATGCGCGCCATCGAAGCGCGGCGGCGCGTCCATGCGACGGGTGAGTATCAGGCGGCGGGCCTCTTCACGCAGGCGCGCAAGATCAAGCAGGAAGACCTCGTCCCCGGCACGTCGTATGACTGGCAGTTCCGCGCCATCGGCGGCAGCCTGGGTTACTCGGATTGGAGCGATCCGATCACCCACATGGCGACGTAAAATCAAGGCGCGAGGCTAGCGGCGCGGGGCGAGAGATTTCAGCCCCAAAGGCAAAGGCCGAAACGCCAAGAACCAAAGTTGAAGCCGGAGTTGGGCGTATGCCAACTCCGGCTTTTATTTGCCGGGCAACCGCACAAACATGCTGCGTTTGCGGGCGGAATCGCGATTGCCAGTCCGTCAGCCCCACCGCAAGATGGCGTCACCACCATGAACACGAAAGCGAAGCCTGCAATTCTCCAGCGGCTGGTTTTGATTATCGCACTGCTCGGCGGGGCCGGCCCCGCCAGCGCGGAACGCAACGTCGCGGCTGAACCCGCCCGCACCTCACCCGCCTGGTTGCGGCAAAGCGTGGTGTATGAAGTTTTCCCACGGCAGTTTTCTGCCTCGGGGGATTTCAATGGCATCACGGCGCGACTCGACGAATTGAAAGATCTTGGCGTGAATGTGCTCTGGTTGATGCCCATTCACCCGACCGGCGAGCACTTGAAGAAAGGCACGCTCGGCAGTCCGTATGCGGTGCGCGATTATTACGGGATCAATCCCGGCTACGGCACCACGAACGATTTCCAGCGGCTCGTCAAAGAGGCGCATGCACGCGACTTGAAGGTGATCATTGATCTGGTCGCCAATCACACGGCGTGGGACAGCGTGATGATGGCGCAGAAGGAATTTTACAAACAGGACGCGAAAGGAAACGTGATTCCGCCCGTGGCCGAGTGGACGGACGTGGCGGGGTTGAATTACGAGAATCCCAAGCTGCGCCGTTACATGATCGAGATGTTGAAGTATTGGGTGCGCGAATTTGATCTCGACGGTTTCCGCTGCGACGTGGCCAGCATGGTGCCGACGGATTTCTGGGAGGAAGCGCGCGCGGAACTACAAAAGGCAAAGCCCGGCATCATCATGTTGGCGGAGGCGAGCAAGCCGGAGCTGCTCGTGAAGGCTTTTGATTTCGATTATGCGTGGCCGTTACATGCGACATTGAACAAAGTTTTCCTCGAAGGCGCGCCGGCGTCGGAATTGCGCCGCTCGTGGGAGGAGAGTTTGAAACAGTTCCCCAAGGACTCGTTGCATCTGCGCATCTCGGATAATCACGACGAGGCCCGCGCCGTGGCACGGTTCGGCATCCGCGGCGCGCTGGCGGCGCAGGTCTTCATGCTGACCTTGGACGGCGTGCCGCTGTTTTACAACGGCATGGAAGTCGGCGATGCCACGGAATCCGGCGATCCGGCGCTGTTCGAGAAGCTGCCGGTGTTCTGGCAACCGAAGGAGCGTCCCCCGCTCCGGGCAATCTATCGCGACCTGATCCAACTGCGGAAGAACCACGCGGCGTTCCAGAACGAGCGGCTGATCTGGCTGCGCAACACCAACTCCACCGATGTGGTTTCCTTCATGCGCCTCGACGACAAGGATGAGTTCGTGGTGTTGGTAAACTTCTCCAGCCGTCCGGTGACCGGTGCGATGGAGGTGTTGAACGCGGAAGAATTCAAGCCGGTGAAGATCGCTTCGCTGCCGGCCCCGCTCTCCAATGGCTTGGTGAACTTCCGGCTCAACGGCTACGAGTGGCGGATCTATCATCGCGTCGTCCGCAAGTAATCGTCTCCATGTGAACGCTGGTAGCACCGCCGAAATCCCGTGCCCACCCCGGCCCTCTCCCCTTCCGAAGGGGAGAGGGTGGCAGACAGGCCGGGTGGGCGCATCCTGAGACTTGCCCCGGAACGCCGTCTTCAGGCTAATCCATTGGGAATTCTGGGCCGCATTTGTCCCGGAGGGACTTCCCGTCTCAACCCAGCGTTTCAACGCTGGGTTGAGACGGGAAGGCAGACAAGTCCCGAAGGGACGGCCGAAATCCCATTTCGCGAGCGAGTTGTCTTCCGTCCCTACGGGACTCGCCGACTTTGATCACCCAACCCAGCGTTGAAACGCTGGGCTATTTTCACCTTGTCCCTCCGGGACATCTACGGCGAACTCCAGCAATTAGCCTTCAGGCGGCAGCAACGTGGCAAATCGCGCGGCTGCCGCGTAAACGCGGCGTTCCGACGTCGCCGCAAGTCAATTTCGGGGGGCTCAACGCAGACGCAGTTCTGAACGAGCCTGCGTCTTGCCTTTTTCCTGGGTGATCAACGGCGGTTGCGGCGTGAAGATCGCCGCGCTACGAGGCGGCAGTTGAAATTCGAGCACGTTGTCCTTCACGAAAACCGTCTGGTCGTCGGCAAGCCGGTTGAACCATTGCGGCTGGGCGGCGAGCGGTTCGGACAGTTTGAAGTGCAGCGTCTCTGGAATGCTATTGTTGTTGAACGCCACGATGACAGCAGAGTTCTCCGTGGTCCGCACAAACGCGCCCGTGTTGCTGCCGGACGGCAACACCAGCATCTTGCCGCGGCGCAACGGCTCCAGTTCCCGCCGCAGGGCGAGCAGTTTCTTCACGTACGCAAAGACCTGTTGCTGTTCCGCGGTGCGACTGCTCTTCTCAAAAGCACTTTGCTTATCTTCCGGCCAACCGCCGGGAAAATCGCGGCGATTGTCCGGGTCGCCGCCTCCCGGCAGGGCGATTTCGTCGCCGTAATAGATCAACGGCGTGCCGCGGGCGGTGAGCAGATACGTGAAGGCGAGTTGCAAGCCTTCCCGCGTCGCGCCGGGTTCGCTCATAAAGCGCGCGACATCGTGTAGCCCGAGAAAGGTAACAAGCCGGCTGGCGTCCACGTAGTTCGTGTCCGCGGCAATGACCTGCGCGAGCCGGTTGAACGGCTGGCCCTTGGCAAAGACATCACGGATCGCGAAGTAGAGCGGAAAATCAAAGAGCGTTTCCACGCCGGTGTCCACGCCGTCGAATTGCGCGCGGCCACCTTGAAAGAACGCAACGAGCTCAGGTTTGCCGTCCCACATCTCGCCGAGAATCGTCAGTTGCGGGTATTCGCGCTTGAGCGCGCGCGTCCACTGCGACCAATAGCTCCGCGGCACGTAAGGCAGCGTGTCCTGGCGCACAGCATCCACGCCCGTCATGCCGATCCACCAGAGGGAATTTTGAATCAGATACGTGGCGGTCTCGGAATCGTTCTGATTAAGGTCGGGAAGGATGTTGATGAACCAGCCTTCGAGCGTGGACTTCAACTTGTCTGCGGGCGGATTCCTCGCCGCAATGGTCCAGATCTGCCAGGAGTTATCGAGGTGATTTTCAACGCTGCCATTGAACCAGGTAGGCGTCGGCGGATTTTTTGCCCATGGATGATACGGCCCGGTGTGGTTGGCAACCTGGTCCTGGACGAATTTGAAACCTTGAACGCGCGCTTGATCCACCAGCTCGCACAATTTGTTCAGGTCGCCGAAATGTTCTTCCACGCCATAAAAATCCACGGCGCCATAGCCATGATAATCGGTGGAAGCGACCCCGCTGGCGGAACGCTGGTTGCCGGCCGTATATTTTTCCTTCGTGTTGAATTGATTGACGTTGTCATACCACGGCGTGAGCCAGAGCGCGGTGACGCCGAGGTCGTGGAGGTAGGGCAAGCGATGGATGACGCCCTGAAAATCGCCACCGTGATAATTGCGCGGCTTGGCGCGATCCAGCAGCCCGCGTGAAACGGCGGGTTCGTCATTGGCCGAATCACCATTGGCGAACCGATCGGGCATCAGCAGATAGATCACATCATCCGGAGTAAAACCTGCATAGCGCCCGGCGCGGGTCGGAGTAGGCAACACTTTGAAGCTGGCGGTGGTCGTGCCCGCGGCGGCTTTGAGCTTCAGTTCCCGCGGACCGGGTTTGCTGTCGGGCGCGATGAACACATCGCAGAAAACATATTCGCCGGAAGCGCTCGTCGTGACGTTGGAAATCGAAAGACCGGCCGCGCTACTGAGGGTTGCGCCCGTCAACTGCCGCCCGGTCAGGAGCAGCCGGACCGGATTGTGCGTATGCCCGGCCCACCAACTCGGCGGCTCGACCCGGGTGACTGCGACTTCCGCTGCGCGCCCCCATCCGGCAGCAGCCAGCAAAGTCATGACGATAATTTTGACGCGATGCCCCTTCACAATGCTAATTCGATACTGATGATGCCAAATTAAGGTTCAGGTTGGCCAAACCCTGTTGGACTTTTAGGCCAAAACGCGGTCTCAGCTTTTCGCGCCACCCACGTTATCGCCTGCTGCTGCGACAAAGAAGCCCGGTGATTTTTTGCGCTCACCGGGCTTGAACACATTCCTCGTTCTTCCAGCCAGATCAACTCAGAGTCCAATCAGCCCAACGCGATAGAACTGCTGCGGTGTGCCGGGCAGAACGGCGGTGTTGGTGAGCGAACTGTTGGCGGTCGTGGAATAGATGACTCCATTCGTGGTCCAGGGCCCGCTCAAGCTGGCCGCGGATTCCACCGCATAGACACCGCCGGTCGGATAGCCGCCGCCGCGCGACGGGAACGAATTGAAGGAAACTTTCACGTCGGTGCCGTTTTGCGTACCGATGGCCGCAGTGATGACCGGGTTTTCATCATTATAGGTGAAGGCCACAACTTGATTGATGGAACTGATGCCAAAGGAACGGTCGCCGCCGCCGGTACCGATCGGACCTTCCCAACCATTATTGCGATTGGCGTTTGCCAGATTGTTGATGAAGACCTTGTAGAAGCCGACGTTTTGAATGCCCAGTGGATAATAGCGATACGTCAGGCTGTTGGTGTAGATATTATCATTGGGAGGAGCGCCGGGCGACAAGGGCAAGGCGGTGGTGCTCCAACCATTGAAACTCCCCGGCAAAGCCACACTATTGACGTTCGGGTCAAAAACGCCGAAGCGCCGGGCCACCGACATGTCCACGGCAAAAGTCACCGTCGCGGTGCCGTTGGTCAAAGCGCGATCTCCAAAGAACGCGAATTGCGTCGGCATATTCAGGTTGGTCAGCGTCAGCGTCCGATTTCCTCCACCGCTGAGCACGGGGCTTTCATATCCCGGGAAGGAAACCCCCTCGAACTTGTATTGGATGATGTCTCCGGGCGTGGCGATCACTTCAACCCTGTTGCTGAACAGCGTCGGGCCAATCTGGATCAATTGATAGCCACTGCTGACAGTGCCCCAGCCATTAAAACTGCCACGCACGAAAAGCGCATCGGAGTTGGTGTTGAATCCATCCCCCACCGCATTATCAAACTCCCAGATCGGCACGCCCATATCGCACAAAAACGTGACTTGATGGGGGACGGCGGTCACCAACGCGAGCGTGTATGTCTTCACTAGACTGCTTGCATACGGCGTGGACCAAGACGAAACGGTCTGCGCCGGATTGGCGAGCGAATCAATGGCCGGATCGGCCCCGCCACCCGTGGTGTAAATGTCGAAATCAATCGAGTCACCGAACGTTTTCCCCAAACTCGCAAACGGCAGAGTGATGCGCACACTGTTGGTCGTCGTGGAAACAGCGGCCCCCCCAATGTTATTCCAAGCGCCGCCATCATAGTTGTAAAAGTTCGCCCCGCCGCTGCCATCCACCCAGGTACCGATCCAATAATCCATACCGTTTGGATTCATGCTGATAATCCGCCCCCAACCGTTGCCGTTGGCACTAACATCCCCAGTGGCGGGATTGGTGTCGAAGCCAATGCAATACTTGCCCCAATTCACGGTGATGGGATTGCCAGCCAGCTTGATCGTGAAAATCAGGTCCGTGGCGGTGTTCGTTACTTCAACGGACGTGATGTCCATGTGCGGGTTGCCGGTGAATTCATCCCCGGTTGTATCGGTGTAAAGAGTCGCGCGCGCGCTTGAGACGCCGAGCGCCAGTGCGGTCACCGCAGCGAACACCGTTAATTTCTGTTTCATACGTTTTTGGTTTGGTGGTTGGTCACGTCAACCAGCGACGGGATTGGCGCCGCTGACAGGTGGTGTGATCGTGTCTGCAATCTAACAGCGCCCCTCACACCGTCCACCGCACGTTTGTGCGGGAGTTGCAACCCTGCGGCCCGCGCGCACCACACAAAGATGCGGTTTCAGCCTCCGCGCACCAGTGCTAGCTTGGTCACATAAGCCACCAAGCAAACAACGCAGCCCGACACTGATTTTATCGCGGCGCCCAGTGCGCCAGAAATTTTCGCCACCATTCCACCCCAGCCAACCATGAGAATGAACTCAAACCCGCCCCGCGCTTCCGCCGCCCCCGGTTTCACCCTGATTGAACTGCTGGTGGTGATCGCCATCATCGCGATTCTGGCCGCCATGCTGTTGCCCGCACTGGCCAAAGCCAAGACCAAGGCCCAAGCCATTCAATGCCTCAACAATCTTCGGCAACTGCAGATGGGCTGGTACCTCTACTCCGGCGACAATGATGATAAGATTGTGGCCACGGGTGGTACCGCCGTGCTCCCGCCCACTCCACCACCGTTCACCGCGGCCTACCTCGAAGGTGGCGCCAACGCGAACTGGGTTCTCGGTCTCGCAACAAGCACGATCGCTGACCGGTTGGAGTATATCCGCCAAGGTCTCTTGTTTCCTTACAGCAAGACGGTCGCAATTTACAAATGCCCGGGAGATCGCACCCAAAATTATCGCAGCATGTCCATGAACGCCTGGATGAATCCCATCAACACCGAAGGCAAGTTGAATTCCGCCTATGTGATCTTCCGCAAGCAAGCAAACATCCAGCGCCCGGCCGACACTTGGGTGACGATTGATGAGAATGAAAAAGAGATCAACGACGGCTGGTTCTTGATCCGCCCGGAAGCCAGCGGCACTTGGGCAAGCCAGGATAAACCAGCCGCGTATCACAACAACAGTGGCGGCATCTCCTTTGCCGACGGCCACTCCGAAACCAAGAAGTGGCGCGATGGCCGGATTCTCGGCACCAGCACCTCGGACCGCCCCACGTTTGCCGGCGACCTGATCTGGCTGGCAGAACGCACCACGGTGCTCAAATGATCCAAGGCGAAACTCTGCGCCCAACCCGATTAACATCGCAGCCGTCGCCTTCAAGCGACGGCTGCTTTTTGCCGCTAGGAAATGTGCCGCAGCCGGCCTGAGCCCGAAACCGTCCGATGAGTAAACCGCTCCATTCCGCCCCGCGCAAAACCCAGTTGTCTTTGGGCAAGCGAATGCTCTTCGCCAGTATCCTGCTGATCGCGCCGCTCCTGTTGTTACTGGCCTGCGAAGGAGTGTTGCGGTTGTGTGGTTTTGGCGGTAACGATCCGGCCTTCCGCAACGCAGGGCCGGTCCCGGCGGCTCATTGATCATCTCCGATCAAGCCGGCGCCATCTCCTACTTCTTCGCCAATCGCGCCCGGCCCGGTTACAATGAGCAATACCAGTTTCTCCAGCCCAAACCCAAAGACACCTTCCGCATCTTCCTTGTCGGCGAATCCGCCGCCAAAGGTTATCCGCAACCACGCCAGCTCGCCTCGTCCGCCTTTCTCCAAAAAATGCTTTCCGACGCGTGGCCGGATCGCACCGTGGAAATCATCAACCTCGGCACGACGGCGGTCGCCAGTTTTCCGGTGCTCGGCATGATGACCGAAGCGCTCGAATTCGAGCCCGACCTCGTCATCGTCCACACGGGCCACAATGAATTCTTCGGCGCCTATGGCGTGAGTTCGGTCAGCCGTGGAGGCGCAAGCGTCGCACGACTCAAAGCCACCCGCTTCATCCGTTCGCTCGCGCTGGTTCAAGCATTGACTCGATGGACTACATCGCAAGACGCGATGAAAGGCAAAACGCTCATGGAAATCATGGCTGCGGAAAGTTACACCGCTCCAGACGCCCCCATCCGCCAGGCAGCCGCGAACAATCTCGGCGCAAACATCGGCGAGATGGTGAAGCGCTGTCGCGAGCGCAACGTGCCGGTGCTGGTCTGCACGATGCCGAGCAACGAACGCGACCTGCATCCGGTCGGCGCGGATCACTTCGACGGCATGACAAGCGAAGCGCAGAAACGGTGCAACGAATTGCTCACGCAATCCACGGCGCTGCTTGTCACCGATCCGCAGGCAGCCCTCACGAATCTTTCTGCCGTCCTTTCCCTCGCCCCGAAAAACTCACATGCATACTTCCTGAGTGGGCAGGCGTTTCAGGCGTTGTCCCGCACAAATGAAGCACAGCAGGCATTTGATGCCGCGCGTGACCTGGATTCCATGCCGTGGCGCGCAACGAGTTTGCAACAAGCCGCCATCCGCGAGGCGGTGACGAAAAGCGGCGGGGAGTTGTGCGACATGGTGGCCACGTTCCGCGCCGCGAGCCCGGGTGGTTGCATCGGCTGGGAATTGATGGATGATCACGTGCATCCGACGGTGCGCGGGCAGGCGTTGATGGCGGAGGCGATCGTAGCTTCATTGCGGAGGATGTCGGGTGCGAGTTCCATTTCCGAAGCGCAGTTCAATCGCATTCGCCCTTGGGAAACTTACGCCACTGAACTGGGCGACAATCCATGGGACCACTACGCCGTGGACCACCAGATGCGTGTGCTGTTCAATGTCAGCTTCATGAAGGAGCGCAACGCGGCCGCTTACCGACGCTTCAACGAACGCGCTAGTGCTTTCGAAACCACATTGTCGCCCGCCTTAAAGAACATCGTCCGCGAGTGGCAATCAGAAGTGCCGCATGCCGGCGGCAAACGGCCCATCACCGGCATGGTGGCGCGCGAGTTCATGCGCGAGAAACGTTACGACGAAGCGCTACAGCTATATGAAATCGCACAGCGCGCCGTGCCCGAATACACGTCATGGCATATGGAATACGTTTACTTCACGCTGGCCTGCCGCGAAAAAATCGCCGGCAAACTTTCGGATACCGACCGCAAAGAAGCGCTGGCGGAGATTGAGCAGGGCAAATTTCTGCTGCAACGCGGTTTTTCCCAGACCGGTTTGACGGAACGCTACGTTGGCCGGTTGCATCAGTTGCGCGGCGAGTTTGCCGAGGCCATCCCCTTCCTGAATGCCAGTCGCCAGAAGCTTGGCGGGTTTGATCTCGTCGCCGCGGATCAGGCGCTGTTCGTTTCCTTGCTCAAAACCGGCCAGCAAAAAGAAGCGCGCCAGCTTGCGGAAAATGGCGTCGCCAAAAGCGGCCAATATGCCCCGCTCTACCAGCAACTGCTCGACATGCTGGCCCAGAAGCACGCCGCCCCAACGGGGGAGTAGCCAACGCCACTCCAATCTGGCACTTTACCGACGTCACCCGTCCCACACATACATGCGGTGGATGTTTCCGCCGCTCGGCGCAACAATCTAGTCACACCATGAAAAGTACCTTCCCGCTTCCTCGGGCGTTGTCTGACCATGCTCTGTACCGGTTGGATGATTTGCCACCCGCTCCCCGGCACCGCCGCCGATTCCCCCACTCTCAGCACCCGCAAGTCACCGGACTGGCTGCGGCAGGCGGTCGTTTACGAAATCTTCCCGCGCAATTTCTCCCCGGAAGGAACTTTCAACGCCATCACCCACCGGCTGGATGAATTGAAGGACCTCGGCGTGGATGTGCTTTGGTTGATGCCCATCCATCCCATTGGCGAGAAGCAGAAGAAGGGTTCAGTCGGCAGTCCCTACGCCGTGCGAGATTATTACGCCGTCAATCCTGACTATGGTTCGACCAACGACTTGAAGCAATTGATTGCCAGCGCGCATCAACGCGGCATGAAGGTCATCCTCGACATCGTCGCCGGTCACACCGCTTGGGACAGCGTGCTGATGTCGCATCCGCAATTTTACAAGAAGGACGCCAGCGGCAACATCATCCCGCCAAACCCAGGTTGGACCGATGTCGCCGCATTAAATTACGAGAACCAGGAGCTGCGGCGTTATATGGTCGAGATGCTGAAGCACTGGCTGAATGAATTTAAGGTGGATGGCTTCCGCTGCGACGTGGCATTCACTGTGCCGATTGATTTCTGGGACAGCGCCCGCGCCGAGCTGGAACAAGTGCATTCCGGCGTCATCATGCTGGCTGACGCGAACGCCGCGCCGAACTTGCTCGCCAAGGCGTTCAACATGGACAACTCCGCCGCGCTGCACGCCGCCTTAAATCGCGTGATGAGCGGTGTCGCGCCCGCCTACCTACTCAACCGTTCGTGGGACAACACCAAACAATTGTTTCCCGAGGGCGCGTTACATTTGCGCTTCACTGACAACCACGAAACCACCCGCGCCGTGGTGCGCTTTGGACTCTCGGGCGCGCTCGCCGCCCAAGTGCTGATGCTGTCGCTCGACGGCGTGCCACTCTTTTACAACGGGATGGAAGTCGGCGATGCCACTGAATCCACCGACCCCGCTCTGTTCGAGAAGATGCCGATCAACTGGAGTCCGGGCGGGCGGGCGCCGCTGCGCGACACCTATCGCAGCCTGATCAAGCTACGGAAACAGCACCCGGCCTTCTGCAACGACACGGTCGTCTGGCTGCCCAACACCACGCCAGCAGAGGTCGTCACGATTCAACGCAAGGACGACAAGAACGAGTTCGTCATCCTCATCAATTTTTCCAGCCGGATGGTGAGTGGTTCAGTGGAAGTAACCGAGGCGGAAGCATTCACACCGCTGAAGATTGAAGGTGTCCCCGCCGCCCCGGCTAGTCCCCTGCCTGAGTTCCGGCTGGGAGGTTACGAGTGGCGCATCTACCAGCGCGCGCTGGAGAAGAAGGATTGATCCTCGCCGTTCAGCGGCGCAAATATTTCACAACCGCCTCGGTGCGCGAGTGGACGTGTAATTTTTCGTACACCGTCCGCACGTAACTTCGCACGGTATCAATGCTGATCTTCATGCGGTCGGCGATTTCCTTGTAGGCATAGCCGTTCGCAAGCTGATCCAAAAATTCCCGTTCGCCCGGGGTCAAGCGAGCCACCTCGGAATCTTCCTTGGCCGCCGCTGGCGCACTGAGAAACTGCACGACGCGACGCGCCAGTTGCGGCGTCATCGGCGAACCACCGGTGTTCACTTCATGAATCGCTTCAAGCAACCGCGCCGACGCCGTGCGCTTGAGCAGGTAACCGCTCGCGCCGGCCTTGAACGAATTGAACAGCGAGTCACTGTCTTCGTAAACCGTCAGCATGAGCACCTGCAACTGGGGCAACGCGGCTTTCAGTTGTCGCACGCACTCCACGCCGTTCATGCCCGGTAGATTGATATCCATCAACACCACGTCCGGCACTTTGGTAGGGATCTCCTTCACCGCTGTTTCAGCGTCGGCATATTCGCCCAACAACTTGAGCGTCGGCGCGCGCCGGATGAGAGTCGCCAGACTAGAACGGATGCCCTCGTTATCATCCACGATTGAAACTTTAATGGCCATTGGTTTGTCCTGCTGCTCGCTCACGTTTACTCCATCGCAGACCCGCCGGCGATTCTCAACCGCACAATGATGCGGCTCAACTAGAGCGTTCCGATTTCTGCTGCGATCCCACCGCGGCGATCGGCACCACCAGTCGCACCGCCGTCCCCGTTTTGGTGGTCTGCACCGTCAATTGTCCTCCCATCGTCGCCGCACGCCGCTGCATATTCGAAAGACCGTTGCGCTGGATTTCATGCGCATTATTGCCCGGCTCGAAACCATGCCCGTCGTCCTGCACAACGAATTCCAGCGAGTCCGCAGTCGCCTTGGCCTGCACGTGAACTTCCTTTGCCTGGGCGTGCTTGATCACGTTGGTCAATGCTTCCTTCACCACGAGGAAGATGTTGTGCCGCAACTCCGGCGGCAAGGACAGTTGCGGCAGATCGTGCGGCAAACCCAACCGACAGCGCGTGCCGTTGCCCTCGAACAGCTCGTTTGAGAAATGCGCGATGTATTCCACCAGACTTTGCAGCGAGTCGCTCCCCGGCCGCACCGCCCAGACGATTTCTTCCAACGCGCGCACGGTTTCATCGGCGGCCTGCGCAATCTTGTTCAAATGCGTCAACACCTGCTGCGGATCAGTGCGATCCTCGCGCGCCAGCCCGCTCAGCAAAGAGATGCGGGCGAGGGACGAACCCAGGTCATCATGCAAATCCTGCGCGATGCGGCCGCGTTCGCGTTCCAGCGCCCGCTCCTGTTCCGCCTTTTGCAGCCGCTGCTGAAACTTGCGACGTTCAAAAAAGCGTACGCCCCCCGCAACGGAAGCCAGCACCGAGACCGCCACCAACACAATAAACCACCACGTCTGCCAGAAACGCACCACGATAAAATCATTGAACGACGTCGCCACCGCCATGTCGCTGAAGATCCAGCCGTTGCCCCCGGGATCGGGCGCGCCGTCCTGCTTCAACTTTAGGGCCGCATGCCGCAAGCGGATCTGGTTGAATGTCGCGTTGGCCTTGAATTTGGTGGTGAGAATCTCAGGTTGATTCTCGTCCGTCGCGCCGCGCGTGAGGCGCGGGTTCAACCACACCGTGATGAGATCGTCGCCGCCGGGCACATACTGCACTTTGAAAATGATCGTGCGCGGTTGGCTGTGATGCGGGAGTTCATAGGGTTTGAAAGCGCCCAATCCTGCAGCCTCGGGGTTGGCGGATTTCAGATCGAACTCGCCTGCCTTGCCCTGCAAAGTGTTGGTCTCCGCGGTATTGAACGCCGAGTAACCCCAAGCCTCAGGAGCATTGCCAATACCGAGGCGTGGCTCGTTACCCTCAAACAACTGAAACCCTGCGAAGTATGGTTCGGATGCCAGATCGGAAAGCGGGTCCACCTGAAACTTGAAGAACAAAGCGTCGTTCGCGGTGTCATCGCGATGGACCGCGCCGCCCAACAAATCACTGCCGTCGGGAGTTTTGTGGATCACCCGCGGAGCGGGGTCTTTCCACAAGATCTCCGCGGGAAGTTTCAATCCACTTGCGAAGAGCAACCCTGCCACCCAAATCGCCCCGACAGAAGCGATGTGTCGAACTCGGGTGAATGGCATGGCAAAAGTATTACTGCAATCTCGTCCAACGCAAGCACGCGAATCCAATCCCGCGTTCCTGCGCCTCAGCCCGCCCGGGTGGCGGCGGATTCTTTCACCCATTGCGCCAGCGCGGCGGCGATCAACATACACGCGCCACCGACCATCACGGCGTGAACCAGATTTCCGCCGAGCCAGTGTTTGACGATCGGCCCGAACGTCAGCGCTGCGAGAATTTCAGGAATCACGATGAAGAAATTGAAAATGCCCATATAAACGCCCATGCGTTCCGCCGGCAACGCGCCGGACAAGATCGCATACGGCATCGAGAGAATGCTCGCCCACGCCACGCCCCCCAAGGCGAGCGCGCCGACCAGCAACCACTTTTGCTCTGCGC
Source organism: Verrucomicrobiota bacterium (assembly GCA_049840435.1). Taxonomy (GTDB): domain Bacteria; phylum Verrucomicrobiota; class Verrucomicrobiia; order Limisphaerales; family JADLHS01; genus JADLHS01. The sequence goes on along the minus strand of JASGKY010000020.1, from coordinate 106,088 downwards.
CGTGGATGAAACCGGTGGCCAGCAAACCAAGGCCGCCCAACGCCAGACAGACGCCGTGGATGCGACGTCGGTCAAATCGCCGCGATGCCGCCATCAAGCCAAAGGCCGCCACGAACGTCACCGCGTCCTTGACCGAGTAACAAACCCCCGCCCACTCCGCGCCATCCTTGAAGAGTGGCGAAGTTGGATCGCTGCTGCCGAAGATCACCGGCACCGCGTTTGAGAAATGCAGCCACATGCAGAACAGGCCGAGCCAGGTGAAGAATTGCACCAAGGCCAGCCGGCGCATCGTGCCGGGCATTTTGACGAGCGCATCGGGGATTTCCTTGAGCAGATGCACGAACCCGCCGCTCTCGGATTTCTTGCGGCGGAATTCCTCCAGGTTTTCCGGCGGATATTCCTTGGAGGTGAACACCGTCCACAGCACCGCTGCCAGAAATGCGATGGCCCCGACATAGAAGGAGATTTTCACATTGGTTGGCAAAGCGTTTGAGCCATCCGCCGCATCAGTAACGCCGAACCAGTTCTTCAACATGTACGGCAACATGCCAGCCACCACCGCACCGACGCCGATGAAGAAGCTCTGCATCGAGAAGCCCATGCCGCGCTGGTCTTCAGGAAGTTTGTCGGCCACGTAAGCGCGGAACGGCTCCATGCTCACGTTGATGCTCGCGTCCAGCACCCACAACAACCCTGCCGCCATGTAGAACTTGGGCAGATGCGGAATCAACCACGCAGCAAGCGAACCGGAGTTGGGCATCAAGATCAACGCCAGCGAACTCAGGATGGCGCCGACAAGAAGATACCGGTCGCCGCCGCCCAAGCCAGCACCAAGTGCGATCGCTCATCGCGCCGATGATGGGTTGCACGAGTAATCCCGTGAGCGGCGCCGCGAGCCAGAGCTTGGCGATCTGTTCATCCGCCGCGCCCAGATACTTGTAGATGGGACTCATGTTCGCCATCTGCAAGCCCCAGCCAAACTGGATGCCGAGGAAGCCGAAGCTCATGTTCCAGATTTGCCAGAAAGACAGACGCGGTTTGCTCATGTTGGGGCGGTTGCTTGTCGGGACAGTGAGCCGGTTTTCGGGCATCGAAGCAATCTCCGCCTTACCGCATGTTTGTGCGTTTGGCTTCCCAACCACCACCTGCCAGACTTGTCATTCAGCACATGAAATTCTCCCAACTCGGCGTCGGTCTTTGGTTGGCGACCGTGGTTTCAACCTGCGCCCAAACCAATAATCCTCCAATCACATTGCAACCGCGCGTCACCGGCATGGTGGAACATCTCGCCCCGCTGGAATCGAAATTCGTGGACCGGCGCGCGGTGGATGTCTGGTTGCCACCCAGTTACTTCTCGCCCGCCGCGAAATCGCAGCACTATCCGGTGCTCTATGTTCACGACGGCCAGAATGTTTTTGATCCCGCCACGTCCTTCATCGGCGTGGATTGGGGCATTGACGAAACGATGACACGACTGATCGCGGAGAAGAAAGCGCCCGAGGCCATCGTCGTCGCCATCTGGAACACGCCCAAACGCCTCAACGAATACATGCCGCAACGCGCCATCGAGCGCGTCACCGAGTCGGAGCTGGACAACATATTCAGACCCGTGCGCCGCCAACCGCTCGGCGATGCGTATCTGAAATATCTCGTCACGGAACTAAAGCCGGCGATTGATGCGCGTTATCGCACACTGCCGGATTGCGCGCACACCAGCATCATGGGTTCAAGCATGGGCGGCCTGATCTCACTCGAAGCCATCAGCCAATACCCGGAGGTGTTCGGCGGCGCGGCGTGTCTTTCGACAGCGTGGACGGCTGCGGGCGGCGTGACGACGCGAGAGTTGCAAAGCGCGTTGCCTGATCCCAAGTCGCACCGAATCTATTTCGATTTCGGCACCGAGACGAAAGACGGGCGCTACGAGCCATTGCAACAAGCCGTGGATGCACAGGTGAAAAATGCTGGCTACACGGGGACAAACTGGATCACGAAATCATTTCCGGGCGAGGAGCACTCGGAACGCGCCTGGAAGAAGCGCGTTCATGAGCCGCTGGAGTTTCTGCTGCGCTAATCCACATAAATTTCAAAACAACTCCCCTGTCAGATGAAAAAGAAACCGGGCCGCTGCGCAATGCAATGGCCCGGTCCAATCTGATTACGACGAAAACGAAATCAATCAGCGCCGCCGAATCCGATTAATCAGCAGCAACGATCCGACTCCGACGAATGCCAACGCGGTTGGTTTCCGGCACTTGCGGAATGGTGAACGATAGCGTGGATTGCGAGGAAAAAGAGTTACCCCAATCGCCAATGCTCTGCGTCGCCACGGACAAGGCGTCCACCGCCCCGTCCCCGCCGCCGCCGCCGCTGCTAAATACATCGAACACAAACGAACTTCCCGGCGCGAGCCCCAGGCCGGCAAAGGCAAACTGCACCGTTACCGAGGATGTGTTCTTGCTGACGGACAGGTTGTCTGGATTAGGATTATACGTGGCCGACTGGACTGGCCAGGTGCCGGTAAATTTCCGGATTTCCGCGCCGTTGCCGCTATCTGCCCAAGCTCCGACCCAATAGTCCATTCCCGCTGGCATCGAGATCGGCCGCCCCCAACCATTCCCCGCCGTGTCACCACCTGCTGTTGTGTTCAGGGCAATCATGTATTTGCCCCAGTCCGTAGCGACCGGATCGCCAGCCAGGTTGATCTTGATAATCAAATCGGTGGCCGTGCTATTCACTTCCACGGAGGAAATGTCGAGGATTCCACCGCCCGCCCCGGTGAAGACATCACCGATAGGATCGGAATAAGTTGCTGCCCGAGCGCTGCATGCGAGCGCGACACAGGCACACGTGAGGAGTGTTCTTGCGTTGTTCATATACGACTACTGCGTTGTTTGGGTTTTCTGACCGGGTTTCAACGCATCCTACCTCCGCACCCCCAACCGTAAACCGCACAAACATGCGGGCGCGGCTGGTTCAACGCTAAATCAGGGCTGGCTCGCCCTCCGGACCACCTCCAATTTCAAGCCAACAACCGCTTTAGGACCAAACCAGAAGAATTATTGCCTGACTGCCACCGGCTCACTATTTTCCGGCCCGTGGATTCCTACGGCTACGAAGACTCGGGCATTTCGTTTCTCGATCAAGTGCAACACTGGTTTGGCCTCGGCGTGGGGGGATTGGTCCTGCTATTCACGTTGTGGATGGTCATCGATGCCGTCCGCAAAGGCGAATGGGTCTGGGTGGCTTACATGCTCATCATGCCGGGCCTCGCCGCCGCGTGGTATTTCTTCTATATGTTCCGCGGTCCGACCTCGCGCGGCTTCGAACTACCCGGCTCGTTCGATCGCAGGCGCATCCGCGATCTTCAGGCGCAAATCCATAACCTCGACCATGCCCACCACCATTCCCAACTTGGTGACGTTTACTTTCAACAGGGGAAATACGAAAAAGCAGAAGCCTGCTATCGCGCCGCCATGGAACGCGACGGCAACGATCCCGACACCCGCGCCCATTTCGGTCAATGCCTGCTCCGCCAGAAGCGCCCGGCCGAGGCCCGCCCGCTGCTGGAAGGCGTTTTGCGCGAGAACCCCAAACACGATTTCAACTACACCGCCATGGCTTATGCCGAAACACTCACGGCCTTGGGCGAAACGGACAACGCGATCAAGAGCTGGGAATACGTGGTGGCCAATAACTCTTATCCGCGCGCCAAGGTGCAGCTCGCTGAGCTTTACCTCGCCAAAAATCAGCCCGATCTTGCCCACCCCCAACTAAAAGACATTCTCGCCGACGACCCACATGCGCCCGCGTATCAACGGCGGCGCGACCGGGTGTGGGTTTCCCGCGCCAAAAGTTTATTGCGCAAGCTGCCAAAGTAAGTTGCCGCTTCAGCGATTTGTACCCTTCCGAGCTCGATCTTGATGCATCTGCCGTAAACCCCGGCCCTGCATGTCTCGCGCGAACTTCCCCGAGCCGCTACTCTGCTCAAGGGTGCGCGAATACTTTCACCATTGAGCCGTCCATCCTGTTACGCATGTTAGGTCTGTTTACCATCCTCAGTCACCTCGAGTCTGGCAAAGCTGCATCGCACCAACGCGTCATCTGCCGTGCAACCACTGCAGCAATCCGGTGTTGAACTACCATGCCGACTCAGAGTCAAACTCAAGCGAGCCGAATCCGAGCTCTGTGATCATTCTTTCGTTATTGGTCATCGCAGTTTGTCTGGTTCTGATTGTCATCAAGCTAAACCTAAAAGAACCGACCTCCACGACCATCTCCCAGCTCAGGTGGCCACTCCAATAACTGAACCGGATGGTTTCTCCAGTCCACCGGCAATGACTACCAACGCATCTCTGCGCCGCCCCGTTCCCGCAGTCGCTCACTCGACGATTCCACCGATCTCCAATCCCGCAGTGCCGGGAACTGACGCCCCCGCAGTCCAAATCTTGGAGGAGGCCGCGCCGCTTGTCTCTGTAGTCACCCGAGCAACACATCCGGGAAATACCATCGTCGGCCGGGTCACCTTTAACCCACCTCCGGAACGGGTCATTGCGCTTAACACCGACCCCAGTTGCCCGGCGTTGCGAACCAATCCGCCCACTACGCAGGATTTTATCGTCGGCACGAACGGAGCGCTCGCGAACGTATTCGTTTCCCTCGCCGGCAGAATGTCCTCACAACTATCCGCCGCCAGCCTGACGAATCACCTGTTAACCTTGGCGGACTGCAAAATCACCCCACTTTTGAGCGGCGCATTAGTCAGTCAGGCATGGATCTTCTCCAACCACACCACCGAAGACCACCTCCTGAGAATCGTAACCACAAATCATCCTTCCGCTCCCAACAACCGCATCACCTCTCAAGTTGTCCTCTATTCAGGCCTCGCCAGAACCCGACCAGCCGCCCGTCGCCCCGAGGATTTCATCGCCATCGAATGTAGCAAACACCCTTGGGAATTCGCTTACGTTTGTGCGGTGGAAAACCCGTTCTTTGCCGTATCAGACACCAACGGAGTCTTTGTCATTCCCAATGTCCCGACCGGCAAATACCTCCTCAATGCACGCCATTTGAAAATGTCTGGCGCCAATGCTCTGGCCCGCGAAGTAGTCGTCAAAGCTGACCAGCCCACGGAAGTTGATTTCATCTTCGATCTAGCCCCCAACCCATAGTTCATCACCGGGATTTTGCCTCGCTTGCCCGCCCGCACTGCGGCATCCTGTGCGCATGTCAGGTTTAATCGCCATCGTCGGTCGCCCCAATGTCGGCAAGTCCGCGCTGTTCAATCGCATCGTCGGTAAACGCATCGCCATCGTGCACGACATGCCCGGCGTCACGCGCGACCGTGTCTCCGCCGAAGCCGAGTGGCATGGCCGGCCTTATACGCTGGTGGACACGGGGGGCATCGGGCTATTGCGCAAAGAGAAGTCCAACGATGTCATCGTCAAAGCCGCGGTTGAACAGGTAGATCTCGCCATCGAGGCGGCGAATGTGATCATCCTCGTCGTCAACGTGCAGGAAGGCATCGTGCCGTTGGACCGCGAGGTCGCGACACGACTGCGCAAATCCGGCAAACCCGTACTCGTGGCCGTCAACAAAGTGGATACGGCTCGCGTCGAGCCGCAAACGGTGGAATTCAGCCAACTCGGTTTTGAGAAAATTTTCCCCGTCACCGCGATCCATGGCGAAGGTATTGATAATTTGATGACGGAGGCGGTGCGCTTTCTCCCGGCGTTCACACCGGAAGCGCCGGAAACCGAAACAGAATTTGAACCAACTCCAGAAGGCGGCGAAGGAGAAAGCCTTCCCGTCCGCAAACCACGCGGGCCGCTGAAGCTGGCCATCGTCGGTCGCCCCAACGTCGGCAAATCTTCCATCATCAACGCGCTTACCAAATCGGAACGCGTCATTGTCAGCCCCATCGCCGGCACCACCCGCGATTCGGTAGACGTGCCGTTCGAGGTCGAAACCGACGGCGTGAAGCAGAAATATATTCTGATTGATACGGCGGGCATGCGAAAATCACGACGGGTGGATGATTCTGTCGAATTTTTCAGCGTGCAGCGCAGCGAGCAATCCATCGAACGCTGCGACATCTGCGTGCTGGTTTTAGATGCGCAGGAAGGGATTCTGGAACAGGACAAAAAAATCGCCGACCACATTGTCCAGAACCGCAAGGCCTGCATCGTCGTGGTCAACAAGTGGGATTTGTACGACGAACCCGTCCGCAAAGCGCGGGAAGAAGAAATCCAACGCCGCGATAAGAAGAAACGTTACGAAGGTAACGAAGGTCCGCTGACCATGCTGGGTGAATTCGGCAACTGGGTGCAGGAAAAATTGTTCTTCCTCGATTATGCGCCGGTAATTTTCACTTCAGCCAAATCGGGCTTTCATCTGGATCGCTTGCTCGAAGCCGTCCGTTACGTTGCCGCGCAATTGCAACAAAAGGTTCCAACCGCGTTGCTCAATCGCACTATCAACGATGCCGTCGAGCGCCGCCAGCCGGTCAGTTCCGTGGGGCATCGGTTGAAATTCTTTTACGCCACCCAAGTCCGGCAAGCCCCGCCGACGTTCCTATTATTCGTGAACCGTGACGAGCTGTTTTCCGATCCCTACAAAAAATATCTCGCCGGCGAAATACGCAAGGCCTTCGGCTATGAAGGTTGCCCCATCATTCTGGCGCCAAAAGCCCGCCCGAAAACCATTGAGCCGGTACGAAAATTTATCAAAGATGCCCCGTTCAAAGGCGGTGTGCGCCCCAAACGCAGCGGCAAGAGTTTCAGCTTCCAAGGCCGCACCCGCCCGCAGCGGAAACGCGCCGAGTAGTATTTTCCGAGCGAGAATCTCACCTCAAAACCACGCTCCAAGCGCTTGGGGCGTGGTTTTGTTTTCAGCTGAACGGAAAAGGCCACACTCACCACCAAATTCTTCCCAACTGAGTTATCCACAGGAGGGAATAACTTTGGAAAAAATGGCAATTTGCCCAAAAAATCAGGGCATCTCGCCTGCGAATATCCCGGGATAATTATTTTTGAAAAAATATCTTGAGCCATACAAGCAGTGGTAGCAAGATGGCGGCGTTCCCCAATTAGTTGGGGAATTTCGTTTTTACCAAAATTGCCCGAAACCCCGAGGAATTAGCCGATTTGAGTCACTTTTTAGGGGTATTTTGTCGTCGGATGGTCGGGCAATAACGTACAGGAGAACTACTAATTAAAGGTATAATCATGATTGACGCACGTGAAGATGTTATGACTGCTCCCGCCTCCCAAAATCGTCGCCGTCCTGCGACCGTCAGCGCCAGCCGCGGCACCAAACCTGAAAAGGCTGCTACCAGCAAAGCTCTTTCCATCAAACGCGTCTTCAGTGATGCCAAGGTCAATCCCTTCGACCAGATCGAATGGGACAAGCGCACCGCCGAAATCACCGACGACGGCGGCAAGGTTATCTTCAAGCAGGAAAACGTCGAAGTGCCGAAGTCTTGGTCGGTTCTCGCGACGAAGGTCGTCGTCTCGAAATATTTCTACGGCGAACAAAACACCTCCGAGCGCGAAACCTCCGTCCGCCAGCTCATCCATCGCATCACCCGCACCATTGCCGACTGGGGCATCAAGGATGGTTATTTCAGCAAGGCCGACGGCGAAATCGTTCTACAACGAGCTCACCTGGCTCTGCGTGAATCAATACGGCGCGTTCAATTCGCCGGTGTGGTTCAACGTCGGCCTTTATCACGAATACGGCATCGGCAAAAATTCCGACCAAGGGCAACTGGTATTACAATCGCAAAACCAACGAAGCCGAACGCGCCCGCACCCAATACGAATATCCGCAATGCAGCGCGTGCTTCATCCAGTCCGTGAAGGACGACATGGAAAGCATCATGCACCTCGCGTATGCCGAAGCGATGCTCTTCAAGTTCGGCTCCGGCACGGGCACCGACCTCTCCCCGATCCGCTCCGCACGTGAAAAACTCAGCGGCGGCGGTCGCCCGAGCGGCCCGATGAGTTTCCTCAAGGTCTATGACCAAGTCGCGAACGTCGTGAAATCCGGCGGCAAAACCCGTCGCGCGGCCAAGATGAACACGCTCGCGCGACTGGCACGGCGATATCGAAGAATTCATTGATGCCAAGCAGAGCGAAGAGAAGAAGGCGTGGGCGTTGATCGAACAGGGTTATGACGGTTCGTACAACGGCGAAGCTTACGGCAGCGTCATGTATCAGAACGAAAACCTGTCCGTTCGTGCGGGCGACGAGTTCATGCAGGCCGCGATTGACGGTAAGGAATGGTGGACGCAAAGCCACAACCACCGGCAAACCGCTCGAAAAGAAGGACGCGGCCAAGCTCGCTCACCAAGATCGCTGAAGGCACGTGGACTTGCGGCGACCCCGGCATGCAATACGACGGTGCGATCCAGAAATGGCACACCTGCGCCGGTACCGAAGCCGATTCACTCCACGAACCCGTGCAGCGAATACGTGTTCCTCAATAACACCGCGTGCAATCTCGCCTCGCTCAACTTGATGAAGTTCAAGCGCGAAGACGGCAAATTCGACATCGAACGCTTCAAAGCCGCCGTGCGCATCTACATCACCGCGCAGGAAATCCTCGTGGACAATGCGTGCTACCCGACCAAGGAAATCGCGGAGAACTCCCACATCTATCGCACGCTCGGCCTCGGTTTCGCGAACCTCGGTTCGCTCTGCATGAGCTACGGCCTGCCCTACGACAGCGATGAAGGCCGCGCCCTCGCCGGTGCGATCACCGCCATCATGACCGGTCATGCGTACGAGCAATCGCTGAGATTGCCGCCGTGGAAGGACCATTCAAGGGTTACCGCGATGCGCGTTGCTCCGGCGTCGCCAAGACCGTCAAGAAGGACAACGTCGAGTCCATGCTCAATGTCATCAAGCTGCATCGCAATGCCGTGGAAGACATCCAGCCGAGCGCAGAGTTCAATTATCTCAAGACCGAAGCCCGGAAGTGCTGGGATACGGCTCTGGCGCGCGGCGAAGCAAGTCGGTTATCGCAACGCCCAGGTCACCGTGCTCGCGCCGACCGGCACGATTGCTTTCCTCATGGATTGCGACACCACCGGCGTCGAACCCGACATCGCGCTCGTGAAATACAAGCTCCTCGCGGGCGGCGGCATGTTGAAGATCGTCAACCGCACCGTGCCCGAAGGCTTGCGTCGTCTCGGTTACAACCAGAAGCAGATTGAAGCGATCATCACGCACGTCGAGAAGTTTGACACCATCGAAGACGTGGAAGAAAACGGTGCGACCATCCGCAGCGGCGTGAAGGCTGAGCATCTGCCCGTGTTCGATTGCGCGTTCAAGGCGTTCCGCGGCAAGCGCAGCATCGGCTATCTCGCGCACCTCAAGATGATGGCGCGCGGCCCAGCCGTTCATCAGCGGCGCGATCTCCAAGACCGTCAACATGCCCAACGACTGCACGGTCGAAGACATCCGCAACACCTACGTGGAAGCGTGGAAGATGGGCCTCAAGTGCGTCGCCATCTATCGTGACGGCTCGAAACGCTCCCAACCGCTCAACACCAAGAAGACCAACGAAGGCGGGGACAAAACCGCCGCTGCCGCGACTCCCGATGATGCCGCCGCTCGAAGCCCGCATCAAAGAACTTGAGGCTCAAGTCGGCGAATTCGCAGATCGAATCAGGCAAACCGCTGCGCCGCCGTCTGCCCGACACGCGCACCGCGCTCACGCACAAATTCGATATCGCGGGCCACGAAGGTTATCTCACCGTCGGCCTGTTCGAAGACGACCAACCCGGCGAATTGTTCATCACCATGGCCAAGGAAGGTTCGACCATCGGCGGTCTGATGGACGCCATCGGCACGCTGACCAGCATGGCGTTCCAATACGGCGTGCCCCTGCCAGCGCTTCGTCCGCAAGTTCGCGCACCAACGCTTCGAGCCGAGCGGTTTCACCAAGAACCCGGAGATCCGCAACGCCGCCTCCATCACGGACTACGTGTTCCGCTGGATGGCGATGCAGTTCATCCCCGGCGTATCGCGAGGCGAACACGCAATTGCGCAGTCAGCCCGAACTCGCGATCCCCGGCCTCATCGAGGAGATAAAAAAAAAGTAAATCGTCCGGTGCCGGAGCTGCCACTTTCGGACGACACTGATGTGCTCGACCTCGACGCGGCGGCCGCCATCAACAAAGGCCACGGCTCCCGAAATCCGGTAAATCCGTGAAGTCGCTGCAGCGAGTCGGTGGCGCACTTCCAGAAGGACGCGCCGACCTGCCCGAACTGCGGACACATGGCCGTGCGCAATGGCGCCTGCTACAAGTGCTTGAACTGCGGCGAAAGCCTCGGTTGCTCGTAACCGCCCAAGACGTTCCCTCAGCACTGGCCGGAGAGTTCACGCTCTCCGGCTTTTTATTTCCAGAGCCAGGTGAGCAACGGCGCAACCGCGAGCGCGGGAAGATAATCGGCCAGCTGCACGCGACGGATCTCGAAAATCACCACACCCACGGTGCAGACGACCAAGCCGCCCACGGCATTGACGGAATCCAGCAACGCGTGGGAACGGAGGAACGGCTCGAGAAAGATATGTGCTGTCATGGTGATTGTGCCAAGAAAGACGAACACCGGCAGCGCAGAGAAAATCGCGCCGACGCCGAACAGCATCACAAAACCCATATTGGCGAGTCCGTCCATCAAGGCTTTGACGACCAGCGGATAGAAATAGCCGGTCGTGTCCTTTTCGATTGGCAGCGCGTTATGGATTGCGCCAAGGATGCCGAGCGGAGCGGCACAGAACAGGATAGTGCAGGCGTTCATGCCGTTGCTGAAGCGGTTTTCCGCCTTCCCGTCGCCGGTCTCGATCAACTTTTTGGCGTATTGGCCGAGGTGATTGGAAGCTTTTTGCAGGCGCGAACAGTTTCCCGAGCAGCGGCCCGATCATCAGAGCCACGATGGCGATGACCACCTGTTTGGAGACCTGCCCGAACGAACCGCTGATGCTCAGCCACGTCAGGCGCAGGCCGAAGAACATCGTGAACATGCCGAGCAACACTTTGAAGAATGCCTGCGTCTGCGCCGACAACGGCGTAGGTCGCACCAGACCGATGATACCACCAATGATGATGCCGAGAGCATTGAGGATGGCGCCGAGGGTTGCTTCGATCACCCGCAGACTGAAACATTTCAGCGCGGCTCAGAGAAGCGAAAAGTTCGACTCATCGTGTTTGTGAATAAAAAGATTTTGCTTTTTCTGAACACTCCGCGCAAAAATACGTCGTAGTGTTCGTAACCAGCCCGGTGCTTGGCGTCCGTCGGTTCCTCACGACCAGTTAGAGCACACGAATTCTTTGTGATTGTACCATTACTGTTTGGTGCTGTGGGGAACAACCCTGCCTCGGTCAATACCGGAGGTTTCAGCGTTTTTCGGATGGCTACGCCTGAGGCGAAGGTCATCATCGTCGTACTTGCTCTTCTCCATTCGGGCGTGGTCGGTCATCGCCTTCAAAGTGGTGCAGATGCATCGCGCGAAAAAGCTGAACCAATTCTTCACCGCCGAATTCAAGGCGCAAAAGATCCGTGCTCGAACTGTTCGACCGGCGCATTCAAGCGGAGGGTTGTCCGCTGTTTGCCGTCTATCAAGCCGGTAGCGTGGAGCTGGATGCCCGCCTCAAAGGCAAAGTCAGATGAAGCGCGCAAGAAACATGTCTCGTTGAAAGCGATGGAACACGTGAAACGCCTCGATGGAAAACTGCCGTGGCGCAGGAATCGTTGAAGCTGGAATCCGGCCTCATCATTCTAGCGATCGCGGTGAGCGGCGCGCCGTTCCTCGGGTTGCTCGGCACGGTGTGGGGCGTGATGGATACGTTCGCCGGCATCGCCCGCGACGGGCAGCGCTTCGATGGCGGCGATGGCGCCGGGCGTTTCGGCGGCACTCGTGACGACAGTCGCGGGGTTGCTCGTCGCGATCCCCTCGATGTTCGGCTACAACTGGCTCGTGCATAACCTGCGCGTCCGGACGGTCGAACTGGACAACTTCGCGCAAGACTTGGTTTCCAAGATGGAAACGGAATACTTGCAAGACGAATGAAACGGTTCTCCCAACGCAGTCACTTGGTGACGTTGAACGAGATCCAACATCACGCCGTTGCTCGATCTGGCGTTCGTGTTGTTGATCATCTTCGTCATCACCACGCCGCTGTTGGAAAAGGGGCTCGACGTCACTCTGCCCACCGGTCGCAACGCCGCCGACCGCCCAACCGACAAAAAGAATATTCGGGTAGTAGAAATCAATTCTGCCGGACAATATGCGATGGACAAGCGGTTGCAGCCGTTGAACCAGATCGTCGCGGCGCTGGCGCAAGAATTTCAAGCAAACCCGAACCTCATCATCTACGTGCGTCCGGACGCAAACAGCAAAATGAAGGACTTCGTGGCGTTGACAGATGAGTGCACCGGCAAAGGCATCTCACGATTCTCGATCCGCACGCAAACTCCGAAAGGCCGATGAGCCGACTGCAAAAAAAATGCGTCCTTGGCGCAACGACGATGCACGCCCTGCTCTTGCTGGCGCTGCTGGTCGGCCCGGCATTTTTTCACCAAGAGGAAGAGCCACTTGACCTGACAGAAATCACCATTGAACCCAGCATTCTGACCGATTCGCCATTCTCTAATGAAGGCGGTGCAAAACCAGGCGGGCAAGTTGTTCAGCAATCCAAGCCGGAACAACCCGTTGCCGAACCCAAGCCCCCGACTCCTGAACCGCCCAAGACTGAGCCCGCCAAGAAGGAAGAAGTTGCCGCCCCAGAGCCGGTGAAGCCTCCCAAGCCCCAGCCGAAAACTGTCGAAGCCGAAGAACCGAAACTCACTGACCGCGACTCGGATAAAGTCCAAAAGCCCAAGCCTGTTCATCAGGTAAAGGTCAATACGGATAAAAGGGTGAAACTCTCTGATAAGACTGCTTCCACCGCCAAGACAAGCAGCACCGCCAAAGCGAACACCAACACCAGCAACAATTCGGCGCTGGCCAGCGCTCTCCGCAGCACGCGCTCCAATCTCGGCTCTGGTCTTTCCTCCGGCACTGATGTGCGAATGCCTGACGGTCAAGGCGGTGGCAGCGGCGCGTCTTACGCGAATTACGCCCAAGCCATCCAGCGCATCTACAAGCGGGCTTACGATCAGGCACTCGCCGCTGCCGGGGACATTGCCGACGGCCAAGTTCAAATTGAAACTTCGGTGGTTATCTTGAGCGATGGCACCGTTGTATCCGGCGTGCTTGTGTCACCGTCAAGCAACGCGGCCTTGAACAGCCTGACAAAGCGGGTATTGGACTCAGTCCGCCAAGTACGGCATTTCCCGCCGGCGCAAAGGATTCCCGCCGGACGTTCAACATTATTTTTGACCTAAAACCAAAGCTGAATCTGGGATGAAACTGAAACTGACATTCGCCGCACTTTGCTGCGCGGTACTGCTCGGCCGGACGCTCGCGCAAACCACCATTATTGTTAAACCTGACTGGAGCCTGAGCGAAAAACCCATTCCGGTAAATCTCTCCGGCTTCAGTGGCGAAGCCTTGGAAGTCATCCAGTTTGACCTCACCGTGCAAGGCTTCAGCTTTGTGAGTGGTGACGCAGCGCAGTACCTCCTCAGCGGCAGCGCCAATGGCAACTTGGTGGGGCGCGCGCAGGATGCCATCAACAAAAGCTACCTCGTCAACAAAAGCTACTCCGGTGCTTCAGTGCGGAAGCAGGCCCACGCGTTCGTGGATGATTTTCTCGCGGCGCTCGGGCGCAAGGGCATCGGCGGCACCAAGGTCGCCTTCAAAAAGGGCGAAGGAAAAACCAGCGAGGTCTGCATCGCGGACTTCGATGGTAACGGCGCGCAAAGCGTGACGCCGGATAAAGCCACCGTCATTTCGCCCTCGTGGGTGCCGGGCAAGTTTGCTTTGTGCTACACGTCTTATCGGACTGGTGATGCGCATATTTATCATCATGACCTCGGTTCGGGCCGCCGGACGGATATCGCCCCCTACCCCGGCTCGAACCTCAGCCCGGCGGTGTCGCCGGACGGCAAGCGCGTGGCGATGATTCTCAGCAAGTCGGGCACGGTGGACCTCTACGTCGGTGATGTGGACGGCAGCAGCTTGAAACGGTTGACCAAGTCACGCGAAGACGAGTCTTCGCCCTGCTGGTCACCGGACGGGCAATGGATTTGTTTCGCGGGCAAGATAGACGGACGGCGGGCGCTCTATCGGATTCCAGCCGCAGGCGGAGAACCCACCCGGATCTCCACCGGCGTCTCGAATCCGACCGAGCCGGATTGTTCCCCCGACGGCAAGTGGATCGCGTTCACCCAACAACGGCGCGGCGGCTTTGACATCTGCGTCGTCCCGGCGGGGGGAGGCTCAGCCACGGTGCTGGCGGAGGGCGAAGATCCGTCGTGGGCGCCGAATTCGCGCACGTTGATTTACGCGCGTCGCGACGGCTCGGGCCGCCGGTTGTCTATGCTTGACGTGCCTACGAAACAAACCAAGACTATCTCCCGAATTTCGGGAAACAACTCACAACCCAGTTGGGCGAAATAGAAGCGCCCATTCCCAAACACTCAAATAACATGAAAGCTATGAAATTGTCCTATCTGCTGGCCGGGGTGCTGGCGCTCACCGTCGTTGTCACGGGTTGCCAGAAGCGCCCTGTCGGCAACACGCCAATCAACCGTAAAGACACCATTGTTCGCCCCGGCGAAATTGGAGATTTGCCGCCGGTCAAAACCGGTGAGGATAGCCTCGGCGGCAACCCTCTCGGCACCCCCATGAATCCCGAAAGCTGGTTGACTGATCCAGCCCTGCACGATGAAGACCGCCAAGCCTTGAAGGCTCACATCGTTCATTTCGAATACGACAGCTCCGTCATCAAGAGCGGTGAGCAAGCAAATGTCGAAGCGGTGGCCAGCTATCTGAAGAGTAACAGCGAGGTCGGCTTGCGTGTGGACGGCCATTGCGACGAACGCGGCACGGAAGGCTACAATGATTCCCTCGGCGAACGCCGCGCTGCCGCCCTGCGCGAAGCATTGATCGGTCTTGGCGCCAACCCCAACCTCGTCATTACCCGCAGCTTGGGTGAACGCGAACCCGTGGCCAGCGGCCACGACGAATCCGCCTATGCGCAGAATCGCCGCGGTGAGTTTATCGTGTTGCGCAAGAAGTAATTAGTTTTTCCGCTTACGCCGGGGAGTTTTGGCGCTTTACTCGCCATACTTCCCGGCTTAACGTTTCTACGCTAGGTGACTTTATGAATATCATGTTTGCTGGAATGCTCGGTGGCTGGGAAATTGTCCTGATTCTCGCGGTGGTGTTGTTGCTGTTCGGTTCGAAGAAATTGCCGGAACTCGCCAAGGGCCTCGGCAGCGGCATCAAGGAATTCAAGAAAGCCACCCGCGAAGTCACCGACGAAATCCACAATGCGTCGGAAGACACCACGCCGCCTGCTCGCAAGCTCCCGCCCACCGGCGCGACGGCCCAGGCGGATTCACAGCAGTCTTCTTCCAACGCTCCCAAAGCCTGACCTGAGCGGCCTCGTTCATGGCAGCCGAATTTGAGCCGGAACATCCTGAACCGGGCGACGAAGGCGGACCGGTAAAGTCATTCCTTGATCACTTGGAGGACCTGCGCTGGGTCCTCATCAAGAGCGTCGTGACCCTCGGCGTCGCGATGTTGCTCTGCCTCATTGCCGGCGACTACGTGGTCGGCATCCTCAAGTGGCCGCTAGAACGCGCCAAGGTCAATTATCCCGGCACAAACCAGGTCGTCACCGTCACGTACGGCACGAACAAGCTCACCACGCTCAAACTCTCGCCGGAACAGGAAAAAACGCTCCAGCTTGAAACGACGAACCGCTTCGTTGCGATTGAAATCGAACCCCAGGTCGTCGGCACCAATCGAGTCTTGGGTTGGCGACTGAACCCGGATCAATCGGTGGCTTCCTCCGCCCAGAAGCTTCACGTCGAATTGATCAATCTCAGTCCGGCGGGCGGATTCATCGTAGCCTTTCAAGTCGCACTCTACGGCGGCACGGTGATGGCCTCACCGTTCATTCTCTATTTCATCCTGTCCTTCGTCTTCCCCGCCCTGCGAATGAAGGAACAAAAATACGTCCGACGCGGACTCGTGTTCGGAGCGGGCCTGTTCCTGTCGGGCGTAGCATTCTGCTATTTCCTCTTGATGCCCGTGGCGCTTGCGGCGTCACAAATGTATTCCAACTGGCTCGGCTTCGGCGCGCTGCAATGGCGGGCGGAAGATTACATCAGCTTCGTCTGCAAATTCATGCTCGGCATGGGCCTCGGATTTGAACTGCCCGTCGTGCTGCTCACGCTGGTGAAGATCGGTGTGCTGAGCTATCGCGGTCTGCGCGCGATGTGGCGCTACATGATCGTCATCGTGCTGGTGCTGGGCGGATTGCTGACGACGCCGGAAGTGCTGACGCAAGTAATGATGGCTGTGCCACTTTACGGCCTTTACGAAATCAGCGTCTGGATCGCCTGGTATTGGGAAGAACCGGACCGGACTAAAGCGCGCACACGGCTCATTGCAGTACTCGTGGCCATGGGCGGTGGCTTGGGTTGGCTGATCTGGAAGTTTGGCCTGCCGCTGCTGAAACACTTCTATCATTGATAGAAATATCCCCACGCGCCCGCTGATACCAATTTTTGCGGAAACCCGGCCAAAATCGGACGACAATTTTCATTTCCCTGCGGATTGAGAATTTGTAAACTTAATACTGCTTCGGGGACACTCGGAGTGTTGATACAACCTAGAAAACTATGCCACTGACACATACCAAAGACCTGTTCGCGAAAGCTCTCAAAGGCAAATACGCTCTTGGCGCTTTCAACGTCAACAACATGGAACTGATCCAGGCGATTGTTGAAGCCTGCGAAGAGGAAAAAGCCCCGCTCATCCTCCAGATTTCCAAGGGCGCTCGCGCTTACGCCAACCCGGTTTATCTCAAGAAGCTCATTGATGCCGCCGTCAGCCTGAGCAACATCCCCATCGCCGTCCACCTCGATCACGGCGACACGTTCGAATTGTGCAAAGAGTGCATTGATGAAGGTTTCACCAGCGTCATGATTGACGCCTCGCACGAGCCCTTCGAGAAGAACGCCGAAATCACCCGCAAGGTCGTCGAATACGCCCACAAGCATAACTGCTCCGTGGAATCCGAACTCGGCCACTTGGTCGGCGCGCAGTTCGACGAAGGTGAAGAAGGCGGCGCCCACTCCACCAGCGGCCACTACACCAACCCCGACGAAGCCGTCAAGTTCGTCAAGGAAACCGGCTGCGACTCCCTCGCCGTCGCCATCGGCAACAGCCACGGCGCGTTCAAATTCAAGGGCGAACAGCATCTCGATCTCGAACGCCTCAAGGCGATCAAGAAGGCGCTCATGGATGCCAACCTCGGTGACTATCCGCTCGTGTTGCACGGAGCCTCCAGCGTACCGCAATATCTCGCCGACGAGATCAACAAGTACGGCGGCAACATGCCCGACGCGAAGGGCGTGCCGGAAGCCGACATCGAAATCGCCCGCCGCGTGGGTTGCACCAAGGTGAACATTGACACCGACCTCCGCATGGCGATGACCGCCGGCATCCGCAAGGTGTTCGTGGAAAATCCGAAGGAATTCGATCCGCGCAAATACATGGCCCCAGCTCGCAAGATGGTGAAGGACCTCGTTCGTCACAAAGTGAAGAACGTTCTCTGCTGCGCCGGTCATGCGTTTGACTGATTAGTTTTCTGTTCTACCAAGACCCCAAGCCATACGGCTTGGGGTCTTTTGTTGTAGCGGCGGTCTGTGACCGCCGAGCAACGCCAACGGAGCAGCCGGCGCTCACAGAGCGCCGCTACAGAGCAAGCTCGGTGGGGCGAGCGTCCTCGCCAGCCGGCCCGTCAGCCGCCTCGCCTTACCAAACTAACCCATGCCACAAGTGCCTTGACCGGTTTGGGTGGCAACCCTAAAGTCGCCGCATGCCCCAAGACCGCAAGCTCTCAGAAAACGTGAGATGCTTCTTCGCTCCGAGCGATCTAATGGAGCACGAAGTTCTTCGCCCGCTTTCGCATATCCGTTCTAACTGGGAACTTCAAGTTGACCCTAAAACTGGGCGGTACATGGATGAAGAGGACAGCTTTGCTTGGCTGTTCAACGTACTCATTGATGAGCTCGCGGCCATCACGCCTCCAAACAGGTACCATGACTACGAGAATCGTCTTGGCGAGCATGTTCAGAGGAGTCTCAGGGGGATACGAAAGCAGGGGAATGCTTGGGTTAATGCGAATGGGACGCGCCTGCATCCGAGTGACTATTTAGCACTGATTGAGCAAGGAGGATTCAAAATCGATGGAGTGACGGATTTGCTCGAAGCCGCAGCAGGCCGAATACACGCCGCAATCACCCGCGGGCAAAACCATTTTGACGACATGGAGCGATCTCATCAGGTGGTATTGGCCGGCGTGCTCGCAGCAATTCTGTATCACCTAGAAGCGCATGAGGAATCCTTCAGACTGCGAACAGGCAAACAAGTTGCATGAAAATCATCGCAGGCGGACTTGATGACTCCCGGGTGCAGGAACTTCTGACTTATCACTTCACCTCGGCCCGCGCCGAAACCGCCTGCGGCAGCACTCATGCGCTGGATCTGAGCGGATTGAAATCACCCGACATAAATTTTTGGTCCGCTTGGGATGGAGAGGTAGTCATCGGGATCGGTGCTTTGAAGCGGTTGTCTGAATCTCACGGAGAGCTGAAATCAATGCACACGGCCCAATCCCATCGGCGGAAGGGCATCGGCAGCGCAATGGTCAGACATATCATCGGCGAGGCACGCAAGATGGGATTGTCCCGCTTAAGTCTGGAGACGGGCTCGCGGCCATACTTTGCCCCAGCGCGCGAACTTTACTCACGGCACGGATTCATCGAGTGCTCACCGTTCGGAAACTATGCTGCCGACCCGAACAGTGTTTTCATGACACTGGAACTTTCCAGCGGATCGTGAATACTGTGGTCGCCACAGAATAGGTCGCATTGTTCCACTAATTTCTTCTGCCGCGCAATCGTGGCACAACTTCACTGGCACTGGCACAATTTTCCGGGCCATGCTTGCACGGGCGTCCCTTGCCATATTTCAGAAACCTGCGAAATCATTAGCGTTTTCGCAGATTTCATCACTGGCATCCCGGAAGCTAAAGAGGAGGTGTCAGGAAAAATCAAAACTTTGAAACAGAAAGGATAACATCATGAATATTATAAAATGGCAACGACCCACATTAACTCCTTGGACCAGCTTCGGACGTTTGTCCGATTTGCGCGATGAAATTGATCGGCTGTTTGAGTCGCCGCTGACGGAGCTGACTCGCACTTCAAACCTCTTGAGCGGCTGGGCGCCCGCGCTGGATGTTTACGAGGACAAGGACAATTACGTCGTGAAAGCGGAAGTCCCCGGCTTGAAGAAAGAAGACATCATCGTCTCGTTGCAAGATGGGACATTGAGCATCTCTGGCGAACGCAAGAGTGAGACGAAACACGAAGAGGCCTCGGTGTATCGCACTGAACGCAGCTTTGGTCGCTTCCAACGCACTGTGGCTCTGCCCACGGCGGTGGAGGCGGATAAGGTGAAGGCCGCTTACAAGGACGGCATCCTGACGATTACTGTGCCCAAGGCCGAGGAGGCGAAACCGAAACAGATCAAGGTCTCGGTGAACTAAGGGAAACAGACCGCGCCGGCGGGTAAAGCAACTCCTGCCGGCGCAACTCAACCATTCAAATCGAACCAAACTATGAAAGCTCTATTCCAAAATGAATCCCCCGCCGCAACCCAGGCACGCCCGTTCGCGTTTCACACGCCAGACGTAGATATCTACGCGACCAAGGACGGCTACGTGCTCGAAGCCGAGATGCCCGGCGTGACCAAGGACGGCCTAGAAATCACGCTCGAAGGTCAGGAACTGACCATCACGGGCCGCCAAACGGAGGAAGCAGTGTCGGGAGAGGTGTTGTTCCGCGAACGCCATGGCGCGGATTATCGGCGCGTGTTCGAACTCGATCCGGCGATTGATACATCGCGAGTTGCGGCGCGACTGGATCAAGGGGTGTTGTTTCTGACATTGCCAAAATCGGAAGCGGTGAAGCCGCGCAAGATTGCCGTCAGTGAGTGAAATGCGGAAAATCAAACAGCGTTCCAGCATTTCCTGACTGCAAGTCCCACGGACACTTCCGTCCGTGGGATTTTAGTCACTCGCATTCCGCCGGAGTGGGTGTCGGGCTTTCCATGCGCGCCGCCATGAGCAAGCAGGCCCATAGCACCAGCGATGCGAGTAAGCTGGGCGTCGCCAAAATCAGCAGCAGGAGAAACAGCGCATCCATGGCTGCAACATAGCGAGCCGAAGATTAAGCTACGATTAAGCCGTTCGGCGCGTGGACTTTTACCGCTGACGAAAGCCACCCGGCCCGTTACCCTGCGGTCGCGATGAAGACCAAGATTCCTGAAGAACTCAAAGCCGACATTCCTCAGACGAAGTGGGGCAAGATTCTGTCCGTCACACCGGTCATCATGACGGTCGTAGCGACTCTGCTCGCTGGATTGGCCTCCAGCGAGATGACGCGAGCGCAATATGATCGTGCGCTCGGAGCGCAGCTTCAATCTAAAGCGGGTGATCAATGGAGTTATTTTCAGGCCAAGAAACTGCGCGGCGCGATGCAACGCAATTCCTTCGAACTGCTGCAAGCCACCACTGACGCGACCCTGAGCGAGAACCTGACCTTGCCCAAAGTCCCGTCCCCTACTCCGCTGAATCTCGATACCAATGTCGAAACCGCTCTGCACGCGTTAGAAAAACAAGCGCCGGAAAGCGAGATGGTCGAGCATCTGAAGTCCGTCGGCAACGAAACCCTCGCTGCGGCATTGCAGGCCGCCAAGGAAAATGCCACCGTGTTCGATGTGGCCACAACGGAGGCCGGCAAGAAATTGGATGAATTGGAAAAATCTCTGCTCGTCGGGGACAAGACCGCCGCCCGTCAGTTCGCCGCTGCCAAGATGCGCTACAACGCCGCCCGTTACGAAACCGAAGCGCGCGTGAACCAGAACATTGCCAGCCTGTATGAATTGCAGGTGCGCAAGGCGAATATCTCCGCCGAACGGCATCACAAGCGGAGCGGGAAATTTTTCTTCGGCATGTTAGCGGCGCAAGCAGCGGTGATCGTTTCTACGTTCGCCATTGCAGCCCGGCAACGGAGTTTCCTGTGGTCCGTGGCGGCGGTCGCCGGCATCGCGGCGATCATCTTCGCGATCTACGTTTACCTGAAGGTCTAGCTCGCAGCGGGAACGGCTTGTTTCCCCCAGCGATTGGCCAACAAGCCATTCACGAGCAGTTGGAGCGGGTGATAAAACATGATCGGCAGCAGAATGAGCGAGAGATCGCTGCGGTCGCCGAAGATCAACATCGCCAGCGGCACGCCCAGCGCGAGTGTTTTCTTTACCGAGCAGAAATAGGCGGCAATGGCATCGGCACGATTGAAACCCAGCGCCCGGCACGTGGCGCCGACCAATCCAGAAATCCCCGCGAAGAGCAGCGTCACAAACAGCAGCACCAGCCCAGTCATCGCCGCACCGTGCCGTTGCCAGATCTTCTCCACGACCGAATCACAGAACGCGCTGTAAACGATGAACACGATGACGGCGTTGCTGAGCCGCGCGACCCAGGCCTTGTGCTTCTCGATCCAGTGTTTCACAAAACGCCGCATCCCCATGCCGACAAAAAATGGCAGTAAGGTGAGCAGGAGAATCTTTACCAACAGCGGCCCGAACGGCGCGCTTTGCCCAGTGCTGTGCATGAGCAGTTGCACCAGCACCGGGGTGAGAAAGACGCCAAGGATATTCGATAGCGCCGCGTTGAAGAGCGCACCAGCCGTGTTGCCGTGTGCCACTGCGGTGAGCACCACCGAGGTTGAAACCGTGGACGGCAGCACGCAGAGATAAAGAAAGCCATCACGGATCGCCGTCGGTTCGCCCGACCACAACTGTGGCACGACGAAGTGAAACAACAGTCCCACCAGCGGAAAGACCACAAACGTGAACGCTTGGATGACAGCATGCAAACGCCAGTTGCCCGCTCCGCTTTTGATTTTCTCAAACGCGAGCGACAGGCCTTGCAAAAACAGGATGAGCGCGATGCCAAAGTTGTTGACCAGTTCTGCGTGCAACACGCCACCGCGCGCGCCTGGTTCGGGTAGCAGAAACGCCAACAGCACCGCTCCAACCAGAGCGAGAATAAAGCCGTTGCTGCGAATCCAATGCACTTGCGCCATGCGCGTCGCAGCATGGGCACTGCACGCCGCGTCGCCAAGCGGAAACATGCAGCCCCGCACTCAGCGCAAGACTTGGCTCCAGTTGGTGATGCCGATTACGGGCAACGCGAAGGCAAATATCTGTTCCCATTCCGGCGCATCAGCCGCGCGGAAGCAGTCGTAGATTTTTTTCTTAGGGCGCAAGTCGCCAGCCTTGGGCTGATTGCTGCGCAGGCCGAGCAACAACCCACCTTCCCCTGCGTGATCCACCTGACGATGCAGCATGAACGCATCCACGCCGTCGAGACGCTCGATCTTCTTGTAGGCGTAGCAATACGCCGCCGCTTGAATGGATTCGCCGTCCGCGCCCTTCGGTGTATGAAAACCTTGCTCGCTTAAAATGATCCGGCGCGGCTGACCGTTGAACAAAAGCTCGGGCCGACGCAAATATGCGGGGAGCAGTTCTATGTTCTTGAATGTGATGCGCGGCGTGGTCAGCACGTTGGTTGTCGCGGACTTGTCGTTCCAAAAGCGCGGCTCGAACAAATCTTCCGGATACGGATGAAACGCCACGTGCCAATCGAAGTCGCCATCTGCACGAGCTTGGCGGGCGAAGTAATCCAGGAACGCCCGCGCCGGAAATGACTGCCGCTCGTCGCCGGCCGGATAACGGATGTTCCAGTGATGTTCGAGCGACACATACACGCGCGGCCAACTGGCTTGGCGCCGGATGGCCACGTGCGCCAATCGCACAGCGCGCAAATAATCGTCCGCAAACGCCTCCATGCTCGCGCAACCCATGTTTGCCCACCACCAGTGCGAGTTCACCTCGTTGCCGATGATGTAACCAGACACCCGACCGAACTTCTGGTCGGGCTGCGACCACCGTTCCGCGCAAAACTCCAGCGTCGCCGTCAGCCAGCGCCGCCCTTCATCCGTGACCGCATTGAAGTTGCCCAATCGATTCGGTGTATTCGTTTCACAACGCGGGTGAATCAGGACACGATTCACTTCCGGATCATTGGATTGATACGTCAGCACGATGAGATTCACCACCACACCTCGCTCAGAGAGCGCTTTGATTTGTCGATCCATGGCCGCGAGGTAACCACGTTGAAAACGATGCTGGCGGCCAGCGGATTCCCAACTGGGATTGTTCGTGTCGCTTTTTGGATCAACGAGCTGGGAGAGATTGAAGTTCAACGCTGCGTGCTTTACGCCCAGCGCCAAAGCATCGTCCACCTGTTCCACCTGCAGTCCCTTCTTCGATGCTGCGATGGGATACGGTTCGACATAACGGGACGAATTGTTTCCTCCCGCTTTGCTGTTTAAAGCGACCATCAACCCCAGACTCAAAGCAAGCCAACTTCGGATCGTACACATGCAGGAATATTTTTCAGGCCCACTTCCCAAGCGCTGTAACAACGAACTCAATTCCGGCCCGATCCGGCGCAATTGTTCTTCGTGGGTAGCAGAAAGTTGATCCAAGATTTGTTCCCCTTGCGTCGTCACCCGCACATGGACCTGGCGACGATCCACTTCCGACGGCTCACGAGCGACCAGTTTCAGATCTACTAACCGGTCCACCAGTTCGACCGCGCTGTGATGGCGCAATTGCAGCCGCTCAGCCAGTTCCCCAACCGTCACTGCTTCGCGCCCAGGAAATCCTTTGATCGCCAGTAATGCCTGATGCTGCTGGGGCTTGATACCCGCCCGCACCGCCTCCTCTTCACTAAAGCGAAGAAACTGGCGCAGCGCATACCGGAACGCCGCGAGGTTTTCATACTGCGCCTTGGAAAGTTTTTTTCGTGCTGCCATCGCCTTGATTTTAACACCAGCGCTGCCGTCTTCACCATCGCTGATTTGACATGTATCGCTTTACGATATAATGTCCGCGGCGTTGTATGAGTGTCAATACGGCTAAGATTCCTTTCCCAGCAAAAAACCTATCAGCTCCTAGTAGTGAGGGACGATTGGCAGATTTCAGCACTGACCACCGCGTCCTGCTGCTATCAGCGATGGCTTTAGTGGTAGGCGTCATCAGCTCATTCGTTGCGTATGCCCTGCTTTGGCTGATTGCCGTCATCACCAATCTGGCGTTTTACCAACGTTTCTCCGCCTTGCCCGCGATGCCGCAAGGTCATCATCTGGGTTACTGGGTTATCGTCGTTCCTGTCGTGGGAGCGTTGATCATCGGACTCATGGCGCGATATGGTTCGGAAAAAATCCGCGGCCACGGCATCCCCGAGGCACTCGAAGCCATTCTGCTGGGCCGTAGTCAAATTCAACTCAAGGTCGCCATCCTGAAACCCATTTCCGCGGCCATTTCCATCGGCACCGGCGGACCATTCGGCGCGGAAGGCCCGATCATCATGACGGGCGGCGCGTTCGGCTCAATCTTTGCGCAACGATTTCATCTGAGCGCAGCCGAACGCAAAACCCTGCTCGTTGCCGGCGCAGCGGCCGGGATGACGGCGGTGTTTGCCACGCCCGTTGCTGCGGTATTGCTCGCCGTGGAGTTGCTGCTCTTTGAATGGAAGCCGCGCAGTTTCATTCCAGTGGCCGTCGCCGCCATCGTCGCCTCAGCCATGCGCGTGCCGTTACTTGGCGCTGGACCGATCTTTGCCGTTGCCACCCATGCAGCGTTGTCAGGCCAGCAACTCCTCTTTGCCGCCGGCGTCGGCCTTCTTGCTGGATTCGGTTCTGGCTTGCTGACCACACTTGTTTACGCCTGCGAAGATCTATTTCAAAAACTGCCGTTGCATTGGATGTGGTGGCCGGCAATCGGCGCGATCTTCATCGGGGTCGGCGGAATCATCGAACCACGAGTACTCGGCGTGGGCTATGACACTATTCATGGTCTGTTGCGCGGCGAAATGATCGGCAGCGTCTCGCCGGGCTCATGATCGCCAAGGCGTTCGTCTGGGCGATCGCGCTCGGCTCCGGCACTTCCGGCGGGGTGCTGGCGCCGCTGCTCATCATGGGCGGCGCGCTGGGAGCTCTCATCGCGCAATGGATTCCCGGTCACGATGCCGGGCTTTGGGCCACCATCGGCATGGCGGCGATGATGGGCGGCACGATGCGCGCCCCTTTGACCGCGATGATTTTTGCCGTGGAATTGACCCACGATTTCAATCTGTTTCCAGCCCTGCTCATCGGTTCAGTGGCCGCGCTCGGGGTGACCGTATTGCTCATGCGCCGCTCCATCCTGACGGAAAAGCTCGCGCGCCGCGGCCAACACATCACGCGCGAATACAGCATCGATCCGTTTGAATTCGCCCGCGTTGGCGATGTGATGGAAACAACCATTCCCACCATCCCGATGTCAATGAAAGTTGCGGAACTCTCGCGCCGTCTTGCCTCCGGCACCAGCGCGCTCCACCGGCGCAGGGAATTTTGCTGGTGGATGAACAGGACCAACTGAAAGGGATCATTACACGGGGCGACATTCTTCGCACTCTGGACAAGAACGACGCGGAGAAATTGACCGTGGCGGAAGCGGGTTCGACGGACCTGATCGTGGCGTATCCTGATGAACCACTGCACTCCGCACTCACGAAAATGCTACGTGAAAATATCGGTCGTCTCCCGGTGGTCGATCGCCAGAATCCCGAGCGGGCGATCGGGTACTCTGGCCGCGCCGCCATCCTCTCCGCGCGGGTCAAATTGCTCGAAGAAGAACACATCCGCGAAAGAGTTTGATACTCCTTCCCCGGCAGCACTCTCGCAAATCATGCTCTCGCTCAAACTGCTCCTCTTGAAATTTGCGATCGCGGCGGGCTTTGGCCTGGCCATCCTCGCCCTGCTCTGACACGCATCTGCGTCGCGATGAGTGGCAACAAACACCGCTCATTCGGTCCTGGCAACCCCACTGAGTCGGTGGCGCATAACCGCGTCCCAAGCGATCTGCTGCAAGACGCGGTTCAGTTCTGCGGTCCGCCACCGCGGATTGCTGCTCTGGGCGAGTACCGCCGGCACGGGCAATCCCACCGGCGACCGCCGATAGATGACCGCAAAATTGCAATACGCCGCCAGCGCTTCGATGGGGGGATGGGGATGCCCAGCTTGTCCGTGAACAATTCGGATTGCTTCGCGATACCGGGCACTTCACCGGCAATGATCTTTTCGCGCAAGGCAACAACAGCCTGCCCCACCGGCGCGACGAATACAACGGGCTTACCCAGGCGCGTGTTCAACGCAGTCACATAGGCATCCATTTCTTTGAAATACGGCTCGTGCAATGCGCGCAGCTTCGCGCTCGTAGCCGCGTCAAAATCGACGTCGCTTTCCTTGCCTTGAAACGGCCACTCGAATTTGTCCCATGGAATCCAGAACTCCTGCAACACAACCCGGGCGTTGGAATTATTCGTCACGGCAAGTCCGGCGAATTTATCAATCCCCTCATCCGGATGCAGCATGCACGCCAGCGTGAGCACATCCACCCGCCCCGCGCGCAAGGCAGCCTTGGCTTCATTCTTTTCCTCGGGCACATCCCAATGCTGGATGGCGCGACTGCCGCCGATCTTCGAGACGCCCACAATACTATGCGCGCTGAAGCCAGCGTTGGTAGCGACGTCCTGTAAGATTGGAGCGATGTACCAAGCGTGAAAACTGTTTCCTGCCGTAAACACTCGTTGTCCGGCAGTGATCGCCGAGGGTCGTCCGATACCCGATTGCCCTTGAGTTAAACTGCCTCCAGCATCATTCGTAGCGCCAAAAGACCTGACCGTTAAGCCCGCTACCGCCAGGCACATCACCAGCATTATTGTGCATCTAGGTTTCATCGGCAGAACAATGCCGACCACTGACTTGGGGTTCAAGCTCGCGATCCATTCGTTCTCCGCTCTCAGACTTGCGCAACTCCACCTGAAGCTCATACTGCAAGAACCGTGAAAAAAATCTGTTTCATTTTCCTCACAACCGTCATCGCTACGACCCTATTGGCGGCCAGCAAGGAATCGTTCACCGACAGTTTCATCGTGGATAAGGCGGATCTTGTTGCCACTGGCACAAACCGATTCTTTATTCTCACGCCGGGTTACGAACTGACACTTGAAGGCAAGGAAGGCGGCAAACATGTCGTGCTGACCATCACCGTGCTTAACCAGACCAGAACCATTGACGGGGTAGAAACGCGTCTCATCGTAGAGCATGAAGCCGTCAACGGCCAGGTGATCGAGATCAGCACCAACTACTTTGCTATCTCGCAACGCACGAGCGATGTGTTCTATTTCGGCGAAGACGTCGACATGTTCAAGAATGGGAAACCAGCTTCACATGAAGGCTCGTGGCACTCAGGCGTGGCGGGCGCGCGGTTCGGGTTGCAGATGCCCGGCACGCCTTTGCTCGGCGCGCGCTATTATCAAGAGCTAGCCCCGAAACTAGCGATGGATCGGGCGGAAATCAAAAGCCTGAACGAAACGCTGGAAACCCCCGCCGGCAAATTCGAAAGCTGCCTGCGTACCGAGGAAACTTCCGCTCTCGAAAGTGGACGCGAAATGAAGATTTACGCTCCCGGCATCGGCCTGATCTCTGAAGGCGACCTCAAGCTGACCAAGCACGGTTTTATCGCACCCTAACGGCAATCAAAGGTTTGTCAGCGGCCAGTATTTGGGAACCAACCACATCGCCAGCGCGAACAGCAGGATCACCAAGGGCGTGCCCACCCGGAAAAAATCTGAAAAACGATAGCGCCCCGGGCCATAGACCATCAAACACGCCGGCTCAAGCGGTGTGAGATACGAGCAGCTTGCGGCCACCGCAATCATCATCGCAAATGCTCGCGGGTTCAGATGCAATTGCTCCGCAGTATGCACCGCGATCGGCAAGATGACTGCCGCGGCCGCTTGATTGGACATGGGCTGCGTCAACAACACGGTGAGCAGAAACACTCCGCCGAGTAGCCAGATGGGATGTAGCCCCGCCGTGCCACTGGCAACGAGTTCAGCCAGATACCGCGCCGTCCCAGTGGTCGTCATTGCCTCTCCAAGCGCCAGCATGGAGGCGATCAAAATCACCGCGCGCCATTCGACTTCGCGATAGGCCTCGGATGGCGTGACGCATTTGGCGGCAAACGTGCAGAACGCCCCGAGCAGCATCGCCACCGGCAGCGATACCACGTTGAACGTCGCCAGCAACAACGCGCCGCAAAAAATGAGGCCGGTCCGCAACGCGCGCATCCGGTCAGGCCGTTTCTCCTCAATCTCGCCAAGAATGCTGAACATCCCATCATCGTTCAACGCAGGAATGTTTGTCTTCCGGCCCTGAATCAATAGCACGTCTCCGACGCGAAATGGAATCCGGCTTAACTTTTGGTGCACGTTCTTTCCATGCCGGTTCAACCCCAGCACCTGCAACCCATACCGATGGCGGAAATTCATGTCGCGCAAAGTCTCCCCGATCAATGGCGACCCCGGCACCACCAACGCCTCCACCAACGCCGTGTCTTCGCTGCGCAGGTTGGGGTCGGATAATTTCACGTCGGCCTTGATCTCAATGCCAGCCGTGTCCTTGACCTTGAGCACTTCGGCGCGCGGCCCCTCCACCAGCAAGACATCGCCAGCTTCAATCACCATGTTGTCCCGGGGCAACAGATATTGATCCTTGTTGCGCACGATGCGGAGCACGTCCAGATCGAGATCGGCCCCCAAACCGGATTCCGCCAGCCGCTTGCCTGCCAGCCGTGATTTCGGGAGGACCAGCAATTCGGTCAGGTAGGAACGAATGCCAAAGCCTTCAATCAACCCACCCGGAGCAGTGCGATTGGGAATCCAATGACGTCCGACGAAAAACATATACGCCAGCCCGACGACTGCGATGGGAATGCCCACCGGGGCCAGTTCAAACATCCCCATTGGCTGCAATCCGGCATTCGTCATCAAACCGCTGACGACAAGATTCGTTGACGTACTGATAAGCGAGACCGAGCTGGTCAGGATTGCCGCGAATGCCACTGGCATCAGCAACCGGGACGGCGCAATGCCAGCCTTGGTCGCGATCCCGATGGCAATCGGCACAAAAAACGCCGCCGCTGCCGTGTTGCTAATGAACGCGCTCAGCGTGGCTACGGACAACATGATGGCCAGCAGAAGCAGGTTCACGCCCTTGCCCACGTGCCGCAAAATGAACCGTCCGACGAGGTCCACCACGCCCGCCTTCAGCAACGCCGCGGTCATGATCAACAGTCCGATGATCATGATGACCGTGTCGCTACCAAAACCGGAAAAGGCTTTGTCCGCCGGCAACAACCCGGTCAACATCAAGGTAAGCAACAAACCCAACGCCACGACATCTGCAGAAACCCACTCGAAACAGAAGCATACCACCGCCACAATAATCAGGCCGAGCAGTAGTGCGATTTCAAAGGTCACACACGAATTCTAATGCGCCACCAGAGTTTGACCAGCCCGAGCGTCGGTGCGAAGAGCATAAATGGCCGTGCGAACTCGGACTCACCACGGACGATTTAAATCTGGCCGGCGCTTGCGGTTCTCGCGGGCAAGCTGATTTGCGGTCTTTCGGCGGGCTGGTTCGGGCGCGACATCAGGTCCACCGGTGGTTTGGTAGCGGCTTCCGCCGCAATGGCGGTCAGCAATTCTTCGATCACTCCGAGCAATTCCGCCCGCCCATGGCCCGTCGCCGCCGAACACGTGAAGGTCACCGGCGGTTGCTCGAACCACGGCGCGATGCGCGCCATGAACGCTGCGATGTTCGCCTGCGCCACCGCGGGCGTCACTTTGTCCGCTTTGGTGAAAACGAGCACGTACGGCACAGCGTTGCGGGTCAGCCACTCGATAAAATCCACGTCCACCTCCTGCGGCGGCAACGCTGATTCGATGAGCGCAAAGACATGGCACAGATTCGTGCGATGCTTCAGATAGTTCGCCACCGCTTTGTTGAACTTGGCGCTATCCTTCCGCGCGCCCGCCGCGAAGCCGTAGCCCGGCAGATCCACGAGCCGCCAGGTTTTGTTCATCGTAAAGATGTTGATCATCTTCGTGAACCCCGGCGTCGGCGACACGCGCGCCAACCCTTCTTTGCCCGCAAGCACATTGAGCAAGGAGGATTTGCCCACGTTCGAGCGCCCGATAAAGGCAAACTCCGGCAACGCCTCATCCGGACACGAGTCCAGGTCCGGCGCGCTGCATTCAAAGATGGCGGATGTAATGTCCATGATGAAAACCGAGGCAGAGTGTCGCAGCTATCCGGGTGCGCCGATACAACGAATTTTCACTGGAATACGGAAATCAGTTTTGGCATTAAATCGCGCGAAATTTTTAGCACGACATGCGGCGGGACGAGATCCAGCACGCCTTAGGAGAAATCCGGGCGGTGTATGCAGAACTGGCAAAGCGACCAGTGGAACGCTTTTGCCAAGCCCGCACCGAGTGTTGCCGCTTCCAACTCACCGGCCAGACACCTTACCTCACGAAGGGCGAGGCGCTCGTCGCTGCAAAAGGCTTCCGCGCCACGGGCCGCAAGGAATTCCCCGCCTCCCCGGACGGCGCTTGTCCGCTGCTCAAGCGCGAGACCGGCAAATGCATGATCTACGCCGACCGGCCCTTCGGCTGTCGCACGCATTTCTGCGAAGCTGCCGGCGGCCCGTATCCGCGCAAACAAGTCCTCGACCTCATCCGTCGCCTCGAGGAAGTGGATCGCCAACTGGGCGGCGACGGCCCGCGCAAGATCGAAGCCGCCGTCGCGGATGCGTTGGAGGAACTTTGCTAGCCGCGCGTTGACACACAGCCCAGCGCGCTGACATCGTTGTCCCGTGAAACGATTCTGGCTGTTATCGCTGATCGCCCTGGCACTCGCCGTCACTTGGATGGCTCAGGCCGAACCGCTGGAAGTTGGCGGCGAGATTCCGAAGCTTTCTGCCAAAGACCAACACGGTGTTGCCTATACGTTCACCAACGGTACGGCATGTCTGCTCATCGCAATGGATATGGATAGCGCCAAGGCGGCCAATCAGAAACTCGCGGCGGAAGGCACAGGATTTTTGGAAAAGCACAACGCCGTTTACCTCATGGACGTCCACACCATGCCGGCAGTCGGTCAGTTCTTCGCTCTGCGCAAGATGCGAAAGTATCCGCAACGCATCATCCTGATTGAAACGGCCAACACGATGAACTGGGTACCGGTGAAAACAAATCACATCACCGTGCTCAAACTCACCAAGGAAGGTAAGATCGAGAAAATCTCCTACTGGCAACCCACCAGCGAAACCGCGACCAACCTGTTCAAATGAACGCGCCGGGCGGTTGCTCCCGGCTAAGGATTCGGTAAGCTTCGGCATGCTCAAAATCCTTTTGATCAAACTCCTCATCGCCGCGGCCTCCGGCTCGATCATCCTGTGGGCTTTGTGAGATGCGCCCCTTCCGTTACCTACGCGATCCGTTGTTTCTCGCCGGCTGTGTGGCGTATGCCGTCAATCGTTGGCTGATCAAACCGCATCTGCCGACCGGCTTTCTCCATTCCCACTTTAACGATCTGTTGCTCATTCCCTGCGCGTTGCCACCGATCCTGTGGCTGCACCGGAAACTCGGCCTCCGCTCGCACGACGAAGCGCCCACGTTTTTGGAAATCACCACGCACGTTGTCTTTTGGTCGCTGCTGTTTGAATGGCTTGGGCCAAAGTTCGTCTCCCACACCACCGCCGATCCCTTGGACGTGCTGGCGTATCTGGTCGGCGCCGTGCTGGCCGGCCTGTGGTGGCACCGCGCTCGCTGGCGCAACGTCGCCGCCCACCCATGAGCTTCGACACGCTCGCACCGCACTATCGCTGGATGGAAATCTTGCTCGCGGGTGAAAAACTTCACCGCTGTCGCACCAAATTTCTCGACGATATTCTGCGCGCGCAAAACATCCTCCTAATGGGCGAAGGCCACGGACGCAGCCTCGTTGAATGCCGCCGCCACTTTCCGCAGGCAGATATCACCTGCGTGGATGCCAGCGCGCGGATGCTCGATCAAGCCCGCCGCAATCTCGCCCGCCACCACTTAACCGTCGCCCGCATCGAGTTCATTCACGCCGATGTATTGCAATGGTCGCCGCCTGCAGCCGCCTACGACCTGATCGTAACGAATTTCTTCCTCGATTGCTTTCGCCCGGAACAAGTGGAGCAAATCATCGCCCGACTCGCGACCACCGCGGCGCCGGACGCGAACTGGCTGCTCGCGGATTTTCAAATCCCGCACGCCGGATGGAAACGCTTCCGCAGTCAGTTGATCATTGGAAGTCTTTACACGTTCTTCCGGGTGATGACTCGCTTGCCTGCGCAGCAACTCACCCCGCCCGCTCCATTTTTAGAGCGCGCTGGATTTACGTTGCAGCGCCGCGCCGAGAGCGAATGGGGTTTGCTCCACAGCGATTGGTGGCGACGCCCGCAAAATCCTCACTGACGCCGCCACCAGCAAATCCCCACGACCGCATCGGCTCAACAATCTACCCGCGCCTCAGTGCTTCACTTCCACTGTCGCGCCCATCGGTTGGCCGATGTCTTTGAGCAATTGCCCGAACCAATCTGTCTGGATGTTGAAGGGCTTACCGCCTTTGATGCGCGCGAATTCGATTGCGCGTAACTTGTTGCCTCGCTCTTCGTCCTCTCCCACCACGCCGCCCCTGCCTTTGAGAGCGCATTGCACCGCCTTGATGGCACAACGTTTGATGAGCTTGCGATCCGCCGCATTCGCCGCCGCGGCACGACTGTAGTAACCGCTCTTTTGCACGAGGGTTTTCTCCGCACCGAGCATTTCAGCGAACTGTTTTGCGAACCACGCGCCCACATTGACCTTGTCGAGACGCACATGCCCGAACGCATCCCACGGCACCTCTTCCCCACGCGCTTCCATCTGCGCCACGATGGCCGACACACCCGCGCCTTCGGAGATGAACAGGTTCACGCAATCATGTTGATCCATGATCTTGCGCAACCGTGCCGCCTCCGCCGGAATATCCAGCGCCATCTCGGGAATGAAAATACCGTGAACTTCCCGCCGCGCTCGACTCAGGCCCAGCTCCGGCACAAAGTTCATTTGCGCCACCAGCTTCCGATATTCCGCCGCCGTCGCCGCCGTGAGCCAACCGCAGTTGCGCCCCATCACTTCGTGGATGATGAGCATGCGCGGATTCGCATTATGCTCCGAGACAACGTTTGCAAAATACTTCGCCCCCTCTTCCGCGGCCGTCCACGCGCCAAGACTTTGGCGGATCGGGATCACGTCGTTATCAATCGTCTTCGGCAGCCCCACGACCGTGAGATCGTATTTGTTCGTCTTGAGAAACTTCGCGAGATCTGCCGCGGCAGTGTTCGTGTCATCACCGCCGACCGTATGCAATACATCCACGCCATCCTTCACCAATTGATCCGCCGCCACCTTTTGCGGATCTTGCCCTTCCTTCACCAACCCGCGCTTCACGCAATCCTTCACATTCGTCAACTTCACACGACTGTTGCCAATGGGGCTGCCGCCGTGTTCCACGAACGCCTTCCAATTCTTTCGCACCTCCGGCGTCACCTTGAGACTGTTGCCCTGCAACAGGCCCATGTAGCCGTTCACGTAACAGATGAGCTCGATCTCCGGTGCTTTGCGCGTGTAGGTTTCGATCAAATAACCGATGGCCGCGCTCAAACACGGCGCGAGTCCACCCGCGGTCAGGATTCCAACTTTCTTCACAGTCTTTTTCATAATTCAATTGCTCCAAGGCCACCCACAAAACGCGGGCATCATGGCAGGGAAAAGTTTGGAAAACCCGGCGGCCAGCGGCTCGCCGTGCATTGAAAATTGCCTCCCGGATTTTGCGCGACACCAATACAACGACAGGCGCTTGCCATTCAGTTAGAGAATAAAAAGCCCGGAGGACCTTTCGATCCTCCGGGTGGAACGAGCCACGCCGCGTTCACCGGCGTCCGTCCCGGTCCGAGCCGCGACCCTCATGGCCATAACCCCGTTCCTCCCGACCATCGCGGCGATGGTCATAACCACGATGATCGCGACGATCGTCGTACCGGTCGTAGCGCGGGGCGACATATACCACCGGGCGGCACGGAGCGACCGGGTGATACACGACGACCGGCTCGCAACGCGGCACGGGTTTGCAGACGACAACCGGCGCGGGCGGCGGGCACGGCGGTTGAACTACTACGACCGAGCGCGGGGCGGTGATGACTGGCACAGGCAACCCGAGCACAAGCTTGATGGAAACTCCTGCTTGGGCGGAGCTGGCCAATCCGACTGTGGCTACTACTGCTACCAAACCGAACAGATGTTTTGTTTTCATGGAAGGTCTGACGAGGCCGTCCGAGACATCTTCGATTCCGGGTCATTGATTAAACCAGAGGACTATTGAGCCAAGCGATAACGCCACGCCTTTTTGCGCTTCACTCCTCGCAGCATCAAACTATATTCCGGCGCATGAAAAAGCCGGTCGCCGACGCTCTGGTCGCGGAATACACCAAACGACTTCGTGCCGGTGGCCCAGTTGGGGCGGTGTTCCCCCAACCTTTGTCTGAATGTGATTTCAATGAGGCGCAGAAGTTCTTAATCAGCGAAGCTCGGAAGGTCAGGAAGCAAAAGCTGAAGTCAACAAACCATCAGCCGGGAACAACTCCCCAGCCCCAAGCCAAGACGGTAGCGCTCAAACCAACTTCACTTCCGCCATCGAAATCAAAGCCTGTCGCCTCCAAACCGACTACGTCAGTTCAAACACCAACTCCTAAAACACAATCTCTGACCAAGCTGGAGAAGATGCTGTATCTGCAACAGGGCAAATGTTTCTTCTGCGGCGAAAAACTGGTGCTTGAGGACGCCAACATCGAGCATTTATATCCCTTGTCTAAGGGCGGCAAGCGAACTGAGGACAATGAAGTGGTTTGTCACAAATCTCTGAACGACACCTTCGGCGACCTGCCACTGAAACAAAAAATCGAATTTGTGCTCAAAGCCGCCGGATCATTCCGCTGCCCGAAGAAATGATTTCCAACGCGTATTGCAGCCGCAATACCACCAGAGTTGTCATTCCGCCGGGCGATTGATTCATCGGCGCGGTTGGAACGCTACGCCACCTTGCAAAGCCCCGGCGCCAGAGGTTTGAAGAATTTGCTAATTAACAAGTCGCCGTTGCTGTTGGTTTCCCTCCGTCCGCCGCTGCAGAAACGCAGAACAAGGTTGTTTCGTCGTAAAACAATATTGTTTCATCACAGAACAAGGTTGTTCCGAGTTTCCCGTCTCTGTTTAAGACAAAACAACCCTGCAAAGTCCCTTTGCGATCTGAAAAAGTCGAAACAAGGTTGTAATGGAACAGAACAACCTTGTTTTACGTTGAAACAGATTGCAGGAAAATAAAACAAGGTAACAAAGAGTCTTTGTCACCTTGAAACGTGTTCAAACAGCGGACAAAAAGTCAGAACAAGGTTGTTTTACTCCTTTGCAGCCGTATTTTCCGCATTTCTGGACAGTCCTTGCGGACGGCCACCATTTTGCCGCTTAGCCACCATTTTTGCAGCGAGCCACGAGTTTCCCGCGCACTGCCACTGGTTTGGGCTCATAACCAACTTATGAACTCGTAGCCCCAAGCGCCGTAGGCGCGCCATATTTGTAGAACACGATTAACCCCAAAAACACCAAGCTCCGCAGGAGCGGAACAGGTCGCCTCGACGGGGCTGGGGATTTTTGTTTGTGGTTTCTACAAAGATTTCGCTCCCAACGGAGCTACCGGTAGGGCGGCGTTGCCGCGCCGCCTAAATGGGAGGTGGCCCTGCCACGGCAGACCAGCAGGTCCGCCCTACCAACAAACAACTCCAACGGAGTTATGCCATTCATGGGCCAAATGGCCCAGTGCGTCGTTTCACCGGACTGCTAGAAATAGCGCATGAGCGCTACGCAAATTGATGAAATCGCCCCGGACTTGTTCCGGCTCTCCGTTTACGTTCCGGACTTCGACATGCAGTTCAATCACTTCCTCGTGCGCGACGAAGAACCGCTGCTCTTTCACGCCGGGTTCAAAAAGATGTTCCCGATCCTGCGCGAAGCCGTAGGGAAACTCATTGATCCCACAAAACTCCGGCACGTCGCGTGGAGTCATTTTGAATCCGATGAAGTCGGCGCGCTCAACGATTGGCTGCAACTCGCCCCGCAAGCCCAGCCGGTCTGCACTCTCGTCGGCAAACTGGTGAGTGTGGATGACTTCGCCATCCGCCCGGCGCGCGGCATGACAGCCGATGATGTCCTCACCACCGGCAAATATCGCTACCGGTTTCATCGCTCGCCGCATCTGCCGCATGGATGGGACGCGGGCGTGTTGTTCGAGGAAACGCGCATGACCCTGTTCTGCTCCGACCTGTTCCATCACTTTGGAAAATGCGCCCCCGTCACCACCTCGGACCTGATTGAGCCGGCGCGGCAGGCGATGCAGCAAATGCAGCAAGGTGTGTTGGCCGATTACATGCCTTACACCAGCCAGACCGAAGGCGTCCTACGCGGATTGGCCGCGCTCAAACCGGAAACGCTGGCCATCATGCACGGCTCATCCTACATCGGCCCGAGCGACAAACTGCTCACCGACCTAGCGGGAGTGATCAAGGAGAGTTTTAATAACGGAAAATGACTCGGCTCGAACCGCAACCAACCTTGGGCTGGGATTTATTTCCGGTAGGATGACGGCATCAATGGCCGGTTCGATGATGCCGAGAGACGTTGCCATCAAGCGTGGTCCTTAATAGCATCTTCCAATGGCACGAACCTCCCGAACCAAGGATCAGCGATTAGCGGTTTGGATTTTTGGGAGCATCTCTTTTGTAATTCTTGTCTATTTCATTTTGTTCGGCCCAAAAGAACTTCCACCAGAAGGGCGACAAGCTTTTGGAATCCTCTGCTCGTTACTCTGTGGCTTATTCGGCTTTTTCTTTACCGGCAGTATCAAGTTGGTTTCAGAAGGCAAATTTTCCAAATGGGGAAAGGTATCAATTCAGGCAGGTGGCGGGATGGCACTGTTTATCTTTGTGATGCTTTGGTGGAACTCAGACGCTGGTCCAATCAAGAAGAACGTCCAAGAGATTAAGAAAGATGTTCAAGCCATCAAGGAGTTGGTCGATAAACTGGCTGCCACACAGAAGCGGGATGCTTCGGGCAGCGAGCTGCTCACCGAATTCCGTCGCCGCGTGGAGGCCGCCAGTTTCAGCGCTCAACAAGGCGGACCGGACCAACGTGTGTCCTTCGTGCTCGCCGTCCTTGCACAAGAGCAGGGAACGACCGTGGATGAGTTGCGTCAGAAAATGCTTCAGGCTTCTGCCGGCGCGGAAGAACGCATCCAACTGGCCGACCGGTTGCAGCGGGCTTCGGAGTCTGAAGCAGCCCACATGAAACAAATCAAACGGGACGGCTACAAAGATTTGGCAACAGCCGCTCTGGCGGAGAGGCTGCTTTCCAAAGCTTTGGACAATTACCAACAGGCACTCGCGCTGACTTCACAAACTGGTGAAGCCACGGAATGGGCGAGCCTCCAAGTCTCGTTGGGAATTTCCCATTGTGAGTTGGGCATCCGGGTTGAAGGCGCAGAGGCGAACCAACATCTAAGGGACACAGTGACCGCATATCGCGAGGCGCTGAAGGTTTATACGCGCGAGCAGTTGCCGCAGGATTGGGCGATGACACAGAACAATCTGGGCGTTGCGTTGCGCGCTCAGGCCGGGCGGAGCGAAGGCGCGGAAGCGGTGCGCCTGTTAAATGAGTCCGTGGCCGCGTATCGCGAGGCGCTGAAGGTGCGGACGCGCGAGCAGTTGCCGCAGGATTGGGCGATGACACAGAACAATCTGGGCAATGCGTTGCGCGCTCAGGCCGGGCGGAGCGAAGGCGCGGAGGCGGTGCGCCTATTAAACGAGTCCGTGGCAGCGTATCGCGAGGCGCTGAAGGTGCGGACGCGCGAGCAGTTGCCGCAAGCTTGGGCAGCAACACAGAACAATCTGGGCGTTGCATTGAACGATCAGGCCGGGCGGAGCGAAGGCGCGGAGGCGGTGCGCCTGTTAAACGAGTCCGTGGCAGCGTATCGCGAGGCGCGGAAGGTTTATACGCGCGAGCAGTTACCGCAGGATTGGGCAACAACACAGAACAATCTGGGCAATGCGTTGCGCGATCAGGCCGGGCGGAGCGAAGGCGCGAAGGCGGTGCGCCTGTTAAACGAGTCCGTGGCAGCGTATCGCGAGGCGCTGAAGGTTTATACGCGCGAGCAGTTGCCGCAGGCTTGGGCAACAACACAGAACAATCTGGCCGGAGCGTTGCGCGATCAGGCCGGGCGGAGCGAAGGCGCGGAAGCGGTGCGCCTGTTAAACGAGTCCGTGGCAGCGTATCGCGAGGCGCTGAAGGTTCATACACGCGAGCAGTTACCGCAGGATTGGGCAGCAACACAGAACAATCTGGGCAATGCGTTGCGCGATCAGGCTGGGCGGAGCGAAGGCGCGGAAGCGGTGCGCCTGTTAAGCGAGTCCGAAGCCGCGTATCGCGAGGCGCTGAAGGTGCGGACGCGCGAGCAGCTGCCGCAGGCTTGGGCAACAACACAGAACAATCTGGGCAATGCGTTGCGCGATCAGGCCGGGCGGAGCGAAGGCGCGGAAGCGGTGCACCTGTTAAACGAGTCCGTAGCCGCGTATCGCGAGGCGCTGAAGGTGCGGACGCGCGAGCAATTGCCGCAGGCTTGGGCAACAACACAGAACAATCTGGGCGAAGCGTTGGACGATCAGGCCGGGCGGAGCGAAGGGGCAGAGGCGGTACGCCTGTTGGACGACGCCGTAGCAGCGTAGAAAAATGCGTTGACTGTTTGGGAGGCAGGAAATTTCCCCTATAATCACAATAAAGCCGCCCGCAACCTAGCCATAGCAGAGAAGGCGCTTCAAAAAGTTAAACCTTGATCAGCAAGCCTCAATTAATTCGCTGACGCAGTAATTTCTTCCTCAAAATCCACAACCATTCTAGCGCGGAACTCGGAATTCGGAGTGCGGAATGAAGCTCCGGATTCGCTTTAGTTCTTCGCAGTCGCCAGCTCTTCTTCAAAATCCACAATCTCTTTGATCTGCACCAAGAACCAGCGGTCAATCTTCGTGAGGTTGAAGATCTCTTCGATTGTGAAGCCGGCGCGGAGGGCGTGGCGGATGAAGAAGATGCGTTCGGCGTTGGGCACGCTCAGTTTGCGGCTGATGACGTCGCGCGGCAGGATGTCACGGTCGCCATAGACTTCCGTGCCGATGCGCCAGGGTTTGCCGTCGCCGCCCAATCCACTGCGGCCGATCTCCAAGGAGCGCAGGCATTTTTGCAGGCTTTCCTTGAACGTGCGCCCGATGGCCATGGCTTCGCCGACGCTTTTCATCTGCGTGGTGAGCGTGGGGTCGGCTTGCGGGAATTTCTCGAAGGCAAAGCGCGGGATCTTGGTGACGACGTAATCAATGCTCGGCTCGAAGCTCGCGGGGGTTTCCTTGGTGATGTCGTTCTTGAGTTCGTCGAGCAGGTAACCGACAGCGAGTTTGGCGGCGATCTTCGCGATGGGAAAGCCGGTGGCCTTGGACGCGAGCGCGGAACTGCGGCTGACACGCGGGTTCATCTCGATGATGACCATGCGACCATTGTCGGGGCTGACGCCGAACTGGATGTTCGAGCCGCCGGTTTCGACGCCGACGGCGCGGATCACGGCGAAGCTTTGATCGCGCATGATCTGGAATTCCTTGTCGGTGAGCGTCTGGATGGGCGCGACGGTGATGGAGTCGCCGGTGTGGACGCCCATGGGATCGAAGTTCTCGATGGAGCAGATGATGACGCAGTTGTCGGCTTTGTCGCGAACGACTTCCATCTCGTATTCCTTCCAGCCGAGAAGGGATTCTTCGATGAGGATTTCGTTCACGGGCGAGAGTTCGATGCCGTTCTTGGCGATGGCTTCAAATTCGTCCTGGTTGTAACCGATGCCGCCGCCCGTGCCGCCGAGGGTGAACGCGGGACGGATGATAAGCGGGAAACGCCCGATCTTCTTCGCAACGTCGCGGGCTTCTTCGAGATTGTGCGCCACGCCGGAAATCGGAACGTCGAGGCCGATGCTCAACATGAGTTCCTTGAACGCGAAACGGTCTTCGCCCTTGTGGATGGCTTCGGGTTTCGCGCCGATCATTTCGACGTCGTGGCGGGTGAGAGCGCCGTTCTTGTTCAGCGCCATCGCGGTATTGAGCGCGGTCTGACCGCCGAGTGTGGGGAGCAAAACCAGTTTACCCTTCGCGCCCATCTTCTTCATCTCCTCCTTCTCGCGGGCGATGATCTTTTCGACGGCTTCGGGCGTGATGGGTTCGATGTAGGTGCGATCGGCGAACTCCGGGTCGGTCATGATGGTGGCCGGGTTGGAGTTCACGAGGACGACACGGTAGCCTTCTTCCTTGAGGGCTTTGCAGGCTTGCGTGCCGGAGTAATCGAATTCGCACGCCTGGCCGATGATGATCGGGCCGGCGCCGATGATGAGGACGCTGTGGATGTCGGTGCGTTTAGGCATTGGCTTGGAAATCGGCGGCAGTCACAGACCGCCGCTACAGTTGTTCAAACGGCCCAGATGAAACACGGATTTGGGGGCAAACGAAAGGCAAAAAGCCTGCGCGAATTACGGAGTGCTCCCGGGGCAAAATGGTCGCCCGGCGGAAAGGGCATCTGATTGGCCCAGCGCTGTTCCAGCAGCGGGAATGGCAGGTGCAGATTCTGTGATTGTCGAAGTTAGAATAGTTCAGGCATCTTCCCGTCCAATCCCATCGTTCGCCGTTCAAACCACAAAACTAACCATATCCCCCTCCCTTTTATGAAAAAACTGCTCGTGTTGCTTGGAATCATCGGTTTGCTCGCGTCTGCCCTGCCCGCCCAAGATTGGGCGAAAACTCGATTGGAGAAATCACCCCGCCACATGGAATGGGTGAAGGTCAAGATCGGCGAACGCGAGGTGAATTGCTTCGTGGCTTATCCCGAAGTGAAAGACAAAGCCACGGCGGTCATCGTCATCCACGAGATCTTTGGACTGACGGATTGGGTGCGCGGCGTGACGGATCAACTGGCGGAAGCGGGTTACATCGCGATCGCGCCGGATCTGCTTTCCGGAACTGCGCCTGGCGGCGGCGGCACAGCGGAACTTGGCGGTGGTGATGCAGTGCGCAAAGCAATCTCTGGCTTGAAGCCGGAACAAATTACATCGGACTTGAATGCCGTGGCGGATTACGTGGCCAAGCTTCCCGCGTGCAACGGCAAGGTGGCGGTGGGCGGCTTTTGCTGGGGCGGCACGCAGACGTTCCGCTATGCGACGAACAACAAAAACATCAAGGCGGGGTTTGTTTTCTACGGTTCAGGGCCGGAGAAGGAAGAGGAAATCGCGCGGATTAATTGCCCGATTTACGGCTTTTACGGCGGGAATGATAATCGCGTGAACGCGACGATTCCCAAGTCCACCGAGCTGACGAAGAAGGCCGGTAAAACGTATGAACCCGTGACCTACGAGGACGCAGGGCACGGGTTCATGCGCGCCGGGGAAGCCCCGGATGCGAATGCCGCGAACAAAAAAGCGCGGGAAGAAGCGTGGGCGCGAGTCAAAGAGCTATTGAACAAGCTCTAAGCACGCGGCGTACGCTTACTTGGCTTGCGCGAACAACAGGAACAAGCGCGGGCCGCGGGGCGTCGTGATCGAATAACGATGCTCAATGTCGCCATGCGGCACGGCGTAACCGTCGCACATCTTGTCGTTGTGCGGGTGGCCGTTCACCAAGAGCATGTAGTGATGCGTCTTGTTTCCTTCGATACCAGGAATATTGACCTGCCAGTTGTGGTCCTGGGGGTTCAGCGACATGGCGACGGGATGCCAGTTCGTAAATGAACCGACGATCTCGACACGTTCCAGCTTGTGATCGTGACCGTGCGAGGGGCTATACCGAAAAACTTTGGAGTAAGTGGCCTTACGATCGCCGGGCCTCGGGGCCATGGAGATAGCGACCGCAGGTTCGGCAGGAGCCGGCACAGCGGCCTTGGAAAACAATTTCAACATACAGCGTGTGACTTTGGGTTATTAGTTATGAGTGGCGGAAAGTAGTGGCACTGCGTCCAGTTTGCAAATGGTTTGATGGATGAAAAGAAGTCATCTTGATGTCAGCCCCCGTCATCCGAAATTTCCCGGATTAAATACTTGTGAGCCCAAAGGCTTTACCAGATTCTGAATCGGTATGAAAAAACTGTTCTCCGTCGTCGCACTGTTGGCTGTGGTCGCTGCATTCGCAGTGGGTTGCAAAAAGGAAGAATCTACTACGCCCCCCGCACCAGCTGCTCCTGAAGCTCCGGCAGCTCCGAGCACCAACGCTCCGGCGGCTCACTAATCCGAAATCGAAAAGTTGTAATTGCACAAACCGGGCTTCGGCCCGGTTTGCCTTTTTCTAGGGGGATCGTTAGGTTCACGCCATGAAAACGAGCTGTCTTCTTGCAGCCTTATCGTTTCTGTTGCTCACGGGCTGTAATGATTCCCCGGCACCAGGGCACCACCAATCCCGGTTCAACCCAGGCTGGGTCGCTTGGACAGGCTGCCGTGCGTCGCGCCCAAAAGACGGTGGATTTGACCGCTCTCAACAAGGCGATCGAGAAATTCTACCTGCAAGAAGGGCGCTTCCCAACCAACCTTGTCGAACTGGCCCGGCGGGATTATATCTCGCTGATCCCCACATTGCCGGAGGGCATGGCTTGGGACTATGACACCAACACCGGCCTCGTCAGCGTCATCAAGGAAGCAGTCAAAGAATAGTTGCCGAGGGCATCACAGTCCGCCAAACAGCCGCAGAAAATTCTCCGCGACCCGTGGTGCCAGTTCCGGCAGAGAAAGGTTGCGCAGTCCGGCAGCAAAACCATACACCGCTGCAAGATTGGCCGGATGATTGATTGCCTGACCAGTGGCTGAATCATTCAAGATCAGGCCTAGCCCCGGCGGCAACATTTGATCTGGCGCATCAGTCTCGATCAATAATCGCTCCAGCGGAATCTGACGGAAGGTCTCGCGTTGGCGTTCCTTGCGTTCATGCGCGTAATAACCCGGCAAAGAAAAATACGCACCCAAGCTGACAAACGATTTTACCATCTCCGCCGGCCCGCCGTAGCTGTGCAGCAAAAAACCGCGCGCCGGACGTGGTTCGGATTTCAAAATTTCATACATCCGCCCCCAGGCTTGCAGACAGTGAATGCTCACGGGAAGATTGCGCTCCGCGCCGACGCGAAGTTGTGCGATGAAAGCCTCCTCTTGTCCTTCGTAAGGCAAGCCCGGCTTCCAGCGATCCAAACCGATCTCCCCAACCGCAGAAGGGCTTTTATCCAAGAAAGAGTTTAAATTCTCCCGCCAGCGCGGTGTGCGTTCGTGCAGATACCACGGGTGATAACCAAAACTCGGCAACACCTCAGGATGCGCCTTGGCCAGCGCCAGCACCTGCGGCCAATCCTCCTCACACGCGCCATTCACCACCATCCGCGCCACCCCCGCCTGCCGACAAGCGGTCAACAGCTCTGCTTGCCGCCCGCCAAAGCGGTCGTCCTGCAGATGATTGTGCGCGTCGTAAAGCCGGAGATTCATGTCTATCGCTGGAAGTTTCCTGCGTCGGCCGGTCGAGCGCAAGGTTGCAACAGTTTGAATCCCCCTCGCTCCACTCACGTCGGATTCAGCCAAACTGTCGTGAACCCGAACCCGAGTCTGGAACAAAAGCCTGAGTCGCTTGGCGATTGCCGCCTCGTGCTTTTTGGCTAAACTACGCCCACGTGTTGCCCGGAAAATCGAACGCCTGAACCATGTCCACTCCCAGCCTGAAGCTTAACCGCACCCAATGGCTCATCTGCGTCATCGCCGCCATTGGCTTTGCGTTCGACATCTACGAGCTGCTGATGCTGCCGCTCATCATCAAGCCGGCGCTCGCCTCGCTCGGCGGGCTTGGCCCGGATGGGCTCCCACTACTTGTTCCCGGTTCGGCGGATTACGTGAAGTGGGCACGCACCTTGTTCTTTGTTCCCGCCATTGCGGGCGGCGTGTTCGGTCTGCTGGGCGGTTATCTCACGGACCGGCTCGGACGTCGGCGCGTGCTCACTTTCAGCATTCTGCTCTATGCGTTCTCCGCGTGCGCAGCGGGATACGCCACTTCGCTGACACAACTCCTCATTTTTCGTTGTCTCGTCTTCATCGGCGTGTGCGTGGAGTTCGTTGCTGCAGTTGCCTGGCTGGCCGAACTGTTCCCTAACCGTGATCAACGCGAAAAAGTCCTCGGCTACACGCAAGCCTTCTCGTCATTTGGCGGCCTGCTCGTGGGTGGCATGAATGTGCTCGCCGCCAAAGCCGCATTGGATTTACCCGCGATTCACGGCAACCACGAAGCCTGGCGTTACACGCTTA
Organism: Verrucomicrobiota bacterium; assembly: GCA_049840435.1. Lineage (GTDB taxonomy): Bacteria > Verrucomicrobiota > Verrucomicrobiia > Limisphaerales > JADLHS01 > JADLHS01. The sequence continues at coordinate 61,365 of JASGKY010000020.1, read as the reverse complement.
TCTCCGGCGTCATCCCGGCAATTCCACTCATCCTCATCCGCCCGTTCCTGCCGGAATCGCCCGAGTGGGAAAAGAAACGCGTCGCCGGCCAACTCAAACGCCCGAGCATTCTCGCCTTGTTCAGCCCGGAGCTTTGGAAGACTACCGTGCTCACTACGCTCATCTTCGCTGCGAGTTATGGCATCGCGTTCGGCGCCATCCAGCAACTCCCGCAAATCCTCGGCGCACAACGTGTCGGCACACCCACCGAAGCCGGTCACGCCGCGATCATCGCGACAGCCAAAGCTGCAGTCGGCAAATCCGCCGCGGCAGCGAAGGAGGCGGGCAAACCAGAATTGACGCCCGGTCAAAAACGCCAGATCGGTATGAACGCCTCTGACGAAGCGGTGGCCAAAGTCACGCTCGCGCAGGAAATCGGCGGGCTCTTCGGAAGGTTTGTTTTCGCCGCTGTCGCCGTGTGGATCATCAGCCGTCGCGCGTTGCTCCGCGTATTTCAAATTCCCGCGCTCATCTTCGTTCCCCTACTCTTCTGGTGGATCTCCACCCAACTCAGCAACGCCGACTCGCTGATGTGGATCAAGATCGGCGTGTTCATCGCAGGTTTCCTGACCATCGCGCAGTTCAGTTTCTGGGGAAATTACATCCCGCTCGCCTTCCCCTTGCACCTGCGCGGCACGGGCGAAAGTTTTGCCGCGAACATCGGTGGCCGCGTCATCGGCACGGCGGCGGCGTGGATTACGCTCACCCTCTCCGCCGGAAATCCGCCCAGCCCGGCGAAGATTGCCGTAGTTGGTGCCTGTGTAGCCGGGGCGTATGTTTTAATTGGCGCGATCCTGACGCAATGGTTGCCCGAACCGAAGCACGACGAACATAAAGACTGATTTAAGAACATGGAAAAGCTCACTCCCGAACAAGCCCAAGCTCAACTCGACGCCCACGTCCGCGATATCATCGCGTGGCATTTCTCGCCGGACAGCGGTTGTCCCTACTGGCTCGATTGGGCGAAGAAGAATTTCGACCCGCGCCAGGAAGTGAATTCCTTCGCGGACCTCATCGCGAAGTTCCCGCACTTTCAGGACGAATCGTTGCGCGATATGCAGCCCGAGGTCTGGGTACCAGCGAAGTTCAAAGGGCAGCCCTTCAACATTTTTGAAACCGGCGGCACGACCGGCATGCCCAAGCAACGCATCGGCTGGAACGATTACAAGGTGGATTACTCCGAGTTCAGCGAGAAAATTTCGGACGACCATTTCCCGCGCAATCATTACTGGCTGATGATGGGCCCGACCGGCCCGCGCCGCTTGCGCCTCGCGATCGAGCATCTCGCCAACGTACGCGGCAGCTCGTGCTACTTCATTGATCTCGACCCGCGCTTCGTGAAGAAGGTCATCTCGAACAAACAGTTCGATGTCGCCCGCGCCTACATGGATCACGTCGTGGACCAAGCCGTGACGATTATGAAGAACCGCAAGGTTTCCGGCTTGTTCACCACGCCAAAACTCCTCGAAGCGCTCGCCGAGAAGATCGATCTCTACGAAGCTGGCATTCGTGGCGTGTTCTGCGGCGGCACGACCATGGCGCCGCAATACGTGCGCTTCATCGTCGAAGAAGTGCTGGAGGGGCGCATCGGATTTTATCCCACCTACGGCAACACGCTCATGGGCCTCGCCGCGAGTGTGCCGTTGCTGCCGGAAGACAAATTCTCCATCACCTACTACGCTCCGCAACCGCGCGCCGTTTTGCGCGTCGTGAACCCGAACCAGACCAACCAAATGGTTGATTACGACACTTGGGGTCGTGTGGAACTCACTACGCTCACGAAGGAATTTTTCATGCCCCGCTTCCTTGAACGCGATGAAGCTCTCCGCCGCAAGCCCCGCGCCCCCTACGCGTGGGACGGGGTGGCGGAAGTCCGCCCGTTCGGCGCAATGGAGAAGAATATCGTTGAAGGCGTGTACTAACTCACCGTGCTACGGCAGTAATCGTAGTGGATAAGTCGGCTCCCGCACCCGGCGCAAGTCTCGGTCGTTGGCCACCCCTGCCACGTACCAACCGCGCGCATTCCGGGTAATTGACTCGCGCCATTTCCACGGTTCAACGTGGCCGGCGGCGAAGGAAAACATGCCGGCATTGCCGTGACGGCTGCCCGGAGAGTTCTGCCACGTGTTACCAGTAATAGTGACAGCAAAATAACCGTCATCCACGCTTGTTTGCGTGGTGGCCGTGCTGGCGGTGGCCTGTTCATCCACGAAGAACAGGGCGTTTGCCGGCCCCGGTTCAATGATTTGCGTGAACTTCATATTCTCCACAATCACACCATGTACCAGACTGCGGACCAGCGGTTCATTTTCTCCCATCATCCCGTTTAACGCATAATGACGGACCCGCAAATCGGCCGTGCCTTGCACCGGCTGCCGATCGGCCGGACAACGATAAATTTGCGGCGACTGACTGTACGGAAACAGCAGTGCATTCCGGATCAACGCGACATCCGTGGCGTCAGGGAGGGCTTGCGACCTGCCACCCACCCACCCAACTGCGACAGTATCGCGATTCGGCGGGACACGGTCTCCGTTGTCATCACCATACACATGCGTGGCGAGGGTGAGTTGCTTGAGATTGCTGACGCAGCTAATACGCCACGCGGATTCCTTGGCTTTGGACAACGATGGCAGGAGAAGCGCCGCCAGAATTGCGATGATGGCGATGACGACCAACAGCTCGATCAGCGTAAACGCTGGCATCGCCTCAAAAGTGTCACCGCGCAATTTCATAGGAACAGATTTGAGTCTCGAAGCAGCAAAATTCATTTTTTCACCCTCGTCAACCACGCATCCACACCTGAAATTCATTACGGTTGATGCCACCCGCAGCACCAACAACCCGCGCCTTCCCCGAATGCTGGAGGTGGCTCAGCAAACAAGCCTGATTAAAATCAGTTCTGGACGGAATTAAGCGGGCCGGGCAGAGTCGCTTTGTTCCAGGACTCTGCAATTTCAAACTGAAGGCGAGCTATGAACAGGGGACTTTTGTTGTCATTGGTCGTAGGCGGGCTGCTGGTGGTCGGGCTGCTTCTGCATCGTTCACCCTCGAAAGAAAATACTGCTGGCACAACATCGTCAGTACCAACGAAGTCAGCCGCGCCGGGTGCACCCGCTGCCCCGCACGGCTCAAATCAAACCCCGGCCATAGTTTCAACTCCGAGCGCGCCGGGAGTGCTGCCGACGCCAACGATCCTCCCCTCGCCTTTCACCGCATTTGCCGACTGGACCCAGACGCTGGCTCACGAATGATCCCACGGCCGACGCGATCCGTGGTGAAGCCCTCGCTTGGAAACGGCGCGAGGCCATGGCGGAGTTGATTGAAACGAACCCTGAACGCGCCCTGCAACTGGCCGCCCCATTTTCGTGGCATCGCGCTCTTCCAAACCACGTGACGCGCCACTTCGAACAGTGGATTGACGCACGGGGCGATCTTGAAGTAGCCATGGCCGAGAGCGCGACGACGGATCGCGACCTCGTTTATCGCTGGGCCGTCTTTGGCGAACAGCGGTATCACGCGTTTGTTCACGGTCGCCGGGTGGCCCAGATTTCGCAACAGAACATTCCCCTGCATGGCATCACGCTCGCGGACAAAATCGCCCTGACACCCGAACCCATCCGCCAACTTGACCCCACGGAAGCCGAAGCGCTCGAAGCAATGCGCGGGCATGCCACCGGAGATTCCTGTGCAGTGTGCGGCCGCCGATTGGGAACAGAATCCTCTACCGGCGATATCGGCGGGGAAACGCGGCGGTTTTGCAACGCCGAACACGCGGAGCTAGCGAACGAATCCCTCGCGCTTGCGGCCTACGGTAGCAGCAGTGTTACGTTGGACCTGGCAGCCGGCGGCAGTTCCGCCTGGACGCAGGGACGCAAGGATGTGCTCTACATGCGCGTCAACTTTCCCGACGACCTGTCCGAGCCGAATTCCGAAACGGCCGCTTACGATACCATGGTCGCCGTCAACGCCTTCTACACCGAGAATTCCTACAATCAGACCTGGCTTGATACGACCGTGACGCCATTGCTGACGCTGCCGCAAATCAAGGCATCGTATGCCACAGCCGGACCGGGCGCATTGCTGAGCGACGCCCGCGCCATCGCGCGCAAGGCAGCCTACGACACGGCGAATTATGACCGCGACATCGTCAGCCACACAGGCGTGCCGGGTTTTGACTCGGGGCGGACTCGGCATGGTCGGCGGCAAGGGGACCCTGGCTGCAAGGCTACGGTACGGGCGTCACGGTGCATGAACTCGGCCACAACGCCGGCCTGCTCCACGCCAATTTTTGGGTCCCTTATGCCCCTTACACCGGCATTTACGGCGCGGGCACCAACATCGAATACGGCAACATCTCCGACTCCATGGGCAGCAGCGGCGGCGGCGGGTTCTCGACGGCATGTTCAAACATCCAACTCGACTGGATTCCCGACACGGCGGTCCACACCGTCACGACGAACAGTATTTACCGCATCTATGCCGTTCGACACATCGCTGCGGACGAGCGGCCGGTTTTATGCCGCCCCGCGTGCATAAAGATTTTGAACGCGATTACTGGCTGGAGTTCCGCAATCGTTTGAGCGCCAACCCCTCATTTCGCAATGGGCTGTTGTTGACCTGGTCGGCTTGGAGCGCCACCGGCGGATCGGGCTTGGTGGATACCCAACCCGCAACCCTAAGCCGCTTGGACGCGCCGGTGGTGATCGGACGGACCTTCAGCGACCACATCGCCGCTGTTCCACATCACCCCGCTCGCCCGCGGCGCGACGGGGACCGAGCCGTGGATCGAGGCGCAAATCAACTTCGATGATAGCACGCGCAACATCCCCTGCTGTCTCAAAGTCGAGGTTGAGCCCGCCAACGCCACGCCCGGGCAACTGGTCCGCCTGCATGCCACAGTCGCCGACCGCGACGACAATTCGTTCGCCTACGCGTGGTCGTTCGACGATGGGACATTTTCCACGAACAACAGTTCCTGGACCTACAAAACCTGGTCGCAACCCGGCGAACACGTGGTGCGTTGTGAAGTCAGCGATATGCGCGGTGGCCGCGCGAGCGCCAACGTCGTGGTGACCGTCGGCGCGGCCTCGGATTTCCGTGTCACGGGCCTGGTGCTAGATGAGAACGGCAATCCGCTCGAAGACGTGTTCGTCGACCCGAGTTACACCAACAGCAACGGACCAGTGACCGGTTTCACGGACAGCTATGGCGTGTTCGTGCTGACCGGCTTGGCGGGACAGATCAATTTCAATCCTGCCAAGTATGGCTATCGGTTTGAACCAAGCGGCTGGGCAAACCCGCTCACCATTTCATCGAACACGACCGGTCTGAATTTCATCGCGCGCGCGCTGACGAATGTGACGCTGACCCTCACCACCAATCTGTTGTTCGAGAACATCGCCACCAGCGGCCAGTTGATCCTGGCGCGCAGTGGCAGTGTAAGCAACGACTTGAATGTGCAGGTGTTCCTGACGGGAACAGCTGGCATCCCGGGCGACCTCACGTTCACACCACCGTTGACGTCTGGCAGCAACAACGTCGTTATTCCTGCCGGCACGAACCGCGTGGTTTTCGCCTTCGCGCCCGCCAACAACGGCACGGTTGAGCCCACTGAAACCTTGAACATCACCGTGCGCGAAACCGACGACTATGTGCTCACCACGCTCGCCGAACAACGCATCACGATTCTCGACGACGATCAGCCGGCCATCCCCGCCGTGACCATCGCCACGCTTGATGGCCCAGTGTTGGAAAACGGCATGAATCCGGCCGGCTTTGTGATCGCCCGCACCGGCAGCACGGCCGGGGATTTGCCGGTGACGTACGCCGTAAGCGGGTCAGCGACGGCGACGACGGATTACGCGACGTTGTTGGGCACGGTCATCATCCCCGCGGGCAGCGCGAGCGCGACCGTCGCGCTGCAAGTACGGGATGACAAGGAGGTCGAGCCGAACGAAACGGTGGTGCTCACGATCAATCCCAGCCCGACCTACACCATCACGACCACAGCAGCCACAGCCACCATCATCGATGATGATCTGCTAGTGGTGACAGTTTCCCCCACCGGCAGCGGCCTCGCCGAACCCGGCAGCAGCGGACGCTTCACCGTCCAACGCGATGGCGACCTCACTACGGCCCTCGTGGTTTATTACACGCTCGCCGGCAGCGCGAGCAACGGCGTGGACTACACTTCGCCCAGCGGTTTCGTCACGATTCCGGCGGGCGCAACCGCGGCGGACGTGATTATCGGCGCGCTGAACGATGCGCTGGTGGAAGGCGACGAAACCGTCACGCTCGTCCTGAGCACCAACGCTGCTTACGACATCGGCACGCCCGGCAGCGCAACGTTGATCTTGCGTGACGACGAGCGCGTCACTGTAACGGTGAGTGCAACGGATAATTCTGCGTCCGAGCCGGGCAGCGATTTCGGCACCTTCACCATCACACGCACCGGCAGTGCCAGCGGCAATCTGACGGTGAATGTGGCCGTCAACGGTACAGCGATCGCCGGAGCGGATTATGTCCCGCTCGAAAATCCCGTCGTGATTCCCGATGGCAACAGTTCGGTGACGCTCACAGTGATTCCGTTCGAAGACCTGTTCTGGGAGCCGACTGAAACCGTCAACCTCACGCTCATCGCCAGCACCAATTACAATCTCGGCAGCTCGGCTCACGCGACGGTGGAGATTCAAGATAACGACACCAGCACCCCCGCGGTCGGTTTCACCTTTGCAACGATGGCCGCGCTAGAAAGCGAATCCCCCGGCCTGCCCGTCGCACTCAGCCACACTTCCACCGTGCCAATCATGGTGCAATACCAGGTCATCGGCGGCACGGCGACCGCTGGCGCTGATTACTCGCTACCGGCTGGCACGCTCGAATTTGCGCCAGGTGAATGGGCCAAATCCATCCCACTCCCCATCACCGACGACACGCAGGTGGAAACCGACGAAACGATCCGGGTCACGCTCTTCAATCCCACGTCCGCCGCGCACGACGGCATTCAGATCATGACCTACACGATCCGCGACAACGACGCCTCCGCCGTGAGCGTGACCGCGACTGCGGCCACCGCATCCGAAGTCGGCCCCGTCGCGGGCAACTTTCGCATCAGCCGCACCGGCGGCACGAACAACAGTCAGCTGGTGAACTTCCAGATCACCGGCACCGCCAGCACGCCAAGCGATTGTCCGGCGTTGGGAACTTCCATCACGATTCCGGCTGGAGCGACATTTGTGGATCTGCCCATCACGCCCGTGAACGACGGCACAGTGGAACTCGACGAGGATCTGACGCTGACGCTGATCAGCGCACCGACGGGGCGGATCGTCGCCCCCAGCACGGCCACGATCACGATTCTTGACGCCAACACCAACAACCTGCCGACCGTCGTGCTGACGGCGACCAACCAACCCTATGCCGTCGAAGGCGGCGCGAATGGCTCATTCGTCCTCACCCGCACGGGCGCGACCACCGATCCACTGACGGTCTATCTCAGCACCAGTGGCACCGCGACCAGCGGCGCGGATTACACTGCGCTCCCCAATTCAGTCACGTTTGCCATCGGCCAAAACACGCTGCCGCTCGCCATCACAGCAACGGACGACACTGCGGTTGAGGGCGAGGAAACCATCATCGTTGCACTGACCGCCCGGGACACTTATCGCGTCGCCTATCCCGGCACGGTCACGATGACGATTCAAGACAACGATCAAAGCGTCTGGATCAACGCCAGCGATTTCGACGCAGCCGAACCCGGACTGGATCGCGGCGAATTTGTCTTCACGCGTTTCGGCACAACCAACACGCCGGTGCAGGTGTTCTTCACAATCAGCGGCACGGCGGGCAATGGCAGCGATTACGTCAGCATCTCAAACTCGTTCACCATCCCCGCGGGTAGTCTGACCGCGAGCCTGCCCATCACCCCGCTCAATGACGCGTTGTTCGAGAACCGGGAACAGGTCACGCTGACGTTGCAGACGAATGCCGCTTACACCATCGCCACGCCGAACACCGCCACGGTGTTGATCCGCGACGACGAACCGACTGTTAGCCTCACCGCCAACGTGACGGAAATCGCCGAAGCCAGCCCCGTCCCTGCGGTCCTCACCGTGCGCCGCGAGGGCGATCCGAACCGCGAGTTCACCGTGAACCTCGCCGTCGGCGGCACGGCTACTGCGGGCGTGGATTATCCCGCCTTCAGCACCAACATTTTCTTCAGTTGCGGCATCGTGGCGGTGGATCTGTTGGTGTTCCCCACGAACGAAGCGGTAGCCGAGGCGGAATTCCTGACTGCGACATTGCTGCCGTCGCCGTCGTACACGCGCTCCGCGCAAAGCAACGTCAACCTCACCATCGTTGATGCCGGGCTGAATCATGAACCCCGCGTCACCATCACCAGCCCGACGACCAATCTGGTTTTCCTGTTGCAGACGAACGCGAACATGATCCTGGAAGCGACCGTCACGGATACAGATGGAGACACGAACACGCTAGGATGGTCGAAGGTCAGCGGCCCCGACACCATGTCGTTCAGCGCCACTGATACGAATAACACTACGGTGAGTTTCACGAACAGCGGTGTGTATGTCCTGCGGCTGGCCGCCGGCGACGCGGCCATGACCAATTATGCCGAAGTCACCGTGGTCGTCGGCGCGATGCAAGGGTTGACCAACAATCCGGCGGGAGAAGAGCTGCTGCATTGGAAATTCGACGAAGGCAGCGGCCCGATGGTCTTCGACGTTTCTGGCCATCAACGCAATGGCACGATCCAAGGTGCGCTCGGCTGGGTGACCAATGGCATCAGCGGCGGCGCGCTGAATCTTTCCGGCACGAATAATTTTGTCGCCGCCGGGAACGACACCGGTTTCCTGAACGGACTCAGCCGCTTCACCTTGTCCTGCTGGATCAAGCCCGCCGCCGTGCCCGCCACGCGCGGGTTGTTCGCGGCGGACGACAGCGGCGCGCCGACCCTCACGCTGGCCACGCGTCAATTTGCTTCGTGCGGCCCGGCCACAAACGTCATCGAAAGCACGCTCGTTACCTCCTGCGGCGAGGCCCGGCAGATCAGCGCCTCCAACGCCGTCACCAATGGGTGGCAACATCTCGCCCTCACTTGGACCAATGGTTTCGATCCCTTGCTGTACCTCAACGGAAAACTGGACCAAAGCGGCCGGCACAAAGTCCCGTTGCTCGGCGAGTTGGTGAATTGCCCGAAATTCCTCTTGGGCAAAGGGCCGACAGACATCGCGGCAACCTGGGCTGGCCAGATGGATGAATTGCAGGTGTTCTCGTGGCAGTTGAGTGCCGCGGAAGTCGGCGCATTCGTGGCCGGGAATTTTGGCCCCATCGTGGAAGTGGCTACCAACCTCACCGTGCCGGTCGTGACTCCTGTCGAAATCACCGGTACCGTCACTGACGACGGCCGTCCGATCCCGCCCGGCACGGTGACCCTGACTTGGAGTCAATTGAGCGGCTCGTTACCGGTGACCCTGACCAATGTCCACGCCCTGACCAACACCGTCCTCTTCACGCAATCCGGCGATTATGTATTCCGGCTCATCGCGGACGATGGCCAGGTGAAGATTTTTGCCGACCTGCCCGTGACGGTCGTCGAACCGACCCTGGTCAATGTCAGCGCCTCCGATCCTGCGGCGACGGAACTCGGGCCAGACCCGGGCGAATTCACCTTCAACCGCGTGGGCGACCTGAGTTTTGCCCTGACCCTCTTTATCACCCAAACCGGCACGGCCAGCAACGGCACGGATTTTGTGCAGATTCCACTGACCAACAGCATCACGTTCCCCGTGGATATCGATACGCTCAAAATCACCCTCACGCCGTTTTTGGATCATCGCACCGAAGGCGATGAAACGTTCACCCTCACCATCGTCAGCAACGTGCTTTATACCATCGGCTCGGGCGTGGCCACGGTGACGATTCAAGACTCGCCCTACGGCATGTGGAACATCGCCAACTTCACCTTGGAGGAGCTGACCGACCCGCTGTTGAGCGGCGAGACCGCTGATTACGATGCCGACGGCTTGATCAACTTCGCCGAATACGCGGCCAACCGGATACCCAAGTCGCCCGAGACCAACGCGCCGGTGCTGGCCGTGATCGAACCGAATCCGAACGACAACTTGAACCACGTCACGTTCACCTATCAGCGGCGGCTGCCGCCCACCGACGTCGCCTACGCTGCCGCCTTTTCCACCAACTTGCTCACGTGGCGAACGGACACGAACGCGGTGCGAGAAATTTCCGCCACGCCGGACACGAACGGTGTGACGGAGACCGTGAAGGCCCAGGTGGTCGCGCCGTGGCCCGCAACGTCACCGCAATTCATCACTGTCAAAGTGTGGTTGTTGAGCACCGGACCGTGATTTGTTACAAAGCGCGGGTGACTGTGCGCGTCAAAATCTGCTGCATCAGCAACGTGACGGAGGCGGCCATTGCCGTGCGCCATGGTGCTGCCGCCCTTGGCTTGGTCTCTGCTATGCCTAGTGGCCCGGGCGTCATCGCGGAGGAAACCATCGCAGAAATCGCCGCCACGGTGCCACCCGGGGTCGCGACGTTTCTACTCACCAGCAAACCCGACGCGGCCTCCATCATCGCCCAGCAACGGCGCTGTCGCACCAATACCATCCAGCTTTGTGATGCGGTCGAGCCGGGTTGCCATGAAAAGTTGCGCGCCGCGTTGCCGGGCATCGCCCTGGTGCAAGTCATCCACGTCACCGGCTCGGAATCGTTGGCGGAAGCCGTCTCCGTCGCTGCGAACGTGGACGCGATCTTGTTGGATTCGGGAAACCAGAAGCTCGCGGTGAAGGAACTCGGCGGCACGGGACGCAAACACGATTGGCGCATCAGCCGGCAGATTGTCGAAGCGGTGCGCGTCCCCGTTTACCTCGCGGGCGGGTTGAATCCCGACAATGTTGCCGAAGCCATCGCGCAGGTGCGTCCGTTCGGACTGGATATCTGCAGCGGCTTGCGCACGGACGGCCACCTCGATGAGGAAAAGGTTCGCCGGTTCTTCTCCAATATTACCGCTGCCATGGTTGGCTGAAACTCGCTTCTGCGAAGTTACACACCCCGGCAAGATTGAGAGAGGCGATTTCGCGCAATAAAACAAACAATGGCAAGGCTCATCAGCACCCCACTTTGTGGTTCAGGAATAACCGTAACACCATCGATCGCAGCGATGCCTTGCAGATTCCAAAATTGCAGCGTCGTAGTTCCGGTAGAGCCGGCAATAAAGCTAAACTGCTTTAGCTGCCACCCCATATTTTGTCCGTCGCCAGTGCCCGGAGCTGCTGTGTAATCAGCATGATCAGCCGCGGCACTGACGCGCAGAATGGCTGAACCTGCATCAAAGTTAAATGGGTTTGATGCCAGATAAAAATTTACGACGTAAATTTGGTTTGGAATAGTGACAAAGGTTTGCTGAATGCCCGCAAGCGTATAGTAGAAACCTAGTTCGATATGCCCTCCAAGAGATTGCAGCGGGTCCTGAAAATAGCCGCGGATGTATTCTATTACTCCAGAATCGGATAGGGTATCGTACCCGGTGGTGGTGGTCCAACCTGTGATGTTGGTGTTACCAGGGGAAATGGCGCGATATAAATAACCAGCAGGCTCTGGTCCAGGTGGCAGACTCGTAAGCTCAAAATTCCCGTTTTGGATCAGTGGCTGACTTCGCGCCTCTAAGATATTAAAAAACAACGTCACCAAAATGACCATGACCATGACCATGAAAACGAAATGCGTTCTGTTGAAGCTTTGCACAGCGAAAATATCTTTCTGATTTGGTGACGGCGAATCTACAGTTATTCGGATAGTTTGCAATCTGGAATACCCCTCTGTCAGCGGCTTGCGCACGGGCGGCCACCTCGACGAAGAGAAGGTCCGGCAGTTTTCTCCCACATCCCGCCGCCACTGCTGGTTAAAGCATCACTTTCCCGGAGCCACGACTCTCGGCACAGAGTTCGTCGGCCAAGCCCACAGCCAATCATCCGAGTTCGAGCTCTTGCGATCATCATCGCCATCTGGTCCAACACTGCGGAGAACATAATGATTGGGACAGAGCCGTTGATAAATCATATCGCGCCCGGTCATCACATCGCGCGGAATGCGGTCGAGATAGGTCGGCTGCAAAGCGCTCAGCGCCTTGGGATAACTCCCTTGCGCGAGCCAGTAGCGTTCGAGCGCGCAGGCCAGCATCGCTTGGTTCAGGGCTGTTTTGGCATACATCAATACGGTCGGATTCGGCACGTTGTTCATGTACGGGTAAGGCTCGATCACCTGTTCGGCCGCATCATCCAAGGGTAAACCGTTCAAAGCCTCCCAATCGTAGTCAATGCGCACGCGCTCCGCACTGCCATCCACCCGCTGCAGGGAACGTTGTCCGGCGTGATACAGTTGGAGACAGCGATCATACCACCAGCCGCGCGGCTGCCAACGCCAGGCGGAATCCGAGGTAAACCCACCCGAGGCGTTTGGAACTGAAAGCGGCGCGGCGGGATTATCCGCCACCGCCCGCCAACTGGCGAAGTTGGCCAGCACGACGCGACGCACGGCATTGGTGTAATCGGAGAACAGATCGAATCCGGCCAGTTGTTGCTGGAAAGCAGCGAGCTGCGCTTCGGTCCAATCATGCGCGACACATCCTTCCCAAAGCGGTTGGCACGCGCGCACTAGCATTACATGGACGCGCACCGAAGACTTCGCATCCGGCAATTGCCGGGCGAGCCGGGTCAATTGCAGACTGGTTAACACGTCCCCCGCCGCGGCCGCGTTCGTGCCCAGCACGAGCCGGGCATTGGCGCGCAGCACAAACAGGAATTGCACCCGCTCCAACAGCTTCGACTCCGCCGCATCCGTCCGGATCACCGCCATTACGCTACGGTCCGGGGAGACTTGAAAATGCGGCAGCTTGGCAGCAAAGGAGAGTTCCTCCAGTTGCGCCTCGAGACGTTGCATCCGGCGCAACAGCACCGGTGCTACCACGGCATTGTTGGTCTGTCCTGGATATATTTTACCCTCCGCCCCCAGCCACGTCACATGTTGGATCAGCGGCAAAGGGTACTGGCCGGTCCACTCAAACGTATCACGCTGGCTGACGTAACGCTGGAAGGAGTTGTCGAGGTCGTTACGATCCAGCAACAATTTCCCCAGACCATTATTGCGACTCGTCACCAGTTTTTGGAACGCCGCTGTCTGCGCGAAATTCCCTTCTCGAGGCACGGGTTCAGGCAGTAACGGCATGAAATCAAGCGACTCGCCGCGTTGTTTTAATTCGGTTTGAAACGCCTGCCACGCGCGCCGGCTACGCCAGTTCTGGTAGCCGTAAAAACCGAAGCCAAGTAAAACCAAAATCATCACCACCGCAGCCACTCGCATCATCAAGCGCAAAACGCCCCGCCAACCCGGAAGCCACCAGCGCCGGGAGGAAGATGGTTGAAACCGGCTGGTGACCACATTTCGAAACTCACGTCGCAACCGCCCCGCCGCCCACCATGACAACAACGCGCAATGCAACACGCCCACGCCAACGGCCACCCACATCATCAGTGGCAGAAACTGCCGCTCCGGCATCCGGTGCAGTTTGATTTTATCCGCCAAGTAACAGAGAAAGGTGAATTCCAGAATGGGCGGCACAAAGATCAGCGCCAGCGTCAGCATTGGGGCGAACCCTGGATGCTTCATCTTCAACCCCAGCCAACGCCCCACCCAACCGCAGGTGAGCCAGGCGACCACCAGCAGCCCGAGCAGCACCAGGAGAATTTGCACGATGAAGCAGAAGGACCACTCGGGATAAACGCCCCGGATGGGCTGATTGGTCACTGCCGCCCAGAACAATTCTCCCGCGGTGGTATTGCGCGGCAATCTTCCCGGCGGCTCCAAAACTCCCAGCAGTAACACCTGCCAGAGGAAGAAAAGGTGGACGAGCAGACAAAGCAGCGCCGGAAACAGCATCCGCCGCGCGTACGCCAGCCACAGCCCGCGCGCGATGATCCGCTCCGTCGTCGGCGTGCATAAAATCATCTCCAACGCACCAACCTGCTTGTCCTCAGCCAGCCGCTGGGACGCCACCATCGCGGCGTAATACAGTGAGAGAGCGTGAAACGCCAGGCCCGTCCACAGCCACGCCAACAAGCTGCCCTCCATGGTCCGCGCCGAGCCACCTCCGCTCACCCGGACAAAAAACGGTGTGGTCACATACGCGGTAATCACAACCAAGATCAAGGCCAGTCCCATGAACACTGGCGAGCTGATCCGCTTCCGCCCGGCGAGCCAGAGGAATGGATTGATGTTGAGCAAGCGGCGACGAAACGTCGGATTTTCCGGACGGCGCGAGAGTGGTGGCTCATTGCGTTTTGCCCGCCGCCAGAATTTCCACGACCGCGAGACTTTCGGCTGATCCCGCCACGACCACGCCAGTTTCCCGGCTACCAGCACCATGGTGGCCAACGACAACCCCGCCACCGTCAACAGTGACAACCAATAATGATTTGCGCCAAACATCTTGCTGCCATTGGCAATCAGTAGCGGGTAAAACGGGCAACTGATGGCGAGCCACTCCACAACCCATTTTGCCCCGCGATACGAATCCACGATTCCAGCCACACCCAGTGTTCCCAGCCCGAGCAAAAGCGCCAGACCCGTCGCCACCGCCACGGCTGGAAATTGCCGCACACACACCGCGGACGCGGCGAACCCCGCCGCCAGCGAGAACAGGATCGCATTCAACAGCGCCAACACCGTGCGCCAGAAATAATCCCCGGTAACCCCACCCATCAACAATGGTAGTGCCAGGATTGGGAAGATCGCTACGAGTCCATAGACCGTGGCCAGCGCGTTGGAGCAGAGTTTGCCCGCAACAATTTCAACGCTGTTCAAATTCGTCAGAAACAAAAGCCCTAACGTCCCCTCGCGCTTCTCGGAGCTAAGGCAATCCGCCGTTCGCGCCGTGCCGATGATGAGACAGTAAAGGAAGATCAATACGGCGAAGACCTGCAACACGTCCGGCACGCGCCGCTGATTCGTAAAGGCATCAAACACCCAGAGCAACCAGACAAGCAACCCAAAGAAGGCGATGCCCGTGATCCACCTCACGTAGTACGTGGCACTGCGTCGCGCGGCCGCGCGCAATTCCCGATCCGCTACGGAAAGAAATCGCATGTTACCCGGGGCTGATTAATGACCGCGCCATGACGCGCCAAACCGCGTCCCGTTTCAAGCGAAAAGACCGACAATTCGGTTCTCCAAATGTTCAATCTTTCGCCCAAGTTAATGCCTTGACCATTCCCGACCCAACAACCACTTTGCGCGCGTGTCGCTAAAATCCTCGATCGCAATCTTGCTCATCGTTGGAGCGCAACTCGGTCTAGCCATCGAACCGGAGCGCTCGGTCATTCAAATCTTCAACTTCCGCCAGGAGCCGGACTGGACCGCGCCCTGGCGCAACGACGCTGTCCAACGCGCCGGTGGTTCGGGCTTTGTCATCAAAGGCAAACGCATCATGACCAACGCCCACGTCATCGGCTGGAATCGCCAGATCATCGTGCGCAAATACCAAGACCCGCGCCCCTATCTCGCCAAGGTGGAATTTGCCGCGCACGATTGCGACCTCGCCATCCTGAAAGTCGAGGACGAAAGTTTCTTCGATGATTTGCCCGCGCTGGAGTTTGGTGAACTGCCCAAGGTCCGTTCGCAAGTCGTCACCTACGGCTACCCGGCTGGCGGAGAAGAAATCTCCTACACCCGCGGCGTCGTCTCGCGCATCGAGATGAGTCCTTATTCACACATCGGCAATCGCCGTCTGCTCAGTGTTCAGACGGATGCCGCCATCAATCCCGGAAACAGTGGCGGTCCGGTGATTCAAGACGACCGCATCGTCGGCGTGGCGTTCCAAGGCATTCCCGGGTTGGAGAACACCGGCTTTTTCATCCCACCTGATTTGGTGCTGCGCTTCCTCAAAGACGTGGAAGACGGCAAATACGACGGCGTCCCGCTTGCCGGCATCAGCATCACCACGCTGCAAAACCCCGCTTACCGCGCCATGCTGAAACTGCCCGACAACAATCTCGGCGCAAAGGTGGATCGCCTCCGCCCCGGTAGCAGCGCCGCTGAAGTGTTGAAGCCCGACGATGTCATCCTGCGCGTCGGTGAATATCCGGTTGCGAGCGACGCGACCATTCTCTACCAAGGCAACCGTGTCTTCTGTGGCGTAGCCTTCCAACTCGGCCAGAGCGGCGATAGCATCTCAGTGGAAATCTGGCGCGATGGCAAAGCCCAGACCGTGCAAGTCAAAGCCGAGGCCAACCCCAAAGACAGCTCCGAGGGCAATCAATTCGATCTACAACCGCGCTATTACGTCTTCGGCGGATTGGTGTTCACACCGCTCTCGTTGGATTACATGCGTGACGCCAATCGCAATAACACTGATTCCAACAATAGCGAATTGACCTATGAACTGTTCTATCGCTCCCGCGAATTGCCCGACACCACCCGCACAGAGCCCGTCGTGCTCAGCAGCGTGTTGAGTGATGAATCCAACGCCAACTTCACCGTACGCGGCTATCAATTGGTGGATCGCATCAATGGCGTCCGCATCGAGAAACTGGAGGATGTCATCCGCGCGTTCGACACCAGCACCAACGCTTTTGACCTGATCGAATTCGGCAAGCGCAGCGTCTTCGAGTGCCTCAACCACGCCGACGCCATCAAAGCCAACGCCGACATCTTGAAAACCTACGGAGTCCCCCGCGACCGCCATCTATGAAATCTCTTTCACTCGTCCTCCTGTTTACTTTCAGCGCGGCACTCTCCGGCTTGGCGCAAAAGCCCTCGCCGTGGGAAAAATCCGTCGTCCGCATCGAAGTCGCTCGCAAGTCCTACGACTATTATCAGCCGTGGAATCGCCGCAATGACATGGCGGAAAAGACCGGCATCGTTGTCGGCAAAAACCAAATCCTCACTACCGCACAAGACATGTCCGATCAAACCCTCGTCCGCATGCAAAGCGGCGGCCGCGGCGCCTGGGCCATCGGCTCGGTCGTGTGGGTGGACTATTACGCCAACCTCGCCGTCGTCACCACGACTGACACGAATTTCTGGCCTAACCTGAAACCCGCCAAGCTTCAGGCCAAACCCAACGTTACCAAAGCACCGTTGCAAATCCTCCGCTGGCGTGAAGGCAAACTCGAATCGCGCGCTGCTGAGTTCACCCAATTCGCCGTGCGCAAAGGAATGTTGAGCGACATCAACCAAGTCTTCGCCGAAGTCAGTTCCGAGATTCAAGACACGGGCGAAGGCGAACCACTCGTGAGCGATTCGCAGGTGGCCGGGCTGGTGGTCGCGCAAGGCGGACGCAACTGCCGCGTCATCCCCGCTTCATTTCTACGCATGATTCTCGATGCACATCAGGACACTAAACAGCCGCGCCTCGGCTACTTCCACTTCTTCTGGCAACCGGCGGAAAACCCCAGCACGCTCGCCAACTTCAAACTCCCCGGCAAACCGCGCGGCGTCCTGGTCATTGACGTGCCCACGCGCCTCGATGGCGGCACACCGGTCCTCAAACCATACGACATCATCCTCCAGATTGACGGCTTCGACATTGATATCCAGGGCGATTACACCGATCCCGACTACGGGCCGTTGATGCTGGAAAACCTCGCCACGCGCGGCAAATGGGCCGGCGACGAAGTGAAGATCAAAGTCTGGCGCGACGGCAACGAACTCACGGTGAATTATCGCCTGCCGAAATATGACTTCGCCAACTCGCTTGTGCCCGCCGGGGTCTATGATCAACCGCCGGATTATCTCATCGTCGGCGGGCTCGTATTCCAGCCGTTGACCACGCCCTACCTACAACGCTGGGGCAAGGACTGGCAACGCACCGCGCCCTTCCGCTTCAATTACTATCGCGAAGACGAAGCCACCAAGGAGCAGCCCTCGCTCGTGATCATGTCGCAGGTGTTGCCGGACAAATTCAACATCGGCTACCAGGAATATCGCGGTTACGCCGTCGCCAAGGTCAATGACCAGCGCGTGACGAGCCTGGCCGATCTCCAAGCCGCGCTGCAAAAGCCAAAGGGCGAATTCCACGTCATTGATTTCGTGCCGAACGACGCGTTGCAACGCATCGTCATCGCTGCCGGCGCCACGGAACAAGCCGCCAACCGCCGCATCCTCGAACGGTTTGGCATTTCGGCAGCGGTGCAGATCACGCCGAAGGGTGCAGCGGCGAACTAATTAGTGTGGTAACGCCCTTCGCAAGACGTAGCCGCAGAAAATGGTGGTCGGGCGCAAAAACTGTCCAGAAATGCGGAAAATAAGGCTGCAATGCAGTAAAACAACCTTGCTTTGCTTCATTGCAAGGTTGTTTTAGGCCAAAGCAACATTGTTTTGCCTCTTTGTTACCTTGTTTTGTCTTCATGTTACTTTGCAAAGGCCCGGAACAATATTGATCCGTCGTAAATAGATTGCTCTGTTCCATTTCAATATTGTTTAAACCTTTTGTCAGTTAGCAGCGAGTCTTTGCTAGGTTGTTCTTGTCCTGAACAGAGACGGAAATCTCAAAACAAACTTGTTTTGTGATAAAACAACCTTGTTCTGAGTCTTTGCAGACAGCAAAAACTCAGAACAATATTGAAATGCGTCCCAGCAGCGGCGGATGAAGGGAAATAAACAGCTGCGAAGCGTTGTTAATTAACAAACTCTCCAAACCTCCTGCGCCGGGACTTTGCAAGGTAGCAAAACAGCAAAACCAACCACAGATAAAGACAGATTTCGGGCGGGTGCGTTGGCAGATCCAGCCACCGCCAATTCGACCAAACGCGGCAATGAATTCACCCTCTCCTCGGGGGAGAGGGCCGGGGTGAGGGCGAGCGACAAACCATTCTGGACAGAATTTTTCGCCCAGAATACAGTCGCAAAGATGACCCGAGAGAGGCTGCAAAACGCGAAGCCTGCTTAGATGTTAGACCATCCGGAGATCAAGCGATGTTGCCAGACCACGAACCTCTCGTTCGCGATACGAAACGCGAAGAATTAGAGCTGATCTGTGGCATGGAGCAAGGTGAGGCACGGAACTTTGTCATACCCTATTCGCTGGAGAGGCATCAGTCGGAATTTGCGAAGCCGGGCGTCGTGTATAAATCCGTTTGGAGCGATGGTCAGCTCATTGGTTTTGTGATTTTGGTTTTAGAGCGCGATGGTCGAAGCGTTGAGTTTCGTAGAATAGTTGTGTCCAAGTCAGGTTTTGGCTACGGAAAACGAGTCGTCCGTATGGTTGATCAGATATGCCGGAGCGAATTCGACAGGGCTCGGGTGTGGTTGGATGTATTCGAGATGAATCACCGGGCGCGACACGTTTATGAGCAGTGCGGCTACCAACGCTTTGGCGAGTCCGAACACGAAGGGAAAACATTACTTCTGTATGAAAAGGCGATCATAACAAGATCACTGCACCCAAGGCCGGAGGGCGCACTCAGTTCCGCTTTCGCGGTTCACGATCGGCTTTGCGTGACTGAGTCCCATTCGTTAGCCCTATGCGAACTCTCCTGTGCATCCGATGAAACCTTGATCCTCGGAGGCACTCAGATTTCTCGGGCGTTATTTGGTCGAGCGCGCTTTAGCGCGCCACCATCAGGTCACCTTGTTCAATCGAGGACAAAGCAATCTCGAATTATTCGCGGAGGTCGAGAGACTGCGTGGAAATCGGGATGGAGACTTGCAGGCGCTCCGGGGACGAACATGGGACGCGGTGATTGACACCTGCGGATTCACTTCCGGGCAGGTTCAAGCCACCAGCAAACTGCTGGCAGATTCAGTGAATCATTACACGTTTATCTCCAGCATTTCGGTTTACCGCGATTTCACCAAATCCGGATTAGATGAAAATGGGGCGTTGGAGCAGCTTCCTGACGGTGTTGTTGAAGACATGGGTGACCCCGAGACGTATGGAGCGCGAAAGGCGCTGGCAGAACAAGTCGCGGAGGATGCCATGCCAAACAGAGTGCTCACAGGTGACGTCGGGCATGATCCGCTCGCCCCTATGATTCAAGCGGCCGCTTTCTCTATTGGGTGCGTCGGACTGTTGGCAACGGAGAATTACTTGCTCCGGGGCAGCCTGATGCACCAGTGCAACTGGTTGATGTCCGAGATTTGGCGGATTGGATTATCAAGATGGTGGAGTCACGGAGGGCTGGCACATACAACGCCACAGGACCAGCTTTGGCTCTGACTTTTCAGCAAATGCTTGAGCAATGCCGGGCGGCAAGTTCCAGCGGCATTGCGGCAACATGGGTGGATGAGCAGTTTTTGTTGGAGCAGAACGTGAAACCGTTCAGTGATTTGCCTTTCTGGCTCCCCAAGCTGCACAAGGGGTTTTTTGAAGTTGATTGTCGGCGTAGTGTTGCGTGTGGGTTAGTATTTCGCCCCCTGATTGAGACGGTGAGAGACACGCTTGCGTGGGATCGTTCGTCACGTGGTAACATTCAGGTCGGACTGGGACTCGATCCGCGAACTGGAATTACTGAGGTGTTGGAAAACGAGAGTCGCCACGAGCTAGGCGGAAAATATCTGACATAGAGATAGTCTCCGACCCGGGAAACCACACCAAAATTCTGCAAAGCAAACTCATGGAGAATTCTCCGTCCACCACGGCTTCGGCGTGACAGCGCTTTGATTTCCCGGCTATCCTCCGCTCCATGCGAAACCTTTTGATCGGCATCGATAGCGGCACGCAATCCACCAAAGCCCTCGTCGTGGACGCCAAGAACGGCGAAGTCCTCGGCTCGGGCGTGCAGACTTACGATCTGATCCCCAATCTTCCGCCCGGCGCGAAGGAGCAGCACCCCAATTCCTGGCGCGAAGCCGCCGCTAGCCGCCATCCGCCAGGCATTGCGCGCCGCCAAAGCCGTCGCCGCCGAAGTCAAAGCCATCGGCGTCAGCGGCCAGCAACACGGTTTTGTCCCGCTGGATGCCGGCGGCGAAGTCATCCGCCCCGCCAAACTCTGGTGCGACACCTCCACCATCGCCGAATGCGAAGAAATCACCGAAGCGCTCGGTGGCCCGAAGAAAACCATCAAGGCGCTCGGCAATGCCGTGTCTGCCCGGATTCACCGCGCCGAAGATTCTCTGGCTGAAAAAGCATGAGCCGAAGAATTATCGCCAAGCTTCGCCACGGTGTTGTTGCCGCACGACTATCTGAATTTCTGGCTCACCGGCGAGCGGGTCATGGAATACGGCGACGCCAGCGGCACGGCATTGTTGAACGTGCGCAAGACGGCAAATGGGCCGAAGCCGTGCTCGACGCCATCGATCCCGAACTCGGCGGCAAACTGCCCAACTTGATCTCCAGCGATGAACCCGCGGGCAAGCTGCAAGCCAGCACCGCCAAGCTGCTTCGGTTCTGAACCCCGGAGTGCTCGTCAGCGCCGGCGGCGGCGACAACATGATGGGCGCCATCGGCACGGGCAACACCGCGGCCCGGCGTCATCACTGCGAGCTTCGGCACCAGCGGCACGATCTACGCCTGCGCGGACAAGCCTGTGATCGATCCCGCAGGGCGAGATCGCTGCGTTCTGCGATTCCACCGAATCGCTGGCTGCCGTTGCTCTGCACGATGAACGTCACCGTGGCCACCGAAATGATGCGCGCAGATTTCGGTTGGACGCATGAGAAATTCGAAAGCAAAGCCACGCGAGTTCCCGCCGGCGCGGAAGGTTTGCTGCTGCTGCCCTATCTCGAAGGCGAACGCACGCCCAACGTCCCCGACGGCACCGGCGTGATGATCGGGATCAACGCGAAGACCTTCCGCCGCGGGCAATTTTGCCCGCGCCGCCATGGAAGGCGTGACCCTCGGTATGAATTACGGTCTGCGTCGCCTGGCCGAACTCGGCGTGAAACCCAAACAAATCCGCGCCACGGGCGGCGGCGCGAAGTCCAAAAGTCTGGCGCCAGATCATGGCGGATGTGTTCAACGCCGAAGTCGTCACCCTGAAGGTCAGCGAAGGCGCGGCCTACGGTGCGGCGTTGCAGGCACTCTGGTGCTGGCGCTTGCAGCAAGGCGAGAAAGTGAAGATCGAACATCACGGACCAATTTGTCGCATTCAACAATGCCGAAACCGCTCACCCGGACAAATCCGCCGCGGCCATGTATCCAGAATTGCAGGAATTGCAGGATGATTTGTCCACCTCCCTGCGCGGCGCGTTCGCGAAGCACCGAAAGTTCGTGTTGCCATCATGAGCGACGAGATCACACAACGCTTTGAGAAGCTCGAAGCCAACCTTGCGCACTTGGAGCATCAGGTGGAGCAGCTTAACGAGGTTCTCGTGGACCAAAGCAAGCTGGTCGAGCGGCTCAAGAAGGAAGTGCAGCGCCAGTCCGCAACGATGGAAACGATGGAGTTGGAGCGCATCAAGGCGAACAACCCCAAGCCACCACATCACTTAGGTTAACATCGGCGCTACACTCGACTTCACCTCGGGGTCTGGTAAATTTGCAGCGTGAGTTTTGTCGCTGAATTTAATTCGTTGCCGCTCCAGTCGTTGTTGAAACGTTCGCTGGAAACCTCTCTGGCCGCCGCTCGGGAGAATCTGACAAGAGAAGCTGTCGCTCGCGGATTTTGCACAACTCATCTCCCCCGCCGCCAGCGAACTGTTCGAACCGCTGGCGCGACGGTCGCAAGAATTGACCCGGCAACGCTTCGGCAAGGTCATCCGCTTGTTCGCGCCCCTCTATCTCTCGAACGAATGCATCAACAACTGCAAATACTGCGGTTTCTCCCGCGACAACGCCGATTCTGCGCGTGACGCTCTCCGTGGATGAAGTTCGCCGTGAGGCACGCAGCGTTGAAAGAGCAGGGCTTCCGCAACATCTTGCTCGTCGCGGGCGAGCATCCGAAGTTTGTTTCCAACGGTTACATGGCCGAATGCGTGAAAGCCTTACACGAAGACGATTCCCGAGCGTCTCGCTGGAAGTCGGGCCGATGGAGACTGCGGAATATCGCCCCATGGTCGCAGCGGGGGCAGATGGATTGGTCGTTTATCAAGAGACCTACGACCGCGCCATCTACGACGATATGCACACCGCCGGGCCGAAGAAGAATTTTGATTGGCGGCTCGAAACTCCCGAACGCGCCTATGCCGCAGGTTTCCGACGCCTCGGTATCGGAGCGCTTGTATGGCTTGCCGACTGGCGTTATGAAGCACTAGCGCTGGCGGCGCATTGCGACTATTTACTACGCAATTGCTGGAAAGCTTACTTGACGATCTCCCTACCGCCGCTTGCGCCCGTGCGCAGGTGAGTTTGAACCGCTCACGCACATTACGCGATCGTGAACTTGTTCAATTAGTTTGCGCGTATCGACTGATGTTTCCCGATGTGGGGCATCGTGCTTGTCCACGCGTGAATCCGCGCAATTACGTGATGGTTTGATGCAACTCGGTGTCACGCTCGTGAGCGCCGGCGCCGCACCGAACCCGGCGGTTACACTGGCGCCGGGAAGGAAAAAGTCCATCACACCGAGCGGGGGCGGATCGTAGCACTGGCGACGGCAAGCGAATGGGCCAAACCCGAGCCCGGTCACGCACCAACGCCACAGGACAGTTCAATATCGCCGACGAACGTTCCTCGCACGAAGTCGCGGACTCATCCAGCGCCTCGGCTATGAACCAGTTTGGAAAGACTGGGATGCAGCATTGATCGAACGTCTGAAGGTATGAATCAGATCACCGCCAACGGCAAGCCATCGCGACCAGATGCCCTGCACCATCGAACAATTTCTCGTGGCGCAAAGCTTTTACCGCGCAGCGTGGTGGTGGAACACAACGGTGAGGCCGTCGCACCCTCCGAGTTTGCCAAACGACAACTCAACTCCGATGACAGCTTGGAAATCGTGAAGATTGTCGCTGGGGGCTGATTTTCGACCACCTGCACACGATCGCCGCTAGCTGACATGAAATGGTGTTGGCAGCGGCCCTGCAATTTTTCTATTTTGCCCGTCTATGAAATGGAGATTTCAATGGTTGTATTGGTTTAGCCTGGCTTTGTTGGCCACGATTGCGTCCTGGACCGTTTGGGGCTCTGCACAAGAGGTCACCGCCACCAACGCTCCGATTGCGACAAACGCCAACACGCACCTGCCCAGCTTTGGCGTCACCAACGCGTTGACCGAGAAACTAGCCAACGTGCCGTGGTTGAGCGAAACCAAGTTCTCGGCGAACCGCTGTGAAATATCTCGCCTCCATTATTTACATTCTCCTCGCGTTCTACGTTTCGAAGTTACTGGATTACATCATCAACGTCTGGCTCAAGCGCCTGGCCGCCAAGACCGACACCAAATACGACGACATCCTGCTGGAATTGTTGCGCGGGCTGTAAAAGTCGTTTCGTTCATCTTCCTGCACATCGGGCTGGGCGTGTTCGACTGGCCGCCACGCGCACAGGTGTTCCTATCCGGGCGCTGATCGTAGTGGTAGCGTGTTCCATCACGTACGTCGTGCTCAAGGTGGTGGATGTTTTTCTGGGCGTGTGGCGCGAAAAATTCACTGCTTCGGAAGACAAGCTGTTTGCCGAGCATCTCTTCCCCGTCATCCGCAAGGCCACCAAAACAGCGATCATCATCGCTGCCGTCTTGTTGACCGCTGATAATCTCCATATCGAAATCAAAACGCTGCTCGCCGGCTTGTCCATCGGCGGCCTAGCGCTCGGCTTGGCGGCTCAAGACACGGTGGCGAATCTGTTCGGCGCGGTAGCCGTATTCCTCGATAAACCTTTCCGCATTGGTGACATGATCAAGGTGGAAGGCGTGCAAGGCACGGTGGAACAGATCGGCATCCGCAGCACACGCGTCCGCAATCTCGACGGCCATTACGTGACTATTCCGAACAAGACGATGGGCAATACAATCATCACTAACATCGCCCGTCGCCCCAGCATCCGCACCGAGATGAACATCGGACTGACCTACGACACGCCGGTGGAGAAGGTGAAGCGCGCCACCACCATTTTGAACGACATTTACACCAGCCATCCCAAGACCAAGGACGTTGTTATCAGCTTCAACAAGTTCAACGATTCAGCACTGAACATCCTCGTTGTCCATGTCTGGAATGGCACGGAAGGCAAGGAACACTTCGCCGGTTTACAGGAGTTGAACCTAAAGGTGAAGGAACGCTTCGATGCGGAGAAGATCGAGTTCGCCTTCCCGACCCAGACGGTTTACGTAAAGCAAAGCTGAATCAGCTGACTGCGTGGCACTATAAGGCGATTATCAAGCCAAATTGACACGAGCCGGGGCGCGCCCGTGAAAATTTATACCAAAGCACAATGGAACATTTTCGGGTTTAGATGACTCTAATGGGTAATGACGTCGTCTGACAGCCGACCAACCCGAAAACATCATCGACATCGAAATCACTCCGACCGCAACGTGGTGCAGTATCTGGTCTTGGTGTTTTGTGTCGGCATTGCCGTTGCCTGTGTGGTGGGATTGATTTTATTGATGAACAGCAAGATGTTCATCGAGCCCCGTTGAGTATCACGTAATTGCTCCGCGGCGGCGCAACATCGCCTCCACGGCCTTGTCCATTAGTACGTCCGCCAACAGTTTGGTTGAATTATCCAAATCTGTGCAGGCTGATTGCAAAAGCTTCAAATCCCCCGCCCCAGACTCCGGTATTTCGGTCTTTAACGCTGCCACTACCGTCTGAAGCACCCTTTCGACCTCAACAACGTAATCCGCCTCCAATTCTCCCACGCAACTCGCAAGTCCCTTCCGAGTCGCCGACAACAGTTCCTCCGCTTTGAGTTTTTGCTCTACCCAGCGGCGGGTGGCCAGATCGTCAAATGCGTGTTCGACTGACTCCTCAACCATCTTTGTCACTGCAACATCATCCACGTCCACAGCGGACCGCATCTCAACAATCTTCTCCTTGCCAGTACGCGTGTCACGGGCCAGCACGTGCAGAATACCGTTCGCATCAATCTCAAATTGAACCCCGACGCGCGGCACGCCCCGGGGCGCGGACTCAAACTCCAGTGTGAACCTGCCCAGACTCCAGTTGTCCTTGGCACGTTCCCGCTCGCCTTGCAAGACATGGATCAGCATCGAACGTTGATGATCTACCGCGGTCGTGAACATCTCGCCTGCCTTTACAGGAATGGTCGAGTTGCGCGGGATAATGACGTTCATCAAGCCGCCAAAAGTTTCCAACCCCAGCGATAACGGCGTCACATCGAGCAGGAGCACATTCTTGAATTCGCCGGACAAGATCGCTGCCTGAATCGCCGCGCCCAATGCCACTGCTTCGTCAGGGTTCTGGCTGGTATTCAGCAACGGCCCGCGGCGCTGATGGTAATCCTCTCCCAGTCGGATACCGCCACGTTCTTCCTCGAATTCGGCGCATCCAAACCATTCGCCCACCAGCTTCCGCACCAATGGCATCCGCGTCTGTCCCCCCACCAGGATAACCTGATCCAACTCCTTCGCTTCCAGCTTTGCATCCGCTAGTGCGCGCAGACAATGTTGGCGAGTCCGTTCGATGATATCGTGGGTCAATGATTCCAGCTCGCCTCGCGTGAGTTTGTAGCTGAAGCTGAAATCCGGTGCGAGAAACGGGAGCGCAATTTCCACCTCGGTTTCGGCAGACAACTTGATCTTGGCAGCTTCCGCGGCTTCGCGCACCCGGGCCGTGCATTGCGGAGTGCGGGCTGCGAAGTGCGGATTTACAGCCTCAATCCGGCTAAATAAAAACTCGACCATCCGTTGGTCCAAATCATCACCTCCAAGACGCGTATTGCCGTTGGTGGACAGCACCTGAAATACCCCCTCGTTCAGCTCAAGAATGGAAAGATCAAACGTCCCCCCACCCAAATCATACACCGCGATCTTGGACTTCTCCTTGAGCTTGTCCAAGCCGTAGGCCAACGCCGCTGCGGTAGGTTCGTTGATGATGCGCTCGACCGTGAACCCCGCCAGTTCCCCAGCGCGTTTGGTAGCATTGCGTTGGGCGTCGTTGAAATACGCCGGCACAGTGATGACGGCTCGGGTGACTGCTTCGCCCAAGGCTGTTTCGGCGTCACGCTTCAATTTTTTTAGCACCTCGGCAGAGACTTCCTCGGGCGCGAAATTGTTTCCATGGATCGGAATCATCACCGCACCCGCACTGCCCGCATTCAACGAATAGGAAATATTCCTTTCCTCAGCCCCAACTTCTGGCGTCCGCCGGCCAATGAACCGTTTCACTGAATAAACGGTCTCCGCCGGTTTGAGCACCCGCACGCGATTCGCCGCCACTCCAACCAATGGTTCAGCCCGCGCTGCTGGCCAATGCACCACTGACGGCGTCAGCCGCCGCCCATCGACATCCGCAAGAACGTACGGAATACCGCTGTCCACCGTGGCGACCAATGAGTTGGTGGTGCCGAGATCAATGCCGACGATTTTGCTCATGTTTGCGGCGGAGATTGAACCATGAAACACCCGAAACACACGAAACATTTTCTCCCCCCGCCCGCAGCTTTGGATTGTCAAAGTGTCTAAAAACCGGCATTGGAAAGGCGATGAAACACAATTCCTATTTCGACGGTAAAGTCCAGAGCCTCGCAGTCGGCACATCCGACGGCCCGGCCACGGTTGGCGTGATCGAGCCCGGCAAATACAGTTTTGGCACGGATTGCATCGAGCATATGCACGTGGTGGCCGGCACGCTCAAGGCCAAGTTGCCCGGTGGCGACTGGCAAAGCTACGGCAAGGGCCAGTTCTTCGTTGTGCCGAAAGATGTTAAATTCGAAGTTGAAGCAGTCAACGACGTGGCGTACCTCTGTTATTACAAGCGCTAGAGCAATAACCTCTCAAATCAAAAACCCTCCGAACAGAGGCTATCTCGTTCGGAGGGTTTTTGTTTAACCGTTAGATCACTTCTTTAGCAACTCCGCTGGGGTGGGCGTGTAGTATTTGATGGAGATGCCGTTGACACTGGTGCTGCCCCCAATGATAACGTAGCCAAAATATTTCGCCACCTTGTCAAAACTGGGCAACAAGGCAAAGTCCACCCACTCCTTCAAAGTCTTTTCTGGCGGCGCAAACGGGATGGTGCTGGCCAACACGTTAGCGTATTCATTTTGATTGGTGCTGGCGGCGCTGCGCGATAACAATTCCATCAAAAGCCGCACTGATTCAGACTGGTTCTCGTAAGATAGCCAACCAGTGCTGGCACCGCCTACCTTGGCAACCGCATCCGCGAAACCAGCCGTATCCCGTAACACCTTGGCCGTCCCCTCGCCGCTGCTACGCAGGTATTCTTCAAGAATCGCGTCCTCCGTGCTGAATGCCACATAGCCACCACTGGCCACGTAGTTGAGTGCGGTGGTCGTGCCCGCCATGCGGCTCGGCAGCTTAAAGCTGTAAATCTTCCGGCCCAAAAATTCCCGGCTGGCGGGGCTGCCCCCTTGCGGCGAAAGAATCACAAACAAGCCGCGTAGCGAGGCAGCCAGCTTGTCGGGATTGGGAGAGCTGAGGAGAAACAACGCCGGCGCACTGGACAATTCCGCCATGGTTTTGCCCCGGGGCGGTTTTTCAAATGCAATCATGTCGTCGCCCAGATTGGCGAAGATGTTTTTGCGAATGTCGAATTCAGGATCATCCACACGCATCGCTTCATTGGCGTTCCCAAGAATAAAGTTCCAGGTACCAGGCGCAAACTCGTCCACCATCTTCTCGATCACGCCGATGGCTTTCGCACCGTCCAGCCGATACCGGGAGAAACTGGAGACATCCGCGGGAACGAAGGCTGGCGGATTGGCATCCTTCGCTTCCACGGCGAACAGTTTCAGCAGGCCGTTGCGGCTCGCCTCCGGGGCATGAAGGAAAAACTCGACCATCCGGCCCTCGCCGGATTCTCGAAAACTGAAAGCGACGGCCTTGAGCCCGTTTAATCCGGTGGCAGTAAGAATTTTGCCAACCTCCGGAATCGGCAGCGGACTGGGCGCTTCAGGATTTTGTGCGGCAGCAATGGCTTTGCCGGCCAAATCAATCAAGCTGCGGGTGTTCAACCAGCCGTAAAAAGGCGCGTCACGCAGCACTGTGGCGCGCGAGGTTTCAAAATCGCCCTGCTCCGCCAATGTCGGCGCGGCCCCGCTAGAAATACGCACCAGCACCTTTTCTACCGCCTGGAGCGAACTGCTCACGATAAGCAATGATTCATACTGGCCGACAATGAGTTCGTTTTTGGCTTTTGTTTCGTTTTCCTTGCCGAGTTCTTCGACGTCCTGCGGCTGCGGGAAAAACTTCCGCAACGTGGCAGGAATGTCATTGGTTGTCAGCGGCACAACAGAAAATTCCACATCGCGGACTTTCTCGGTCTTGATTGGCTTACCCGCCGCGCTCCACTTCTTACGCAACGCCGTCAGGTTTGTTTTGAGCAAGCCGCTCTTGTCTTTGGCATCGAGAAGGAAAAGCACTGCCGGTTCACCATCATCCTTCTCCTTGCCCTGCCAGCCCTCTTGCGTGACCGCAAGGGTGACCTGCCCCTGTAACAACGCGCTGTAATCATCAAACTTCACCCCCAGGTCGCGCTCCAACGGCTTGATAAATTCCTCCGTCCACTTGGCCATGAACTTGTCACGAAACGGTTTCATCGCCGGGTCGTTCCAGAACTGCGACTGCGGCGACTTGTTCGACACGTCCCGCAAGCGCGCCCAGTCCGGCGTAGTCATGACAAACAACGTGTCCGGCGGCAGGATTTTCTCCGCCGGAGGAATGGCGGCAAAAACCGGATGCGCCAACGCAGCCACCCAGAGCAACACTCCCGCGAGCGTTTGACGGCCATTGCGACACAAGGAAACTTTTCTCATATTCATGGTCATAGAATCAGGGGTCTGGCACCGACGACGAAATTCTATTCAGTCGCGGTTTTCTGTTGAATGCGGCCCGGCGGCTGCAAATAGCGATATGCGTTACTCGGATTGTCATTGGAGTAGGCGTAGGCGTCCCGGTGATCAAGAAAGTAACGCACGATTTCGGCCGGAATCGCAAACCCCAGTCCTTCACCCATGGTAATCTTCATGTTGGTCACACCGACGACTTCGCCGAGCAAATTGAAGAGCGGCCCACCGCTGTTGCCGGGATTGATCTGCGCAGTGGTCTGCAGGTAAAGATCGCCGCCCATCTGCCGGGTCTTGGTGCTAAGGATGCCTTCGGTCACTGTGCGCTCCAAGCCGAGCGGACTACCGATGGCGAACACGCGCTCGCCCACCGCCAAGGCGTCGGCACTGCCGATGGTGACGAATTTGAACTTGGGCTTGTCCTTGTCCTCGATTTGCAACAGGGCAAGATCCGCAAATTTGTTCATCGCCACGATACGCACCTGTTTGTAGGTCTTGCGCTCCAGTTGGTCATTGGTCTGATGATAAACTTCGATGGAAATTTGCGTCTCGCCTTCGATGACGTGGAAATTAGTGATGAGAAAGCCGTCTTCATTAATGAACCAGCCCGATCCCAAGCCACCGGGTGTCCGCACCTGCACCACAGCCTCCCCGAGTAGCTTCACTAAATCGCGGACATTTTTTTCGGCCCCCGCCCGACTACCAGCTTGATAAAAACCGGCGGATACTACCGCCGATGGTGTAGCAACTGGAGGTTGCGCACTGCTCACTCCGGCCTTCTTGTCCTTGACGGGAGCTTTGGCTGCGATCGACTGCTCACCGGTGATTATTTTAGAAACAGCGCTCTTGGGGACACTCAACACGGTATAACCAACATCCACAACGACGGCATCGCGCTTCTCCGCCAAAATTTTGCCGGAGATCGCCGCCGAGTCCTTCAATTCAACCACATCCGCCGAAATTGGTGCGGCACTGACCGCCAGCAGAGTTGCGAAGCTGATCACCTTATTAAGCAACATGCGACGACGATAACGAAGCACTGGAGGCGAAGCAAGCAGGGCGGCAGCGAATTCCGATACCCAAGTGGATCGGAAAACCTGCTTTACTTTCGGGTCTTTCAGCGCAAATCTGGCGGCATATTTATGGATGCATTTTGGAGCATTTTCGGTATGCCGATTGGCGTGACCCTATGTTTTGGTCCGGCGCTCGTGGTTTGGTGGTTCACCAAAGACAGCGAGCCGAAACCGGACGATTCCACGAAAGACCATTAATCCGGTCGCTGTAGTGATTGGGAGGTAACTCCCACCTCGGTAGTTGACAGCGACCTAACTCAAAAAAGTTATGAGCGAACCGGTCGTCTGTCAGAAGTCCCCCTTCATCCTGAATCTGCAGCCCGGCACGTATTTTTGGTGCTCGTGTGGGCGATCTAAAGGTCAGCCCTTCTGCGACGGATCACACAAGGGCACGGGGTTTGCCCCAAAGAAAATAGATCTCACCGAAGCCAAAACCGTGGCATGGTGCGGCTGCAAACACTCCCATAACGGCGCGTTCTGCGACGGATCGCACGCGAAGTTGTAAGGGGTCTGGAAAGCGTTGAATCGCTACTGCGTGGCGGTGTCGCGGCACTTCCTTTAACGCAGCAGCGATTCAAAATTATTTCCGCCGGAACACTTCACTCGGATCGGCGAGATTCAGGACCGAGAGGTCGAGGCCGCCATCCGGATCGCGTTGCTGTGCGGTCTGCAACTGAGCAGCGATCTGTTTGCGCGTTTCCGTCGCGTGATATTTCACCACTCCGACACCGGTCTTGGAGGGGAAGATCACCATCAGAAGGCAATGTTCATCAATATTCGTGACGAACATGCTGAACTTGTCGCCTTGCTGATAAACGCTCTCAAAATTTTCCTCGTGGACCAGATTGGCGATGGTTTGATTCGCCAGAAAAGCGCCGGAAGCCAGAGCGCCAATGGTGGTCAGATCAAAGCGGCGGGAATCACCCTGATGCGAGATCAGGAAGCCTCCCTTGTCAATGATCAGTGCCGTTGCCGCATCGCTGCGGTCCAGGTATTCACTCAGAATACCGTCAAAGCACTGGATATCTTCCTCGAGCAGTTGGGGTAGAGTAGCCATGTCATGCGTACTGCGGCTGACCTTGATTGACGTACTTGTGCAACAACATGCGGGTGATCATGTTCAACGTCTCGAACACACCTTCGCATTTGTGAGCGGCTGCGGCGAACGAAGGCACCTGCACGTCCCGATTGTTCAAAATGAAGTCGAGGTATTCCACCGGCGCGACATTGGGTAGATCCCGTTTGTTATACTGGAGCACGTAGGGAATCTCATCGAGATTCAACTTCAAGCTCTTCAAATTTTCTTGGAGGTTCTGAAAGCTCTCCAAGTTCTCTTGCATCTTCTCGTATTGTGAATCCGCACAGAAAACAATGCCGTCCACGCCGCGCAAGACGAGCTGGCGCGTGGTGTTGTAAATCACCTGGCCGGGCACGGTGTAGAGTTGGAACTTCGTCTTGAAGCCCTTGATCGACATCGCCTCAATCGGCAAAAAGTCGAAGAACAACGTCCGGTCAGAACTGGTCGCGAGCGACACGAGCTTACCCTTGTTGCCTGCCTGGGTCTGCACGTGGTCGTGGACCTGCACGAGGTTCGTGGTCTTCCCACACATGGCCGGACCGTAATACACGATCTTGACCTGGAGTTCTTTCGTTGCCTGATTGATGATGGCCATAATGTTACAACTTGACTGACTTAATTACTTTTCCGATCGAGTTCCGCCGCCAGACTCGCCAACTGGGCCGTCGGCATCGGCTGCGCCGCGTGTCCGAAAGCCGCAAAGAAAATCGCGTTCACGCGGAAAATCTTCCACGGCACGTTACCAACCGTGAAACTAACATTGTTCAAATCGCCCATGCGCAGCTCTTTGGTGCAGGAACTGACCTTAGCGAAAATTTGCGGCAGGAATGCGGCAAGCGTATCGCCGTTATGCTCTGCAGGAATCCGGCTCGCCACCATCAGGCCATCCGGCAAGGCGATCAACGCCCCGGTCACGCCTTCCAAGGCGGCCGCCCGGGAAACGATTTCATTCGGAGAAGAATAACGTTTAACAAATTCTGTCCCCGACGCGCCCTTCTGCTTCAGCGCCTGGATGTGGAACAGTTGCGTGTCGGACGCATCGTCCCAGAGGTAATAATTTGTATCCACCGGCTTGGTCGCGGGCGCACTCGCAGTTGTGGCCGCCGCAGCGGCCGCAGCGGCAGCCGCAGTTGCGGCGGCAGCAGCCGATGAT
Organism: Verrucomicrobiota bacterium; assembly: GCA_049840435.1. Taxonomy (GTDB): domain Bacteria; phylum Verrucomicrobiota; class Verrucomicrobiia; order Limisphaerales; family JADLHS01; genus JADLHS01. Next base: position 28,120 of record JASGKY010000020.1, on the reverse strand, counting down.
GCCGCGGCTGCAGCGGATGACAATGCCGCGGCAGTTTTATGTCCCGGCGCAGCCGTTGGTGATGGCACAAACGCGGGCGCTTGGGAAAGTGCGGGCGCGGGGGGCGGTGCTGGAGCAGCCGTTTCTGGTTGCGGAAAACCGAAGAACAGATTGGGAATCGCTTCGTCCACGGCAACTTTTTGCGGACCAGCGGCGGATTGCTTGCGCGCCAGGAACAACGGGGCAATCACCTTGAGCGGCAATTCCAGTTCCGCACTGTCATGGGCCGAAACCTGAGTCGGCGCCGACGGTGTGATCCAAGAACGAATTGTCTTCCACGTGAAAGTAACCCGTCCACGCTTCAATGCCGTTTCCACTTGTTCCACAGGCAAGGCGACTTTGGCCTGGGCGAGACTGGCTTGAACGATTTCCTGCCGCAACGATTCGGGCCATGACTCGGACAACGAACCGAGCGCTGTGGTGATGACAGCTTGCATGACCGGACTGCTGCCGGACGCAACAGTTTTCGCAGCAGCGGGAGCAGCAGGCTTCATCGGAATCGCGGGAGCAGCAACCGGCGCGGGCGCTTGCGGGACCGGTTTCTTGAACGGAAATGGATCTTCTGGAATAGCGGCGGTAACGGCAGCCGCGGCAGGCGCTGTCGGCGCTTTGGGCGTAAACAAAGACGGAATGGACGCCGGCGGCGTGGCCACCTTCTTGAACGGAATCGGCGCGTCCGGCACGGTAGCGGTCACAGCCGGAGCTGCAGGAGCGACCGGTGGAACCGGCGCTTTGGGCGTGAATCCCGACAGCGCAGCGGGCGGTGGGGTTACGGTTGGCGCCACCGGAGTGGGCACGGCGGAAATGGAGCCGCGCGCCGGCATTTGGGGCGCGGGCGCGGCTTTTTTAGGCGCAGCGGGCTGCGCCGGTTTCGCGTTCCCCACCGAAAGTGAAAGCCCTTCGCCTTTGCCGGAAAACGGGCTGGAAATTTCCTCCGGCACGGCTACCTGACGTTGCGCAGTGCGGCGCACCAGCAAACCAGGATTCAAACGCGAAAGAATTTCGTTGAGCGGAAGCGCTACAGAGATGCGATCAAAATCCACGCCCGGCGCGAAGACTTGCGGCGCGGCTTTACGAATATCACCAAACGGAATGCGCACCTGCCCTTGGGACAGTTGCGCCAGAACTTTTTCGATCGCGACGTTGACCGTCAGATCGCCGACCGTTTGCACTCGCACGCGGCTGCGAAGTTCATTCGGGAAACCGTTCATGATGGCCTGCAACGGAACAGCCACGCTCGGCGTCAAGCCGCCACCTTGCACATCCACATTGTCCCGGGCTGCCGCCGCCACAACCGGGGCGGGCGCAGGCTCAGCGGCCACCACAGCAGACTTATTAGCCGCCGGCACGATTTCTACCGGCGGCGCCACCAACGGCGCGGCGACTTCGGTCGCGAACTCACTAGATTCAGAAATGGTGCTCGTCTCGTCCGTGCGCCGGAACAGCCCTTTGATATAACCAAAGATTCCGGGCCGACTGCCGTTGGAAAATGATGCGCTCATAGTTGTTTGCTACCGACTTTTGCCGTCCTTGCTTGTTAGAGGTGCGCCACGAACTTCCCTGCGGGACCGCGCGCTCCTTCTCACAACTTCATTGCTTCACACACTGCTCAAATACGACTTGTCACCGCTCTTTGCAGGACACATGCCAGCCCCCCGGGGTTTTTGATTTCACCCCGCGGCAAGCAGAGAGTCATCGGTAAAACAACGTTTTTCTGAATCAGAATGGTGGCTGCGCTAGATTCGCCGCGTTGTCCCGTTGGTGGACTGCCTTGTCCACGTGACTGCCCCGCCCCCACACCTGATCCCCAAACCCCGCCCGCGAATCGAAACCCACCCAACTATTTATTTACAGTGCTCTGAAAAGATTCTGGCACAAATTTTGATCGCCCCCGGGGAGCGGGAATACCACTTGCTAACGAATGACCCGAGCGACTGCCCGCCCATGAAAGTTCAGTCTGAAAACCGCGGGTAGTCCAAAGATCACGATGGAATCACGGCATAAAGTTCTTTTAGTGGATGATGATCCGGACTTGCTGGAAGCATATCGCGAGACAATCGCGATGTTGCCCAGCCAGCCGGAAGTCCACACAGCCTCGTCAGGCGCCCGCGCCTTGGCGATGTTGGAGAAGGACGACTATCGCCTCATCGTTTCCGATCTGAAGATGCCAAAGATGGACGGGCTGCAATTGCTCTCCGTTGTCCGCCGCAAATATCCCGAACTCCGCACCGTGGTTCTGACGGCCGTGGTAGAAGAGCAGTTCCGCTCCCGCGTTTATGCCTTGGGCGTGGATCTCTACTGGCATAAGCCCACCTCGGAAGAGGAAATGACCCAATTCCTAGAGTGCATGGAAGCTCTAGTTGGGCGCGAATATGAAGGCGGCTTCCGGGGAGTCCAAAGCAAGAGCTTGGTAGACCTCGTCCAATTGGAATGCATTTCGCAAAGTTCTACCGTTCTACGCATCACCAACGGTCCATTCACGGGGCGCATCTGGGTTACCAACGGCGAAGTGGTGGATTCTGAAACCGAGGAACAGCGGGGCGAAGACGCGTTTCAAAAGATTCTCCGGTGGAAGGCGGGTAATTTTGAGTTCCTGCCGGCTGAACCCAACCGTCCCCGCACTATTTTCAAATCCTATAACGCGCTGTTGCTGGAGACCGCGCAGGCGATTGACGAGATCAATAATACTGACACCCATCTCTATGCCCCCGGCCAGCCGTTTCAAACCGGCCCAAGCGGGTTGACCGAGCTGATGAACACTGACGGCGTCGAGTTCGCATTGAAGATGGTGGCCGAGACCAAGATTGATTCGCGCGGCTTGGAGAACCCCGAGCGCATCGCCAGTTGGACCAGCCAGAGCATCAATCGGTTCGGGAACTTGGCGAAACCTTGCAAGCTGGCGAGCTCGAACAAGTCACCGGCATCGGCCTGCAACGCAATGTGGCCGTCGCACACAAAGGCGGCACCAACCTGTGCGTCGGCTGGAAAACCGATCTGGACGCCCCGCAAATCCGCGACCAGATGAAAAAAATCCTAACTTTATGGGCTTCCTGACCAGTTGGTTTCGCTCCGCTAAACCGCTCCTGCAACTGCACTCCGGCAGTTTCAGCATGGATCGTACGGGCCGAATCCTCGCCACAACGCTGCCCTCCAGTTTTCCGCGCCACCTACTAGAAACGATCGGCCAATGCGTTACGCTGACCTTCAAGGAAGCGCAAACCGCCCAATTGCCGTTGCACGAACTTATCGTCCACTATCCCGGCCTGAAAATCACCGCGCGCGAAATGCGCGGCGGGGCCATGATATTCCTGTCCACTTCCGATCCAACTCACAAAACCAGTTAGTCCTATGAGCAACACCAAAGTCCATCCGTTGATCCAGCAAACCGAGAACTACCTCGAATGCTGGAAACAGTTCAATCACTTTATCAACCTGGCCCGCTCGAAAAAATTCGGGGCCGACGATGAAATCCACTTTCTCGAAATCAAGAGCGTCCTCGTGCAGGAACTCGAATTAATCCTGGCCGGGATGGACATTTCGTCCCCCACCAAGGAGGAAATCCACAATTTGATCGGCAGCTCGCCCTCGTTGCGTTACCTCAGCGAGATGAGCGAAGGCGCGCTCCGCAACCTCGAAAACCAGTGGCACAAGATTTACATCGGGTGGCACGCGATCCTCGGTCAGCTCAAGGTCCGCCAGACCAACACCGAGCCGAAATCGGCCTTCGCGGGACTATTTGAAAAGCTGGCGAAGGCGTAAGCCGGCTCGCCACGTGAGTTGGAAACGGCCGCGCCCCTCAGATTGAGGGGCGCGGCTTTTTAACGAAATGGAACTCTTGCTTACGATGCCGCTGGGGGCACGTCCGTCGGCGTTGAGAGCGTCTCAGGCACAGCAGGAGCACCTTCACCCTCTACTGTCGCCACCGGCGCGCTTTCGGCCGCACTCGCTTCAGCTTGCGGTGTCGCCGCAATTTCAGCTGACACGGTTGCCGCAGGCTCAGTAGCTGCAACGGGAGATTTGGCAGCGGGCTTTGGCGGCTTGGGGACAGGTTTCTTTGCCGTATCTAGCTGCCCATTGGCAAACTCAATCACGTGCCCTTGATGCACCAGCCAGTGCAGATCGGAGATCAACGCCGTCTGCTCCGCCGTAGGCGCAGGTGCAGCAGGGGCTGGAGCGGGGGCTTCACCTTCAACCGGAGCGACTGGAATGATGGTCGGCGCAGCCGGGGATGGCGCGAGTGCCTCGATCAGCTTGCGGCGATTGCTCTTCGGTGTCGCGTTGATGAACTCGACGATGCGTTTCACCCCGGAAGATACCGGTGTGGTTTCCAAATCGAGATAGTGCGGACGTGCCACAGCCACATGTGTCACCGTCTTGTTCACCTTGAAGAACTGGAGCCCATGATGTGCAAACGCCTGACTCAGCGACGTCGCAATCTGCATCGGGAAACGGCGCTGCTCAGCAAGGAGCGTTTGCACCACACGCCCCAGCCCCCCCCGCAAAGACCGCGCGGCCATCCCGCCGAGCACGTATGACTCCACGGTTTTGATGATTGTTTCTTTGTGCGTGGCGCGGAAATGTTTCTCCACGTCTTCACGGCTCGCCAGCTTCATCGGCTCGGGCACGTTGAGACAGGTAAATTCAGTCTTCCAGCTCTGCTCCTCGACCCATTGCTTCACCACGGCTTCATCGCGCACGATCTTGACGCGCGATTTGTAAACCTCAAATGGCATCCGCGCGAAGCGTTCGGCATGCAACTTCCGGAGCTTGGTCTGGTAATCATGATAGTTCGGCGGGCCAAGAATAACGCCGCTCAAACCGCACTGACCAACGAAGGTGTAAACCCCCTTCGGCGCTTCCGCCTGAATCTTGTCGGCCTGGTAGAACGTGGCGAAATGCTTCTGTAGGACATGCGCCACGGCTTCGTCTTCGCTCAGCCAGATCGTTTCGTCCAACGCGCAATGGAACAACGGCTGAATCACCTGTCCTTGCGGGTTTTTCTTGGTCGCAAACCGGATCGCATAACGCTCCGGCTTTTGGATGACGAGAAACGCAATGTCAAACAATGGAAACGCCCGCCCGGTCATCTTGACCTGACGCGCCATGGACTCGACGCCTTTTTCGTCGGGAATGATCGAGGCGACAACTTCCGGCAACGGCTGCACCGGCTCGCGTCGTTCCATCGGCTCACGTGGCCCACGGCGATCATCGCGAGAAAATCCACCACGCGACTCTTGCCCTTGTGGCCGCGGCCCATCCCGGCGCGGTCCCCGTGGCCCGGCGCCTTCGGGACGTCGTCCTTGTCCCGGTCCTCCCGGCCCCCGACTGCCGCCACCCCCACCAAAGCCACCTTCGCGGCGTGGGGGACGCGGTCCCCGACGTTCGCCCCGGTCCTCGCGACCGGCGCCTTCGTTGCCAGTGAATTTAGCGTAGCGGTTAGGGTTGTTGGCAGATTCCTGCGCCCACGCGGGGAGGAACAGTTTTTCCAGGTCAAGGTCCGTTTCCGGATTGATGTTCATATATGACGACAGCCCCCAACATGAGGACTCGATAATTTGTTACCCTGACAGTCTGGCGCGGTATCGCGCTGATTGCAACGCCAGAAAACCCGCCGATTGACTCCATCCAGCTTCTCGTTGAGCATCAGGCGCGACTTATGAGCGACAACTCTTTCCCGGAATACATCGAGAATCTTCCCAACCTCTGCGGCAACGAAGCGGTCATCGAAAAGACCTTGCGCGACCGCAAACGCTCGGCCCCGGTCGGCGGCATTGACTTCGGCCACATCCAGAGCGCGTGCGCCATCGCCCTGCACATGCACCAACCGCTGATTCCCGCCGGCGGCGGCGACCTCCAGACCGCCGACGTCATCAGCAATCTCAAGCACATGATGGATAACCCGGGCATCGGCGATAACCACAACGCCTCCGTGTTCCACTGGTGCTACAAGCGCATGGGCGAGTTTGTCCCGCAGTTGATTGATGAGGGCAAGCAGCCGCGCGTGATGCTCGAGTATTCCGGCACACTCTTTCACGGCATGCGCCACATGGGACTGAATGACGTGTTCGACAATCTCAAACGCATCACCTGCGACCCGCGTTACAGCTACGCCGTCGAATGGCTCGGGATGCCGTGGGGACACGCCGTCGCGCCTTCGACGCCATCACAAGATTTTCGTCTGCACGTGAAAGCGTTTCAGCATCACTTCGCGGGCATCTTCGGCCTTGAAGCACTGAAACGTGTCCGCGGTTTCTCGCCATCCGAGATGGCGCTGCCCAACCATCCCGACACCGCGTACGAATACATCAAGACGCTCAAGGATTGCGGCTATGAATGGGTGTTGATCCAGGAACACTCTGTGGAGCGTCCTGAAAACGGCCATGGCCCGGAAAAGAAGCATCTCCCGCATCGCCTTGTCTGCCGGAATTCCAAGGGCGAGGAAGCGAGCATCATCGCCATTCTCAAAACCCAGGGCAGTGACACCAAGCTCGTCGCCCAGATGCAGCCGTATTACGAAGCGAAAAGCCTGTCGCGCTGGGAGCTGGCCGGTAAATCTGTACCGCCGCTGGTCACACAGATTGCCGACGGCGAGAACGGCGGCGTAATGATGAACGAGTTCCCGCCCAAGTTTCTTGAGGTGGCCCGCGAAGCCACCGGTTCACGCTCACCCATGATGAACGTGTCCGAATACCTCGATCACCTCTACGCACTTGGCATCAAGGAAACCGATCTTCCCGTGCTGCAACCAATCCATCAGAAACGCATTTGGGAACGTTTCAAACCAGCAGACGGCGAAAAGAAACTCGCTGAAGTCATCGAACAACTGAAGAAGGAAGATCATCGCTTCCACATGGAAGGCGGCAGTTGGACCAACGACATCTCCTGGGTGCGCGGCTACGAAAACGTCCTCGGCCCGATGGAAAAAGTCAGTTCGCTCTTCAACGAAAAGGTGCTCAAGAAAAAATTCGCCACCAATGACACGCGCTATCGTAAAGCCCTGTTCTACCTGCTCTGCTCCCAAACCAGTTGTTATCGCTACTGGGGCCAAGGCATCTGGACGGATTACGGTCGCGAACTCTGCCGCCGCGCCGAAGCGATTGCGACGCATGACTTTTAAACGAGAGAAAACAGCCCGATAAATTTTAGCCCGCCGGCCCTGTCTTCAAGCCATCGGGACGAGCGCCTCGGTTCTCTCTGGTTAAAAATAAAACTGGGGGTTGGTGCGAGCCAACCCCCAGAAACCAAACCCAGTAGAGAAGAGCATCAGGCTTTCACCCAATACATACCAGCGGAGTTATGACGGGACTTTCGGCCACGCACTGAGGCGTAACCGGAGAGAAATGCGACGTCGCCTCTTTGGGATTTGAGCATCGCATCTTCATGCCCGTTGAAAAGCAGGCCCTATACCAGCCCCGCTTTTCGCAGTATTTCGCGCGTAACTAAGTTGAAGTTGTCCCGTTGAAAGACAGCCGCTGTCTCCAGTGTCCGCAGCAAAGAATTTCCCACCGTTATTTTCCCCGGTCACCTCCCGGGGAAGCGATCCAACTTCGGCACCGCACCAACCCGCGGATCCACCTCGAACACCACCCCGCCCCGCACCACGGTAAATCTGGTTTTCCCCGCCAGCGCGGCCGTCTCCATCACTTCCCACGGCGTCAGATTCCAACCAGCGAACGTGTGCCGGTAAAAATGCCACGAGCCCGTGGTTCGCTCATACGGCAGCAACGTCACCGGAATCTTTTTCTTCATCAACCCAAGCAACTGCGTCCAGTCGCGATCAATCGCCAGCAGATGTGGCAACGGTTTGCCGGCCTGCAGCTTTTTCTGCGTGCCTTCATGTGTGACTTTGCAATCCAGCTCCAAGACATCTTCGCCTGAATACAACAACACGAACGGCTCACGGAACGTCACCCGCAATGGCGACTGATTCGTCAGCGCCACCACAGCATCCAGCAGGCTGGGGTTAACATTTGTAACTGCGACGTGAACCCGCTTGAAGAAATACAACTCGTCCGTGGCCCCCGGCATAAAGATCAACGCCTTGGCCGTAGCGTTGGATTGGAAGCCGGCCAGCAGCACCTGCGCGCAGTTTGTATGATTGAGGATGCTGACATTTAACGTCAGCGGCATGCGGCTGAGGGCGTTGGTCCAGGTTTCTTCCGCCACCGCCAGACTTTGACCCAACCCAAGCAGCAGCAATATCAATCTCAAGTTCATGTTCAGAAAGAAAGTTGCACCACCCGTTCCTGGATTTGCGCCAACCAGCGGTCGTAAAAGCTCCACAACCGCCAGAGCCGCAGCAACGCATCCGTGGGCTTGGGCGTTGCGGTTTCCCAACCAACATCTACCGCTTGAAGTTCGGCCACCAATACGTCCCGGCACCCCAGAATTTTCTCACGCAACCCACCAAGCTGCTCCACCCGGTCCTGCCCGCGCTCGAAAAATTGCACCTGTAACAACGGGGAGGTCGCCTTGGCCTTTTCCACCAATAGCGCATCCACTTCGCGGAAGACCTTCCCGAGGCTGAAGAACAACTCCATCAAATCATCGGGAATGTTGGTCAGGTCCGAGGGTTTCGCGCCCAATTCCAGTTCCAACAGATGCCGAAGCCGATGACGTGGATCACGGAGGCAATTGTATGCTGCGTTAAGCTCGGTATAGCTCTGGGTGGCGGCAAGTTTATCGGCTTCAGAAGACTGATGGACACGGTCGGGATGAGCCGCCGCCGAGCGCGCGAAAAATTTTGCCTTGAGCGCCTCCGCGTCCAGCCAAGGGCGACGCGGCTCATTGAGCAGAGCGAAGTTGTCCGTCATCAGGCACTGAAGCTTTCGCCGCAGGAGCAACTAGTGGCGGCATTGGGATTCTTCACCTTGAAACCACCGTCCGTCAACGCGTCCACATAATCCAACTCGCTGCCCGTCACATACAATGCGCTCTTAGGATCCACCACGACCTTCACACCGGCGGACTCAACGAGGAAATCGCGGTTCGCCGGATTGTCCTGCAGATCCATCTTGTATTGCAGCCCAGAACAACCACCACCCACGACCGCCACCCGCAGCACGCCTCCCGGTCGCCCCTGCTTGGTTAGCAACGTGGAAACTTTCTTGCTGGCATTGGCGGTAAGTTTAATAAGCCGTTCATCGCCCACCCGGAAGTTGGGTGCAGCAGCGGCGGCAGGTTTGGCGATGTTGGCAATCACAGTTTACGCTGCCAACGTAGCAAGTTTCGCCGCCGGGTCAAAGCATCGAAATAAGGAACTCCTTCAATCTGCCGAAGCCCGTTGGACTGGTACGTATTTCCGCACTTCCGTCCGCTCTTCGTGATAATCCGCCTCGCGATGCACCACCACTTGGCGGCCTTCGAGATGCCAACTGGATGCGCGGACGTACCACAATCCATCCTCCGTCCGCTCGCGCTCGAATCCATAACTGAATTTCTTTGCCTCTCCCACAATGCCGCCCACGATGCTGATGCTCTCGGTCAGATTCACCGCGCATTTCTGGATGGCGTAATCCCGCTCGTCCAACCAGAGTCGCCCGGCCATCCGATTTACGACCCGGTCCTGCAATCCCTTTTCCGGCAACTTGGTTTTCTTTGGGGCGAAATCTACCACCAACAAGCTGCTTCCGTTGGTCAACACCCGCTCCACCAACTTGAAGTCGAATCGTTCCACCAAGCCTAAATTAAGTTCGATATCCTTTTTATTGAGCTTGCGTGGCATTTCCGCTGGAGTCTGGGCGGGCTTGTTCTCGTTAAGCGCGATCACATCCGACAAGACAGTGACCTCCGGGGCGACCGCAATCGCGATGGGGGCATTGGTGGAAACCCGGATTTTCAATTTTTTGATGTCGCCCTTGGCGTTGCGAATCTCAGTTTTACGATGCCGGACAAAGTAATACTGCTCCTTGAATTTTTGATCGTTTTCGTCCTCGAGCTTGCCGCGTTCAACCGCCCGTTTGATCACTTCCTCGACCGTGGGCAGTGGCGTCATCACCTCGGAACGACCAATTGCCGGCAGCAAGATCAAACCGATCACGAACAACCATCTGGCTTGAATATGTCTCTTCATAGTTGGCTACATTGACCAACAGTTAATCCGTTGCCCTGAGCCGCGGCTCGGGCCGCTGACGAATTGAAATCAACCGGACGGATCAAATGCATTGAACCATAGCACCAAAGCGACTTGCTCCAAGAGAGATTCCCTCCGTAGCTGCAAAACTAGAATTACCCCGGGTCAATGGCAGGTAATCACCCCGTCGGGCTGGGTGGGAAGTTTGGGACTGACGTAAGGGATACCTAATGCCATGCCGCGGAGTAACAATAACATCCCTACGAGGATGAGACTGGCAGGAATCAGTCGTTGCACTTTGAAACGCAATGCGAACTGCAACTTGGCTCCGAGCAATGAAACCGCCAGCAGCATCGGGACAGTGCCGAGCCCGAAAACGAGCATGTAGCGCATGCCAGCGACCGCATCGCCAGTCGCTGTCGCTGCAGCCCCAGCCACATAGACGAGCCCACACGGTAGCAAGCCATTTAGCAGTCCAATACCAAACATCGCAGGCATCGCGCGGCGCTGGAGCATCGAACCCAACGCGGCTTTGAGCCAGTTCACCCCCCGCGTTACGGGCACGCGATTCGCAAACCGGAATGAAATCAAGACACCCAGCAGGATCATTACTCCGAGCCCAAGCGAAACCCAGCGCTGCAGACCAGCTAACACCACGCCACGCCCCAGCAAACCAAAAGCCGCCCCCATCATGGCATACGTGACGATGCGCCCGAAATTATAGAGCACCCGGCCGAGTAGGAACGAACCCTGTCCTCTGCCCCAATGCGGCAACGCCAACGCCAGCGGACCGCACATCCCTGCGCAGTGGGCACTACCCACGAAGCCAAGCAAGAATGCGGTCCAGAGTTGCATGATGATATTAGCTGCCCGTTACGATGACCGGTTGATTCACAAAATAATCCTGGCCGCCTGCGTTCCATTTCACGCGAACTTTCCACAGGCCATCGGCCAATTGCTTGGCATCGAGGCGTTGAGTGCCGTCCGCAGTCAACGCCAGCGGAACTTCCCGATCCAATCGCGCATCGGAGGGCCGATACAGGTGAATGCTGCCTGTAACGCCCGGCGTCTGGGCCTCTGGCAAAGTAATGATGATGATCTGACCGGCGGGCTCAAAGGTCACCACCGTTTTTGCCGCGACCGCGTGGGAACGGTTCATCGAATCGAGCTGCGATTGGTAACGCACTTCGCGTTCGTAATAATCCGCCGAGACCAGATCCTCGCGTTGCTGCACGGCCCACGCGATGAAACCGGCGAAGAAGATGATCGCCACAGCAAAGAAAGCTATAATGCTGATCGGCCATAGACTGCATTTGGGTTTGCTCATACGTTGCTCACTTTCTCGGTCCAACGAAAACGGTCTTCACGGTCTGCACCCGCCGTTCGCCAGAATAAACGCCCACTTTTAACTTGGTTGTTCCACCGGTCAAAATTTCGGGAGCTAATTGAATCAGCACTGAGGTTTCAGACAGTTGCCCCGCTGGCACCACCAGATTTTTTTTGCCCATGATTTGCAGTTCGCCCGCTACGCCTTCCAACTTCAGCTCCACGGGCAAGTCTTTCATGGTCTTGTTCACCAGCTTGAGCGTGTAAAGGTTTTCAATCTTCCCTTCCTGGGTCTGAGTGAACAACGACCCGGGTGCGCGCAGAAACATCGCTTCCACTGCCGGCCGGGTGAAGACCAGCGCCAGGAACAACGCCACCAACCCCGTCAACACCACCGCATACAGCTTCATGCGCGGCGTAATGCGGAACGGCTCGCCCTTTTCGATGCTGTTCAGCGAAGCGTAACGAATCAGCCCGCGCGGCGAGCCGACCTTGTCCATCACCGAATCACACGCATCAATACAGGCGGTGCAATGCACGCATTCCATCTGCACTCCGTTGCGGATATCAATACCCGTTGGGCAAACCGCCACGCATTGATGGCAATCCACGCAATCGCCCAGTCCTTGTGCGATGCGTTTCACCAGCGGTTGATCGCCTCGAACTTTGCCTCGCTTCTCACCGCGCTTGTGATCGTAAGCGACGATCATCGTGTTTTCGTCGAGCATCGTGGATTGCAACCGGCCATACGGACAGATGAACGTGCAGGCTTGCTCACGGAAGCGCGCGAAGATGGCGAAGAAGAGCAGCGTGAACAGAACCATGAACGTCAACCCACTGACGTGATGACGCGGGTCGTCCGTGATGATCTTGATGAGTTCATCGCTGCCGATGATGTAAGCCAGCAGCGTGTTGCCGATGATGAATGACAACACGAAGAAGACTCCGAGCTTCAAGGTCTTCTTCGCCAGTTTCCCGGCGGCCCACGGTGCCGCAGTCAGCTTTTTTTGCGCAATCGCATCACCTTCGATGAGGTATTCGATCTTGCGGAAGACCATCTCCATCATCACGGTCTGGGGACAGGTCCAGCCGCACCACAACCGCCCAAACGCCGTCGTGAAGACGATGATGCCCATGATGAAGATGAGCAACGCGACCGCGAAGATGATCATGTCCTGCGGCCAGAAGAGCTGCCCAAGGATGGAGAACCGCCCCTCCACGATGTTGATCATGAGCAGCGGATTGCCGTTGATGCGGATAAACGGCCCGGCGAACATGACGCCGATGAGCAGCCAGCTCAGCCACGTCCGCCGATCCGTCCACTGCCCCTTCGGTTTCTTGGCATAGACCCACTGCCGATGACCGAGTTTGTCCGCCGTCGTCAGGTGATCGCGAAAATCCGACAAGTCTGCTTCCTGCGATGCCTTGTAAGGATCGGATTCTTCAGTCTTCTTGCTCGCCGGATCAACACTCATTCAAACGCACTCGGCCCGGTTGGCGCGGTCACCGTGTTCTCCGCTGGCTTGGGATTCTTCGGATTGGTCCCGACGCAACGTGTAGATGTAACTGCCGACGGCCTTGATCTGATCCGGGTTCAACACCCCACGCCAGGTCAACATTCCCTTTGCCGGCACACCGTTGATGATGGTCTTCACGTTGTCCACGTAGTTCGAACCGTGAATCCAGTAATCATCGCACAAGTTCGGGCCGACCAACCCACCGCCGTCCGGTCGGTGACACGGCGCACAATAGGTGACGAATAACCGCTGCCCCTCACCCAACACCAATTTGTCTGTGGAGGGCGTCAACGACGCGATGCCCGACTCAAACTTCGCGATGGATGCGCTCTTGATCTCCTCACCGCGCTTCCATTCCTTGGTGTACTCGGCTACGGACAGGTCGCCTGCTTTGGCCACGTGGTAATAGACCATGTAAATTACAGCAAAGGCGATGGTCAGGTTGAACAACCACACCCACCAACTCGGGAGCAGATTATCCAGCTCCTTAATGCCGTCGGCCTCGTGATCCATCAACTTTGCTTCATTGGGATTGTTATTCATGGGGAACTCCTTTCTGCGCGGTGGGCTTTTCACCGTCATGCAATGGACAAGTGCTCATCTTCTGTGCGTATGATTTTTTCATGCGGCATGCCCAGATAAGCATCCCGATGAACACGGCAAAGAACAGGGTGATAGAGATGACGCCATAGATTCCAACGCCGCCGATATCGCTGAGAACATTCTTAATCATAGGTCGTAAACTTAGTTTGCTGCTGCCGTCGTGGTTGTTTGCGCGGGCGCGGCCTTGATGTCCTTGCCCAGACGTTGCAGATAAGCGATGAGCGCCACGATCTCCTTATCCGGCTGGGTTTCCACCGAGCCCACCTTCAGACCGAGCACGATGGCACTGGCCTGGGTTTGCAGTTCTTTCTGCGCGTCGCCGTTTTCAAAACCAACCGGATACGGCACGCCGACTTTGCGCAAGGCCGCGAGGCGCGACGGCAAAGCATTCGTGTCCAACGTTTGTGTCAGCAACCACGGATAGCGCGGCATGATCGAACCGGGCGATGTGCTGCGCGGGTCGTCCATGTGGTTGTAATGCCACGCGTCAGGATACTTGCCGCCGACGCGATGCAAATCCGGCCCGGTGCGTTTGCTACCCCAGAGGAACGGATGATCATAGACGAATTCGCCCACCTTCGAGTATTCGCCGTAGCGCTCGGTTTCGCTGCGGAACGGTCGCACCATCTGCGAGTGACAGCCGACGCAACCTTCGCGGATGTAGATGTCGCGGCCCAATACTTCCAGCGGCGTGTACGGCTTCACACTGGAAATGGTCGGCACGTTTTCTTTGATCAAGAACATCGGCACGATTTCGATCAATCCACCGATGAGCACTGCCACCAATGCCAGCACCGTGAGTGTCATCGGCTTGGCTTCGAGCCAGCGATGTTTCCACGGATCTTCGAGCGCATGTTCAGTTTTAGCTGCCACGGCGACCTGTGCTTCAGTTTCCGGCTCGAACTTGCCCGCCTTGGCTGTGCGCCAGAGGTTGTACGCCATCAACAATGCCCCAATTATGTAGAGCGAACCACCGATGGCGCGCAGGCGATACATCGGTACGATTTGGAGCACGGTTTCGAGGAAGTTGGCGTATTGCAGGAAGCCTTCCTTGGTGAATTGCTTCCACATCATGCCCTGGGTGATGCCCGAGGCATACATCGGCACGACGTAAAACATCATCCCCAGCAACGCGATCCAGAAATGCCAGTTGGCCAGCTTGACGGAATAGAGCTTGGTATTCCACAAGCGCGGGAACAACCAGTAGAGCATCGAGAACGTGAGGAAACCATTCCAGCCGAGCGCGCCCGTGTGGACGTGGGCGATAGTCCAATCCGTGTAGTGTGACAGCGCGTTCACGCTCTTGATGGCCAGCAACGGACCTTCGAGTGTCGCCATGCCGTAAGCCGTCACCGCCACGACCATGAATTTCAACATCGGCTCCTGACGCACCTTATCCCAAGCGCCGCGCAGCGTGAGCAAGCCGTTCAACATGCCGCCCCAACTCGGCGCGATGAGCATCAGCGAGAACACCATGCCGAGCGATTGCGCCCAGTCCGGCAATGCCGTGTATAGCAAGTGATGCGGCCCCGCCCAGATGTAGATGAAGATCAACGCCCAGAAATGAATGATCGAAAGGCGATAGCTGAACACCGGACGATCCGCCGCCTTCGGCAGGAAGTAATACATCAAACCGAGATACGGCGTGGTGAGGAAGAACGCGACGGCGTTGTGACCATACCACCATTGCACCAACGCGTCCTGTACGCCGGCGTAGATCGAATAACTCTTGAACCCGCTGGCCGGAACTTCGAGCGAGTTGACGATGTGCAGCAACGCCACAGTGATGACCGTGGCGATGTAAAACCAGATAGCGACGTAGATGTGTTTCTCGCGCCGCTTGATGATCGTGCCGAACAAGTTCACCGCGAAGACCACCCAGATGAGCGTGATGGCGATATCAATCGGCCATTCGAGTTCCGCGTATTCTTTGCTCGTGGTCAGGCCAAGCGGCAGCGTGATGGCTGCGGACACGATGATGGCCTGCCAGCCCCAGAAATTGATCCAACTCAACAGATCGTTGAACATCCGCGCCTTGCACAGCCGCTGCAGCGAATAGTAAATGCCGCAGAACATGCCGTTGCCGACGAACGCAAAGATCACGGCGTTCGTATGCAACGGACGCAGCCGCCCGAACGTGGTGAATTGCAGGTTCAGGTTCAGGTCCGGCCAGAACAACTGGCAGGCGATCAGCAAGCCCGCGCTGAAGCCCACGATGCCCCAGATCACGGTGGCGATCGCAAACGCGCGGACGATCTTGTTGTCGTACTTGAAGGTTTCTACGTTCATTCTCTTGAGTTGGTGTTACTGGTTAAATTGACCGCCATGTGCGGGTGTGTAAGTTTTTGGTTGTGAGCAATTCATGCGCGCTAATTCAACAAAGATTCCACCGCCCTCACCACGCACAGATTGTTCTTCGTTACTCATCATTTGCTGTAAATTGGTTTTTCGAAGCCTTTGCATCAGCTGATTTGATTTCACCGTTGCCATTGTCTTTACTGCGCTTCTCCTCCATCAACAGCCGCATGGATGGTGTGCAAGTGTCTTCATATTGTCCGGAACGCACCGCCCAGATGAATGCGCCAAGGAAGCAGACGGCAATTACGATACTGAGCGGAATGAGGAGAAGGATGACGATCATGCTGCGACCTCCCGATTCTTAAATGTCCGCCGTGCCAGCCACGTCGCTGCGCCACACGCAAACACCACCACCGTCACCGAGCTCACCGGCATCAGAATGGCGCACACCACGGGAGCCAACTTGCCGCTCGCTGCGATCGTCACGCCAACCACATTGTAGGCCGTCGATATCCAAAACGCCGTCCGCACCACGCGTAACGATTGCTTGGCATAACGCAAAACCTCCGCTGTCCGCGTCACCATGCCTGCCGCCAAAATCACATCGCTCGCCGGCGAGAACGCGCTCACATTTTCCACCACAGCCACGCCAACGTCCGCCTGCCGTAGCGCCCCCGCGTCATTCAAACCGTCCCCCACCATCATCACAGTCTTGCCGCCTTCCTGGCGGTGCTTGATGAAATTGAGTTTATCCAGCGGACTTTGATTGAAATCCAACTGCGCCGCCGGACCGAACATGGTCGCATAGCGCTCGCGTTCCTTGTCATTATCACCGCTGAGCAAGGCCACTTCGCAACTACCGCTCAAACCTGTTGCCAACCGCTCGGTCTCCGGGCGGACTGCGCTGGCCAGCACATAGCCACCGCGATACCAACCATCGATCGCCACATGCACGACACTACCCTCCAGTTTTGGCGCGAAAACATTCCGCGTCGCCAGCCACGCGGCTGACCCCATCCAGATTTCATGTCCAGCCACGCTGCCTTCCATGCCGCAGCCGGGTGTTTCCAAAAACGACCGCACCGACTCAGGGAAATAATCGCGTTTGATCGCTTCCCCGATGCGCACCGGCAACGGATGCGTTGAATGCCGCGTCATGGAGAAGAGCCGCCGCTCCTCCGTCTCATTCAATGCCAAGCCATGCCAAGTCACGCTTCCTGCTCCCGCAGCAGTGAGTGTCCCAGTTTTGTCGAACACTACGGAATCCACTTCCGCCAGTGTTTCGATCACATAGGGATTCTTGAGATAAACATTCCGGCGCGAGAGCACCCGCTGTGCAGTGCCCAACGCAAATGGCGCCGCCAAAGCCAGCGCGCACGGACAAGCCACGATGAGCACCGACGTAAAGGACTTCACCGCCAAAGTCGGGTTCACAAAAGCCCAGAACACTGCTGCTCCGATGGCAATCGCGATGACGATCTTCGTAAAACGCTGGCTGTAGGTGTTGGTGATTTGATTCAGCAACTCGCTCTTGTCCTTGCGAAACGCGTCCTGATTCCAAAGCGATGTCAGATAGCTTTGCGACACCGCCCTCACCATTTCGACTTCGATTGCGCCACCCATCTGCCGCCCGCCCGCGTAAAGATAGTCTTCCGACTTTTTTTCCACAGGCTCGGATTCGCCTGTAACAAAGCTGTAGTCGATCAACGCCGGGCCGTTGATGAGCTTGGCATCTGCGGGAATCAATTCGCCATTCCGAATCAACAGTCGGTCGCCAACGTGCAACTGCGCCAATGCCACAGCTTCCTCGTGTTGGCCGGATTTGCGGGTGACCGACAACGGAAAGAATGATTTGTAATCGCGATCAAACGCCAGCCGGTCGTAGGTCTTCTGCTGGAACAAACGCCCGCACAACAGGAAGAAAATCAATCCGCACAACGAATCGAAGTAACCGTCGCCATGCCCGGTAAAAACCTCGTAACAACTCTGGATGTAAATCGCCGCCACGCCCGCCGCAATGGGCACATCAATGTTCAGCAACTTCTGCTGCAGGCTCCGCCACGCCGCCTTCCAGTATTCCAACGCGCTGTATGTCACCACCGGCGTCGCCAGCAAGAAGCTGATCAGACCGACCATCTTCCGGAAGCCCGGTCCGGCAAATGCATCCAAGCCCAGATACGCCGAAATGCTGAATAGCATGATGTTGCCGAACGCAAAGCCTGCAAGCCCCAGCTGAATCCACAATTGGCGCGGCACCGTGCTCTTTGGCTTCCCCTCCAACGCCGATAGTTTCAGTTCCGGCTCATAACCCAACGATGCCAGCAAAGTGACGACTTCACTGAGTTTGACTTGGCTCGTATCGAAAGAGAGAGCAACTTCCTTGCGCGGGAAATTGACCTGCGTCTGCCCAATCCCCGGCTTGAGCTGGAACAGATTCTCCAACAACCACACGCACGCAATGCAGTGGATGCTCGGGATATGAAAGGTGACGCGCGTCAGCTTGGCATCAGAAAAATCCACCAGCTTCTCGCGCACCGCCGGCTCATCGAGAAATTTGTATTGCTCGCGCTTGACCGCGGCCGAAATGCGGACGCCTGCGGTCTCGCTCAGTTTGTAGAAATCCGTCAGGCCGTTGGCGGAAAGAATCTCGAACACCGTGCAGCAGCCGTTACAACAGAACGACTTCTCCTGAGCCATATACACCGTGCCGCGACAGAGCGTGCCACAATGGAAACACGCCGGCGCAGCAGCGCTCCCGCCGTTTCCAGTGGGAGCCGCGTTTGCGCCAGTCGACAGGCTCGGTTGACTGGCATTCCACAGACTCATTACCGGCAACAATAATCGGCAATAAACCAGCTACTCGCTCCGCATCAGCTAAGCAACCCTGACCCTTTTTTGCCCTTTTCTGCTCAAATGCGGATATCGCCCTACCCCACTTCACCGCAGCAAATGTTCCCGCACGAATTCAATTGTGCTCAGAAATTGAAAATCTACGTTCCGCTTCTTGCCAAAGCCATGCCCCTCGTCCTTTGCCATCAGATACCAGACTGTGCCGCCTTTTTCGCGGATGGCGGCCACCATCTGCTCGGCTTCGGTCACCGGCACGCGCGGATCGTTCTTCCCCTGCACCACGAAAAGTGGCTTGCGGATCTTATCCACGTTCGTCAACGGCGAGATCCGCTGCAGATGTTCCGCCATCGCGGGGTCACGTTCGTCGCCATATTCGACGCGGCGCAGATCGCGGCGGTAATCCTGCGTGTTCTTCAGGAACGTGATGAAGCTCGAAATCCCCACCACGTCCACGCCACAGCGCAGGCGATCGCCGAAATGCACCAAGCTCGCCAGCGTCATGTAACCGCCGTAACTCCCCCCCATCACCGCGATGTGTTCCGCGTCCAGGCTGGCATCCTTCGTAATCCAATCCAGAAACGCGCCAATATCCTTCACCGAATCCTCGCGCTTGAAACCGTTGTCCAGTGTCAGGAAGGTTTTGCCGTAACCACTCGACCCGCGCACGTTCGGAAACAGAATCGCCACACCTAGTTCGTTCAGATAGTAATTGTTCCGCGCTTGAAAAATCGGGCGCGACTGGCTTTCCGGCCCGCCGTGAATGTTCACGATGATCGGGCGCTTGCCCGGAAACTTCTTCGCATCGGGCCGATAGAGGAAGCCCGACACCTGCAAGCCATCGAAACTTTTCACGCGGATCAACTCCGGCTCGATGAAGCTGGCCGTGTTCAACCCGCCCGTCTCACTCTCCGTCCAACGCTCCAGCTTGCCAGCCTTCACGTCATACGAGTAGGCATCCGTCGGCGACTTCGCGGAATTGAAGCTGAATGCCAGATCGCGACCGTTCTCATGCCATGTCACGCCCGACGGAATGCCCAGCGGCAATTCCGGACCGCGCAACTTCTTACCCGAACGCGCATCGATCAGATGAATCTTCCCGACGCCATCCTCGTTCGTGATGAAAGCGATGGTCTTGCCGTCCGGCGAAAGATCAAAATCCTCCACGTTCCAAGCGATGTTAGGGGTCAAAATTTGCGCCTGCTTTGTCTGCAAATCTATTCGCACTAATCGGAGAAACTCTGAACCCTTGTCCATCGTGCAGAAAATGGATTTTCCATCCTTGGCAAAACGCGCACTGCCGTAAGCGACGGGTACCGTTTCGCGCGGTGTGATTAATTCCTTCGCCCCGGTCTTATTATCGAGCAGATAAAGCTGGCTCTGATTGATGGAAATATATTCGCCGAGTAACAACTTGGATTCATCCTCGGACCAATCATTTACCGCCCAACCGCCACCTGTAACCTCATTGAGCAAGCGATCCGTTTCCGGCGCGGCGGGATTCATCACATAAATATCCGTGTCGCGACCATTGCGGCGGGTGGAGGTGTAGGCGAATTGATTCCCGCTCTTGGAGAACCGTCCACTGCCGTTGCGCGATTTGCCGTCCGTCAGCAAGGTGATGCGCGCTGTATCGGGATCAAACCGGTAGTATTGATAAAACTCGCCGCCGCCAGTGTCTTGTGCGAACACGATGTAACGCCCCCGCTTCGGCTGCCACGCCCCGCCGCCGACCGGCTCGGGCGTGAAGGTCAATTGTCGCCGGTCGCCGCCGGGCATTTTGACTTCATGCAACTGCGGCGTATCAGCGAAGCGCGTGCTGATGAGCATTTCACGTCGTTTCGGATGCCAACTGCTGAACCCCGCCGCGCGAAATTCCAGATAGCGCCCCGCTTCCGCCTTCAACTCCGGCGTGTGTAGCGGCACGCCTTCCACGACGAGGTTCTCAGGAATTTGAGATAAAGCAGAGTTCAACATGGATATAGCAAGAACCGTGGCGAAAAATTGTTTGGTAGTTTTCATGAATCAGCAGCGCGAATCGTTCAAGGTTTCATTTCCAGCGACTTCACCAAGAACGCCCACTTATCCGCCGCTTCTTCAATCAGCTTCGCCGTCGGCTTGCCTGCGCCGTGACCGGCTTTCACGTCAATGCGAATGAGTGTCGGCGCTGGCCCAGCCTGCGCGGCTTGCAGTGCGGCAGCGAACTTGAAGCTGTGCGCCGGCACGACACGATCATCGTGGTCCGCCGTCGTTACCATCGTCGCGGGATACTTTGTGCCCGGCTTGATGTTGTGCAGTGGTGAATAGGCGTGGAGCGCGGGGAACTCCTCTGCGTTATCAGCACTTCCGAAATCGCTCGTCCACGCCCAGCCAATGGTGAACTTGTGGAAGCGCAACATGTCCATCACGCCGACTGCCGGCAGCGCCGCGCCATACAGGTCGGGCCGCTGCGTCAAGCATGCACCGACGAGCAGTCCGCCATTGCTCCCGCCCGCGATCGCCAGCTTCTTCGGATTTGTGTAGCCGTTGGCGATCAACCATTCCGCCGCCGCGATGAAATCGTCGAACACATTTTGCTTCCGCAATTTCGTGCCCGCCTGATGCCATGCCTCGCCGTATTCGCCGCCGCCGCGCAGATTCGGCATCGCATACACGCCGCCCATTTCCATCCACGCGAGATTCCCCACCGAGAACGACGGCGTGAGACTGATGTTGAATCCGCCGTAGCCATAAAGCAGCGTCGGCACGTTGCCATCGAGTTTCAGCCCGCGCTTGTGCGTGATGAACATCGGCATGCTTGTCCCGTCTTTGCTGAGATAAAACACCTGTTGCGTCTCGTAGTCGGCGGGATTGAATTTCAACTTCGGCGCGCGGAATTCCGTGCTCTGGCCTGTGCCAAGACTCAGTCGATAAATGATTCCCGGCGTCGTGAAGCTCGTGAACGAATAAAACGTTTCGGTATCCGCGCGTTTGCCGGGGAAACCGCCCGCCGAACCAATGCCCGGCAATTCGATCTCGCGCACGAATTTGCCGTCGAGCCCGAACAGTTTCACCTGACTGCGCGCGTCCTTGAGATACGAGCAGAGGAATTGATTATTGATGACGCCGACGCCCGTGAGCGTTTCGTCGGCTTGCGGGATGATTTCCCTCCAGTTCTCGCGCGCGGGATTGCGGATGTCCACGGCGATGACCCGATGCCGCGGCGCATTGAGATCAGTCTTGAACCAGAACACCGGCCCGTCGTTATCAATGAACGAATAATCCGCGTCGAATTCCATCAGCAGCTCGACCGCCGGCGCGTCCGGCGTCTGCAAATCCTGATAGAGCACGCGATTCTTGGGTCGGTGCCCTTGGCCCGACGTGATGATGAGATAACGTCCATCGTCCGTCACGCCACCGCCGAAACTCCATTCCTTCTGGTCGGGACGATGATAAACGAGTTTGTCCTCGCTCTGCGGCGTGCCGAGGCGATGGAAGTAAAGCTTGTGGAAATAATTTACCTTCGTGAGCTTCGCGGCTTCCGTCGGTTCATCGTAACGCGGGTAATAAGAAACCACTGCCATCCTTGGCCCACGAGGCGTTGCGAAAATTTCACCCACTTGATCACGTCCGGCAGATCCGTCGCCGTCCGCACATCACGAACGCGCCATTCCTGCCAGTCCGATCCCGCCACCGACAAGCCATACGCCATGAGATTTCCATCCGCGCTGATCTCGATGCCGCTCAACGCCACCGTGCCATCGGTCGAGAGTTTGTTCGGATCGAGCAGGACGGTCGGTTCGGATTCGAGCGTGGGCAACGTGTAGAGCACGCTTTGATTCTGGAGACCGTCGTTCTTGTAATAAAAGTAACGCCCGCCTTCCTTGAACGGCACGCCGTAACGCTCGAAATTCCACAACTCGGTCAACCGCGCCTTGATTGACGCGCGCTCAGGAATCTGGCTAAGATAATCAAACGTGACCTTGTTCTGCGCCTCGACCCACGCCTTGGTCGCGGCGGAATTGTCATCCTCCAGCCAGCGATACGGGTCTTTGACGGTGACACCATCATACAGCATCCACCTGATTCGTGGTGGCGGTGACGGGATAATGAATCTTGGATTTCGTCGTGACGCAGCCGAAGAGCAAAACGCTCATCAACACCGCGCCCAGCAAGAGGCAGAATTTCATGGGCTATGAATTAGAGTTTTCGAGCGGAGCAAAGCAAGTTCTGTAGAAACGATTACTGTTTTGAAACTTTGGAAAACGCGGAGTCGCGCTTCGCATCAAAGAAGTGATTTATTCCCCTCCAGTTTATTTGCGCGCTCGCCGGCATTCCAGCTCTTGAAAGCAAATTGGAAATGCTGTTATCCCGAAGTGCTTTGCGTTCCTTGAAGATCAAGCAACCAAAACCTCGGATTCGAGGACAAACCAACCCCAGTGTCGGCCAGAATAGCCTCACAGTTAGAAAAACGGTTGGTAATCACAGCAATGCGCCTCACACCAGAAAAAAGCCAGCCATCAATCAGATTACCACTGGACCAAACATAATCCGGCGGGCCTGCGTAACGCCCCCAAACAAAAGAAAACGAGACGGACTCTGCTTCATTCGACGATTCAAGTTTGGTTTGCTTGACCAGTGCTATTTTTGGAGAAACATAGACCCACTGCTCAGAGAAATCCTTTGAATGAAAATACACCTGATTTTCAGCCTCTTGCTGTTCACGCCGATCCGGACAGCAACCAGAAACTGCCAGCGACAACATTACAACCATTAGGCAGTTGGCTGTAATACCATTTCGCATGCTCGGAAAACTCGCTCAATTCCCCGTCTTCAATTCCACCACATCGTGCGGGGCGGCTTCTTTCATGCCAGCGGGGCTGACGCGGATATAACGCGCCTTGTCGCGCAGTTGCTGCAAGTTCGCCGCGCCGAGATAGCCCATACCGGATTGGATGCCGCCGACGAGCTGACCCAAAACGCGGTCCACCGGGCCGACGACTTCCTTCAACGCTTCGATGCCTTCCGCCGCTACTTTCAGCGTCGGATTCTTGTCGTGGCCATAGCGCGCCGCAGAACCGGAACGCATGGCAGCGAGACTGCCCATGCCGCGGTATTGTTTGTAAATCTTGCCGCCGATCTCCATGACTTCGCCCGGCGCTTCGGTGCAACCGGCGAGAATGCCGCCGCAGATCACGGCGCTCGCCAGCGTCAACGCTTTCACGATATCGCCGCTCTTGGTGATACCGCCGTCGGCGAGGATGGAAACGCCTTTCTTCGCCGCCATGCGCGAACAGACGTAGAGCGCGGTCATCTGCGGAATGCCGACGCCCGCAACGATGCGCGTGGTGCAAATCGAGCCCGGACCTTGGCCGATCTTGATTGTGTTCGCGCCGCAGTCGGCGAGGTATTCCACGCCCGCCGCCGTAGTGACGTTGCCCGCGATGATGGGCAGATGCTTGAATTCGGAGCGCAGCAACTTGACGGTGTCGCCCACGCCTTTGCTGTGGCCGTGCGCGGTGGAAACCGCCACGGCATCAATGCCGCGCTCCACGAGTCCGCCGACGTGCGTGAGGATGCGGTCGCGATCTAGTTCGCCGAAAGCATTGCGCGTGGCGCTTACGGCCGCACCGCAGACGAGGCGGAAATGCGCGTCGCGCGCCGGGCGGAACTGCGCCTTCTTTTTCCTGCGTGATGCGCTCGACGTCGTTCATCGTGAACAAGCCGTGCAGCAGATCTTTCTCATCCACGACGAGCAACTTGTGGATGCCGGGACGTTCGGTGAAAAATTTGTCAGCACGAGCAATCGGATCTTTGCCGAGTTCTTTCTTGGTGATGGTCTGAACCTGTTCACGCGGCGTCATCGCTTCGGAGACTTTGCGCTTGGCGTAACGCGGCTTCACGACATGACCGGAAAGCAGGCCGACGAGTTTACCTTTGTCGTCCACGACCGGGAACGTGCTGAAACCGAACTTACGTTCGTCCACCATCGCGACCACGTCGCCGACGAGTTGATCGGGCGAAACTTTGATCGGATCGGGAATCATGCCGGGCACGTGATATTTCACGCGACTGACTTCAGAGAGCTGTTGCCGCTCCGGCATGTTGTAATGAATCAGGCCAAGGCCGCCGTTGAGAGCCATCGCCGTCGCCATGCGGGATTCGGTGACCGTGTCCATGTCCGCCGAAACGACAGGAACATTCAGGCGCAAACTTTCGGCGAGTTGCGTTTCGAGTTCGGTATCGCGGGGGAGAACTTCCGAATAAAGCGTGGCCAGAGTGATGTCGTCAAATGTCAGGCCGATGTGGCTCTGAGCAGGGAAAAACGCGTCGGCGTTCTGATAAAATTGGGAGTCAAGGTTTCGCGAGTGCGCTGCCATGATTGAGGATGAAAGACACGACGCACGCTGGCAAGTCGAATCAAGATTTGGAAGGGGGAACTCAGGAAATCGGGAAGGTAAATCCAGCCCGAACTCGGCTATAACTCATTCGAATTCCGGCGCGCCAAAGGAAGCGCGGCACCCCACTTCTTCAACACGCGTCAGCAAAAAACTTCATCTGCTTTGCGGCTAAAGACTTCAACAAAAGAATTTCCCAGCTGGATCGATCGCCAGAGCGCGCCACAGAAGATGAAGACAAAGATGGTCAGGTTTTGCCAGCCGTCGAGCCGCCATTGACCTTTCCAGAACCAGACCGGATGACGGAATAACGGTTCACCATAGCAAATCGGCCAGAGATCGGCTGGCGAAGGTCCACGCGAGCCCAATAAATCGCAGAGCAGATGCAGGTGAAAGGTCAGCAGGCAAAAACCAAAAATCCGCCAGCGGTTGGTTGCAAAACAAGCGAGCAAACCGCAGATCACCAACGCTGCCGGCCAGCCGTGACAAAGCACATGATGAAACCTGTGGTAGTAATGGTAGGTCGTGGGTTCACCAGAAAACATTCCCTTGGCAACATCTGCAATCATGCCCAAGCCATCCACGTCTGGGAGGATTCCTGCGAGGCTGATGAGTTTACGATCGCGCGGAGTTTTGGTGGTGACTGAAGCAATCAACCAGCTGCCAATAAAATGTGCCCCCGGTGACACAGTGGAAGTTATGACCAACTCGTCGCCAGCCAGAAGATGCCCACGCCCATCGCCGCCACCGCTGCCGCGCCCATCAAACCACGATAGGCGGTCACGCCACGCGTGCCGAACCGGGTGGTAATCCAGCCCATGCCCCACGAGAACAGAGCCATTGCCGCCACGGTGCCGACACCAAACGCTAGCAGATAGGAGACAGATTCCAGCTTGGTTTTGAATGCCAGCGCCGGCAGCACGCCAAGAAAGTGCGAACTGCCCGCCAATCCATGCAAAGTTCCGATGCCAAAGGCCGCGTGTGTATGGCGATGTTTGGTGTCCTGAGCCGGCACATGGCCATGCGAGTGCGTGTGCAGATGCAAGTGACGTTCCCCATCGTGTTCGTGTTCGTGCGCGTGGAGATTGTGTTTCAGCGCCGCACGCAACGCCCAAAAACCGATACTGAGCAACATCACCCCAACAAACCGCTCACCCCAAGTAGAAACCAGTTCCACGGGAATCAAATCCTTCAACCACAGCGACAGCAACCCGACCACGGCAACCCCGGCAGAGTGACCGATCCCCCAGCGCGCACCGGGCAACCAAACTCGCCGCGGCTGGCGCACTGCCAGCGGCGCCACGGCTGTAAGGTGGTCCGGCCCGGTCCAGACGTGGACGGCGCCCGCGATCACTCCGGTCAGGGCGGCAAATGTGATGAGTGCGATCAAGCGAAGTACTGTGCGAAATTTTGCCGACCAAAGCAAAGGAAACCTCCGCGCAGAAATTGGCGAACTTTTGCCGGTTTAAGCCGGAGCAGAAACCGGCTGCGCGAATTTGGCGCGGATGAGATGCATCAACGCTTTCACGGCCAGCTCGATGGGGAAGATGGGCTTGGCGATCAAATCGTTGCCGCCGACTCCGATCACTTTCACGCGACTTTCAAAGTCCGCGTAGGAAGTGACATAAATCACCGGCGTGTTTTCGTAGCCCGGTATTTCCCGGAGTTTCCGGCAGAGTTCAAACCCGTTTATCTCCGGCATCTCCACGTCCAGCAGCACGAGATCATACCGGTTTTGCGTTAACAACTCCAACGCCGTGGTCGGACTCTCGGTGGTTCGCGCGGTGAGTTTGGCGCGATTCAACGCCGCGAGGACGATCCGGTTGGAAAGCGGATCGTCGTCCACCGCCAACACTTCACCGACGGATACATCCACGCGCTGTTGGTTTCGGGCAGATTCAATCAATGTCCCGAGAAATTCGACGGCGGAGGTAATGGTGCGGGTAGTGGACGGATTGATGAATTGCGGTTTCTCCCCCAGTTCGAACAGCAGCGCTTCCAAGGCGCCACTGAGGAGGGCAATGTGTTGACAACGAGCCAGGCCTGCTGCGCCGCTCAAGTGATGTGCCTGCCGGCAAAACTCGTGAAGATTTCCATCGCGCCCGGCAGCGGCCGGATCTTGGGCAATTCCTGCGAGATCATCCGCAGATCGGTGAATTCCGTCGGGATGCTCTTTAGAAAAGCCTCGCGCGCCTCATTGTTGAGCTGGCTGGTGTCTGACGCAGTCCCCGGCGTTGGGCTTGAGGTGCTGCCGGTAATTTGTTGCGCCAGCTCGAGCATCTTGTTCGGCGTGCAATCCCCCTTGATGATGGCACGCTCCACCCCCATCGAACTGACCGCGCGGGCGTGATCACTCATGAAGGCGTTGGTCAGGACCGCGACGGGGACCTTGGCCAGGCTTGGTTTAGCGCGGATGAACTTCAACACATCGGGCCGGAAAGCTTCGGCATCATCAAATCGAGCACAACAAAGTCCGGCGTGAAACTGCCGAGCAACTTGATGGCTTCGAGCCCGTCCAGTGCGGTGTGCACGTCAAATCCGCCTTGGGTCAATTTCTTCCGATACAACTCCAACACCAAGGCGTCGTCGTCTACCAGGAGGATTTTTTTCATGCAATGTTCAGGAGGTCAGTGAGGCGCGGGAAGGTAGATGGTAAAGGCCGTGCCCTGCCCGGGCGCGGTCTTGACATGCAACGCCCCGCCACCTTCCTTGACGAGTCGTTGCACGATGTTCAATCCCAACCCGGTGCCTTGTCGGGCATCTTTGGTCGTGAAGTAAGGCTGGAAAACCTTTGGCAGAATTTCGGCCGGGATGCCAGGTCCGTTGTCACTCACGGTCAGGCGAATCAGCGGCGCAGCGTTGTGGAAATTTTCCACGTTCAACAATCGTTCCCCAGGCGCATCTTTGAACGCACTCAAGTCCAGCGGCGTCGGCAACATTTCACCCGTGAGCTGAACCATGTGCGGCTGCGGAGACGCTTGAAATGCGTTCACGATCAGGTTCAACGGATGCCGCCGAATAAATAGGTACGTTGATCTTGT
>JASGKY010000019.1:0-12913 GCA_049840435.1 Verrucomicrobiota bacterium | reverse complement strand
AAGGTTAATAGGGAAACACGATAGAATCCGAACAGCACCTATAAGAACAACAACGATGAGTTGATGCCGCAAAGCGAGCGCCAAGCCTTATTGGACGGCGTGCGCCAAATCCTGGAGCTGCGCATGCGCTTCATCCCCTATCTCTACAGCGCCTTCAACAAGTATCATTACACCGGAAAGCCTCCGGTACGCGCCTTGGTTTTGGATTGGCCGGACGATCCTATGGTGCGCCAGATTGATAATCAGTTCATGTTTGGCGATTCAGTAATGGTCGCCCCAATGTTTGCCGGCCAAAAGTCGCGCCAGGTTTATCTCCCCCCTGGCGACTGGTATGACTTTTGGACGCACGAGAAGATTAAAGGCGAGAGGCTCCACCATCAACGCCACCAACGGAACAAAGCAGATTCCACTGTTCGTAAAAGACGGCACGTTGCCTACTTCTGGCCAAACCAGTGGAATACATCCGCCCCGATACCCGTTTCGAGATCACCGTGAACATCGTCGGCCCCCAGCCAGCGAACTTTACTTATACTAGGATGACGGCACTACGACCGCTTCCACCAAGGGCGAACAGGACCAAATCACACTGCACGCCGAGGGCGACACACATCCCGTCCACCGCACTGGTAATTACCGTGGGCCTTCCCGCTATTCGATTACGGATTGGAAAAATTTCTGATGGCGACGAGACCGATCAAGACCACAAGCAGCTTGGGTCTCAGTAGCAAGATTCTAGAAGAACCTCTGCAACATCAGGTGGAATGTTTGCCCCCCTCCGCTGCCTTAATTAGCACTTGAGAATTACGGTCTAACCAGAACCCGCAAGCGAGCGGAGCTGTAGTTCCCCAGATTTTTCGCGAACGTCCAGTCCAGATTGCTGCCTGAGCCATTCCCAATCCCCAAATCCCCACCCGCGCCCTCGCTCCAATGATTGAAGGCAAAGATCGTCTGCCGCTCCGCTGGATTGTGAATCTGCATGCTGCCATAACCGCTTGTCCGGCCATTGGCCGCATCGCCGAAATCAAACACCTGCGAAGACGCCCCCGGCACT
Organism: Verrucomicrobiota bacterium; assembly: GCA_049840435.1. Lineage (GTDB taxonomy): Bacteria > Verrucomicrobiota > Verrucomicrobiia > Limisphaerales > JADLHS01 > JADLHS01. Next base: position 11,862 of record JASGKY010000019.1, on the reverse strand, counting down.
TGTGCTGCATTGTCTGGCCCATAATTACTGGCCAAAATTCCATGTTTCCGCCGGGCAGCTTCGTCCCCACCGCAACACCTTTTGACATTGGACCAAACGTTGAGATTGGTGACGGCTTGTTGGAAAAACGCCCCCGACTCGAAGGTCGGCACCCCAATTTTTGCCAGGTCAGCTGTAAAGGCATCCATGGAGACATACACAAATTGCGACTGACCGTTGCGAGGCTGCAGCTCCAAGAAATAGGCGACACGATCGAACTTTCCTTTTATCGATCCCGCTGCGGTCCTGTGAATACTTGATGTCCTTACCGACGGCGATGAGGTCCAAGTCATACACCAACTGGTATTCTTGCGCCTCCGGAATCATCAATTCTAGTGAATCGCGCGCTGGGATCTGCCCCGCACGAAAGGCGCTAGCCGGGAGTCCAGCACCGTTCATCAAGTTCCGCTCCGCCAGCATGCTCCAAGCATAACGCACCGCCACCGGACGCGACACTTTTGGCGAACTAAGCACGACTGCATCACCTTCGATGGTTGCCTCCGCCGTGACGAAGCCGCCCCGATCTCCGTCAATGATTTCATACCAAGTCAGCGGCTTGCCGTCCCGACTTGCCAGACCTTCGGCGTGATCAAACTTCACCCGCAAGCGGTTTCCCTCCATCGCCAGCGAACGAAATGTCGGCCCAGAAAACACTATCGCAGCGCGGCTGTAGGTTTTCGCCAAAGCCAGACGCGCCAGGCGTTCGCCCACATCACGTTTGTTGCGTGGATGGATATCGCGCAGATCACTGATATCATTTACCACCGCCATGCCGACATTCGGCAACGTCAGCGCTTTAGCCTGCGCCTCCCACAGCTCGGGCAACGCCTCGGGGCGACCGCCGTAGTTGTAGGGAGCGATTTGCACAAAGTAGAACGGCAAATCTCCAAGCGCCCAGATTTTCCGCCACCCGCGGATCAATGCATGCATGCGATCCCCATACACGCTGCCGTCGTTTAAGTTATTTTCTCCTTGATACCAGATCGCACCGGCGATCGTGTAAGGGCACAAGGGATGAATCATGCCGTTGAACAAAGCCGTCGCAGCCTGCAATTGTCCCGGCGGTTTCAATTCCTCGGGGAACGCCGGCATCGGCGTCACCATAGTCTTATCCGTCATCGCTTGTCGCGCTGCGCCAAGCCAGGTTTCCGTATCCTTGATAAGACCGGCAAGCCGCGCGGCCCGCTCAGGAGTCCGGGTATCGCCCAATTTCACCAAATCATCCTCGCGCTTGAGCGCTGGCACTTCCGCAAAACCCTCCGGCGGCGTCCACGATTGAATACTCGTCCCGCCCCACGTGGCGTCAATCAAGCCGATGGGAACGTTCAGCTCCTGTTGCAGTTTGCGGCCAAAGTAATAGGCGCAAGCGGAGAAGCCGCCCAACCCCCATCCTTGACACTCGTCGGCGTGCACACCCGCCAGGTTGCTTCAATGTCTGATTGCGGCTGTGGCATCCAGCGATTTGGCACGGGGAGCAAACGAATTTGCGGCTGATCGGCAGCAGCTATGGCTTGTTCCGCGCCATCACACAGTGCAACGCCCATCTCCATATTGGACTGGCCGGAGCACAACCAGACCTCTCCAATCAATACATCTGTAAACTCCAGCTTGTTCAAACCGCGAACCGTCAATGTATATGGCCCGCCAGCCTTGAGTGCCGACAAGGCAATCCGCCACTCCCCCTTGGCATTCGCAGTAGTGGAAACCTTCTGACCTGCAATCTCAACTTCCACCTTTTCTCCAGCCACGGCCCACCCCCAGATTTGAACGGACTTACCCTGTTGCAACACCATGTGATCGCTGAAGACGCTTGGTAAGCGCACCTCGCCTAAAGCAGAGAGACACACCCCGGATGCAAATATTGAAAGCCAAACCAATTGTTTGAATGAAACCAACGCGCGCGGAAAATTCATGGTGTCACCACTCTACCGACAGCGGGGTTGCCATGGAAAGTTCTTCTGCCACAGAAATCTTCGCCGCGCCGGCAACATTTTGCAGAAAACTTCTTGTCGCCATTACCGCGTTCGTTTCGACACACGCAACGGTGTTGAGCCACAGTCACCCAGTGAAGCCAAAATTCCGTCAACAAATCTGCCGTCCCGTCTCGGAAACCCAATGAAGTCTGTATTGGTCACGCCCCGAACACAGGAGCGTGTTTGCTTTTCATTAGGAGAGCGAGCTCTGACGCTCGCTCTCCCGTTGTTCACTCATTCAAGAACAGCTTCCATTCAGCGACATCGTGGGCGTTACGAATGAGCGCTGACACCGGCAGCTCCTTCGGGGTGCGCGGAACGCTGAGCAGCTGCAATCCTGCTTCATGGGGCAGACGGTTGCCCTTGCGAGTGTTCACGTCCTTGCTCGACCACACGAGGTTTTCCCACGTGTCCGCCCCGCCGCGTGAGCGGGGCAAGACGTGGTCGAGGCTTCCTTCTTCCGGTTTCAGCAACTTGCCCGTGTATTGGCAACGATTACCGTCGCGCTCCCGAATCGTCTTGGCGCAAAGCTTCGGACGTCGCTTCGGCACCTTCGCGAAGTTCACGGCCACAATCACGGTCGGCACGCGAATCATACCGCGCGCAGTGCGAACCGCGTAGTCCCCTTCGCGCACCGGCAAAGTAATCCACTCGGCCCAAGTGACGGGGCGAAGAGCTTGCGCCTGGTCGCTGTCGCCGAGCTCGATATCGAGGGCGGTGGCGACGTTGGTCGCCAGCATGCAGAATGCGTCTTGAGGCGTGCGGATATTGATCGCCTGCCAATTGCGGTTCAGCACCAGCACAATCGTCTTGTTTAGTATGTCGCTCATAATATTTGCATACGGCCACAGCGCTTTGCGCGAAGAGGTGTTTATTCTTCATTGAAATGAAAGTGGTAGCCCGGGTTGGTAACTCTCCAACGTCCGCAGTTTGTAAGACTGCCGCTCTGATTTTGAGCTAACGGGCTATTGATTGGTTGCCTCGCCCGGAATTGCACGGACTCCCGGGGTCAAAACCCGGTATGGTGCGGTTACATAACGAGGCAGTGTGATTGGTGGAGCCGGAGGGAGTTGCACCCTCACCTAACCGGATTAAAAGTCCGGGGCCGGTCTCCTGTGGCTTCGACTCCGTAAATGGTTAGTTCCCCGAAAACGGGGATTGGGCAAAACAAGGCCGCCTGCAAAGATTCAGCATGCATCAAGCCTTTTTACCCGGACTCCGTTGCTTTCAACTGATCGTTCTGCTGACGATCGGATTGTTCGCCCGCATCTCCATCCAAGCGCGCGATTATCATTTCGACGGCAGCATGTCTGAGCCAGTGCTGCGGAATTACCTCTCGCGTTCAATGACCACGATGTATCTGCTGCTCGGACGCGGTGATCTCGAAGACAACTTGCGCATGATGACGAACTGCGGGGTGAAGTTCGCCGGGCGCGCCGTCTATAATTGGGGTCGCGAAGGAGGCGGGGAGGCGACCTTGCCTACCAAACTGGACCGCGCCAAGCAAGCGGCGGCAAAAATTCATGCGGTTGATCGGGAAATAATCTTGCAGGCATGCGTGTTTGAAATCGTCTCGCGCGACGTGGACAAACTTGCGGTGCCAGCGTGGGCATTTAAGGAACTTGGTCGCCCGGTCGAAGCGCGCAATTTTCGCTACGACGACATCATCTTCACCGATGGCGGCGGCAAGAATCAGTGGGGCAAAGATGCTTCCGTGCCTGACGTCAGTCGTCCAGAAACCAAACTGTGGTTCTTTTATCTCGCCGCGTCCTACCTTGATGCGGGCTGCGAAGCGATCCACTTCGGTCAGGCCGAATTGATGAACCGGCACGATCCGAAATCGGAGCATTGGTCCGAGGTGCTCGAATCCGTTCGGCGCTACGCCAAAAAGAACGCACGCCGGCATTTTGTGCTGTGCGACGCCCACGTGCCCAGCGGCGGTCTGGTGCGCGATGGCAAACTACTCTTCGATCTGCATACGTTTCCGTTGCGGATCGAAGAACTACCGGACAAGCCGCAGCAGGCGCAACTGCGCGTCGGCTACACTGATGCCATTTATGGCCGAAGCAAAGGCGGCCTCACGCCTAGTGGTTGGCGGTGCGAGCACCTGCCCTACCTCGTCGAGTTCGACAATTACGGTCGCAGTCGCCAACCCGGACAGCCGGGCATGGGGTCGTTCTGGGTTTGGGGTTGGGATGAAATCACGTGGTTCGCGCAACAGTCGGAGCACGATCGCAACGAGTGGCTGCGGTATGCGTGGCAATGGGTGCGAGATCACGACACTGCCGGTTATTTGCAGATGCCCGGCTTCCGATGTCTGGTTGGCGCAACGGATGGCCGCCGTTGGTATGTCGTGAATCAGCCGACTGTGGCGACTCCGGATGGCTACGGTCAGGAAGATACCATCCGAGCTATTTGGGCGGCCGACAAATCTAAGTGACCGCCGATTCGACGCGAAGTGGTGCTCGCGACAGGGGTTGCACCTGCACTGGCGACGTTCTCAACGTCGTGTCTCTGCTCTTGGACTACGCGAGCTGCCGCAAAGGCCGACGAAATGAGCCTCCAGTCGGTGCTGCCCCGACCGGATTTCTTTACAAGAGAAATCCGCAGGCTGCTGTATGGAGGCAAAAATGATCGCAATCCCGAGTACTGCCCTCGGCAGAGCTGGCTTATGAAACCGGCTTGAGCGCTGGCTCGATTGCGTTCTTGGCGGGCGGCGAATCCGGAAGTAATTCAAGTTGGTAGCGCGTGAAGGATTCGCACCTTCAACCTTCCCGTTCTGAGCGGGACGCCTCTGCTGTTGGGCTAACGCGCCAATGAAATGGTGCATCCGGCAGGACTCCCACCTGCAGACTCTCCGTTCGAAGCGGAGCATGATTGTAATTTCACCACGGATGCGGAAATGGTGGGTCGCCTCGGAATCGCACCGAGTTCTCGCCGGGTAAGAGCCGGGACTTCACTGGCAAAGCTTGCAACCCAACTAAAAGATAAAAGCGCGAGCGCGAAGGCGGAGTTGAACCGCCGCGGCGAAGTCTGTGCGGCCTCGCTGACACCGGGATTTCGCGTCGCAGAAAATAAAATCAGAACAGCCGGAACGCACTTGTCGGGCAATCTGCTTGCCACTACGGGTAAGGTTGCAACAACCTGTTCGACACCTATGAATCGCCGGCAATTCCTTGGAGCAGTTTCCGCAAGCTTGCTCGTCAGCCCACTACTCGCCGCCAGCCAGCCCAAACGCCTGCCGACCCGCAAACTCGGTCGCACCGGCATCAAAGTGCCAATCCTTGGATTCGGCTCGGGCAGCCGCTTCCTCATGTACAAAGATGAAGACGCGGCTCTCGCCGCGCTGAATCAGGCAATCGATCTCGGCATCACCTACATCGACACCGCACATTCCTACGGCAACGGCAAGAGCGAGGAGCGCGTTGGTCGCGTCATGGCCGCAAGGCGCAAAGAGGTTGTCCTCGCCACCAAAATCGCGGCCCGCACCGCTGACGACGCCCGCCGACAAATCGAACTCAGCCTCAAACGACTCCAGACCGACCGGCTCGATGTCATGCACATCCACGCACTCAAAAACATGGATGATCTGGCCACCATTGAGGCGAAGGGTGGCGTGCTGGAGGCGATCTACGAGGCACGGGAACAAAAAATCACCCGAGCGATCGGCATCACCTGCCATGCTGATCCGCAGGCGTTGCAAGCGGCCCTCGAACGGCATGACTTTGATTGCACCCAGATGGCGCTCAACGCCGGATTGGCCAGCATCACGGAAGCGATGAAAATCGCACCTGCGCCTGCCTCTGCCAGCTTCGAGCATCTCGCTCTGCCAGTGGCCACCAAAAAGAAGATGGGCGTCATTGCCATGAAAGTGTTCGGCCAGGAACAACTCGTCGGCGCGGCTGCGCCGGAAAAGTTGCTTACCTACGCACTTTCCCTTCCCGTGAGCCTTGCCAGCGTCGGCATGCCCAAGCCGGAACTAATCGAGACCAACGTTGGTTACGCCCACAACTTCTCAGCGATGTCTCGCCGCGAACGCGACAACCTGGTGAACTCGATTGAAGCCGGGCGTAAGCACGCCATGCTCCGTTTCTTCCGCGACCACCAAGACGCCTAAACTCCGCAAAACAGTGGACGGGCATGAGGGTAGCGCGCCCTCTATTCCGGTTTGGAAGACCGGCGTGTTTCTCTCAACACCTATGCCCGAAGAAATGGAGTCCCGTGCGGGAGTTGCACCCACCTGAATGGTTTTGCAGACCACTGCCTAGGCTGCTCGGCCAACGGGACGTGAAATTAAAGTGCGAGCGGAAGCTTTCACCTCCGCTCGCTTTGTTCCGCTGATTACCCTTGAACGGTCCAGTCATCACGACCGAACGAAGTCCGAGATGACTGCCGGTGCGCTCGTGTCGAAGCCGACTACGTCCAGCATGCCGCGGTCGTTCGGGTCGGCGAGGGTGAAGCCGTTGGAGGTCATGCCCACAACGACCGCCTTCGCGTCGCCGACGAACTTGCTGCGATACTGATGCAGGGCCTGCGCCGGATGGATGTTACCCGCCCACGTTTCGCTATCCGTGTAGGTGATGAAACCAGACACATTCAACTTGTTGCGAGCAGCCCACAGCATCGGCAGGGCGCAATCCGTGCCGCCCATCGGGATCGCTTCGATGCGCTTGATGACTTCAGCCAGGCGCATACGCGGGGAGAGGTTCACGCGGGTGATGCCCGGTTCGCCGCCGCCATGCATGCCGCCAAAACCGCTTGCCCCGGCGCTGAACGCGATAATCTCGTGTTCCGGCTCCGTTGCTGCCGTGATGAGTGCCATGGCCGCACTTGCTTCGCGGGCCGAGATGCACGAACCCGCAATCATCGAGCTGGCCATCGAACCGCTCACGTCGAGCGCGAGCAACACCGGCTTGCCGCATGGTTCAACGTTCTGGAACGTCGCGTAGAACGCTTCGTCCAGTGCGTCCACCACTGCCGACACCGGCGACCACTTGAGCGAACCCTTGTCACCGTGACCTTGAGCGTAGATCTTCTGCGCTACAAGGATCGCGAGCGGATGGATGCGCGCCCGCTTGAGCGCCATCTCATCGCGCAGCTTGCGGACGATGAGACGCTTCGCGTCGCTGAACGGCTTGAGCAAGCCGAGGCTCGTCATCTTGCCGAGGTTGCGGATCATCGCCGTCATCGGCATGCGTTCAAGCAAGGCTTCCCACACCACGGCTTCGTTGAGCCATTGCGTCGGAATCGCTTCGCGCGGCAGATCAAATTGCTCAATGAGCTTCACGATCTGGCCGGCATACGAAGCTCGCTTCGCTTCCTCGAACGCCTGCACAAGCAACGGCAATTCGCCGACCGCGTCATACTTCACCACGCGATCTTCACCGCGAACCTTGCGCTTCACTTCGCGTTCACCCAGCGAGTCCGCGCCGTTGAGCATCCAGCGGAACACCGCGTCGTGCTGAACGGACGGAGCAACCGGATGCGCCAAACGAAGCAGGTCGGCGTGCGACCAACCATCGCGCTGCTGATACTTCGCGGCCTGATGCGCGAGGTCGTCGGCACCGCGATCCACATACCAGCGACCGACCGCGTTGCGCAGACCGCGCCCCCAACCACGCATCGTGTTCACATATTCTGCGAAGTGGAACAGGTGCGTGCCGATGCGGCAGACCTTGTTCAAATGCGCGAACGCGTGAGCCTTCGCCTGCGCGTCGCCGTGCGTCACGACAAGCGCGAGCGCGAAGATGGCCGGATCGTTCTTTGGCGCGCGACCGGCATCGCTGATTTCAACGATGCGGTTCACGGCGCGGAGACCGTCGGCCTTGATGCAGCGGATGAGTGCGTCGTGGTTTTGCTTCACGAGTTCGCGTTCACCGATGTAATACGTGCCGCCTTCCGCACCGAGGATCATGAAGCGATCGAGCCGCGTCCAGTCATCCACAGCCCATGAGTAGCCGTTGTTCGAGTTGCGGACTTGCGTCGAGCCTGGAATCGGCTGCGACTGCGGCGTCACGCGACGATTGAAAAGCTTTGCGTAGTTGATAGCCATATTGCCCTCTCTTTCTGAATTGCGTCGCCAACCTTCGACGCGCTGGTTTGGTGTGGAACTGCAGACAAATTGGTAAACTTGGGGATGGTTCGTTTAACAGACGAGATAACCCAAGTTGTTCGGCCCGCAGAAATGGTGATGGGCAAGGTATGCCGTGGAATTAACCCGCAAACGAATGCGGGGCTGCTCTACCGTTGAGCTAGGCCGGCATCTGGAGCCAGCCACTGGAGTCGAACCAACAACATGCGATAACCCACAACTTCGGCCCATCAAATAAGAAGCGGTAACAAGGGTTCTGGATAGTGGCAGCCAACTTTTGCTGTTTTTACATCCGAGACTTGGCAGAGTCGCTTCAAGACAATATTGCCGAGCACAGGAACTAGACCATGAGCAACAAACTCACCCGAAGGACATTTCTATTATGTGCGCTGGCAATTGCATCATGCGGTCGTGCTTCCAAAAAACTGAAAGCAGAAACGGTGCGCGCTCAAGAAACCAAATCCCGCAGACTCATGGTTGTATTGCATGGTTTGGGTGATAGCGCTGCCGGATATAGCTGGTTACCGACGGCGATGAACTTGCCCTGGCTGAACTATCTCCTCATTAATGCGCCGCATCCTTACGAAGGCGGTTACTCTTGGTTCAGCAACCAAAGTGATATTAAACGTAGTGCTGATCTGCTTTTCACCTTTCTTGACGAAAAACGGAACGAAGGCTGGCCTACTGAACAAACTATGCTGTTTGGTTACTCCCAAGGTTGTAATTTGGCCTGGCAACTGGGGTTGCGATATCCTCACCGATTCGCTGGTATTGTCGGGATCAACGGATTCGTAAATGATCTTCCAGCAGCGTCTGCTTCGCTTTCTCCCGTTGCCCGACAGCAGCGTTATCTGGTGACTCATGGCACTGAAGATCCGATTATCCCGCTGGCACCTGCCGCCGCACAAATTCAGCAACTGAAGAAGGCAGGTTTGAATATCGATTGGCGCGAATTCAAAAGGGAACACACCATTGCTGGAGCCGAAGAAATAGACGTGATCCGAGAGTTTACTGTCGCAAGCTATCCCAAAGGCTAATCACAAAAGCAGCGGGCAGGAAAGCGACCGTGGAATTGCCCGGTGTGCTGAGAATTGCACAATCATCGCATGAGACGGACAGGATTTATACCGGCATTCGCCGGTTCACGAGAGCCCACAATCTACAGCCCATCAAAGGAACCGACGGATAAAAATCGGACTGGGAATTTTACGTGCTCTACCACTGAGCTACTTCGGCATCTGGAGCCGAAGGCGGGACTCGAACCCGCGACCACGTGCTTAGTAGGCGATAACCCAATCCTGCGACCCGTCGAAAATGGTGTGACTGAGGGACGGACAAGGGATGACTTCAATGATTCTGGAAGAGAATTGAACCCGTATCTTCCCGTTTACACGGACCGCTCTCTCGCGGTTGAGCTACCAGTCGATAATCGATGTGCAGTGGCCCGACCCAAATGAATGACGGACAAGAGGCGAGTTGGAGTCCCAGCCATCTGGCGGCTGGGGCGGGGTTCGAACCCGCTGATCCCGACAAGTCGGGACTTCGCCGATAATCCAAACTCAACGGCCCGTCGAAAGTGACGCTCCCGATGGGAATCGAACCCACGTTTCCCGGACGCATCCGGGCGTTCTATCGCAGTTGAACTACGGGAATATCCAACGAACGGCGCAAACTTGTTGCACAGTTCGCGGACGCGGGTCTGCGCCGAAAGCGACACAACGTCGCGCTTCGGCAAAGACAGATGGGCAAGTGGCGTGATCGAGCGGAGGCACTCCATGCCGGGAATCGAACCCGGACCGCCAAGGCTTGCGCCACGGACGGTACGCCCTCCTTATTGGTGGAGGATAACCGATCAACTTCGGCCCATCAAAATTGGGGTGACCAACCGGATTCGCACCGGCACGAACGCCTTCACGGGGCGTGATGCTGCTGTTACATCATGATCACCATTTAAATTGGAGCCCCGGGTCGGACTCGCACCGACGAATACGAGTTTACGAAACTCGCCCTGTAGCTGCTGAGGCACGGGGGCAAACGGGAAATGTTGAAGGCAGAATGATGAAGGAAGAATTTTACCGCCAGCCACGTTGGCAGGCGGGTTTCATCATTCTCCATTCATAATCCATCATTCAAATCTGGCGCTCTCACGTGGATTTGCACCACGAACCTCCGCCTTCGCAGAGCGGCGTGCAGAACTAATTACACCTTGAGAGCAAAATGGCATCCGTGATCGGACTTGCACCGATTAAGCTCCGTTGGAAAGACGGACTGCTCGAGCTGCTTTGCATTCACGGACAGGAAATGGTCCCCGAAGTTGGCATCGCACCAACGTCTCCTCGGCTTCAACGAGGCGCTAATCTGTCTCAGCTACTCGGGGTGCTGGCGCACGGCAATTATTTGTACGCGAAATTGGTTGTCCCACGCGGTAATGCTCCACGGTCTCTCGCTTATCAGGCGAGCGCTCTGCTTTTGAGCTACGGGACAATAATGTTTGAGTGATTGGCGGAAGGCGTCGGTAATGCTCCGACCTCGGCGTCGTGCCGATCTTGTTTTCGAGACAAGTGCAGCCAGCTTTTATCTGCCTGCCTTCCAAAATGGTCAGGGTGGCAGGAATTGCACCTGCGTCCTCCTCGTTCCAAGCGAGGCCGTCTGCTACTGACATTACACCCTGTTAAATGGCTGCCAGGGTTGGACTCGCACCAACACCGAACGGCTTAACAGACCGTCGTGCTACTTTCACACCACCTGGCAACGGCGCTGTCGGCAGGATTCCCACCTGCATGAATCCGCTTAGAAGACGGATGCCTGAATGATTCGGCCACGGCAGCAATTTGAAACTGGCGCTCTCGATGGGACTTGCACCCACACTCTTCCCGCAGACAACAGGTTGCTTTTCTGTTCAGCTACGAGAGCAAATGGTGGGAAACGGTGGTAATGCTCCACTCGTCACTTCCGACTTTGTTTTGCGACACCGGTTTTACAGACCAGCAGTCGGAACGTTTCCCGTGGTTGAATTGAAAACTGGTAGCGGGAGTAGGAGTTGCACCTACCTTAATGAGTTTATGAGGCTCATCTCTGTGCTTTGGTCGAGTTTCCCGCAGTGAATTGAAATTGGTGGAGTCCGGCGGGTAACGCTCCCGCTTGGCACTGCTTGCAAGGCAGGCGCTTCACTTTTCAGCCACGGCCCCAGTTGAAATGCAGAATGATGAATTATGAATGGCGCGTCGCCTTGGTGCTGCCCCAAGCTCACTGGGTTTTGGAGACCCGGTTGCGCGGCTGGCGCTCGACGCGACCGATTTCATCATTCTTCATTCTGCCTTCTTCATTTAAAGATTGGTGCGGTTGCCGGGAATCGCACCCGGACATGCTCCTTGGCAAAGAGCCATTCTGCTCTTAAATCACAACCGCGAAATTAAAAGGGCCGGGAGCTTTGTGCTCCCGGCCCGTGCCATTTCAATAAAGAACAAACACCACTTGCTAGCTTGCGCTACCAACCCGCGGTTTCACGGCGGCTGTTTCGGTGTTTAGGGGCACACCTCCTCCGAAGCCCTTAAAATGTAAAAGCGTTCTAAATCGTCTCGGCGCGCTTCGCAGCGACCCGTGGGCAGAACCCACCAGTGGAACGCCATCGCGTTCCTGCGCTTCAATTCGTTTGGCACTGTCAGACATCATCAAGATGTCACTACGTTGTTGCTCACAGACTGTTCACCTTTCGTTGCCGCCATTTCACCATCAGTTTCAGGGAAATAAAAAACCCTG
>JASGKY010000018.1:0-12389 GCA_049840435.1 Verrucomicrobiota bacterium | reverse complement strand
CAGTCGGATTGATGCCGCCAGTTACCGTGCCGTAGTCCAAACTTACCACAGCACCGTTACCGAGAGTAACGTCAGCTGCGCTGAGGGAGGTAGTGCCCGCCGCAACAGCGACCGTGGCATTGCTGACCACAAGATTAGGAGCGGTGGAATACAGCCCCAACGCCGGGGTGAGACTCAAAGTGCCGCCCTTCACAATTGTCGCACCATTGTAATTATAACCGCCGGACAAGCTCAATGCGCCAACGCCCAGCTTGGTCAGCCCGCCACCCGTTGAAGGCGTCAGTGAGTCTTCCACCAGCATGCTGGTAATCACGATGTCATTGCCATTGTTGTCGAACACCAAACCGCCAGCCTGGATGATGCCGATGGTCGGGCTCGGAATGAAATCACTGCTGGCTGCCGTGGCTTGCAACGTACCGCCGTTGAAATAGGCATAAGAAGTGACAATGCCAGTCCCGTTTCCACGCACCTGCGTCGCCTGCATCAAACCACCATTCAGGTAGAGTGAGGCATTCGCGCCGGTGTTTTCACCAAGCCAGAGATTGGCGTTGTTGAGAAACTGACCGCCATTGACGATCAACTTGCCGGTCGCCCCAAGTGAGCCAACGACGACGTTGCCGCCCCCCTGTTTGCTGACCGTGCCGCTGTTGAGCACAAACGTGCCGTTGGCCGCCGCGTTCGCGCGGCCGACCACAAACCAGTTGCTGACGATGAGGGAGCCGCCGCTGACTTCGGCATAACCAGTCGTGGCCCCTTGCGCGACCCAGAATTCAGCCGTGCCGTTCGGAACGAGCGCACCACCAGTCGGAATGATGAGTCCGCCACCGTTCACCTGGCTGGCCGCTGTGCCGCCAAGGTAGTTCTGCCCCGTGAAGGTGTTGGTGCCGGTGCCTTCCTTGATGAAGCTTGGATTACCGCCCTCGTTGGTGATGCTACCAGCCCAAGTGGAATTGAGATTGCCACTGCCGAAGGTTAAAACCGGCGCGCCACTAGTGGACGAAATCAAACCTGCACCGGACAAACTCGCAGCCACCTGCGAATTAGCGTAGAGGTGCAGCTTGCCCCCGTTACCAACGTTCAGATTACCCAGAGAATTATTGGCAGCCTGAAGATGAAGCGTGCCATTGCTGACAGTAGTGCTGCCAAAGCTACTCGCATTGGAGAGCACCAAGCTGCCGTTGTTGTGTAGCAACAGCGTAGCATTGCTGATCGCTGCTCCGGTTAATGTATAGCTGGCGTTTGAAACTGTGATGGAGGTTGGGACATGGGAGGCGTTCAAGGTTACGAGCGGCTGTGCAACGCCCAGCGGACCAAAGCGGACGTTGTCCGTTTCGATATAGGCAAGAAACGAGCCACCATTGTTGGTCGTCCAATTGGCTGCGGTCGTGTTCCATGCTCCGCCTACGCCCGCCCATGTCAAGGAACGAGGTGTGTGGAGGCTCAACACCGCAACGGAACTCGTGAGAGAGCTGTAGCTGTTTCCAAGAACGCAGACGTAGTTGCCGAGGTCGGCGGCAGTGGCTGCGACAACGGAATACGTGTCACCGTTTGCACCAGGAATGTTTGTGCCCGCATGCCGCCATTGATAGGTGTAGGGCGATGTCCCACCCGCTACAATGGAGAAGCTGAAGGGGTTGCCGATGGCAACCGTCTGCACGGCCGGCGTCGGACCACTGAGAACAAAAACATTAGTTTGAAGCGGGATGAGCTGCGATGACGTCAGGGCCACATCCGAGAATCGGATGTTGTCCATCATACCATCAATTTTATCAGCTTGGCTGCCGCCGTACCACCCACGGCCAAAAGTCCAATTGATGGCTGTGTTTGTGATGGCATTGGCTTCCGGGGCGCTTGACGACATGTCCAAGCTGCCAATCTGGGCATAGCCGGCGCCATCATCCAGCCACATCGAGAGCGTCACCCCATCACTCACCACCGCGAGCGCGTACCACTTGTTGGCGACGGGAGCGTAATTGCCATCGAGAATCCAAGTGGTGCCACTGGCAGTTTTATAATTAACGCGAAACTTGTCGTCGATGCCGTTTTTTTGCAGATAGAAGTCGGCTGCATTTCCATCCGCACCGCCCCCAGCCGTCCCATCCCGGCCAATGAGGGTTCTCCAGCCAGACATATTTCTCAAATTGACCATGCACTCAATCGTCCAATTAGTGGGCCCCCAATTGATGCTTGGTCCTTCGTAGACGTATCCATCCTGGTTAGCATTGGCAAAATTTGCCCCCAAGCCGCTCCCGTATGTAGCCGAAGTCCAGCTAGGACCGACCGTGCTGCTCCAACCATGCATCAAGATGCCGTTGGCAATGTCCAACGAACCACCAGATCCATCCGGGGCACCATTGGTTGTAAATGCCCGACCGTCGACGCCATCTTCAAAATTCCAATAAGCGATGGTCGCGGCAAAACTATTGCCGGCGATGGTGAGTAACAACGCCAGCAGCAGTAAGTGACTTGCTAATGCTTGGCGTATTTGGTTGGGAACTCGAGACTGTATTTTCATACGGCGGATTGGGTTGGTTGGTCGGTCGGTCGGTTTTTTACTTGTGGGTATTGGGATCGGGGTTATTGGGGGGTATGAATTGCTCAACGCTTGTTATCGCAAATTTGCTGGGGTCATGCAGGGACTATCCCTCCAGTCAGCCAAATGTTCAACTGGATCATCAGGCAACGTGTCGCCATCGCGCTGTGGGCATAACCATATGAGGACACGCCGTGTCGATAGACGGGTTGAGTCTGGAAATTCATGGATACTATGGTGTAAATCCTATGTCTGCCTCCCCCCCTGCTCTATCCCTCAATTGAGTGGTCTGATGGTGACACGCGGGGGACAAACCTACCACCCCAACACGCCAATCCCGCTATACCCGCAATCAGATTACCCTTATCGGAGCATCATAAATGCGATGGCCGTTTAGGATGATTGGGGGAGTAATTTCACAAGCCATTACTATTCGGCAGGGGTGATAAAAAAGCCGGGGCAAATTTGTGCACCCCGGCTCGATCAAAGATTCAAACCTCGTTTCAGGCAATTGCTTTAGGGCGGCGTAACGTCAGAGCTGCAATCCCCAGCAATACAATAGAAGCGGTCGCTGGCTCAGGAACAGCGAGCAGTGCACCTACCGGCAAGGCCGTGTCGCTAAATCGGATATTATCCATCTTGCCATCGATATGATCCACAAATCCACCGCCATACCAGCCGCGCCCGAAGGTCCAATTGAGTGCGGTAGCCGGCAGCGCATTTTGCGCGGGAGTTTGAGCGGAGATGTCTAGCGAGCCGATTTGAGCATAGCCAGAACCATCATCGAGCCACAGTGACAAGGTGCTGCCATCGCTCCGGGCCGCTAATGCATACCAAGTATTGACCTGAACATTGTAATTGCCGTCGAGAATCCATCGTTGGCCACCCGCCGAGTCATAGTTGATGCGGAACTTGTCATCGATGCCGTTGTTCGCCAGATAAAAATCAGATTCAGCCTCGCCTTGGGATGAGCCATCCCGGCCAATGAGAGTTTCCCAACCGCCGAGTTCTTCCAAATAAACTGTGGTCTCAATGGTCCACGCAGTTGCTCCCCAGTTATGCAACGCGCCTTCGGTGACATAACCATCCTGATGGTTATCCGCGTTGCTCATGGCGAAGCCGCTGCCATTCGGCGTCGAGGAGGTCCAACTAGGACCGTAGAAATCATTCCAACCCCGCATACGAATACCGCTGACTGTGTCCAGGAGCCCCCGGAACCATTTGGACTACCAGTCGGAGTGAAGGACTGACCGGCGACGCCATCTTCAAAATTCCAGTAAGCGATCGTAGCTCCATGTGAAGCCGCGAGCCCGAGGCCAAGTTGCAGGGCTACCGTCAAAGCAACGGAACAAATCTGTTTCTGATGAATCATATATCTGCGTGGTTTAGGGTATGCCCGCCAAAGCTGATATTTGCAGTAACCAGATTTGACAAGGACTGTGAACAAATCGTCGCACACATGCCCCAAACAACTATCCCTCAATTGAGGGGATCATGTGACGAATCGCCGCAGAAATACGGACTCAGTCACACCTCGCCACCGGGAGGATTGGAGGATAAGAACCGCGCTACGGCTTCGGTCCGCGAATGCACGTGAAGTTTTTCGTAGATGTGCTTGAGATGATCGCGCACGGTCTCGTAGCTGACAGACATCTTGTCGGCAATTTCTTTGTTCGCAAATCCCTTCGACAACAAGGTCAACACTTCCTCCTCGCGCGGCGTCAATCGCGCCTTCTCATCACGTTGCACCGGGCGTTGCCGAAACGAAGCCACGACGCGACGCGCGATCTCGCTCGTCATGGGAGCCCCGCCAGCTAACACATCGAGAATTGCGGTCTGCAGTTGCTCCGGCCGAGAGCGTTTCAATAAATAACCATCCGCACCCGACTCCAAGGCGCTGAAGACTGTTTGATTATCCGCCGAGACGGTCAGAATCAAGATCGGGGTCTCCGGCAAAAGCTGCTTGAGCCGCACGGTGCATTCAATGCCGGTCATGCCTGGCATCTGAATATCCATCACTACCACGTCAGGTTTCAACGCAGGCAATTCGCGCAACGCTTCCACGCCGCTGGCACAGGCCCGAATGCAACGAAATCCCGGCAGCCCATCAATCAATTGCCTCCAGCTCTCGCGCATCTCAGCGACATCTTCCACCAACGCGAGCCGGACCATCCGCCCCGCCGTCGAGGCTGCCGCTGCGGTATGAGGGGGACGTGATGATTCATTCATGACGTTGCGTTCTCTGAAGATTTGCGTTTGTGAAACCAATGCTTTGCGATCTTCGTCAGGCGGCTTTGCTCCGGCTGCGGCGCCGCCAGCGGCACGGAAAAAGTGACCTGACAACCTTTCCCCGGTTGCGAGGCAACATGACAAACTCCGCCCACGTCAGCAAGCCGCTCCTGCATGTTGCGCAAGCCATGGCGCGACGACGCCTCGCCCGATGGCATCCCGCGTCCGTTGTCCGCCACCACCACAGTGAGTTGATCACTGGTAACCCGGAGTTGCAGGGAAATTTCATCGCCCTGTGAATGGCGCGCGGCATTGCGTACCGCCTCCTTCACCGCAAGCAGCAGGTTGCGGCGCGCGGGTAGATCCAGCGGCGTCGCCGGCATCACTTCCGGCACATCCAGACGGCAGCGCAGCGCCGTCGCCCCCAGATAACTTTGCACGTGCTCGCAGACAAACGTAGCAAAATCCTGGACCGTATCCCGCCGCGGATTCACGGCCCAGACGACTTCGTCCAGCAACCCCAACAACGCCCGCCCGCGCGTGCACAACGCGTCCACCTGCCGGTGCGTCTTGGTGTCGCGCCCCGTGTCCCGCAAGATCAATTCGCCTTCCAACGTCAGTTGCGTCAACCCCGCCCCGAGATCGTCGTGAATGTCCCGCGCAATCCGGGCCCGTTCCCGCTCCAGCAGCCGGTTGGAGCGCGCCTGAACCGTGAGTTGCAAGCCTTGACGCACGCTGAACGCGGCGACCACCACGCAAATCACGACCAGCGTGACGAGAAACCAAGCCTGCTGCCAAAAACGTGTCACCAACGGCTGCAACGGCGGTGCCGCAATGATCCGCTCGGGTTGTGTCCAGACCTGCCGCCCTGCAAATGCCACGATTTGCGCCGGGGTCCAATCCGCGCCGGGAACACGCCGCGATTCCCAATGCGCCACATCCCGCGGCACAACCAGCCAGGATGAATCCGATACTGCCGTCAACTTCTGACCGTTGGACAATTCCACTTGCAACCCCAATATCACACCGGCGCTGGCCGCATCATTGAATGCTTCCACGGCCAAAATGTGTTGCCCGGAAGACATGAGTGGCGTCAGCTCAAAATCCGTCAGCGAATAGCAATCACCACCTCGTCCGATTTCGCGCCCATCCAAGAACAATCGATAACCATTGTCTGCCGTGATGCGCAGCATGGCGCGCGAAACAAAAGTATCCTCCGGCACCTGCACGGCACGCCACAGCCGACACGTCTGCTTGTCCGTCACGTTGGCGGTCCAAATCCAATTCCCAATGCCCAGCTCCAAAGCAGCCTGCGTTGGTCCTAGTTCCAGCCAGCCTTCCCGCCAGAAATTCAAGATCAGTTCTTTTGACACCCGCAACACCGAGCCTTGATGAATCCCCACCGGACTCGGCAGCGCCAAGCGGCCGGTCACATCCTCCCACTTTTCTAGATCAGAAGACTTCAACGCGCCCCACCGCCCAGCATTAAGGTTTTGTCGGAAAAGCGCCACGTAATCAGATCCCACTCGAAACACACTCGGCCCCTCAACGCCAGCGGGCGAGAATGGCTCTGAAACTTCACCGAAGGGCCCAGCCGGATTGCGGGCTGAAGCCCGCCGCAGGCTGCGACGGGTATTCAGGTCCGCCTCTTCCTTGAAAATCAGATGATACTCCCCACCGGCTTCAATCATGGTCGCGTCAATCAAACTGAAGCCCGGGTCAAAAAACAGTCGGGTATTGGAGAACTGCTGAAAATCTTTGGTGGTGGTGGCATAAAGCCGCTGGTTGCCAAGTTGCCCATTGCGCCCGAGCGTTTCACGAAACCGGTTCGTCACCGCACTGGACCAAAAGATCACATACTCCTGCCGTTCCGCATGCCAGACAAATTCCGGCGCCCAGCAGTTCACGGTAGCGGGTTCACTCCCCATAACTCGTAACACTTTTGGCGCAGACCAGTGGATCAAGTCCGCACTACTGGCGTAACCAATCGCGTCCCCGCTCCAGTTGATGGTCCACACTAAACGGAACAGTCCGTCTGGGCCTCGTGATACAAAAGGATCGCGCAAAAGATTGGTGCTGCCCAAGGGCGGTTGCAGCACGCTCCGGCCACCATTGACTGCCGTCCACGTGAAACCATCCATACTCCAAGCCAGATGCAATCCATCCCGATCATTGTCAGTGAAGTACGCAAAGAGAAAGCATGTTTCCGGCAACAAATCCCGGATCGGAATCTCTTCCTTCAGCTTGTCGCCGAGTGCAACGGAAAAATCCTTGATCCGCCCGCCGACTCCCGGCGCGCCCTGCCGCGGCAAATAACGCAATCCGGAAACCAGCCGGGACTCGCCCAAGTCCAAGATCAACCGATGCGGATGATTCCGCGATTCCGAACTCCATTCCGTGTGCCAATGGGTGTTCGGCAGCCCGTCGATTGCGTTCATCGCCGCACCGCTCTCCCGGCCCAATTCCTCGCTATCGGTAAAAACCACTTTCCAGTCGGTCCGGTCCATCAGCCGACCGGTCTCATCCAACAGGTCTAGTTCCGCCATGGCCGCAAACGATTTCCCGTCGTGGGCCGAATAGGTGTCCAGACTGAAGTAACGCCCCTTGAAGACGCGTTTGAATTTGATCTCTTGCGCCTCATTGCCCGGCTCAAATCGGCCGGTAAACGCCGGCGGACCGGAATCCAACATCAACCTTGCGCTGCCTCGGCGCGGCAAGATCGAAACGCTCGAAGCGAGCGCGTTGGAAGTGGGTTGCGCTTGCGCCCCAGTCCCCAAGCACCCAAAGACACAGGCGGAGGCGATGATCCCAAACATCACGCTGGAAAAATTTGAATCGCGCCGGTGCATGATTCGCATGATGAGTCATCGCCAGAAGTTTTTCCACCGTGAATCGCAATCGCACGGTAAAAACCAACTCACCGCGCTTGCCCGCCGGCAGCTAATCAGGGAAAAACCATCCGGTAGAAAACCGTTTCATTGGCAGGATCTACCGGCACAGTCACAAAATTGGTCGCTGTCGCGCCAGGCACATCGAACCACGCCTCGCTCAAACCGGTAACCAGTGCGTTAGTTTGCACCTGCAACCGCCACCCGGTGTGCTCCGACGGCCAGGAAAGCTCCAACGCGTTGCCAGAAAGATTAGCGACCACGTTCGTCGGATACAACGCCACCGTCGCCACCACACTCAACGTCCCGCTGGCCGGCGCCCACTGCCAGTTGAAGCCGGTGGGCAACGCCGGAAAACTCGTCGCACTGAAGACGCCTTGGTAACTCGACGCATTGAACAGCTTGAACGAATCGCCGGCCCACAACTGGCCCTCGAGATTCGTCACCATGAGCAAACCGCCATACGTCAACGTGCCGGCGACGTTGAGTTGATCGTTTGTGGCAGCGGCTTTGTTCAGTTCCATTCGGGTGAAACTGCCCGCCTGCAACGTGGTCGCCGCATTGACCGTGAGTTTGCCCACGCCGTTGCCCGGAGCGAGGGTCGCGCCCGCCGGTAGCGTCACGGCGGCGTTGATGTTCCCCCGTCCGCCGAGTGTCGTACCGGTGTTGATGGTGAATGTTCCCGCCGGCAGCGTGCCATTAACGAGCAATGTCCCGCCCGCGAGCGTCGTGCCGTTGCCATAGGTGTTCACCGCGTCCATGATCAGCGTGCCGGTGTTCGTCTTCGTCAACGCGATGGGGGCACCGTTGGTGGAATTGAGAATCGGTCCGACGAGATAATGATGTCCCGCTCCGGAAAAGTAATAAGTGCGACCGCCCGTCAGCGCACCGATGAACCGGTTCGTGCCAGTGAAGACCACCATCCCCGCATCCGACTGAACCGTGTGCGTATTGCCGCCGACTTCGAGCAGGATGTTGCCGTTGAAAACATTTGTGCCGGCCAGATTCTGGATCGTGCCGATCGTGTTGTTGCGACATGTGACGATGACCGGCGCATTGATGGAAATACTCCCCGCCGAACCGTCGAGTTGAAACGTGGAGGAGCCGCTGTTGTTGTTTCGGATCTGGATCAACGACGCATTTTCCAACGCAGCCGGCGCGGCCACGCGGACCATGCCATCGCTCAACGTCGTGCTGCTGGTGTCAATGTTCACCGTGCCCGACAACGGATTCTCGCCGGTCAGAATCAACGTCCCGGGCCCGCTCTTGGTAAAACCATTTGTCCCGGCGAGCGCCGCGCCCAGCGTCGCGGTGTTGGTGACGATGAGCGAAGGCGACGTCGCCGAACCCGTCCCCAAGGTCAGCACCGCGCCGGGGACATTGGTCACCGTCCAGGTCTGCGTGCCGGACGTATCACTGAAACGCAGCGTGCCGATGGAACGGGAAGAATCCAGCGTCACCGTCCGGTTGGCCGTGATGTTGATCGTGCTGAAGTTGGCCGTGTTGCCCGCGCCGGTGGCCACCGTCGCCCCGCTCCACCGGACCGGCTCGCCCCAATTCCCGTTGCCATCCGCCACCCACGTACCGCTTGCCGTCAACGTCGTCACGCTGATGGTTGCCAGCGCAAACGCGCTCTGCCCCGCCGCGTCCGTGACGCGCACGGTGATGAAATTCGTCCCACCATCCGCTGAAGTCGGCGCACCGCTCATCGTGCCGTCCGCCGCGATGTTCAGCCACGTCGGCCCGACCGCTTTGCTGTAAGTCAGTGTGTCGCCCGCATCGTCATCCGTTGCCGTGCCCGCCATGGTGTTGTTGTAGGCGATGCCTTCCGTTGCCGTGCCGCGCGGGAAGAAGCTGTTGGTGAATTGCGGCGGTGTGTTCGTTTGCAACCCCGCGATCTGCGCCGCGCTCAAGGCGTAATCCGTGATTAATACTTCGTCCAACGCCCCGCTGAAATTCGGGTCAGCGATGAACTGGCTCTTGCCGAGAAAGTTCACACGCGGACTGAACGCTGAAGGCAGGATGGACATGCTGGAGTTGATCGCCACCTGCGCGCCGTTCAAATAGAGCCGCGCCGTCGTGCCGCTTAGTGTCACGGCAACGTGTTGCCACGAACCAACTGGCAGCGCCGTCGTTTGCACGATCTGCTCGCTGCCGCCGTTCTTGATGGCGAAGCGTAAGTTGCTGCCCGCCGCATTTGGGGTGAGGAAGAGGTAATGCGTCGTGCTGTTGCCGAAATCAAAGATGCGCTGCCAGTTCGCGCCGCCATCCCACTTCACCCACGCCGCGAAGCTGAACGCATTGCTGCACGCGACATTCGGCGGCAACGTGACGACCGTGTTCACACCGTCGAACACCAACGCCTGACCGCGCACGCCATCAGCGTACGCCGGACTGCCCGCCGTGACACCGTTGTTCGCAAAGCCGGCGGTATCCAGCACGTTGGTTTCAAACCGGAGTTGCGTGGCGCTACGCGTGCCGTTGTCCGGCAACGCCTGCGTGTAACCGATGGGCGATTGTTTGTCGCGATACGCGACGCCCGCCGACGTGAGCACGCCATTGGTCGTCACCGCGCGCACATCCTCGACCCAGTTGTAAAGCTGGTAACGCTCTACGAACGGCGTCGTATCCAGCATGTTCAAGATCGCGGCGACAGCGGCTTGTTGCTGATCGTAAGTGGGATCGCCGCAACCAGTCCAATTCGCGCCGTTGTTCCATTCGGTCACCCAGAGCGGCCGTTTGATGGTGTCGTAAATGCCTTTGAGCGCATTATACATCTGCGTCGCCGCTGCGTTCGGATCAGACACCGGACTGGTGCAGCGGTAATAATGCACCGCCACGAAGTCCACGCGGAGATTGGCCGCGTCGGCCTGCGTCATGAACGGATACAACCAACTGCTGTAGCCGCCATCCGACGGCGCGGGTGAACCCAGCCGCAATCCCGTCGCCAACAAATCCGGCCAGGAATAAATGGCATCGCCTACCGCAATGTTCGCCTGGTCCGTCTTGTCGGGCTCGTTGTAGCCGCAGCAGCGTATTGGCGCCACGCGTCTTCCAATCCTGTCCCAAGCCCGGCCACCAGCGCGTCTGCCGGATCGGCACGTATTCCAGATCGCGCGACGAGCTCTGATCAATGTTCCAGTTGTACCACGACTGCACATTCAACTGGCTGAGTCCGGGATCGCCGGCGATCGCCTTTTTGCTGACCCAGCGCCACGGCGTGACATAGACGAAGCGCACACTGTTATCGAAGTCCGCCGGCAGCACGCTGATTTCGAGATCGCCGTCCTGGGCAACGTAATTCTTGCTGATGCCCGTGCCATTCTCCGTCTGCGCGAACGTCACCGAGTAGCCTCGCTTCAATTTGAACGAACTGATGTTCGCGTTCTGATCCAGCCCCGTGCCTTTGTAATAAACGTATTGGCTCAACTCAGGAAGCCGTGCCGGTAAAATGCGGCCCGGTGA
Source organism: Verrucomicrobiota bacterium (assembly GCA_049840435.1). Lineage (GTDB taxonomy): Bacteria > Verrucomicrobiota > Verrucomicrobiia > Limisphaerales > JADLHS01 > JADLHS01. The sequence continues at coordinate 1,274 of JASGKY010000018.1, read as the reverse complement.
ATACCTGCAATGGTTGAAACGATGCATTGTGCGGTACCACCACCGTGCCCATGCCGTATTGCACCACGCGACAATTGCTGTCAGCGACCGCGACCGCACCATTGATCCGGAACTGCGAGAGATACGTCGAGACGACGACCGACGGCTTGATGTTCGGCAATACGCAGCAGGCGTCGGTGGAATTGAGATTGATGAGACAGCCGGAGAGCGGCGTCGCCACATCCGTCACGCGCAGCTCACAACGATTGCTCAGGACCACCGTCACCCCGCTCAGCGTGCTGTAAGTCTGCACGCCGTTGGTGATGACGATTGTCTGAGCACTGACGAGCGATGGCAGCCCAACGACAAAAGCAAAGAGAATCTTGGCGAGAAAGCGGGGGCGGCACATCAAGTTCATGGTTGGTTGCAATTACAGAACTTTAACGTGAGTCCGCGGGCTTGAACACCCACTCAAACGGGTGAATCGTCAAGAACTCGACCGCAATTCCGATGAGGAATCTTGGCTGCTACGGATAAACCAACCGGAAGAAGACGCTCTGGTTGAGGGCATCAATCGAAACGTAGATCAGATTCGTCGCCGTTGCTCCCGGCGCATATCCCACCAGTTGGTATTCAACCCCACCGCCAGCGTGTTCGTCTGTACCTGCAAGCGCCAGCCCGTGTGATCCGTCGGCCAGAAGAGCGCCAACTGATTGCTACCCGAATTGCTGAGACTGATGCTGGTCGGCGTCACTGCCACCGCTCGGGCACTTGCCTGAGCCGAATTCGCGCCTTCGCCGATAGTGTTAATGGCCGAGACCACGTAGAAATACATCGTGCCATTGACCACGCCGGTATCGCTGAAACTCGGCGTCGTCGAATTGCCGACAATCGGTGCAACCGCTACCGCTCGTCGTCGAACGCTTGATGTAGTAACCCGTCGCGCCGCTGCTCGCAGCCCAAGTTAAATTGATTTGGTTGTTGGTAACCACGATGGCAGCAAGGCCGGTCGGCGCCACCGGAAACGCAGGCGGTGTGCTGGCACAAAAATGCCGCAGGATTAAGCGCTCCAGTGGTGAGCCGGACATCGTCGAGGTAGCCGAAGAACCGGCTGGTATGACCACCATTATAGAGACCACGACTGATCGAGATGACGCCCTTGTCCCAATCCGTGCCGTCCCCGGCTCCGGTGGAGAGCGCCGGGTTTGCGCTGTTGGAAATACTCAGGTGCTGTTCGGATTCTATCGTGTTTCCCTATTAACCTTAGCAATACGCTAACTGAACCAAGAACAAAA
>JASGKY010000017.1:0-44655 GCA_049840435.1 Verrucomicrobiota bacterium | reverse complement strand
AAGGTTAATAGGGAAACACGATAGAATCCGAACAGCACCTATGAACGCCCTCGTGACATCAGTCTGTTGGAGCACTTCACTGTTGCTTGTGCTTGGATGTTTCGGTTGCGGTCAGTCCGATTTCCAGAAGCGTCTCAGTCAGTTGCAGTCCAAGACCAAGCAGAAGCACAAGGCCCGTCCGACATTCAGGCAGTGCTTGCTCCCATTCTTTGCAGACGAGAGCACTCTGACCAATCGCCTACCAGACACGATTACTTCACTTCCTGTTTTGCAGACGACCCCAAAGGCGTTGATGTGGGCAAATCTAGCTGTGCAGACGGATTGTTACTTTCCATCGGCAGCGTTTCGGACATTGGGGACTGTTTGTTGCTCGTCCCGGTCACGCCAAAGACATTTGCAACTGACATGGCTGCGGACGACCTTGTGAAGATCGAGTATCTTTTTAGTGAGTAGCACATGAAGCCGCCTAACCATGCGCTGCAGGAGCAAACCGGCATGGCGTCGTGGTTTGCAATGGTAGCGTCCGCAGGCCAGGTAGCTGGGCTTAGTGATTAGGCAGCACTCGCGCCTTGAGCAGTAGATTGATTGCTTTGTTCGCTTGCGGGTAGTAGTCATAGTGCCACCACAGCCATTGCTTTTGTTCGCATGTCAGATAGACGTTATTCCGCTGAATGACAGATGATGAGGCCGCACTTGGGTTTCGGCATTACGTTCTTGATTCACTTGGAGAGCGTCCGACAGGCACGCGCCGGTGCAGACGTTCCTTGATCGTGTGGTTGCGAAGATTTTGAGTCCATCGGATGTGTTAGTTAAGATGATTAGCGGAGGCGGTGGGATAGTTTATAGCCACCTTCGTTGGGGCTAGGGTTGCTGGCGTTGACGAGATTCAGGACCAGGCACTGGTATCCGGTTCATGTTCCGCTGCCAAGGCTGAGCATTTGATTCGGCATGATTAGAGCAGGAGAGAGTTGCCGGAGATTCACGATGATATTGTTGCGTTTCCATTTGATTGTGCTGCCTAACCATGCGCTGCAGCGAACCCGGCCATGACGCTGGATTGCAATCATTGCGTTCGACAGCCGGGTCGCTGAGCTTGGGTCGTTAGGCGGCATTCGCAGATGAAAGCAAAAGCCAATTCAATGGGTTTTATCATAGGACTCGCTTTGATATTTTGCGGCTGCGCTCTGTACCTCCAAGCCATGAGCGATCTGACGTTTTGTTCGAGGAGACCGACAAGAGCACTGAGAGTGACCCCGGTATTCTGGCTGCTCTCCATGGCCTTTGGCCAGCCGGGAGGCCTCCGAAATGATTTGTTGGGTTTTATCTTGCCGCCTAACCATGCGCTGCAGCAAACCAGTAGGTATCGGTCCTCACGACGACCACACAGATACCCGCCGGCAGGTTCGGCGGTGGCTGAGACTGGGTCGTTAGCCGTATGGACGCTGCGCGAGTTTAAGAGGACTGACGAGAGCGTTTACAGAGTTGTTCGATGCCATTCGCAAGCGGCCAGAGATGTCGATCGAGAGGCGAGAATTGATACGGCTTCATCATTTTATTCGAGGCTACGGGTCAGCCTTATGCCGGGAGCAGCTTACTTGGAAGGAGTGCTGAGCCGGATTTTCACTTGTTTGATGTTGGGTTGCGGAGCGGCTCGGTTTTCCTGACCCACTCCCGGATGGTATAACATCATCCGAGGCGTTGCGCGAGTGAGCGCGAGGCGTTCGATAGATTTTATGAGCTGGATAAGTCAGAACCAGAAACGGCTAACCATGCGCTGCAGCGAACCCGGCATGAGCGTCGCGGTTGCAATCGTGGCGTCCATCAGGCCGGGTCGCTGAGTCGGGTCGTTAGGCATCATGCGCGCCCGGTATTTCATGGCGCTATTCGGATGCACTGTTCACGCGGCTGTGCTCATTATCGCGATGCTGGTGTACATGCGTCACGAAAGGCTCGCGCCAAAGATGATCATTTCCAGATGGTATCACTTTGATTGTGCTGCTTCTTGCTTGGCCGCTTTGGTCTTTTTACCTTTGGCGCTGCACTCAAAAGCGTAAGTTCAGGATGGTGATTGTTCCTATGTCGCTTGGTGGAGTGACTTTGTTGTTTTTTGCAGTTCGTGCTTTTTTGACTTGGTTTGGACCAGGATTCAGGAATTAGACTATGATGCCTAACCATGCGCTGCAGCGAACCCGGCATGTCGCCGTGGTTTGCAATCAATGCGTCCCGCGGGCCGGGTCGCTGAGCTTGGGTCGTTAGCCGTCATCACACGCGTCCATGAAAGACAACGCTTTTGCCCAGCAGACCATGCGAGAGATTGTGGGCGAGAGTTGAGTGCGGTTGTGTTCGGAGTCTTCGGTCATTTGAGTATGGAGTTCGATGGCCCGTCGCTAGTCGCTCACAATCCCGTTACACTGAAGACAGGTGAGCGCATTCTCAGATTCGGCGAGACAGGCTTTTGCGATGCGTTGTGCAGTCAGTTGGGCCAGATCGTATCGGACGTGCAGATTTCCGACGACGAATTGCGGATAGTATTTGGCGGTGCACAGTTGGTTTGCCATGTCACTTCGGGAGGCAGACTATTCTGGACCAGAGGCCGGCACGTATTATTCGGCTGACAAGCGGATGATGGTTTTACATGAGACACACGCAAATGACGGCTAACCATGCGCTGCAGCGAACCCGGCATGACGCCGTGGTTTGCAATCGTCGCGTCCCGCGTGCCGGGTCGCTGAGCTTGGGTCGTTAGGCGCACTCGTGTCGTCATGAAAAGCACCCACCTCTTGTCACCGGAGAAAGGCCGGAAGATTGCATGGTATGGCTCGGTGGCTTTCATGATTTTGGCGTGGCTGTTTCTTGCCGCCCTTTGGGTTTGGATCATCGTGAGAGCTTGGTTGCAGTCGTACTTCGATGCATGGACCTTCGGTGCGTATCTCATGATGGCGGTTTACCTGTTTGTGCTCATCATGATTCCCGTTCAGGTGAGACGTTATCTTCGGGAGAGACGACGATGAGATTTGTGGTTTCAGATTTTGCGCCTAACCATGCGCTGCAGCGAACCGCCGTTGGCGGTTCGGGTCACGCGACAACCACACAATTGTTCACACGCCTGGCTCGGCGGTCGCTGAGCTTTTGTCGTTAGGCCACATCACACGCGGGGAGATTTCAGAGAGTCGGTTTCGTTGCGACGGTCGGGACAGTTTGAGTTTGCAGAGTGAGAGCGTCGGGACAATTAGAGGACGGTGGGCTGCGCTTCCTTGGGTGCGAAGTGACGGGAGCGAAGCTTCTCGACGGTTCGAGGGATTTTATTTACCTAGTTTGTATGAAGATCACGACCTTGTGGCCTAACCAATCGCTGCAGCGAACCGCCGTTGGCGGTTCGGGTCACGCGACAACCATTCAATCGTTCCATCGCAGGCTCGGCGGTCGCTGAGCTTGGGTCGTGTAGGCCACATCACACGCTATGAAATATCCCAAGGCAGTCATAGGTCGGTTCACACTTCCGGCCATAAGCCTGTTATTATGCGGGTGTGAATGTTTGATCGATAACATCGTTCGATAATCATAATTTGGACAGACGTCAGAAGTATTATGAGAGAGCGTGGCGAATCGCCTGACATGGCCCGCAAGAAAGCCTATGAAGATCAGTTCATTTTTGACAGAGATCGCAACTGATTGTGGTGGCCTAACCATGCGCTGCAGCGAACCGCCGTTGGTGGTTCGGGTCGCGCGACAACCACTCAATTGTTTACATCACAGGCTCGGCGGTCGCTGAGCTTGGGTCGTTAGGCCACATCACACGCGGGGAGTTTTAGAGCGGTTGTTTCGTTGCGACGGCCAGGAGAGTTTGAGTTTGCAGAGTGAGAGCGTCGGGACAATTTGAGTGCGGTGGGCTGCGCTTCCTTGGGTGCGAAGTGACCGGAGCGAAGCTTCTCGACCGTTCGAGGGATTTCATTTACCAAGTTTGTATGTCTATCACGACTTTGTGGCCTAACCATGCGCTGCAGCGAACCGCCGGTGGCGGTTCGGGTCACGCGACAACCGCACAATTGTTCACACTCCCGGTTTGGCGGTCGCTGAGCTTGGGTCGTTAGGCGGCATTCGCGCGATGAACTCTCCAACGCTCACGAAAGGGTCACGAGTAGGTAGCTGGCGGCTTCTGCTTATCAGCGTTGCTTGCACCATGTTGGTCTTCCCATTTGCCGGAGCATTCTCGTCTCCGACTGCCGTCGGCTACGTGCAGTTGCCAGGCGTCATCCTCTTCTTGGCCATTGCTTGCTGTTGCGTCACTTGTTTCTTTCTTTGCCCTTTGCGTCCGCTTGTTCCGAAGCTGCTCCTTCTCGTGGTGAGTGCCCATGCACTTTTCTGGACGCTTTACTCTATCGCCTACTATTGGCTTCATTTGAGGTATCACGCATGACAATGCCGCCTAACCATGCGCTGCAGCGAACCCCGCGCTACGCCCTCGGGTTATTCGACAACGTTTGGTCCGCTCACCAGCCTCGTTGTGCGGGGTCGCTGAGCTTGGGTCGTTAGACAGCACACGATGGGCTTGTTTCGCTCATCCAACTGAAGCGTGGAGCTGCTGAGAAGATTTCAGCGACGATGACCAGCCTTGGATTGCCGGTCATCAGAGTTGAGCAGCGAGACAACGGCACACACTATTTTTACGAAGAGCCGAAGCGTCAGCGGGAGTTCTTTTTCTGGACTCATTCGGATGGTGCTCACGACTTCTGGCTCTCTGGTCTTTCGTCGAGCGCCAAGAAGATTGCCGCTGGATTTTCGGCGGCAGGTTTGTTTGAGAATGAAAAAGCTGTCTAACCATGCGCTGCAGCGAACCGCCGTTGGCGGTTCGGGTCACGCGACAACCGCACAATTGTTCACATCTCTGGCTCGGCGGTCGCTGAGCTTGGGTCGTTAGGCGGCTATGCGCATCACACCACATTTCCTACTTCTTTGCCTTGTCCTGACGGGATGTCAGTTCACGCCGTCACCCACCACCAAGCCGGTCACCACAAACGATGTTGTTGGAGTCTGGTCATTCACCGAGGACTACGGCAAGACCACCATCTTCATGACGTTCATACCGTCAGGAGTTTTCACACAGCAGGTGGTCAGCGCCACGCAGACCAATGTTCAAGTGGGCACATGGGCGTTGGATGGACCGCATTTGCAGTTGACCGATTTCTTAGGTGAGTTTGGTGGCGTGTGGAGTCCAGATTCGATTAGTTGGTATTTCGTTGATGGTGACAAGCGGAAGCTGGAGATTTTCGGCGGCGCGTTTCGAGACCCAGACGCATATCAGCACTTGAGCTATTTGAGGGCAGTGCCATGACACATTTTCGACGACCGCCTAACCATGCGCTGCAGCGAACCCGGCATGGCGTCGTGGTTTGCAATCGAGGCGTCCCGCGGGCCGGGTCGCTGAGCTTGGGTCGTTAGACCACTTCGCACGCTTTGAGTATGAGCCGACCATTACAGAGCACAGTCGAGGCGGTTCTATTGCAACTCGAAGCGATTCCGAGTGGTCCGAGTTTCGAGCTTTGGATACCGCAGCACCTGACGTTGCGCGGACAGTCAGCACAGGCAGATGTTGCGATGGCCGTTATTCTCGACAAGATTCTCGGCATGGGTTACGAGCCAGACGGTTTTTCGGACGCTGACGGCGGTAGGATTTACAGATATAGAGTGATGACATGAAGACGTGGTCTAACCATGCGCTGCAGCGAACCCCGCGCTCCGCCCTCGGTTCGTTCGATAACCTTTGGTCCGCTCACCGGCCCGCGTGTGCGGGGTCGCTGAGCTTGGGTCGTTAGGCCACTGCGAGCGTGTATGGAGCGATTACTCGCCATGATTCAGAGAGTCTGCGACAAGCCCGGCCTCTACGTTGGTCAGGCGCGTATGCGCCATGTTCGCTCCTTTCTTGATGGTTACGCGATGGCGCTAGGCGAGTCACATGAGCTACCGGACTATCCGTTTGGAGGTTTTCTGCGGTGGTTGGAGCAGCGGCATCACATTTGTCATCCCGCGTGGGGTTGGGACAGGATTCACGTTCACGCAGCAGGCTCAGATGCGGAGGCGATTCACACGCTGCCAGCCACGTTTGCGCTGTATCGCACAGAGCTTGAGCGAGGCTTATTCGCCCCAGACGGCGACCGCGTTCCGACGCGAGAGCCAGAGCAGACATGCACGGAGGGTTATCATGACAGATGAGTTCGTGACGACGTGGCCTAACCATGCGCTGCAGCGAACCCGGCCATCGCGTCGCGGTTGCCATCGTAGCGGCCCGTGGGCCGGGTCGCTGAGCTTGGGTCGTTAGGCGTATGAGAGCGAGCACTTCATTTTATTCACGCCATTCTGTTGCACTCCATGCTGCAGCTTGGGTCATCTTTATCGGTGTGGTTGCTTGCGACGGTTATTTTGATTTACCCTCGCTGTCTTCAGCTCCACTGTCGGCTTGCCTTATTTTGGTTGGCGTTCCTTTCATTATTGCTATGTCCATTCGCGGGCCTGTGCCGGATATTTCATTACCGGAGTCTTTGCGGAGATTCATTCGCTATTCACCGTATTTTCTCGGCGGACTGTGGGTGATTTGCTTTATCATCCTCATCATGGTTATGCTTGGTGAGTTCCACGTGAGGAGTGTTTTACGGTGACTTTTACGCCTAACCATACGCTGCAGCGAACCCGGCCATCGCGCTCTGGTTGCAATCGAAGCGTCTCGTGGGCCGGGTCGCTGAGCTTGGGTCGTTAGGCCACTTTCGCGTGGTTGGTGTATTTCGCGGTTGCTGTGGTTGTGACGGTCGGGAGAGTTCAGTTCTTGCGGGATGAGAGCGTTGGGATATTTAGATTACGGTGGGCTGCGCTTCCTTGGGTGCGAAGTGACGGGAGCGAAGCTTCTCGACGGTTCGCGGGATTTCATTTACCCAGTTTGTATGCAGATGACGACCTTGTGGCCTAACCATGCGCTGCAGCGAACCGCCGGTGGCGGTTCGGGTCATGCGACAACCACACAATTGTTTACATCTCAGGCTCGGCGGTCGCTGAGCTTGGGTCGTTAGGCCACTTTCGCGTGGTTGGTGTATTTCGCGGTTGCTGTGGTTGTGACGGTCGGGAGAGTTCGGTTCTTGCGGGATGAGAGCGGTGGGACAATTAGAGGTACGGTGGGCTGCGCTTCCTTGGGTGCGAAGTGACGGGAGCGAAGCTTCTCGACGGTTCGCGGGATTTTATTTACCTAGTTTGTTATGCCGATCACACCTTTGTGGCCTAACCATACGCTGCAGCGAACCGCCGTTGGCGGTTCGGGTCACGCGACAACCACACAATCGTTCACACTCCCGGCTCGGCGGTCGCTGAGCTTGGGTCGTTAGGCATCATCACACAACACACATCACGGACATCAACAAAAGAGATTGATATATGATTATCTGGAGCGGTTTCGGTTTTCTTGTGGCGGTAGTTGGTTTTGCTGCATTGATCTTCACAGAGGTTATTTCAGAGAAGATCACCGGCGACGATCAATTCTACCAGCAACATGGATGGGTGATACTCATCGGGATGCTTGTTGCTGCGGCATTAACCTATGGACTGCATCGGTTGCTACTCCTGCAAAAAGGAAGAGCGGTGATTGATAAGCAGACCGGACAGGAGATTGTCTTACGACCCAATCATTCCCTGTTTTTCATCCCTGTTAAGTGGTGGCCTATTGTTTTCGTGATACTCGGCGTTGTGTTCGCGGTTTCGGGAGTCGCAAAATGATGCCTAACCATGCGCTGCAGCGAACCGCCGTTGGCGGTTCGGGTTGTGCGACAACCACACAATTGTTTACATCTCCGGCTCGGCGGTCGCTGAGCTTGGGTCGTTAGGCCACGATTATGCACTCCGAGCAAAGTGACATATTTATCTCTCGTCTGTTGGCGCTCTTTTTTAGTGTGATCTCTGCGGTTTCTCTTCTTTATGTCGGGGCGCTGGCCGGCTTGATTGCTTCGGAAGCCACCGCATGTTTGTCTTTGTTGGTTCTCGGCAGCATCAAAATGAGAGTGGGAGTTCGGAAGACCTATTCACATCCACTTGGGACAGCCTGCCTTTTATGCTTGATGCCAGCACTTGGAGTGATTTTGTTGATGGTGTTTTCGGGCAGAGTTGCCAAATGACGACCTTGTGGCCTAACCATACGCTGCAGCGAGCCCGGCGTGAGCGTCGCGGTTGCAATCGTCGCGTCCCGCGAGCCGGGTCGCTGAGCTTGGGTCGTTAGGCCACTGCGCACGCTATGAATCTTTACGAGGTCATTTATTGGGGTTCGCGCGGAGACGGAAATGCGGAAGACACCATTTATCTCGTCCGTGCTTCCGATTTTCGTGCCGCCGTTGAGCACGTGCAGCGTAACATTTCAGCGAGTGACCACAACGGAGAGCGTGGACTGATGGCACACGTTGTTTATGAGCTTGGCACTGATTCGAGTCCTTACGCTGATTCCAATCAGCCAGCGACTTTGCGCGGGCCATATTTCGCACACGCATTCAATTTTGGATGGAGATCATGGGGGCGGAAGATTGAAGGTTCAGAATACACAAATGAGTGGGAGGAGAAGCAGAATGTTGTGGCCTAACCATGCGCTGCAGCGAACCGCCGTTGGCGGTTCGGGTCACGCGACAACCATTCAATCGTTCCCATCTCCGGCTCGGCGGTCGCTGAGCTTGGGTCGTTAGGCCACATCGCGCGCTATGGCTGAAGTTGCCAAGAAAGATATGTTCATCGGGGAGTGCGTTTTCTTTTCGTTAGCGCAGCAAGGCGCTGTCGCGGCGTTGGCAGGGATGATTCTCGATGGCGGACAGATATTGCAGTGCGTAGCTTATGCCGCTGGCGCTTATTGGATCGGGATGTTTGTCATCGTCGGTCGCAGAGCCGACCGGTTGACGCGACTCGACCGGTTGCTGGTTCGCTGGGGTTTTCTGATGCTTTGTGTGGTTTCATTTTTCCTGACACGTTGGATATGGAGTTTGAGAGGATATTGATTTTGTGGCCTAACCATGCGCTGCAGCGAACCGCCGTTGGCGGTTCGGGTCGCGCGACAACCACACAATTGTTTACATCTCAGGCTCGGCGGTCGCTGAGCTTGGGGCGTTAGCCGTCATTCACGCCATGAAAACACTCATGCTTGCTCTGCTGTTGTTACCGGTTTTGACATACGCCCAAGACACTAATAGTCCGGCGCGTATTCAGAGGGGCGAGACGTGGGCTTCCGAGTCACGATTGGAGCGTATCGCCAAAGACTACGTCAAACAGCAGAAGATTGAGTTCACATTTGAGAAGACTTATCGCAACGTCTCTGTCGGGAAGCGCGGCACGAACGCCTTTGCCACCATTTGGTTTTCGTCGGGCATGGGCCAGCCGATTTTGGGAGTCGAGATTGCGCCAAGCGGCACAGTTATCACAAATTACACAGGAATTGCAGTTTGTGGCACAGGGAGGAAACCATGACGGCTAACCATGCGCTGCAGCGAACCGCCGGTGGCGGTTCGGGTCGCGCGACAACCATTCAATCGTTTACACCTCTGGCTCGGCGGTCGCTGAGCTTTTGTCGTTAGGCATCTATGCGCGTCCTCGCTTTCATATCGCTCATGTTGCTGTTTGCTGGGGGTTGCGCGACGACTAAGCCTGTCCCGACAGCTTCAGAGATATTGACGAAGCGCGAGGAGATTGAGGTTCTTCGCCAAGAGATTGAGCTTCTTCTTCGGCACATGGAATATTTGCAGCATGAGCCACCAGCCCAGTTGCGTCAGCCATACCCGCTTGGGGAGCAGGCGAAGGATCTTGATCATGCCATTGAGATTTTGAAATCAGCAAGAGAGCGATTGAGCAAGGACGTATGGCGAATTGAGCGGACCATCAGTCGAAATAGTTGTATTTGAAGATATGACGATGCCTAACCATGCGCTGCAGCGAACCCAGCAGCCGCTGAGCGGTGCAGCGACACTTTTGTTCCATCTGCATGAGCGTCGCGGTTGCAATCGTAGCGTCCCGCGAGCCGGGTCGCTGAGCTTGGGTCGTTAGGCGGCAGCACACTTTATGAAGCGCGTAATCTATATCTGCGTTGTCATGTTCGTCATTGGTGCAACTTTCCGATGGGAGATCAGGGAGGTTGTTGACACAGGCACTGGTAAGTCGATTATTTCTCGTCGTGGCATTGCGCTTCCATGGCAGCGGTGCGGCGTAGGCGCGATGGGCAGGCCGGTTACATTTCATGTGCAGCAGTGGCTTTGCTATGGGTTGGTTCGCGAAGAGGCTCAGGGTTCAGTTCATTGATTTATGCCGCCTAACCATGCGCTGCAGCGAACCGCCGGTGGCGGTTCGGGTCACGCGAGAACCACAGAATTGTTTACACGTCTTGCTCGGCGGTCGCTGAGCTTGGGTCGTTAGGCGGCACTGCGACCAACGCCAATGCGATCACTATTCATGATTGTTAGTTTCGTATCTTGGGCCTGTCTCTTTTTTGGCATGCTTGTTTGGACGCGATATATGTGGCCTGCGAGGATACGTGGCCGCCGTCCATTTTTCTGGGAGGCGGCAGAGTTTGTTCCCTTGAGAGTGCGAAGATTCTTGCTTGGGAGTTGCATTGGGTTTGCTTTAGGATTACTCGGAGTTTGTTTATGTGGTTGATGCCGCCTAACCATGCGCTGCAGCGAACCGCCGTTGGCGGTTCGGGTCACGCGACAACCACACAATTGTTCACACCTCTGGCTCGGCGGTCGCTGAGCTTGGGTCGTTAGGCATCACAGCGTATGGCTATCTTCGACATCTTCAAAAAGAAGGGGACACTCGCGGGAGAGGTTCGGTTGCGCGGTTTGCCCCCGCACAAGATGTATAGCGTGACCGTGACTTTCTTTCCCGTTGGTTCAGCTTCGTCGCTGCCGCCTTTTGATGGCGATCCACCCACTGACAAATGGACAGACACCGCATCCGTCAAGGAAGCCGAAGAGCCTGACGACAAGCCGTTGCGCTTTCGTTGTGAGCGAGTTACTGGGTATTACTATTTGGGAGTGGGTGTCATTGCGTTTTTGGAGCGCGATGGGAAGATGTTCGCACAGGTCGAGCGCTTCTTTCCGATGAGTCAGCCCTGCGAGATTAGGGCCGGAGGCGAGCAGCAGGTTCAGTTGGCTGTTTCGTGGCCGGATATTCCGCTCGATGAGTTACACACTTATGGCACAGTTCATCCTCAGCGATAGACGAGTGATGCCTAACCATGCGCTGCAGCGAACCCGGCAGGGCGTCGTGGTTTGCAATCGTGGCGTCCCGTGGGCCGGGTTGCTGAGCTTGGGTCGTTAGGCCACACTACGCGCCATGCGATTTCTACCACTCATTCTCTTCGTCGCACTCGCCGGCTGTTCGCGAGCCGAGCGTCTCTCCGCACAGCCGACTGAGGCGACAGCGCAGATTCAGCGATGGGTTGCAGTCGGTAGTTCATCCGCCGATGCGCGGCGCATCATGGAGCAGCACGGTTTCACTTGTTCTCTCGTTACGAACGGCGCGTTCGGCACACTGCGTGGCGTCGATTACGTCTATTGCGACCGTCGCGAGGGCAGCATCACACAGCAGCGGTGGCAGGCCGCACTTGTCTTGGTCGAGGGCAAGGTTTCAGCAGTGCATGTCACGACGGGACTCGTTGGACCATGACCGTGCGGCCTAACCATGCGCTGCAGCGAACCGCCGGTGGCGGTTCGGGTCGCGCGACAACCCCACTTCACACCCCCGGCTCGGCGGTCGCTGAGCTTGGGTCGTTAGGTTGCATTGAGCGTTATGACATTACTCAAGCTCCTTCTCATCTCAGTGGGTTGCTTGTTGCTTGGTTTGGCCGCGACCTGTGGCGTCATCAGTGGTATCGAGTCTATTCCTTTCGCGCCTTTGTTTGCGGTCTTCGGTTGGTTTTACATCTTCCCTATTTTTGGATTGGTGGCAGTGATGTGGGCAATTTACACCAGACGCTTTCAGCCACCACTTTTCCGAGCCTTATACATTTTGAGCGGCTTGATTCTTGGAGGTGGCGCGATGGCGGTCCTTGGATTACACAATCAGGGAGACCAGATGTTTTACGGCCTTTTGCTGGGTGGCATTTTGGCCGGCGGGTTTGCGACATCCATGATTACTCTTTTGAAGAGATATGCAACCTAACCATTCTCTGCAGCGAACCCGGCTTGAGCGTCGCGGTTGCCATCGTGGCGTCCCGCGGGCCGGGGCGCTGAGCTTGGGGCGTTCGGCGATTTAAGTATGGGCATGCTGGAATCCAGAAGTATCAAAGCTAGAGTTTCATCTGGCATCGCTGCTGTGGTAGCCACCGCAGCTTTGCAGTTTTTGTTGCTTCACATCGGTTCAAATTTTGTCCTTTGGGCTATCTGGCCTCTACCATTGATTATTTTAGGAGTTGTTTGCGTTGCGATTTTACCAGCTCCTGTATCAGGCGGATGGCGCTTTATGCTGATCAGCTTTCTTTCTACGGTGACCTTAACCACCAGCTTTGTTGTCTTCAGAGCATATGCTTCATGTTTTATCCAATAGTTCATCGCCTAACCATGCGCTGCAGCGAACCCGGCGTGAGCGTCGCGGTTGCAATCGTAGCGTCCCGAGTGCCGGGTCGCTGAGCTTGGGTCGTTAGGCCCATGAGGTCATGAGCGCATCACCCAAAACGATTGTTCAGTGTGTTTGGGACTCTCGAAGAGAGAAGATTCCAGACGCAGAGCTTACTGAGCGGCTTGCCAAGATGGGGCTTTCGTCCGAGCAGATTGCGCACGTATTTGAGATGGTTGAGTTCAGTTTGAATCGAGCGTTTATGGAGACATTGGGTGGCAGTCATTCTGCCGACTACGACAGCGATCCATTTTTCAGAGCCTCCCTCAGCCTGGCTCGCCGGGATTTTCCAGCGAGCCCGAGTGTGAGACGTGAACGATTGGTTGTGCGTTCTGCTGTTGGGGCAGCCGTTATGGTTGGCTTATTCTCGATTGGTGCGGTTCTTTATTACGCCATTGATTTATGGAGAGCGTCACATTGACTAAAGGGGTCAGTCCTCACTATTGACACAAAAAGGGGACTGGTCTTGCCTCGGTTTGGTGGACAGCAGTAATTTCAAAATTGCCGTCTTTCCGTCAGGCAATCATACGAACAACGTCGTCTTCCGTAGCTTGGTGGCGTCAATCAAGCCCTGATCCGTCAGCTTCAGCGCCGGAATCGGCGACAGGCTCAGGAATGAGAGCGTCATGAACGGTGCGCTCAAATCGCAACCCATCTGCTGTGCGGCGCGGTTCAAGTCATCAATGCGGCGCATCACTTCCGCCAGCGGTTTGTCGGAAACCAATCCTGCCACGGGCAATCCCAACGCGGCGGTCACTTTGCAATCTGCCACCGCGACTTGGCCGCCTTGCAGTTTCTCCAGTTCCTGGATCACGCGCAGGATATCCGCGTCGTTCGTGCCGACGACCACGACGTTGTGCGCGTCATGGGCCACGGTCGAGCCGAGTGCGCCGTGTTTCAGCTTGAACCCGCGCACGAAGCCCACGCCGACGTTGCCCGTGGCGCGATGACGTTCGATGACGATCATCTTGAGAATGTCGCGCGCTGTATCGGCAACCAATTGGCCGGCTTCAATCTTCGGCGTTGCAATGATCTCCTTGGTGACGATTTGATCGGGAATGACTTGAATGACGCGAATCTTGCCCCGGGCCGCTTTTACCAACAAATCTTCCGGGCAATAGCGCAGGTTCATCGTGCTGCGGGGTAGCGGCACGCGCGCGGGAGTCTTCGCCAGAAACTTGCCGTTCTCTGCCACGAGCACGCCTTTCTTGTAAGTCTGGCGGACCTGGAACTTCTTCAGGTCATCGAAGACAATGAAGTCCGCCCAGTACCGCGGCGCAATCGCGCCGAGGTTTTGCAAGCGGTAATGCCGGGCGGTGTTGATCGTCGCGATCTGCAACGCCGCAATCGGCGGCACGCCACCTTTGATCGCGACGCGCACGGCGTGATCAATGTGACCTTCGCTCACGAGATCGCCCGCGAGCTTGTCGTCCGTGGCGAAGGAACAATTCTGGGTGTTGTGGCTGTTCAGCAGCGGCAGGAGGTGTTTGAGATTCCGTTCCGTGCTGCCTTCGCGCAGGAGGATGTGCATGCCGAGGCGCAACTTCTCGCGGGCTTCCTCGACTTCGACTGATTCATGGTCGGAGCGAACTCCGGCGAGCGCGTAGGCGTTGAGATTCTTGCCGCGCAAGCCAGGCGCGTGGCCGTCAATGCACTTGCCCTTGCCGGCCTCGATCTTCGCCAGCTCGCTTTTCATCCCGAGAAACACGCCGGGGAAATTCATCAACTCTGCCACCCCGGCGACCCGGTCATCGCCGATCATGAGCTTCAGATCATCTGCCGTGATGCGTGCCCCGGCGGTCTCAAGGTGGGTGGCGGGAACGCAACTCGGGAGCATGATGAAGAAATCCACCGGCAGATTCTTGGTGGATTCCAGCACGTAACGGATGCCGTCGAGGCCGAGGACATTGGCGTATTCGTGCGGATCAATCACGACTGTGCCCGTCCCGTGCGGCACGACGGCGCGGGCGAATTCCGGGGCGGTGAGCATTGAGCTTTCCACGTGAAAATGTCCGTCGATCAAGCTTGGCGCGAGGTAAGCGCCGCGAAGATTGATGATCTTGCGCGCCTTGTAATCGCCGAAGCCAATGATGCGCCCGTCCTCGACGGCGACGTTGGTTTCATGGATTTCCCCGCTGAAGACATTGACGACGCGGGCGTTCTTGAAGAGGAGTTCGGCGGGGCGTTCGCCGCGCGCCACGGAAAGTTTCTGCTGCACCTTACGCATGGCTGATTCAAGCCGAACCCCCGGCGCTGGGCCAGCCGAAAACCACAATTTCGTTGACGGAAATTCGTCCACCTGCGAGAAGCAATGTAATCAGCTCATGAATGGCCACCCGCCCACCGCGCCAGACTACGCAATTTTATCCGCCATCCACCCCATTGCGCGGCGTCCGAAAACCTCGGTTTTATACCAGATCAACCTGTTTGTTGTTGCCATCGTGATGGTGCTGTTGCCGGTGATCTATTTCGTGCTCGTGGGCTTGGCGTCCTACGGCGTTTATTATCACGCGGTGCATCATGCTCACTGGCTTACCACGTACGGAAGCCGAGCCGGGCGCGCGATCATCCTGCTCTTTCTGGCATACATCATTCCGCTCGTCGTTGGGGCGGTGATTGTGTTCTTCATGATCAAGCCCATCTTTGCTGGGCGACCCAAACGCGCCCAACCACTGGCCTTGAATCCCGCCGATAATCCGTTGCTCTACGCATTCATCGAGAAAATCTGCCAGACGGTCGGAGCGCCGTCGCCCAAGCGCATTGACCTCGATTGCGATCTGAACGCCTCCGCCGGCTTTCGGCGCGGTTTCGGGAGCATGTTCGGCAACGATCTGGTGCTGACCATCGGTCTGCCGTTGGTGGCGAACCTCTCGATTTCTGAGTTTGGCGGGGTGGTGGCGCACGAGTTCGGTCACTTCACACAAAGCGTCGGCATGCGTCTGAGCTACATCATCCGCAGTGTGAACTTCTGGTTCATGCGGGTGATATATGAGCGCGACGCTTGGGATGAGACCTTGGAACAGTGGGCGGCAGAAGTCCAGGATGGTTATGCGGCTGCGATTGTTTGGACCACGCAGATCGGCGTTTTCTTTGCTCGTCTGATCCTGCGCGTCCTGATGTACATCGGATGGCTCATCGGCGGTTTTATGATGCGCCAGATGGAATACGACGCAGACGCTTGGGAAATCAAACTGGCCGGCAGTGAAACCTTTGAGCGCACGCAACGCAAACTCGCCACGCTGAGCGCCGCGATGGATAAGATGTACAAACAAATCCGCGTGGAATGGCAGAAAAATCGTCACCTCCCGGACAATCTCAGCGAATTGTTGCGGCAAAATCATGAATCGTTGTCGGCGGAGACCTTGCAGAAGATCGAGGATGCCTCGGGTTTGGAGCGCACGGGATTATTTGATTCGCATCCCTCGCTCGCCGACCGCATCCGCCAGGCGCGGCGCGTAGCAGATTCCGGCGTGTTTCACGATACCCGACCAGCCTCGGAGCTGTTCAGCAGTTTCGATCATCCGGCGCGGTTTGTTACCTTGTTACACTACACGGATGACCTCGATATTCCGGTAACTCAAGACATGTTGTTGCGGGTCGAAGCCAAAGTTCCTGTCAACCATGGCAGGCCCGGGGCGGGGGCGGTTCTCGTCTCCCGCGCCAGCGTTGTCAAACTTGACGAGTATTTTCTCGGGGCATTGCCATTGTTGTTACCGGTGCGGCTGCCGCCGCTTGTGCCGTCGATGAATTACGAGGCCGATATGACCGAGTTGTTGGAAATCACCGGCCGTTTGCAGGATGTGCAGGGCCAGCTTGAACCCATTGTTGCGCAGTATGACGAAACGTCCGAACAATTGATCCAAGCCCGCACCGCCGCACACCTTCTCAGCGCCGGATTGAGTGTGGTGCCAGAGGACTATGGTCTGAGCAATTCCACGCTGGAGGCTGCCCAGGCTGCCGAGGCTGATGCGCTCCAGTCGCGCGAGTCACTCAGCCATTCGTTGCGTGAAGTTGGCAATGCTTTGCAGCGGCGTTTACAACTGGGGTTGTCATTGCGGCTCGCGGCCCCGGAGGAAGCTGGTGAGTGCCAGTTTTCCAACCAAATCATTGCCGAGACGTTGGTGAAATTGGAGCCGGCGGCAGAGCGATTTGTGGCTGAACAACAGGTGGTGGATGCCTTGGCGGTGTTTGATCGCCTCACGGCCTTGCGTCAACCTAGCGAAGACTCACCCGAGTTGGAGCGGGCGATTGCGGCGCAACTTGACGTCATCAATTCCTTGCACCCTGGCGTGGTGGAGCACTCCGCCTGTGCCCGGTCAACAATGCAACTTAAGCGCAGTGGCCCAATTAAACACGCGGATGATGATGCCGAGTTGCCGCGATTACGTCAGGAGACAGAGCACTGGTTATCCGAGTACCACGCTGAACTCGAGTTGTTGGTTACAGTGGCGCAATCGGCTGAAGGCATCCAAGCTTGAACCCGATGGTGGTAGTTGGCAGGCGATGCCGTTGATGCTGGTTGCTCCCGGAGCAGTCGCGCCGGGAGCATTTTGAAATGCGCGCTTAGTTCGATCCCACGCTGGCGGTCTTGACCACTGGTGCAGAGCGCAAGGCGTTCTGCCCCTTGCGTGAGAAGTCGATGGATTCACCTAGAATCCGTGTCGCTTCCTGCGGCGCGTGGAAGCCGGTGGAATTTTCTGCTTCGACGAAATCCAGATAGAACTGCGCCTTGCGCTGGAAGTCCTGCGCCTTCGCCAGTTCATTAGTAGAAGCACCTGCAGCCTTGGCGTTCTTGATGTCGTCAATCAGATCCATGAGGGCATCCATGGCTTTGTTGCGCAGGTCGAACGTGCGTGCCTGAATCGTTTCCACGCGGTTCTTTAGCTCTTCTTCTGGCCAGCGATGGCAGGTCTGGCACGCTTTGTTGATGTTCAACAACGGGCTGCGGACGTGGTGATCGCTGATCTTGTGCGCGCCGACGCGGGTGTAGGGCATGTGGCAATCGGCGCACGCCACGCCGGAGCGCGCATGAATGCCCTGACTCCACAATTCAAACTCGGGGTGCTGCGCTTTCAGAACCGGTGCGCCGGTGTCAGCATGAACCCAATCCTTGTGTCCGACCTCATCGTAGTAGGCGAGGATGTTTTCAACCTTGTTGCCTTTGTGCCACGGATAAACGAGGCGTTTCTCAGTGCCCTTGAAGTAATATTCGTCATGGCATTGCGCACAAACGTAGCTGCGCATTTCTTGCCGCGAAGCATCGCGATTGACGACGTAGTTGGTCACGCCCTGGCTGGCCTTCAATGCGGCAATGCCTTCCATGAAGGATGGGCGGGTGATGCGCAAGGCCATCGTTTGCGAATCATGGCAGTCAATGCACGCCACGGGATGGCTGACGTTCGTGCGCGCTTCGGCGTAGGGTAGAGGATTCAGCTTTTCAAAGCCTTTCACGATGTCGCCGGCGCCGGCTTTCTTGTACGCGGTGTACATCGAAGCGTGACAATTCAAACACGTGCCGGGCTGCGGTTTGGTTTGGCGCCCGGTGAACGTCTGGTCATCGAGCATGTAGGCATGGCCGCGTTCTTCGCGGAAATCAATCGCGAACGCGTAGCCGGCCCACATCTTCTTAAGCCGCGGGTCTTCCTCGATCTTGGACTGCGCGACAACCGAGCGTGGGTCGGCTTTGGACGGCGTCTTGGGCAATGCATCGCTCCCGCCGTATTTGGTGCGCACCTGATCCACGGTCTTCAGGTAAGCATCATATTGTAGCGGGAAATTCTTGCCCCAGATCGCCGGGTCTTCCGTATCGTCGGTCAGTTCCACGACGCGGAAGAATGGATTCTTCGCCTCCTGCTTGTGTTCCATGATGTTTACAAGCAGGGCGAGGCCGCCAATCGCGACCAAGGCCGCGACCGCTACCGCCAAGCCGAACTTGAAGACTTGGCCGCCCGCCTGGCGTTGGGCTTTCATGTTCATAGAAGAGGGGTTTGTTTTCATAGGAAATCAATGCAGGTGTCCGACGTTGCGATGGCAACTGATGCAGGACGTGTTGTCGGTGGCTTTGTGTTTGGTGGCTGGCCCTTCGATCATTGCCGCGATCTCGGCGTGACATTTCCGGCAGGCGTCGTTGGCGATCTTTTTGTTACGCTCAGTGATCTGGATCGGATCGGGGTAATTGCCCGTCGTGAAATAGAACGAGTGCCAGAAACCGTTCTGCGCCTTGGTGGAATACTTGCCGATGAAATCCGCCGGCGCGTGGCAGTCGTTGCACGTGGCCACGCTGCGATGGGACGACTTGAGCCAGCCATCGTATTGATCCTGCATGATGTGACAGTTCACGCAGGCCTTGGGATCGTTGGTGAGATACGAGCCGCCTTTGGCGTAGATGAAAGTGTACGCGCCCACCCCGATGGCCAAACCGAAGACCACCCCGAGCACCAAGCCAGCTTTGGTCGAGCGTTTCATCTGCCGGAGATTAGGCGGCGATACTTAATCAGAAAATCTCCAAACCGCAATCCTTTGATTTAAGTCAAAATTATCCCTGCACCCACCGGATGATTGTCAATCAGGGAGATGTTTGACCCACATCAAGGCCAGTAGGGCCGCTTTCGGCTTTATTAGGCGCAAGGAAACGCGCCATGCCAAGCGAACCCAACATCATCGAACTCGACGCTCGTAGCTTCGAGCCGCCGCAACCGTTGCTGAAAACATTGGAGGTGGTCGCGACATTGCCTGCTGATGCGACTTTGAAAGTCCACACGCGCTGGCGGCCCGCACTGCTTTATGCCGAGTTGGAGAAACGGGGATTCATCGGCGAATCCCAGGAGCAATCTGATGGAAGCTGCATTACCCATATCCGCCGCGCCTGACGTGCGCGCCGCCCAGCCAAAACAAGTCCGCGCCGCCGCGCCGTCGGTGAGCCTGCCGCTGCGCTTCATGCTCACGGGCCTCGTGGCACTATTCTTCGCGGTGGGGTGGATCATCGCGAAGCCGTCCATTCTTGCGAGCTATCACTACAACCAATACGTCATCGCCGCGACGCACCTCGTCGTGCTCGGGTTCATCTGCACCGTGGTGATGGGCGCGATGTATCAACTCGTGCCCGTGGCGCTCGAAACTAAACTCTACAGCGAGCGCCTCGCGAAATGGCAGTTCGTGATCCATGTGGTCGGTTTTATCGGCATGGTGGCGATGTTCAACGTGTGGAACATGAAACAAGTCGGGCACTTTGGTTCGGCGCTGGCGTTGGGCGTGGGACTGTTCGTTTACAACATGGCGCGAACGCTCTGGCGCGTGCCGAAGTGGAATCTCGTCGCTACGGCCATTACAGCGGCGTTGGTTTGGTTTTCGCTGACTATTTTTGTGGGGTTGTCCATTGCGGCGGCGAAGTGCGTCTATGAATCTACCGAGGGTTTGGCGACTGCGGAAGGAGTGAAGCAGGTGGTCGGCGGCTTGCGCGCGGTGGCGGGCATTGTTTCGCGCTTTGACGCCATCGGTGCGATGCACGCGCACGCGCATCTCGGCGTGGTGGGTTTCTTCGTGATGCTCATCGTCGGCGTGTCGTATCGACTGATTCCCATGTTCGTGCTGACGGAAGTGCAGAGCAAACGTCGCGCGGCGCTCTCAATCCTGTTGTTGAACATCGGGCTGGCCGGGACGGTGGTGACAATCCTGTTGCGCAGTCCGCTGAAGCTCATGTTCGTGGTCATCGCTGTGGGCGGGTTGGCATTTTTTGGTTGGGAGCTGCGAGCCATGCTGCGCGCTCGCAAACGTCCGGCGCTCGACTGGGGGCTTAAAAGCTTTATGGTCGCCGTCGCGATGCTGATTCCAGTCTGCCTGCTCGCAATCGTGCTCTCTTGGCCAACGCACCCGTTGAATCAGTTCTTTAGCATGCTGGAGAATGTCTATGGCTTCCTTGGTCTGTTCGGCGTGGTGGCGCTTGCGATTCTGGGGATGCTGCACAAAATCCTGCCCTTCCTTGTGTGGTTTGGCGTTTACAGCCCGCATGTCGGTCGCGCCCAACTGCCGCTCACGACGCAGATGGTTTCCGAGCGGGCGCAAGTGGGCGGACTCTTTGCCTATCTTGTCGGGCTGCTGGTTATTTCCGTGGCGATTCTGCAAGAGAGTGAACCGACTGTGCGGGCGGGAGGTGGTTGCTTACTCGTTAGCCTCGTCTTCTTTGGCTGGAACGCAGCCAAGGTGTTTTCGCACTTCCGTAAGCCCCAAATCAAACCACTGCCCACCGCCAAACCTTCCACCGTATGAATGCGAATCCCTTGACCGAAGCCGCCGTTCTCGACGCGTTACGTCAGGTGCTTGATCCCGAGATTGGCATGAACATTGTGGACCTCGGTTTGATCTACGACGTGAAGATTGCTGGCTCAGAGGCGCGCGTCGCCATGACTTTGACCACCGCCGGTTGTCCGATGAGCGAAAGCATTCGCGGTGGAGCGGAGATCGCTTTGCTGAATCTTGAGGGTGTCACCGCCGCTCACGTCGAACTCGTCTTCGATCCGCCGTGGCATCCGGGAATGATTTCCCAAGCCACCACGGCGCCGTCGGCTTGAACCATTTAGTCCCAAAACAAAAAGAACTATGAACACCAACATTGAAACTGAAAACCTCATCGGCCCGGATCGCGTCATGGACGTGCGTCCGATTCCTTGCTCCATCAAACACGGGCTCATCATCCGCACGTGGCTGGAATTGCCGGTCGGCGACCATTTCATCCTCCTAAACGACCATGATCCCGTGCCACTCTACTATCAGTTCGCGGCGCAATGGCCCGGCGCGTTCACCTGGGATCACCTCGTCAAAGGACCGGATGAATATCGCGTGAAGATCACCAAACTGCGGGCCGTGGTCGGGTTGGGCGCGATTGTGCCGGGAAGTTGCGGGCATCACTGAACTGCTGGCGGGATCAGTTGTCCCGCTGGCGTTGAGTTTTGAATAGAATAATTCAGCAAAGTCCGCCGCCGGTCGGTGCTTGGAATCGGCCGGCGCCGGACGTAACTTGAAGAAACTTGTGACAAGTCAAAATGCCACCGCTTAATAAATTCAAACGTTTCGATGTGCGCGGCTTGTTGAAACAGGGCATCGAACCATTTCCAGAAATTTTTGCCAAGGCGCAGGCGCTGGGGGCGGACGATGGACTGATCGTCGTCGCGCCGTTTCTGCCGTCGCCGCTGGTGGAGCGCTTGTCGGGGGAAGGTTTCGCTTCCAAGGTGGAGCGCGGGCAGGGGAGTGATTGGTTGGTTTACTTTTGGCGTGAGGTCGCTTAACTGAAGTCATGGCCAACGCGCTCACGGAGTTCAAAACCATCGCCCTCGTCAACACGCTGCGCAGCTGCCAGCTCTTCACAGGCCTGCCGCAGCCAGACCTGGAGCAGATCGCTGCCGTGACGGTGCTGAAATCGTTGGAAAAGGATGAATATCTCTTTCATGAAGGCGACGCGGCGATCGGCTTTTACATCGTGCAACGCGGCGCGGTGAACGTGCATCGCGTCAACGCCGCCGGCAAGGAACAGATTATCCACGTCTTTCGCACGGGCGATTCCTTCGCCGAAGTGGCGCTCGCATCGCTGACTGGTTATCCCGCCGACGCCCGCGCGTTGGAACCTACACAGGTGTTGTTGGTGCGGAAGGAGGGCATCCTCGCGTTGCTTAAACGTCAGCCGGAACTCGCGTTGCGGATGCTCGGCTCGATGAGCTCGCACCTGCGTGTCCTCGTCGGGCAACTCGAAGACCTGACATTAAAGGATGTCGAAACGCGCTTGGCCAACTGGCTGGTGAAGCGCTGTCCGGCCTCTGCTGGGGACAAACCAGTACACATCGAGTTGAAAATGACCAAACGCGTGCTCGCCGCTGAGCTGGGGACGGTGAGCGAGACTTTCTCGCGCACGCTCGCCAAGTTCCGCGAGCAAAAGCTGCTATTGGTCAAAGGTCGGGTAGTGACGGTATTGTCGCCGGAAAAGCTGCGCGCCTTGCTGCGGCGCAACTTGGGTGAGTGAATCGGGCGCCGGTTTGATTTGTATCAAGGCCGCGCTCGCTGTTTCCGGGTAGTTTCCAACCATGGCAGAACAACCTTTGATGGTCGCGGGGCTGGAGAAGATCGTTGCGCTCCCAGCCGAAACCCAATTCGCCGCTAACGGCATCGTGCAGTCGTACGCTCTTACGCACGGAAAACATGCGTGTCGTGTTGTTTGGTTTCAGCGCTGGGCAGGAATTGACCGAGCACACCTCGACGCAGCATGCCCTCGTGCAGGTATTGAGCGGTGAATGCGCCTTCAGCCTTGGTGACAAATGGCATCATCTGAAAGCCGGCGCGCTGCTTTATATGCCGCCAAACCTGCGCCATGCCGTGAAGGCCACGACACAATTCTCGATGTTGCTGACGTTGTCGAAGCCGGAGGCGAAGACCGGGTTGTCAACGGTGGCGTTTGCGGAGAGCGGGATGTCCTGAATAAGCCCGGTTGCTGGCGATGCTTCCGTGAACGTCATCAGTGAGCAGGTCACGGCTTCACGATCTTAGGTTGGCCCGCTTGCCACTCGGGCTTGGTAACTCTTCGGACTGTGTTTTGGAGGTAAAACGTGCCGCGCTTGTTGCCCACAACGATGTCGGGATGTTTCGCGTCGCTGCACGGCGCTGCAACGATTTGCGTGCCGACGCCAGAACTGTCATCAATCAAATGGGGGACGAAATTGGCTTCGTGATTCGCGCCGCGGACAAGTTTGAACCAGTATAAAACTGCCGTGTCATTGCGATCCGGATCACCTTCGTGCCCATGCGACCAGAAACGTTTGCCGGTTACGATGTCTTTGAGTCCGTCGCCGTCCATGTCCACCAAGGCGAGTGCATGCAATTTCGGAGAATGACACACCATACTGGTCAGGCACGCGTTTTTGTTCCGGGTTTAGGATGACGTGCCGTTGAAAGGAGACTTTTTCATCGCTCCGCGTCTGTTCGTACCACAGCAGGCCAAATCCGTGCGCGGCGTAACTGGTGATGACGTCGTTCAATCCGTCGCCGTTGACATCGTAGGCGAACATTTGTGCGCCTCCGACGGGGGTGAATTCGAACGCGTGATACGCCCAGACCGGATCGCCGGCCAGTGACGCGGGCTGTTCCCACCAGCCGCTTTTCTCTAGCAAATCAAGCCGGCCATCGCCATTCACGTCGCCGACGCCAAGGCCGTGGGTGAAGCGCTGGTATTTGTTGTCGGGTGAAATGGGATGAAACAGCCACGGAGCGGCGGGATGGCTCCAATCCGGCGTGGCGTAACCGAAGTAACCTTTGGAATTGCACACCAGTTCCGGTTTCCCGTCGCCCGTCAGGTCTGTGAAGACCGGCGATTCGTTGTCGGTTGGATGAAACACGTCGTGCTTCTTCCAATGTCCGGGTTGGTCTTTGGGATTTTCGTACCATGAAGTCCATTCCCCCGGAAAGCCGATGACCAGAATGTCATTCCAGCCATCCGTGTTGAAGTCGTGCACAAAGACGAGAAAGTTGTCCGAGTATTTATTGTTCACGCCCAGCGCGCCCTCGAAACCTTCAATCGTTTGCTCCGCGCCATCCACTTTCTTCAACTTGAACGTGGCTGTGGCTGGATAGAACTCATGCCGCTTGGTGAAATCCGGCCCTTCATACCAGAACGGCCCAGAGATGATGTCCGGCTTGCCGTCGCGATTCAGATCGCCAAACGTAGCGCCTTCGCTCCAGAACTTGTCCGTGAGTTGAGTGCGCTTGAAGGTGTGCAGTAAATGTTCTTCAGCCGACACCGGTGTGACAAGATGGCAAAGAACAGCAGCGAACAGGAACGCGGATTTCATGTCTCATGCGTGACAGAGCTGAAGAACGCGGTCAAGCCTGCGACAAACATCTCCATGTATCGGGTCGGCCTGAAGCAAGATGCCCGTTACGAAATTAACAAGGTGTCGAACCACGATTCACCGGTCTTCACCTGCCGAACGCATAGAGCGCTGTAGCGGTCCGGTAATAGATTGCCTTTCCAATCAGCGCGGGGGTTGCAGAAATGCGCTCCTTAAAATCAGCTTGATGCAAAATTTTCGGCATGTCGCCGCCCGCCGCCAAGACCGTCACCTTGCCGTTCAACGAAGCAACATAGATGCGCCCATCTGCCGCGACTGGCGACGCATAATAATTTCCAATCGCATCCAGCCGTTCTTGCTGATAGTGCGGTGTGCCGGTTTTGGCGTCGTAGCTTGAAATCATGCCGCCGTCGCGAACGATGTAAACGCAGTCTTTGTAGAACAGGGGTGAGGGCACATATGGCAACCCACGCGTCTGTTTCCAAGCGACCTGACTTTCGGTCAACTCGCCTTTGCCGCCCGGCTTGATTGCGACGAGGACGTTCTCGCCTTTCGCCATCTGCGCCTGCATTGAGGCTAGGTCGTCCGGGGTGATTTTGCCGTCAGCATTAAAATCAAGCGCTTTGAAGAAGGCGCCCATATTTACCGCCTTCATTTCTTCTAGAGTGACGGCGCCATCGTTGTCCTTGTCTGCTGGTTTGCCCATGTTATCCCAAGAAGGTCCCGTGCCAGCTTCCTTGCCCGGCGACCAACCGGCGAAATACAACATGTCGCTGCCTGCGACTGGCGTTGTGCAGGTGAAAGATGGCATGCCGCCAATCGACCACCGCTCCTCGCCCGTTTTCAAATCGTAACCCTTGAGTTTGAACGAGCCGGGCATTACGACTTCTTTAGCCCCGGCGTTTTTCCAAAAGATTGGTGTGCCGAAACCCGGTCCGACATCCGGTCGCCCCGTTTCCCAGACCTTTTTGCCCGTTTTCAGATCGAGCGCCAACAGTGAGCATGCTGAGGGTTGATCCCGGCTCACCAGCACCAAGCCGTCCACTAGGATCGGCGAACCGCCCGTACCAAAACTTCCGGCGGATTCCGCGGTCGGTAATGAGTAACGCCAGAGTTCCTTGCCTTTGGTGTCATAGCAAATCAGGCCGCACGAGCCGAAGTAACTCACAACCCGTTTACCGTCCGTAACCGGGGTGGAAGCGGCTGGGCTTCCTTCCGCCGTATTGAAATCTTCAATTTTCTCCGTCTTGGCATCGGCCTTCCAGAGCAATTTCCCGTCGCGCCGCTGCAAGCAAAGGGTTTCCAATTTGCCATCCTCGAAAGCGGTCAGATAAATCGAATTACCCCAGATGCATGGAGACGACGCTCCCGAAGGAACGGAAACTTTCCAAAGTTGATTCGTGCCTGGCGCAAATACTGTTGGCGGCTTGGCCGACTCCGAAACGCCGGACGCGTTCGGCCCACGAAACTGTGGCCACCAAGATTCGGCATGGACGGAGGAAACTACGGCCAAGACAGCCGCAAGGAAGGGCAGGGGCTTGATCATAACGCCCCGAGTCTGGCGGAGACCGCCCTTGGTGCAAGCCCCAACTTGAACCAAGGGCGGGCTATGAAACTTCACGCCATCGCGCGGGCGATGCTGTTCCACCAGGCGTCGTGCAATTCGGTGAGCGGGGCGGAGAATTCGCCGCCAGCGGTTTTCACCGTCAATTTATCGCCACCGACGGTGCCGATTTGCACGGCAGGCACGCCCATGAGCTTGGCGCGTTCGACGACTTTCACGGCGTCGAGCGATTTGCAAGTGATGACGACGCGCGATTGCGTTTCACCGAAGAGCAACGCATCGAGGCGGACGTCTTTGATCTGCGCTCAGGTCAATCGTGCGCACCGATGAGTCGCGGCGTGTCGCGCGCGACGAGCTGGCTGATGCAACTTTCGGCGAGCGCGACGGCGAGGCCGCCTTCGCTGCAATCATGCGCGCTCTTGACGAGACCGGATTGGATCAGGCCGATGCAACGTGGTGTGCAACGTCTTTGCAACTTCCAAGTCGCAACGCGGCGGCGAACCGTTCTTCTTGCCATGGACGACTTGCAGATACGCGCTGCCGCCGAGGCCTTGCAACGGGTCGTGGCTATCCACCGCGTCGCCGAGCAGGATGATGGCATCGCCTTCGTCCTTGAACCATTGCGTGGTGACGTGCTCGGGCTTCTCGATGAGGCCGACGACGGCGACGGTGGGCGTCGGATCGATCGGGCCGGCGGGGCTTTGATTGTAGAGCGAGCAATTGCCGCCGGTGACCGGTGCGTTGAAGGCTCGGCAACCTTCCGCCAGACCGCGCACGGATTCCTTGATCTGCCAGAACAACTCGGGCTTTGCCGGGCTGGGCATGTTGAGATTGTCCGTCGCGCCGAGCGGCACCGCGCCAGAGCAAGCGAGATTGCGGCAGGCTTCGGCCACCGCGGCTTTCGCGCCTTCGTAAGGATCGAGATAAACGTAACCGCCGTTGCAATCCACGGTCATGGCGATCAATTTCTCGGAAACTTTCGCGTCGCTGACTTTGGCGGCGAGTTCCGCGCTCATCACGGGCAATGAATCCGTCTTGATGCGGATGACTGCGGCATCGCTGCCGGGCAGGACGACCGAGCCATCGCGCACCTGATGATCGTATTGGCGATACACCCAGTTCTTCGACGCGATGCTCGGGCCACGCGAGCAGCTTTTTCAAAACATCGGCAGGCGCAGTCGTGTCGGCAATGCCATCGAGACGGAACGCTCGCACTTCCTGCGATATACGCCGGCTCATGCGCTTCGCGCTGATACACCGGCGATTCATCGGCGATTTTCTCGCGCGGGAATATCCACGACGAGTTTGCCGCCGTGGCGCACCATCATGTGGCCGGTGTCGGTGATGATGCCGATCTCCGCCCACGGCAAATCCCACTTGTCGAAAATGCGTTTCACTTCCTCTTCGCGGCCTTTGTGGACGACGATGAGCATGCGTTCCTGCGATTCCGAAAGCATGATCTCGTAGCTGCTCATGTTCGGTGCGCGTTGCGGGACTTTGTCGAGTTCGATCTCGATGCCCGTGCCGGCGCGTGCGGCCATTTCGCACGTGGAACAGGTCAGACCCGCCGCACCCATATCCTGCATGCCGGCGACCGCGCCGGTGGCGAGCAGTTCGAGGCACGCTTCGCAAACTAGTTTTTCCATGAACGGATCGCCGACCTGCACCGCGCCGCGCTGTTGCTCGGCGGATTCCTCGGTCAAATCCTGCGACGCAAACGCCGCGCCCGCGAGACCGTCGCGCCCCGTCGCCGGGCCGACGTAAAACACGGGATTGCCCACGCCCTTGGCCGCGCCGCGCGTGATCTGTTCATGGCGCAGCACGCCGAGGCAGAATGCGTTCACGAGCGGATTGCCTTCGATACGATCTTGTCGAAATACACCTCGCCCGCGACGGTCGGGATGCCGAAGCAATTGCCGTAATGCGCGATGCCGCTGACGACGCCGCTGAACAAGCGGCGCACTGTGGGATCGGTGAGTTCACCGAAGCGCAGTGAGTTCACCGCGCAGACGGGCCGCGCGCCCATCGTGAAGATATCGCGCACGATGCCGCCGACGCCGGTGGTCGCGCCCTGAAACGGCTCGACCGCGCTCGGATGGTTGTGCGATTCGATCTTGAACGCGATGGCGATGCCGTCGCCGATGTCAATGATGCCCGCGTTTTCCTCGCCCGCGCCGACGAGGATCTTGGGCGACTTGGTGGGGAAGGTCTTGAGCAGCGGCGTGGTGTTCTTGTAGCTGCAATGCTCGCTCCACATCACCGAGAAGATGCCGAGCTCGGTGTAGGTCGGCGTGCGACCGAGGATTTCCTTGGCGTGGGCGTATTCTTCCGGGGTGAGGTTATGCTTCTGAACTAATTCAGGTGTGATGGCTGGCTCGGTCATCGGGTAAAAGTGTCGAATTCCAAAAGACTGGAGCAGGGTATGAAATTTATTCTCTGAAACAAGCCAACAGATTTTGCTGACCCTGTAAGACATTGATGAAGAACTGTTACTTTACCAAGGACGGTTTCGCGCTATACTTCCTCGCCCGCCATTGCATCAGGGTGCAATAACATGAAGCCTAATTTAAGGATTCTGAACCTCGAGGATGAACTTAACGACGCTGAATTAAATCAAGCGATGCTGTCGGCGCGTTGGCCTGACTGTGAACTGGTGCGCGTCGCCAACAAGGAGGAATTTGCAAAGGCGCTGCAGGCTGGCGGATTTGATCTTATTCTTTCGGACTACACTATTCCTGGCTTCGATGGTCGGGAGGCACTACAACTGGCTCGCGAAAAGCGACCGGAAGTCCCATTCATTTTCGTGTCTGGCACCATTGGTGAAGACACGGCGATCGAGGCGTTGAAGAACGGGGCGACGGATTATGTGCTCAAACATCGCCCCATCCGCCTGATTCCGGCGGTGGATCGCGCTTTGCGCGAGGTGCAGGAACGCAATGAGTGCGCACGGGCGGAAGCCGCGATGCGCCAGTCCGAGTACAAATACCGCGAACTATTTGAGAGCTTGGGTGATGGAGCGTTCCTGGCGGACGAACAGTCCGGCAAGATCATTGATGCCAATCGCAAGGCAGAGGAGATGATTGGCTGTCACCGTTCAGAAATCCTCGGGCGCAAGCAGGAGGAGTTTCTTGGCTTGGATAAGGTACACCCAGGTAGCTGGGACGAAGGAGAGCGATGCTTACTACACCATCGCGTTTGAATGCCAGTTAACGCCCAAGGTCGGGAAGCCATTCTGGGTCGAGGTGCGTTCCACGCGGCTCACGCTGTTCAATCACACCTTGGTGCTGCGCTTGTGTCATGATCTGCGTGAGCGGCGGACGAGCTGGACCATCGCGGGGCAAATTGAGGGGTAAAGCTCCGCGGCGCAGTTTTAGTCCAGGTGCTGTCTGGATATCTTCTGAGCGAGTGCTGGCCAAGATGATTCTGCGTTCACATCAAAAACGAGCGGATTCAAGGCTGTGCCTGGCATGTCATCAATGATGATATCTGGCTTTGCGCTGAAGCCGTCAAACAATTCCGTCAGCGCATGCAATGCCGCAACTTTCTTTGCGTAATCAGCGCCGTTGGTTGACCAGAGAAAGAGGTGGCTACCTTTGGTGCGCAGGCTGGTCAGGGCTTCGCGTGCTCCTGGCAATAATTTCCCGTGGCTGTCGATCAGTGTCAGGTCAACATCAACGAAGATGTTCGCGTTCTTCATCTCAACTCACGCCGCTGCTGCGATGGTTTTGTTCTTCAAAGCGGCGAAGATGCTTTCAAAAATCCATTTGCCGTCATCGCTGCCGAGCAACGTCTCGCAAGCGCGTTCAGGGTGCGGCATCAGGCCGGCGACATTGCGTTTTTCGTTGCAGATGCCGGCGATGTTTTGCAGCGCGCCGTTGGGATTCGCGGAGTCGGTCAGGTTTCCGGTGGCGTCGCAGTATTGCCAGAGGATTTGATTATTCGTCGTGAGCTTCGCAAGTGTGTCTGCGTCGGCAAAATAACAGCCTTCGCCGTGCGCAATCGGCACGCGGAGGATTTTCCCGGCGGGAATCTGGTTTGTGAACGGTGAGTTGGTTGTGGCGGTCTTGAGAAAGATTTGCTCGCAATGGAACTGGAGGTCGCGATTGCGGATCAGTGCACCGGGCAGCAGGTCGGCCTCGGTTAGCACTTGAAAACCGTTGCAAATGCCGAGGACGAGGCCGCCGTTATCGGCGAATTGTTTCACGGCCTGCATCACCGGGCTGAACCGCGCGATGGCGCCGCAGCGCAGGTAATCGCCGTAGCTGAAACCACCGGGCACGATCACGGCATCAACGTCACCAAGCGAGGCGTCTTTGTGCCAGACGAGGCGGGCGGAATGGCCGAGATGTTTCAGCGCGTGGACGGCGTCCTGGTCGCAGTTGGAAGCGGGGAATTGGAGGACGGCGAAATTCATTCGATCTCTACCTTATAATCTTCGATGACCGGGTTGCTCAGCAGCTTGTGCGCGGCGTCGTTGATGGCTTTCTGCGCGGCGGCCTTGTCCGTGCCAGCGGCGAGATCAATTTCAATGTATTTGCCGATGTGGACGCCGGTGACGCCGGAGTAGCCCATGTGTTCGAGGGCTTTGCGGACGGTGATGCCTTGCGGGTCAACGACCGCCTTCTTGGGTGTGATGATGATTTTGGCCTTCATGCGAACGTAAACGGAAACGGGTGGTTCTCCCGCGAAAAATCGAAGTGCATGGTGGCGAAACTTCCGGCGCGGGGCGAGGAATTTTTCTGGCGGCGAAGTTTATCCAACCTGCATAGAGGTGAACACACATATCCACGCGGTCGGGTTAGAAAGCTTTTGAAAACATCGTTTTTTACTGGGAAAACAGCGGGTTCTCACTCGTTCGGGTAGTTTTTAAAACTCGGCATTCCGTAAGCTAAATGAGTTGCAGGCCGGAGCGACAAGGTTATGAAAAACAATTTGATCAGTGACAGTTGTGATTCGGGAGGTGGGGTTGGGGTGATTGCTAATCCGGCGACGCCCATCAATTTGTGGGTCGTGGACGACAATCGCCGGATTCGCGACACGATGGTGGAACTGTTCGGACGCTGCCAAGGGATTCATTGCACAGCATCGTTTCACTCTCCCAACGCCGTCCTGAGCGCTCTCGCCAGCAAGGTTGGGCCGGACGTGATCCTGCTCGACATGAATCTTGGCGAGCACAACGGCATTGATGCCATCCGGCCCATCAAATCGCTGTCCCCAGCGACTCAGGTCCTGATGTTTACCACATTCTTCGATGCCGAGTGCCGCACGCGAGCCCTGACTTCCGGCGCATCGGCTTTTCTGCTCAAGAGCTTTCCCTTGGAGAAGATCATCGATTCCATCCGCCAGGCGCGCTGCAAGCCAGTGCCGCATCTTAAGAAGCGACCGAAGGTGGCCGTGGCGCAATCGGCGGTGAATGGCGGCACTGATCAGCAATCTGCGGCGCCGGCGGTTGTGTCATCGCGAGAAACTCCGCCGCGGAAGCATCATTTGGCGTGGATCAAAAATTGTTTGGATGTCATTCGCGCCGCCAGAAATTGATAGTTGTGTGTTCCACTGAGCCTCCCCGCTTCTCTTGGCCTTGAGAGGGGCGGGGAACTTGATTTTTAGTCCGCTTGATTCGTCCTCAGTTCCACGTCTGCCGTGCAACAGAGTTGCCGAAAACACTTTCCCCCGCAGGATAAGGGCGACATGACGAAACGTTCTGCGGTTCGAGTCAAGGAGTCGGCGGCCATCCTGCAAGTTGCCAGTCTTGGCGTGCGCCGGGATGGGGTGAATATTTTGCGCGACATCAACTGGTCCGTGCAGCACGGCCAGCATTGGGTGATGCTCGGCGCAAATGGCTCGGGAAAAACTTCGCTCCTCAGCGCGTTGACTGGTTATCTCATGCCGACTTGCGGCGAAATTACCGTGTTGGGCGAAACCTACGGCGAATCTGACTGGCGGGAACTGCGAAAGAAGATCGGGCTGGTCAGCTCGGCGTTGCGGCAGATGATGGCGGACGAAGAGGTGGCGTTGGAATCCGTGTTCAGCGGCAAGTATGCGATGATTGACTATTGGGGGAAAGTGCGCAGTGTCGATCGGCTGCAGGCCAAACGGCTATTGCGCCAAGTTGAGTGCGCGTATCTGGCGGAGCGTTCTTGGGGTGTGCTGTCCCAAGGCGAACGGCAACGTGTGCTTATTGCTCGCGCACTCATGGCGCAGCCGAAGTTGTTAATCCTCGACGAACCGTGTGCTGGTCTTGATCCTGCCGCGCGCGAGCAGTTCCTGCAATTCCTTCAGCGCCTTGGCAAAAAACCTGGCGCACCGACGCTGGTGCTGGTTACACATCACGTGGACGAAATCATGCCGGTGTTTTCGCACGTCCTGCTGTTACGGCGAGGGCGCGTGCTGGCAGCGGGCAAGAAATCGCAAGTGCTGACTACGGAAAATCTGGCAGAGACCTTTGCCGCGCCGGTGACACTGACCCGGCAGGCTGGGCACTACGCGCTACAAATTGTGCGGAAACAAACTCGAGTCGCCTGAGCGGCATATTGTGGCTCGGTTGTTTTCTGTGTTTTTCAGTGTCCACCCGAGGTTAAAAATTCATTGAACCACGGTTCAGGTTCACAGCGGAATTCCACTTTTTGCCCGCGCCACTCGAAGCGCACCGCGCTCGCATGCAGGGCATGATTGGGCAGGGTGAGATGCGCGCGTTGTGCGTCCGTCAGTCGCCGTTCGACCAACGCGAGATAAAGGGTTTCGTCACCACCGTAGATTTTGTCTCCGACGATAGGATGGCCGAGGTGCGCGAGGTGGATGCGGATTTGATGTTTGCGACCGGTGCGAGGCAGCAGCCTGAGTAGAGAAAAATTCCCTTTTGCTGATGAGAAACGTCCTTTCACCCAAAACTCCGTCTGTGCCGCCGTTCCGTCCGGTCGCACACAATCTTTGATGGCCACGGTGCTTTGTTCGTCTTTGCCGAGCGGCGCGTCAATCAAGCCGTGTTCCTCACGAACGTGCCCGTGAACGATGGCGACATATTCTTTTTCAATCGCCCGGGTTTCCCAGATTCGTCCCAATTCGCCCGCAGCCGCCGCATTTTTGGCGGCGACGGTGACGCCACTGGTTTCGCGGTCCAAGCGGTTTACCAGATGCGGTTTGCTGTCCGCGCCAAGATACAGCCGCACGCGGCTGATGAGGCTGGAATAAACGTCGCCTTTAGTGGGATGGCAGACGAGGTCTGCGGGTTTGTTGATGACCAACAGATCCGCGTCCTCGTGGAGGATGTCGAAAAGCTTGTCCAAGATGGGCAGTGAATTATCATTGGCTGGCTTGAAAGAAAAGTGGAACCAATGGCCCCTTGTGTTGTTGATGGTGGCGCTTGCCATCTCGCGCGCGCCCGGCCTCTTGCCGCAGAACTTCAGCGCGGTTTACGCGATCATGTTCTGCGCCGGTGTGTTTTTCAGCGGGCGAATGGCCTGGTGGCTGCCGTTGGTGACGATTCTCATCACGGATATCGCGTTGAATTTCTATTACTGGCTGGCGCTCGGTTACGACGTCTGGAAGCCGCTCAATCTGGTTTACCAATCCCTCAACTACGTCGCTTACATTGTGATCATCCTGTTGGGCAAACGTTTCAAACCCACTGCTTCATTTCTCGGGTTGCTGGGCGGTGGCATTTTGGGCGCGCTCTTGTTCTATCTCATTACCAACACCGCTTCGTGGTTGGTGAATCCATTCAACAATCCTGACTACCCCAAAACATTGGTAGGATGGATCAAGGCGCTCACCACGGGAACGGCGGGTTGGCCGCATACTTGGGAATTTTTCCGCAACACCTTGATGAGCGGAGCGCTGTTCACGGCATTATTCGCGGCGACCGCAAAGCTGACTGCGCCCGCAGAATCTCCAGCCGACAAGGAGGCTGGTATGCGCGAGCCCGAAGGCGCGGCGGAGACTGAACCCGCAGGCTGAACCGGAGGAAGCCAAAGCGTGAAGCTTGGTTTGATTTCGGACACACACGGTTTTCTCGATCCACGCCTGCCCCGCATTTTCAAAGGCGTGGATCACATCTTGCATGCGGGCGACATCGGACCGGATTTTCTCATCGCGCAGTTGGAAGCCATTGCGCCAGTCACCGCCGTGCTGGGTAACAACGATAACTCCCCGTGTTTTCCGCTGACGCAGATCAAGGCGTTGGGTGACGTGAAGTTTCTCGTGCATCACATCGTGACGCCGCGCGCGTTGAGTGAGGAACTAAAAGCGCGAGTGGCGCAGGAAAGGCCGGAGGTGGTCATGTTCGGCCACTCGCACCAGAAGTTTGATCAAGTCGTCAATGGCGTGCGGTTTATCAATCCGGGCTATGCGGGCAAGCCTAAGTTCGGCGCGGAGCGGAGCGTCGCGCTGCTGGAGATGACCGGGAAAAATCTCGACGTTCGCTTTGTGAAACTGCCCGATACGCTGTGAACACCGATTCTCATTTCAAAGGCTGGGCCAAACCCGGGCTGATTCCGCCGGGACTCGCTTCTGGCGTCACGGTTGAACCTCACGAGACACTTGACGCCATCAGCGGCCACTTTCGCTTATTCCAACTGCGCGATGGGCATCGCTTTTCAACGGACGACATCCTCACGGCGTGGTATGGCACGAGTTGGTGTCCAACCGCGAAAACGGCGCTGGATCTCGGCAGCGGCATCGGCACCGTCGGGACGATTTGCGCCTGGCGGTTGCTTGGCGCGCAGTTCGTGACGGTGGAGGCGCAGAGCGATAGCGTGAAGCTTGCCCGCAAATCAGTGCGCTACAACGGCCTGGCGGACCGTTACGAAATCCGCGAAGGTGATTTTCGTGCTGCCGGTGTTCTAAGGCTTGAAGAAAAATTTGATCTCGTCACCGGCAGTCCGCCGTATTTCCCGCTCGGCGCGGGCGTGGAGAGCGAACATCCGCAAAAGCTGGCGTGTCGCTTTGAATTGCGCGGCACGGTGGCGGATTATTGTTCCACCGCTGCCAAGCATCTTGCGTCTGGTGGCTTCTTCGCGTGCGTGTTCCCGACCGAGCCCGCGCAACTGGCTCGCGTCGAAGCCGGCGCGAAGGACGCAAACCTCGTCATTGTGCGGCGGCGCCCCGTGGTGTTCCGTGAAGGCGAGCCGCCCTTGGTCGCATTGTTCGGAATGATGCGCGCAGAAGACCTGCCCGAATGGTTTCGCAGCCAGACATGGGTTGAGCCCGACCTGATCATCCGTAACCGAAATGGAGCAATTCATCCCGAGTATTCCGCGGTGAAACTGTCCATTGGGTTCCCGCCTTAAGATTGCCCCATATCTTGTGTTAGGCTTGTTGGTGTTCTGATGTGGCGACTTAGCCAATCTGCTTCTGCCTGGTTTCGCCGGGGTGACCCCGGGAAAAACCTTAAGTTCCTTGGAGCTTCATCCGATAACCACCGCCAGAGCCAGCATGCTATAGGTGGCTCCCTGAAGATGAAGTGCGCCGCAATTGCCAAAACATAAAGGGCTGCAGGCGTGTTTCCAGACAACCACAACTATGAATAAGTTCAAAATTAAGTTAAGCGCACTTGTTGTCACCGCACTGGCGACCGGCGCGGCCAACGCCTATGACCTCAACTTGGGGAAAGACCAAACGGTTTCCTTCCACGGTTTCCTGAGCCAAGGTTATATCGCTTCCAGCGAATACAACTACCTCGCCCCTAACACCACTGATGGCGGCTCGTTTGAATTCACCGAAATCGGTGTGAACGCCACCTACTCGCCCTTTAGCCGGACGCGTATCGCGGTGCAGGGTTTTGCATTCGACGTGGGTGACGTGGGAAATTTCAACCCGATCTTGGATTACGCGTCGCTCGAATACGCGTTTGCCGATGAGATTGGTTTCCGCGGCGGCCGCATTCGTAAGCCGGGTGGCATCTACAATCACATTCAAGATCTCGATCTGGCGCGCACCTCGGTATTGCTCCCGCAAGGTATTTACGACGTCCGGTGGCGCGACTTCAGCACCTCCTTGGACGGTGCCGAGCTGTTCGGCAATATCCCCATGAATAAGGCGGGCAGCCTTTCTTATGAGGCGTTTGGCGGCTACATGCACTTGTCGGACGAAGGTGGGATTGCGACGTTGCTGAAAAACAGTTTTGCGGGAACGGGGACTACTTTGAATGGCCTTGATTCGTTCCTGAACGTCGGGGCGCAACTCTGGTGGAACACGCCGCTGGAAGGCTTCCGGGTCGGTGGATATGTCGGTAATGCGTTTGAGTTTGCTTACGATTACACGGCGGGCGGACTTTTCCCCGCTCGGTCGGAATCGGACGCCTTCGTCACGCAATTTTCATTGGAATACTTGTGGAAATCTTGGACTTTCCAAGCGGAGTATTACTCGCTTGCGCTGGATGGCCAGAGTGTGATGAGCACGCCGTTCGGGGCGGTTGTGACGCCTTCAACTAGCCACCAAGATGCTTGGTACACTGGCGCGGCCTATCGCTTCAACAGCTGGTTGGAAGTCGGTTCGTATTACACGCAATTTTATACGAGCCAAGGTGAACGTAACGGCCCGAATGACACCTTCCAAAAGGATCTCGCGCTCTCCTTCCGCTTTGATGTGAAGGACTGGTGGATCGTGAAATTGGAAGGCCACTGGATTCAAGGCACGGCCTTGTTGCGGGATAATGTCGCGAATCCGCCGCCGCATACGCAGGAAGACTGGTTCATGCTCGCGCTCAAGACGACGTTCAGCTTCTAATCAACCAGTACTACAACGAGGAATCATTCCATGAAATCAGGCATCAAATTCCTAGCTTTGCTCGGGTTGGCCGTTGGCCTCCTCAGCTCCAAGTGTCTGGCCCTCGACGGCATCATCATCGCCAACGAAGGCGTGGCCGCCTCCAGCGTGAGCGCCGCGACCCTGAAGGACATGTACACCGGCAAATCCATGTATTGGGAAGGTGGCCAAGCCGTCATCATCGTCTATATCGGTGACAAGACCGACGCCGCGCTTCAGGAAATCAGCGGCATGGATTCCAGTGGCTTCAAGACGTTCTGGCAACGCCTGGCGTTCTCCGGTCGCGGTCAGGCGCCGAAGAAAGCCGACGACGCCGCTGCTGCTGTCGCTTTGGTGGCGTCTACCAAAGGCGCCATCGCCATTGTGCCCGCCGATGCGGATCTCAAGGGCGTCAAGAAAATCGAAGTGAAATAATCGCGGGCGACGGGAGTCTGTACCGCTGTTGAGTGAAGGGATGTAAATGAAATTGTTCAATCAGCAATCATTGCCTCGCAGTTTCCGGAATATCGGGATTGCCGTTCTGCTCTTGCTTGCGTTCGCCGTGATTCAAGCGGTGATCTTGCGACAGGTGTGTTCCCGCGGGATGGCGTCAGTCAACTCCGTGGAGAAGGAAGGCTTGCCCAGCTTGCGGCATGTCGCGGCATTGCAGGAAAGCCTGGTGCTCTATCGGCTGGCCTCCTACGAATGGCTCTTCGTTCAGGAGAACGAAAAGGCTGGACGCGCCAAGCGGGCGGAAGAACTGCGCCAGCAGAGCCTGGGGCTGATTGCTGATCTGCAGAAACTGTTTCCCAGCGGCCCTGTGGCGACGGAAATCAAAGCCGTGGACGAGGCGTTCACCGCCACTGTGACGGTGCAGAACAACGTGCGTAAATTGGTGGATACGGATTTCGTCGCCGCCATGAAGGCGTTGGATACCGACGTGCCGCCGCGCATCGCTGCCTTGAACAGCGCCACCACCAAGCTCAAGGAAACTTGCTACGAAGCATCGACTTCGCAAGTCCGTGACGCGGTGGGGGGCTTCGCTTCGATTCAGAGCAAGGCCTTCGGGTTTGGCTCGGCCATGGTCGGCTTGACGATCATCACGACGTTGCTCGTAACGTTGGTCGCCCGGCAAACCCGCAAGCGCATCTCGGGCATTCTCGGACCGCTTTATGAAGGTTCGGAAACGGTCACGCACACTGCTGGCAACGTCTCCAGCATCAGCGCCAAACTTTCCGCCAACGCCTCCAGCCAGGCCGCGTCGGTTGAGGAAACCAGTGCTTCGGTTGAGGAAATCCGCAGCATGGTGAACAAGAATTCCGACCACGCTACTGCCGCCCGCAGTCTGGCGCGGGAAGCTTTTCAAGCCGCGACTGATGGCGAGAAGGGCATGAAGGAATTGTCCAAGGCCATGGACGACATCAAGGCCTCGAGCGACAAGACCACCAAGATCGTGAAGAACATCGAGGAAATCGCGTTCCAGACGAACTTACTGGCCTTGAATGCTGCGGTCGAAGCCGCGCGTGCCGGTGAGGCCGGACTGGGCTTTGCGGTCGTGGCGGATGAAGTCCGCAACCTGGCGCATCGCGCTACGGCTGCCGCGCAAGAAACGGCGCAGAGCATTGAAGAAGCCCGGCGTCGCAGCGAACACGGGGTCGTGACCACCACCGCCGCGGCGGCGGGGTTGCATCAGATCGTCGAACGCGTTGGCAAGGTGGACGAATTGGTTGAACAGATCGCCACCGCCAGCTCCGAGCAATCCCGGGGCGTCGCCCAAGTCAACGAAGCGATGTCCGCGATCGATCGTTCCGTGCAGGCGACGGCGGGCGAAGCTGATCAAAGTGCGCTTTCCGCTCAACATCTCAACGATCAGGCGCACGCGCTGCGCACCGCCGTGGCGGATTTGATTGCGTTCACCGATTACGACCGGGCCGCCGCTCCGGCTGCTGCTGCGCCTGCATACGAAGCGACAACGGAAGCCGTTTCGCCCGTGCGTCAGCCTGCGTTCAAAGCAAAGGCCAAGGCTGTCGCGCCGGGGCGCGATCAGCTCTCCGAAGCCATGTTTGCATCGCAAGACTGAGCTGAGGCAGGAACAAAAACTTTTGCACGGATCGGAATCCGTCCCTAATCTCTGCGCATGATGAAAATCATGTGCAGATTTAGTTTGAGGCTGGGACTCGCAATTGGGCTGGCAGCGGCGCCGGCTGCCTGGGCGGTTTTGCCAACGGTGGCGTTCGAGCCGGCCTTTGAAAAATTGCCGCTCGAACGAGCTTTATGGCTGACCGAAGTCCCGGACGGTTCGGGCCGCGTGGTCATCGTGGAGCAACGAGGCAAGGCGACCATTCTTGCCAAGAACAGCGATGGCGCAGCGGCGGTCGAGTTCCTCAACATCGAGAGCCGTCAGCCGCAGGTGGACAATGAAGAGGGCTTCCTCAGTCTCGCCTTTCATCCGCAGTTCAAGACGAACGGGCTGTTCTACATCTATTACAACCAACAGAAGCCGCGCCGCAGCGTCATCAGCGAATTCAAAATCTCCGTCACGGATTCCAACAAGGCGGATCTCGCGTCCGAACGCGTGCTGTTGACCGTGCCGCAACCCTACGGCAATCACAAGGGCGGGCAGGTGAGCTTCGGACCGGATGGTTATCTCTACATCGGCCTTGGCGACGGCGGTCCCGCCAACGATCCGCATGACAGCGGACAAAACACCGCGACGTTGCTCGCGAAAATTCTGCGCATTGATGTAAACTCACGCGCCACCGTGAAGCAAGGCTGGCAGCGGAACGATGTGAAGATTGAATACGGCATTCCGCAGGATAATCCCTTTGTCGGTGAGACGGAGCGTTACGGTGTGCGCCGGGAAATCTGGGCCTACGGCATCCGCAATCCGTGGCGGTTCAGTTGGGATCGCGAGACGGGTGACCTCTGGCTGGGCGACGTCGGCCAGGATGAGTGGGAGGAAGTTGATTTGATTGTGAAGGGCGGCAACTATGGCTGGCCCGTGCGTGAGAGCTTCCATCATTTCAAACCCGGACCGGTCGGTGCGAAGTTCATCGATCCCATCATCGAGTATCCGCATCGCCCGGAGATGCAGGCCAAGGCGCAATTCCCCGATCACTCCACAGGCTTGAGTGTCACGGGCGGCTACGTCTATCGCGGTAAGAAATATCCGTCGCTGCGCGGCGTGTATGTATATGCCGACTTCAACCTCGGCACGATCTGGGGACTGCGCTATGAGAAGGGCAAGGTGACCGAACACGGCACGCTTCTGGCCCAGCCGAAGAACATTGCCAGCTTCGCCGAAGATGCGGACGGAGAACTTTACGTCCTGTGCTTCGACGACAAGATTTTCAAGCTGACCGTGCCGGCGGCGAAGTAAACATCGAGCTTACTTCAAAAACTCCACCTTTGCGCTCAGCTCGGGCGTGAGGAACTTGTCCGGGTTGCGGATCTGTACCTTGATCTGCAACGTGCCCTTGGCGCGGTTGGCTTCGGGCGCGACTTCGGCGACGTAGCCCTCGTAGCTCTTGTCCGGGTAAGCCTCGGGACTGATGCGGCATTTCTGGTTGAGCGAAACTTTCGAGAGATCGGCTTCGTTCATATCAATCTCCACCTGCAAATCCTTCGGGTCGGCCACCGCGATCAGCGCCGTGCTTGGGCCGCGCGTGCCGCCGAAGCTTTGCGGGGTCACAAGTTCGTTCGGGTCCACGAGTTTTTCCAGCACTACGCCGTTGATGGGCGAGCGGATGGTGCACCAATCCACGTAGGTCTGCGCCACGGCGCGCGCGCCCTCGACTTCTTTGAGCATGGCGCGGGCGGATTCAAGACCAATGCGCGCATTATCCTGTGCCTCCCGCGAAGCAATGTCCGTCCGGGCCAGTTGACTGACGCGCTCTTGATCCAGCTCGGCTTTGTTCAACGCGGCCTTCGCATTGGCAACCGCGCCTTCGGCCTGCAGCAATCGCGCCTTGTATTCCACGTCATCCAGCAGCACGACGACCTGACCGTTCGTGACGCTGTCACCTTTCTTCACGCCGATCCACGTCACCAAACCCATGAAGCGCGGGCTGATCTCAATGCGCTCGCGATTGATGATGTAACCGCTCGTTTCCAAGACGACGTCGCGCGAGGAGGAGGTGGTCGCCGGCACATTGGTTGTGGTAGCAGCCGAGGTTGAACTTGAAGTGGAATTCGCCGCAGGGCTCACCGCCGCTGTGGAACTGGACGCCACCGGTTTTGGCCCATCCTTGAGCACGCGCACATTGTCGCTGGCCTTGGGTCGCGCGAAGAACAACGCAATCAACGTGACCACGACGACCACGGCGAAGATGGCCCACAACATTCCGCCCGGGCGCTGCTTCTGCGTCTGGTCAATCTTCAGCGAGTTCAGTTTGTCCGGATTCATTGAATTGGTATCGGGAGATTAAGCAGGAACAGTCGGGTGCGCCAGTGACTAAACAGATTTCAGCGCCGCGATCACCGGCAATCGCGACGCGCGGATCGCCGGCAGAAAACTACCCGCGATGCCGACGATCACCGCAAAAATCATCCCCTGCAAAATCAACTGCGGCGTGACGCTGAATTGAAAGATGACTTCGCTGAATGTGTTGAAGCTCAACGTGCCGAATCGCACCCCGAACGCCACGCACAACCATTGCGCCGACGCCGCCAGCAGACAGCCGAGCGCTCCGCCGAGGCCGGCGAGGATCGCGCCCTCAAGGTTGAAGCTGGCGAGAATGGTGCGGCGCCGGAAGCCCAGCACGCGCAACGTCCCGATCTCCCGCGTGCGCGCGCCGACGCTTGCATACATTGTGTTCATCGCGGCGAAGATCGCGCCGATGGACATCGCGGTGGCGAGGAACGAGCCGAGGATCTTGATCGGCCCGGCGGTCTGG
The DNA here is from genome assembly GCA_049840435.1 of Verrucomicrobiota bacterium. Taxonomy (GTDB): domain Bacteria; phylum Verrucomicrobiota; class Verrucomicrobiia; order Limisphaerales; family JADLHS01; genus JADLHS01. The sequence continues at coordinate 3,010 of JASGKY010000017.1, read as the reverse complement.
GTTTGCGCCGCGTAGTATTTGGTTTCCATCTCAGCCTTGAGCGGCATCCGTTTGTCGGACTCGATGCGCTGCATCAATCCGGCGGCGGCGTTGGTGTCTGCCACACGCACCAGCATGCTGGAGTAATTCTCCCGATCAAAGATCGAGCGCGCTTCGTCGGCATCCATCCACATTTCGGAGTCGAAGGCGGAATCACCGCCGTCAAACCAGCCTACGACCGTGAGTTCATTGCCACCCGTCTTGAACTTCTGCCCAAGGTCGGTATTCGCAAAACGCTTCGCCATCTTCACGCTGACCACCGCCTCACGTTTGCCGGGCGTGAACCAACGTCCGTTCACCAGCTTCACCTGTGGCCGCAACTCCATGCCCTTCGGGGTGATGCCGCGCATGGTGACATTCGCTTCGCCTGCGCCGTCGCGACGCGGCAGGTTCATGATGATGACGAGGTCTGCGGTGATGAGCGGCTGGCCTTTGTCGTCGCGTTCCACCTGCGGCAGGAACTGGATCAACTTCACCTGCTCACGTGAAACCTGGCTGCTCGATTCGGCGGTCGAACCTTTGCGGACAATCATCACATTGCGCGGATCACCAGTGTTGGCGCTGGATTTTTCCAAGCCGGCCGCCATCGCCTGCATGAGGATGTAAACCGTCACGACCAGCGCCACGCCGAGGACCGTGGCTGCTGTCGCGCGCCAGCGGACGAAGACGCTTTTGAAGTTGTAGAGGAAGGGAATCGGTGACGTGGCGATAGTCCAGAGCAGCCAGAGCAAATAGCCCCCACAAACTGAGATGATGAGCCACTTAAGTAACAATCCTAGAATTGGTGCTAGTCCTTCCATGCTCAGTCCAAAGTTTTCAATCCCTCGACCACGCTCATTTTCGCCGCCGCAATACTCGGCATGATGCTGGCGACGATGCCGAGCAGCGCCGCCACGCTTACTCCAATGCCAACGATCTTTGGCGTCACTTCAAAATACGGGAACAGTCCGTTGGTCAGCTTGGCCACGTCGCCATAGGTGAACAGGCAATACGCTCCGCCCACACCGATGAGCGCACCCGCCATCGCCAGTCCGAAACTTTCCGCGAGGATGAACGCGAACAACTCGCGCCGCCGATAGCCGATGGCTTTGAGGATGGCGAGTTCGCGGAAGCGTTCGCGGATGGCCATGCTCATCGTGCTGGTCGAGACGAGCAAGAGCGTGAACACCACCGCGCTACTGATCAGCATGACGAGCAGACGGATGTTGCCCCACATCGAGATGAAGCTGAGTTGGAACGCGCGCTCCGTCTCGGCGCGCACTTCGGCAGACGTGTTTTCAAACGCCTTGTTCACCGTCGCGAGCACGCGCGGCATGTCTTCGGCGGACCGCACCTTCAACCACCACATGCCAACCATGCCATCCACGCCGCTGGATTCGTCGAGGTAATCCTGGCGGAAAAGCATGTTGCGATCATCCGCCGTGCCCGAGTAGATGCCGACGACCTTGAAATCCATCGTCACGGGATACACCGTGCTTTCGAGCGTGATCTTGTCGCCGACCTTGAGTTTGTATTTCTCGGCTGAGAGTCGCCCGATGATGCAGGCGGTGCGCTCGGCTTCAAACGCCTCATAGCCCGCTTGGTCCATTTTGGCCTCGCCGAAGATGTAGCGCAGCTTCTTCGGGTCCATGGCGAACTGCGCGAAGGTCATGCTTTCCTCGTTCTTGTATTTGCCGCCGTACCATGTGAACGGCGTCACGGCATCAATGCCCTCGATGCGCTCGATGATGGGGCGCTGCCGCGCGGGCAAGAGGTTGGCGATGGAAATCTTGTTGCGCACCGCGACACGTAACGCCGCCCCGGCGTCTTCTACCGGCAACGTCAACTCGCGCAAACCGACCAACAACGTCACCAGCAGAAACAAACTCACCGCGACGCTTAGCACGGAAAGCGTGGCGCGGCGCTTGTTGCGCAGGGCGTTTTTGATGATGAAGCTCGGCAGGTTCATTTCGTGAGTTCGCCCTTTTCGAGATGAATCTGGCGCGAGCCAAAGGCCGCCGCCTTCGGATCGTGCGTGACCATGATGACCGTCTTGCCAGCTTGTTTGCTGAGCGTCTGCAACACGCCGAGGACTTCGTGGGCGGAATGGGCGTCGAGATTGCCCGTGGGTTCGTCGGCGACGATGAGCGCGGGGTCGGTCACGAGCGCGCGCGCGATGGCGACGCGTTGCTCCTGGCCGCCGGACATCTGTTTCGGCAGATGCTTCGCGCGATCCGCGAGACCGACGATTTCCAGTGCCGTCTCGACCTGCTTGCGGCGCTGACTGCGGTTGAGCTTGGTGAGCAGCAAGGGCAGTTCGACATTTTCAAACGCCGTTAGCACTGGGATGAGATTGAACGTCTGAAAAACGAAGCCGACATTTTGATTCCGCCAGTCGGCGAGCTGCGACTCATTGAGCTTGGCGACGTCAATGCCTTGCACGTGACATTCGCCGCTCGTGGGCCGGTCAATGCCAGCAATGATATGCAGCAAGGTGGACTTGCCCGAGCCGGACGGCCCCATCAATGCGAGGAACTCGTGCGACGCGATGTCGAGCGAGACGTTGTTCAGTGCCGTAACGTTGATTTCGCCCTGTTGATAAACCTTCGAGAGATTCCGGATGGTGACGACGTTGCCGTTGGTGGGCATAAGCCCGGAAGTATTAGGGCAGTCGGGCTGGAAATGCAAACCGTGTTGCAGCAATGTTCATTGAACGAAAGTTCCATTGCGTTTTGGTTGGCAGCCGCGGGGCCGGATTGCTAGCGTGCGCGTCATGCAAAAGAAGGTTGGCGGTCTTCGGCGGCAAATCTTGCAACAGGTGTGCGTTTTGCTGGCGGTGCTTTTTGCCCCGCTGGCGGTGCGAGCGCAAACCAATACGTTCGATCCGGTGGATTTCTTCAAGCGCCACATCTTTCCTCTACGAGCCGAGGTGCTGTTCGAATTCTATCGTGTTTCCCTATTAACCTTAGCAATACTATGTTTAACCAAGCAC